>NZ_BOMG01000201.1 GCF_016862075.1 Actinoplanes couchii | reverse complement strand
GCCCGCCGCGACGATCCCGCAGATCGCCCCCCGCAGACGGCGTCCCATCAGCTCTTCGGCATCAGGACGGAGTCGATGATGTACACGTTGGCGTTCGCGGTCTGCACGTTGCCGCACACCACCGACGCCTTGTCGGCGCCGACCTGGAAGTCCTCGCCGCTGCCGGTGACGGTCACCTCGTCACCCTGCAGCGTCTTGTGGGTACCGGCCAGATCGGACGGAGTCAGCTTCCCGGGCACCACGTGGTAGGTGAGGATGCTGGTCAGGGTCTTCTTGTCAGCCAGGACCTTGTCCAGATCCGCCTTCGGGATCTTGCCGAACGCGTCGTTGGTCGGCGCGAACACGGTCACCCCGTCAGCGGAGTTCAGCGAGTCGACCAAGCCGGCCTTCTTCACCGCCGTGACCAGGGTCGACAGCAGCGGGTTACCGGAGGCGGCGGTGGCCACCGGAACCTTGCCCATCGACTCGAAACTGCCCGCGTTCGCCGGGTCGGTCGGCACCGCGGAACAACCCGGACCG
>NZ_BOMG01000200.1 GCF_016862075.1 Actinoplanes couchii | reverse complement strand
GAATGGCGGCGGCCATCTCCTCGCCACCGGCCGCTACCGTCGACACGCTGAACGAGACCTCCTCGGCGCCGTGGGCCACGTCCTGCGACTGCCGGGACGTCGCTTCGGCCGATTCGGCGATCTGCTGGGCGGTCGCCGAGATCTCCTCGGTGGCACTGGCCAGCGACACTGCGGACTGGTCGATGGTGCCGACGGTCTCGCGCAGTCGCTCGACCGCGGAGTCCAGCGCGCGGCCCACCCGGCCCGATTCGTCGCGGCTGGTGAGGCCGCTGACCCGGGTGAGGTCACCGTCGGCCAGACCGTTGGCCACATCCTCCACCCGGGCCAGCGACCGGACGATGCCGCGAGACACCAGGACCCCGGTCAGACCGGCCGCGATCAGTCCGGCCACCAGCAGACTCATGTCGAGGGTGCGGCTCGACTCGTAGGTGGACTGCGCGTCCGCTGCGGCGGCCGCAGCGTCGGAGTCCTCGGCGGCCAGCAGCTGGTCGACCGCGGGGCTGATCTTGTCCATGATCGGCAGCACCGAGGCGTCCCGGACCTTGATCCACGACTTGATGTCGTAGCGGGCGCCGG
>NZ_BOMG01000199.1 GCF_016862075.1 Actinoplanes couchii | reverse complement strand
CCGGTCGGGTTCCTACTTCCCGGAATGGCTGCTCGAACGCCGTAAACGAGCCGAGGCAGCCATGATCAGCGTGGTCGCGACCTGCTACCTGCTCGGCGTCTCCACCCGCCGCATGGACAAACTCGTCCAGACCCTCGGCATCACGTCGCTGTCGAAGTCACAGGTCTCACGGATGGCCGCCGACCTCGACGAACAGGTCCACGCCTTCCGCACGAGGCCGTTGAACGAGTCCGGGCCGTTCACGTTCGTGGCCGCCGACGCCCTGACCATGAAGGTCCGCGAACAGGGCCGCGTCGTCAACGCCGTCGTCCTGGTCGCGACCGGCGTCAACGCCGACGGCCACCGCGAAGTCCTCGGCGTCAAGGTCGCCACCAGCGAGACCAGACAGGCCTGGAACGCGTTCTTCGCCGACCTGGTCGCCCGCGGCCTCACCGGCGTCCTGCTCGTCACCTCCGACGCCCACGCCGGCCTGGTCGATGCGATCGCCGCGAACCTGCCCGGCACGTCCTGGCAGCGCTGTCGCACTCACTTCGCGGCGAACTTGATGGCGGTGACCTCGAAGGCGGCCTGGCCGGCCGTCAAGACGATGCTGCACTCGGTCTATGACCAGCCCGACCCGGAATCGGTG
>NZ_BOMG01000198.1 GCF_016862075.1 Actinoplanes couchii | reverse complement strand
TCCATCACGTGGTCGCCGACGGTTGGTCGTTGGGCATCCTGTCGCGTGAGCTGGGGGTTCTGTACGCGGATCCGGCCGCGGTGCTGCCGGTGCTGCCGGTGTCGTACCGGGATTTCGCGGTGTGGGAACGGGGCTGGTTGCGGGGTGACGTCTTCGACCGGGGCCTGGAGTTCTGGCGCGGTGAGCTGACCGGTGTGGAAGCCCTCGAACTGCCGTTGGACCGGGCGCGCCCGGCGGTGCGTACCGGCGCTGGTGGTGTGGTCGGTTTCGACATCTCCGGCGCCGTGGTGGAGGAGTTCCGGGGTCTGGTGCGGCGGGCCGGGGTGACGCCGTTCATGGGTTTGTTGTCGGTGTTCCAGGTGTTGCTGAGCCGGTACAGCGGCCAGAACGATGTGGCGGTCGGAACGCCGGTGGCGAATCGGGGCCGGGTCGAGGTGGAGGGTCTGATCGGGTTCTTCGTCAACACGCTGGTGTTGCGGGGTGATCTGGCCGGGGATCCGTCGGTGAACGAGTTGTTCGGCCGGGTGCGGGATCGGGTGGTGGGCGCGTTCGCTCATCAGGATTTCCCGTTCGAGCGGCTGGTCGAGGAGCTGGCGCCGGAGCGGGATCTGTCCCGCACGCCGCTG
>NZ_BOMG01000197.1 GCF_016862075.1 Actinoplanes couchii | reverse complement strand
CTGTCGAGCGGCGGTTCAGCCTCTCGTCGACCCGGAGAGTGGTTGACCCGCCCATGGCGTGAGCTCAGGTGAGCGCGAGGAGAACTGCTTGGTTCTCTGCGGCGGCAGACATGTAGAACTCCCGTAGAGCCAAAAGGTTCGGGACGACGTAGGAATCGAAGGTTACGTCGGCCCAGAAGCCCGGGTAGATCTCAGCGGCCTCGAGTGCGGCGGGATCCCAACGGCTACGCAGCTACTCGACGTCCAACTGGCGAAGGCCTGCGGCGATTGACTGAACTTGCTCGGCGGAGATCAGGCGGGGTGGTCCGTACCCGTTGTCCTCGCCGATCTCGGCCCCGCCGAGAACCGCGGCGCCCGCACCTAGGCCGACCTGCCACGCGGTACCGGTCAGCGCGTAGTGGATTCCATGCCACGACTTGTCCAGGTCGAGCTGAGGGTCGGGCATCTCGGCATCGTCGTCTTCGACATCGCCGTAAATCAGCGTTTCGACCGCTGCCGGATCGTCGGTTACTGACTTCACCTCATCGGATGACAATCGCCGTCCGACCAGCACCATGCTCATCCCAGACACCCCCCAGGAGTTGATCGACAACCACCATTGCGGCTGGGCTATAGCTTGCCCGCCACAGGCTGGTTTCGGCCGCGGGCAGGGATGTACCTCTGCGTATCGCACTCTCGGCGCG
>NZ_BOMG01000196.1 GCF_016862075.1 Actinoplanes couchii | reverse complement strand
TCAGCAGCGCCTCGGCCTCGGGTTCGTCACGCACCAGCGTGGGCACGAAACCCGCATGACCGATCGCGGTCAACGACCCGTCCGGACCCACCTCCAGATAGACGTCAGCCCCAGCCGCTTCCACCGCGTCGGCGAACCGCACCGTCTCACGCACATGCCGCACCCAATAACCGGCCGAATCAACACGTGGACCACCCGCAAACGGAATCAACGGCGCCCGAAACTCCAACCCCGCAACCACCGCCGCGAACTCATCGAGCATCGGCTCCATCAACGCCGAATGAAACGCATGACTCACCCGCAAACGACGCGACCCGAACCCCCGCGCCGCCGCGACAACCTCACCCTCCACCCCCGACAACACCACCGACCGCGGACCATTCACCGCAGCAACCTGCACCCCAGCCGACAAAGTCAACTCAGACTCCGCCGCCTGCACCGCCACCATCACCCCACCCACAGGAAGCGCCTGCATCAAACCCGCCCGCGCCGCCACCAACCGGCACGCCTGCGACAGCGACAACACCCCCGCCACATGAGCAGCAGCGATCTCCCCCACCGAATGCCCCACCAGCACATCCGGAACAACACCCCACGACTCCAGCAACCGAAACAACGACACCTCGAACGCGAACAACGCCGGCTGCGCCACCCCCGTCAAACCCAGATCACCCTCCACATCCAGCAGCCCGGCAACCTCATCCCACACCGACGCGAACACCGGAAACCGCTCATACAACTCCCGGCCCATCCCCACACGCTGCGAACCCTGACCCGCG
>NZ_BOMG01000195.1 GCF_016862075.1 Actinoplanes couchii | reverse complement strand
CAAACCATTCGACGCACCATCCTGATTCACCGCCGAACCACGAACGACTCCCAGAATCCGCCGGCCATTACGCCGCGCATCCGACAACCGCTCCAACACCACCAGACCGGCACCCTCACCCCACCCGGTACCGTCCGCGCTCTCGGCGAACGCCTTACACCGCCCATCCGGCGACAACGCCCGCTGCCGCGACAACTCCACAAAAATCGCCGGCGAACTCAACACCGTCACACCACCGGCAAGCGCCAGATCACACTCCCCCGACCGCAACGCCTGCACCGCCAGATGCACCGACACCAACGACGACGAACACGCCGTATCCACCGACACCGCCGGCCCCACCAAACCCAGCACATACGCAACCCGACCCGACACCACACTCGGCGTCGAACCCGTCAACAGATAACCACCCGCCGCCTCACCAGAACCCGGCGACCACACCCCATAATCCTGCGCAATGACACCCGCAAAAACCCCACCCGAAAAACCCTGCAACGACAACGGATCAATACCCGAATCCTCCAGAGCCTCCCACGCCACCTCCAACAACAAACGCTGCTGCGGATCCATCGACGCCGCCTCCCGCGGCGAAATCCCAAAAAACCCCGCATCAAAACCCGCAACACCCTCAACAAAAGCACCCGACCGCACATACGACTTCCCCGGAACACCAGGCACCGGATCAAAAAGACCCGAAACCTCCCACCCACGATCCGACGGAAAATCACCCACCACACACTCACCCGCAGAAACCAAATCCCACAACGACGCACCATCAACGACATTCCCAGGAAAACGACAACCAAGACCCACCACCGCAATCGGCTCG
>NZ_BOMG01000194.1 GCF_016862075.1 Actinoplanes couchii | reverse complement strand
GGCCCGGCCAGCAGGAACAACACGGTCGCGCTGAGATAGTTGGTCAGCGCCATCCGGCCCATCGGCGACAGCACCGCCGACAACACCGGCCCGAGCGGGGTCCGCAACAGCAGGACCACCCCGCAGCAGTACGCCAGACCGGTCACGATGCCGGCGATCGGCTCCAGCAGGCTCACTCCCCCACCCGGCCCGCCGAGCACGTTCACGAACGGCAGCTCGACGTCGCGCCACCGCAGCAGGATCCAGACCGCGGTCAACCCGGCGAAGATCAGAAACGCACAGGCGACCCGGCCGGTACGGCGTTCCAGAGCAGCCGGCACGTCCAGCATCGCCAGCGCGTAACCCAACGCGAGCAGACCGGGGATCGGCCCGAACCCGACGACCAGCTGAGCACCGGCGAACAGCAGCACCAGCGCCACACCCAGCGCCGCCCGCCCACCCAGAAAACTCAACGGCAACAACACGATCAACCCCGCTATCGCGTACGCGGTGAGCGCCTCCCCCGGATGAAACAGGAAGTGGAGCACCCCGATCAGCAACAGCACCACCAGACGGCGGGCCAGCACGAGCCGGGGCCGGTCGGTACGCGCCGCCGCCCGGCGCAGGAAGATCGCGAAGCCGACCCCGAACAGGATCGAGAAGATCGGATAGAACCGCTCGTAGAAGAACAGCTGCACCGGAACCGGCAGTTGACCGGCGGTCCCGGCGGCCGCACCCCGGAACACCACCTGTTGATAGATGTTGATGATCAGGATGCCGCAGAGCGCGAAGCCGCGCAGCGTGTCGAGTGCATGGATGCGCGGCCCGGCGGTGGACACGTCGGCAGTCATACGA
>NZ_BOMG01000193.1 GCF_016862075.1 Actinoplanes couchii | reverse complement strand
TCGTGAAGCCGTCGGCGTCGCGGTACATGGCGACGTGGTTGCAGGACTGATGAGTGATCCACAGCCCCAGGCCGCCGTTGGCGCCGTCGCCGGTGGCCAGCAGGCCGGCGAACGGATCCTTGGGGCCGGTGCCGGAGTCGGTGACCGTCGCGACGAGACGATCGGCGCCGTTCCACAGCCGTAGCCGGACCGGGCCGTGGCCGTGGCGCTGGGCGTTGGCGACCATCTCGCTCACCGCCACCACCAGGTCGTCCACCTCCTCCGGTGCCACGAAACCGCGGTCGGCGGTGCGTACCGCCTGGCGGGCCTCGGACAGGGTCGGATCGATCAGCTGGATGATCGGCGCGCCGCTCTGCAGCGGGTCCGGGGCCGGCGGAGGTTGTTCGCTCAGGTAGCGGTGCGGGTCGGTGAAGCCGGTGTTGGCCGTGTGCCGCCCGCCCGGCAGGGCCGTGCGGGGATGGGTGCGCATGACCTCGGCCAGCGCGGCCGGTGGAGTGGCCCGGGTGTCGTAGGCGCAGATGCTCCACAGGGGGAAATCGTCGTAGGCCCGGTTGATGGCGGCCTCGTACCGGGCCCACCAGTCCCATGTGACGCCCTGGGTGACCGCGGTGAGATCACCGAAGATGCGGATCTGCGAGGCGCCGTCGGCCACATGGCCGGCCAGGATCTTGCGGTACGACCGGATGGCCGCGGCCGGCTTCTCGTACACCGCGCCACCGGGCAGGAACGTGACCGCGGCGCCGCCCGGAAGTGCGGCCCGCACCAGTTGCGCATGCCGTTCACCGAGAGCCACCACGCTGGGCTCGCCGCTCGCCAGGCCGCCCATCAGGAACGGCACCGCCAGAGCGAGCAGGTCCTCATCCGAGGCGAAACATCCCGCCGTGTGGAAGTAGCCCACATGCCCGGCCGCGGCACCCGTCCTCATCGCACCAGCTCCA
>NZ_BOMG01000192.1 GCF_016862075.1 Actinoplanes couchii | reverse complement strand
TCAGTAGTTGAACTGGTCCACGTTCTCGGCGGTGATCGCGAGGGCCGGGCCCAGGAGCAGCATCTTCGTGCCGCTGTCGTAGGTCACCGCGGACAGGTCGGCCGAGACGTTGTTGGTGGCCTCGATGGTCTTGCCCTGCGCGATCTGAGCCCCGGCCCAGGCGGTGAGGTAGCCGAGGTTCTCCACGTCCCAGAGGATCGCGGCGGTCGAGGACTTGTCGGTCAGGTACGGCTTCATCGCCTGCGGCGTGCCCAGGCCGACGGTGAAGACCTTGCCGATCTTGCCGGCGTCCTTGACCGCCTGCGCCACACCCGGGGCACTGGAGGTGCACTCGCCGACCAGACCGGTCAGGTCCGGGTGGGCGTTCATCAGGTCGGTGGCCATCTGGGTGGCCTTGGCCTGGTCCTCACCGGCGTAGACGATGTCCACGATCTCCGCCTGCGGGTACTTCTCCTTGGTGTACGCCTTCTGGACCTCGATCCAGGAGTTCAGGTTCTCCGCGGTCTGCCCGCACGACACGATCGCGTACTTACCCTTACCGCCCATCGCCGTGAGCAGGCTGTCGGTCAGGCCCTGACCGATGCCCTCGGCGGTGGCCTGGTTGACGAACACCTCCCGCACACTGGACGGGGCGTCGGTGTCGGCGGTCGCGACGTGGATACCGGCATCCTTGGCCTGCTGCAACAGCGGGGCCATGCTGTCCGGGTCGTTCGGGGCGACGATCAGCGCGTCGACCTTCTGCTGGATGTAGGAGCGCACGATGTCGGCCTGTGCTGCCGCGTCGGCCTGGGTCGGACCCTGGTACAGCCACTCCACGTTACCGAGCGCGGCGGCCGCCTCCTTACCGCCGGCGTTCATCGCCTCGAAGTAGGGCACACCCTGCAACTTCGGAACGAACGCCACCTTGTACGTCTTGCTCCCCGCATCACCGGACGCGGCGGTGTCAGTGC
>NZ_BOMG01000191.1 GCF_016862075.1 Actinoplanes couchii | reverse complement strand
CCGTGTTTCATAAGGCTCGAAGCCACTGGTTGATGGCGGCGATGGTGACGGTGGCTTCGTAACGGACGGCGAGTTTGTCGTAGCGGGTGGCCATGGCCCGATGCTGTTTGAGCTGGCTGATGCCGCATTCCACGGCATGACGCAGGCGGTACTCCTGCGGGTCGAAGGCGGGCGGCCGCCCGCCTTTGGACCCCTTGGCCTTGCGGTGAGCGTCCTGGTCCTTCTTGCTCGGGATGCACACCCGGATCCTGCGGCGGCGGGCATATCCGCGGTTACCCCGGCTGGTGTACGCCTTGTCCGCCAGCAACAGGTCAGGCCGGGTCCGCGGCCGGCCGCCGCCGACCCGGTAGACCTTGATCCGCTCCAGCACCGCGACCAGCTGCGGGCTGTCACCGCGCTGCCCGCCGGTGATCACCAGCGACAGCGTCTTACGGCCCTGCTCACAGGCCAGATGCGTCTTGGTGGTGAACCCGCCCCGGGACCGTCCCAGCCCGTGATCGTCAGGCTCGGTCTGCACACCACCCGGCGGCTCCTTCTGAAGATGACCATCGCGGCGAGCGCCCGCAGCATGCTGATGAGCCCGGCTGACGGTCGAGTCGACACTCACCGTCCAGTCGATGCGTCCCTCGGCATCAGCCTCGGCCTGCAGCCCGACCAGGACCTTCGCCCAGGTCCCGTCACGTTGCCAGCGCCTGAACCAGCGATACAACGTCTGCCATGGCGCGTACGCCTGCGGCGCGTCCCGCCACGGCGTCCCGGTCCGGATCCGCCACCGGATCCCGTCGACGACATCTCTACTTGCCCATCTGCGCGGTCGCCCACGACCAGTATCCGCAGGCAGCAACGGCTGCAACGCCGCCCACTGCGAGTCGGTCAAGTCGTGACGCCTCGCTGCCGCTACGCTCGGCACGAGGTCTCCGGAAGGTCTTCGGTTTGCTTGGTCGCTAACCGATCTACCGGAGACCTCAACCTTTATCGATCACCGCCACGCCGGACATCCATCACCCAAGGCCATCCTCAACCCTTACGAAACACGGCCTAG
>NZ_BOMG01000190.1 GCF_016862075.1 Actinoplanes couchii | reverse complement strand
TGTTCTGACCACGGACGTTGGTAACGCGGTGGAAGTCCTGACATAGGTGAGGACCTCCGGGTGAGGTGGAGCTTGTCGAAGGTTCCGTTTCACCCGGGAGGTCCTCTATGCCCCACGCTAACGCCACTCTGACCGAACGCGGCAGATTGCGGCTGGCCCGGTGCGTCGTGGATGACAAGTGGCCGCTACGGCGGGCCGCGGACCGATTCCAGGTCAGCCCGACCACCGCGAAACGCTGGGCCGACCGCTACCGCACCGACGGCCCGGCAGGCATGGCCGACCGCTCCAGCCGCCCGCACCACAGTCCGAACCGCACACCCCGCCCGATCGAACGCAAGGTCCTGCACCTACGCCGCAGCAAACGCCTCGGACCCGTCCGGATCGGCTGGCGACTCGGCCTGCCCGCCTCCACCTGCCACGCCATCCTGCGCCGGGCCGGTGCCGCCCGCCTGTCCCACCTCGACAGAGCCACCGCCGAACCCATCCGCCGCTACGAACACGACGCGCCCGGCGACCTGATCCACGTCGACATCAAGAAACTCGGCAACATCCCCGACGGCGGCGGCCACCGCACCCAGGGACGCCACCAGGGCAAACTCAACCGCACCGCCACACCCGGACATGCCACCGACGCCTGGGGCGGCGCCGGCGTCGGCTACGCCTATCTGCACACCGCCCTGGACGACCACTCCCGCCTGGCCTACACCGAAATCCTCACCGACGAGACCAAAGAAACCGCCACCGCCTTCTGGCGACGAGCCCACGCCTGGTTCACCGCGCAAGGGATCACCGTCACCCGGGTCCTGACCGACAACGGCTCCTGCTACAAGTCCCGGCTCTGGCACCAGACCTGCACCGAACTCGACGTCCGCGTGAAGAAGACCCGCCCGTACCGGCCGCAAACCAACGGCAAAGTCGAACGCTTCCACCGCACCCTCACCGAGGAATGGGCCTACACCAAGCCCTACACCAGCGAAAACGCCCGCCGAAAGGCCCTACCCCGATTCCTGCACACCTACAATCACCATCGCCACCACACCGCCATTGGCGGACCACCCGCCAACCGCGTTCCCAACCTCTCTGGGCAGAAC
>NZ_BOMG01000189.1 GCF_016862075.1 Actinoplanes couchii | reverse complement strand
CTAGTGCCTCGTCATGCGGCCTTGAAGGGGTAATCCGGGTGGCGGATCTTGGACTTGGTCGCGTATCCGGTTTTGGGTCGGGCTCGCTGGTTGTGCCATCGGATGTAGTCGCCGATCGCGGTGTCCTGTTCGGCGTGTGACTGGTGGTCGGTGCCGTTGAGGGCGAAGTAGCGCAGGGCGGCGAACTCGGCCTCGATCCAGTTCAACCACGAGCTGTAGGTCGGCAGGAAGACCAGTTCGACGGCGTTGGCGGCGCACCAGGCCCGGACACTCGGGTGTTTGTGCGGGGAGAAGTTGTCCAGGATCAGGTGCAGTGTTTCGCCTGGCCAGCGGCGTCGGAGGGTCTTGAGGAAGTCGAGGAACTCGGTCGAGCGTTTCCGGTCGCGGATCCGGTAGTGGATTCTGCCGGTGGTCAGGTCGAGGCTGGCGATCATGTGCCGGACCCCGTGGTCACGGTGGTAGGTGGCCCGCAGCCGGACTGGCTTACCCTGCGGTTTCCAGGATTTGCCGGGCCGCGGTTGCAGGTTCAAGGGCCCGAACTCGTCGACGCAGACGACGCGGCCGCCGGCGGGCGGGTGGTCGTAGAGGTCGAGGATGCGGCGCATCTTGGTGACGAAGTCCGGGTCGTTGCTGGTCTTCCACGTCTTCGACGTCTGCCAGGTGACCCCTTGTTCGTGCAGGATCCTGCGGACGGTCTCGATGCTGATCGTGGTGACGCGGCCGGTGGCGATCAGGTAGTCACGTAGTTTCGACAGGCTCCAG
The DNA here is from genome assembly GCF_016862075.1 of Actinoplanes couchii. GTDB lineage: Bacteria > Actinomycetota > Actinomycetes > Mycobacteriales > Micromonosporaceae > Actinoplanes > Actinoplanes couchii. The sequence goes on along the minus strand of NZ_BOMG01000189.1, from coordinate 444 downwards.
CAGGAGAAGGGCTGTCCGAGGAATCGGGGGTCACACCGGGCGATCACGCAGATCCAGTCGCGGGTCTGCTCACTGATCCTGTTGGGTGTGCCCCCTCTCCATTTTGGGTTCAGGGCGTCGAACCCCCGCTCGTTGAACGCGTGGATCACGTCACGGACGTAGTCGCCGGTGGCCTTGAGCAGGTATGCGATGTCCGCCGCGGGCTGGCCCTGGGCGGACATCAGCACCACGATCGCCCGCCGCAGCTTGACCGGGTCCTTCGCGGTACGGGTGATCTTCTGCAGCCGCTGACCTTCCGGCATCGACAGATCCCGTACGAACACTTCCGGGCGTCGGCCCACCCGGCATCACCTCCCACAAGACAGCGAGAGGACAAGCCTGCCCGAAACACGCTCAGAAACGACGGATTACACGTCCAACGTTCAAAGACGAGGCACTAGCAGT
>NZ_BOMG01000188.1 GCF_016862075.1 Actinoplanes couchii | reverse complement strand
GGGCCACATCACCACATACCTGCACACCCAACTGTCTCCGGAGGTCGCCGAGCGGGCCGAGTCCCCCCTCGATCACCTACAGCGACTCAGCACCGCCGTCGGGTCGATCACCGATCGGGACGACACCCTGCGCAAGAAGGTCATCACCGAGCTGGAGGCCCTTCTGCGGCGTCTCGACCGGCGTGCGAAGCCCGCCGACGACCTCGGCGACCAGATCCAGGCGGCAACACCCGAGCAACTCTTCAACCTGGTCGACCGCGGTTTCGACGGATCGTCCTTTCTGTAACGGGGTGCGAAGGCAATGGCGACGGAAGAAGAACTCTCCACCTACCTCAAGCGCGCGGTAGTTGACCTGTACAACACCCGCGAGCGCCTCCGCGACGTGGAGGAACGCGCAGTCGAGCCGATCGCGATCGTCGGCCTGGGCTGCCGCTACCCGGGCGGGGTGAGCGACGGCGACGGGCTGTGGGATCTGGTGTCCTCCGGCGTGTGCGTGCTCGACCCCTTCCCGGCCGACCGAGGCTGGGACGTGGCGGCCCTGTACGACCCCGTACCGGGCACACCGGGCAAGTCGTACGTGCGTGAGGGTGCCTTCATCCAGGACATGGCCGGGTTCGACGCGGCATTCTTCGGGATCTCACCGCGGGAGGCGGCGTCCATGGACCCACAGCAGCGGCTGCTGCTGGAGGTGGCGTGGGAGGCGCTCGAGGACTCCGGCATCGACCCCTACTCGCTGCGCGGCTCGATGACCGGGGTCTTCGCCGGCGTCATCGACCAGAACTACGGCGCCTGGTCGGCTGCGGCCAGCGCGGCGGCCGCCGGGTACCTGCTGACCGGCAACCTGCCGAGCGTGGCGTCCGGCCGGATCGCGTACGTGCTCGGCCTGGAGGGCCCGGCGGTGAGCATGGATACGGCGTGCTCGTCGTCGTTGGTGTCGGTGCATCTGGCGGCGCAGGCGCTGCGGCAGGGCGAGTGCGACCTGGCGCTGGCCGGCGGTGCGTGCGTCATGGTGACACCGCAGCCGTTCGTGGACTTCTCCCACCAGCAGGGCATTGCCGCCGACGGGCGGTGCAAGCCGTTCGCGCAGGCCGCGGACGGCACCGGGTGGAGCGAGGGTGCCGGCCTGATCGTCCTGGAACGGCTGTCGGACGCGCGGCGTAATGGCCGGCGGATTCTGGGAGTCGTTCGTGGTTCGGCGGTGAACCAGGACGGTGCGTCGAACGGCATGGCAG
>NZ_BOMG01000186.1 GCF_016862075.1 Actinoplanes couchii | reverse complement strand
GGATGCCCCTATAACTGTCAAGGTTTCAGGTGGCGGGTTGTGGGCTGAGGAGGCCGTAGATTTCTCGGGCTATGTAGCGTTTGAGGCAGCGCATGATCTCGCGGGTGGTTTTTCCTTCGGCGGTGCGCCGGTCGCGGTAGGCGCGGGTCGGTGGGTGCAGCCGGAGCCGGGACAGCACGATGCGGTAGAGCGCGGCGTTGGCTTGGCGGTCGCCGCCGCGGTTGAGTCGTCGCCGACGGGATTTGCCGGAAGAGGCCTCGACCGGGCTGGTGCCGCAGAGCGCGGCGAAGGAGCTCTCGTTGTGCAGCCGTTCGGGGTTGTCGCCGGCGGTGATCAGCAGGGTAGCGGCGCTGTCCGGCCCGATCCCGGGCTGTTGCAGCAGGTGCGGCCAGTGGGCGGCGATGACGGTGGTGAGCTGCTTGTTCAGGTCGTCGATCTCGGTACTGAGTGCCTGGATCCGGCGGGCCAGCAGTTGCAGGGTGTAGACGGTTGCGGTGTTCGGGTCGTGCGGGTCGTGGTCCAGCCGCAGGGCGAGGCAACGGTGCAGCAGGGTTTTCGGGCCGAGCCCGGACAACGGCTCACGCAGAGCGGGATCCGCGTTGACGAGGACGGCTTTGAGCTGGTTGATGCTCTGGGTGCGAGCCTTGATCGCCGAGTTCTTGGCCAGTTTGAACAGGCGGATCATCTCGACGGGGCCGTCGGTGGTCTTGGCCACGGCTCGGGCGGTGCCGGCCAGCACGGCCCGGGCGGCGACCTCGGCGTCGATGACATCGGACTTGCCGCGGCGCCGTCGGGTGGCCTTGTCGCCGAAGCCGACCTCGATGACGTCGACGCCTTCGCCGAGCAGGTAGCGGGTCAGGGCCGCGCCGTAGGAACTGGTGCACTCAACACCGGCACGGCGTACCTCACCATGGCTGCGGGCCCAGGCCAGCAGGCGCCGGTAGCCGTCGGCGGTGGCCGGGAAACGTTGGCTGCCGAGCATCGCGCCGGCCGTGGTGAGCGCGACCGCGACGTGGAAGTCCTTGTGGGTGTCGACACCGACCACGACCTCACCGCTACCGGTCTGCTGTCCGGCGGCGGGATGCGGCATTCTGGTGGAGGACATCGGGTTCCTGATCTGCTCGGGGGCACTGATGGCCGAGCCCGGACCGGCAGGAACGGTCAAAACTGTGACGGCGCCTTGTTCACGGCAAGGCCCCTATCGGGACACGACCTCCCGGTCCGGGTTCAGCAAGCACCGCTCCGGGCCGCAGCCGACAGATCCAAACCAAGGCCTCAACGCCAGTTATCACGCGAGTCAGACCACGGCCCGAAGCAGCACGCCACCATACTCACAGTTCTCACGAACGAGTCGAGTCGTCAGTTTG
>NZ_BOMG01000185.1 GCF_016862075.1 Actinoplanes couchii | reverse complement strand
GGGTCTGTACAAAAGACGGTGTAACTCCTGATCAAGGAGACACATCTGATGACCGTCATCACTGAGACCGTGGATACTTCCGCGGTGGCGAAGAAGAAGGATCCAGCGACCCCGCCGGCGGGTGTCGATGCCGAGTTGGTCGGCCGTCTGGTTGAGCAGGCTCGTGCCGCGGGTCTGCAGCTGACCGGCGACGGCGGCTTGTTGCAGCAGTTGACCAAGCGGGTGATCGAGGCTGCGATGGAAGGCGAGATCACCGACCATCTCGGCTATGAGAAACACGATCCGGTCGGTAAGGACGGCGGGAACTCCCGCAACGGGTCGCGGGCGAAGACCGTGCTGACCGATGTCGGCCCGGTCGAGATCGTCGTGCCGCGGGACCGGAACGGCTCGTTCGAGCCGCAGATCGTCCGTAAGCGGCAGCGGCGGCTGACCGGCGTCGAGGACATGGTCCTGTCGCTGTCCGCGAAAAGCCTGACCACGGGTGAGATCAGCGCTCATCTGGCCGAGGTCTATGGCGCCGAGGTGTCACGCCAGACGATCTCCACGATCACCGACAAGGTCATGGACGGCATGGCCGAGTGGCAGAACCGGCCCCTGGACCGCGTCTACCCGGTCGTGTTCCTGGACGCGATCAACGTCAAGATCCGCGATGGGAAGGTCGCCAACCGGCCGGTCTACGTCGCTCTGGCGGTCACGGCCGAGGGCACCCGCGACATTCTCGGGCTCTGGGCCGGCGACGGCGGCGAGGGCGCGAAGTTCTGGTTCCAGGTGTGTACCGAGCTGAAGAACCGCGGCGTCGAGGACGTGCTGATGGCCGTCTGCGACGGTCTCACCGGCCTGCCTGACGCGATCAACACCGTCTGGCCGAAGACGGTGGTCCAGACCTGCGTGGTCCACCTACTGCGCAACTCGTTCAGATACGCGGGCCGCCAGCACTGGGACGCGATCGCCAAGGCGTTGAAGCCGGTCTACACCGCACCGACCGAACAGGCCGCCGAACAGCGATTCCTGGAATTCGCCGAGACCTGGGGCGACAGGTACCCGGCGATCGTCCGGCTCTGGGAGAACGCCTGGGCCGAGTTCGTGCCCTTCCTCGCCTTCGACGCCGAGATCCGCAAGGTCGTCTGCTCGACCAACGCGATCGAGAGCGTGAACGCCCGGATCCGCCGGGCCGTCCGGGCCCGCGGCCACTTCCCGAACGAGCAGGCCGCCCTGAAATGCGTCTACCTCGCCGTGATGGCCCTCGACCCGACCGGCACCGGGCGGCGCCGCTGGATCACCCGCTGGAAACCCGCCCTCAACGCCTTCGACCTCGCCTTCGAAGGACGCCTCACCGCAGCCCGCAGCTGACCCATATCAACCGAGTTACACCGTTATATTGACAGACCC
>NZ_BOMG01000184.1 GCF_016862075.1 Actinoplanes couchii | reverse complement strand
GGCACCCCTCTGTGTCAAGAGGCGGTGAGGAGCGGTGTTCTACGGTGGTCTTCGGCGGGTCCGGGAAGTGACTTCTCCGAAGTGTCGACCTGGGGGTTTGGGTCGGCCGCGCTGGATTGCAGAGTCGCCCCCGCTTGTCCTCCCGGGCCCGTCCTGTGCCGTTTGGCGTCGGCGGCCATCTGCCGGTAGACGACGTCGGACAGCCGGCGTTTCAGGGCGCGCATGGCCTCCATGGTGGTCTTGCCCTCGGCGAGTTTGCGCCGGTAGTAGCGGCGTCCTTCGGTGTCGTTGCGCAGCTGGACGACGGCCATGATGTGCAGGACCCGGTTGATGCGCCGGTTACCGGCGCGCGACAGGCGGTGCCGGTTCTGGTCGCCGGAGGACGCGTCGATCGGGGCGGTGCCGTTCCAGGACGCGAAGTGACCGCGGCTGGTGAACCGGCTGACGTCGCCGATGTCCCCGATCAGGCGTGCGGCGCCGGACGGCCCGATCCCGTGCAGTTCCTGCAGCGTGCTGCCGGTCGAGACGACGAGCTCGGTCAACTCGGCGTTCGCAACCTTGATCTTCTTGTCGATGGTCACGAGTTCGTGGATCAGTTCGGAGGCCAGCCAGCGGCGGGTCTTGCCGACGACGTCACGCGGCCGGACGGTGTTGAGCAGAGCGCGGGCCTGCTGCGCGGACAGGAACTTCTTCGCCCCGCCGGGGACCAGTTCCAGCAGCAGGTGGTGCAGCCGGGACACGATCTCGGTGCGGGTACGGCCGAGCTGGTCGCGGCGGTCGACGAGTAGCCGTAGTGCCACGGTGGTGTCGTCGGCGGTGACCTGTCGCAGGTCGGGGGTGCGCAGGGCTACGACGGCGACGCTGTGCGCGTCGACGGGGTCGGTTTTGCGGCCTTGGCCGGTGGAGAACACCCGGGCCCGGGCGGACAGCTTCGCCGGCACGTCCAGGACGGTCTCGCCGTCGGCGACCAGGCGCTGGGCGACGTGTCGGCCGATGCCGCTGCAGCCTTCGACCGCCCAGGTCCGGACGCCGTGTTTGCGGCCGGCGGCGAGCATCGCCTGGTAGCCGTCGCTGTCGGTGCCGAACCGGCCCTTGCCCTGGACGCGTTCGCGCTGGTCGATGACCTCGATGGTCGCGGAGCGTTTGTGCGGGTCTACGCCGATGATGACCTGGCCCATGTGCTTGCCTCTCCCTCGAACCAACGATGGGTATCGGCGGGAGGGCAGCGCTACTTTGAGCTGGGCATACCCCTCTTGAGCCACTCCGCGCCGCGGTGACCGGCAGGCGCATGCCATGAGTGAGTCACACCAGAGCTGCGGTGGACAGCCGCGAGCGAGCGATCCCACCGGTCACCTCGACCAAGCCTGGCCGGGCTGCGGTCGTACTTCAATGAAACAAGTAG
>NZ_BOMG01000183.1 GCF_016862075.1 Actinoplanes couchii | reverse complement strand
AGGGCGGTAGGAAACGTTAGGTCCGTTTCGGGATGAGGGCGAAGATGCCCGGTTCGTTCTCGGTCAGGATCTTGCGGGTGACCAGGCGTTTGAGTCGTGCGCGGGCGCCTTCGACGTGTTTCGGGGTCGGATCGACGCCGACGGCAAGGCAGATGTCCTTGGCTCTCATCCCGGCCGGATTCGCGGTGAGAACGGCAAGGATCTGCTGGTAGGGGGCACTGGCGATGGTCGGGTCGTCGTCGGTGAACTGATCGGCTGCCAGGTCTTTCAGCGTGGTTCTGGTGGTGGCCAGATCGGCGAGCTCGCTGTCGAGACGGGCGAGTTCGGCGGTGAGGGCGGTGATCTTCTCGCGGAGCTGGGCGGCGGCGTGGCCTGCGAGGTTCTCTCGTTCGGCGATCAGGTCGAGGATCGCGTTCAGGCGCATGACCTGGTCACCGCCAGGTCGGGGTGACGGTGTCGGTCAGTCTGCGGACGATGTTGGCCATCGAGGCCCACAGAGTTCGCGACACGCTGGATTCGGGGCGGCTCTCGTATTCGCGGGTCAGTCGGCGGTGCAGCATCAGGGTGCCGTTGACCTGCTCGACCAGCCACCTCTTCTTCACCGGGACGAACCCGGGCCGGGTGTCGGAGCGTTTCACGACCTGGACGTCGATGCCCATCATCGCGCCGTGCAGGGCGAAGTCCTGTTTGAACCCGGCGTCGACGAACGCCGCCGTCACCGTCGGGTTGTGTTCGGCGACCCTGTCCAGTAGCCGGATCCCGACCTGGTTGTCGGAGATCGACGCGGCGGTCACGATCACGGCGATGATCAGACCCAGCGCGTCCACGGCCAGGCCGCGTTTGCGGCCGGGAACCCGCTTGCCGGCGTCTTTGCCGGTCGTGGCGGCGGGGACGTGGTTCGCGGCCCGGATCGACTGGGTGTCCAGGATGACCATGGACGGGTCCTCGGCCCGGCCGGCTTTCTCCCGGGCCTGGCAGCGCAGCAGGTCATGGATGGCCTGGTCGGTGCCGTCGTCACGCCACAGAGCGAAATAGTAGTAAGTGACCGCTTTCTGGGGCAGGTCGTGCGGCAGGTACGCCCACTGGCAGCCGGTCCGGTTCTGATACAGGATCGCGTTCACGACCTCCCGCAGATCCTGCCCGCCGACCCGGCCCGCGACCGACACCCGCTTGGCCCGCCAGGCGTCCAGGAACGGGCCGAGCAACGCCCACTGCCGGTCGGTGACGTCGCTGGGATACCGCTTTCGTTCGCTCATGACCTGCCCAACCGGGCAGGCAGACCACTTGACGTGACTGATCCTCATCTTTCACGCCATCGAGTGATCACTATCTATCGCGAACCAGGAGAACGATCTCCAAACGGAACCAACACATCGATCAACTCAAACAGTCCGCAACCGCCCT
>NZ_BOMG01000182.1 GCF_016862075.1 Actinoplanes couchii | reverse complement strand
GAGGCTGAGACGTGATGCCGAGCCGTTCTGGTGAAGTCATTGATCCTATGCTGCCGAGAAAAGCCTCTAGCGAGCTTTGAGCGGCCCGTACCCTAAACCGACACAGGTGGTCAGGTAGAGAATACCAAGGCGACGGGTGAACTGTGGTTAAGGAACTCGGCAAATTGCCCCCGTAACTTAGGGAGAAGGGGGGCCGGACGCGTGAAGCCACTTGCTGGTGGAGCGTGGTATGGCCGCAGAGAGCAGGGGGAAGCGACTGTTTACTAAAAACACAGGTCCATGCCAAGTCGTAAGACGATGTATATGGACTGACGCCTGCCCGGTGCTGGAACGTTAAGGGGACCTGTTAGCTCCTCGGGGCGAGGCGGAGAACTTAAGCGCCAGTAAACGGCGGTGGTAACTATAACCATCCTAAGGTAGCGAAATTCCTTGTCGGGTAAGTTCCGACCTGCACGAATGGCGTAACGACTTCCCCACTGTCTCAACCACAGGCCCGGCGAAATTGCAGTACGAGTAAAGATGCTCGTTACGCGCGGCAGGACGGAAAGACCCCGGGACCTTTACTATAGCTTGACATTGGTATCTGAATTTAATTGTGTAGGATAGGTGGGAGCCGGTGAAGCTCGGACGCCAGTTCGGGTGGAGGCAATGTTGAAATACCACTCTGTTGGGTTTGGGTATCTAACTTGCGGCCCTGATCGGGTCGAGGGACAGTGTCTGGTGGGTAGTTTAACTGGGGCGGTTGCCTCCTAAAGGGTAACGGAGGCGCCCAAAGGTTCCCTCAGCCTGGTTGGCAATCAGGTGTTGAGTGTAAGTGCACAAGGGAGCTTGACTGTGAGACTGACGGGTCGAGCAGGGACGAAAGTCGGGACTAGTGATCCGGCACTTGCGTGTGGAAGCGGTGTCGCTCAACGGATAAAAGGTACCCCGGGGATAACAGGCTGATCTTCCCCAAGAGTCCATATCGACGGGATGGTTTGGCACCTCGATGTCGGCTCGTCGCATCCTGGGGCTGTAGCAGGTCCCAAGGGTTGGGCTGTTCGCCCATTAAAGCGGTACGCGAGCTGGGTTTAGAACGTCGTGAGACAGTTCGGTCCCTATCCGCCGTGCGCGTTGGATACTTGAGAAGGGCTGTCCCTAGTACGAGAGGACCGGGACGGACGAACCTCTGGTGTGCCAGTTGTTCCGCCAGGAGCATGGCTGGTTGGCTACGTTCGGAAGGGATAACCGCTGAAAGCATCTAAGCGGGAAGCCTGCTTCGAGATGAGGTATCCCACCACCTTGAGTGGGTAAGGCTCCCAGCTAGACTACTGGGTTGATAGGCCGGAGATGTAAGCACGGTAACGTGTTGAGTTGACCGGTACTAATAGGCCGAGGGCTTAACCACCCTAAATTTTATGCTTAGCGTCCACTGTGTGATTCACAGCAAACGAACAACCACCCC
>NZ_BOMG01000181.1 GCF_016862075.1 Actinoplanes couchii | reverse complement strand
TGTCCCTATGGTTTTCGTCAAGCGGCAAGGGCGTGGTCTGTAGGTCGGGCTTGGTAGGGCTGGCGGTCGCGGAGCATGGCGAACAGGACGTCGACGCGGCGGCGGGCGAGGCAGATGAGGGCGGCGTTGTGGCGTTTGCCCTGGGCTCTTTTGCGGTCGTAGTAGGTGCGGGATGGTGGGTGTGACAGTGAGGCGAACGCAGCGAGGAAGAACGCGCGTTTGAGCTGTTTGTTGCCGCCTTTGGGTGGGTGTTCGCCGCGGATGCTGGTGCCGGAGCGGCGGGTGACCGGAGCGAGGCCGGCGTAGGCGGCGAGATGGCCTGAGGTGGCGAAGGCGGTGCCGTCACCGACTTCGAGGAGGATCCGGGCTGCGGTCCTGACCCCGATGCCGGGCATCGAGGTCAGGACCTCGGCAAGAGGGTGGGCATCAAGCATCCGTTCGACCTCGACGGCCAGCTCGTCGCGTTGGCGCAAGACTTCGCGCAGGCTGTCGGCCAGCTTGGGCAGGATCGTCTCGGCTGCTGTGGTGCCGGGGACGGTCACGGTCTGCTCGGCGAGGGCGGTGAGGATCTGCTCGATCAGCCGTTCGCCCATCCGCGGGGCTCTCGGGCGGACGATCTCGACGAGTTTCGACCGGCCCGCGCGGCGCAGTCCGGCAGGCCCACCGCATCGCGACAGCAGTTCCAGGACTGCCTTGTGCTGCACTTTCGGGCCGAGGACACGTTCGAGTGCGGGATGGATCTGGGTGAGCAGTCCCCGGATGCGGTTCGCGGTGCGGGTGGCTTCGCCGGCGAGGTCGTCGTCGAAGCCGACCAGGACCTCCAGCTCGGCGAGGGTGTCGTCACCGACGTCGACCCGGCGCAGTGTGTGGGGCAGGGTCCGGGCGGCGTCGGCGATCACGAAGGCGTCGTGGGCGTCGGTCTTGGCGTTGCCGGGATGCAGGTCCGCGATGCGGCGCATGGCCAGGCCGGGCAGGTAGGCGACCTGGTGCCCGGCGGCTCGGGCGACGGTGACGGGCAGGGCTCCGATCGAGGCGGGCTGGTCAACGACGACCAGCACTGCACCGTGCCTGGCGAGTTTGTCGAACACCTGCCGCAACCGGGCCTCGATGTTGACCAGAGGGGCGTCGTGCAGACGCTTGCCGTCGCGGTTCAAGGCGACGGCGTGATGACCGTCCTTGCCTACGTCCAGACCGAGAAACACCTGGTAGCCGTCGTGCACATCGCCTCCCCGCGACAGCGGTACCTATCCCGGTCGCGCTTGTCTGGCGTCGACTGCCGGCAGCCACGTTACGAAGAGACCAACCCGACCTGACGAGTGGTCATGTCCCTTATCAGCGGTCCATCGGCGCCACCCGGCCCGGTGACAACACCCCCCGGATCATGCGAACGACAGGGGCAGGCAGTCATGCCGGACCAGGCGACCGAGCGTCCCCTACGGGGACCTGAAAAAGGTAAC
>NZ_BOMG01000179.1 GCF_016862075.1 Actinoplanes couchii | reverse complement strand
CCCCGCCGGCGTACTTGGTGGCGTTGGTGCAGAAGTTCGTGACGATCTGCTGCAGGTGGCTGGGGTGGACCAGCACGGTCAGGCCGGCCGGGCAGTCGATCGGCACGCTCAGGTCCAGGCCGGCGACCGCGTCGGCGAGGGCCCGCGCCACGTCCACCGGCTCCGGGTCGACGCTGAGCTGGCCGGCGTCCAGGATGCACATGGTCAGGATCTCGGCACGCAGCAACTCCAGTTTGCGGGCCGACCGGGCGATCACGTCGACCGCCTTGCGCTGCGGGTCGGCGAACCCGTCGGCGTTGCCGAGCAGCAGATCGGCGTACCCGGTGATGGTGTTCAGGGGTGTCCCGATCTCGTGGGACAGCATGCCCATCAGGTCCATCTTCATCGCGTTGGCCGCCGCCAGCTGGATGTTGCTGTCCTGCAGTTCGGTGTTGCGCAGGGCCAGCTGGGAGGCGGCGGTGTCGCGGTCGCGTTCGGCGGCCAGGCGGGCGGTCACGTCCTGGACCACGGCGATGAATCCGACCGGCTGCCCGTCGCTGTCGCGGACCAGGGACATGCCGACCTCGGCGTCCACGATGCCGCCGTCGGCGCGCAGCAGCCGCAGGCTGCGGTCCATCGGCAGGTCCTGGGTGAACAGCAGGGCCGCGGCCCGCTGGTTGGCGACCCGCTCGTCCGGGTGGGTGATCTCGTCGAACGTCATCGACTCCAGCTCGCCGACCTGCCGGCCGAGCATCGTCGCCAGCGCCGGGTTGACCTGCTGGAACACGCCGTTCATCGCGAACGTGGCCTGACCGACGGTGGCCAGCGCGAACTGGGTGCGCAGCCGCTGCTCGCTGTCGGCCTGCTGCCGTTCGGCCTGCTTGCGGGCGGTCACGTCGACGTTGACCTCGAGGATCGCCACCGGGGCGCCGTCCTCGTCGTACTGCATCGCCTGGTGCGACAGCACGATGATCCGGCTGCCGTCGCTGCGCAGGTGACTGACCTCGCCGTGCCACTCCCCCTCGGCGGTCAGCGACTGGTCGACCAGGGTGCGCAGCACCGGGAACCGGGTGTCCAGCAGCCGGTGCGTGGGACAGCCGACGGCGGCCTCGGCGCTCCAGCCGTAGGTGGCCTCGGCGCCCCGGTTCCACCAGGTGATCCGGTCGTCCAGATCGCGGACGATCACCGCGGTGGGCGCCAGGTCGAGCAGTTCGGCCTGCTGGCGCAGCCGGGCGTGGTCGTGGTGGCGCTGGGTGACGTCGCTGCACACCCCGTCGACGTAGAGCACGCCGTCCTCGCGGCGCGGGAACGCCCGGGCCCACACCCAGCGGGTCACCCCGTCGAAGCCGATCAGCCGGCACTCCATCTGGGCGGGCATTTCGGACATCAGATTGCCGGAGTACGCCTCCAAGGCGGCCCGGTCGTCACCATGTACCAGATCGGTCATGAATCCGAGATCGCCGGCGTCCGGGAGGGGGCCACCGAAGACGCCGGTGTTGGGGCTGGCGTACACCATGTGCACCTCGCCCTCGGCGGTGATCCGGACCGTGTAGAGGTAGTCGCTCAGGTTCGAGACGATCCGGTCGAACTCGCGGCGGGCCCGGCTCAGTTCGAGTTCCAGCTCCTCGGCGTGCCGGCGGTGCACGTACTGGCCGATGTACGCGGCCACCGTGTCCAGGGTGGCCAGCAGGTCCGGGTCGCGTTCGGTGTCCCGGCGGTCGAAGATCGCCAGAACGCCGACGACATCGGTGCCGTTGCGGACC
>NZ_BOMG01000178.1 GCF_016862075.1 Actinoplanes couchii | reverse complement strand
AACTCTGACAGTGGTTCACGACTGGCGCCGGTAGCGGACCCAGTCGTGGCCGGCGTCGGCGAGTTCTCGAAAGTGTGGTGCCGGGTGCTGCTCGGCCCATTCGGCGCTTCGTGCAGCGCACGCCGTGGCGAACGCGGTGATGGCATCCGGCGGGCCGTCGCGCCATGCAGGTACTTGTGCTGCCCACTGTTCTGCCTGCGCTGGGGTGTGGCCGGCGCGGATCAGACGGGCGATCATGAGTGTCGTGTCGAGCCAGGGGGCTCCGCGGCAGGGCATCGCCCAGTCGACCACCGAGATCGAATACGGGTCGACCAGGAAATTCGCTGTGCTCATGTCGGTATGTACGAGGGTGTCGCCGTCGACTACCTCCGGGGGTAGGTAGTCGGCCCATCGGGTTGTCGCCGGTTGGATCCGTACCGGAGGTCGTGGTGCCGGGGTGGCGGCAATGACGCTCAGGGTGGCTGCCAGGCGTGGCAGGTCGGGCGATCCGGGCGCCACGTTCACGTGCCGTCCCGGTGCCTTGTCGAAACCGAGCATGATCCATCCGGCTGCTTCGACGTGCCACTGCAGCCGCGGTACGAGGTCGGGCAGGTGTGGGTTGAGCTCGGCCTCACGGCGGTGCAGCCACGCCAGCCGATGTGTCTCTCGTACGGCTTTGCAGAAGGTCTCGCCTTTGCTGGTGTGCAGGATCGCCGTCAAGTCGGCGACCGAACCCGCCTGTACGGTGGTTACCCGTTCAACGGTGCCGGCCCGGGCCTCGACGGAGGCTCGGGCCGGCGCGGGTAGCTGGTGCCAGTGGAGCTGAGGCACAGCGAGTCCTCCCGGTGGCGTAGGGCGCGGCGCCGATCAGGCTACGCCGCGCCCCCACCGCCGGAAGGGCTGGTGCTAGTTCCCGTCGTGGCAGCCTGAGTGGCACTGCGAGCAGTCGACCCGCATCGTCAGCGGCCACAGCTCAGGGTCGACGCGGTAGCCAGCCGCGGTGATCGTCTCGACGACGTCGGCGAGTTTCACCTGAACAGGCGACACGACCGGGTCGTCGTCCGGCACGTGATGGATGAAGCGGCCCGCGATCCGGGCGCAGAACTCGGCGTACTCGGTGGTGTAGAGGATGAACGTGTGCCAGCCGATGTCGACGGTGTCGCTCGGGCCGATCGGCCGGGTCGCTACAGCACAGGTGCCCAGGAACGCCAGGGCCTGGTCCATGATCCGAGTTGGCATGTCCGGTGCCAGTTCAGGGTGTTCGTCGGCGATGCGAGTGGTCAGCCTGGCGAGCAGGCCATCGGAGATCAGCGATTTTCCGTTGATCAGTGCCGGGGTCGTGATGGTGACGGTGGGGGGAATGATGGGCATCGGATCCTCCTGTCAGCAACGGCGGGTTGCCGTTCCTGCATCCATGAAGTCTCATCGGCCGCCATGAGCAATATGCTGATTGCAGAAGGTGACAGCGGTTTGCAGGGCCTGCAAAGTCATTTGTGCCTCGATCGATTACAGCCGATACCGTTCCGGTATGGACGCACAGCATCCGCTCGTCCCGCCGACCCACCAGGTGTGGGCGTCTCCCGCCCTGGCAAGGGCGGTCCGCGATGATCAACCTGGCGCTGTCATCAGACTCGCCCGCCGGGCCGCTGGCCTCACCCTCGAACAACTCGGCAATCTGTATGGCTGCTCGGCCTCGACCCTTTCGCGGGTCGAACGTGAGCATCCACCCATTGACCAGGTCGAGGTGCGCCGAGATCTGGCTCTGCTGCTCGGAATCCCTACCGAATACGTGGGACTCGCCCGACACGCGTCACCAGCCGAAGCTCTCACTACGCAGGCAGCTACTCTGGG
>NZ_BOMG01000177.1 GCF_016862075.1 Actinoplanes couchii | reverse complement strand
TCCCGGACGTACGAGGTGCCAGGTGTCCCACCGTCGGGGTCGAAGAGCGTGTCGAGGTCCCAGCCGCGGTCGGACGGGAACTCGGCGATCGCGTCCGTTCCGGCGGCCAGCAGCTCCCACAGGTCCTCCGGCGAGCGCACGCCACCGGGGAACCGGCAGGCCATGCCGACGATGGCCACCGGCTCGTCGGTGGCCGCACGGACCACCGGCGTCTCCGCGGCGTCCGGCGAGTCCAGCAGCAACGAGGCCAGGTACCCGGTCAGCGCGTCCATGCTCGGGTGGTCGAAGACGACCGTGGCGTCCAGGGTCAGCCCGGTGACCGCAGCCAGCGCGTTGCGCAGCCGGACCGCGCTGAGGGAGGTGAAGCCGAGGTCACGGAAGGCTCGCCCGGCGTCGAGCCGGTCGCCGTCCCCGTGGCCGAGCACGGCGGTGACCGAGGTCCGGACCAGGTCGAGCAACTCCCGCCGGGTGCGCGGCCCCTGCCGCACCGGTGTGCGTGCGGGGACCGCCGGCGCCAGCACGTCGAGCAGGTGGCTCGGCCGCGCCTCGGTGAGGGCGGTGGCGAAGCGGGACCAGTCGGCGCGAGCCGCCACGACGGCCGGGAGCTCGCGCCCGACAGCCTCGCCCAGCGCGTCGAGGGCCGCCGACGGCGCGAGCGGGGTGAGCCCGGCCCAGGAGAGGGTGCCGTCGGCCCGGCCGGCCATACCGTCGCCGGCCCACGGCCCCCAGGCGATGCTGGTGGCCGGCAGGCCGAGGCCACACCGGTGCTCGGCGAACGCGTCGAGGAAGGCGTTCGCGGCGGCGTAGTTGCCCTGCCCCGCCGAGCCCGTCGTCCCGGCCAGTGAGGAGAAGAGCACGAACGCGGACAGATCCCGGTCAAGGGTCAGCTCGTGCAGGTGCCGCACGGCGTCGACCTTGGGCCGGGCCACGGCGCGGAGGCGCTCGGGGGTGAGTGAGTCCAGCAGCCCGTCGTCGAGCACGCCGGCCGCGTGCACGACGGCGTCGATCTCGATGGTGGCCAGCAGCGCGGCGAGCTGCTCACGATCCGCGGCGTCGCAGGCCGCCACGGTGACCCGCGGGTCAGGCTCGGCCGTGGCGGCTCCGCCACGGCTGATCAGGACGACCCGGTCGGCGCCGTTGGCGAGCAGCCAGTGCGAGCAGTGCCGGCCGAGCGCGCCGGTGCCGCCGGTCACCAGCACCGTCCCCGACGGCCGCCACGGCTGGGCCGGTGCGGCCGGCACCGCTTCGAGTCGCCGTCCGTAGGCAGCGGCGCCGCGGACGGCCACCTGGTCCTCGTCACCGGTGAGCACGGCGGCGAACAGCCGGCCGGTACGCGGCCCGGGCTCGGCGGGCACGTCCACGAAGCCGCCGATCCGCGCCGGGTGCTCCAGGGCGGCCACCCGGCCGAGTCCCCACAGCTGGGCCGCGCCAGGGTCGGTCAGCGGGTCGTCGGGCCCGGCGGAGACCGCCCCCGAGGTCACCGTCCACAGCGGAGCGTCGATCGACTGGAACAGCGACAGCCAGGCCGCGGGGTCGTCGAGCAGGCTCACCACCGCAGTGACGTCGCCGAGGTCCCGCACCGGCTCCGGGCTGACCGCGTCCACACGGACGACGTGCGCGCCGTGGTCGGCCAGCGCCCGGTCGATCCACGACAGGCCGTCGCCGACGACCAGCCAGGTGCCGTGCAGCGCCGGACGGGCCGGTGTGGTGACGGGATGCCAGGCGACGCGGTGCAGCACCCGGGCCGGGCCCGCCGTGGGGCGCGGTGCGTCGAGCCAGTAGCGCCGGTGCTGGAACGGATAGGTGGGCAGCGTGGCTCGGCCGGCCTCGGGCAGGACCGAGGTCCAGTCGACCGGCG
>NZ_BOMG01000176.1 GCF_016862075.1 Actinoplanes couchii | reverse complement strand
ACCCGGACGTACGAGGTGCCGGGCCGGCTGCGCCGCGGGTCGTAGAGCGTGTCGAGGTCCCAGCCGCGGTCCTCGGGGAAGGCGCTCAGCGCGTCGGTCCCGTCGTCGAGCAGCCGCCACAGCTCCTCCGGCGAGCGCACGCCACCGGGGAAGCGGCAGGCCATGCCGACGATGACGATCGGGTCGCCCGGCTCGCCGGCGCGCGCGGGGAGCGCGCCCGGCACCTGGTCCGCGTCCCGGCCGCCTCCGAGTTCCGCGCCCAGGTGCTGGGCGAGGCGGGCCGGCGTGGGGTGGTCGAACACCAGCGAGCTCGGCAGCGCGAGCCCGGTGGCACCGGCGAGCCGGTTGCGCAGCTCGACAGCGGTGAGCGAGTCGAAGCCGAGATCCCGGAAGGCCCGGGACGACGGGACCGCGTCCGCGCTGTCGTGGCCGAGCACCGCGGCCGACTCGCCGCGCACGAGGGCGAGCAGGGCGCGGGCGTCGCGCGGCACCGGGACGGACGGCGCGGCGCGGCGCATCCCCTGCACGGCCGGCAGGTCCCGCAGCAGCGGCAGGACCGGCGCGGCGGCGAACCGGGACCAGTCGGCGTCGAGGACGGTCACCGCGGTGTCGTCCTGCTCCCAGGCCTGACGCAGCGCGGTGAGCGCCGCCCGCGGGGTCAACGGCGTGATCCCGGTGCGGCGGTGGTGGCGCTCGGCCGCCGCGCTCGCGGCCATGCCGGCACCCGCCCACGGCCCCCAGGCGATCGAGGTGGCCGGCCGGCCCGCGGCCCGGCGGCGGTGCGCGAGCGCGTCGAGGACCGCGTTGGCGGCGGCGTAGGCGGCCTGCCCGGCCGCGCCGATGGTCGCGGCGGCCGAGGAGAACAGGACGAACGCGTCCAGGTCGCGACCGGCGGTCAGCTCGTCGAGGTGCCGGGCGCCGAGAGCCTTGGCCCGGACGACGGCGGCGAACCGTTCGGCGGTGAGACCGTCGAGCGTCCCGTCGTCCAAGACTCCGGCCGCGTGGACCACGGCGGCGAGGTCCCCGATCCGCCCGATCACCTCGGCCAACCGTGCACGGTCGGTGACGTCGCAGGCTTCGAGGGTGACCCGGGTGCCGCTCGCGGTCAACCGGTCGCGAAGCTCCGCTGCACCGGGCGCCCCGGCCCCGCGGCGGCTCACGAGGACCACATGCTCGAAGCCCTCCGCCGCGGCCCAGTGGGCGAGGTGCGCCCCGAGCGCGCCCGTGCCGCCGGTGATCAGGATGGTGCCGCGCGGCCGGAACGGGCGCCGGCGCCGACCGAGCGGTGCCGGCACGAGGCGGCGCGCGTACGCCCGACCCCGCCGGACGGCGATCTGGCGCTCGCCGGCGGCCACGGCTTCGGCGAGGGCGCCGGCCTGCGCGGCGTCGCACTCGGCCGGCAGGTCGGCCAGCCCGCCCCAGCGGGCGGGCTCCTCGATCGCGGCCACCTGACCGAGGCCCCAGACCTGCGCCTGATCCGGGGCGGTCAGGTCGTCGCCGCGGACCGCGACGGCGCCCCGGGTCACGCACCAGAGCGGGCCGGGCGCACCGGTCCGGAGGAGCTCCAGCGTGTGCTCCGCTCCCCCGTCGTCCCACGACAGCAACGACATGACGCCGGTCGCGGCGGGCTCGCCGCTCAGCTGCTCCGGTGTCACCCGGCGCACCTGGGCGCCGCGCTCGGCCAGCGCCCGCTCGACGAGGTCGTGTGCGGGATCGGGCGCGCCGGTGACGAGCAACCAGGTGCCGTCCAGGCGGGCGGCCGGCGCGGGGTCGAGCCGGCTCCAGTCGATCCGGTAGCGGTTGGTGCCGGTCTCGGCGTCGAGCCAGTAGCGCTGGCGCTGGAAGGGGTAGGTGGGCAGGTCCAGCGTGCTGGGCTGGGCGCGGCCGGCG
>NZ_BOMG01000175.1 GCF_016862075.1 Actinoplanes couchii | reverse complement strand
CCCTCATCTGCCGCGGATCGGACGTTCTCGGTTCCTTCAGTCGCTGCCTCGGCGCCACCGGGTCGTCTGCCCGGTCCTTGAACGGGTCAGGCTTTCGACTTTGTCGTGAAGATCCTCGATCAGCTCTTGAGGGTCTTCGTCGCAGGCGTCGCATCCGCATGCCGGCAACGCTGTCTCCCTCTCTTGGCCCAACTTGACCACCAGCCCCGGAAAGCTGGTGAAGTTGATCCGGAGGCGGCCGACTCCCGGACGCGTCGGGTCGAGTTGCACCATGCGAACTTGACCGCTGAAGCGGCTTGGATCACTCACCGAGCCCTCGCTCCGGACGACCATGAAGTCCCGGGCGAGATCGTCCAACAGATGCTCGGCCGCATCGTGCAGGACTCGATACCGGCCGGGATTGGTAAACCGGCTATACACGTCTAGCTCGGGCTCAGTTTCGTGCATGGATGAACTTTACGGCGCTGCGTTCGACGTCAGGATCAAACGCACTGATCTGCCGCCGTCCGCGAGACCGCGATTGATCTTGCCGCCCTTGGCCCAGCATCACCCTGATGACCCGCCAGCGCGCTGGCGCGGCGAGTCAGTGGATGGCATGCTCGGTACTCCTCGTCGCGTGAACGGCGTTCTGGTTGCCGAGGTCGCGCCGGTCGTATCGGTTTCTCCGCCGGCTCGGATGATCAGCCGCAGCGCGGTGATCACATATCTTGCGCGGAGTGAGATCACCGAGGGTGCAGATGACGCCAGCTGCCCTGCTCCTGGCACTGGCTACCGCCTGTGGCGCGCCGACCGAGCACGACACCGCTCGGCTACAGCAGGGCAGTGCGCCGGCTACGCGATGTTCGGACCCCCTTAACGACGACGGCCACTGCGCGCTGGAGTTGAAGGACAGCCACCTGCGTACGCCGGCGCCAGCCATCGGCGAGGACGAGGCGCTTGACGAGGCCGCGGCCGCGGTGGCCAACCGGGGTCGCGATGGCGGATGCCTGGAGGAGCTCGACAGCAACGGCCACTGCCTCGGGAGCGCGGAACTCGCCGCGACCAGCGAGTACGTTACGAAGGTGCGGCAGGCCCTGACTCGGACTGGGTACACCGACGCCGTGGTGCGGTTAGGCCGGGACGAGGACCCGACGGCGCGGGGCGCGCTGATCTGGGCCGTTCGGATCGGCGACGTCTGCGTGCTCGCCGACGTCACTCCGCCGCCTGTGGAGCGCTACCACTCCTGGTATGCGGGTCTGCTAACGGACGGCCACTGCTTGGCGCCGTGACTTTGATGAAGGCCGACAATGAGTATCCGGATCTGCCGCGATTCGGGCGAGGGCTGCTCATAGGGCGGAACCAGGTGAGCACCAACCGGCCAGCATGTCGAGGACGTCGAGGATTGGGTCCTCCTCCTCGTCGGGTCTCTGTTCCTGGCGCAGCACCATGACCAGCCGCGACAGTTGCTCTGTGATCTGTTCGCGCGAGTCGCCGGCGGCGAGTTCGTCTTGGACTGCAGCGCGTAAGGCCTGAACCGCGTCGTCGGTGGCGAGGGCATTACGCCAGCGCTTCAGATCATCGGGCATAGTCTCTCCAAGCATCAGTGGCCACGGATGGCGCCTCGCCAAAAGTAGCGTGACTGGTTGCGCAGCATTTCTGTCTGCAACGCAGTGCCCGGCACTGCGACAGGACGGCAACGGCTCGATGGCTAGGACCAGAACCGCACGCTCATGCCGCTTTCCGCGCGGAGGCTGGCCGCTGCCACGACCGGTTGTCGGGGGTGCCAGACCGGCTCCTCGTGCCCGAAGAGGAGCCCCCTGTCGATCTCGCTGCGACACTCTTTGCATGGAGCTGTTCACCGTGAGGGCGGACGCGCAACTCGATGACGACAACGTGATGCTCACGCTCAGCGGATCCTCATGGCTACTGAATGTCGATGCGAGTCCGTGGGAATGGGCTGGGAAGCTCGCCTGCATTGCCGGCGCCGACCACGTGCGGCGCCTGGATGTAAGCCTCGGAACATCGGCGAGACGCCCGGTGTAGTGGAGCACGGGTGACGGCCAACTCACCTTGAGCGTGGGCCAGGACCCGGAGAGTTATGACTTTGTCGTGGTCCTACCCGCTGCCATCCCGCGGGAGATTCAGGTACAAATGGAGGCCATCGATTCCAATGACTGGGGTTAGTCCAGTGCGAGTCACTCTCAT
>NZ_BOMG01000174.1 GCF_016862075.1 Actinoplanes couchii | reverse complement strand
GTCGTAGCTTCCTGAAGAGTGACCCCGTAGGGATCCGGGAAAGTTAACCCCCTTCCTCCTTGATCTTGGAAGGGGTGCTGAAGGTGGAGGACTGGGCTGAGATCCGTCGGCTGCATCGAGCCGAGGGCGTGCCCATCAAGGAGATCGCTCGACGGTTGAAGATCGCCCGGAACACGGTGCGGTCGGCGTTGGCCTCGGACCGGCCGCCGAAGTACGAGCGGGCGCCGCGGGGTTCGGTGACGGATGCGTTCGAGGCTCGGGTGCGGGCGTTGCTGGTCGAGTGGCCGCGGATGCCGGCTCCGGAGATCGCTCGCAGGGTCGGCTGGCCGTACTCGCTGAGCCCGTTGAAGAAGCTGCTCACCCGGATCCGGCCGGAGTACGCGGGTGTGGATCCGGTGGACCGGGTGGTCTATGAACCGGGCCGGCTGACGCAGTGCGACCTGTGGTTTCCGGAACCGCGGATCCCGGTCGCGGCCGGGCAGGAGCGGATGCTGCCGGTGCTGGTGATGACCCTCGCATTCTCCCGGTTCATGACCGCGGTGATGATCCCGTCGCGGCAGGCCGGTGACATCCTGGCCGGGATGTGGCTGCTGATCCAGGGCGTCGGCCGGGTGACCAGCACACTGTTGTGGGACCGGGAATCAGCGATCGGCGGGACCGGCCGGGTCAGTGTCCCGGCGGCGACGTTCGCCGGAACCCTCGCCACGAGGATTCAGTTGGCGCCGCCGCGGGACGCGGAGTTCAAGGGCATGGTCGAACGCTGCAACGGGTTCCTGGAGACCTCGTTCCTGCCGGGCCGCACGTTCGCTTCGCCAGGCGATTTCAACGCCCAGCTCGCGGAGTGGCTGCCGTTCGCCAACGCCCGCACGGTCCGCTCGATTCAGGGCAGGCCGGTCGACATGCTGGAGCTCGAGTATCCGTCGTTGCTGGTCCTGCCGCCGTCGGCGCCGGTGATCGGGCTGCGTGAACGGGTGCGGCTCGGGCGTGACTACTACGTGCGGATCGACACCGTGGACTACTCGGTCGATCCGCGGGCGATCGGCCGGTTCGTCGACGTGACCGCCACCTTGGACACCGTCGCCATCCATTGTGACGGTCAGCTTGTCGCCTGGCATCAGCGGTGCTGGGCCAAGCAGGCCGTGGTCACCGACCCCGGTCACAAGCAGACCGCCGCCGTTCTGCGGCGAGAGTTCGCCGAGCAACGACGCAGACGAGAGGCGGCGACCCGCTACCACGCCGACGGTCACGCCGTGAGTATGCGGGCACTGCCGGACTACGACGCCCTGTTCGGCGTCGATTTCAACCCATCATCGGAAGCGAGTAACCAGTAGTGAGCACAGCGACGAAGAACAGAACACCAGCCCGGGCCGCGTCTGGAGACGGGCTCCCGTCCCTGCTCGGCTATCTGACCCGGGTCCTGAAGACACCCACCATCGGCGCGTTCTGGGAGGAGTTGGCCGTCCAGGCCCGCGAGGAGAACTGGTCGCACGAGGAGTACCTGGCCGCGGTCCTGCAACGCCAGGTCGCCGACCGGGAGTCCAAAGGCACCACGATGCGTATCCGCACCGCCCACTTCCCGCAGGTCAAGACCTTGGAGGACTTTAACCTCGACCACCTGCCGTCGCTACGCCGCGACGTGCTGGCGCATCTGGCCACCGGCACGTTCGTCGCCAAGGCGGAGAATGTGCTCCTGCTGGGGCCGCCCGGGATCGGCAAGACCCACCTGGCCATCGGCCTGGCCATCAAGGCCGCCCACGCGGGCTACTCGGTGCTGTTCGATACCGCCAGCAACTGGATCACCCGGCTAACCACCGCGCATCAGGCAGGCCGCCTCGACGCGGAACTGAAGAAGATCCGCCGCTACAAACTGATCGTGGTCGACGAGGTGGGTTACATCCCGTTCGATCAAGACGCGGCCAACCTGTTCTTCCAGCTTATCGCCTCACGCTACGAACAAGCCTCGATCATGGTCACCTCGAACCTGCCGTTCGGCCGCTGGGGCGAGACCTTCGCCGACGACATCGTCGCCGCCGCGATGATCGACCGCCTCGTCCACCATGCCGAGGTCCTCACCCTCACCGGCGACTCCTACCGAACCCGCCACCGACGCGAACTCCTCGCCAGAGAAACACGCACCAAACGCTCATAACCGCAGGTCGGGGTCAACTTTCCCGAACCCACAGAGGGTCAGATTTCAGAAAGCGCTGAC
>NZ_BOMG01000173.1 GCF_016862075.1 Actinoplanes couchii | reverse complement strand
ATCCAGGCGATGTTCGTGTTGCAGAACACCGAACCGGCCGACTGGGCGCTGCCCGGGCTCGACGTCTCCGCGGTGGACCGGGGGACGAGCGCCTCGCCGTTCGACGTGACGCTGCAGGTGACGGAGGTGGGCGACTCCTTCCGGTGCGAACTGCAGTACAACTCGGACGTCTTCGACCGGGGCACGATCGAGCGGATGGCCTGTCACTTCGAGCGGTTGTTGCGGTCGGCGACGGAGAACCCGGATGCCCGGGTGAGCGCCCTGCAGATGCTGTCCGATGAGGAACGGCATCGGCTCGTCGTCGCCTGGAACGACACGGACGTCCCCTACGAGGACGGCGTCACACTGCACCAGCTCGTCGAGCGGCAGGTGGCCGCCACTCCCGGCGGGGTGGCGGTGACGTACGGAGCGGAGAGCCTGACCTACGCGGAACTCAACAGCCGGGCCAACCGGCTGGCCCACCTGCTGCGCGACCGTGGCGTCGGCCCGGAGACGATCGTGGGCCTGTGCGTCGAGCGGGACCTCGACACGATCGTGACGCTGCTGGCGGTGCTCAAGGCCGGTGGCGCCTACTTCGCGATGGATCCGGGGCTTCCGGCGGAACGGCTCGCGTTCATGATCGGGGACACCGCGGCGCCGATCGTGTTCACCCAGACGGCGCTGCTGGACCGGCTGCCCGCCACCGGCGCCGAGCTGATCTGTGTCGACGACCTGCCGGAGCTGGGGCCGGACACCGATCCGGTGCCGCTGGCCACCGCTGACAACATCGCCTACGTGGTCTACACCTCCGGATCGACGGGTGTCCCCAAGGGCATCATGATCGAGCACCGGTCGCTCTGTGCGCTCCGGGACGCCAACTGGCACGGGACGATGGCGCCGGACGACGTGGTGGCCCAGTCGTCGAGCCTGTCCTGGGACATGAGCGCGTTCGAGATCTGGGGCGCGCTGACCGTCGGCGCGCGGCTGGTGATCGTCAGCCACACCACAAAACTCAATCCGGTGCGCCTCCGGGCTGAACTCGAGACACACGGCGTCACCGTGCTGGGGATGACCTCGCCGCTGTTCAACCAGCACCTCGCCGAGTTCCCGGAGCTTGTCGCGGGCCTGAAGATGGTGGAGTACGGCGGCGAGGCGGTCGAACGTTCGGTCGCCGACCGGCTGGCCGCGGGCCCGTACGCGCCGGCGAACATCTCCCACGCGTACGGGCCGTGTGAGCACTTCGGGGTCGCCACCCACCATCGGGTCACCACCGGGAGTCCGGCACACACCCTCTACCAGTCGATCGGCCGGCCCTGTGCGAACACCGAGGCGTTCGTGCTGGACGGCGCGGGCGGCCTGGTGCCGGTGGGTGTCGTCGGCGAGCTGTGGATCGGTGGCCTGGGCCTGGCCCGGGGCTACCTGAACCGGGCCGAGTTGACCGCGGAACGTTTTGTCGTACGGGAAATCGATGGGGTTGACCGTCGGTTGTATCGCACCGGTGACCTGGTCCGCTGGACCGCCGACGGGTATCTGGACTTCCTCGGCCGCAGTGACGACCAGGTGAAGGTGCGCGGTTTCCGGATCGAGCTGGGCGAGATCGAGGCGGCGCTGGCGGACTGCCCGGGGGTGGGCGCCACCGTGGTGGCCGTGCGTGAGGACGTGCCTGGTGACAAACGCCTCGTCGCCTATGTCGTCCCGGCTGACGGACCGCTGCCCGGTGTCTCGGCGATGCGCGCGTTCCTGCACCAGCGGCTGCCGGAGTACATGGTGCCCGGCGCCTTCGTGGAGCTGGCGTCGCTGCCGTTGACCACCACCGGGAAGGTCGACCGGCGCGCGTTGCCGGCCCCGGACACCGGCCGGCCGGAACTCGACGCCGAGTACGCCGCCCCCCGCACCGAGATCGAGGCGGTGCTG
Organism: Actinoplanes couchii; assembly: GCF_016862075.1. Classification (GTDB taxonomy): domain Bacteria; phylum Actinomycetota; class Actinomycetes; order Mycobacteriales; family Micromonosporaceae; genus Actinoplanes; species Actinoplanes couchii. Next base: position 625 of record NZ_BOMG01000173.1, on the reverse strand, counting down.
GTGCGGATCTGGGCCGAGGTTCTCGGTGTCGACCGGATCGGCGTCCACGACGACTTCTTCGACCTCGGCGGTCATTCGCTGCTGGCCACCCGGGTCGCCGGCCGGGCCGCCCGCGAACTGGGGATCGCGATCCCGGTCCGGCAGCTGTTCGACGCGCCGACGGTTGCGACGTTCGCCGGGAAGGTCCGCACCGGAACCGAGGAGATCGTTCCCGCGCTGCGGCGTGGTGTGGACGGCCCCGCGCCGCTGTCGTTCGCCCAGCAGCGGTTGTGGTTCCTCGACCAGTTCGAGCCGGGCAGCGCCGAGTACCTGCTGGCGACGGCCGTGCGGTTGCGCGGGCCGTTGGGTCTGCCGGCGTTGAAGCGGGCGCTGCGGGCCCTCGCCGAACGGCACGAGGTGCTGCGCACCAGGCTGGTGGCCGATGCCGACGGTGTCGCGACCCAGATCGTGGACCCGGTCGCCGAGGTGCCGTTCGACTTGTCGGACCTGCCGGGCGCGGACATCGGCGAGGTGGCCGTGCTCCTCGAGCGGATGGCCGGGGAACCGATGGACCTCGGTCGCGGGCCGCTGTTCCGGGCCGCGCTGGTGCGTCTCGGTGCCGGCGACGCGGTGCTGCTCCTGCGTG
>NZ_BOMG01000172.1 GCF_016862075.1 Actinoplanes couchii | reverse complement strand
AGCGAATCGAAACCCAGGTCCTTGAACGGCTTAGCCGCATCGACACCGTCCGTGCCACCGTGGCCGAGTACCGCCGCGGTATGCGTCAGCACGAGGCTTGTCAGCGTCTCCCGTTGTGCCGCCACCGGCATCCCGGCCAGCCGCTGCTCCAGCGACTGTTCCCCGCCCTGCGCCACCATCCGCCGCACCGGCACCTTCACCAGCGACCGCAACACTCCCGGCAACCGATCCTCCCGCACCCGCTGCCGCAACACCCCCGCATCCCACGGCGTCAACACCAGCAACGGATCGGCCAGGGACGCGTTCAGCGCCGCGTCGAACAGACCCAACGCCACCTCAGCAGACATCGGCACCAGGCCCTGGTTGGTGATTCGGGCCCGGTCCACGTCACTGAGATGCGCGGTCAGGCCACTGTCGTCGGCCCAATAGCCCCAGGCCAGTGACACGCCGGTTAGTCCCTGGCTCCGTCGCAGGGCCATCAGTTCGTCCATGAAGACGTTCGCCGCCGCATAGTTGCCCTGCCCGTTGGAGCCGAGCACACCCGCAGCCGACGAGAACACCACGAACGCGTCCACATCCGGCAACGCCTCATGCAGAACCCAGGTGCCGTCCACCTTCGGCGCCAACACCGCATCCACCTGCCCGGACGACATACCCAGCACCGGCGAATCCGCCAGCGTCCCCGCCGTGTGGATCACCGCCCGCGGCCGGACACGGCCGACCAACTCCGCCACCGCCACCGCATCCGTCACATCACACGCCTCGACCCGCACGCCAACACCGAGCCGTTGCCGCAACTCATCGGCACCCGCTGCATCCGGGCCCTGACGACTCACCAGGACGAGATCCCGGACACCGTGCACCCGCACCAGACGCTCCGCCACCAGCCCGCCGAGCATCCCGGTACCACCGGTCACCAACACCGGCCCCGCCGACCACGGCTGCGGCAGACGCAACGCCAGCTTGCCGACATGACGCGCCTGACTCATGAACCGCAGCACTTCACGGACCTCGCCCACCGCCCGCACCGTCACCGGCAACGGACGCAACACCCCCGCCGCGAACAACGGCATCAGCTCCGCCAGCCCGGACGCGACCTCATCCGGATCAAGAGACAACATGTCGAAGAACGCATACGAGACGCCCTCATACGCTGCCTCGACCAACTGCGGATCACGAACATCGGTCTTACCGATCTCCACGAACCGGCCACCAGGCTTGAGCAGCCGCAGAGACGCGTCGATGAAATCACCAGTCAACGAGTTCAGCACCACGTCGACACCGCCACCACGCCGGAACTTCTCCTCGAAGTCCACCGTCCGCGACGACGCGATCTGCTCATCAGACAAGCCCATGTCCCGCAACACCGGCCACTTCGCCGGCCCCGCCGTCGCCAGGACCCGCATACCCAGATGCCCGGCCAACTGGACCGCCGCCATACCCACACCACCGGTACCCGCGTGCACCAGCAACGTCTCCCCGGCCCGCCCGGCAGCACCCCGAACCAACGTCCAATACGCGGTCAGGAACACCGCCGTCGTCGTCGCCGCCTGCGCCCACGACCAGCCCTCCGGCACCCGCACCAGCAACCGCTGGTCGGTGACCACCGACGGGCCCACCGCCGAGAACAACCCCATCACCCGATCACCCGGGCGCAGCCCTCGCACCGCCGAACCGACCTCAGCCACCACCCCCGCACCCTCACAACCCAGCAGCCCTCCGCCCTCGACCATCCCGAGCGCGACTGCGACATCACGGAAGTTGAGGCCGATCGTGTGCAGGTCCACCCGTACCTGCGAAGGCTCCAACGACGACACCTCGCAGGCCGCGAGCCGCACGTCCGTGAAGGTGCCGTCACCACCGGCACGCAACTCCCAATCACCATCCGGAACAGACAGACTCTCGGCAGCCCGGTCCACCCGCGGCACCAGCACCGCGCCGTCACGGATCGACACTTCGGGCTCGCCACTCGCCATCACGGCCGGCAACTGCTCCTGCCACTGCCCGTCCGTCTCGACCAGCACGAACCGGCCGGGATGCTCTGTTTGGGCACTACGGATCAGACCCCGCGCACCCGCAGCCGCCAGATCACCAGCCGACACCACCACGACCAGCCGGGACTCGTCATCACGAGACAACCACCGCTGCACCAGATCCAGCACCTCACGCACCAGCCGATGCGTCTCGGCGACCACGTCACCGCCCGCTGACCGGACCGGCACCACCACCATCGGCGCCACAGGCAGATCCCCGCCATCGGACTCCACCCAGCCGACATCCACCGGCCCCGAAACCGACGGCAACGGCACCCACTGCACCGCATACACATCCCGGACCTCGACCGGGGCCGCAGGCAACCGGGCCGGACGGGTCACGATCCGATCGATCTCCGCCACCGGTCGGCCCTGTACATCCGCTAACTGCACCCGATGGCCGCCCTCAACCGGGCTCACCCGCACCCGTACCCGACGAGCGCCGGACGCCCACACCTGTACCCCACTCAGCGAGAACGGCAGCCGCACCTCACCGACCATCTGATCGGCCATCGCGTGAAGCGCCGCATCAGCCAACGCCGGATGCAGGACAAACCCCTCTACTTCTTCCGGTACTTCCACCATCGCGTACACCTCACGGTCGTCCCGCCACAGAGCGGTCAGACCCTGAAACGCCGGCCCATACTCGTAACCGGCGGCGAACAACTCCTCATATGGCAGAACAGCAGCCTCAGAGACAGGCGGCCAGGACGTCGCCCACGACCAC
>NZ_BOMG01000171.1 GCF_016862075.1 Actinoplanes couchii | reverse complement strand
CGTGTACGCCACCCGCCCGCTGACCACGCTGCCCGCGCCGCCGCTGGCGAGCAGCCCCTCCAGCTCGGCGGGTGCCTGCGCCAGACGGGAGCCGTAGTCGTGGTACATGGCGCCCGCGAAGACGCCCGTACGGCTGCCCCGCAGCGAGGCCGGGTCCAGGCCGGCCCGCTCGAACAGCTCCCACGACGTCTCCAGCAACAACCGCTGCTGCGGATCCATCGCCAGCGCCTCGGCGGGCGAGATGCCGAAGAACGCCGCGTCGAAGTCGCCGGCGTCGTGCAGGAAACCGCCGAACCGGGTGGTGGACCGGCCGGCCCGGTCGGGATCGGGGTCATAGAGGTCGCCGACGTCCCAGCCCCGGTCGGCGGGGAACCCGGTGATGCCGTCCGCGCCGCCGAGCAACAGCTCCCACAGATCCTCCGGCGACCGGACCCCGCCCGGATAGCGGCAGGCCATGCCGACGATGGCGATCGGCTCGACGGCCGCGGCCGTCGCAACGGACGGCGCCGCCGTCTCCCGGGCACCCACCAACAGGCTGGCCAGGTGCTCGGCCAGCACGGCCGGCGACGGGTAGTCGAAGACCAGCGTGGCCGGCAGCCGCAGCCCGGTCGCGACGGCGAGCGCGTTGCGCAGCTCGACCGCCATCAGCGAGTCGAACCCGAGGTCACGGAAGACCCGGTCGGCGCCGACCGCCTCGGCCGAGTCGAAGCCGAGCACGGTCGCGGCGTCCCGGCGCACGAGGTCGAGCAGCACGGCGTGCCGTTCCGGCGGCTCCAGGCCGGTCAGCCGCGCCCGCAGCCCGGTGCCGTCAGCGGTGGCCGCCGGTCGCGCGGCGGGCCGGACCAGCCCACGCAGCGGCGGCGGCACGGCGGTGTGGCGGCCGAGGAGCCCGAGGTCGAGGCGGAGCGCCAGCGGCGCCGGGTCGGATCCGGCCAGGGCGGCGTCGAAGGCGCGCAGCCCTTCGTCGAGGGCGAACCCGCCGACGCCGGCCCGCCGCATCCGTGCCACGTCGGCGCCGGCGAGGGCGCCGGCCATCCCGTCGCCGAGATCCCACCGGCCCCACGCGATCGAGGTGGCGGGCAGGCCGGCTGCACGGCGGTGCCGGGCCAGGCCGTCGAGGAACGCGTTGGCGGCGGCGTAGTTGGCCTGCCCGGCCGCGCCGAGCGTGCCGGCGGCCGACGAGAACAACACGAAGGCGTCGAGGTCGCGGTCGCGGGTCAGCTCGTGCAGGTGCTGTGCGGCGACGGCCTTCGGGGCCAGCACGGCAGCGACGCGCTCCGCGGTCATCGTCTCCAGCAGGCCGTCGTCGACGATGCCGGCCGCGTGCACCACGGCGGTCACCGGATGCTCGTCGAAGAGCCGCGCGAGCGTCTCCCGGTCGGACACGTCGCCGGCCACGACGGTCACCGAGGCGCCGAGCGCGGTGAGCTCCTCGACGGCGTCGGCACGACCGCTTCGGCTGACCAGCAGGAGGTTCCGGACGCCGTACGCGCCGGCGAGGTGCCGGGCGATCGCAACGCCGAGCGCGCCGGTCCCGCCGGTCACCAGCACCGTGCCGTCGGCGCGCCACGGCGTGGATACCGCCGTGGCCCGCTCCCGGACCAGCCGTGGCACCAGCAGCCGACCGGCGCGGACGGCGATCTGCGGCTCGCCGGTGGCCGCGGCGAGCGCCGACAAGCTTTCGTCGTCGGTGTCGGCCAGGACGATGCGGTCCGGGTGCTCGGCCTGCACCGACCGGATCAGGCCCCACACCGCCGAGCCCGCCGGGTCGGTGAGGTCGCCGGGCCCGGCGGCGCCTCGGGTCAGCACGACGAGCCGTTCCCCGGCGGGGCGGTCCTCGGCCAGCCATCCGCGGACGGCCTCCAGCGACTCGGCGACGGCGGTCACCGGGTCGGAGGACTCACTGCGCCGCAGCACCTCGTGGCGGGCTCCGGTCACGGCCGGCGCGGCGACCGGGATCCACTCGAGCCGGAAGACATCACTCCGCCGGTACGCGGCGAGTTGCTCGTCGGAGACCTCGCGGAAGGTGAGAGCGTCCACCGAGAGCACCGGGCGGCCGGTCTCGTCGGTGGCGGTCACGGCGACCGCGGCCGGTCCGGCCGGAGCCAGCCGTACGCGCAGGGTCGAGGCGCCCCCGGCGGTCAGCGTCACGCCCTGCCAGCCGAACGGGAGCCGGCCGGAGCGGCCCGGTTCGGCACCGAGCGCGTGCAGGGCCGCGTCGAGCAGCGCGGGGTGGACGCCGAAGCCGTCGGTGGGGAGGCCGTCGAGCGCGACCTCGGCGTACCGGTCGTCGCCGTGGCGCCAGACGGCCCTGACGTTCCGGAAGGACGGACCGTAGTCGAAGCCGGCCGCCGCGAGGCGGTCGTAAAGGTCGTCGAGGTCGTCCGGCACGGCGCCGGTGGGCGGCCAGGCCGGCATCGCGGGCGCTTCCGGCCGGTCGGTGCCGTCGAGGATGCCGGAGGCGTGCCGGGCCCAGTCACCGTCCGGCTGCCGGACGTGGATCGTGAATGCTTGCGCGCCGTCGACGGCCCCGTCGACGGCCACCTGCACCGCGACTCCCCCGTCGGCGGGCAGGATGAGCGGCGCCTCGAGGGTGAGCTCGCGGACCCGGCCGTGACCGGTGGCCTGTGCCGCGCGCAGGGCCAGCTCGACGAAGACCGTGCCGGGCACGAGCGGCGCGGACCGCACGACGTGGTCGGCCAGCCACGGCTGAGCGGCGGCCGACAATCGGCCGGTCAGCAGCAGGCCGCCGGAGTGCGGAAGCGCGACGGCGGCGCCGATCAACCGGTGTTCGGTGGCTTCGAGTCCGGCCGCGGTCACGTCGCCGGGGCGCGCGTCGCCGTCCCGCAGCCAGTAGCGCCGTCG
>NZ_BOMG01000170.1 GCF_016862075.1 Actinoplanes couchii | reverse complement strand
ACACGTTCATTACCGCCCGGCACCTACCGGGCTCCGGCGCTCGCGGACGGTTGTTGGAGCCGGAGCGGACAGCGGCCTTCTCCGTACGCCGGGAGATCGGCACGACGGCTTACCAATGGTGAGGATCGCGCAGTAGATCGTTCATGCCGATGACGTCGAAGACGCGTTGGATCTGGCGGTTGGCGTTGGCGAGCTGAAGGGTCTTGCTGACCTTTTGGGCGGCAATGAGGCCTTCGAGGATGGCGCCGATGGCCTCGGAGTCGATGAAGGTGACATTGGTGAGATCGACGATGATGCGCCGGCTCGGTGCGGTATCGAGCAGGTGGACCAGCGCTTCCCGGAGGATGTCGCGGGCGTTGAGGTCGAACTCTCCGGTGAGCGCGACGTGGCTCTCCGGCACGCCGTCCGTGCCGGTGGTGACCGGGCCGGGCGTGATGGTGAAGTAGTCGCCGTCCATGACAGTCGAGTATTACTTGCCCTACGACAAATATTTTCAAGACATGGTTGCGATCACCTAACTCTCGAACACGTGTACCTGGCCGCTTCGGGGAGGAGAGGTGGCGTGGCAGCACACCGGATGTTCAGGTGTCGATGGGAAAGACCGCCCAGATGTGCTTGGCGCTGCTGGTGGCGTACCAGCCGACCTCCAGCGCCATAGCCCGGGCGAGGTGCAGGCCGCGGCCTCCGGCGTTGACCGGACGATCGTGAGCTAGTTCGGGCAGGTTGGTCAGGTCGTGGTCGGCGACATCGAGTACGAACTGGGTACCGGTGTGCATGAGCCGCACGGCGGTAGGGGGAAGGCCGTGTTTGATGGCGTTGGTGGCCAGCTCGGTGGCCACCAAGATCATCCGCTCCGGGATGTCCGACAGTTTTCGCCCGGTCACCGCCGAGTGGGTCTGTAACGCCTCGACCAAACCGGCACGCAACTCGCGCAGTTGGGTGGGCGTGGACAGGGCCCACTCATTAAGCAGGGCTGCTATCGGCGGCGGTGGCGAGGTACGCAAACTGGTCACGAGTTGTTGTTTCCCTGCCGGGCCCGCGTCATACCCAGATGGGGCGCGGTCGGCGACGGCGGTCCGCGTTCCGGGGTTCAGGTGTCCCTCTACTCACCGCCGCGGCGCCGGGCAGGGCGGGCCCGTAAGACGTAGGGCCGCCCACGTCACGGTGCGGCCCTCTTGCCGTAGGTAGCCCCAGCGCGCAACCAACTCTTCGATCAACACGGCCGACAGCGGTGACATCTCGGAAGCCCTCTGGCCGCCATCGAACAACTGAACCAACAGGTAGCGACGACCCAGCACAATATGCAGATCCATCATCGTCGAGGCCCGCAGCACCGACTCGCGGACAAACTCGGTAACCACCACACCGGCGGGAGCCATAAGATGGGGCACCTCCCACTGCAGGCACGCCGATGTGATCACGTCACAAGCCGTCCTCCCCGCGCCGGTAAGAGGCAGCAGCACCAAATTCAGCGACGGTACCCGCCGTGTAAATGCCACGAACGTCTCATTCCCCCAGACGCGACGATCACACGCCAGGGACCAGGGGATGTTCCATGGCTGCGGGCATCGGGGAGGTGTCGGCGTGTCAGTCCGCTGCTGCGGCCGGGGCGCAGACGGGCATCCTTCGCGCTGGGTTCGTGGCGTCCCGCGGTCAGGAGCTCGCTACTCTCGACCGGTACGTCAATCTCTGCAAGGCGGGGCCGAAGTCCGTCGGCGAAATACTGATAGCAGAAATTTTGCGCCGCGTCGCCGCACTGCACCGACGCCAGCGATCCCGCGGGAACGCGGAACCTCGGTGAACGTCGATTGATCCCTGGACGCTGCTCAAGACTCCTGGGAGCCATGCGTGGGCCGTCGTACTGGGCTGATCCTCGATTCGGCGGGGTCCTACCCCACCGCATACTAGCCTGGACGGTCGGCTTCGACCGGCGGGACGGCCTTCCCGAGCAACCGTTCCTCTCCATGATCGCCAAGTATCCCGAGGGCACCGCTGTCTACGCGGATACCGCTCGTCAAAGTCTGCAAGTGTATGGCACGGTATTCGTCGAGGAGCGGTTTCCCGCGAACGGGACCGGCCCATTCAGGTATCTCGTGGCGGGCCGGTCCTCGGCGGTCTGCAGGTCAGCAGGCAACCTTGGTGCGGCCGGACTTCTGCTTCCACGAGCACGTATCGTGGATCTTGCCGGCTTTCGTCTTCAGCGTGGCGGTGTCCCCGGTGTTGTTCCAGACGTAGTTCCCGCGCCCCCAGTACAGGTGCGTCTGGGAGCTGGTGCCCTTCCCGGTGTGCAGGTAGACCTTGCCGCCCTTACCCGCGATCGTGACGTTGCCGATCGTGTATGTGGCCGACTTGTCGACGACCTTCCAGCCCTTCAGGTTGATCGCCTTCTTCCCGGTGTTGACCAGGGCGATCCATTCCTTGTTGAGGCTGGCGTTGGAACGGGTGTCCTTGCCCGGCGAGTCGTACTGGGCCGAGTGGAACCGCAACGCCGGCGCGGCCTGCGCGGGACTGGCAACGGTCAACGTGGCGCCGACAGCGACGGCCGCAGCGGCCAGAGAGCCGAGCATTTTACGCGTGAAAGAGGTCTCGGAAGTCACTAGTCCACCTTGGCCAAGTCGATGATCGGAATCGATTCCCTGTTCGGGTGGACGTGGCCCACCGGTCAGGCTGCACCTCCACCAGAAAGGCCGAGCAGACACGCGAGCAATCCCATCTCTGGGTCAGGGGTGCCGTCGGAGACCGGAACGTGTCGACCAACCTCTGGCGTGTTAGGCCGAAGGCACTGGAGCCTGACGCTGGAGCGCAACGGCGCCCCGCATCGGAGAACCCCGGATGCGTGCCAGGGCCTGCCGAGGCAGGCTGATCTGCGGCGCCGACGACAGCTTCGAGCCGAGCCAAGACTTCTGCAACTTCGTGCGGCTCTCCGCGTTCGTCGGCCCGGCACGCCGTGGATTGGATCGACGAACTCCGGTGATGTGTCCGCCGTCGCGTTCCCGCCCTGGTGTCCGTTCCCCATTCAACTGAGGATCAGGAGGCTGGCCCGTCTGGCTGATGGTAAGGAAGG
>NZ_BOMG01000169.1 GCF_016862075.1 Actinoplanes couchii | reverse complement strand
GCCGGTCCACGCGGCGGCGAAACGCCCGGAACACCCAGGATCGTATAGGAAACCGAGACGCTCATCCGCCACTGGATCAGGTATTCCAGGGGTGTGGTGCCGACCTGGTTCTTGAAGGATTCGGCGAACGTCGAGCGGGACATGCGGCTGATCGTGGCGAGTTCCTGCAGGCTCCAGCGGTGTGCGACGTCGGCGTGCATCGCCCGTAGGGAAGCGCCGACGCCGTCGTGGTTGAGGGCTCCGAGCCAGCCGGTCGGCCGGTCTGCTCGGCGTGGGCGCGCAGCACGTGGACGAACAGGATCTGCACGAGGTGGTCCAGGACCAGGGAACGGCCGGCGGCGGTGCCCTCGACTTCGGCGTTCAGCAGTTCGGTCACGTGCGTGAGCAGGGTGACCCGCGGGTTGCCGGCTTTGACGTGCACGAGCCGCGGCAGGATGTCGATCAGGATCGGGGCGTTGGACTCGTCGAACCGGAACGACCCGCCGCACAGGTAGGTGTCCTCGTCGTCGGCCGCGCCGATCCGCGCCACACCGTTCGCCGCGGTGTCCCACAGCAGCTGTGCGGCCTGCGGTTCCGCGGTGAGTGAGCTGGCCAGCAGGTAGGACGGCGGGTTGCCCAGCAGGTAGAAGTCGCCTTCGCGAAGGTGCACCGGTTCCTGCCCGTCGAGGGCCAGCCAGCAGTCGCCGCGGACGACGCCGCCGATCTTCACGTGCGGGAACGCGTCGAACCGTAGGGCCCAGGATCCCGCGGCGTGCAGTCCGGGGTCCACCACGGTGTGGGGCCGCAGCAGGCCGATGGCGTCGGCGATGGGTTCACTCGAGGCGGTCCCGGACCTGGGCTGGGAGGTCACGGACTTCGCGGTCGACGGCGACAACCTGGCGGCCCGGCTGGTCAACAGGGGCACGCCGGTGAAGCCGTGGCTCGGCGTCGAACCCACCGGCAAGTCGTTCGCGATCACCGAGTTCGCCGTCTACCGGGTCCTGGACGGGCGGTACACCCACATGGCCAACCTGCACGACGCCGAGCTGCTCAAGAAGCAGCTCCATGGCTGACCGGCCGATCGGCGTCGGCATCGTCGGCCTGAGCGCCACGGGAGGCTGGGCGGCCGCGGCCCACCTGCCCGCCCTGGCAGCGGTCGAGGGTGTCGAGCTACGCGCCCTGGTGACGGGCTCGCCCGATTCGGCCCGTGCCACCGATCTGCGTGAGGCCGAGGAACTGCAGCGCGCCGCCGGAGACACGCAGACCTTCATCGGTCTGCAGGGGCGCTCGTCGCCCACTTTCCGCTGGCTCCGCGACCTGGTGGCCCAGGGTTACGTCGGCGAGGTTCTCTCCGCCACCGTGGTGGCGTCCTCGACCGAGTGGGGCAGTCCCGTCGCGCCGCGCGGGGTCTACACACTGGACCGCACGCTCGGGGCCACGATGCTGACCATCGCGTTCGGGCCCGCGATCGACCTGGTGTCGATGGTCCTCGGTGAACCGCGGGAGGTCGTCGCCACGACCGCGACCCGGCGCCGGCAGGTGCCCCTGGCCACCACGGGCCAGCTCGTTCCGATGACCGCCGAGGATCAGATCGCGGTCTCCGGCACCCTGGCCGGAGGGGCGGTCCTGTCCGTGCACCATCGCGGTGGTGCGACCTCGGGCGCGGGGTTCTCGCTGCTCATCGACGGCACCGAAGGCAGGCTGGAGATCACCGGCGCCGAGTTCCCCCACCTGGGCCCGGTTGTGGTGCGCGGCGCCGGTGGCCACGACCGGCTCGTCCTTCCCGACGGCTACGACGCCTATCCCCAACTGGCCGGAACGCATGTCCACACGCTGGCCCACGCCTACGCGGCCATCCGCGACGATCTGATCCACGGCACGAGCACGGCACCCGACTTCGCCCACGCCGTCCGGCGTCACCGTCTCCTGGACGCGATCACACGCTCCGCCGACACGGGCCGACGCGTGACAATCCACGAAACGACGCAGTGAACGACGCAACTTGTCGTTTCGACGTCCTGGCGGCGGGTAGTTCACGGACAACCGCTACGAAGGAGAACAACGTGAGCACCGTGACCGAGTCCGTGGACGTGAACGTTCCGATCAACACGGCATACAACCAGTGGACTCAGTTCGAGGACTTCCCGCAGTTCATGGACGGTGTCGAGTCGATCACCCAGACCGACGACACCCACACCCACTGGGTGACCAAGGTGGCGGGGCAGACCCGTGAGTTCGACGCGGAGATCACCGAGCAGCACCCGGACGAGCGGGTCGCCTGGAAGAGCACCGGCGGCGACACCAAGCACGCCGGCGTCGTCACCTTCCACCGCCTCAGCGACGCCGAGACCCGGGTGACCATCCAGCTGGACTGGGAGCCCGAGGGCCTGGTCGAGAAGGTCGGCAGTGCGGTCGGCGTCGACAGCCACCAGGTGAAGGCGGACGCCAAGCGGTTCAAGGAGTTCGTCGAGAACCACGGCGGTTCCACCGGTTCCTGGCGCGGCGACGTCCCCCGGCCCGGCATCTGAGAACCGACGGCGATTCCATCACGGGCGGCCGGGGACAGCACAGCGCTGTCCCCGGCCGCCGTCGCGCCACGACCGGGCGAATGACGACCGAGGACCTGCGCCGGGGTGTGGCGGAACTGGCACGCCGCGAGGACCGTTTCGCGGCCGTGGTCCGCCAGTACGGGTTCCCGCCGATGTGGGACCGCGCTCCCGGGTTCGCGACACTGCTGCACATCATGCTGGAGCAGCAGGTGTCGCTCGCGTCGGCGCGGGCCACCTTCGGCCAGCTCACCGCGATCACCGGCTCGCTGACCGCGGAGAACGTGCTCCGGCTCGACGACGCCCGGCTGCGCTCGGCCGGGCTGAGCCGGCAGAAGGCACGCTATGCCCGCGCTGTCGCCACCGCGGTCGTCGACGGCTCCCTCGACCTGGACGCCCTCCCCGTTCTCGAGGACGCGAGCGTCGACGCGATGTTGCTCGCGGTGACCGGTATCGGCCCCTGGACGGCGGCGATCTACCGCCTGTCGGCCCTGGGCCGGGCCGATGCCTGGCCCGCCTCCGACCTGGCCGTCGTCACCGCCATCGCCGACCTGTGGCAGCTGCCCGCTCCCCCGGCACCGGCCGACACACTCGCCCGCGCCGAGGCATGGCGCCCGTGGCGATCGGTCGCCGCCAGGCTGCTCTGGCAGCAATACCTGGGAAAACGAACCAGACCGCATACGTAAGGTCGCGGTGCTGGCCATGGAACTGGCCGTTCTGGCCCGAGCTCTGGTGCTCTTGACCTCAAGCCCTGTTGAAGTTGCAAGGTCGACCGGTCACCGCTTCCGCCGACCTTGGAGAATGCTTGACCTCTCCCCGCCCTAACGGACGGGGATTCCGG
>NZ_BOMG01000168.1 GCF_016862075.1 Actinoplanes couchii | reverse complement strand
GACCCTCCTGGAGGGCACGGCCACCGACGGCCGCCTGGCAGTGATGTTCACCGGCCAGGGTTCGCAGCGCGCCGGAATGGGCCGCGGCCTGTACGAGCGTTTCCCGGTCTTCGCCGCCTCCTTCGACGAGGTCGCGGCCAATCTGGACATCGACTGGGACGACCTGGACGCCACCGGCAACGCCCAGCCGGCGATTTTCGCCGTCGAGGTCGCCCTGTACCGGCTCCTGGAGTCGTGGGGGATCACCCCGGACGTGCTGCTCGGCCATTCGGTCGGTGAGATCGCAGCCGCGCACATCGCCGGTGTCTTCTCGCTGGCGGACGCCTGCACGCTGATCTCGGCGCGTGGCCGTCTGATGCAGGCGTTGCCCGCTGGAGGGGCGATGATCGCGGTGCAGGCTCGTGAGGAGGACATCCCGGAGGGTGTCGACATCGCGGCGGTGAACGGTCCGGACGCTGTGGTGCTGTCTGGCGAGGCCGATGCTCTCACCGAGGTCGCCAGCCGTTTCGAGCGCACCAAGCGCCTCAACGTGAGCCACGCGTTCCACTCGGTCCTGATGGACCCGATGCTCGACGACTTCCGCGCGGTCGTGGAAGGGCTCACGTTCCACGAGCCCACGATGCCGCTGGTCTCGAACGTGACCGGCCGGATCGAGTCTGCGCTGTTCACCGACCCGTCGTACTGGGTGCGGCACGTGCGGGCCACGGTTCGGTTCGCCGACGGTGCGGCCGCCGCGAACGCCGCCCGCTACCTGGAGGTCGGCCCCGACGCGGTGCTGTCCGCGATGATCGAGGGTGTCCCGGCGCTGCGCCGCGACCGGGACGAGGTGGCCACCCTGCTCGCGGCCGTCGGCACGGTCTTCACCCAGGGCCAGCCCGTCGACTGGCCGGCCGTGATCGGCACCGGCAACCGGATCGACCTGCCCACCTACCCGTTCCAGCACCAGCACTTCTGGCCCCGGGCCCAGGCCGCCGCAGCCGGCGACGTCAGCGCGGCCGGTCTGGACCGGGCCGGGCACCCGCTGCTCGGCGCCTCGGTCGAGCTGCCCGACGGTGGCCTGCTGCTCACCGGGCGGCTGTCGCTGCGGACCCAGCCGTGGCTCGCCGACCACACCGTGCGGGGCGCGATCCTGCTGCCCGGCACCGCGTTCGCCGAACTGGCGCTGCGGGCCGGCGAGGAGGTCGGCTGCGACGTCGTCGACGACCTCACCCTGACGGCGCCGCTGATCGTCCCCACCATCGGTGGCATCCAGCTGCAGATTCTGCTCAGCGGCGACGACCGCCGGGCCTTCACCGTCCGGTCCCGCCCCGAGGGCGAGAGCGACTGGACCGAGCACGCGTCCGGCACGCTCACCACCGGCGCGGAGCCCACCGGTTTCGACGCCTCCGCGTGGCCCCCGGCCGGCGCCGAACCGGTCGGCATCGACGGCCTGTACGAGACCCTCGCCGACGCGGGCCTCGGCTACGGCCCCGCTTTCCAGGGCCTGACCAAGGTCTGGCAGGACGCCGCCCACCTGTACGCCGAGGCCGAACTCGGCATCGACGCCGAGAACCACGGCCTGCACCCGGCCCTGTTCGACGCCGCCCTGCACGCCTTGGCGGTCTCCGGGGGAGAGCAGCAGGCCGCGGTCCCGTTCGCGTGGCGCGGTGTCGCCCTGCACACCCCCGGCGCGACCGCGCTGCGGATCCGGTTGACCCGCGACGGCGACACCGTGGCCGTCGCCCTCGCCGACCCGCAGGGCAACCCGGTCGCCACCGTCGACGCCCTGACCGTCCGCCCGGTCGCCGCCTCCGCCGCCGACCCCCTCTACCGGGTCGAACAGGTCCCGGTCCAGCTTCCCGACCGCACCGAGGCCGACCGCACCGAGGCCGAGGTCCCTGCGGTTGTCGTCCTGCGCCCGGCCGACGTCACCACCGCTCTCACCGCCGTCCAGGAATGGCTCGTCGACGAACGGTTCGAGGCTTCCCGGCTCGCCGTGGTGACCCGGCCCGGCGACCTCGACGCCGCGGCCGTGCGGGGCCTGGTGCGTAGCGCCCAGTCGGAGAACCCCGGCCGGATCACCCTGATCGAGGGCGAGCCCACCGCCGAGGCCCTCGCCGCCGACGAACCCGAACTGATCCTGCGCGACGGCCGGGCCTTCGCCCCGCGCCTGACCCGGGTCACCACCGCCGCCGAGCCGTTCACCTGGCCGGCCGGCACCACTCTGATCACCGGCGGCACCGGCGGGCTCGGCGCGGCCGTCGCCCGGCACCTGGCCGCCCGGGGCGTCACCGACCTGGTCCTGGTCAGCCGCCGGGGCCCGGCCACCCCCGGCGCGGACGAGCTGCCCGGCCGGGCGGTCGCCTGCGACGTCAGCGACCGGGCCGCCGTGCAGGCGCTGGTCGACGGTCTGCCGGACCTGGCCGCGGTTGTGCACGCGGCGGGTGTCCTGGACGACGGTGTGATCGAGTCGCTCACCCCGGAACGCCTCGCGACGGTCCTGGCGCCGAAGATCGACGCCGCCCGGAACCTGCACCAGGCCACTGCCGGGCGTACTCTCGGCGCGTTCGTTCTCTTCTCCTCGGTCGCCGGGGTGTTCGGCGCCGCCGGCCAGGGCAACTACGCCGCCGGCAACGCCTACCTGGACGCCCTGGCCGAGCACCGGCGCGACAGCGGCCTCGCCGCCACCTCGCTGGCCTGGGGCCCGTGGGAACAGGGCATGACCGGGACCCTCACCGACGCCGACACCGCCCGGATCGCCCGGTCCGGGATGCCCGAGCTGAGCATCGCCCAGGGCCTGGCCCTGTTCGACGCGGCCCTGGCCGACGGCGGCCCGGCGTACGTGACGGCCCGTCTCGACCTGGCCGCGATGCGCGCCCACGGCGAGCCGCCGGCCCTGATGCGCGGCCTGATCCGGGCCCGGACCCGGCGTACCACCACCGCCGGAGCCCTCGCCCGGAACCTCGGCTCGCGCCTGACCGGCCGGCCGGACACCGAACAGCGGGAACTGCTGCTCGACGTGGTGCGCGCCCAGATCGCCCTGGTGCTCGGACACTCCGGCGCCGACGCGATCGACCCCGAGCGCGCGTTCTCCGACCTCGGCTTCGACTCGCTCACCGCGATCGAGCTGCGGAACCGTCTCGGCGAGGCGACCGGGCTGCGGCTGCCCGCCACCGCCGTCTTCGACTACCCGAGCGCCCTGCGCCTGGCCGGGTTCCTGCGCGACGAGATGTTCGGCGCCGAAACGGCGGTCGTGCACCCGGCCGCCGTGCTGCCGCCGGTCTCCGACGACCCGATCGTCATCGTTGGCATGGCCTGCCGCTACCCGGGCGGGGTCACCTCGCCGGAGGGCCTGTGGGAGCTGGTCCGCGACGGTGTGGACGCGGTCGGCGACTTCCCGGCCGACCGTGGCTGGGACCTGGACCGCCTGTTCAGCGCCGACCCGGACGAGCCGGGTACCTCGCACACCCGTACCGGCGGCTTCCTGCGTGACGTAGCGGACTTCGACCCGGAGTTCTTCGGGATGAGCCCGCGGGAGGCGCTCGCCACCGACTCGCAGCAGCGTCTGCTGCTGGAGTCCACCTGGGAGGCCCTGGAGCGGGCCGGCATCGACCCGCACTCGCTGCGCGGCTCGCAGACCGGTGTGTTTGCCGGTGTGATGTACAACGACTACGCCGGCACGCTCGCCGACACCCAGTTCGAGGGGCAGCGCGGCAGCGGCAGCGCGGGCAGCATCGCCTCCGGTCGGGTGTCGTACACGTTCGGTTTCGAGGGCCCGGCGGTCACCGTCGACACGGCCTGCTCGTCGTCGCTTGTCGCGCTGCACCTGGCCGCGCAGGCGCTGCGGTCGGGGGAGTGCGACCTGGCCGTCGCCGGTGGTGTCACGGTGATGTCGACGCCCAACACGTTCATCGAGTTCTCCCGCCAGGGCGGCCTGTCCCCGGACGGCCGGTGCAAGCCGTTCGCCGAGGGCGCGGACGGCACCGGCTGGGCCGAGGGCGTGGGCCTGCTCGTCGTCGAG
>NZ_BOMG01000167.1 GCF_016862075.1 Actinoplanes couchii | reverse complement strand
GGCCGGGTGCGCGTCGGTATACGAACGGTTGCCGAGAATCAGAACCGGTTGTGCTGCGTGTTCCCGTCGCCGATCTGCACGCCCCGGGCATCGTGAAGGGTCACGGCCGGATCCGGTGCCGGCGACGGCCCGCCCCGGGAACGCCAGGCCAGGACCAGACCCCCGACGGCGACGAGCAGCGACAGGATCACGCCGACTATCGAGATCCACTTCTCGGCGCGGTCCAGGCCCTCGCCGAGCAGGAAGATCACCGCCCAGACCGCGCCGGCCGTCCCGGCTGTGACCAACAACGTCGCCGGCACCACCCGGCCAGTTCGCCTCATCGTTCCATCATGGCCGATCCCGGGCCGTGTTGAGCCGGGCGGCCTGCCGGTTCAGGTGGTCACGTTCGGCGGTGTTCGACGCCGCGCGCGCCGCCTCCGCGTAGAGCCGGGCCGCCGCCACCGGGTCACCGGCGCGTTCCCGCAGGTGGGCCTCGACCGCCCGGTAGCGGGGCAGGGCCGGGTCCAGCGCCGCCAGCGCGGCCAGCCCGGCCTGCGGACCGTCGGCCTCACCGACCGCGACGGCCCGGTTGAGGCCGACGATCGGGCTGTCGGTGAGCCGGGCCAGTTCGTCGTACCACTCGACGATCTGCACCCAGTCGGTCTCGGCGGCGGTCCGGGCGTCGGCGTGCAGGGCCGCGACGGCCGCCTGGGCCTGGAATTCGCCGAGCCGGTCCCGGGACAGCGCGGTCTGCAGGATCCGCACGCCTTCGGCGATCATGGCGGTGTCCCACCGGTCACGGTCCTGGTCGGCGAGAGGCACGAGACCTCCCCCCTTGCCGGTACGGGCGGGCCGGCGCGCGTGGTGCAGCAGCATCAGCGCGAGCAGCCCGGCCACCTCGGGATGATCGACGACCGCGGCCAGCTGCCGGGCCAGCCGGATCGCTTCGACGGCGAGGTCGACGTCGCCGCTGTATCCCTCGTTGAAGACCAGGTACAGCACCCGCAGAACGGTCGACACATCGGCGGCCTTGTCCAGGCGTACCCCCGCAATCGTCTTTTTCGCCCGGCTGATCCGCTGGGCCATGGTCGACTCGGGCACCAGGTAGGCGGCCGCGATCTGCCGCGTGGTCAGCCCACCGACGGCACGGAGCGTGAGCGCGACCGCCGACGCGGGCGTCAGCGAGGGGTGCGCGCACAGGAAGTAGAGCCCGAGCGTGTCGTCGGCGGACGGCACCGGACCGGGCGGGGGATCAGAATCGGCCACGTCCTCACGGCGTCGGCGGGCGGCGCCGGCCCGGGCGGCGTCCAGGAACCGCCGCCACGCCACGGTGATCAGCCACCCTTTCGCATCGGCCGGCAGCGCACCGGTGCGCAGCGCTTCGACCAGGGCGTCCTGTACGGCGTCCTCGGCCGCCGCGAAGTCTGCTCCGCGGCGGACGAGGACGGCGAGCACCACCGGGATCAGGCCCCGGAGTTGTGCGTCGGTCATTCCGTGACGGTCGGCGGCTCGGTCAGGAACGGACGCAGCTCCAGCCACTCGTGCAGCGGCTCGCCGCCGGCGCCCGGTGCCGCGGACAGTTCGGCAGCGAGTTCCAGGGCCCGCTCGTAGCTGTCCACGTCGATCGCCATCCAGCCGGCGATCAGATCCTTGGTCTCGGCGAACGGACCGTCGGTGACCGGCGGCCGGCCCTCCCCGTCGTAGCGCACGAACGTGCCACCGGGCGCGAGCGCCTGCGCGTCGACGAATTCGCCGTTCTCCTGGAGCCGGGCGGCGAAATCGTTCATGTACTGGATGTGCGCGGTGATCTCCTCCGGCGCCCATTTGTCCATCGGCAGGTCGGTGAGCGGGGTGGGGCCACCGCGGTAGTGCTTGAGCAGCAGGTACTTGGCCATGATTCGCTTCTCCTCGGTGCTGGTGCGACCCATTGTCGCCGTGTGCACACCGGGGACGGAGCCGCCGCCCCGTTCTCGACATCAGCGGTTCGTGACCGGGATCTCGATGCTGATCGGGCGGGCCTCGGAGAGGAACAGCAGGGCCGCCTTGCGCAGGAACTCGTCGAAGAGCCAATACGCCTTCGGCGCCAACGGAAACGGCAGCAGGCCTTCGCGTACGGCGATGAAAGGTCCCCAGGCGGTCCGGAGCAGGGGATCCCACACCAGTTCGCGGGGAATGCGCAGCCATCCGGCGATCTCGTCGCCGAGCATGAACCGGGTGAACGCGCCGAGAATCGGTTTGCTCAGTAATCCCGCGTCCACGTCGGCACCCAGATTCAGCAGGATGTCGGCGAGTTTGTTGCCCTCCGGGGTGGCTTTCAGAATCGGGTCGAGCACCTGTTCGGCCTGCGAGTCCGCCTCCGCCCAGGAGTTCGGGATGTATTCCTCCCGGACCCCCAGCAGGTACGCGCCGACCTGCCAGGAATGCAGGAAGGCGGCCGATTCGGCGGCCGGGATCGGCACTTTCCAGTCGTTCAGTTTCCGCATCACCGTGGTCGGCAGGCTGTGCCAGGTGACCATGATGTCCCGCTGGCTGATCGGGATGTCCTCGTCGGCGACCTTGGTCCAGTGCGGCGACTGCGGCAGCAGGTGACGCACCGCCGCGTGCACCAGCCGGGTCTTGACCGCGGTCACGATCATCTCCCCGCCGGGCAGGTACGCGTCGACCGAGCCGATGTCGTACCCCAGTTTGGCGGTCTTGGAGATCCGGTCCTTCATGTCCGCGCCGCCCTGCGAGTAGTAGACGGCGAGGGCCTCCTTCGGGATGACGGTGCTCATCATGCCGCTGGCCAGCCCGTACAGGACGCCCAGGTAGAGGCCGCGTTTCTCGTTGAACTCGACGGCGGTGGCGAGTTTACCGGGGTCGGCCCAGGACGGCAGCTGCCGGGCGTACTCGATGAAGTCCCGCAGGTCGGTGGGCAACCCGGCGGGGAGCGCCTGGCCGTTCTTCTTCCAGGTGCGCAGCAGCTCGTTGACGCGGGGCACGTCGCCGCGCTCGATGAGGTTCGCGACGAGCGGGTCGGCCTCCGGATCCCACACCCATCGCGGGTCGGTGCCCGCTCCGGCGCCGGCCACCGATCCGGTGGGTGACCAGGTCCAGCCTCCGACCGCCCCGAGGGCAC
This sequence comes from Actinoplanes couchii, assembly GCF_016862075.1. GTDB lineage: Bacteria > Actinomycetota > Actinomycetes > Mycobacteriales > Micromonosporaceae > Actinoplanes > Actinoplanes couchii. The sequence continues at coordinate 940 of NZ_BOMG01000167.1, read as the reverse complement.
CCGCTTTCAGTACGTTACGCCTGCTGAGAGGTTCCACGATCAGCTCCTGATACGGTGAAACACGACATGCTTCGATGTATCAACAGGACACCACAAGTTAATCCAGAATCACAAGACGGGTATCGATGGATTCACTTCTGGGGCGCGCGCTGGCCAATCCTGATCAACCCGCTGACCTGGACGGGGTCGCCACCCGGCTGATGGATGTGGCGTACGAACAGTTCTGCCGGATCGGCATCCGCCGCACCACGATGGAGGACGTCGCACGCCGGGCCGGGGTCTCCCGGATCACCGCGTACCGCCGCTTCGCCACCAAGGACGCCCTGGTCGAACAGGTGGTGCGGCGCGAGTTCCGGCGCTACCTGGACCGGTTCCGCGACGACATCCGGCCGGCCCGTACCGCCGTCGACCGGGTCGTCCTGGGTTTTGTCAGCTCGATGCGGGCGATCCGCGGCAACCCGCTGATCGGCGGGCTGATGGAGGTCGAACCGGACCTGCTCGTCCCCTCGATGATCAACGACGGCGGCCGGACGCTCGGCACGGTCCAGCGTTTCGTGGCCGGCCAGCTCCGCCGCGAACAGGCCGGCGGCCACATCTCCCCGGAGGTGGACGTCGACCTGGTCGCCGACCTGTGGGTCCGCCTGTCCGCATCGTTCCTGGCCATCCCCGGCCAGGTCGTGGACGTCGACGACGAGGCCCGGCTCCGGGAGGTGGCCCGCCGCTACCTGGTGCCGATGCTCGACACCTGACCCACGCGCCCGAGCCGTCCGTCAGGAGCCCGTTCCGACCCCGCGGCGAACCAGGCCGGATGGTGGTTCGGGTCGCGCGCCGCCCCGGACGGACCCCGCACCCGAATCGCCATCCGCTGGGGCTCAACCCGGTGCCTGTCCTCCGGGTGCGGAACCCCGGCAACCGTTCGTATACCGACGCGCACCCGGTC
>NZ_BOMG01000166.1 GCF_016862075.1 Actinoplanes couchii | reverse complement strand
GGGACGACGAGGTCGCGGTGGCCATGCCGCCGAGGGTAGCCGCCACGGGCCGTCCCCGGCGATACCACCCAGGAGCCACGCGGGCCGCCGTCTCGAGTGCGACGTCGCAACCGGCGCCGAGATGGTGCGCACCTGCCCGGTGATTGGTACGTACCCGTACCGGGGTCGGCCTGTTCACACGGCCCCGTCTGCCCTGCTCTGTCTGCATCATCCAGATGGGCTGCAGCCGCGCCACCCGGTTCTACTGCTACCGGGAGAACCCTCGTAGCGCCGCCCTTACTGGGCCCAGCGACGTCGCCCTGGGATCGCCTCAGTGTGTACGTGGTGACATTCGGGGTGATCGCCAGCAACTACTACAACCTGGCGTCGCACTGCACAAGAACGTCCGGCAACGACCCGATCGGCTGCCTCGCCCTGTCTGCTCAGCCTTCCCAGGAGCCCTTGACGTGGGCCGTGAACGCACTCAGCTTCGACACCGATGGTGAGGAGCCGGAGTGGATTCTCGGCTGGTATGGGCCGACCATTTGCGGAGTGGACGTTTCGGCTCGCCGACGGACCTTACGTTGTCACCGGGCACATAGGTCATTTTGGAGGATTTGATAGGGCCGACGACCGAGCGACTCGACCGGCGCTTCAACGACGAGAAGTCCCTGGCCGTCTCGTGGGCCGCCGCCGAGGCACAGATCGTCTGGATTGCTACCGTCCGGCCGGACGGCCAGCCCTTATGCGACTCCGATGGTGCCGATCATGCTCGACGGCAAGGTCTCCTTTCATACCGGCCGCGCCGAGGCGCATGCACGCGCTGGTGCTCGCCGGCGACTACCCGGGGAGGACGGCCTTGACATGGCTGTCGGCGGGATCGCAGCGATCGTCACCGACAACGCCCTGCTGTATCGGCTCGCCGCGCTCTACCGTGAACCCTGAGACGGCCGCTGGTAGCTCGATGTGCGTGACGAGGGCTCACCGCGCACCTTCCCGGTACCAGTCCGGTCATGCTCGAGGTGCCGCCGGACCAAGCGTACGGCCACGACAAGGCGACCTGTTCGGCTAGATCACCTACCAACTACTGAGAGGGCACGATGAAATTCCTGCTTACCGACTCCGGTGTCAAGAACCCGAGCATCCACGCGGCTCTGCTCGACCTGCTCGGCAAACCGATTGAGGAATGTGTCGCGCTCGCCATCCCGACCGCGTCGTACGGCCATCCCTGGGCCCAGCCTGCCGGGTCGTGGCGCTTCATCAGCGGCCGCGGCGGTAATCCAATGACCGAGTTGGGCTGGAAGTCCGTGGGCGTGCTTGAGCTGACCGCATTGCCAAGCATCGACCGGGACAAGTGGGTTAGTTGGGTGCGCGAGGCGGACGTACTGCTGGTCAACGGCGGCGACGCGCTCTACCTGGCCCACTGGATGCGCGAGTCCGGCCTGTTTGACCTGCTGCCCACGCTCGGCGATAAGGTCTATATGGGTTTCAGCGCCGGCAGTATGGTGCTGACCCCGCGCATCGGCGACGACTTTGTCGGCTGGAACCCCACCGGCGGTGACACCGCACTCGGCGTCGTCGATTTCTCGATATTTCCGCACCTCGATGTGCCCGGTTGCCCCGAGAACAGCACAGCCGCCGCGCAGAAGTGGGCGGCTGAGATTGGCGTCCCGGCCTACGCGACCGACGACCAAACCGCCATCAAGGTCGTTGACGGCGTCGTCGAGATCATCTCCGAGGGCCATTGGTTGTGCTTCAACGGCGCGGCATGAAGATCCTCGAACTTGCCGAACCCGGCCCACTACGCGACTGCGGCGTCAACGCAATTCTCGCCGGCACCAAGACGGCGATGACCGGCTTACCCGCCATCTACTACAAGGAGGGCGAGCCGCTGCCCACGGCCGGCGAGCGCTACAGCGTCATCGACTCGGCCGGGAAACCGGTCGCCGTCATCGAGCTGACTCGCGTCGCCACAGAACCGATCGGAGCCGTCGGTGACGCGTACGCCCAGGCCGAAGGCCGCGGATACCGCGATGCCGCCGACTGGTGGTCCGCCCATGAGGCCTTCTTCCGCAGCGACTTCGTGGCCGAGTACCTCGGTTTCGTGCCCGACTTCGACGACGGCACCCTCGTCGTCACCCAATGGTTCCAGTTGATTGAAACGCTGAGCTGAAGTCTTACGGGCAGCGCGTGTTCGGCCGGGCGGCGCGTGCTCGGCCCGGAGGAGCATGTGGAGCGTCGCGATAGATCCCCGATCGGGCGTTCTCTGCCTGGGGCGCTCGGTTGGCAGCTGCGGCGTGGACCGCTGCGTTCACGCGGATCAGAGCCTGCGCCGACCTGGACGTGATCGCTTCGGCTTCCGCTGCCGGTGGTGTGCCCGCGCAGGCCACCGCCGTCTCAGTTTGAGTACGTCGCTCTCTATAACTCTCGTGTCCAGTGTTGAGACCTCCTCACACCGTGCGGTGACTGGTGTGTAGGCGGAGCGTGGACAGCCATATATAGGCGTGGTCTCGGCTGAAAGCGACAGTCACGCTCGAGGACCAGGTGCGCAGCGTGGCGGGCATAGCGGACGTACGCGCTGGCAATGGGATGCGCTCAGCAGGATCCCCCCAACCTGGTGGTCACGGGTCATCACCGGCGGCAACGACTGGATGGGTTCAGGAGCACCATTGCGCGCTGGGCTGCTCCTGACCTGGGTAGCAGTTCCTGGCCCATGGTCAGTGCCCGGATTGCTCTTCACTCGTGGCTACTGCAGATGCGTGGCCTGGGCTGGGTTATCAACAGTCTGGGGGAAGTTATCCACAGGCCCCGCGCAGCCTGTCGGTTCCTGTAATGCTCGTCGTGTCGGCGAGGTCACTCCCTCGTGGCGTAGGCCGCGACAGTAGAGGAGCGGCGCGGGGGCAGGAGTGCCACCGGCAATAGGCGGTCCACCGATGTGGGCCGCCGTCTCTCTTCCGGCGTTCGGCGATCTTGTACACCCTCTGACACATCGCTGGGATCCGGCTCCCGGTCGCTCATGACGGACAGAACAGCAGCTAACGGCCCGGTCGCGACCGCATTTCATCTTATACGCGATCGGGTGATCAATATTTACTGCCAATCCGCTGAACGATCTCCAAACGGACCCCTACGCGTAGTCGAGACCAATAAGATCGAACCGTCCTCTGACCGCGCCTCGGCCGCAATTACAGTATTGAACTATGAAAGTGCAGATCCTTCGGTCTCCTGCCCTCCAGGCGCTTGGTGGCCACGTCAACCGGTGAGATGGTAATGACGGCCCGCCCTTACGGGCCCCGGTCTGCCACGCCGGCCAGCAGGCCGAGGCTTCCCCAAACGTTGGCCGCCCCGCGTACGTGCTAACCCAACCACTGTGCGGACGCTCCGACCGAGTCCCATGGCGTCCTATCGACCCGTCGCTCTGGTCGCTGTCGTGACACCTGGATGCCATCAAGTCACTACAACCGCCTCACCTGGCAGCAGCGACACGTATGATTGGTGGCTAGTCGGTGCTCGGAGCGTGCGATCTGTCGGATTCCCGAAACGTGCGCCACCTGTGCCCGAAGCCTTCACCTGCTGTCGGCAGGCTGCACCCGGTCGGTGGCGGAAGCCGAAGAGACGAGTGACGTGGCATCACGGATCCGATATACCGCTGCTTGTTGGGCGCCTTTACGGCCAGTATTGGAAAAGCTGACGAAACTGGCCATGTCCTCCAGCCACGCGCCAGCCGTCGTTGCCTCGCTCATAAATCTGGAAAGTCAAGTCGTCGTGGCACGGCAGGGGATGAGTGGAGTCTCCATCGGAGAAGAATTCTTGATCGCGAACTCTATGTGCAGGGAGGTGATGAGACTGGGCCTCCCGCTGATCGTCGATGATGCCGGAACCCGGGGCGATTTAGCAGACACTTGGGAACAGGCTCGGTACGGTCTGCTCTCCTATGCGGCTTTCCCGGTCCGTGACGAAGACGGCCAGGTGACCGCCCTACTAGCAGCAGCCGCTCCATGGGCTCATTGCTGGTCCTCCAAAGAGCTCCTCGACCTCGATATCGCCTCCCAACTATTCGCAGACATCTTGAGCGGCGATGACACCCCCCGTTTCAGAGACGACGTCTGATCAACATGTTTTATAGTGTCATGTGATTTGGGAGTCCCGCCGGGTTGGGGTGGTTCCGTCGGTGAACGCCGTGCGCGAGATTTCGAACATGGTGACGGTGATCATGCTGGCGGAGTTGTCGGGCCGGGTTCCGTAGTCGCGTACGAGGCGGCGCTGCATGAGCCAGCCGATCGTGTGTTGGACGACCCCAGCGGCGATCAAGAGTCGGTAGACCCTTCGACGCTCTGATGATCTTCCTCGCCCGCGCTGGCTCTGCGCCACCTCGTTCAGCCGCTATCGTTCGACCGTGTTGATCGATTTTCGTGAGGCGGCGACTTGCCGTGGCGACAGCGTTGGTAGCGCGTAAAGCCGTCAGCGGTGGTGAAGACACCCGACCTTATGTACCAGGCACCCTTGCCTGCGGGCTGCCCACCAAGCCGCGCGATCACATCTGCACTCAGTTCCACCTGCTCATAAGTGCAGATGATCTGTCATCAGACCCGCTGGCAGAGGCGTCGTTGGAGCTGGTATCGGGATTTTTGATCTTGGGGTGCCGACCTCGACGTCGCAGCGGCCGTCGCCGTAGCCAAACGTCAATGCCCGAGAGGGTTACATGTGAGTCGCAGACCTTTTCGGCCATAGTGGATTTTGGGAGTTGAGAAGCATTGTTGCTTCGCAAATGGTGGCTGGTGCAGCCCTTCTCACCTCTAAAGTTGGTGGTTTCCGCTCACGGCGACCAGAGATTTTCGGATATCAGGCCCATCCGGTGAGGGCTCGGCTCCGAATCGTTGCGGGAGCATTCAACTCGACGAAGGATGGTTGTCGATGGCGGAGCGCGGTACGAGCCGAAGGGCGGAGCATCTGACTCCGGTGCCTCCGCCGGATCCGGCGGAGCGGGTGGACGCGGACGGGCTGTTACGGGCGGTCGGACGTGGTGACGAGCGGGCGTTCGCCCAGCTCTACGACTTGGCCGCGCCGCGGGTGTATGGGCTGATCCGGCGGGTACTGCGCGATGCCGCGCAGGCTGAGGAGGTCGCGCAGGAGGTGCTGGTCGAGGTGTGGCGGACGGCGGCGCGGTTCGATCCGGAGGTGGGGTCGGCGACGGCGTGGGTGTTCACCATCGCCCACCGGCGGGCCGTGGACCGGGTGCGGACCGAGCAGGCTGCGGCCGCGCGGACGGTCCGGGCCGGTGCCGCGGCGCTGGACACCCCGTATGACGCGGTGGCCGACGAGGTGTCCGGGCGGCTGGAACGTCAGCAGGTGCGGCGCTGTCTGGACGACCTGACGGAGTTGCAGCGTCAGGTGGTGACCATGGCGTATTACCAGGGGCATTCGTATCCGCAGGTGGCGGAGTTGTTGAAGACGCCGCTGGGCACGGTGAAGACGCGGATGCGTGACGGGCTGATCCGGTTGCGTGACTGCCTGGGTGTGGGGGTGGCGGCATGAGCGCGGACATTCACTCGCTGGTCGGGGCGTACGTGCTGGACGCTGTCGACGATCTGGAGCGGGCCGCGGTCGAGCGGCATCTGCGGGAGTGTGACGAGTGCCGGGTGGAGGTCGGCGAGTGGCGGGAGACCGCGTCCCGGTTGGCCGATGGTGCGTGGTCGGTGCCGCCGCCGGGACTGCGGGACAGCGTGCTGGCGGCGGTGGCTACCACCCGCCAGGTCCCGGTGGTGGTCGCGCAGCGCCCGTCGCGGCGGCCCCACAGGTCGCGGTGGATGGCGGCCGCCGCTGCGGTGGTCGCCGCGGCCGGGACCGGCACGGCGGTCTTCGTGGTTCAGGAGCAGCGGGTACGTGATGAGCGCACTGTCGCCGAGACAGCGCGCGATCAGGAGGCCGAGGTACGTGGGGTGCTGGCTGCCCCCGATGTGGTGCTGCGGGATCAGGTGCTGGCCGACGGCGGCAAGGTGACCGTGGCGTACTCGCGGCTGCGGGATTCCGGA
>NZ_BOMG01000165.1 GCF_016862075.1 Actinoplanes couchii | reverse complement strand
ACGCGGTGAGCCGATAGGCGTGCGGGGTACGAACCCCGGCCATAACACTGTCCACGTGGTGCCGGCCGTCCCTGACTCAGGTGACCGCCGAGCCACCCAGCACGTACGCATCGTTGCCGATCGCCTCGTACGCAGATACGCCGCAGCCCGGCCCGCATACGGGCCGGCATCCACACCGCTGACCAGATCAGACTCCGCGACCACGTGAACCCGGCAACCCGCCCGATGCTTCTCGGCCAGATAGCGGCGGAAGCTCTCGCAGGCGAAGCCGAGCCGCTGATAGAACGCATCCGTTCATCCCACCGCACCCCCGGGGAGACATCACCGACCTCGTCAACCAGCAGCGCCCGGGTCCCGGTCATCAACGACCACCAGCACCTCGTCGTAACGCTCCGCCGCACGATGCACCTCTGCCGCCAACAGGCTCCAGATAACGGTCGGCATTCGACGATCAGGGCCGTATGCACGAACGGTGCCACCCCGGAACCGGTCGCCCGGACCCCGGTCATCGCAACACCGTCACAACCATCACGGCCTCGGCGCCAAAGGTCACACCGGCACCTCTCCCAACATCGAACAACCTGCTGTTCAAAGTGCACCCCGCCCGTCTCGCCGGCGCATCCCCGCGAAACAGCGCAACCCGAAGAAAGGGGAAGCACTGTCCGATTACCACACATTCACCGGCTGGCTATTCCGCCTGGTGACCGCTCCGCGGCTCAGACGGTACTGCCGACAGCAATACCCGCACCGTCACGGCAGGCACCGGCAAACACGCAACACGGCAACGACCTGCGGGCCGTGGGCGAACAGACCGGGATAGTCGGCAACATCGCCATCAGCGGTAGCACCGCAGGAACGCACCACCGACGCGTCGGCGCCGAGAGAATTACTCGTCCTGACGGATCTCGGGCGTACCGGCGCCCGCTGTCCCCAGCGGAGATGCCAGATCCCGGTGGGACTCGCCGTCCCCCACGACGGCGCCGCCGATGTCACCCATTCCCGCGAAACGCATCCGGGCCTCGACAGCGTCGAGTTCGGCGACGGCCACCGCCGCCCCGCCGGTCTGCCCGAGTTCACCGTGCAGCCGACTCACCAGGTCTCCCGGGTCCTCAGCGGGTGCCTCACGGAAGACATCAGCCGCATGCTGAGCAGCACGGACGGCCACCGGGCCGTGACCGATGCCGTCACGCAGCAGCAACTGCCGACGGCCCTCGACACCACGGGCGGCACAGGCGTACCCACTGACGGACCCACCGGCCATCGGACGGACCACCCCGCCGCCCCAGCACTACCCGGGCGTCATCCCCAACCACACCTGCGCCCCAGCACCGCGGCCTCGACCGGGCAGCGAATACACGTCGTAGCAGCCCGACTGCCAGGCGATAGCGCCCAACCCGATAGCAGCAGGGCTGTGCTTACCATCCGAAGCGCCGAGCGGCGGTGCGCCTTCGAGCGGTTCTCCCCGAGCGATGACCAGCAAAACTTAAGGATGCTCGGCATCCCGGCCGTCTGGCGCGGCTTTGTCGCACTCGCCGCGGCAAGTGAGTGCATCGACGACCTTCGGCTATGCCGGTTCCCGCACACCACCCTCCTCGCCGTCATCCGGCAACGGCTCAACTGGGGCCTCCGGCAGTTCCTCAGGCGCGCCCGGCAACAGCTCGCCAGCGTCATCGGGCACAGGCTCGCGAGGATCGATCGGCGGATACTCATCGGGGTTCAGATCAGGCAATGACATGCTTCCATCATCGGCTATACGCCAGATGTGCGCGCCTTGACGCACCGGGCAAGGCCAGCCGAGGTATCTGGAACCACTCAGCCGCCGGATCCGCCATGACTTTGCTCCTGACGCCCGCCATCAGCGGCAAAAGAGTGCGTGCGGCTGCCCGGCTCAGTGCGTTGGGGTGCGGGCAAGGCGGGCCAGTAGCGTCAATAGCTCCAAGGCCGTGCGTGCCATTCGCCCGTGCGGGTCGTAGGCCGGATCATAGGAGGCCAGCGTTGCCGAGGCGACCGGGATCCGGACGGCGACCTGCCGCACCACCTGCTGCACTTCGCTGGCGGACAGTCCGTTCGCGGCGGCGTAGCTGTTCGCCGGCGCGATCGAGGGATCGTACACGTCGAGATCCACATGAATGTGCACCACGTCAACGCGATCGGCGAGGTCCTCAAGAGTTCGGCGAAGGTCGTTCAGGTCACGAGCGTGATCCGGCGGTATCCATGCTATCGACGAGCTTTGTAGAGCCAACTGTTCCGCTGAATCCAGACTGCGCGCACCGACGAGCACGACCCGGTCCTCCAGCACCGGCTGAAAGCCCGCGATAGCGGAGGTCAACGCAGTCCAGCAACGCCCGACGACCATCGCCAGTCCGTGTCCGTCCAGGAACCCTGACCCATCGGTGTCAGGGATGTTGAAGTCGCCGTGCGCGTCGAGCCACACCACACCCACGCGGCGATCCGGTGCCGTCAGAGCAGCAATCATTCCCACGGTGGTATTGCAGTTGCCCGACAGCAGCATCGGTACTTCACCCGCCGCGTGGGCCGCCGCGGCTTCGACCGCGACGAGCTTCTGCAGCTCAAAAGCGGTCCGGACCTCTGCCTGCCACGACGCCACCTCGATGAGTCGCTCCCGTACTTGGAGGCCCTGATAACGCAGTTGGTCAGCCGCACCCGCCCTGACCAGTGCCGTCGGCCCGGCTCCCATACGGACATCAAGATGTCCCGAGTCATAGGGAACCTTCAGCAACCGTATGGAGCCCGCGCCAACACCCACGATCGCCAGTCTGCGCAACCACAGTGCCGTTGTCATCCACTACACCAAGCGATTCGGGTCAACGCCGTCATCTCGGCACGATCGTGCCTTTGATCACGGCTACGTTCCGGATGCCATGAAGGCGGCGAGGATGTAGTTGGGGTGGCGGTCGAGGTTCTTACGGGCACGGTCGTAGCGGATGGTGGTACGTGGGTCGGCGTGGCGGGCGGCGATCTGGACGTCGCGGAGGCTGCCGCCGGCGTCGAGCATGGTGGTGACGAAAGTGTGTCGCAGCATATGCGGGTGCATCTTCGGGATCCGTAGCTCGGCGGTCTCGGCCAGGTGCTTGAGCCGGCGGGTCGCCGCGTGCCGGTCCATCCGGGCACCGCGGGCGTTGCGAAGGATCGGTCCGTCATCGCGCTCGTGGACGGCGTGGTCGATCGCCCGGGCCACTGCGGGTGGTAGTGGCACGAGGACGACCTTGCCGCCTTTGCCGCGGACCTTGAGGACGCGGTGGCCGTGTTCTTCGCCGAGGTCGGCGATGTTAGCGCCGCACGCTTCGAAGGTCCGCAGCCCGAGGAGGCCCAGCATGGCGACGAGGGCGAAGTCATTGATGTTGGCCGACAGCCGGGCGGCGGTGATCATCGCTTCGAACTGGAGGTGGCTGAGGCCGAGGGTAGGTGACGCGGGCGGTACGAGGGGTCGGCGGACGTAGTCGGCGGGTGAGTACGGCAGCATCTCGTCGATGACGCAGACGCGGTAGAAGCCGATTACGACTGACAGCCGCCGGGATACCGTCGAGGGCTGGTAGTAGCGGACATCTTGCAGCCAGCGGACGTAACGCTCGATGTCCACCCGTGCTGCTTGCAGTGGGTCCAGTGGCTGGTCAGCCGACCAGCGCAGAAGATCCTGAGATCGGAGTCGGTGTGTGTCCGCGATTGACCGCGGTACCGGCCGAGGTACGCGGCGACTGCGGCAGCCAGGAGACGTGGGTCGGAAGTGGTCGGGTTGCGCTGGAGCGCTGTCGAGGTGGCCATACCGCTCGCTTCGACCGGCTGACGCTGGCCCTGACAGTCCGGGGCCGTCCGTGATTCCAGGCGCCTACCCTGTTCAGGTGCCGGGCAGCGGTGCACCTTCGTGAGGTTCTCCCCGAGCGATGACCGCTGCTCGGCACCTCGTCGTCTCTCACGACCATCGCGCTCGCGGTGGCAGAAGAGGATGGCCGGCCTAACGGGGCAGTGCGCCCAGGAACACGCTAGTTCGCTCGAGCGGGCTCCATGATGGCTATGACGGTGTCGCTGGCCCCACCCATGGCGGCTTGGAGTGGCCCCACCTGATGCCGACAGAGACGGCTTGAATCGGCCCCACTTCCCGATCTTTATGGCGAGTAAAGCCTGGTAAGAACCGGGGCCAGACGAAACCGTCATGGTGGGGATCTTGGGTTCAGGTGGAGCCACCGCAAGCCGCCCCTGGTGGGGCCAGCGACACCGTTATAGCCACCATGAACCTATCCAGAAGCCTGCCGCGTCAGGATCATTCTTCGAACGACTTCAGCAAGGCCTCCACCTGGTCGCGGCTCAGATCGTGCCGCTGTTCCTCGCGTGCCTTCAGCAGTACCTCGTGGTCAAGCCCCTGGAAGTGGTGTAGCGGCTGATCTTTCGAGTTGTGCTGGTCAGTGGTTGTGAGCGGGTTCCAGTTCGCGTTGGTCGGTGCCGGTGGTGGTGGCGCGGGCTTTGGCGATGATGTCGAGGGCGAAGTAGCGGCGGCCTTCGGTCCATTCGTCGTGTTGTTCGGCCAGGACGGCGCCGACGAGACGGGCGACGGCGTCGCGGTCGGGGAAGATCCCGACGACGTCGGTGCGGCGGCGGATCTCCTTGTTGAGGCGTTCGTTGGGGTTGTTGGACCAGATCTGGCGCCAGATCGGTTGCGGGAACGTGGTGAAGGCGAGCAGGTCGGCGCGGGCGGCGTCGAGGTAGGCGGCGACCTTTGGCAGGGATGCGCCGACGGAGTCGAGGAGTTTGTCGAACTGGGCGTGCATTGATTCCGGGTCGGGCTGGTCGTAGACCGAGTGCAGCATCGTCTTGACCGCCGGCCAGGCCGCCTTCGAGGTCACGGACATGAGGTTTGCCGCGAAGTGGGTGCGACAGCGTTGCCAGGACGTGCCGGGTAGGTTCGCCGCGATGGCGTCGACCAGGCCGGCGTGGGCATCACTGGTGACGAGCAGGACACCGGTCAGGCCGCGGGCGACCAGGTCGGCGAAGAAGGTGTTCCAGGCCTGCCGGGTTTCGCTGGTGGCGACTTTGACGCCGAGGACTTCGCGGTGGCCGTCGGCGTTGACGCCGGTCGCGATCAGCACGACGGCGTTGACGACGCGGCCCTGTTCGCGGACCTTCATGGTCAGGGCGTCGGCGGCCACGAACGTGAACGGCCCCGTGTCGTTCAGGGGTCTGGCGCGGAAGGCGTGGACCTGTTCGTCGAGGTCGGCGGCCATCCGTGAGACCTGCGACTTCGACAGCGATGTGATGCCGAGGGACTGGATGAGTTTGTCCATCCGGCGGGTGGAGACGCCGAGCAGGTAACACGTGGCGACCACGCTGATCATGGCGGCCTCGGCTCGTTTACGGCGTTCGAGCAGCCATTCCGGGAAGTAGGAAGCCGACCGCAGTTTGGGGATGGCGACGTCGATGGTGCCGGTGCGGGTGTCGAGCTCGCGGTGGCGGTAGCCGTTGCGGGAGTTGACCCGGTCCGGGCTGCTGGTGCCGTATTCGGCGCCGCAGACGGCGTCGGCTTCGGCAGACAGCAGGCTGTTGATGACGGTCGACAGCAGGTGCCGCATCAGATCCGGTGACGCATCGCCCAGAGCCTGGCCGAGCAGGCCGGCAGGGTCGATGATGTGAGGTGCGGTCATCGCGATGATCCCTTTCGAGAGTTCCGTAGGACGTTCGCTCGAAAGATCACGCGATGGCCGCGCTCTATGCCGGACGGGATGTCCGACCGAGACGATCACGCCAACCGCGTTACACCACTATCAGGGACTCCACTCCGAGCCCGCCCGCCGCGCCGCCCCGCCGCCCCGCCGACGGCCGCTGCTCGGCATCCTGCAGGTCTATGACCATCGCCCTCGCGGCGGCATGTGAGTGCGTCGCCCGCCGTGGTCGCGACGGCATAGCACAATTGGCGGAATCGAATGGGTGACTGGAGTCGTCGGGGAGCGGTAGCGTGCAGGAGAAGCGTTCTTGGTGGCACAACGGGATGGTGCTGTGGTCGATGGCCTTGTCCTCGACGGCCACTTTCGTCTCGCGCCTGCTCGATGATCCGTATGACAACTTCGGTGGCCCTGTGCTCCACTTCGTGGTGCTCGGAGGCTCCGGCGCTCTCCTCGCAACAGCGATCGTGCTACTAGTGGCGCGACGCAAAAACGGTGCTGGCCGGTAATAGGCTGGCAGCCTCCCAGCGCACCCGGATCGCGGCAGAGGAGTGAGCCAGAGATGC
>NZ_BOMG01000164.1 GCF_016862075.1 Actinoplanes couchii | reverse complement strand
TACGCACCGTCACGAATCTTGAGATCTACCGAACACGCGCTTGACGATGTCTTGAAAAGGGCTCCGGGTGAACCGTGCTGGTGGATTACAAGCCAATGCCGTCCGGCATAGGTGAGTCGGGTGCCGTTGGCTGAAGTCCTGGGGTCGACCGGTCGACGCCAGGACTTCAGCGAGGATGGCATTGGGCTCCCCGCCGTCGACGGCGGCCGCTTACCACTCGCCAGAATCGTCATCGCGACTGCGGCTCAGGATGGTTTCGAGCCGTTCACGGGCTTCATCGTCGGCGGCCCGCCGGATGCGGGCGTTTACCTCTTGTGATCGCGGGCAATGGCCGGGCATGCGGGAGGATGTCTTCGCGGTGGAACTCCTGCGGCATCGGTTCAGGAACGGTGAGCGGGCCATGCCGATGCGGCACTCGGCCCGCGACGCGCTGCACCGGCGAATGAGCGTCGGCCCGGACGTGGAATGGGTCGATGACGTCCTCATCGTGATCAGTGAGCTGGTCCAGAACGTCAGCGAGCACACCACCGGGCCCGGCGAACTCGTCGTCAGCCTCGAGCTCGGCGCCGTGCTCGTTGAAGTGGGAGATGCCAGCACCGTCGCCCCGAATCTCCACGACCCGGCCACCGACCACGCCGGGGGCCGAGGGCTGCTGCTGCTCGGGAGGATCTCCCGCCGGTGGGGCGTCCGTTTCTGTCCCACCGGCAAGACTGTCTGGGCCGAACTGGCCGCCGGCGTCGATTCCCGCCACCTCACCGTGGCATGATCCGGCGAATCGCTGATCCGGCCCTGGCTGCGCCGGGAGCGGACGCCGGCCCGCGGCGAGGGGCCTGCGGTGTCACACCAGGGCGTCGCCGAGCTGGGCCCGCAGCTTCGTGAGGGCCCGGGCGAGCAGGCGGGACACGTGCATCTGGGAGACGCCGATCTGCTCGGCGATCTGCTGCTGGCTGAGGTTGCCGTAGAAACGCAGGCTGACGATCTTCTGCTCCCGCTCGTCGAGTGTGGCCATCGCGGGGCCGAGCGCGATACGGAGTTCGGCGTTCTCGTACGCCTGGTCCTCGCCGCCGAGGGTCTCACCGAGTTCGGTGCCGCCTTCGGTGACCGGGGTGGACAGGCTCGTCGAGTTGTATGCCCGGGCGCCTTCGAGGCCTTCGATGACCTCGTCCTCGCTGATGTTCAGGTACGCGGCGATGTCGGTGACCGTGGGGGAGCGGCCCAGGGTGTGGCTGAGAGTGTTGTTGGCGCCGGTGATGGCCAGGCGCAGTTCCTGCAGCCGGCGCGGTACCCGTACCGACCAGGTCTTGTCGCGGAAGTGCCGCTTGAGTTCACCCACGATGGTGGGGATCGCGAAGCCGGCGAAGTCGACACCCCGATCGGCCTCGAACCGGTCGACGGCCTTGATCAGGCCCATGACCGCGACCTGGTAGAGGTCGTCGCGGGGTTCGCCCCGGTTGGCGTACCGGTTGGACAGGTGCCGGGCCAGCGGAAGCCACGCCTCGATCACCTGGTCACGCATGCCGGGCCGGGACGGGTGGTTCGCCGGGAGCGCCGCCATCGCGTTGATCAGCTCACTGGCCCGGTCGGTGCTGGTCGCAGCGGTGGACGGGGAAGCGGTGTCGGTGATGACGGTCATGCGGTTGCTCTCCTTGCGGTGGCGTACTTCAGTCGCTGTGCTTTGCCGACAACTGCTTCCCCGGAAAGGGCAGGGTGAATAACCACCTCTTCGGACAGTTGTTCTCCACCGTTCGGTGGTTGTGCTGATGTCCGCGACTGATCAGGTCTGGCGTACGCCAATGGTTGGTGTTCCCAGGTTCGCCCCGTCGTATGCGTCATCACTTATCTTCTGTTGCGGGATGTGCGGCCCGGGGCCGTCCGCAACCGGCTTCCTGGCTTCCGGCGTCCTCAGGGCGCCGAAAGCCCGGCGTCAGGATCATCTATGCGGGCGCGGCACACATCGTTTGACGCCTGACATGACGCCCGGTGGTCATCGCCTGATGGGCTGAACAACTCGAGACCGCCCCGCGAGGTCGGTGTTTTGGAAATGTCAATGCCCCGGCAATCCTTGTCGTTGGTGATTGGATTGATGATGAAAAAGGCCTGGCAGAAAATTCGTATTCAATGGCCAATGGAGCCTGTGTCGAAGTGTCTGTGGAAGGCGGTTGCGGTGTACACAGAATCCTGGTGCGGGACTCCAAGAATCCGGTGGTCGGAACTCTCGCTTTTTCCGCATCCATGTGGAAGGCATTCGTGAACGACCTCAAGTCGGGTCGTTTCTCATCTCAGGGTTCGGCGAGCTGATAGAGCGAGCGTGACGAGCAGGCCATTAGTCGGCGCCGAAGCTGCGACCAGTTTGAGTTCGCGACGGCTCGACGCCCTCGTGGGTGGCGAGAGCTGAGCCCGAGCGAACTCGCCGGAGGCGATCGACGCGAACTGCCGTCGCTCCCTGTTGCTCCGAGGATCGATCCAGACGCTTCCGGCCGTGAGGCACACGGACGGATCCTCTCGTCGGTGATGTGCGACCGAGGACGGGCCGCACATTACCGACTGGGCGATCACCTACGAGTGGGACTGTCGTGACGCTGTCCGGCCCACCATCCCGGCGAAGGATCCCGCGGACACGATTGCGCGGATGGAAGCCCTGCTCGGCATTCCGCTCAGCTCCCCGGCCTGAAGCGATCCGCTGTCCGGTTGCGTGCCGCAACCCGACAGCGGATGCGAGCGTTGACGAGGCGGCACTGTGGTACCCGTACGACATTGCCCGAATCCTCGCCCCCGCGCGACCTTGGAGGACCCGTGGCCGATCTCAATGAGGCTTTCGGCGCCGTGCCTGCCGGCTCTTACCGCCATCACGAGCGCTGGGGCGACACCATCCACCGGTCCGCTCCGGAATGGATCCAGCGAGAGTTGACCTCCCTGCGAGTACAGCCCGGGAACCGCGTACTGGAGATCGGAACGGGCTCCGGCTACAGCGGCGCCCTGCTCACCCAGCTGTGCGGGCCGCACGGGCGGGTCACCAGCGTCGACATCAGCTCCGAACTCATCGACCGGGCGCAAGCGATCCACACCGAACGCGGGATCACCGGCATCGACCTGCACGTCGCCGACGGTCTCGGTGGCTATCCCGCGGCGGCACCTTTCGACAGGGTTGTCGGGTGGTGCGCACCGCCCCGGCTGCCCCGGGCGTGGGTGGATCAGGTCGTGGACGGTGGGCGGATCGTCGCGTGCCTGCCGATCGCCCGGCTGCCGTCCACCACCTTGATCACCACCGTCACCGTCGACGCCGGCCATCCCCGGGTGGAGGCGGTCATCGGCGGCGGATACGCCCAGAGCACACCCACCGCGGTGGACGACCCCGAAACCGTTTCCGGCCGCTGGGTCGACTTCTGCGACCACCGGCCGGACCCGTCCTGGATCGCCACCGGCCGGCGCACCGACGACCCCGACCGGAGCGGCGCCTGTACGTCCCTCGACCAGCTCCTGCGTCCCGAGCACACCGAGACCTACCGTGAGATGGAGACGGGCTGGCGGTCCTGGGTCACCTTCACCGCCGCGCTGGCCGACCCGGGGCTGAGCCTGGTCTCGCTCCGCAATCGGATCCGCGGGATCGGCCACAGCAGCGCCACGTCGGCCGCCGTGATCCTGACCGACGCGACCGTCATCGCCGACAGCCCCGGCTCCACGTCCCTGACGATCCTGCGGACCTGGCTGACGCGGTGGGAACAGGCCGGCCGCCCCACACCCGACACGTTCAACACCCGACTGATGCCGTACGACGGACCAGGCCTGCCCGGCTGGGATCTGCAAGTCCTGCGACCCGCTACCGGACGGCACGAGTGAGACGGACCATCCAGCAGCGCAAGATCACGACGCTGATCACCCCACCCGCCGGAGCAAGACCGAGCACCAACGGAGAGGAACCCTGCCAGTGGATTCCGCTGTCGAGGAGAGGTCACCCGACCAGCTGCGAACCGCACTGGCAGCGCGCCTGCGGGCGAAGGGCTGGATCCGAACGGCTGCGGTGCAGGAGGCGATCCTGGCGGTGCCGCGTCACCTGTTCGTTCCGGGCACCGTGACCGTCGCGGAGGCCTATGCGGACTCGGTCGTCGCGACCAAACGCGGACCCGACGGCAAGGCGGTAAGTAGTGTGTCCGCGCCGTGGCTTCAGGCGTACATGCTGGAGCAGGCCATGCCGCGGCCCGGTGGCCGGGTCCTGGAGATCGGGTCCGGCGGCTACAACGCCGCGCTGATCGCCGAGCTCGTCGGCCCGCACGGGCGGGTGGTGACCGTCGACATCGATGCCGACATCACCACCAGCGCCCGCACCTACCTGGACCGGGCCGGCTACCCGCACGTGCAGGTCGTGCACGGCGACGGGAACCTCGGATACGAGCCTGGTGGCCCGTACGACGCGATCATCGTCACCGTCGAGGCCGGCGACCTCTCGCCCCAACTGGTGCAACAGCTCGCGCCCGGCGCCCGGATCGTCGTGCCGTTACGGATGCGCACCCTGACCCGCTGCCTCACCCTGCAACCCTCCGGCGATCACCTCGCCGCCACCGCCGCCCTGCAGTGCGGTTTCGTGTCGATGCAAGGCGACCGCCGCCAGCTCGCCCGCCGGATTCCGCTGCGCGGTGCTGACGTCGTCCTGCTGCTGGACGATCCGGCCGAGATCGACACCGCCGCCCTCACCACCGCGCTGAGCACCCCGCGCGTGGACGTGTGGGCGCCGGTCACCGTCACGATGACCGAACCCGGCTCGTTCGAGTCCCTGCACCTGTGGCTGTCCAGCCAGCCACGGCCGTTCGGGGCGCTCGCCGTCGACCGTGAGGCCACCGCCGGGCTCCTGGACCCGCAGGACAAGTTCACCTGCCCGACCCTGCTCACCGCCGACAGCCTCGCCTACCTCGCCATGCGCAAGATCGCGGACGGCATCTGGCAATTCGGCGCCCACGGCTTCGGACCCGCCGCCGGAGCGCTCACCACCGACCTGGTCGACCTCATCGTCGCCTGGAACCGCGACCACCGCCCCGGCCCCGGCCCGGCCATCACCGTCCACCCCACCGGCACCCCACCCGAACCGGACGGCCGCCTACAACTCGTCGTGCCACGCCGGAACACCACGATCGCTGTCACCTGGCCGGCCCTAGAGGACCGCCGATGATCGCCAAGAAGCCGGTACTCGCCGTGATACGCGGCAACAGCGGGAGCGGGAAAACCACCACCGCCCGGGAAGTACGCCGCCGGTACGGCAGACGAGGCTGCGCGCTCATCGAGCAGGACCATCTGAGACGGGTGATCCTGCGGGAACACGGCGGCGGCGGTGCGGACCGGGTGGCCCCGGAGTTCATCGCCACGATGGCGCAAACGGCCCTCGACGGCGGCTACCACGTCATCGTGGAAGGCATCCTGCACACCGGCCAGTACGGCGCCCCGCTGCGGAAGCTGATCGCCGGGCATCCCGGCCCGAGCACGTGCTTCTACCTGGACGTGACGTTCGAGGAGACGGTGCGCCGGCACCTACGCCGCGAAGAACCGATTCCGGTCGACCCGCAGACGATGCGCGGCTGGTACACCCCACAGGACCTCCTCGGCGTCCCCGGTGAAGTGGTGATCGCGGAGACCACGACGTTCGAGGACACCGTGACCGCGATCCTGCATACCAGCGGCCTCATCCACGCGGCCCCGCAGAGCCCGTGCCCGACCCGATGCGAACGATGCGCCGAGAAAACGGCGACCGATCGGGGAATCCAGTGAAAGGCATTTCATGTTTTGTCGTCTTTGTCATCAACAAGGCTTTGCAAACGTACTGGAAATTCTTCAAGCCCCGGACCTTCGGTGTCAAAGCACTGATCCTTCATCCCTCCACTCCTGGACTATGTCTGATGATCAGGCATTCCTATGCTGACCAGGAGCGCTGGGGGCTGCCTGGTGGCGGCTACCGGCCCCGGAAAGAATCAGCCGAGGACGCCGTCGGCCGGGAATGCCGGGAAGAGCTGGGCATCGAGTTTTCGGGTGCGGTCGAGGTCTTGGCCGAACTCACGACACAGCTCGAAGGCAAGCGCGACAACCTGACCATTTTCCGAGGCACGGCATCCTCGGCTGAACTCCACCCGAACCGCGAGGTCGCCGAAGCCAGATGGACGCCACTCGACTTCTCCGGACTCCCGGACGGGAGACTGGTCTCGCGGTGGGCGCAGCGAGCAATCGCCGCCCACCAGGAGAACGCGGCGTAGGCGACGGCCCCGGGCGCTGCCACCGTAGCCAGGGGGGATGAATGACGGGGGAGTAAGTGATGGTGGAACCGATTGACCTGACCGGCATGTTCGGTGAGGGCTGGTGCGTGACGCTCGGCCGAGGCAACGTCGTGGAGACCCTGTCCGGCATGGAAGTCGACCCGGCGGACTGTCGGCCGGCGCCGACTCTGGCGAAAGCCGCCGCGCTGACCTGGGCCACCTCCGGGGTGTTGCTCGTCGCCCGACAGATCGGCAAAGGACTGACTCTCGTGTTGGAGTTCGACGGTTCCACCGGCTGGGTCGGCGCCGACCCCGACGTGCTGGCCGTCCTGTCCGCCACGGGC
>NZ_BOMG01000163.1 GCF_016862075.1 Actinoplanes couchii | reverse complement strand
GCATGAGCGCTATTGGCTCGACGCCGGTCCCGCGCCCACTGGGCATCCGCTGATCGACCGGATCGCCGCCGTACCCCACTCCGGCGGTGTCGTCCTCGGCGCCCGGCTGTCCATGACCGCGCAGCCCTGGCTCGCCGACCACATCGTCGCCGGCGCCCGGCTCGTGCCGGGCACGCTCTTCGTGGAGATGGCCCTGCGCGCCGGGCACGAGGTGGGCTACGCCGAGATCGCCGAGCTCGTGCTGCACACCCCGCTGACCGTTCCCGACGGCGTCGCGGTCGCGGTCGAGATCGAGGCCGGCGCCGAGGAGGACGGCCGGCGGCCGTTCACCGTACGCGCCCGGCCGGACGGCGACGACACGTGGACGGCGCACGCCGGCGGGACGCTGGTCAAGGCCGGAGCCGCGGCCGGTGAACCGCTTCCCGCCTGGCCGCCGGCCGGTGCCACGCCCGTGCCGGTGTCGTACGGCGAGCTCGCCGGCGCGGGCATGGAGTACGGCCCGGCGTTCCAGGGGCTGCGCGCCCTGTGGCGGCGCGGCGACGAGCTCTTCGCCGAAATCACCGCGCCGGCCGGGGCAGAGTCGTGGACCGTCCACCCGGCGTTGCTCGACGCCTGCCTGCACGGCTGGATCCAGGCCGGGCCCGGCCGCGGCCGCCTGCCGTTCTCCTGGTCGGGGGTCCGGGTCGCCGTGCCGGGCGCCACCGGGCTGCGGGTGCGTCTCGCCCCGGCCGGTCCGGACATGTTGTCGGTGACCGCCGAGGACCCGGGCGGGACCATCGTGCTCGCCGCCCGGTCGCTCGCGCTGCGGCCGTCCGCCCTCGGCCGCCTCTTCCACGTCGACTGGCGGGAGATCGCCGCCGATTCCGGCCGGGACACCGGATTTGAGGTGCTCGACTGCACCGCGGAACCGGCGACGGTGCCGACGGGTGTGCACGAGTCGGTCGGCGCGGCGCTGACCGGGATCCAGCGGTGGCTGGCCGGCGACGGCGAGAAGCTCGTCGTGTCGACCCGGGGCTGGACCGGTGAGGCCGTCCGCGGCCTGGTGCGCTGCGCGCAGCGCGAGCATCCGGGGCGGATCGTACTGGTGCGCGACGCCGCCGCCGAGGATCTGCCCGCGGCCGCGGCGACCGGCGAGCCCGAGGTCGCCGTCCGGGACGGCCGCCTCTACGCGCCCCGGCTCGCGGCGGCGCCACCGGGTCGGCCGTGGCAGTGGGACGGCACCGGCGTGGTGCTGGTGACCGGCGGCACCGGAACGCTCGGCCGGGCCGTCGCGCGGCATCTCGTGGAGCACTGGCAGGCGCGCGACGTCGTGCTCGCCGGGCGCGGCGACGCCGACGGGGACCTGGCCGGCCGGGTGCGCGCGGCGCGCTGCGACGTGAGCGACCGGGCGCAGGTGCGGGCGCTGCTCGACGACCTGGGACCGGTTCGGCTGATCGTGCACGCGGCCGGCGTGACCGACGACGGCATCGTCACCTCGCTCACCACCGACCGGGTGTCGGAGGTGCTGCGGCCGAAGGTGGACGGCGCATGGCACCTGCACGAGCTGGCCGGTCCGGAGGCGACCCTGGTGCTCTTCTCGTCGGCGGCCGGTGTGCTCGGCTCGGCCGGTCAGGCGGGCTACGGCGCCGCCAACGCCTTCCTCGACGGCCTGGCCGAGCACCGCCGCTCGCTCGGCCGGCACACGGTGTCGATCGACTGGGGACTGTGGGCCGAACGCAGCGCCCTCTCGGCCGGCCTCACCGGCACCGACCGCGCCCGGATCCGGCGCACCGGGATCGAGCCGCTGGCCACTGCGGAGGCCCTGGCCATGTTCGACGCCGCGCTCGGCGCCGAGCCGGCCGCCGTGGTCGCCGCCCGCCTGGCCGCCGGCGGGGACTCGCCGATGCTGAGCGGCCCGGGCGGCGCGCGTCCCGTCAGCCGGCCCGGCACCGACCGGCCGGGCGGGCTGGCCGGTACGCCACCGGCGATGCGGGACCAGACGGTCGCCCGTCTGGTCCGGACGAACGTGGCGGCCGTGCTCGGCCACGACCGGCCGGAGCGGATCGCCGACGACGCCGGGTTCATGGCCCTCGGGATCACCTCACTCGGCGCCGTGGAACTGCGCAACCGCCTCAACGAGGCCACCGGCCTGCGGCTGCCGGCGACGGTGCTGTTCGAGCACCCGACGACCGGCGCGCTGGCCCGGCACGTTGGCGCCGAGCTGTGGCCGGAGCCCGAACCGGGACCGGCCGGACCGGCGGAGCTCGCGACGGCCTCGGCTGACGCGGTTCTCGACTTCATTCGACGCGAGCTCGGGGGTAAGTGAACGTGGCAAGTGAGACCGAGCTCGTCGAGAGCCTGCGCTGGGTCACCGCCGAGCTGCACCGCACCCGGCAACGGCTGGAGAGCGCCGAGGCCGAGCCGGCCGAGCCGATCGCGATCGTCGGCATGGCCTGCCGCTACCCGGGCGGCGTCTGCTCGCCCGAGGACCTGTGGCAGCTGGTCGAGCGAGGCGGCGACGCCATCACCGAGTTCCCGGTCAACCGGGGCTGGGACCTCGAGCGGCTGTTCGCCGACGCCCCGGACACGCCCGGCACCACGTACGTGCGGTCGGGTGGCTTCCTGCACGACGCCGCCGACTTCGACGCCGGCTTCTTCGGGATCAGCCCCCGTGAGGCCGTCACTATGGACCCGCAGCAGCGGCTCATGCTGGAGATCGCGTGGGAGGCCCTGGAACGGGCAGGCATCGACCCGCACTCGGCCCGGGGCAGCCGCACCGGTGTCTTCGCCGGCGTGATGTATCACGACTACAGCGGGCTGCTCCAGCACTCGCCGGAGTTCGAGGGCTTCTTCGGCAACAGCACCTCCGGCAGCGTCGTCTCCGGCCGGGTCGCCTACGAGCTGGGTCTCGAGGGCCCCGCCGTCACGCTCGACACCGCCTGCTCCTCGTCGCTGGTGTCGCTGCATCTCGCGGCGCAGGCCGTCCGCCGCGGTGAATGCGAAATGGCGCTGGCCGGCGGCGTGACCGTGATGGCGACACCGCGGCCGTTCGTCGACTTCAGCCGGCAGCGCGGCCTGGCGCCGGACGGCCACTGCAAGCCCTTCTCGGCCGGGGCGGACGGCACGATCTGGTCCGAGGGCGCGGGGGTGCTGCTGATCGAACGGCTGTCCGACGCGCGCCGCCACGGCCGCCCGGTGCTCGCCGTGCTGCGCGGCTCCGCCATCAACCAGGACGGCGCGTCCAGCGGGTTCTCCGCGCCGAACGGCGCCGCCCAGCAGCGGGTCATCCGGCAGGCGCTGGACGACGCCGGGCTCGCACACGGCGACGTCGACGCGGTCGAGGCACACGGCACCGGGACGCCGCTCGGCGACCCGATCGAGGCGCGGGCCCTGATCGCCACCTATGGACGGGACCGGGACGAGCCGCTCCGGCTCGGATCGGTGAAGTCGAACATCGGCCACACACAGGCGGCGGCAGGGGTGGCCGGCGTCATCAAGATGGTGCT
This sequence comes from Actinoplanes couchii, assembly GCF_016862075.1. GTDB lineage: Bacteria > Actinomycetota > Actinomycetes > Mycobacteriales > Micromonosporaceae > Actinoplanes > Actinoplanes couchii. The sequence goes on along the minus strand of NZ_BOMG01000163.1, from coordinate 4,566 downwards.
GGCGATGCGGAACGGTGTGCTGCCCGCCAGCCGCTACGCCGGCGAGCCGTCGCCACACGTGGACTGGGACGCCGGGGCCGTGCGCCTGCTGGCCGACGCGGCGCCGTGGCCGCGCGGAGACCGGCCGCGCCGTGCCGCCGTCTCGGCCTTCGGCGTGAGCGGCACCAATGCCCACGTGATCATCGAGCAGCCCGTGCCGGACCCTGAGCCGGAAACCGGGCCGGAACGGCCCGCAGCGTCCGGCCCGGTCCTGTTGCCCTGGCTGCTCTCCGCCGCGAGCGCGGAGGGGCTGCGGGCGCAGGCGGCCCGGTTGCGCTCCGAGGTGGACCGCCATCCGGACCTCGGCGCCGCGGACGTTGCCTGGTCCCTGCGGCACGGGCGGGCCGCTCTCCCGCACCGGGCGGTGCTGCTCGGCGGGGACACCGGCGAGCTTCGTATCCGGCTCGACGGCCTCGCCCAGGGCACTCGCTACCCGATGGTCGCCGAGGGTGTGGCGCTACCCGGTCAGCGCCGCCCCGTGTTCGTCTTCCCCGGCCAGGGCGCCCAGTGGGCCGGGATGGCGGTGGACCTGCTCGGCACGGAGCCGGTGTTCGCCGCCCGGATCGCCGAGTGCGACACGGCATTGCGGCCATACGTGGACTGGACGCTGGCCGGCGTGCTGGCCGACCCGGCGGCGCTCGAACGGGTCGACGTGGTGCAGCCGGCACTGTGGGCCGTGATGGTGGCGCTCGCGGCGGTGTGGCGCTCGGCCGGTGTGGAGCCGGCCGCCGTCGTCGGGCACTCCCAGGGCGAGATCGCGGCCGCCTGCGTGGCCGGCGCGCTCTCGCTCGACGACGCGGCCCGCATCGTCGCCCTGCGCAGCAAGGCCCTGTTGCGCCTGGCCGGTGGCGGAGGCATGGTCTCCGTGCCCCGACCGGCTGCGGAGATCGGCGACCGGCCCGGTCTGTCGATCGCCGCGGTCAACGGCCCCCGCTCGACCGTCGTGTCGGGCACCGTCGAGGCGCTGGAGGCGCTGCTCGCCGAGGACGAGCGGGCCCGGCGGATCCCGGTGGACTACGCCTCGCACTCGCCGAGCGTCGAGGCCGTCCGCGCCGAGGTGCTCGCGGCGCTCGACGGCATCCGGCCCGGACCGGCCGCGGTCCCGCTCTATTCCACGGTGACCGGTGAACTACTGGACACCGCGCAGATGGACGCGGAGTACTGGTACCTGAACCTGCGCGCGACCGTCCGTTTCGAGACGGCGATCCGCGCCCTGATCGAGCGTGATCATCTGAGCTTCGTCGAGGTCAGCCCGCATCCGGTCCTGGTCGTCGGCGTTCAGGAGATCCTCGACTACGCCGGCCGGGCGGGACTGGCCACGGGAACCTTGCGACGCGGCGAGGGCGGCCGGGCTCGGCTGCTCACCTCGGCGGCCGAGCTGTACACCCACGGTGCCGACGTCGACTGGGACGCCCTGGCGGGCCTGAGCGGGGCCGGGCGGGCCGACCTGCCCACCTACGCGTTCCAGCGCACCCGATACTGGCCCGACGGGGCGGTCGGGACGCCGGGCCGCGCGTCCGGCGACTTCGCGGTCTCCGACCACGCGTTCCTCGACATGGCGCTCGGACTGGCCGAGGGCGACGGCTTCGTGCTGACCGGCCGGGTGTCGCTCGCCACCCACCCGTGGCTGGCCGACCACGGCGTTCTGGGCCGGGTCCTGCTGCCCGCCACCGCGCTGCTCGACCTAGCCGTACGCGCCGGTGACCAGGCCGGCTGCCTGCGGATCGACGAACTCACCCTCACCGCGCCGGCCGTGCTGCCGGCCGACGGCGCGCTGCAGCTTCAGGTCATCGTGGCCGGCCCGGCCGGCGACGGCCGCCGGCCGCTGGGCATCCACATCCGCCCGGCCGGCGTGCCGGGACAGGACTGGGTCCGCTGCGCGAGCGGCACGCTCGCCCCCGCGGCCGCGCCGCCCGGCCGGATGTTCTGGCCGGACACCGGCACGGAGCCCGTGGACGTGGACTCCGTCTACGACGACCTGCGCCGGCACGGGCTGGACCACGGCCCGGCCTTCCGCGGCCTCCAGAAGGTGCTCGCGGCCGGAGAACACGTCTACGTCGAGGCCGCGCTACCCCCGGCCGGCGACGGCGGCAGCTTCGGCATGCACCCCGCCCTGCTGGACGCCGTCCTGCAGGCGGTGGGACTCGCCGTCCCCGCCACGGACGACGGACCGCGGCTGCCGTTCACCTGGACCGGCGTCACGCTGCACGTCTCGGGCGCCACGCGGGTACGGGCCCGTCTCACCCGGACCGGGCCGGACACGGTCGAGCTGCTGGTCACCGACCCGGCCGGTGCGCCCGTACTCAGCGCCCGGTCGCTGCTGGTGCGGCCGGTGTCGGAGAGCCAGCTGCGGCACACCCACGACGCGGCGCTGTTCCGGATCGACTGGACTCCCTGCACCGACGAGGTCCGGCCGGTGGGGGAGCACAGGGTCGTCACGGCCGGCCGGACCACACCGGGCGACGCCGTACGCGCCGTGCTGGCCGAGGTGACCGCGTGGCTGGACGCCGAGCCCTCCGGCGAGCGGCTCGTCATCCGGACGCTGGACGCGGAGACCGATCCGGCCGGCGCGGCCGTGCGGGGCCTGGTCCGCTCGGTGCAGGCCGAGCACCCCGGCCGGTTCGTGCTGGTGGACACCGACGAGGCGGCGGCCGACCTCACACCCGCGCTGGTCACCGGCGAGCCCGAGGTGGCCCTGCGCGACGGCCGGGCGTACCGGCCCCGGCTCGTCCGGCTCACCGACACGCCCGGCGCGGGCGCGATGGCGCTGTCCGGCGGCACCGTGCTGGTCACGGGCGGGACCGGCCGCCTCGGCACGCTCGTGGCGCGGCACCTGATCACCGCGTACGGCGTACCGAGTCTGATCCTGATCTCGCGCACCGGCACGCCGGACCCGTCGTTCGCGGACCTCGGCGCGACAGTCCAGGTCGTCCACGGGGACGTCGCCGACCGGGAGGTGCTGCGCGCTGCGCTCGCCGCGATCCCGGCTGACCTGCCGCTCTCCGGCGTCGTCCACGCGGCCGGAGTGCTCGATGACGGGTTGGTCACCGCGCTCACCCCGGAGCGCCTCGACACCGTCCTGCGGCCCAAGACGGGTGCCGCGCTGCTGCTCGACGAACTGATCGGCGACGTGCCGCTCGTGCTGTTCTCCTCGGCCGCCGGCAGCCTCGGCTCCGCCGGACAGGCCAACTACGCGGCCGCGAACGCCGCGCTCGACGCGCTCGCCGTCCGCCGCCGGGCCCGCGGAGCCATGACCGTCTCGCTGGCCTGGGGTTTCTGGGCGGCCCGCAGCGGGATGACCGGCCACGTCGGGCAGGGCGACCTGGCCCGCATCGCGCGCACCGGCATCCTCCCGATCGACACCGGTGAGGCGCTCGACCTCTTCGACCGCGCGCTCGTCGCGGACGCCGCCGTGGTGCTGCCGCTGCGCCTCAACGGCCCGGCGCTGCGATCGGCCGGCGATGCGGTGGCGCCGATGTTGCGCGACCTGGCCGGCGTCGCGCATCGCCCGCCCGCCGGCGACGACCTGCGTTCCCTGCTGGACCGGGCACCCGCCGCCCGGCGCCACGGCCTCGTGCTCGATTCGGTGCGGTTCCATGCGGCGGCGGTCCTGGGCCGGGACACCGCGCACGGCATCGGCGCCGGCGACGCCTTCCGCGACCTCGGCTTCGACTCGCTGATGGCGGTCGAGCTGCGCAACGCGCTCGCCGCCGCGACCGGGCTGCGCTTACCGGCGACGCTGGTCTTCGACTTTCCGTCGCCGTCCGCGCTGGCCGGCTTCCTGCTCACCGCGATGCTCGGCGAGGAGGACCGGGAGACGGCGGACGCGCCGGCCGCCGCAGTGGACGAGCCGGTCGCGATCGTCGGCATGGCGTGCCGGTTCCCCGGCGATGTGCGCTCGCCGGAGGAGCTCTGGAACCTCGTGCTCGCCGGCGGCGACGCCGTCGCCGCGTTTCCGGCCGACCGGGGCTGGCCGGCCGGTGACGGCGAGGGCGGCTTCCTGTACGACGCCGGCGACTTCGACGCGGAGTTCTTCGGCATCTCGCCGCGCGAGGCACTCGGAATGGACCCGCAGCAGCGGCTGCTGCTGGAGACGACCTGGGAGGTGTTCGAGCGGGCCGGCCTGGACCCGGCGTCCTTGCGGGGCAGTCGTACGGGCGTGTTCGCCGGCATCATGTACCACGACTACGGGTCCGGTCTCGCCTCCGTGCCCGACGACCTGGCCGGCTATCTCGCGAACGGCACGGCGGGCAGCGTGGCGTCCGGCCGGGTGTCGTACGTGTTCGGCCTCGAAGGCCCGGCGGTGACGGTCGACACGGCGTGCTCGTCGTCGCTGGTGGCGCTGCACCTCGCGGCGCAGTCACTGCGCCGCGGCGAGTGCGACCTGGCGCTGGCCTCCGGCGCGACCGTGATGTCGACGCCCGCGATGTTCGCCGAGTTCGCCCGGCAGCAGGGCCTGGCCTCCGACGGGCGGTGCCACTCGTACGGGGAGACGGCCGACGGCACCGGACTGTCCGAGGGTGTGGG
>NZ_BOMG01000162.1 GCF_016862075.1 Actinoplanes couchii | reverse complement strand
AGCCCGACCGGATGCACCCCACGATACGCAACAGCCGGAAACAGACAAAGTGGAGCAACGGGAGAACACTGAAACTAAGGATGGCATAGCCAAAAGCCCGACCGTGTCGCACCCTTCCCACCCCGACGATCGCCAGAGCACCCGGCCTTACGATCCCCTTACGCCCGTCACCATGGGACGAGGTGTTCCAGGGCAATGCCGGCGAAGACGGCCATCCCGACGAAGTTGTTGCTGGTGAAAGCGCGCAGGCATGCTTCTGGATCCCGGGTTCGGATCAGGTGCTGCTGGCGGGCGGCCAGCACAGCCGCGACGACCAAGCCGCCCGTGAACCACAGGCCATAATTCAGGTCTCGGCCGACCAGGGCCAGCGTCACCAGCGCTGCCGCCTGCAGCACGGCAATCGCCGGCCGGTCGAACGAGCCAAGCAGGATCGCGGTCGAGCGGATGCCGATGGCACGGTCGTCGGCCCGGTCGGCCATCGCGTACATGGTGTCGTAGGCGACCGTCCACAGCAGGCCCGCTGTGAACAGCAGCCACGCCGGGCGGGGCATCGGCTGGCCGTGGGCCGCATACGCCATCGGCACGGACCAGGTGAAAGCCACACCCAGCAGCAACTGGGGTGCGGGAAAGAACCGCTTGGCCAACGGGTAGGCGACCATCAGCGCGACGGCGGCCACGGCCAGCCAGCGGGTCCGGGTGTTCAAGGTGGAGACCGCGGCCAGAGCGACAACACCCAGCACAGCACACAGCACGACGGCTTCCACCGGGCTGACCTCGCCGGTCACCAGAGGGCGGTCGCGGGTACGGCGCACCCGTCCGTCGTACCGGCGATCGGCAAGGTCGTTGATCGCACAGCCGGCCGACCGGGTCAGCACGGTGCCCGCCATGAAGACGGCGAACACGTGCCCGTCCGGGCGACCGCCCGACGACGTCCAGAGCGCCCACAGAGTGGGCCACATCAACAGCCAGATGCCGACCGGCCGGTGCAGCCGGAGCAGTCGTCCGTAAGCTCCCAGCCGTTCAACGGCCCGATTCGTCACGTCGACGACAATCGACGGATCTGCCGCCGGCCGCGTCGGCAAGGAGTGCCTAGGGATGACGGACGACCGCACTGGCCTCTTCACGCCGGAGTCGGTGAGCTGGAAGGTTTTCGACGACCCGATCGTCGCTCTCGGGGGTCTGCGGAGCCTCTACCTGCAGGCGCTGCATCCCCGTGCGGTGGCCGCGATCGCACAGAACTCCTCCTACCGGATCGACCCGTGGCGGCGCCTGATCGCCACCTGGGGATTCCTGCGCACCATCCTCTATGGAACGTCAACCGAGGCACACGCCATGGCCGGCCGCGTCCGGCGGTTGCACGCCTCGATGCGGGCCACCGATCCCCGGACCGGCGAGCACTACCGCATCGACGAGCCGGAACTGCTGCTCTGGGTGCACGTCACCGAGGTCGAGTCGTTCGTGACCACGGTTCGCCGGGCCGGGATCCGGTTGAGTGACGACGAGGTCGACGGGTTCTACGCCGAGCAGCGCGTGTGCGCGGAACTGGTCGGTCTCGACCCCGCCGCGGTGCCCGGTTCGGCGGCCGAGGTGGCGGCCTACTACGACAGTGTGCGGCCCGAGCTGGGGCACACGCCGGAGGCGGCCGAGGTCGCCGGTTTCCTGACGACGTACCCGCCGGCCCCGGCGGCGGTGCGTAACCGGGCCGTCCGGCTGGCGCTCGACTCGGGTTCGGCGAACCGGATGTACAGCGGCCTGACCGTGACCGCCATCGGGCTGCTGCCGGGGTGGGCGCGCCGGCTCTACGGGTTCCGGGACCGGCCCTTCAACAACCTCACCACCGACCTTTCGGTACGGGCGACGCGGCTGCTGATCCATACCGGACTGCCTGACCGGCACCGTGTCCCGCCCATGCGCCAGGCGGCGCTGCACCGGGCGGGCCGGTGATCACAGACCGAGCCGGACCGGTTCGGGTGGTGGGCCGGCGGTCAGCAGGTCCGTCAGGGCGGTGGCCAGGTCGCGCGGTGAGAACAGGTCGGTGCCGGTGTGGGTGGTGATCTCCGGGAGTCGCCACCAGCGGAAGCCGGCCAGATGCTCCGCGGCTATCTCGTCGTCCGGCAGGTCGCCGCGGGGCTCGAAGTGTGGCGTACGGACGAGGAAGTAGTCGTTGACCAGGGCCGGCGCACGGCCCATCGCCTCGACCTCCTGATGCCAGACGAGGGGTGGATCCTCGGTGACCGTCAGGCCGGTCTCCTCGCTCAGCTCGCGGCGCAGTGCCGTCAGACGGTCCTCGCCGGGCTCGATGCCGCCACCCGGGGACGCCCAGACCGCGGTCGCCCCGTCCGGCACCGCCGGATGCGGCGGGATGAAACGGCAGAGCAGGATGCGGTCGTGCTCGTCCAGGATGACGGCGCGGACCGCACGGCGGATGTGGGGCACCGGGGTCACTCCGCGGGTCGGGAGCAGATCGTCATGAAGGATTTCCCGTTTTCCTGCTGGACTTCGGCCGCGTTCATCCAGCCGTTGGCGCCGAACAGGTAGCTTTCCGGCGGGTGTTCCGGTGACTCGCCGATGATTTTGGCCACCTCGGTTCGGGCGCCCCACGACTCCGGGCCCTGCACCGCGAAATTGAGCCACTGGGCTGTTGTCCAGTCGTACCCGGCAGGTAGAGGGTCTTCGATCTGCCAATCCGAGCCGGGGTCGGTGGGCAGCAGGTTCATCCGGTCCAGGCGGACGCCGGGTTTCGGGGCTGTCCACGTCTGCTCGGTGCTTGTCGAGGTGCCGACGTCGAAGGTCAGCGTCATGCCGAAGACGCCTTCGCACGGGGTGCCGGTCCACAGTTTCAGAACGCCGTCGTCGACCCGGAAACCGACCGCCGGAGGCAGCGGCGGCGTCAGTTGTGAGCCCGTTTCGCACGCGGTGGCCGACACCGCCACGAGCAGGGCGGCAAACGCGGACCGCAGCCGTCTAGTGATATCCGCCATCGGAGAGTCCCGCGTCCTCTTCGGTCTGGGTGCCGCCGGTGAGCTGTTCCCAGCCGTACGAGGCAATGAATTTGGTGTAACCCTCACGCGCCCACTGCTGGGAATGGCGCTCCTCGTGATGCAGGAGACGATCCAGATCAAGGCTTCCCGCGTACGGGCCGTCCGGGCCCTCGTACCAGTGCCGGCCCGATGCCACCACCTTTTGGAGCTGGTCGGCCGGGTCGTCGACGCTGTCGAGGTTCATCATGAACGTGTCGCCGTACATCGTTCCGCCTTGCAGGCTGAACCGGTCCTGGAGCCAGTTCCCGCCGACGCCCATCATCACGCCGTTCGGCGTGGTCACCAACCGTCCGCCGTTGAGGTGCACAAATCCGACGTCCTCGTCGTAACTCCAGGAATTGTCCTTCTGCCGTTCGACGATCCGCCGGTACTCCTCGGAGCCGTACGGCGTCGGCGTGAAGTCGGTCTGCTGGCCATTGGCGCCGTAATCGGTGCCCGCGTTCAGCAGGTAGGTCATCCGCACCGCCTTGGCCGCGTCGTCGCCGCTGATGCCCTCCGGCAGCAGGAAGAAGAACTTGTCGGTCCCGTCCTTCTCGACGTCTTCACGGAACTCCACCATCTGGTTGAAGATCCGGAAGTCGTCCGGCGTGATGTCATTCTCCGCGGCGATCGTCAGCATCGTCTCGATCGGCACACCCCGGCGGACCGCGTTCTCCAGCCATTGCCGGTAGTAAAGGGTCGTGGGCGCGGCGTTGAGCAACCCGGCGTCGATCAGCGCCTGCTCCATGTCGGCGATCTTCGCCTCGATCGCACCGTTCTTGCCGGCGTCGGCCAGGTTCTCCGCGTCGAGATCGCTGACATGACCGTCCTGCGCCATCCGCATCACCCGGGCCAGGGTGGTGTCGACGGTGACCGCCGCGGTGAGGATCGCGGTGGTTTCCTGCACCAACTGCTGCCGAATGGTCTCCCGATAACGGGCGGCCTCGGCCATCTCCTCGGCCTCGAACCGTGATCGGGGCGCCGGATCGGCCGCTTTGCCGTCCCGGATCGTGCCGTCGGCGCCGATGTGGAACTGGTGGGTGGCGGCCAGCGCGTCGTTGTCGGCGACGCGGTTCCGCACACCGATCGTCTCGTCCGCCGCGTTGCGCAGCGCCTGCTCGACCGCGGACAGTTCCGCGACCAGGATCTCGGCCCTGTTCCGGGTGGCCTTCAGCGAACTCCGGGCGGTCGCCCCGGCCTCACCGTGCCAGGTCGGCAGCCGTCCCGCGTCGTCGAGTTCGTCCTGCAGATCGACGAGTTTGCGCTGCCGGCCCCGCAGGGTGTCGGCCACCGTGTCGAGCGCACCGGAATCCCATTGGCGTACGTCGCCGTAAGTGATCGTCATCAGCCGAAGGCCTCCCGCGCGGCCTGGTCACTCTTCGCATAATCATTCGCGGACGCGGTGACCGATGCGCTCCACCTGTCGATCTCGTCCGCCCACTTGCCGGCCCGCTCGTTGAACGTCGTCGCCAGCAGGGCCGCGCCGGCCCCCGCGGTGCTGCCCGGCAGTGCCGTGGCGATGTCGTCCACGCCGGCCCCGGGTTTCACCGTGCTCGCCTGGTCGGCGGCGGATCCGGCCGCGGCGGCCGCTTTCCGCAACAGCCCGATCTGAACCTCGAATCCACTCACAGCCCGCGACCCCCGCCCTCCGAGCCGATCATCATCCGGCACCCTACTGGCAGGGCGCCAGGCACGCACCACCGTCATGGAATCCGCCGGCGCCGGCCGGTGACCCGCTGCGGTGGGACACGTTCGTGGTCAACGGCAGCGGACCATCGGACCTACATTGACAGGTATGGAGTCGACTTCGGTCCGGATGGGGTTCATGATCGATGTGGCCGGGTACGGCCGCCGGTCCGCACGTGCCAAGACCGACGTCCAGCAGCGGGTGTCCGCGCTGGTCACCGAAGTGCTCCGGGATCAGGGGCTGCGGCTCGACCAGACCTATCATCACGGCACCGGCGACGGCATGGTGGTCTTCCTGCCCGGCGAGATCGAGGTCCACCGGGCCCTGGTGCGGCTGCTGCGCTGCGCCACCGAGGTCCTGGCCGAGGACAACCAGCGTTACCAGGACCGGATGCGGCTGCGGATGGCCGTGGTGATCGGGCCGATCGGGCCGGCCGCGATCGGGTTCTCCGGCGACGCGATCGTGGAGGCGGGCCGCCTGGTCGACAGCGACACCCTGCGGGCCGCGCACGGCGCCGACCTGGCGGTGCTGATCTCCGCCCAGCTCTACGAGCACACCGTCCGGGAGGGGCACGCCGGTCTGCGGCACACCGATTTCCGGCCGGTCGAGGTGCAGGCCAAGGAGTACACCCGGCAGGCCTGGCTCTGGCACGGCCAGCCCCGCCCGGCCGCTGCCCCGGCGGCCGAACCCACGACGTACACCCTGGCGGCGGCCGGCGGCCCGGCCTGTGTGATCGGCATCCGGCCCGGGCGGATCCTGCGGGTCCACGACATGCAGATCTGGGTCAACAGCGAGAACACCGACATGGAGATGGCCCGCTTCAACGAGTTCTCGATCTCCAGCATCATCCGATACCACGGGGCACTCCGGGACGCCGCCGGGCATGTCGTCGACGACGTGATCGCCGGCGAGCTGTCCCGTGCGGTCGGCGGGCACCGGCCGGTCGCGCCCGGCGCCGCGTTCGTCACCGGCCCGGGAGCACTGGTAGGCACCCACGGGGTCCGCCGGATCATCCACGTCGCGGCCGTGCAGGGTGAACCCGGCGCCGGGTTCCGGCAGATCCGGCACGTCGGCGCCTGTGTGGCCAACGCCCTCGCCCTGGCCGAGCGGCTGGCCGCCGACGACCCGGCGATCCGGTTCATCCTGTTCCCGATGCTCGGCGCGGGCATGGCCGGGGCGTCCGTGACACAGACCGCCACCGAGCTGGTGGCGGCGGCCGCCGACCATCTGGAGTCGACACCCGGTTCGCTGCTGCACGGCATCCGTTTCCTGGCGTACGCCGACGCCGAACGCGTGGCACTCGGCGAGGCCCTGCGCGGCAACCCGTTGCTGACGCCGGCGCCGTGAGCCCGAAAATGGTTCGCCCGCGCCGGTACCGGCTGGAACAATCCGCAGACTCGATCAGCGGAGAGGCAGCAACAATCCATGGAGATCCGTTCCACCACCGAGCAGGACCTCGAAGTCTTCGTCGACACCATCCTCGCCGCGTTCGGGCGGTTCCGGGAGGCCCCGGCCGAGGACGACGGGAACCTGTGGTCGGCGTACGAGATGGATCGCCATCTGCTCGCCGTGACGGATGACGGGCGGGCGATCGGGACCGCCGGGGCGTACTCCTTCGAACTGACCCTGCCCGGTGAGATCATCGCCCCGGCGGCCGGGGTGACCGCCGTCGGCGTGCTGCCCACCCATCGGCGCCGGGGTGTGCTCACCGCGATGATGCGCCGCCAGATCGCCGATCTGCGGGCCCGGGGCGAGTTCCTGGCCGTGCTGCTGGCCAGCGAGGCCACCATCTACCGCCGGTTCGGTTACGGCCCGGCGACGTACGCGCAGCAGCTCAAGATGTCCCGGCAGCGGGCCGCCTTCGCCCTTCCCCCGGCGGACGACGGCGGATCGATCGAGCTGCGGCGCCGGGCCGACTGCGGCGAGATCATCGAGGAGCTGTACGACAGGTACCGCCGGGTACGGCCCGGCGCGCTGTCCCGCCCGCACCGCTGGTGGGCCCGCGGCGCGGGCCAGGCCCCGGTCTCGACGGCGGCGGCCCGCCACATCGCCGTGCACCGCGACCGCGACGGCGTCCCGGACGGGTACGCCAGTTACTCCCTCGACGACGCCGACATGCTGATCGTCGACGAGATCATCACCACCGACGACACCGTCGCCGCCGCCCTGGCCCGGTTCGCGCTCGGTCACGACATGGTCAGCGACGTCATGATCAAGCGGGTTCCGTCCGACGACCCGCTGCGCTGGCAGCTCGCGGACTTCCGGGCCGCCCAGGTCGCCGACGACGGTGACTGGCTCTGGGTGCGGCTGCTGGACGTGCCGCGGGCGCTGACCAGCCGCGGCTGGTTCACCGACGGTGAGATCGTCCTGGACGTGGACGACCCGTTCCTCGGCGAGCACCACCGCTGGCTGCTGACCGTGCGGGACGGCAAGGCCGACTGCATCCCGACCGACCGGGAGCCCGGCCTGTCACTGGACGTGACCGATCTCGGCTCGATCTACCTCGGCGGCACCAGTCCGAGCATGCTCGTGCGGGCCGGGCGTATCCGGGCCCACCAGCCGGGCGCGGCCGCCCTCGCCGACGACCTGTTCCGGGCCGAGCGGGTCCCGTTCTGCCTGCACTGGTTCTGAGAGGACCTTCTGACGTGGACGGGATCGAGGTCGTCGTCGCCCACTCCGAGCGGGTGACGCTGCGGGTCGGCGACGTCTTCCTCAAGGTGGACGCCGACCCGGCACGCCTGGACGCCGAGGCCGCCGCGATGGCCGCGGCGCCGATCCCGACGGCCCCGATCCTGTGGCGTCAACCGTCGGTGATCGCGCTCGGCGCCCTGCCCGGCACGGCTCTCGGCGTTCTCGGCGAGCCGTCGCCCGCCTCGCCCGCGGCCTGGGCCGCCGCGGGCGCCGCGATCCGCACGTTGCACGACACCCCGCCACCCGGGCGCCGGGGCCGTAACGCCGGCGCGCGGGTCCGGGCCGACCTGGAGACCGAGTGCGGGCTGCTCGTCGCCGGCGGACTCCTGCCCGCCGCCCTGGTCGAACGCAACCGGGCCGTCGCCGAGGCCGCGTTCCGGCCGGCCACCCCGCTGTTCACCCACGGCGACCTGCAGATCACCCACGTCTTCACCGAGAACGACCAGGTCACCGGGGTACTCGACTGGTCCGAGGCCGGGCAGGGCGACCCGATGTTCGACCTCGCCACGCTGACCCTGGGCCACGAGGACCGGCTCGGCGACGTCCTGTCCGGTTACGGCCCCGCCGACCCGGTCGCCATCCGCGCCTGGTGGTCGCTGCGCAGCCTGCTCAACGTCCGCTGGCTCGCCGACCACGGCTTCGACCCGTTCGCCCCCGGCTGCGAGGTCGACGTCCTGCGCGCCCGGATGTGACTCAACGGTTCACCAGGGTCAAACCCTCGGAGACCTCCCACATGCGTACGGCGTCCTCCTCGCTCGTCAGCCGGGAGTAGACGGGACGTTCCGCCGGGGCGCCGGCCAGACCACCGGGACCGCTCGGTCCGTAGAACCGCCCGCCCTCTGCTTCCGGGGCGGTCGCCGCGTACAGGGCGGGCAGCGCCGCCGACTCGACGGTGCCGGTCAGCCCCACCCGCGACAGCACCCGGATCAGGCGTACACCCGCGGTGTCCTTCGCCCGGCCCACCTCGGGCCGTGCGGCGAGCAGGCTGGTCGGCGCGATGCCGGGATGGCAGATGTTGCTGGTGATCCCCCATCCCCCGGCCAGGGTGCGACACGGTCGGGCTTTTGGCTATGCCATCCTTGGTTTCAGTGTTCTCCGGTTGCTCCACTTTGTGTGTTTCCGGTTGTTGCGTG
>NZ_BOMG01000161.1 GCF_016862075.1 Actinoplanes couchii | reverse complement strand
AGAGAAACCAGACCCGCTCGACACGCTTGATCGGCGCCGGAAGAGCGGACTGAAGGAGTCCGCCGACACGGATCAGTTCTTGCGCTTCGCCGGCAGCCACCGGGCAAGCTCCGGGGCGAGCGCCGCAGTCAGGTCACCGCCGAACACGCAGATCGTCTGTTCCCCGGGGTGACCGAAAGTGCCCTGGTCAAGATCCTGGGTGAGGAACGCGTGATAGTCGTAGGCGGGAAAGGCCGAGACCCTCCATGACTGACCTTCCGCGGCCTGCAGATGAGGCCAGAACCAGTACGACGAGTGCTGCCAGTCCAGAGCGACCAGCGGAAGGTCGGCAGGCAGGACGGCGGTCATAGCGGAAAGAACCTGTTCGTTCAGCGCGTCCTCATCGCCGGAGAAGCCTCCGGAGAAGCCGCCAGGAAAGGCGTCGGCCTGCTGGAAGACCGGACTGAGGTCGAACGTCACCGAACCGGCCGGCTCCTCGATCGCCGGCCAGGTGGCGGGTTCCGTCCCCGGGCGGAAGTGGAAGCGGTCGTGGAACGGAGCCCAGAACCGCTCGTGGTCCGGAATCCGCTGCCACGCATCGTTGTCCCACCTCGGCCCGCTCACGAGACAGATCATCGCGAATCGGGCGACGGCTCAGTCGAGTGCCCGCCACGCCGACCAGCCCACGTCCCGGATGAAGTCCTTCAGTAGCCGTACCCAAGCATGGGGTTGATCCAAATGAACGTCGTGGCCGGCGTCCGCGACGATCGTGTGAGTGACCTCGGGGCCGGATGCCAGCATCCGCTGCACCTCGGGCTCGTCGATCAGGCCGCGCTCGCCGGTCACCAGCAGGACCGGAGCCGTCAGACTCTCCCATTCCGCCCATCGGGCCGTCGCCGCTACCTCGGTGATCGCCGCCCGCATGATGTCGGCGTCGAAGCGCGGCCACAGCCCGTCGGCGCGCTGCTCCAGGTCACTGATCCACGCCGCGGCGATCGGCGTCCCGCCGAGGAAATCAGCCGCGGCCGCCGCATCCGGGAACGGCACCGGCCACGACGCGAACCAGTCGCCGAGCCGGGCCGGATAGTCGGCGCCGGGCGGGCCTCCGACGCCTGCTTCCAGCAGCACCAGACGGCGGACCAGATCGGGATGCCAGGCGGCGGTCAGCAGCGCGGTGTGCCCGCCCATCGACTGACCGGCAAGGGTCACCGCCTGCCCGCCGGAGAGCTGCCCGATCACGGCGGCGACGTCGTCGGCGTACGCGCGCCGGGAAAGATCCGCCGGCCGGCGGGTGGAACGGCCGTGACCGCGCAGGTCCGGCACGATCACCAGGTGCTCGTCCACCAGGGCGGCGGCGGTGGGCAGCATCTCCCGCGCGCTTCCGGCCAGCCCGTGCAGCAGCACCACGACGTCGGGCCCGGTTCCGCCGACGAGGCAGGACAGCGTCACGTCGCCCCGCTGGACTTCAATGGTGTTGATGGCGCACTCCGTGTCGACAGAACCGGCTCGTGGCCGGGTTGGGTGATGTCGCCGACATCGAGATCAACAGCGAAGGACCAGGCTTGCCGGTATGGGTGACACCGCACCGTCCCGGAGCACGGCCGTTCGGGTGGACCGAGCTCGGCGACGAATTCCTCGTGCAGGTCAGTGCCGTCGGTGGCCGCCGGGAGATGGGCCCGGGTTCTGGAGGATCTTCGGTGATCGCCGGGTGCGTGTCGGAGACGTTCGCCGACCGGCGCTCCCGGGCCACAGCGACGCTGCGGGACGGGCAGGAACAGGTGGAGACCGCGCTGCGCCCGTGGACCCGCCGGCAGATGGTCACGCGGTATCTGCCGTATCGCTGAGTGTCCGCTCGTACCAGGTGCCGTCGGCGCCGCCGAGTTCGGCCGGATCGGCCGGGCCGACGGCCGTGAAACCGCTGTTGAGCAGCACTTTGCGGGAGGCGGCGTTGGTGTGCGCGGTGGCCGCCCGCAGCCGGTGCAGGCCGTGCCGGGTGGCCGCGAGCCCGCACAGTTCCCGGACGGTCGCCGTGGCCAGGCCGCGGCCGGCGGCGTGCTGGGCGACCCGGTAGCCGAGGATCGCCGAGCCGTCCGCCAGGTCGTACAGGTTGAACCGGCCGAGGACCGCGCCGTCGTCGTCGACGAGCAGGTAGAACACGCAGATCCCGGCCCGCTGCTCGGCGAGCAGGGCGGCGAACCCGTCGGCGAACCGGGTGAAGTAGCCGTCCCCGCGGTCGGTGATCGAGGCGGCGAAATAGGCGCGGTTCGCCGTCTCGAAGGCCAGCACCACGCCGGCGTGGTCGGCGTGCAGCCGGGTCAGCTCGGTCATCGACCGACCTTACTGGACAGCAGGCCGAGCAGGCGGTCCAGGCGGGCGGGGTCGGCGGGCAGCCGTTCGTGTGCCCAGGCGATCCCGTTGACCACGGTCAGCAGGTCGGTGACGTCGATGTGGTCCGGGTTGCCGGTCCGGTCGAGCAGCGCCGCCCCCGTCTCCCGGATCTGTTCGTGGCAGGCGGCCAGGGCCGAGTCGGTCCCGGCGGTCAGCAGCTCGGTGGCGACCAGGCCCCGCATCGAGGTGGCGTGCACTGCCACCGCCCGCAGCCAGATGCGCAGGGCGTCCGCCGGGTCGGGGTGCGCCAGCAGGTCACGCCCGGTGGCGGCGAGGGTGTCCACGTCCGCGGCGATGATCGCGACGAGCAGGTCCTGCACCGACGCGAAGTGCCGGTAGAGCGTGCCGGGCCCGACCCCGGCCCGCTGGGCGATCTTGTTCAGGGAGGCGCCCGCGCCGTGGGCGGCGAACTCCTCGCGGGCCGCGGCCAGCACCCGGTCGCGATTCTGTCGTGCGTCGACCCTCATGGCATCCCGCCCGTTGCATTTCCGGAGAACCTCTCCGTATATTACCGCAGACAAAGCGGAGAGGTTCTCCGGAAGGGAGCGACACATGCGCATCGGCATCCTGATCGGCGAGACGGCCGGCCCGGCCACCCTCGGCGAGCTGCGGGACCACGCCCACGGCATGACCGACGTGTGGTGCCCGCAGGCGCTGGGCTGGGACGCGTTCACCGCCCTCACCGTCGCCGGCCTGCGCGAGCCGCACGCCCGCCTGGGCACCGCGGTGATCCCGGTCCGCCAGCGGCATCCGCTCACCCTCGCCGCTCAGGCGCTCAGCGTGCAGGCCGCCACCGGCAACCGCCTCACCCTCGGCATCGGCGTGGGCGTCGCGATGATGGTGACCGGCATGTACGGCCTGCCCGCCGACCGGCCGGTGGCCTTCATGCGGGAATACCTGGCCGGTCTGCTGCCCCTGCTGCGCGGCGAGCCGGTCGCGGTCGCCGGTGATTTTTTGACCATTGCCGGTACGGTCGACGTGCCCGGCGCCGAACCACCCGCGGTCCTGCTGGCCGCCCTGGGCCCGGCCATGCTCCGGCTGGCCGGATCGTCCACCGACGGTGTCGTGACCTGGATGACCGGACCCCGCGCTCTCAGCGAACACGTCGTCCCGCTGGTCACCGCGGCGTCCGCGAAACCGCCCCGGATCGTCGCCGGCCTGCCGGTGTGCGTCACCGCCGACGCCGACGGCGCCCGTGACCGGATCGCCGCCCGGTTCGGGCTGGCCGCCCAGGTTCCCGAGTACCGGCGCGTTCTGGACATCGAGGGTGCCGGCGGCGCGCCGGACGTGGCCCTGATCGGCGACGAGGAGACGGTGTCCCGAGGGCTGAAACGCCTGGCCGAGGCGGGTGTCACCGAGTTCGCGGCGGCCCCGTTCGGCACCGCCGAGGAGAAGCGCCGGACCCTGGAGTTGCTCCGCGCGCCGGCTTCGGGTCACGACGACGCGTGTTCGACCCCGGCCAGGTAAGCGCCGGCCCGGCGGTAGTAGAAGAGCTGGTAGAGCGGCAGGAGGGTGAACGCCGCCGCGGCCGCTCCGGAGGCCACGATCCGCCACGCGGCGCTGCCGTCGGCCAGGTGACCGGCGAACTGGATCAGGTTCAGCACGGCGGCGAAGACGAATGGGATCGTCAGAATGCCGGTGATCTTGCGGATCCGGGTGGCCTCGGCCACCGCCAGCCGCTGCTCGTCCGGCGGCAACGCGGCCCCGGTGCGGATCGCGCGTGTCACCCGGCGGCGGGTGTGCCGGTCGGCGCCCAGCATCGGCGACACCCAGGACCCGGTGCGCCGGCGGACCGTGCGGACCATCAGCGCGATCAGGCCGGCCGTGAGCAGCGCGATCCCGCCGAGGACCAGCAGCGGGACCACCGGGCGGCTGCCCACGCGGGCGAGCACGACCCCGATGAAGACGAGGCCGGCGACCGCCACCGTGCCGGTGATCAGGTAGTAGACACGCACCCGGCGGGTGGCGCGTCGACGCATCTCGTGATCGCCCTGGATGTCCACACCGGACTGCTGCCCGGTGTGGACGCTCGGCAAACGGTCAGAGTTTGCGGCAGTACAGGGCGTCCGGCGTCTTCGACGAGAAGATCCGGCCGGTCCAGGCGATGCCCGCGGCGTACTCGTCGTCGGCGCACTGGCCCTTGTAGTGGCCGCTGGCGAACTCGCCGCCGGGGTTCCCGGCCGGGCGGCTGTCACCACGGTCGAACCACACGGTGCGGGCCGCGCCGGTCGTCGACACCCCGGCCGCCGCGCACAGGGCGCTGGAGACGGCGGCGCCCCGGACGGCGTACCCGATCATCGCGGCCCCGGCCGGGCACTGGAACTTGGTGTACCCGGACGCCCAGTCGCTGCTGACGAACTGCTGGCCGGTGACCACCTGATGGGTGTTCCAGGAGAGCGTGACACCGGTGTTCGTACACAGGCCGCGGTTTCCGGTGTGACTGAGACCGATCAGGCGCTGGCCGTCCGGGCAGGCGGCCTTGCGGGCCCCGTTGTCCCAGTCCCCGGCAGCCCGCATCCGGTGGGAGGCCACGAAGTCGGCGTTGTCGGGGCTGAGCATGGACCGGGACGCGTCCGGGGCGACGTACCCGCGCAATCCGGTGTTGATCAGATTTTGCCAGGCGCCGGACCGCCAGTCGCCACCGTCGGTGATGCCGCTGCGCGCGCCGGAGCGGTCCCAGAACAGCAGCCCCCAGCCGTTGGCCGCGCGCCGCTCCGCCCAGCCGACCACCGGCCAGTACGCGAAGTCGGCGTCCGTGGCGATCAGATAGTCGGTGAAGTTGGCGAACCACTCCCGCTGTTTCGATCCGGCCGCCGCGTTGCCGTCGACACCGAACTCGCTGATCCACACCGGCGCGGTGAAGTGCTGCCCGGTCTCGGCAGAGACGAAAAGAGCATCCCGATTGAGTACGGTGAACAGATCGGCCCTGCTCAGGTCCCGGTAGCGCGGATCGGTCGTCTCACCGGTGCCGGTCGCGCCGCTGTGGTTCGGCCCGGTGTAGTCGTAGAAGTGCGCCGCGTAGACCAGCTTGTTCGACCTTGTCAGCGTGTGCGACAGGGTCCGCACCGGTTTCAGCGTCGGCCGCTCGTGGGCGAACCCGTCGACCGGGATCCCGGTCCAGTTGATGCCCTCCACGATGATCAGCAGGTTCGGGTTGGCCTCGCGCAGGATCCGGTCGCCGAGCCGCTGCGACGCGGTGAACCAGTCGTGATCGTTGCCCCAGCCCCAGTTCGGGTCGTCCAGGACGGTGCGGCGCACCTCGTTGTACAGGTCCGCGCCGACCACCCGCGGATTGTTCGCGTACCGGCGGGCCATCGTCAGCCAGGTGTCCTCCCACTGCGCGGTGCTCTGGGAGGTGTTCCAGCGCTCGTTGCCGTCGACGCCGCAGCACCAGCGGGTCGTGGTGGTGTGGTTGTTCAGGATCACCGCCAGCCCGGCATCGGTCAGTGCGGCCACCACACCGTCGTACACCTGCAGTGGTGTCTTGCCCCGGAACTGCGGGTTGGCGGCCACCGCGGTGTCGGTGACCGGCCGGGTGTCGCGGGCCATCTCGCTGGAGAACGGCAGCCGCACACTGTTCAGGCCGATCGCCCGGAACCCGTCGGCGATCGCGGCCACCGGCGTGCGGTCCAGGCCGAGCGGGGTGCGGCCGGCGTTCTCCCCGGCGTGATGGTTGGCGTCGTCGAGGTCGCTGCCGGAGCCGGTCCAGGTGCCGCTGGCGCCGTGCCAGTTCCCGGATCGCAGCTTGAACCGGTTTCCGTCGGCATCGACGATGTACCGGCCGCGGGTGCTCAGGGGCGCGGTCCACCCCGGGTCGTCGGCGGCCCGGGCGGGGCTACCCGGCGTGATCAGTGAGGCGAGCAGGACGAGGGCGAGGATTCGGCTGATGTGGCGCACGGCACACATTCTAAAAACAATGCTTTCTATTCGGTACGTCGATATCTTGCGCTCGTGACCCACACCTATCCGCCCCTGAACGTGCGGATCCGGACACCCCGGATCACCCTGGCCGGCGCCTCCGACGACCTGCTGGAACGCCTGGTTCCGCTGGTCCGGGCCGGGATCGCCGACACCGAGCCGTGGCCGTTCGACGACCCGATCGCCTTCTACGCCGACAGCCCCGAACGCGAGTGGCGCTGGCTGCGCGGCATCTGGGCCGGCCGCGGCAAGGTCACCCCCGACGCGTGGCGGCTCTACTTCGCCGTCCTGGTCGACGGCGAGCCGGCCGGCATGCAGGACCTGACCGCCCGGAACTTCACCCGCTTCGGTACGGTCACCAGCTTCTCGTGGCTGGCCCCCGGTTTCCGCGGGCGCGGCCTCGGCCGGGAGATGCGCACCGCCATCCTGCACCTGGCGTTCGCCGGCCTGGACGCCCGCGAGGCCGGAAGCGACGCGTTCACCGACAACGAGCCGTCCAACCACATCTCCCGCGCCTTGGGCTACGAACCCAACGGCACTGACTGGGACACCCGCCGCGGCCAACCGGCCCTGATCCAGCAGTGGCGCTTGACCAGGGAAAACTGGGAGAAGAACCGCCGCGACGACATCACCCTGTCCGGCGTACCGCAATGCCGGGAGGTTTTGGCTCTTCCGAAATAGCCGAGCCGGGCCAGGAATGCGATGATCGGCGGGTGCTGGTGCTCCCGGAAGGGCCGTGGACGGACTGGGATGTCCAGGAGTTCGACAGCTCGCGCCTGCGCCTGGCCGCCAACCACGATCTGACCTACGCCCACGGCCTCGAGGTCGTCTTCACCGACGTCGCCTATCTGGCGTGCCCGGCACAGTTCCTGGATCCCGTCTTCCGGGAGCCGGCGCCCGCCGAACGGGAACTGGTGCGCGCCTACGTCGGCGAGTACCCACCGGTGATCGTGGCGTTCGACGTCGAGTCACTGGCCGGGCCGGGGACACTGCCCTGCCTGATCGCGGCGGAGACGGTCGAGATCGTGGTCGGCACCGTCCACCGCCGTCAACTCTAGGGGTGTCCCCCCGGACGAGATCAGGGTCCGGAAAGGGATTTTGCCGGAGTTCCGGGACGGCGGGGGCGGGCAGGGTGCAGATCATGCGTAAACGTGCTGCTCTTGCCGTCACCGTCGTGGTGACCGCCGCGCTCGGGGTTCCCGCCGCTGCCTCCGCCCAGCCGGCACGGTGCCGCCTCGAACCGTCCGCGCCGACCACCCTGCCCGCGCTCTCCGCGACCAGACTTGCGGCCGCCGTCGGCGACGTGCCTGTCGCACAGGGCGGGTTGCCGGACGCCGAGGCCAGCGGGGCGCTGGCGCAGATCCGTGGCACCGCCGGCTGCTGGCAGGGCACCGCCGGCATCGGTGACGTCCGGACCGGCGGCGACGTGCCGCAGAACGGCAGGTTCCGGATCGGGTCGATGACGAAGGTCTTCACCGCCGCCGTCGCGTTGCAGCTGGTGGCCGAGGGCAGCCTGGATCTGGACGGGACCGTCCAGCAGTACCTGCCCGGCTTCCTCCCGGCCGACTTCCCGGCGATCACCGTGCGGCACGTGCTGACCTACACCAGCGGCCTCAACGGGATCGGGGTTCCGCACAAGACACCCGCCTGGTTCTTCGAGCACCGCTACGACCACTGGGCGGACGGCAGCCAGATCGACGTGACGAAGCCGCCGTCGTTCACACCGGGGAAGTATCAGCGGTACGGCAACGTCGACTACTGGATGGCGGGCCTGCTGATCCAGAAGGTGACCGGCCACAGCTGGGAGCGGGAGGTCCACGACCGGATCATCGAGCCGCTGGGCCTGCGGGGCACCACCACGCCGGGCGACGACCCGCGGATCCCGGGCCGGTACTCGCACGGATACGAGGCGACCGACGCCGGCTGGGTGGACGTGTCGGCGGCCAACCCGTCGTTGCAATGGTCGGCGGCGGCGATCATCTCGACCCCGCAGGACCTGGACCGTTTCATGGTGGCGCTGTTCAGCGGCCGGGTCGTGCCGCCCGTCCAACTCGACCTGATGTTCACGATCCCGCCCGGCACCACGACCTACGACGGCGACCAGGACGACACCAACAACCCGGCTGCGGCGTACGGGATGGGCCTCGGCGCCTTCCAGGTCGGCCCGCTGACGGTGTGGGGCAAAACGGGCGACCGGCCGGGTTACGCCAACGCGATGGGCGCCACCCGCGACCTGACCCGGCGTCTGGTGTTCTCGGTCAACACCCTGCACATGGGCGGCGACCAGCCGGTCCGCGCCCGCCAGATCATCGGCGCCGCATTCAGCTGACCGTCTTTCCGCTTTTTCTTCAGTTCGCTGGTCCGCAGCCGATCAAGCGGGTCTGGTTTTCCGCAACCGGGTGGCACCGGTTCGGGTTCTGGACCCGCAACC
>NZ_BOMG01000160.1 GCF_016862075.1 Actinoplanes couchii | reverse complement strand
TCCGGCTGATCGCCGGCAATCCTCACCACTGACCGCGTGTAGTTCCGGATTGTCCGGGAGTGGGTTCCCGGTCCCCGTGAGGGTGCGTCGTTGACTCATCGCTCGTTCGCGCACGCCCGGTGACCTGATCACACCCGGAATCGGGACATCGCGCGATCCAGCGAGCCGGCCAGGTCGGCGAGCTGTTCGGCGGCGTTCGCGGCCTGGCCGGCGCGGTCCCGCGACGTCTGCGCGGTGTTCGAGACCTCGCCGACGGTGCGGGCAATGTCATCGACGCCGCGCGACGCCTCTCCCACACTGCGGGTGATCTCCTGCGTGGTGGCGGTCTGTTCCTCTACGGCTGACGCGACGGTCATCTGGTGCTCGTTGATCCGCTCGACGATGTCGCTGATCTGGTGGAGCGCGGCGGCGGCCTCGGAGCTACTGGTCTGGATCGCCTGGATCTTTCTGGTGATCTCCTCGGTGGCCTTGGCAGTCTCCTGAGCCAGGTCCTTGACCTCGGACGCCACCACCGCGAAGCCCTTACCCGCCTCACCGGCACGGGCCGCCTCGATGGTCGCGTTCAGGGCCAGCAGGTTGGTCTGCTCGGCGATTGCGTTGATCACCTTGACCACGTCGCCGACCTCGGTGCTGGCTTCCCCGAGCGTCGCTACCGACGCGTTGGTCCGGGTCGCGGTGGCCAGCGCCTGCTGGCCTACCTCGACCGCGCCGGCCGCACTGCGGGAGATCTCGGCGATGGCCGCGTTCATCTCCTCGCTGGCCGCCGCCACGGTGCTGACGCTCCCGGCTACGTCGTTCGCCGCATCCGCGGCGGTCTGCGACCGCGACGCGGTGCCGGAGGCGTCACCTTCGATCCGGACGGCCACCTGGTTGAGTTCGCCGGACGCGGCGGTCAGCAGACGTGCCTGATCGAGCACCTCAGCGACACTGGATCGCATCGACGACAGTGAAGCCTTCAGCCCGCGGGCCATCACCCCCACCTCGTCCCGGGTGCCGGGGTCGTCGACTTCAGCGGTCAGGTCTCCGTCGGCGACCCGGCTCAGCGAGTCGGCGACCGCGCGCAGCGGCCGGCTGATTCCTCGGGCGACCCACACGGCCAGAGCCAGGCCGGCGAGCAAAGCCACCGCGAGGGTGGACAACGACACGGTCAGCGCGGTCCGGTACGAGGTGCCGAGCTGTGCCGCTCGTTGTGCCGCCTGCGTCTCCTCGGCTGCCAGCATCTGCTTGAGCAGGGCCTTGCTGGCCTCGTACGGCGCGTCCGCCTCCCCGTCCTTGATCGACTGGTACTCCGCGACATCGCCCTTCAGCGCTGCGGGGATCATCTTCGTCTCGGCCAGTTCGTTGTACTTGGCGAGCTGCTCGGCGAACTGAGCCACCACCGCAGGGTCGGCGGCGCCCGCCGAGTATTCGGTCAGCAGCGCCTCGATCTCGCTGATGTCGTCCTTGATGTCCTGGACCTTTTTGGTGACCGCCTCGGTCCCCGGCTTCAGTAGTGCCAGACCGTTCTGGTCCAGGCGCAGCAGCCGAAAGGTGTCACGCAGATCCGACGCCACCACCATCGACTGCACGTTGTCGTCGTAGATCTCGTTGCCCATGTCACGGACGTTGCCGGTCTGGACCAGGGTCGCCATCGTTGCCCCGGCGGAGACACCCACCGCCACCAGCACCGAGACGACGATCTTGGTGCCGACCGGGAGATCTCCCCAGAGCTGACGTCGAGCCGGAAGCTTCATCTGTACCCAATCGCTGGTCGCTGAGGTCCGCCAACCTGCTGATCGACACCAGCGGACGCCATTCGAGTGCAAAAGGGTTGCATTCCCGACATCGCGGCATAACGGGATGACGCTCCGTAGCACTCCTAGCAGATCTGCGCGAGCCAGACCGGCATCGTTACCTCAATCTCGGCGAAATGCGAACGGCCCAGATCGAGCCGGTCGGGGCAAGGACCGGATACCGGACCGTCGGTGACCGTGCGAGTCATAACGGGAACCACATGTCACAGAGGCAGACCAGACGAGGCTGGAGGCATATCACCGCTCGGCGCCCGATACGCTGACTTTGGCCCAGCATTTGAAGGCAACGGCACCGGTCAAGTTCGCTGGCCGGAGTCAAGGCGGAGGCTGATGATCGTCAGTCATGGCAGGATAGTCACGCGGTCATCCGGCCTGCTGCGACCAAACCGCGCTTAGGGGCCTACCGAGGCATCAGAGACGTACCACTGGTTCTCCGACGGCCTCTCAGCCGCAGACGGCCGCTCTGCCAGCTCATTCCGGTGGCAGTGGAGTGCCCCCGATCTGGTTGACCAAGCCGGCCCGATCAAACTCGATGCCGCCCTTCTCGACCTTCGGGATCCGCCCCTGGGTCTTGCCAACTGCAGCAGCCAGATCCGCCTGGGCCATCCCCAGCCGAAACGCACTCGCCGGATCCGCTGACCGATCGACTCCCGTTCCTCCAGTACGGTTACCCTCCCATCCTCGTGACCAACAGCCCGCAAGTCCCATCACGCTACGGCGACGGGAACGGCGCGATTTTCGGACAGATAGCGGCTCGGCTCACCGGCCGGGAACCGGTCTACCAACTCTTGGCTCGGCTGTGGACACCTACGAAAATAACCTGGGGTCGGCTCACGTTTTGGTCCGGCCCCGGTCGAGTCCCCGCCTCGGGACAAATCGACGATGTTATCGGTTAGCAGGGTGGCGTCGAGGTCGGTGGCGGATGGTTGTCGGTGGAAGGTCGCGAGAATCCGTCTCATGACGGATGTCGTAGCTGAGGTGTGTCATGCGCCTGAATCTCGTTGCGGCAGGCCGGTGGATGAGGTGGCCTGTTGCGGGGCGGTCAGGTGCTCGTAGGTGCCGGTGACTTTGAGGATGCGTTCCAGCACCGGTCCCGGGTTGTGCAGGTAGAAGTCGATGCCGCTGTCGTCGGCCCAGTTGTGTATCTGCAGGAAAACGGACAGGCCTGTGGAGTCGATCAGCTTCAGTTGCCGACAATCGATCTGCAGGACGCGTAAGTGTTCGTGCTGGAGCATGACTCGCTGTACCTGGTCGAATACGTCGTTGCCGGTTTCGTAGATGAGGTCACCGGCGAGTGCAAGGCACACCGTATGCGGGCAGGCGGACGGCGGGACAATCACGACGCTGACGGCGGGGAGAACGGTCACGGGGGTTCTCTCGGTGAAGTGGTTCATGGGCGGCCGGTGAGCGCGGTGCGCCCTGCGGTGATGAGGCGGCGGGTGCGGGGGAAGTCGCGGAGTTGCTCTGCGAGCAGGTCCAGTCCGGGCAGCAGAGAACGGGCGGGGACACCACGGCTGGTCAAGATCTGTGCAGTCCAAGTGAGAAAATCGGTGAACAGGTCGGCGTCATCGACGTAGAGCGCGGTGGTCAGGAAGTCGACGATGTGGGCCAGGTCCTCGGCGGTGCGTTCGCGTTGCTCCTCGCTGTAGCCGGCCATGGCGGGTAGTTGCTGTTCCAGGCGCTGGAACACCTCCCGCACCAGGTGGCGTGCGGAGCGGGTGACGAGCGTGTATTCCTGGTCGGCCAGGTGGGGCAGGTCGTCGACGGCCTGGTGAGCGGCCCGTGGTGCGGCCCGTGGTGCGGGCAGCGGTCCGGCGGCGAGGGTGTCGGCGGCGCAGCGGGCCTCGGGGGCCCAGGCGTCAGCGCCCAGCAGGCGGGCGTACCGGCCGTCGGTGCCGAAGGCGCGCCCGCCGACCATGACCGGGGTTCCGGTGGCCTGACAGGCGGTGATCGCCGCGTGCGCGGCTGGAAGCCGGGTAGGCAGCGAACTGGACAGGCATACCACGGCCGGGCCGGCGCGGTGGAGATGGCTGACCAGGTGCGAGGTGGGCACCTGGGCGCCGAGGTAGGCGACCTGCCACCCGCGTAGCCGCAGTGTCTCGGCCAGCAGTCGTGCGGGCAGGGCGTGCCATTCGTTGTTCACGCAGGCGACCGTGATCCGGCCCTGGACGGTGGCGGGCCGCTTCACCGGTAGTGCGGCGATGACGCGGTCGTTGATGGCGGTGGCGGCGTGTTCGTCGGCCACACTCAGCCGGTTGGCGGCCCACTCGGTGCCGACCTTGTCCTGGACGGCGCCGATGACGTCCAGGAGCACCGCCTCGGCGTCCAGCCCGGCGTCCAATGCGTTGGCGACCACGTCGAGGGCGGAGTACTCATCGACCGCGCGGACCGAGGCCCACAGCTTGTCGACCCACTCGGTAGCGGTGGTGGTGTCGATGACGGACGTTCCGGCCCGAGTGCCCTCCGAAGACCTGGCAAGCTCGGCGCCATGACGGCATATCCGGTCGGTCGTCATGCGGTGTATCTGCCTCGGGTGGTGCCGTCCACGGCGCTCAGATGCGTGCCGCGGGGTGCGGTAATGGCCAGGACGGCGATGTCGTCGTGGGTGCCGTCGCCGACCCACTCGGCGATGAGCATCTGCACGTGCTCGACGATGGCATCGGCGGGCATGCCGCCGCACCGGGTCAAGGCCCGGCGTAGGCGCTGCTCGCCGTACTCGGTGTCGCCGAGTGGGCCGCTCCTGGCTTCGGTGACGCCGTCGGTGAACATCAGACAGGTGTCGCCTGGTGCCAGCCGCACGCTGGTACCGCGGGAGGTGATCCGGGGCAGGACCCCGATCAGTGAGCCGGCGGTGTCGGCTTCTTCCACGGTGCCGTCACGGCGCACGATCAGCGGGGGCGGATGTCCCGCACAGGTCAGCCGTATCACCACGTCGCGGTCGGCCCGCCGCACCGAGGCCAGCACCAGCGTTGCGAACTTGGCACGGCTACGACTGAGCAGAGCACCGTTCAGCAAGCGCAACAGACGGCCGTGGTCGTCGGCCATCGGCAGCAACGCCCGTAACGTGTTACGGATCTTGCCGGTGAGAACCGCGGCTTGCAGGCCCTTACCGCACACATCGCCCAGCACGGCCAGAGTCTCGGGGTTGTCCTCGGCAGGCGGGTGGACATCGTAGAAGTCACCGCCGATACGGTCGGTGTCGACGCTGGGCCGGTAGCCCCCAGCAAACTCCACGCCCTGCACGTTCCGCACGTCCGGGGGGAGCAGATCCTGCATAAGAACGTCCACGATGGTGCTCTGCTCGGCGTACAGACGCGCGGCTGACATCGCCGCACCGGCACGAGCCGCGAACAGACCGGCGAACGCCTCCTCCGCCTCGTTGAAAGCAGCCTGCTGAGTCCGGCGTAACAGCACCAGCGCACCGGCCGGCACACCGTGCCCCGGCAACGGAGTGATCACCAGGGAACCGACCTCGCCGAAGTCCTCGGGAATCAGCCAGCCAGGAGCCGACGCCGGAACGATCCACCGCGACGGCACCGGCGGGAAACCCTGCAGCGCCTCTGACAACCCTGGTACCGCCTCCACCGCCCCGGCGACGGTGCTACGGGTCAGCCGACCTTGATGATCGATGATCACCAAGGGGTGCCGCCGAGAAGTGGTAAGGGCGATCACCACCGCGGCATCGGCCAAATGCTCGGCCGCCAGACTAGCGGTGACCTCCATGCACCGATCCAGGTTCAGCGATGCGAGCAAGACGCCGGACGCCTCGGCAAGAAACTTGGTGCGCTCTCGTTGGTCATCTAGTTGCTGTAGCACCGCTTGATGGGCGGTCTCCTCCACCAGCCACCACGCCGTTCCGCCGGCAGCGGCAGCTCGCGGCAGTGCCGAGAAGAAGCGGTCATCCACCGCACCGCTCACCTCCGCGGTCTTCGAAGTGCGATGGGCCTCGGCAAGCCAGCCCGGCCCCGACAACTGCAGCCCCAGCCGTGCATTCGGTAGCAGCACACGCGCTACATCATTGAGCTCGGTGACATGCCCAGCGGCATCCATCGCCACCACAGGACACGGAGCCGTGGCAACACTCACCCCACCGACCAAACCGACGAGGGTGGCTCAGCTACGGTGTCGGTCGTTCGTAGTGGCCAGCTGGGGGAGTTCGCCTAGGCCTAGCTTAAACACACGGGCGCTGAGGAAGACCGCGGGCAAGTGGTCGCGGCGACCAAGGCGGTCGGGTGGAACCTCTTGTCCGTGCCGTTGGCCCACCCAATCGGTAGCGCCTTGATCTCTTTGTCCTTCCTGATCGTGGTCGTGGGACATAGCGGGTCCATCAGGGCTTCTTCACCATGATGGAAGCAGACAACCCAGTCCTGCAGCCGCACTTCAGTTCTGAAGTCTGCGCAGGTAATGGATGATCGGGCCCACGGTATGAATCTTCGGTTTGCTCACCAGTGCCACCCCCAGAACTCATGCTGATAGCGGATGGTCAGTTCACCCGCCTTCTGATGCCCGCGCACGATGAAGTGTTGCCGCCCCGAACTTTGCACGACGGGAACCTTCACGACCCGGCGGTTCCCGAGCAGTGATTCGACATCGACGCTCGCTCCATCCGGCAGGACGAGCATGACGGTGCTGGCGAACGTCTGAACATCGATCTCGACGACAGGGTGCGGGATGAGGGCATCAGTGAAGTCCAGGGTCACCGAGCCGGCTCTGCCGATGATCCGCATCTGACGGGGAACCATCCACTGGCCCTTGCGCGTGATACCGGCCAAGACGGCCTGGACTTCCTCGGATGGGGAAACCGGCGCGGATCCTTGCTCCTCCGGGAGGTCAGTAAGGTATGACTGTACGTCGGCGAACGTACGGGCAGCGAGTACTCCTACCACCCGTTGCTCGAACTCGTCCAGCGTCAACCGGCCTTCACTAGTCGCACGCGCTAAGCGTTCGGTGACGGCCTGCCGCTCGGCATCGGACATGAGTACGTGTGGCGGTCTCGCACCCGACATCTCTTTCATCGAAGTGACTGTAGATGCCCAGGGCGCAGACCGTGATGACGCCGCAAAGTGCCGTGCTGAAGGTGGCCGTTCGCCGCTTCTGGGAGTAGCTGGGTTGCGGCTGGTGGTGGCACTGCGACGAAGGCTATCGGGCGTTTGCGGAGCAGCTTTCTTGGTCAGGAGTGGATGGGGAAGGTCGCCCAGATGTGCTTGGTGGTGTCGGTGGCGTACCAGCCGACGCTCAGTGACAGCGCGCGGGCTACGTGCAGGCCACGGCCACCGGCGTTCACCGGTCGGGTGTCGGCGAGGTCCAGGAAGGTGGCCATATCATGGTCGGCGACGTCGACGATGAACTGATCGTCGACCTGCGACAGGCGTACTACTGTGGGCGGCAGGCCGTGTTTGATGGCGTTGGTCGCCAGTTCGGTGGCCACCAGCGCGATGGTCGCGGCGATCTGGTCCAGCTCCGCATCGCGGGAGTCAGCAAAGGTGTTGACCGCCTCCAGCAGATACACGCGCAGCTTGCGGAGTTGACTGCCGTCGTCGAGGACCCAGACATTTAGTTCGTCCGCCTGTGGGGGCGGCGGTGATGTCATCAGGTCACTCGCCGGTGCCCGGTTCCCGCTCATGAGACCGATCATGCCCGCCGTCGGCACTCCCCGTCCGGTGATACCACCGATCCACCAGTGGTGATGCCCGGGCCGGCGGCCGGTAGCCGGTCCCGGCCCGGGCGGTCTGGGTCAACCCGCCGAGACGGCCAGGCTCGCACGGAGCCGCCGCGGAATGGCCGTCCGGCAGCCACCAAGTCGCCGATCCCGGCCGCCAGCGCGGTGTTGGCAAACGGTTCGTCCATGCCCGGCACACCCGGCGTTGTCCGCCCGGGGATTCCCGCGGTTCAGCGACCCGCTGAGCAGGGCCACCGGTGTCTCGGTCGTTACCGGATCGGCGTTGATCGTTGTATACAACTGCAGGCTGGCGCTCTATCGGCGATCCTGACATGGTGCCTGGCGACGATCGTCTTGCCTTTTCAACGGGCCGCCAGCGGCCAGGCAAGCAAAGTCGGCGGGGGGGGGCGGACGACCCGGTCCAGACTCGATCGTCTCGCTCGGGCCCTGAGCAAGTTCGACGACCACCGATGAAGCGCGCCCACTCTGGCAGTTGCTCGGAGGACAGCAAGGGAGTGTTCACGCCGCGATTCCTACAGCACTGTGACCTCAGATCGGCGCGTGCCCGGCCGATCGGGGAGTCGATGAAGATCGTCCCGTCCCGCGCCGTGTCCGCGGCCGTATCGGATCCCGCACGGCTCGCCGCAGTGGCCTCGACGGGGCTGATCGAGCTGTCCTACGCCCCGGTGCTGGACCGGATCACCGGGCTGGCTGCCCGGATCGTCGGCGGGGCGGTCACTATGGTTTCGCTGGTCGAGCAGGACCGGCAGTGTTTCGTCAGCAGCGGCGGGCCGAGCGCCGGAGCGGTCACCGAGACGCCGCTGACCCACTCGTACTGCAAGTATGTGGTGGAGAGCGGTGAGCCCCTGGTCGTGCCGGACGCGCGGGAGCATCCGTTGCTGCACGACAGTCCGGCCATCACCGACTACCGGGCGATCTCCTACCTGGGTGTCCCATTGCGCTCCCCGGACGGTCACATCCTGGGCACGCTGTGTGCCGGCGGCTCCGAGCCGCGGGACTGGTCGGACGATGACGTGGCGGCCATGGAGGACCTGGCCGTCGCCGCCACCGCCGAGATCGCTGCCCGGATCAGCGCCGCCGAGGCCGCCCGCGCCGCCGACCTGATCGAGCAGATTCTGGACAGCACCCTGGACGCGTTCCTGTCCACCGGGCCGTCCGGCCTGGTCACCTCATGGAACCGGGAGGCCGAGCGGATGTTCGGCTGGACCGAGGCGGAGGCCATCGGGCGGGACTTCAGCGAGCTGGTGATCGCGCCCGACGACCGAGAGGCGTACCTCGACTGGCTCGCGCGGACCGAGGCGCAGTCCGCAGCGGCCGGGCGGCGGGTGGCGTTCCAGTCACTGCACCGGGGCGGCCGGCGGTTCCCGGTCGAGTTCTCGCTGACCGTGCTCAGCCGCCCGGACGGCCCGGACGCCTACCTGTTCGTGCGGGACCTGACCGCGGCCCGGCACAGCGAACGGTTGCGCAGCCTGGAGTACTCGGTGGCTGGTGTACTCGCCTCCGCGCAGAGTGTCGAACAGGCCACCGCTGCGGTGGTAGGGGCGGTCGGGGAGACGCTGCACTGGCCGTACGCCGAATACTGGCATCTGGACGCCGAAGGCACCGACATGGAACGACTCGCGGTGTGGTCGCGCGACCCGGCCAGCACCGCGCGCATGACCGAATGGGATGCGATCGTACGCGGGTCGGGCGTGGTCGGCGAGGAGTGGGACGCCGGGACCGCGATCTGGATCTCCGACGTGCCCGGCACCGGCGGACCCCGCGCCGATGCCGCCCGCGAGTCCGCGCTACGGACCGCCGCCGCTGCCCC
>NZ_BOMG01000159.1 GCF_016862075.1 Actinoplanes couchii | reverse complement strand
CAGAGCCGGACGATCACTCCGTGGGGCTGATTGTCGTCGATCCTGATCGTGCCGTGGTGACGGCGGATGACGGCGGAGGCCAGGCTCAACCCGAGTCCGTTGCCGGGGATGCCCTGGTGACGGACGTTCTCGCCGCGGAAGAACCGGTCGAGAACCCGGTCGCGTTCGGCGGCGACGATACCGATTCCGGTATCGGCGACCTGGACCTGCACGGTGTCGCCGGTAGTCTGCACACTCACGGCGACGTGCCCGCCGGCCGCAGTGTAGGTGACCGCGTTGGCGAGCAGCCCGTCGAGGACCTGCCGCAGCCGGACCGGATCACCGTCGACAACCGTGTGGTGCGGGAGATCGGTGCTGAAGGTGAGTGTGCTCGTCGCCTCGGCGGCGGCGACGGCATCGCGGACGATCGAGACCAGATCGACCGCCTCCACGGTGAAGGACGTCTGACCGGATTCGATACCGGCCACATCGAGCAGGGTGTCCACGATCCGTTGCAACGTGGCGGTGCTCCGGCCGATCACTTCGATCATGTGTTGGTGGTCCGGGTCCAACGCGGAGGCGTCCTCGGCCAGCAGACCCGCGTTACCGGCCAGCGCGGCCAGTGGTGTGCGCACCTCGTGACCGACGAGGGCGATGAAATCGTTCTGCGAACGGCTCAAGTGCCGGGTGTACTGCTCCGCGCGGCGCAACGCCACATACACGCCGATCTGCGCGGCGACACCGTCCAGCAGAACGGTCAGCAGATCCTCGTGGTGCTCCGGGGTGCCCGCGTAGCAGGTGAGCACGCCGAGCAGGGTGCCGCCGTCGCGGACCGGTACCGCGAGGATGGTGTGGATGCCCCGGGACAGGCAGACCTGGATTCGTTCCCGCTCGTACGCGGTGGGCTGCGGCAGATCGGTGGCGATGTCGGCCACCCACAGCGGCTGGCCGGTCTGCCAGACCCGGCCGGTGACACCTTGACCACGGATCGGCTGGTGGGCGAAGAAGCCGTCGCCCGGATCGCCGGTGACGCTGTGATGACCGCTGGGATGCAGCATGCCGGTGGTGTCGTCGACGAGGAACAGCTCGGCGCAGGGCCAGCCCAGGGTGCCGGTCACCGCCCGGAGGATCTCCGGAGCGGCCTCGGTTGCCGACGCGGCGGTGCGCAGGGCGTGTTCGACCTGCCGGTGGCATTCGCGGAAGCTTTCGGCGCGTCTCACGGCGGTGACCTCGTGGGCTACCGCGACGGCGCCCAGCCGTGACCCGTCCTCGTCGAGAATGGGCTGTGCGGTGGTGGCGAACCGCCGGGTCCGGTGGCCGGGAACCACCGTGACGACGTCGGCGGCGTCGACGCGCTCGCCGTGGAAGGCCCGCATCAGCGGGGTCTGCTGCCACTGCATCGTCTGCAGGTCGGGATGACGCAGAATGCCGTTGATGGAGGCCGGGTAGTCGACCGGTACCGCTCGCACGTCCGCCCATCCACGGACCTCACGCAGAGCACGGTTGAGGAGAACCACCCTTCCGGACTCGTCGCAGGCGACCACACCGACCGACAGGCTGTCCAACAGCGCGTCCATGAATCGGCTGTGCCGGTCGGCCAGCCGCTCAGCGGCCTCCTGCCGGCTCAGGTCGGTGAGGAAGGCGCAGGCCACCGAGCCGCCCGCCGAGGCAACCACGGCCAGGGAGACCCGTACCGGAAGGCGGTGACCGTCACGGTGCCGCATGGTCAGATCCCGCACCACCGGTCGGTGCGGCGCGGCCTCGAACAACCTGCTCAGCGCGAGACCGATCGGCTGGCCACCGTAAACCGGCAGCAAGCTGTCGTCCACGTGCCGGCCGCACACCTGAACCGCGGTATGGCCGAGCAGACGCTGCGCGGCAGCATTGAAGCCGACGACGATCCCGCGGGGATCCACGGCCAGAAACGCCTCCTGCACGCTGTCCAGCAGCGCGGCGCTGTCCAGCCCGACCACGCAGCCCAGCCGATCGGTGCCGGTGACCGGGCGCAGGAGTTCGGCGATGTCGATCAACGTCCTGATGTGCTTCGCCGTCCACTGCCGGGGCTCGGTGTGCAGGGCCGTCAGCGCGCCGACCGGCTGGCCGGTCTCGTCGCACAGCGGCACGGTCGCGAACGCCCGCAGGGCCAGACGCTCCACCAGCGGATGATCCCGTACCGCCGCGGAGTCCTCCACGAGCATGTCCGCGCATGAGGCCGGACCGTTCCGGCTGATCGCGTAGGTGGACACCGCTGACGACAACGGCAGACCCCCGTTCGCGGCCCAGCCGTACGGCAGCCCGTGCGAGCCCACGACGAACTCGTGCCGGTCGTCGATCACGGTGACAGTCGCCATCGGCACATTCAGTAGAGAAGCGGCCAGCCGTGCGACCGTGTCGATCTGAAGGAGCCGCCCCGGCATAGCCTGACGGGCCGCGCCGGCAGCAGCAGACCGTACCGGATCCCTGAGGACCACCTCGTCGAGCGTCAACGTCATGCTGTCGGTTCCTTCGATCTCGCTGCGTCGGTCAACCACGCAACACAGACCTCGTTCAACGAGATACGGAGTCCATCACAATTTTGCGGTGAGAGCACCCTTCGCTACCAAAGGGTTTGGATCCGGCAACAGTCCTGGTCCGGTTTGTGTAGATGAAGTCCCGCCCGCCAGCGGTCGCGACTGCTGCATCCAGCAGGCCAAGGACGAGATCCGGCACGGTCACCTTGAGCAACCGCCCATGGCCGCAACGACAAACGCTTCAGGGTTTCCCCGGCGCTTCTCGGGCGCTCTCGTCTCAGGCCACCCCACGCTCAGGCGCTGACCGCCAGGATAGGAGGACCGGCCCTGCTCATCCAGACGGTTAGGGCCGCCGTGCGCGGTGACGCGCTGGTGGCCCCGCCGGTGACGGATGGGCTGCTGCATCACCTGCGGCGCGAGCCTGCCGCGGGGATGGCAGTGGCCGGTGCAAGCCCTAAACGAGCGCGAGCACGACATGGTTCAAGCGAAGGCGGGGGCTGACTAACAGTAGATCGCTGCCCTGTTCGTCGCGGTGTCCACCGTCGAGACCCATCTGGCTACCGCGCCGACGAAACTCGGCGTCCTCACGATTCGGTTGATCACTGGCGAT
The DNA here is from genome assembly GCF_016862075.1 of Actinoplanes couchii. Taxonomy (GTDB): domain Bacteria; phylum Actinomycetota; class Actinomycetes; order Mycobacteriales; family Micromonosporaceae; genus Actinoplanes; species Actinoplanes couchii. Next base: position 6,579 of record NZ_BOMG01000159.1, on the reverse strand, counting down.
CCACATCACTGATCGTTTTGGTGGTTCCGGATCATCCCGGGGAGTAAGTTCCCGCTCCCCGGGATGATGCTTCGCTGCATCATCGCCTGTTCGCATAGTTCGCGGGACTCTCGCTGAAGACGGGCCGCTTTCTCACATAGTTGCCGGGACCTTTCCGTTGCCCCATGCCGGTCTCGCGACGCCCGCCGCCCGGCATCGGCGCGGAGGGCGAGTCGCGGCGGAAGATCGAACATGTCGAGCAAATGTGCCATCTCCAGCACCGCATAGATCAAGGGCGCTGGCTCCACGATCGCCAAACGACCTCCGGCCTCCTCGACGAGGCGTCGGCAGAGCAGGAGTGACCGTATTCCGGCACCGTCGAGGAAAGTCAGCCCGCTCGCGTCGATCGTGACCACCGGCAGGCGTTCGGCTACCGCGTCCGCGACACGCCGTTGCAGCAGGGTGGCACTTGCCCGGTCCAACTCACCCTCAAGAAGCAACCGTGCCTCCACTGACCCAGCTGACTCAATCGCCACCCGGAGGCGACCGCTCGTCTCGTCAGTGCACGGGGCGGTATGGGCGGCACCTCGGCGGCGTTCAACGGCCTTATCCATCTCCGGATCATGCCCCGAAGTCAGCGAGCGGTCACCCAACGACGACGAATTTGCTCCGGGTAACACTGAGGCCGGCGGGCGATGAGATCGGACGTCCTCCGGTGACGGTGGGCCGGGCCTGATTCAGGTGGCACGCCTCTCGTCGACCGTTGTGTGCGCATCGAACGATCCGCCAGCCAGATAGGAAGCCCTCCGGCGCCGCCATCTGCACCTGCCCGTTGGCCAGAAACCCGCGGGCATCGATGCAGTGCGCGACAAGCTGCGCTTCGATATCCCCGGCACCTCCACCGGAGTACAGGATCCGGTGGCGGTCTCCCGGGCTGGGCCGAATACAGGCTGCCAAGATGCGCAGTCGGCTCGCATCATCGTTGACCATTACGCACACGTGTTTACCAAGGCTCAGACGATCGATGGCGCTGACCTCGAACACTGTTCCTCTTCGGCCACCACAGGATGGTCACGGCCAGCAGACTACCCCGCTGGAAAGAAGCGGCTCATCGGCAGACGGACCGAGACAACCACCGTCAGGAAGGGCTGAGGTGCGGGATCACGACTTTCTGTCCAGCGCTACTCCGAGGTAGAGCCGCAGAGCTGCGTCAACGGCGGTGAGGGCGTCGCGTAGCGAGCAGTCCGAGCGCTCCACCAGCAGCATCCGGCGATACCCACACCGATTCTCCGACGAGGTCACGGCTCTGCTTGAGATGCAGGTAGTCCTTGGCGATCCACGGCTATGTCAACCCAGGTGTAAGAAGCGGGTGAGGCCATCGGTGATCATGGAGTTGCGACGTCGCATGACTTCGAGGATGACCCCACCCGCCTATGGCATCATCGCTCATCCTGGCCGTGGCCGTAACGAGGCCCGCTTCTTTCACTCCACCCGCGCCTGCCACTGATGGTGCTCACGGCGGTTTGTTGCACGCCCTCGCCGCGGTTATCGGCCTGCGGGATCCACGTGGTGTGCGGTATCCGCCGAGTGCGTTCGTTACGGTCACGATCCGCCCGGTCATCGCCGGGTGCCGCCGTTCGCCGCGATCACGGATTGACTGCATAACCTGGACGACGACATTCGGGTCCGGCGACATGATCAGCGGGCGCGGCGAAGCCGGCCACGTTGCCGGGGCCGGCGATCATGTCCAGACCGGTCGCGGCTCCCCGCAGCGGCTTCTCAGCGAAGGCCGGACCCACCCGCCCGGACGTCCACGTGGTCGCCGCCCGCCTGGAAGGAAACGGCCAACCAAATCGCAGCTGTGCCTCACCGTATCACCGCCTTTGCACTGGCCACACCCAATGTGTCAGTCGCCGCCCGCCCGCTTGCCAAGCATGCTCGTCTTCTGGCCGAACAGATCGGCGATCCGGTCACCGGCGATCCCGCGCACGTCGCTGCAGCAGGCAAGACCGGGAGATGGCTGACAGCGCGCCCAGCCGATCGCCACAGCCTCGGACGGAACAACCGGACGAAACGCGGCGGCCGCGGCCGTGACGATCAGATAGAGCCGCGGCGAGCAGATCACTGGAATCGGCTTCTCTGGCCCCGGCCACACTCCATCGATCTGTGCGTCCCGTGGCCGACCGCGATGACGGCAAGGCGGCACGGTGGGGGTGCCCACCGCGTCTAGTTTCTGGTTGCTGCCGCCGTTACACGTCAGGGTGTAGATCTCACCGGCGCCGTTGTAGTCCAGGCACCGGTGTCGGTCACCCGGTTGACGAAAACGTCGCAACGGGGCGGTGGGCCAGCCGGGTGTACGCCAAGGTGAGGTCCGCGTAGACCACGATGTTGTCCTCGTAGTGCCTGGTGACGTTGTCGAAGCTGCCGCCGCAGGTGATCAGGCGCAGCCCGGCGTGGTTGATGGCGCCATAGACAGCGTCGGTAGGAAATTGCGCCTTGGCGTGTCGGGCGACCTCGACCACGGTGAATATGGCCGTACTGCCGTCAGCACGATCAATATTGATCGTATCGCCGGGCTCGAGGTCGGTGAGCCTGTGGAAGGTGCCGGGTTGCTTGCGGTAGTCGACGTGGCCGGCGAGGACGGCGGGGCCGAGGGCGCCCGGGGTAGGTGCCTTGGTGTACCAGCCGACGGTCGTTGCGTCGGTGGGCACTTGCATGGTTCCGTCAGCCTGCAGGCCGAGGCCGGTCAGCGGCACGTCGACATCGAGGGCGGGGATGATGACCCTGGTCGGCAGCGAGGTGTCCATCAGTGGCCCAGTGGTCAGTTCACCCGTGCCGGTGAAGGCTGGGGCGGCAGCCCGGGGGACCGGGCGCGGCGGCTGGTCCTGGCCGCCTCTGAACAGGGCTGTGAAGCCGGCAAGGCTGAGGATCAGGACGGCCACCGAGAGCGCGTGACGGGCTGTTGCGGTACGGGCCGCCATCAGCTGAATCGGCGGCGGGCGATGAGTATGCCTGCCGCGCCGAGCAGGGCGAGAACGCCGAGAGCATGCCACGGGGTGAATTCGTGGCGGGTGCTGCCGTCGCCGGTGGCGACGCCACCGACCGGGACCGATCCGGCGGCGGCGCCGGAGACCATGCCGCAGACAGCCGGGTCCGTCGCCTCCTGCGGGATGCCGTCGAGGCCGGCCGACTTCGCGAGGGTGGACTCGCCGAGCCCGTCCATGTCGTACTTGCCGTTGTTGTTGGCGTCGATGCCGTGCTGGACGACGTGCAGATCCTTGAGATGCGCGAGCGTACCCGCGGGAAGGTCGGCGGCGGGGATCGTACGGTCAAAGGACAGGTTGCCCTTGGCATCCGCGACCGGCATCCGGTCTACGGCCAGCCCGCTCTGCGGGCTGGTGTCACCCTTGGTGGTCAGCGAGATGAAGATGGTGCCGTATTCGGGCATTCCCTCCTCGGTGCTCACGTAGCCGTTACCGTCCTTGTCGGCCGACATGCCGGGACAGTGGAAGTCCATGCTGTCGGTGGAGCCGTGCAGGTGCTGCGCGTGCGGCGAGTTCGGGACCAGACCGGTCGACCGGATGCTGATCCCCAGGTCGCCGTCGGCCATGGCGGTCAATGTGGCGGTGCCGGAAGCACCAGAGTGGTTCAACGGGTCGAGCTTGACGTGGACGCTCTCGTCGGCGAACGCGGCACCCGGAACGGCGAACAGGACAGCCACTGCGGCGGGTACGACGAGCATTACGCGGAAGGTCTTCACGGCAGGGATTCGGAGCCGGTCGTCACCCGGATTGGCGTCAGTCTCACGGCCCTGGGATCGTCCAGGTCACCGTTGGTCTCGCTGAGTCCCGGAATCCGTTGACCAGGATCCGCCGGACCGGAAGGTCGAGGCTCCAGTCGGCGTCGCGGGTGATCCAAGTGAGCGCGTAGGAACGGTCGTCACCGGCAGCCAGCAGCATCCGATAGGTGTGCAGCCGCGGCCCGGTCGCCGGCTGCCACGAGTACTCCCAGTCGGCGCCGCCGCCGGTGATCAGGAGCGGCCCCATACTGATCTTCTGATAGTCCGGTGGTGCTTCGCGCTCGGCATCCTGCCATCGTCGCAGCGGGTAGCCGTCGACCGGTCCGCCGGCTTGCACGGTGAAGGACCGTACACCTGCGGCATCACCGAAGCAGACACCGCCGTCGGTGGTGCTCCGCTGCCATCCGCGTGGCAGTGGGAGGGCGAAGCCGCCGGTGTCGACATGCCACAGCCAGCCGTCGGGCAGCGAGACCGGCGCCTCGTCGTCCCGGCTGGAGCCGGACACCACCACCACCGACTCCGCCGTGGGACAGGCGTGCATCGTGCTGACGACGGCTGCCGGCACGCTCGGCGCCACCCTGTCACCGCCGTACGCCCGGACCGCCGCGAAGGCGCCGGCCGTCAGGGCCGCAGCGGCGATACCAGCGCCGAGCAGGCCACGCCACCGCGGGGTGGCGACGGCCGAGCGGTAAGGGACGGCCTTGCCGGCCGGGCGGGCCGACGTGGGCACGGCGTGAATACCGACGGCCCGGCGAGTCAGATCCCGCAGGGCCCGCCGGGCGCTGTCCGCGGTCAGCCGTCGTCCCGGGTCAGCAGCGAGCAGACCTGCGATGACGGGATGCAACGGCCCCGGGTGCCGCGGCGGGTCAGGATCCTGACTCAGCAGGGCGGTCAGCGAGTCGGAGACATCCGGACGGTCGTACGGCGGCCGGCCCTCCACTGCCATGTACAAGGTGGCGCCCAATGACCATAGATCGGCCTGCCGGCTGGCGACGCCGTCACGCAGACGTTCCGGGGCGAGGTAGAAAGGCGAACCCATCAACGGCTCGTCGTGCCCGCCCGGGACGGCGACGATGGTGGCCAGACCGAAATCGGTGAGTACGACCCGGCCGTCGCCGGCTATCAGCACGTTCTGCGGCTTGACGTCGAGATGTAACACCCCGGCCTGATGCGCGGCGTCCAGCGCGTCCAGCAGCCCCGTCGCGATCCGGGCTGCGTGCCGGTGAGACAGCGGACCGTCGCTGATCACGATGTCATGCAGCGAGCGAGACGGCACGTATTCCATGACGATCCACGATCGGCCGGATGCCTGGATCACGTCGAAGATCCGCACGACGTGGGGATGATCGAGTCGAGCAGCCGCCCGCGCCTCCCGGATCGTGTCGCGCTGGAGTTCCGCGCGAGCGGGATCCGGCAGGTCGTCCGGGGCCAGTACCTCCTTCACCGCGACTTCCCGGTCCAGGAGATCGTCGTGTGCGCGCCACACCCGGCCCATGCCCCCGAAGCCCGCCAGCGAGATCAGCCGGTACCGGTCGGCCACCACCAGTTCGTCGTCCGGTTCCACGCCGCCTCCGTCTTCCGCGGTTGTCGACCCTCCGATACGCAGGGGATTCGCAGCGGACCCGCCTCCGGATTGGTGCCTCGATCAGGCCACGGTGACGCTGATCGTGTGCCAGCCGGTCGCGCCATCGGGGAAGGGGGTGGCCCGGGTCTCGGGCTGAACCGCCCCGTCCTTATCGGTGGCCCGCACGGCGAGCGAGTGTGGTCCGTTGGTCGCCGGCCAGCTGAAACGCCACTGGGTCCAGGTGTCGATCGAGGCGGTGGGTAGCAGTTCGGCCGACTTCCACGGCCCGCCGTCGACGCTGACCTCAACGGTTTCGATGCCACGTCGCTGAGCCCAGGCGACTCCCGCGACGGTCACCGTCCCGGCGGTGAGCCGGGCGAACGGTTTCGGTTTGTCGATGCGTGACGCGGTCTTCACGGTGCCCTGGGCTCCCCAGCCGCGTTCGACCCAGTAGGCGTCGAAGTGATCGAAGGTGGTCAGTTCCAGTTCGGTGACCCATTTGCAGGCGCCCGCGTAGCCGTACAGGCCGGGGGTCAGCATCCGGACCGGGAAGCCGTGTTCGAGCGGCAGCGGTTCACCGTTCATGCCGACCGCCAGCATCGTGTCGCGGCCGTCGAGAGCCGTCGCGACCGGAGTGCCGATCGTCATCCCCTCGACCGAGCGGGCGACGATCTGGTCCGCTCCGGCCTGAATCCCGGCTTCCTTCAGCAGGGCCGCGAGCGGTACCCCGAGCCACCTGGCGGTGCCGATGTACGGGCCACCGACCTCGTTGGACACGCAGTTGAGGGTGATGTCGCGTTCGATCAGCGGCCGTTTCAGCAGATCGGCGAACGACAGTTCGATCTCCCGGTCAACCATGCCGTGAATCCGCAGCCGCCACGTCGACGGATCGATGCGGGGCACGGTCAGCGCGGTGTCGACACGGTAGAAGCCGGCGTTGGGGGTGGTGAAGTCCGCGGCGATCCCGCTCGGCAACGGAGTGGCCGGGTCGGCTGCCGTGGGAAGCCGGATCGCTTCCCGGGACCGGCCGGCCGCGTTCTTCCGCTGTCCGGAAACAGCCAGACCTGCCGCTTCCGCCGCGCCGGCACCGACTGCCAGCAGCGACAGGCGAAGGACAAGGCGACGATCAACCCCGGTTTCCGGTACGCCGGTGGCCGCACCCTGCCGTTCGTGCAGCAGCCACCAGAGCGCCAGCCCGGCCAGTGCCGCCCCGAACACGGCCGGGACCGCGTCGACC
>NZ_BOMG01000158.1 GCF_016862075.1 Actinoplanes couchii | reverse complement strand
CCGGCAGCAGCTGCTCCTGCACCACCTTCACGTACGACTCCCACAGCCCTTCGAGCGCGTTGACGTCGGCAGCGCCGCCGGACGGCCCGGCCGCCCGGTACTGCGCCATCGCCTCGTCGAAAGCGACCGCGTCGGCGCCGAAGGCCTTGGTGTATTTCTGCGTGCCTGCCGCATCGGTGGCGAGGGCCTGGTTCGATACGTCCAGGCGGGCCTTGAGCACGGCCGCCCGGACCCGGGAGATGGACGCCACAGCGACCAGGTTGCGACTGTAGATCCGGCGGGCCGAGTTGCTCACCGAGGAGAGCGCCATCAGGCCGGCGATCCCTACGGAGATGGCCACAAGCGATGCCAGCCCGACCGCGGTGAGGATCTTGACACGGGTGGAGAGGTCACTGAACCGGGGACGAAGCGATGTTGCAGCGGGCATGAGCGGATCCTTCGACAGGGGAGCACTGCGTTGGTGGTCTGTTCGACCAAGCCGTCCGCGAGGTGCGAATCCTCTGCTATGAATCCAGTTGCCGTTGCGGTGCCGACCCCACGACGTTCAAGGGCCGTGAACGACACCATGAGCAGGCGCACGGGGCTGGAAGTACCCGGCCAAGTCGCGACACATATCGTCGGGGCGCGTTCACGGACTGGCATGCGTGCGATGCGTCCCGTCCATCGCCGCCAGCACGTCCTCGATCTGCCTGCCCCGATCATCGCCACCGCACTCGGCTACCACCAGGTCACTACCGCCCGTCTCGCCGCCGAAGCCGGCACCCCCTGGGCAAACTATGCCCCGCTCCGGGCTCCTTGAGGTTCACCAGCGGATCGGTTAGATGGCCGCTCAAGTCAGAGCGGTCGTAGCTGGAGATCTCCTGATTCTCCGGCGCGCATGATCGAACGGCCACCGCATAGGCTGCACCGATGTTCACGGGGATCGATGACATCGACTGGGGTTCGCTGGAGCATGCACGCGGATCGGCCGAGAACGTGCCGGGCTGGATCCGCGGCCTGACCGATCCCGATCCCGAGGTGCACATGGCGGCGCTGGAGGCGGTGTTCGACGTCCTCTGCTACGACGATCACGTTTACGACTCGACGTTGGCCGCCATGCCGTACCTCATCGAGGTTCTGACCATACCGGGACTTCCGGCCCGGCATGGGCTGGCGTCGCTGCTGGCCGGCGTCACCCGCCGCGACCTCGAGGCCAGGAGGCGGCCGGAGTGTGGAATCTGCCGCCGGGGCCGTCTGTGCCTGCGGTGGTGAACACCTGGCGGTGGCCTGCAGGTCATCGAAGCGACGTCTGAGAATCTGCGGGGCTGGGGCGGTGTGTGGGGTCGACGACCTGGCCGCAGCCGGGGTCGGTGAATGTGGACACGCTGCTACCAGATTGCTCCTGACTTGTGCGCTTTTGCACCACTGCGTAGTGGGTGATGTGGTGTTGCGCTGCCGATACATCTTCAGTCCAGTGCTCGCTTTAGGCGTGTCACCTCTTTGCGTCGAAGGATGGCATCTCGTGGCTCGTTTCGCTGATCTTGGCGTTGCCAAGCGTCTCTCACTGATCGTGGTCGCTGGTGCGGTGACTCTCGGCGCAGTGTCCGGTGCCGGGATGTACACCCAGGCCACCATGGCGGAACAGGCGGAGCTGACCGCTTCCCTGCTTCGGGGCAAGGCCGCTCTCAACCATCTCGACACCCGTGAGAGCGAACTGAAGGTGGACGCCCACCGGGCCGCCGCCGGGGACGACGTCACCCAGGACGTCGCTGACGACATCGCCAGCGTGAACGAGGCGTTCACGGCCCTTGACGACGCCGGCATGCCCGCCGGTCTCGATGCCCAGGTCGCCCAGGTCCGGGACGAGGTGCAGGGGTTCACCGACTTCATCGCCGGGTTCACCAGGACGGCTGCCGAGGACCCGAAGGTCGCCTCCGGGCAGACCGCGCAGATCGGCGAGAACAACGATGTGGTGGACGACGCGCTCAGCGCGCTGCACGACCAGATCGACGCTGCAGTCGGCCGTGAGCAGGCTGACATGCAGAGCACCATCAACCGGGGCCGTACGATCTCGATCGTTATCGCCCTGGTGGGCCTGGCCCTGCTGATCGTGCTGTCCATCCCGCTGGTCCGTTCGATCCTGCGTCCCGTCACTGCGGTCGGCCGGGTCATCGGTGCACTTGCTGCCGGTGACCTGACCCAGCGCACCGGCGTGTCCAGCCGTGACGAATTCGGGCGGATGGCGGCCAGCCTCGACAGCACCCTGGACGGGTTACGGGAGAGCGTCACCACGATGAGCGGCAACGCCGACACGCTCGCCACCGCGTCGAGTGAGCTGGCCGAGGTCGCGGCGCGGATCGCCGGTGCGGCGCAGAGCGTGACGGCGCAGACCGGGGAGGCGGACTCGGCGGCGAGTGAGATCAGTTTCAACGTGCAAACCGTGGCGGCCGGTTCCGAGGAGATGCGGGCCGCGATCGCGGAGATCTCCAACAACGCCAGCGCCGCGGCGCAGACCGCCGGGACGGCCGTGACCGAGGCCCGTACAGCGGGTGAGGTGATCCGCAAGCTGGGGGAGTCCAGTGCGGAGATCGGCAATGTCATCAAGGTGATCACCGCGGTCGCTGCGCAGACCAACCTGCTGGCGCTGAACGCCACCATCGAGGCGGCCCGCGCCGGCGAGATGGGCAAGGGCTTCGCCGTCGTCGCCAACGAGGTCAAGGACCTGGCCCAGGAGACGGCCAAGGCGACCGAGGACATCAGCGCTCGGGTCGCCGCGATCCAGGCCGACGCGTCTAACGCCGTCGATGTGATGGACCGGATCAGCCTGGTCATCGAGCAGATCAACGACTATCAGACGACCATCGCCTCCGCGGTCGAGGAGCAGACCGCCACGACTGCGGAGATGAGCCGCAGTATCGGTGAGGTGTCGGCCAGCAGCAGCGTCATCGCCGGCAGCATCAGCGACGTCGCCACCGCGAGTGCCTCGACGCTCGACGGGGTGAACCAGGCCAACGCCGCCGCCGGTGAGGTCAAGACGGCCGCCGCCGCCCTGCACTCCATCGTCAACCGATTCACCGTCTGACCGAGCGATCGAGCTACTTTGATCTTGAACTGGCGGGTCGCTCGACGTGGCGAGGGGGCGATAGATGGCCTATCCGATCACGGCCAACGATGTCGAGAGCGAGGAAAAGCCGTGCAGCGTCTATGGCGGTGGATTCGGAACGGCCCGATGGTTTCAGGTGGGGTAATCGTCGTCCTGATGACTACCACCTGGACCATCATCGGATTGCGGCACCAGTGGGAACATCCGGTCATCGGCTGGCTGCTCCTGCCCGCAGGCGTCATACTGTCGGCGTTCGCCTGTTGGCGGGCGGCTCAGGCACCGTACCTCGACGACGGGACACGGCGGTTCTGGCGCCATCTCACCATGGCATGTGGTCTATTCCTTGGCGGCATCGTCGCGAACACCGTCGACGCGGTCGGTGGAACGGCTCCCTCGCAGCGCATCGGCCCGATCACCCTCACCTGGTATCTCGCCGTCCTCGCCGTCACGCTCTGGGCCCTGCTGCGCCTGCCGTCCTGGCAGCGCACGCGAAGCGATTGGCTGCGGTTCAGTCTCGATGCCTGCGTGGTCCTGGTCACGAGCACCGCCATGGTCTGGCACTTCTCGCTGCGCGATCACCAGCAGTGGACGGCGCAGACCGGGTCGGCCGGTGCGATGCTGGCCATCGTCGTCGTCGGCTGCATCTCCGGGGTGACCTTTGTCAAGGTGGCCTTCGCCGGCGCCGGGCGGCTCAACCGGCGCGCGCTGCACATCCTCGCCGGGGGCAGCGCCGCCAGCACGGTGGCCGGGAGCCTGACGCCATTCTTCAATGACTACCCGTATCTGTCCACCAGCCTCATCGCGGTGCCGGTGGCCACACTCAGCATTCAGCTGGCCGCCGTCGCGCAGATCCGGGACAGCGGCGGGGAACCGCGCGAACGGCGCCGGTCCCGCTGGGGTGTCGGCATTCCCTACCTCGCGGTCGTCGCCATGAACGTGCTCCTGCTGACCACCGGCCCGGCAAACGCGGCCGAGAGCGTCATCGTCAAGATCGGCGCCGTCGTCAGCACCGTCCTGGTGCTGATCCGCCAGATCACCGTGCTGCACGACAACCGGCGGTTGCTGGACACCGTTGACGGCAACCTCACCGAGCTACGCCGCTTCCAGGAGGAACTGACGTATCAGGCCTCCCACGATCACCTCACCGACGTCGCGAACCGGACGTCGCTGGACGCCCACCTCGACCGGTTGCTGACCGGGGGCACCCCGGTGCACGTCGCCCTGCTCGACCTGGACAACTTCAAGACCGTCAACGACCGGCTGGGGCACCGGACGGGCGACCGCCTGCTGCAGACGGTCAGCGCCCGGCTGACCGCGACGGTCGGTGCGCACGGCCTGGTGGCCCGTCTCGGCGGCGACGAGTTCGCCGTGGTGATCTTCGACGCCGGAGCGGCCCCCGTGACTGCTCTGCTCGACCGGGTGCTGACAGCGCTGCACCGCCCGGTCGAGGAGATCGGGTCGCTGCCGCGCTACAGCGCGAGTATCGGCGTCACTCAGTCCCGGCAGGACGACACCCCCGAGGAACTGCTACGACGGGCGGACGTGGCGATGTACGCCGCGAAGGAACTGGGCGGCGGGCGCGTCCACTGGTTCGACGCGGCAATGGACGACCGCGCCGCGGATAGCGCACGCCTCAGCGCCGACCTGGAGCAGGCCCTTACGCACGGTGAGATGTTCCTGCTCTACCAGCCGATCGTCGAGTTGCCCAGCCACCGTCGCGCCGGTGTCGAGGTCCTGCTGCGGTGGAGACATCCCCAGCGGGGCCTGATTGCGCCGGACGTGTTCATCCCGATGGCCGAACGCAGCGGGCTCATCCTTGACATCGGCCTCTGGGTGCTGGAGAACGCCTGCCGACAAGGTGCCCTCTGGCAGCACCGGTACGGCGACGACGCACCCGCGAAGGTCAGCATCAACGTGTCGGCTCTGCAACTCGCCGAGCCCGGCTTCGTCGCCGACGTCGAGGACATTCTGGCTCGTACTGGGGTGGACCGTTCCCGGCTGATGCTGGAGATCACCGAGACCGCCGTCCTGGACTCCGGCCCCGCGCTCGCCGCCGTGCGCGAACTGCGACAGCGGGGTCTGCGCGTCGCACTGGACGACTTCGGCACGGGCCAATCCTCGCTCAGCCTGCTGCTCGACTGCCCCGTCGACGTCTTGAAGGTCGACAAGTCATTCGTCAGCGGCAGCGCCGTCAGCAATGCTGGCGCGGCCATCGTCGAAGGCCTGATCGGTTTCACCAGCCGTCTTCACCTGGAGGCGGTGGCGGAGGGCGTGGAGACCACCGAGCAGGCCGAGCACCTGCACTCCGCCGGCTACCGATTGGCGCAGGGTTACCTGTTCGGCCGGCCAATACCCGCCGAAGCCGTCGAGGCCGCAATCGACGAGACCGTTAAGAAGAAGTCGTTGTCCGTTGGCTAGTGCACGGCACTTCGGCGGGCTGGTTCTGAGCGCTAGGTGTGCAACTGCCGGAGGTCACTTACGCCTGGGTCTGGGTCTTCTGCTTGAGGCGTTCGTAGGGCGTTTGCCCGTCGAGGGCGCCGTGGGGGCGATGGTAGTTGTAGTAGTCCTCCCATTCGCGGAGTTTGTCGTTGAAGACGCCGGTGTCGTCGATGACGACGCCTTCGAGCATGCGGTAGAACCCTTCGACATCGATACGGTGTGAGCGTTCGACCTTGCCGTTGAGGTGCGGTGATGCCGGCTTGATGTAGGTGTGGGCGATGTTCTTGTCGAGGACGTGCCAGTGGAACTCGGTCTGGAACTCGGCGCCGTGGTCGGTCTGGATGACCTCGACGCGGAACGGCAGGCGTTCGAGGACGTAGTCCAGGAACTGGATGGCGGTCTTCTGGTCGCAGCGCGGGTAGATCCTGAGTACGCGCAGGCGGGTGCAGTCGTCGATCGCGGTGAACTGGTAGTACTTGGCGCGGCGGCGTTGTTTGGGCAGGGTGCCGGTGATCGGGGCGGTGGCCGCGGCTGGCTCGGGCAGCCCGATGGGTTCGATGAATTTCACGTCGATCTGCAGCTGGTTGCCGGGAAGCGGCTTCTCGTAACGCTTCCAGCGTTTCTCGCGTCTGGTGTGGTGCTGTGAGGCAGGTAGCCGGTTGAGGCCGAGGCGGACCAGGATGTTGTAGATCGCCGAGCTGGTGATCGTGATGTCGTGGTACCGCTTCAAGTGCATCTGGATCTTGACCGGGTCGAAGTGGTAGTTCTGCCTCAGGTAGGCGATCTTGTTGATGATGTCGGCATGGGTGGCGTTCGGGCTGTGATGCGGGGCGCTGGAACGGTCACGCAGGCCGGCCAGGCCCTCGTCCTGGTAGCGGCGCAGCCACTTATAGAACGTGGGACGGCTGATGCCGTAATAGCGGCATGTCCTGGCGACGTTGCCGGTGATTTCCTCGGCATAGCGCAGGACCGCCAGACGATGCTGAGCCTGCCGGTCCTGCCTCTGTTCGAGTGATGGGGGCACGTTGTCTCCTACGGATAGGAGACCCAGAAGTGTCAACAACCTCCGGCAGTTTTAGACCTCCATAGTTGCGGAAACGACGGGGCCGAGTGGTGAAGGGCCGGCGTGCCCGCGGACCGTACGAACGCGGGCTCTTTCAACGTGCCATGACCCATCCTGAGACACCGCAATATCAACAGCAGTATTCAACGATTCTCGAACATGAGCTCGCCCCGTTGGACGGACTTGCTTTGAACCGCTGGCCTCGCCTCACCCTGGTAGACAGGGTGAGGCGGCTTTCGGGTGAAACCGGGTCCGGATCGCCGTTGACAGAGGCAAAGTGGGTTACGGTTCTGTCGCTGCTGAGCGGCGCCCTTTGCTCGTGTGATGCCTATCCGGGGAGCCGTATGCCGTCAACGCGCCTACTGTGTAGAGCCCGTCTTCGGGCTGGGCGGGCCTGTGTCGTCCGCTGGGTGCGACGCCTGCTGGCTGTTGTCACGGTTTCCGTGCAAGGCCCCGCAGCGCAGTCGGTGACGGCGCCGGTGGTCACTGACCCGTCAGCGGACGCGTTGCCAACGCTGCCCGGGCGTCCGAGTGCCGCGATGCTCGCCCACCAGCGCAATGCCGCCTCACACCGTCTCCCCAGCACCCCGAAGGGCGTCCGGCATCGCAGTGACTTGAAAATCACCGATGATCTAGCCGGCCCGTGGTCGGAGTGAAGGCCCGGATCCGTAGCTCTCCGCCGCTGGTCGCCATCGAGGTGGCAGTGCGGGATTTGGGCTCGCGGCCAGGCGACCTCGCCAACATCATCTTCATGGACTCCGAAATCATCAGCGCCGTCCTTGGCGGCTACCTCGGCGTTTAGGGCATCGTCTCGGTCTTTCGGCTGACCAGTGCCAATGCCATGAACAGGCGCTTTCTGCTGGTGGAGCTGTAGGGACTCCTCTGCCTCGACATCGCTGGCTGCCGGGACGGCACTACGGCACCGCCGAGTGGCCCGCTACCAAGACTCACCCGCCCTTCTTTCGGTGTCGAGTCCGTTTTTCGTGATCGTCGGCTCGTCTAATACCGGGCTGGAACGCTGCGCAGAAGCCTGAGTCGTGGGTTCTGCCGTGGACATCGGGCTGGGGCGGGTTCCGAATGGCTCGTCGTCCGTCGCGGTGTGTGCCCCATCGCCGTCACGATGTGCTGTGCCCGGCGTCGGCGGTCGAAAAGCCACGGCCGCCCTGGAATGGCGTCACCGGTAGCGGCGGTTCCCGGCCGACGATGCGGAGGGGAGGGCGGCACCCCTCGTCGACGGGACCGTTCTGCATCGAGGGCCCGATCGGTAGGCGGGTAGTGTCAGGCGCTGGTGCGGAGGACGCCATAAATCTATTTTCTTCTATTCGCGAAAGTCTGTCTTCTCGCGCTTTTCTAACCTCTGATGCGGGTCCTGCCGATGGAAGTTTTGATCGCGGCCCGGCCGGGCCATCTCCGGATGTGTGGCTTTGGATGGGGCTTTCAGATATGGGCTTGTTCGGGTCGGGCCGTAAGGCCGCGTTGCTGCATGCTCAGCAGCAGTTGACCGAGTCGCAGGAGAACACCGCGGCGGTGTTGAAGATCGTGCAGGCCTTGGGCGCTGCGCACTCCGTTGATCAAGCCGTGATGGCTGCTCTCGATACGATCCGCGACAGCTTCCAGTGGTCGTATGGATCATTTTGGAGGCTCGACACTGCCGGCCGGGTGCTGCGGTTCGCGGTCGAGTCTGGTGATGCCGGTCCTGAGTTCGGTGCCGTTACTCGGTCAGCGTCGTTTGCTGAGGGAGTCGGGCTGTCCGGGCGGGCGTGGCGGTCGAAGGATCTTGTCTTCGTGCCGGACTTGAGTCAGTTGACCGACTGCGTGCGTGCGCCAGTGGCGGCCAAGGCCGGGGTTCGCAGTGGGGCCTGTTTCCCTCTCATGGAGGGCGGCCGGATCGTTGGCACGATGGACTTCTTCACCACCTCGGACGCCGTTCCGTCGCAGCAGCGGTTGGATACCCTACGCACGGTGGGTTTGCTGGTCTCCCAGTGCATCGAGCGGTTGGCCTATTCCGCCGGTCAGCAGGAAGCCGCCGCTGATGCGAACGCTGTAGCGGTGGTATTGCGCGCGGTCTCGGAGTCCACCAATGCCGAGGACGCTGCCCGGACGGCCCTAGAAGCAATCCGGACGGAGTTCGGATGGGCCTACGGTTCGTATTGGCACATCGACTCTCGTGACAACGCGCTGCACTTCGTCGTGGAGTCCGGCACGGCGGGTGAGGAGTTCCGGCGGGTCACCGAGCAGGCGAGCTTCACCGAGGGCGTAGGGCTGGCCGGTAAGACCTGGCGCAAACGGGATCTGCTGTTCGTGCGTGATCTCGGAGAGATGACCGACTGCGTTCGCGCACCAGCGGCGCAGCGTGCCGGCGTCAAATCGGGTGTATCGCTGCCACTGATCGTCCGCGACAGCGTCATCGGCACGATGGACTTCTTCACCACCGACGCCATGGAGGAATTGTCCGACAGCCGGGCCAACGCTCTGCGTAACGCAGTGTTCTTGGTCGCCGAGGCGATGCAGCGTATCGAAGAAGCGAACCGGATCAGTGCTGCAGGCGGTGAACTCGTCACTTCCATTGAGGAGGCGGAGCGCAACGTCATCGACGCGACCCTAGTCGCCTCTGAGGCGCAGGTGATGACAGCGGACGCAAACGAATCGGTGCGCCGGCTCGAGGCATCCAGTGGCAAGATCGGCGCGGTCGTTAAGGTGATCACGAGTATCGCCGAGCAGACCAACCTGCTCGCCCTCAACGCGACGATTGAAGCAGCCCGTGCCGGTGAGCTCGGCAAAGGGTTCGCCGTGGTCGCCGGTGAAGTCAAGGAACTCGCGCAGAGCACGGCCCGTGCCACTGAGGATGTCGGTAATCTGGTCACCGCGATCCAGACTGATGCGGGCACTGTTGTGCAGGCGCTTACCAAGATCAGCACGGTGGTCGATCGGATCAATGAAACCCAAACGACGATCAGTGGTGTCCTGACCGAGCAGGCCGCCGTCACTCGTGACATCGTCCGGAGTTGATCGGCGCTGGGCGCACACGTCACAAGACGGTGGTGCCCGTCACCGAGGTTTCGCGGGTCATCGTTTAGAGGTTCTTGTGTGCCGGCAGCGGGCGGCTTCGTCGATTGCGGCGGTCCGCTTTCGTGTGCAGGTAGCTATTACTGGCCGGTGGTGCCGACCGTAGGCCGCCGGGTTGTGTGTTCGCGACCCTACGCCGACTCGACCTCGG
>NZ_BOMG01000157.1 GCF_016862075.1 Actinoplanes couchii | reverse complement strand
AACTGTGCCAAACCCTCTACATATCCGTCGGCGGCATCCCACCGCGGCAGGGCGCCACCCCGCTCGGCCACGAACCGGCCGGGGAGATCGCCGAGATCGGCGCCGACGTGACCGGACTGGCCGTCGGTGACCACGTGGTGCTCAACCCGATGGCCGCCGACGACGGCATCATCGACAGCGGCGGCGCCCAGGGCGGCCTCTCCGAGTACGTGCTGATCCGCGGCGCCGAGGTCGGAAAGCACCTGGTCACTGTGCCGAAGCACATCCCGTTCGAGGTGGCCGCCCTCAACGAGCCGATGGCCGTGGCCACCCACGCCGTCAACCGGCTGGAGCCGAAGCCCGGCCAGAAGGCGGTGGTCTTCGGCGCCGGCCCGATCGGCCTGGGCGCGGCGGTCGGCCTGAAGCTGAGGGGCGCCGCCCACGTGACAGTGGTCGACGTGGTCCCGAACCGCCTGGCCAAGGCCCTGAAGATCGGAGCCGACGCGGTGATCGACTCCTCCCAGGAGGACGTGACCACCCGCCTGCTGGAACTACACGGCGAAGCCCCCCGGTACTTCGGCCGCCACGGCAAACCGGCCACCGACCTGTACCTGGACGCCGCCGGCGTGCCCGCGGTGATCGACACGGTCCTGGCCTCGGCCCGCCACGGCGCCCGCCTGAGCGGCGTCGCGGTCCACAAGAAGCCGGTCCCCATCGACTTCGGCCCCCTGCTGACCAGCGAACTCACCATAGCCCTGGCCATGGGCTACCCCACCGAGATCTTCGAGGTGACCAAGGACCTGATCGAACACTGGGAGAAGTACGCCCTGATCGTCAGCGACGTGCTCCCCTACGACCAGGTCGAACAGGCCCTCACCCTGGCAGCGACCCCAGGCGCCGCCGACAAGGTAGTGGTAACCCTCCCCTGATCTGTCCACCCGGCCCGGCCCGGGGGGAGAAGTCCCGCTCGGCGCGGGGTGGTCAAGAGTCCGGGAGTGGGCATCGGGGGTCGGCGGCGCACGTGTTCACGTCGTCACAGCTGGCTGCTACTGCGCCTCGTAGGGCTTCGGCGATCATTGTCAGTTCGGCTATTTTCAGCTCCACCTCGGACAGCTTGGCTGCGGCCCGGGCGTGCATGCCGGCGCCCCGGGCGTTGAGGAGGGCCGTCACCTCGTCGAGGGTGAAGCCCAGGCGCTGGGATGCCTTGATCAGGCGTAACAGGCTGATCGTCTCGGCGGGGTAGAGACGATGACCGCCGAGCGTGCGATCCGGCTGGGGAAGCAGGCCGCGCCGCTCGTAATAGCGCAGGGTCTGCGGGTTCACCCCGGCCGCCGCCGCGACCTGGCCGCTTCGCAAGCCCGTCATGACGACCGGCGCAACAGGGCCGCGGAGCGCTCCTCGAGGGCGTCGAGGACCCCGGTCTGGGCACCGGGAACCGTGACGGTCAGGCGTGGCCCGTGGAAGGTGAACGTGAAGAACGTGCAGCAGGCGCTCTCCCGGGTGGTCAGATCTCGGGCAGCGGGCATCGCTGACGGGCTGAACTGCCAGGTCAACGCCGTGGACGACAACCGTTGCCAGGAGAGCAGGCCGGAGGTGAGCAGGTCGTCGAACTCGGCGACCCGCAGCGGTTTCGAGGCGGTGGGCAGCGTGCAGGTTTCCGGTGCCCACCCGAGTTCGTCGATGGTCATGCCTAGAAGGTAAGCCTGTACCCAGGTACCGACTGCAAGTCCGGCGCTGGTCGAACCGGAACTGACCTACGGACGGGAACCGATACGCCCGGTCACCTCACCGAGATGTATGACGGCACCGTCCGCCCCGGGCGCGACAGCACTGATCACCACCTCGTCACCGTCGGTGAGGAAGGTCCGGGTACCGCCGTCCGGCAGGGCGATGGGGTTCTGCCCGTTCCACGACAATTCGATGAGGGAACCGCATTCGTCACCACTGACGGTGCCGGAGGCATACAGATCACCGGTCCGCAACGAGGCCCCGTTGGCGGTGAGATGGGCGAGCATCTGAGCCCCGGTCCAGTACATCCCGCCGAACGCGGGCCGGGACAGCACGTGCCCGTTGAGCCGGATCTCGAAGCGGATGTCCAGACCCCAGGCCGGAGTCTTCTCGTCGTCAAGATAGGGCTGCAGCGGCGAGGTTCGCACGGGCGGAGAAACCCGAGCATGATCAAAAGCAGCCAGCGGTACGACCCACGGGCTGATCGACGTGGCGAAGCTCTTCCCCAGGAACGGCCCGAGCGGAACGTACTCCCAGGCCTGGATGTCCCGGGCGGACCAGTCGTTGACCAGGCAGACCCCGAAGACGTGCTCCTCGAAGGCGTCCAGCGGGACCGGCGCACCGAGACGTGACGGGGTACCGACGACAAATCCCAGCTCGGCCTCGATGTCGAGGCGCTGGGACGGCCCGTACTCGATGCCGCCGGAGACGCGCCGCTGACCGGACGGGCGGACGATCTCGGTGCCGGAGAGGACGACCGTTCCGGCCCGCCCGTGGTAACCGATCGGCAGATGTTTCCAGTTGGGTGTCAGCGGCTCCTGATCGGGCCGGAACATCCGCCCGAGGTTGGTGGCGTGCTGCTCGGAGGCGTAGAAGTCGACGTAGTCGGCGACCGTGAACGGCAGGTGCATGGTCACGTCGTCGACCAGCACGACCGCCGCTCCGTCGGTGAGCCAGCCGGCGAGCGACGTCCGCAGCCGGTTCCAGACGTCCCGCCCGGCGGCTAGCAGCGTGTCGAGCGACGGCCCGGCGACAAATTCCGCCAGCGACGGGTCCAGCGCCGCGACCGTGGCGGGCAGGTCGACGACCCGGTCACCGTAGGCGACCCCGACTCGGGGGCGCGGGTCGGCGGCGGTGGAGAAGACGCCGTACGGCAGCGTCTGGTGACCGAGATTCACCGTGGATCCTCCGGTAGGAGACCGTAGCGGAGCAGCCCGTCGACGGGTTCGTCGATGCTGCACGTGCCGAAGCTGACGAAGTGGTGCCGGACGGCCTTGGCCAGGACGTCGTCGATGCCGGCGACGCCCGCGGCCACCCGTTCGCCGTCGGAGTCGGCGAGGGTGCGCTCGATGTCGTAGCCCTGCAGGGCGCGGGCGGTGGCGAGCAGCACGTTGAGGAAACCGTGGTGTTCGAAACCGGTCACCGGGTCACGATGGCGGATCGGGTCGTGAAGGCCGGCGGTCAGTTTGAAGGCGAGACCGCCGCGCACCGCCGCCCAGAGGGCACGGGCGAGCGCGTCCTCGGAGGGGAACATCTCCGCCCGTACGCCGCCGGTCCTCAATTTGAGACGCAGACCCGCCGCCCGGAGTGCCGCCAGGCGGGTCGCATCGATCTCCGCGACCGGAATCTCGGAATAGGTGGTGACCGGGCCGGGAACCGCGTCCGGCGCCTCGATGGCCACGATGTCGGGTGAGGCGGGAACGGGCGTGTCGGCGGCGGGCAGAATGAGCGACACGCGTAACCCCGACGGCAAGGAACCGAAATCGCCGGCCGGGCACACGAATGGTCCGAGCAGAGGCGCGAGGGCCGATTCCCGGCGCGCGACATGGGAAGCGACGGCGCCGGCCAACGGCGTGGACGCGGGCGGGAAAAGGGCGGCGTCGTCGAAGAGGCCGGCAAAAAGGGGGTTCATCGGGCCCAGGTCCAGGCATAGACCCCGTCGTCGCAGAGCCGGCCCGCCTCACCGAGCCCGAGCGGCCGGAACGTGTCGACCATGACGGCGAGCTCGTCGAACCGTTCCACGCCGAGGCTGCCCTCGATGGCGCCCGGCTGTGGCCCGTGCGAATGTCCGCCGGGGTGCAGCGAGATCGATCCGACGTTGATTCCGGAGCCTTTACGGGCCTCGTAATCGCCGCCGACGTAGAACATCACCTCGTCGGAGTCGACATTCGCGTGATAATAAGGAACCGCGACGGCGAGCGGGTGGTAGTCGACCTTCCGCGGCACGAAGTTGCAGATCACGAAATTGGCGCCCTCGAATACCTGGTGCACCGGCGGCGGCTGATGGACCCGGCCGGTGATCGGTTCGAAGTCGGCGATGTTGAAGACGTAGGGGTAGAGGCAGCCGTCCCAGCCGACCACGTCGAACGGGTGGTGCGGCAGCACGTGCACGGTCCCGGAGAGCCCGGCCGGCCCGTCGCCGCGATGCTTGATGTAGACCTCGACGTTCTCCCCGTCGACGAGCTGAGGATCTCCGGGGGTACGAAGATCCCGCTCACAGTAGGGCGAACTCTCCAGGAACTGGCCGTATCTCGATAGATACCGTTTCGGTGGTGCGATGTGGCTGTTCGCTTCGATCGCGTAGAGCCGCAGCATCCCCGACGGCACCCATCGATGGGTGGTGGCCCGCGGAATGACGACGTAATCACCTGTCTTGACCGACAGGTCACCGAAAACGGTCTCGACGACGCCGGAACCGGACTCGACGTAGACGCACTCGTCCCCGGTCGCGTTGCGGTACAGCGGCGAGGCCGTCCCCGCCACGACGTAGTTGATCCGCACGTCGGCGTTCCCGAGCACCAGTCGCCGATCCCGTACCGCGTCGCAGGATTTCCATTCCTGCCCGGCGAAGAGATCGTGCAGTTTGAGGTGCCGGGGCAGCAACGGCTCGTTACCCGAGACAGCCTGGTCGGGCAGTTGCCAGGTGTGTGCGGACCGGACCGCCGACGGCACGTGCCGGTGATAGAGCAGTGACGAGTCGGAGGAGAATCCCTCCTCCCCCATCAGCTCCTCGTAATACAGTTTCCCGTCCGCATCGCGGTGCTGGGTGTGCCGTTTCGCCGGAATGTTCCCGGCCCGCCGATAGTGGGCCATCAGAAGTTCCCGCGCTTGGCCTGTTCCCGCTCGATGGCCTCGAAAAGGGCCTTGAAGTTGCCCTTGCCGAAACCGAGCGAGCCGTGCCTTTCGATCAGTTCGAAGAATACGGTGGGCCGGTCGCCGATCGGCTTGGTGAAGATCTGCAGCAGGTACCCGTCCTCGTCCCGGTCCACCAGAATGCCGCGTTTCTGCAGCTCGTCGATGGGGGCGCGGACCTCGCCGATGCGGGCGCGCAGTTCCGGGTCGGAGTAGTAGGAGTCCGGCGTGGCCAGGAACTCGACCCCTTCGGCGGCGAGCGCGTCGACGGCGCCGAGGATGTCGTTGGTGGCCAGGGCCAGGTGCTGGGCGCCGGGCCCGCGGTAGAACTCCAGGTATTCGTCGATCTGCGACTTCTTCTTGCCGAGCGCCGGCTCGTTGAGCGGGAACTTGACCCGGTGGTTGCCGGACGCGACGACCTTCGACATCAACGCGGAGTAGTCGGTGGCGATGTCGTCGCCGATGAACTCGGCCATGTTGGTGAAGCCCATGACGCGGTTGTAGAAGTCGACCCATTCGTCCATCGCGCCGAGTTCGACGTTGCCGACCACGTGGTCCAGGGCCTGGAAGATCCGCTTGGGAGCGCCGGGACGCTTGCGGTGGGCGGAGGTCCGGGAGACGTATCCGGGCAGGTACGGGCCGGTGTAGCGGCTGCGGTCGACCAGGGTGTGGCGGGTCTCGCCGTAGGTGGCGATGGCCCCGATCCGGACCGTTCCGTTCTCGTCGGTGACGTCGTGCGGTTCGACGAGCACCCGGGCGCCCTGGGCGCGGGCGTGTTCGACGCACTTGTCGACGTCCGGCACCGCCAGGGCGATGTCGGTGATGCCGTCGCCGTGCCGGGTGTGGTGGCCGATCAGCGGGCTGTCCGGGTCGACGCCGCCCTGGATGACAAATTTGATGGCGCCGCTCTTGAGCACGTACGACATGTGGTCGCGGTTGCCGGTTTCCGGCCCGGAATAGGCGATCAACTCCATGCCGTACGCGGACTGGAAGAAGTGTGCGGTCTGGGTGGCGTTGCCGACCGCCCACACGATCGCGTCCCACCCGGTGACCGGGAACGGATCTTCGGCGGAGTCGTACTCGACGAGGCCCACGAGTTGCTTCAGGGTGTCGAGGTCGAGTTCGGCGAGGCGTTCCTCACTGGTCAGCGTCTCGTTGACGGACATCCTGCTCCTTCCAGCGGCGGTGCTGATGCCGACAGCATCGATAACCGGGGACGTGATGCACAACACGTTCATGATCAGCCGGGCAGATTGCCCATGCCGGGGGCCTTCCGCCCCGGCGCCCTGGGCAAACTGCACAGTCAGGGAAACCCCTCGCACTGCATCAATTTATTGACATACCTGAATTGTCGATGGGAACGTACCGGCACCGAACCCCATGTTGTGGAGGGATCCTTCATGCGCCTTCGACGGGCATTCTCACTCGGTGTAGCCGCCCTGACCGCAGCCGCCGGCGTCCTCGCCGGAACCGCGGCGCCGGCCCAGGCGGACGTCACGGTGACGCTGGCCAACACCATCGCGCTGAGCAACTGCTCGGCCTCGCTGGTCCGGTTCCCCACCTCGGTCAGCACCGACAGCGCGATGATGCTCACCAACGGGCACTGCTACGAGGGCGGATTCATCCCCGCGGGCCGGGTGATCCAGAACGTCTCCAGCACCCGCTCGGGCACCCTGCTCAACAGCTCCGGCGGTTCGGTCGCCACGGTCCGGGCCAACCGGGTGCTCTACGCGACGATGACCGGCACCGACGTCACGCTCTACCGCCTCAACACCACATTCGCCAACCTTTCCAGCTCGTACGGCGCCACCCCGCTGACCATCTCGGCCGCGCACCCGACCGCCGGCACCGGGATCGGGATCCCGTCCGGATACTGGAAGCGGGTCTGGAACTGCTCCATCGACGGCTTCGTGCCCACGCTGCGTGAATCCACCTGGACGTGGACCGACTCGGTCCGTTACAACGCCGGCTGTGACACCATCGGCGGCACCTCCGGATCACCGATCGTGAGCACCGCCACCGGCGACCTGATCGGCATCAACAACACCGGAAACGAAGACGGCGCCAGCTGTACGCTGAACAACCCCTGTGAGGTCAGCTCCACCGGTGTGATCACCGTGCTGAAGGGCCGCAGCTACGGCCAGCAGACCTACTGGTTCACCACCTGCCTCAACTCCAGCCGGGCCATCGACCTGACCGTCAGCGGTTGCCTGCTCCCCAAGCCGTAACACCAGCTGAGAACCGGCCGGTGTGGTGATCCGCCACGCCGGCCGTCCGGCTACCTTCTCCCCCATGCGGCGATACATCCTGACCGGCGCCCCGGGCTCGGGGAAGACGGCACTGCTCCGGCAGCTGGAGCTCGACGGGTACGCCGTCGTCGAGGAGGCCGCCACCGACGTCATCGCGCTGCGGCAGGCCCTCGGCGTCGACGAGCCGTGGCGGGAGCCGGGCTTCCTGGAGCGCATCGTCGACCTGCAGCGCACTCGGGAACTCGCCACCGCCGGGCGTGCGGTCGCCTTCTTCGACCGGTCGCCGGTGTGCACGCTCGCGCTCGGCCGGCATCTGGGGATTCCGGTGCCGGCCACGCTGCTGGCCGAGGTGGACCGGGCGGCGAAGACCTACGAACCAACTGCTTTTCTGGTACGCGGGCAAGGGTTCGTGCACCCGACCGCGGCCCGGCGGATCGGGGTCGAGGAGGCGTCACGCTTCGAGCGGATCCACGAGGAGACCTACCGGGAACTGGGATTCACCCTCGTCGACGTGCCCGCGGGACCACTCGCCGCCCGGGTGTCGGTGATCAGCTCGGCGGTCTCGGACGTGTAGGGATCGCGGGCCTCCAGGGCCTCGGCGAGTGGGATGTCGCGGCGGGCGGCCAGGCGGCGGCGCTGCCGGACCTGGGCGCTGGTCCTCGGGCGGGATTTCGGATCTCGGCCGCAGCCACAGGGCTCGAATCCCTCGTACCGCAAACCGGCTTGAAGAACCGCCGCGACCGCCACCCAACCGGAAGTGTCCCGGCGACGTGGAGCAGCGAAATCGTGACCGACATTGACCATCGGCACCCGGCATCGCGGGCACGGATGCGCCCGGTCGTCCCACGGCAGCTTGCTGCGATGACGGCACGGCACACACACGTAGTGAACCCGGTATGTCACTTGGGAATAACGGCACATCATCGGCTCCTCACGGCGTGGACGCGCTCGACGGTACCGGCCCGGGCCCGATCCGACTCGACGATTTCGAACCGGCCGGCCAGCAGCGGGAGTTGGCGGCGGGTGAAATGCTCCCCCGCTGACGGGATCGTGACCCGCTCCAGCAGCCGTTGGGCGACCCGGATCGGGGGCCAGGCGCTGGCCACGTGATCCAGCAGGAGCAGCCGGCCGCCGGGAACCAGCACCCGGTGCATCTCGGACAGCGCCCTCGGGGGCGACGGGATCGTGCACAGCGCCAGCGCACACACGACCGTGTCGAAAACGGCGTCCGGGAACGGCAACTGCTCGGCGTCGCCACAACACCTGCGCGCCGTCCGGTCTTGCGCCATCCGGAGCATCTCCGGGCTCAGATCGACGCAGGTCACCACAGTGTTACGCGGATAGTGCGGCAGGTTCAGACCCGTGCCCGCGCCCACGTCCAAGACCCGGCCCTCGGCTCGCGCACCCAGCCACTCACGGCCACCACGGAACCAATGCCGATCCAGAAAGGCGATCTGCCTGTCGTACGTCGCGGCGTTGCGGTCCCAGATCTCGCGGTTCCCGGCGGTCCGACTCATACCGACCAGCGTGCGCCGAGCGGGCAAGCCCGGACCCGGCGATGACCATCCCGGCCCAGCTCAGGCGGCGACCACACGGATCACGTCGGGCGACATTGCTCCGGGCGACATTGCTCCGGGCGGCTTTGCTCCGGGTCGCTTCGGGCCGGGTCGCTTCGGGCCGGGTCGCTTCGGGCCGATTTGATTCAGGGCGATTTGATTCAGGGCGCCTTGCTTCGGGTCGGTTTGCGGATTGCGTCAGGTGGTGGCCATGCGGATCAGGAAGTTGCCGCCGAGCATCAGGACGTCGGCGCCCGCGACCAGGGCCATGCTGCGGTTGAGGCTCTGCGCGGCCAGTTCCGGTTCGCCGCCGCCGGTCATGCCGCGCAGGGCGAGAACGATCGCGGCCAGCACCAGCGGGATGCCACCGATCAGCAGATAGCCCATCGGGAACGGGCTGTCGCTCCCGGTCACCAGCAGGGTCAGCATCACCGCGGGCACGATGCCGAAGAACACCACGGCAAGTCCGGCATACCAGCGAAGCGGCGCGATCGAGTTCGTCACCCGGGGAATCCTAACGGCGGCCCGTCCCGGACGTACCGTCAGGAGATGGGTGATGAGCAGGACCGCCCCGCCCGGGTCGAGGACGTCGAGGAACTGGCGTCGGCGATGCCGCACGTAACGGTCGAGCACGGCCGGGACGGCAACGCGATCTACCAGGTGGGCCGAAAGTCGTTCGTCTTCTTCCGAACCCCACGCCCCGACGCCGTAGACCCGCTGACAGGCGAGAAATGCCCGGACGTGATCGTCTTCTGGGTACCGACCGAAGCCGACAAACAGTCCCTGATCCAGGACGAGACCACCCCGTTCTTCACCACCAAGCACTTCGACGGCCACCCATCAGTGCTGGTACGCGAATGCCGCCTTGGCGAACTGACCAGAACCGAGTTGGCCGAGATCATCCAGGACGCCTGGCTCTCCCAAGCGTCCCCTCGCCGAGCAGCCACCTGGCTGGCAGACCACCCCGCCACCCCCGACCACCCCTGAACCGACCTCCCAAACCGCCCCGCCCTAGCCAACCAGTCGCCCGCCCCGCCCTAGCCGACCGCCCTGGCCTGGCCTCGCCGTCATCCCATCCCCTCCGCGGGCCCGGCGGTCATCAGATTCCTCCGTGGATACTCCGGCCTTCAGGCCGGAGAGGAAACGGACTCCTGCGGAGCAGGTCAGGAATAGCCGATTCGCCGTCAAGGCGGATCGGCGTCAAGGCGGATCGGCGTCAAGGCGGATCGGCGTGCACCCTGACGGGTGACCCGCATGGTCATCTCCGAACAGC
>NZ_BOMG01000156.1 GCF_016862075.1 Actinoplanes couchii | reverse complement strand
TCTGCTGGGCATCGACAGCACGGCGGATCTGCCGGCGATCGTCGGGCTCACCGTGGCGATCGTCGTGGTGCAGGCGGTGTGGAGCGGGTGGTGGCTGCGGCGGTTCCGGTACGGGCCGGCGGAGTGGGCGTGGCGGTGTCTGACCTGGTGGCGGCGTGCGCCGATCCGGTCGGGGCGGACCGTGCACGAGCCGGATCTCCGCAGCACGTGAGGGTCACGCCACCAGGAACGTGCCCGCCATGAAGACGGCCAGCAGGATCCCCTGCAGAGCCATCCCGACGGTCAGGATTGCGCGGTCGACGGTGTCGCGGGCGCCCATCCGGGCCAGGACGAGGAAGACCGCCGCGGCTTCCAGGGTGAACCGGCTCGCCGACATCATCGCGCGCCCGCCGACCTCGGTCATCGTCAGTACGGCGGACGCGGTCGCGGCATGGGCGATCAGGTACATCTGGTCGCGGCGGAAGCGGTACGGGCCCGCCACACAGAAGACCAGCAGGCCGGCCGCGATCAGCACGGTCCCGGCGTCGATGACGGCGGCGAGGGTGACCGGGTCCAGCAGACCGCGGCCGTCGATCTGCTGGACGGCGGTCAGCCAGGCGCCGCCGGGCAGGGTGTACTCGCGGCCCCACTGGTCCTGGGCGATGCTGAACGCGAGCGGACTGCCCAGGTCGATCCAGCAGTAGACGCTGTAGGCGAGCAGTCCGAGCGGCACCATGGCCAGCGCGGCCACGTCGGCGCGGGCCCGGCGCGGCTGCCAGTCGACCTGCCGCAGGTATTCGATGGCCAGCGGCACCACCAGCAGCAGGCCGAACAGCCGGGTGCCCGACGACAGTGCGCCGAGGGCGCCGGCGAGCCACCAGTGCCCGCGCCGGCCGGCGTAGAGGGCGCCGAGGGACAGCAGGATGAACAGTGACTCGTTGTAGCCGATGAACAGGAAGAAGCCGGTCGGGAACGCGGCCAGGTACCAGATCGCGCGGCGGGCGACCCGGGGCCCGAACTCGTGGTCGGCGAGCCGGTGCAGCACCGCCAGCGCGCCGACCGCCGCCACGTTGGCGATGATCAGGGCGCTGATCAGGGCCCCGCCGGGCAGTGCCGGGTCGAACAGCCGGATCAGCAGGGGATAGACCGGGTAGAACGCCGGGAAGCCGGGGCCCAGGTGGTAGCCGTGCTCGGCGATCTGCACGTAGTGCCCGGCGTCCCATTTGTTCCAGCCGAGCAGGATCATCCACACGTCAGGGGTCTCGCCACCGCCGCGGGGCAGCCAGGCCAGGGCGCTGACGGCGAGCCGGGCGACCGTGGTGGCCGCCCACACCGCGCCCGCGGCCAGCAGTGCCGTCCCCCACGGGCTGCGGGCGGGGACGAGGATCGGGGTGGGGGACGGATCCAGCAGGACGGTCACGGGGGTTCCTTCTTCGCTGTTCTCGGGCGCGCGGCATCGACCGGTGAGCCGGGTGGCTCAACGGGACGGGAGGCTTCGGGTCAGCTGGTGCTCGGTGGGAGGCGGACGGTCATCCGCAGGCCGCCGTCGGGGTTGGGGGCGGCGTCGATGGTGCCGCCGTGCGAGCGCACGATGGCGCGGACGATCGCCAGGCCGAGGCCGCTGCCGCCGCTGTGGTCGACGCGGTCGCCGTGCAGGCGGGTGAACGGTTCGAAGAGGCGGCCGAGTTCGGTGGCCGGGACGATCGGGCCGGTGTTGGTGACGGTGAGCGTGCCGGTCCCGTCGACGTCGACGTGCACCGTGCCGCCGGGGTGGTTGTACTTGAGCGCGTTGTGGACGAGGTTGCGGACCAGGCGTTCGAGGAGGATCCGATCGCCGGTGACCTTTCCCGGGCGTACGGCGCAGGTGATGTCGATCTTCAGGGTCTCGGCCTCGGGCCGGTGTGCCGTGATCGTCTCGGCGACGATGGTGTCGAGGTGTTGCGGGGTGTGCGCGACGATGCCCTGCTCGGCCTGGCTGAGGGTGAGCAGGCCCTCGATGATGCGTTCGCTGCGCTCGTTGGCCTGTAGGAGCTGGGCGGTGACCAGGGCCGACTGTTCGGCGGTGAGCGATTCGGTCATGCTCACCTCGATGATCATGCGTTGCAGGGCGAGTGGGGTCCGCAGCTCGTGGGAGGCGTTGGCGGCGAAGATCCGCTGCCCTTCGTAGCCGGCGGCGAGGCGGGTGAGCATGGCGTTGACCGAGGCGGTGAGCGCGGTGAGTTCCCGGTCGCGGCGCCGCTCGTCCGGGATGCGCAGGCCGAGGTTCTGCGGGCCGACCTGGTCGACCAGCGGGATCACGTCCCGGACCGGGGCCAGCACCCACCGGCCCACCGGCCGGGCCAGCAGCAGGATCGCGGCGATCGTCAGCAGGTAGAGGGTGATCGAGCTGACCGGGCTGTTGCGCTGCACGGTGCCGCAGACGCCGTACACGGTGTCGTCACAGATCTCGAAACCCCGCCAGTCGAACCAGCCGATGTAGAACCAGTAGCGATGTGCCACGGTGACGACGGTGGCCGTGACCAGCACGACGAGCAGAAGACGCGACCTTACGGTACGAAGGTGCACGCTCACGCCCCGAACCGGTAACCGGCGCGGGGAACCGTGTGGATCACAGCCGGTTCGCCGAGTTTGCGGCGCAGCTTGCCGACCGTCACCGGGACCACGTTGGTGAACGGGTCGATGTTCTCGTCCCACACCTGTTCCAGCAGGTCCTCCACGCTGACCGCCTGCCCCTGGGCCCGCAGCAGCGCCCGCAGCAGGCCGAACTCCTTGACGGTCAGGTCCAGGTCCCGGCCGTCGCGGGTGGCGGTCCGGGCGCCGACGTCGACCACCACACCGTCGCGTTCCAGCACCGGAGGCAGAGCCGGTGCGGTACGCCGGGCCAGCGCCTCCAGACGGGCCACCAGCTCGGCGAACGCGAACGGTTTCGGCAGGTAGTCGTCGGCTCCCAGCCGTAGCCCCTCGACCCGGTCGTAGACGCTGCCGGCGGCGGTCAGCAGCAGCACCCGGGCGGTCAGCTCTTGCGCCCGCATCCACCGGCACACGTCGTCGCCGCTGCTGCCGGGCATGTCCCGGTCCAGGACCGCCACGTCGTAGAAGTTCACGCCCAGCCGCTCGATGGCGGCGTCACCGTCGTAACAGACGTCCACGGCCATCGAATGCCGGCGCAGCCCGGCGGCGAGCAGATCGGCGAACAGCCGCTCGTCGTCGGCGACGAGAACACGCATGAGACATCCCTGGAATCGCGACCGGACCGGACAACCATCATGAAGATCTTGATCAACGCTCGCGCAGGTCCCACAACCATACCCCTCCGGCCTGCGACGGAACGCCGTACACCTGGGAGATCAGGTCGTGCAGCGGGCGGTAGCCGGGGCCGGAACGCATCACCACCACCGACCCGTTCCAGCGCCGCGCGTCGGCGCGCACCAGCTCGGCGTCCCCGGCGGTCAGCACCGGCGCGGCACCGGCACGCAGGGTCCGCTCCACCAGCGTGGTGGTGTGGCTGACGTGGGTGGTGCCCATCTGCCCGGCGCCGTCCGGGCCGGGGCCCAGGAAGTAGCCCTCCGGCACCGCGAACCTGTGCTGCGCCCAGGCGCTCCAGCCCAGCGAGTCCCGACCGGTGTACTGGCTGGGCAGCGGGACCGGGACGAGCGTGCGACCGGCCGGGACGAACTCGCGCCACGCGCCCGAGGTGATGAAGGCCGGCGTCGGCGGCTCCGGCATCGCCGGGACCGGGGTCGGCGTCAACGGCAGCAACACCGCCACCACCGCCACCCGCCACGCCCGGCCACCCCGGTCGAAGGCCACCGCGACCAGGACCGCGATCGCGCCGATCACGGCGAACGTCAACCGGCTCGGCATCGCCAGATCGAACAGCGGCAGCCAATCCGGAACCACGGCGAGCGGCCCGGGCAGATCGGTCAGCGCACCGCCGAACCGCAGCCGCGGCCCCAGCGACAGCGCCCCGAAGACCGCCACCACCGCCACCGCGGCCCGCATCCGCCGCCGGAGCGTCACACACAGCACCAGAACCAGCAGGGTGAGCGGCCACCCGAACCAGCTGTTCTGCTCGGTGCGGCCCTGGGCCGTCTCCGCCGACGCGTCGCCGGCGATCGTGTCCCGGGCGAACGTCAGCCACGTCACCGGATCCTCACCCCAGCCGGTGAACATCGGCACGCCCCGATAGCTCTGCGGACCGAAGAACTGAAACCAGATCGGGTACGCGCACAGCATGCCGCTGACCAGGGCGGTCACGGCCAGGCCGGGCAGCATTCGCCGGATTTTTCGCGGGCGCACGGCCGCCGCGACCGCGCACGCCAGCGCCGTGATCAGCAACAGCTCCTCGTTGATGAACAGTTGCCAGGCGACCAGCAGGCCCAGCGCCACCCCGTCGCGCCGCAACCGGCCGTCGCGGCCCAGCGTCAGCGCCCGCGCCACGATCAGCGGCAGCAGGAAGTTGGAGACGAAATTCGGCTGGCCGTTGGCGTGGTGCACCACACCGGGTGCGAACCCGGCGAACGCACCCCCGGCGAACGCCGCCGCCCGCGAGGACACCACATGCCGGTGCAGCACCAGGTAGGTGGTCAGGGCGGTGCCGGCCAGGGCGGCGATCATCCAGATCAGGTAGGTGACCCGGGCACCCAGCCACCACGTCAGCGGCGCCAGTGGCAGCGTGACGCCGAGCACCGAGGTGTTGGCCATCATGTTCACGCCGTACGGCACGTTCTGCTGGGTCGAGAACAGCGGGTTCGTCAGAGTCCGTACCGAGTGGGCGCCGTGCGACAGCAGCCACTGGAACCAGGTGTGGTCCGGCGGCAGATGCGCCGACACCGTCCCGGCCGGGTCACCCAGGAACCGGCCGGTGACCAGCAGCGCCAGCCCGAGATAGCCGGCCACGACAACGATGCCCGGCCACCGGGCCCGGCCCGCGCCCCGAACCGTGCGGACCAGGGCAGGCAACGGACCCGGCCGTGCGGGAACCAGCAGAGACGACATGATCAACGAAGGTAGAGATCAACCGATAACCTCCAGATAAATCGAAGATCATCACCAGCTTTGGTACGTCTTCAGCGAAGCTCCCTCCGATGACCCGAGATCGTTCCCGCGCGGACTCTCCACCATGGTTCGGATGCTTCTCTCGGAGGGGCATGGGCAGGCATCCACCCGATGGCCGGCCGCCGACGTGGCGCCCAAGGTCCAGCCATCCATGACCGCCACCGTAGCTACCGCTGCGCCGCAGGTTGCTGAGGTGGCGGTCGGCGTTGTGATTCTCCGACTGTTGTCCCAGCCCGGACCGGGTCGACCTACGATGGCCGGGTGCGGGACGACGACGTCAGCGGACAAGCGAAGTACAGCAGCCGACTTTCAGGGGGCGTGATGGCCAGGCACACGATCGCCGACCGGCTCTTGCTCGTGGACACGGTTGACCGGTGGTTCCACCTGGACGAGCCGACCTTCATCGGGGCCGGGCAGGCGTATCGGGTGGATCGCTCTGCCGATGAGCCGTGCGTGGATCGCGGCGACGGCCGGGTGTCCCGACACGTCGGCGCGATGTGCCGGTAGTCAGTAATCAAGGCACTCGCCCAGCTTCTTGAGGGCCGCTCGGGTGGCCGCCGATGACACCACCGTGCAGATCTCCAGGAGCGACAGGGTGTCATCCGAGGTCGGAGTCTTCGTCTCGCGGTGCAGTAGCTCCTCGCAGACCCCTCTTCTCCCCGCTATTCGGTGAATGAGCGCTGACCTTGATGCGGAATCCCTGCACATCCAGGGGACTGGTGGTAGCAGTGGCGTCAGACCAGAGAGCTGCCGAGCTGCGTTCGCATCTTCGTCAGGGCCTTGGCGAGCAGTCGCGACACGTGCATCTGGGAGATGCCGACCTGTTCGGCGATCTGGCTCTGGGTGAGGTTGCCGTAGAAGCGCAGGCCGACGATCTTTTGCTCGCGCTCGTCGAGACCGGCCATCGCGGGGCCGAGCGCGATACGCAACTCGGCGTTCTCGTAGCCCTCGTCCTCGCTGCCGAGTGTGGCGCCGAGTTCGGTCCCGCCTTCGGTGATCGGGGTGGAGAGGCTCGTCGAGTTGTAGGCCTGGGCTCCTTCGAGGCCTTCGATGACCTCGTCCTCGCTGATGTTCAGGTACGCGGCGATGTCGGTGACAGTGGGGGAGCGGCCGAGGGTGTGGCTGAGGGCGTTGTTGGCGCCGGTGATGGCCAGACGCAGCTCCTGCAGCCGGCGCGGTACCCGTACCGACCAGGTCTTGTCGCGGAAGTGCCGCTTGAGTTCACCCACGATGGTGGGGATCGCGTAGCCGGCGAAGTCGACACCCCGATCGGCTTCGAACCGGTCGACGGCTTTGATCAGGCCCATGACCGCGACCTGGTAGAGGTCGTCGCGGGGTTCACCCCGGTTGGCGTACCGGTTGGACAGGTGCCGGGCCAGCGGAAGCCACGCCTCGATGACCTGGTCACGCATGCCGGGCCGGGACGGGTGGCTTGCCGGGAGCGCCGCCATCGCGGTGATCAGCTCACTGGCCCGGTCGGTGCTCGTCGCAGCCGGGGACGGGGCAGCAGTGTCAGCGATCACGTTCATGCGGTGCTCCTTGCAGTTGCCTACGGCAGAAGCCGTGTGGCCTTTGCTGACATCCAACATCCCCCTGCAAACCAGGGTGTAAAACCACCTTTTCGGACTGCTGTCAGTCGCCGTTCGGTGGTTGCGCAGATGACAACGCTGAACGGTCTTGTCGTGCTTCGTGGGCCATGGTGAGGTCGGCGTAGACGACGATGTTGTCCTCGTAGTGGCCGCTGGCGTCGTCGAAGTCGCCGCCGCAGGTGATCAGGCGCAGGCCGGCGCGGTTGATGGCGCCGTAGACGGCATCGGTGGGGAATCGTGTCTTGGCGTGACGCTCGACCTTCACCACGGTGAACATGGCCATGCTGCCGTCCGCACGGTCGACGTCGACGGAGTCGCCGGGTTCGAGGTCGGCGAGTCTCTTGAAGGTGCCGGGCTGTTTCCGGTAGTCGACATGGCCGGCGAGGACGGCCGGGCCGAGGGAACCCGGGGTGGGTGCCTTGGTGTACCAGCCGACGGCCGTCGCGTCGGTGGGCACCTGCATGGTGCCGTCGGCCTGCAGCCCGAGCCCGGTCAACGGCACGTCGACGCCGAGCGCGGGAATGACGACCCGGGTCGGCGGCGAGGTGCTCATCAGTGGCCCGGTGGTCAGCTCCCCCTTCCCGGTGGCAACCGGGGCGGCGGCCGGCGGGATCGGAGACGACGGTCGGTCCTGGTCACCTCTGACGAGGGCGGTGACGCCGATCAGGCTGAGGACCACGGCCGCTGCCGCGAGTGTGTGACGTGCGGTAGCTACCATCAGGTCAGCCGCCGGCGGGCGATGAGGGCGCCGGCCGCGCCGAGCAGGGCGAGACCGCCGAGGGCATACATCGGGCCGGGTGCCTGGCGGGTGCTGCCGTCGCCGGTGGCGACGCCGCCGACCGGGACCGATCCGGCGGCAGCGCCGGAGACCATGCCACACGATGCCGGATCGGTCGCCTCCTGCGGGATGCCGCTGAGGCCCGCCGACTTCGCGAGAGTGGATTCGCCGAGCCCGTCCATGTCGTACCCGCCGTTGTTGTTGGCGTCGATGCCGTGTTGGACGACGTGCAGATCCTTGAGATGTGCGAGTGTCCCGGCCGGGAGGTCGGCGGCGGGGATCGTCCGGTCGTAGGACAGGTTTCCCTCGGCGTCCGCGACCGGCATCCGGTCCACGGCCAGCCCACTCTGTGGGCTGGTGTCGCCCCTGGTGGTCAGCGAGATGAAGATGGTGCCGTAAGTCGGCATGCCCTCCTCGGTGCTGACGTAGCCGTTGCCGTCCTTGTCGGCCGACATGTCCGGGCAGTGGAAGTCCATGCCGTCGATGGAGCCGTGCAGGTGCTGGGCGTGCGGCGAGTTCGGGACCAGACCGGTCGACCGGATGCTGATCCCGAGGTCACCGTCGGCCATGGCGGTCAACGTGGCGGTGCCGGAGGCGCCGGAGTGATTCAACGGGTCGAGCTTGACGTGGACGCTCTCGTCGGCGAACGCGACGCCCGGAACGGCGAACAGGACGGCCGCCGCGGCGGGCACGGCGAGCAGTAGAGCTTTCATGGCAGGGATTCGGAGCCGGCCGCCGCCTGGATTGGTGCGAGTCTCACGGGCCCGGGATCGTCCAGGTCACCGCGGGTTCCGCCGAGTCCCGGAATCCGTTGACCAGGATCCGCTGGACCGGGAGGTCAAGACTCCAGTCGGCATCGCGGCTGGTCCAGGTGAGCGCGTAGGAACGGTCGTCGCCGGCTGCCAGCAGCATCCGGTAGGTGTGCATTCGCGGGCCGGTCGCCGGCTGCCACGAGTACTCCCAGTCGGCGCCGCCACCGGTGATCAGCAGCGGTCCCATGCTGATCTTCTGATAGCCGGGTGGCGGTTTCTGCTCGGCGTCCTGCCACCTGCGCAACGGGCGGCCGTCGAGCGGGCCGCCGGGTTCCACGGTGAAGGATCGGACCCCGTTGGTATCGCCGAAGCAGACGCCGTCGGGTGTGGTGCCGCGTTGCCAGCCGCGCGGCACCGGGAGGGCGAATCCGGCGGTGTCGACATGCCATAGCCAGCCTTCGGGCAGCGAGACCGGTGCCTCGTCGTCCCGGACGGCGTCGGTCAGTGTCACCGATGGTGGGGTGGGGCTGGCGCTCACCGGGGTGACGACGGCCGCCGGCACGCTTTCACTGCCGTAGGCCCGGACTCCAGCGGTGGCGCCGATTGTCGCGATCGCAGCGGCGATGCCTGCGACGAGCAGGCCTCGCCACCGAGGGGTGGCGGCGGTCGAGCGGTACCGGACCGCCTTGCCGGCCGGGCGGGGCGACACGGGTACGGCGTGGACACCGACGGCCCGGCGGTTCAGGTTCCGCAGGGCGAGCCGGGCGTCGTCCGCGGTCAGTCGTCGTTCCGGGTCGGTGGTGAGCAGGCCGGCGATGACGGTGTGCAATGGCCCCGGGTGCTGCGGTGGGTCCGGGGCCTCGGTCAGCAGGGCGGTGATTGCCTCGGCGGCATCCGGCCGGTCGTACGGCGGCCGACCCTCCACCGCCATGTAGAGAGTGGCGCCCAGTGACCACAGGTCGGCCTGCCGGCTGGAGGCACCGTCCCGCACTCGCTCCGGGGCGATGTAGAACGGGGAGCCCATCAGCGGTTCGTCGTGCC
Source organism: Actinoplanes couchii (assembly GCF_016862075.1). Lineage (GTDB taxonomy): Bacteria > Actinomycetota > Actinomycetes > Mycobacteriales > Micromonosporaceae > Actinoplanes > Actinoplanes couchii. The sequence goes on along the minus strand of NZ_BOMG01000156.1, from coordinate 1,057 downwards.
CGGCCGGGGCGGTGATCATGGTGGCCAGCCCGAAGTCGGTGAGCACGACCCGTCCGTCCTCGGCGATCAGCACATTCTGCGGTTTCACGTCGAGGTGCAGCACCCCGGCTCGATGCGCGGCGTCCAGCGCATCGAGGAGGCTCGCCGCGATCCGGGCCGCGTTCCGATGGGGGAGCGGCCCATCGCTGATCACGATGTCATGCAGCGAGCGCGACGGCACATATTCCATGACGATCCAGGATCGGCCGGATGCCTGGATCACGTCGAAGATCCCGACGACGTGAGGATGATCGAGTCGAGCGGCCGCCCGCGCCTCCCGGACCGTGTCGCGCTGAATCTTCGCGCGAGCGGGATCCGGCAGGTCGTCCGGGGCCAGCACCTCCTTCACCGCGACTTCCCGGTCCAGGAGATCGTCGTGCGCGCGCCACACCCGGCCCATGCCCCCGAAGCCCGCCAGCGCGATCAGCCGGTACCGGCCGGCCACCACCAGTTCGTCGTCCGGTTCCACGTGGTCTCCGCCTCCTGCCGTTTTCGGCCATCCGATACGCAGGGATTCGCAGCGAACCCACCTCCGGATTGGTGCTCGGTCAGGCCACGGTGACGCTGATCGTGTGCCAGCCGGTCGTGCCGTCGGGGAAGGGGTTGCTGGGCCCAGGCGACTCCGGCGACGGTCACGGTTCCGGCCGTGAGCCGGACGAAGGGTTTCGGTTTGTCGATGCGTGACGCGGTCTTGACGGTGCCCTGGGCGGGCGACAGGCGTGCCGATCGTCATCCCCTCGACCGACCGGGCGACGATCTGGACCGCTCCGGCCTGGATCCCGGCTTCCTTCAGCAGGTCCGCGAGCGGTACGCCGAGCCACCGCGCGGTGCCGATGTACGGGCCACCGACATCGTTGGATACGCAGTTGAGGGTGATGTCGCGTTCGATCAGCGGCCGTTTCAGCAGATCGGCGAACGACAGTTCGATCTCCCGGTCGACCATGCCGTGAATCCGCAAGCGCCACGTCGACGGATCGATGCGGGGCACGGCCCCGAACACGGCCGGGACCGCGTCCAG
>NZ_BOMG01000155.1 GCF_016862075.1 Actinoplanes couchii | reverse complement strand
CTGACGCGGGCCGGAGGGCGCGGGAACTCCGGGCCGGGTGAAGCGGCCCGCACCGGCCAGCCGCACCGGCGGGCGAGTTGGAAACCGTGCGGGTAGCCGTACTAGATGGTGGGGTCGATCAGGATTTTCGGCCCCCGTGAGGCGCTCGCCGGGCGGTGACCGGCCAGGACGCCGGCGGCTTCGGACAGGCCGACGGTGGCGGCGACCAGCGGGCGCGGGTCGACCGAACCGGACGCGAACGCGGCGATCGCCGGCGCCAGACCGGCCGACGCGCCCAGGATGCCGACGGTGGTGACGTCCTTGAGCACCGCGTCGCGGGTGTCGAGCATGCTGGGCGTGCCGGAGAGCCCGATGTAGACGACGCGCCGGCCGGGTTCGACGAGCGACACCGCGAGCGCGGGCAGTTCCGGCCCGTTGGAGGCGTCGACGACCGCGTCCCACGGCAGGTCCGGCAGTGTCGCGCGGGTCCACGTCGACGGGAAACCGAACGAGCGGGCGAACTCCGGGTTCTCCGCGAGCAGGTGCACCTCGATGCCGCGGGCGCGGGCGAGCATGGCGGTGAGCAGGCCGATCGACCCGGTGCCGAGGATCAGCAGGCGCTCACCGGAGGTGAGGGCGGCGGCGTCGACACAGCGTTGCGCGTTGCCGGCCGGTTCGACGAGCGCGCCGGCGGTGGCGTCGACGGTGTCCGGCAGCGCGTGCAGGTAGGCGGCCGGGAACGCGAGCCGTTCGGCGAGGGCACCGGCGAGCCCATCGCGGATGCCGAGTTCGTGGCGCTCCGGGCAGACGTGGTGGCGACCGGCGACACAGCGACGGCAGTGTCCGCAACCGATCATCGTGTCGCCGGTGACGCGCCGCCCGATCCAGGACTCGTCGACGCCCTCGCCGACCGAACGCACCGTCCCGGACCACTCGTGGCCGGGGCGCACCGGGTACGACGAGACGCCGCTGTGCAGGTAGCTCATCTCACCGGTGAACAGCTCCACATCGGTGCCGCAGACCCCGGCCCGGGCCACGTCGACGACGACCTGCCCGGCCGTGGCGACCGGCACCGGAACCCGCTGGACCTCGGCTTTTCCGGGCCCGGTGAGGACCAGCGCACGCATCATGATCATGATCCTAGAGCGTGCGCGCGGGATCGTGCCGCGGCCGCCCCCGCCGCCACCTGGACCAGGCCCAGCCCGAGAACCATGACCAGTGTCGACCGCCAGCCACCGGTCCGTTCGGCCAGAACCCCGGCCGCCACCGGTCCCGCCGCCGCGAACAGGTACCCCAGCGACTGCGCCATCCCGGACAGCCGGGTCGTCTCCGCGGCGGTCCGCCCACCCAGACTGATCAGGGTCAGCGCGGTCACCAGGCCGGCGCCCTGCCCGAGCCCGGCGATCAGCGCCCACAGGATCGCCAACCCCGGCGCCAGCAGGAGACCGAGCACCGCCACCACCACCGGCAGACTGGAAATGATCGCGCCGAGGCGTGGCCGGACGTTCAGGATCAGCGGGATGGCCAGACCGCCCACGATGCCCAGCCCCTGGTACAGGAACAGGTGCAGACCCGCCGTCCGCTCCGACACACCGTTCGCGATCTCGATCGTCGGCAGCCAGGTGACCAGCACGTAGAACGTGGTCGACTGCAACCCCATGAACGCGGTGATCAGCCACGCGCGGGGCTGCCGCCACACCGCGACGTCACTGCTCGTCCGCACCGGTTCGTGCTCCGGCGCGTTCCGGGCCCGTGGCGCCCAGGCCGCCGCGACGGCAAGCGCCAGCAGACCCCACACCCCGAGCGACAGCCGCCAGTCCACCGCGTCCGCGATCGGCACCGCCACCGCCGAAGCCAGCGACGCCGCAGTGGTGAGGAACGCGGTGTAAAGCCCGGTCGCGCGTGACACGTTGTCCGCATAGTCGCGTTTCACGATGGCCGGAACGAGAACGTTCCCGACCGCGATGGCACACCCGATGATCACGGTCCCGGCCCACAGCCCCGCCGACCCGGTCCAGGACCGCACGACCGTCCCCGCGGCGAGCACCAGCAACGCGACCAGAACGGCCCGTTCCATCCCGAGCCGCCCCGACAGCCGGTGCACCTGCGGCGACACCACCGCGAACGCCAGCAGAGGCAGCGCCCCGAGCACACCCAGAGCACTCTCACCGAGTCCCAGATCCACCCCGACCTGCGGCAACAACGGCCCCACCCCGGTAATGGCCGGCCGAAGACAGAGCGCGACGAGAAAAACCGCCGCCGCCGGGAGTAAGCGCTTCACGCCCCCGAGCCTCTTACAAACAGATCAAAAGCGTCAAGATCCACCATTCGGTACGCCTACCCACAATCCCGTGACTACCCCGCAAGGCAGGCGGCCCATCAGGGCCCCACAGCGCCCGCCGGGCGTGTGCGTCCGTGCCGGCCACCCCGAAACGTCCCCGAAGTCCAGTCGCCCTGCCGGATCGCCGGCGCCCCGGGGTTCCCTGTCGCACCCCACCCTGGATGGCCGAATGCGAGGCCGGCGATGGCATGCGGAGCTGCTCGCAACCAAGGTCACCAACGTGGAAGGTGAGAGTGGCGAGGCGGGTGGAATCGGCCTGCCCTTCCTTCGACGATCGGCTCTTCTGGGTGAGCGAACCGGCCGTCTATGGTGATCGACATGCTCGAAGGTCTCGACGGACTGGCCGCAGGCGACCGTCACCGAGGGTGGGATTTCGTTCGAGTGCTGACCGCGGCATTCGGCCGCCCGGTCGTCGAGGGCGATGGTGCCGACCCGGCCCTGGTGCGGGTGGGCGAGGACCAGATCGGTTTCGTGCTGCCGGCCGCACTGCGCGAGGCCTATCTGCAGTTCGGGGGCCGACGGGATCTGACCGCCGTTCAGGACTTCCTGGTGCCGCCGCAGAGCCTGGCGATCGCCGCCGACGGTGTCCTGGTGTTCCGGGTGGAGGCGCAGAACTGCGCGAGGTGGGGCGTGTCCGGTCAGGACTCCGGTCAGGACGATCCACCGGTCCTCGTGAACGACGGCGACGGCTGGGTGCCCTACTCCGACCGGCTCTCCCTGGCGCTCGTCGAAATGGTGATGTCGGAGGCGATGTTCTCCGCTGACCAACGCGACGTCGATCACCGGGAGTTGGACGAGACCACGAATGCGCTGGTGTGTGCCGCTTACGAACCCCTGCCGCTGCCGGTCTTCCCGTTCTGGGCCGGGATGGACGGCCCGGGGGTGCGCTGGTTCGCCGGTCCTGATGTGCTGCTGCGAAATGACGGCGAGACGTGGCTGTGGGTCCATGGCCGGACCCCGGAAGCGGTGCAGGCCGTGCGGGAGCGGTTGCCCGGCGAGTGGCTGATGGTCGCGGACGACGACGAAGACGAGGAATGGGGCGCCTCGCATCGGATCGTGGTGTGAAGGATCCTCTCGGGCCGGGGCAGGACTCGCACGGGTGATTTGCGATGATCGGCGCCATGGCGACCTCCGAGCGCGGTGTGACCGAAGCTGATCCCCGGACGGATGAGGGCACCACGGCCGCCGACGCTGTAGGGGTGGGTGCGCGGCCCAGTGCCGAGAGCCCGGCCGGTGGGCGGCTCGCGGATCGGGTGGCGAGGGTGGTCACCGAGATTCTGTCGCCGGCGGTGCTGGTGGCGGTGGTGTTGTTCGCGGTGGCCTGGGCTTCCGCGGAAACCCCGATGTCAGCGCTGGTCACCGGTGTCATCGCGGCGGCTGCGGCCAGTTTCCTGCCGATCGCCTACATTCTGCGCGGTGTCCGGCGGGGTGCCTGGACCGATCGGCATGTCGGCGAACGCTCGCAGCGGACCCTGCCGATGCTCGTCTGCCTGGGTTCGACCGCTTCCGGCACGCTGGCCCTGGCCGCCGCCGGAGCTCCGCGAGATCTGCTGGCGTTGATCGCCTGCATGGCCGCCGCGCTGGTCGTCGCCACGCCGATCACCCTTCTGGCCCGCTGGAAGATCTCCATCCACTCCCTGGTGGCGGCCGGTACCGCGGTCACCTTCACGGTCGTCTTCGGCTGGGTTCTCCTGTTCACCTGGCCACTCGCCGCGGCGGTCGGCTGGTCCCGCGTCCGGCTCGGCGACCACACCACGGCCCAGGTTCTGGCCGGTGCCGTGGTGGGCGCTTGCGCTACCGGACTGCTCTATCCCGCGCTCCGCTGATATTTCCCGCACCCAGCTGACCGGCGACGGCCAGCCGCTTCGGAGCGGTTCTCCGCCTTGCCTGCAAGCCGTTGGAGAGAGTCTGAACTCGGCGTTGTAGGGAGACGAAACCCGCACCGGCCGGATGATGCAAGTGGGCGGTCCAGCCGTGGGCGGTGCGGGTCAGGCGTACCGGAAGCCAGGTTTTGTCGTCGAAGGAAACCTCGACCGACAACCGGGCCGGTGGGGCCGCCGCGTGCGAGGCGATCACCGTGGCCAGTTCATGGTCGGCCACGGTGCGCCGGAAGCCGGTCGGCAGAGTGCCGTGATGCACCCAGGTCAGGTGGTAGACGTACGGGCTGTCGGTGAAGTCGCCGTCCGGTCCAGGCTGGGTAAAATCGGCCACGACGGCGCTGGTGAATACGGGCGCCGCACGGCTCGGGCCGATGCGGGCAGTGGACAGGCCACGAAATCCTGGAACCATGTCGACGTAACCGGCACCGCCGGTCTCCTGCGCGACGACCACGGCGGCCTGGGCGCTGACGGCCGAAGCACGTTCGGGGCGGGCGACGACGGGCCGGGCGAGACGGGCATCGACATCGATGTGCCGATCGGCCGCCGGGTCGAGCACCGGTTGAACGAGCAGGGACGTTTCCCCGGTCGACGGGCTTCGCACGACGCTGCGCAGCAGATGTCCACCCGCGTCCAGCCGCATCGTCACGGTGCCGTCCGCCTCGTTCGGGACGTTGCGGACCTCACCACTTTCAAGATCAACTAACACGCTGCCGTACGTGCCGGTAAGCGCGCCGTTTCGATCCCGGTGGGTCAGGGCGACGTGATAGCCGTTCGGTATCGCCATGGCCGGAAAAGTCAATCCGATCACTGCGGCGACCGCTGTCAGGCGCTGGTCACGAAGCTCCTTTCGGGCACGGTGAACCGGCCGGCGTGGCAGCCGGCTCACCGTTCGCTGTACGGATTCGGTCTTGTGGAGTTGCTCAGCGCGGCAGCCGGTTGGCGCCACAACCCGAGGTCTGGGTGTTCGGGCCGGCTTTCGGCGGCGCGTCGACGATCTCGACCGCGAGTACCGCCCGGGAATCGATCGTCACGTTCGTCGCCGTCGACACCTGTCGTTCGCCGAGATAGCGGTAACTGCCGGCATCGAAGATCAGTTCGGAGCGCAGTCCCCGGCCGGTGAGTGTCCGGGCGACCGCTATGCCGGACCGGCCGGCGGCGTCGACCGCCGTGGGGACCAGTTCCACGCCGGGCTGCTCCGCCATCAGCTGATAGACGGCCGCTCGCAGTTTCGGCGGGGCGAGCGGTGCGCGGGTGAGTCCGGACAGCGCGTCCCAGGTGTCATCCGGATCCTGTGCCGTCACCCGTTTCGCCAGCTGCCGTGGGTCGGTGGGCAGGGTGGCGAGGAACGCGTACGTCGGCGCGGTCAGACTTCCGGTGCAGGCCGCGACCCGCCATTCAGCATTCGCCGGCCGTCGGGCCTGGGCCGGCAGCGAGCCGCCCGGCACCGGTCGCGGCGTTCCGTAGGCGATCCGGATGAACCCGGGCCGGTCACCGGCCGCCGCCTCCCAGCCCTGCCACCGCGAGGGTTGAAGCCACATCACGTCCGAATCCACCGATGTGGGCTCGGCATTCGAACTGCTTGCGGGCGAAGTGCCCGAGCCGGGTGTGACGTCGGTCTGGTGCGGGGTGGGCGTGGTGCTGCCCTCGACGGGAACGGCCGTGGGGCCACCGCCTGTCGCCGCGACCTCGCTCATGACGACATGGAGCAGTTGGCCGGGTCGTGGTGCGAGTTCCTCTTTTTCGGCGACCAGTGAAGCGCGCCGTAGCAGGTCCGGGGCGCTCATCGGCGTGGTCGGGCCGATGGAAGGCTCGGGGGTGCCGGTCAGCAGCCCGGCCGCCACCACAACGACAGCTGCCGCGGCGATCCCGGCGCCCCAGGCGAACTGCATGACCCGGCGCGGTCGTCCCGCGGAGCGGCTTTGCCGCCGCGCGGGGACGATCCCAGCCCGGGCGGGGAGGTCTTCTTGAGGATTGGGCCGGGTTTCCGGGCCGGCCGAAAGCATCTCGCGCGGGGCTCGCGGGACCACCGCCAGGTGCATAAGGCCGGCATCCTGTCGAACGGGTGAGGTGCCCGCTGGGGGTGTGGGGGCGGCGTCTGGCGGCGCAGGCAAAGCTCCCGGCCGGGTGGTCGCCGAGCTCTGCGGTGCGGGCAAGGCCCCGGGTCGGTTGGACGCTGGGTCCTGCGGTGTGGGCAGGGTCTCGGGTCGGGTGGGCGTCGAGTTCTGCGGTGTGGGCAAGGCCCCGGGTCGGGTGGACGCCGGGTTCTGCGGTGCTGGCTGGGCCTCCGGGGCAGTGCGGGCTGTCGATCGTGGGCTGGGCAGAAGTGGCGGCTGTGCGTGGATGGGGTCGGCCTGGGCCGGCTGTTGTTGACGGATCATCTGGAGCAGCCGGTCGCGGGCGTCTGCCGTGACGGCCGGGGTCGGTGGGTCGGTGGGCCGGGCGTTCGCCAACAGGGACAGTTCGTCCATCACTGCTCGGGCCTCTCATCCGCGTCCTGGAAATGGTTCAGTGCCTCCCGCAAGCGGCGGCGGGCCCGGTGCATGCGGGAACCGATCGTGCCGACCGGTACCTGCAACGCTGCGGCCGCTTCCTCATGGGACATCTCGCCCCACACCACCAGCAGCAACGCGTCCCGGTCGCCGGTGGACAGGTCGGCGAGCGCCGCGAGGATCCGGTTGCGGGCCGTACTGGCGGCCGCGCGGGCGGTGGCCAGATCCTCGTGCCCGGGTTCGGCCAGATCGGCTGCCGCCCGCGCGTAGGCCCGATAACCACGGATCTCGTCCCGCTGCTGGCCGTGGATCAGGTTGGTGGCGATCCCGAACAGCCACGCCTTGACCGTCCCCTTGGCCGGGTCGAACGTCATGCGCCGGCTGAACGCGACAAGCATCGTCTCCGCCGCCACGTCATCCCCGCCCGCACGCCCCAGCCGGCGCGCCGCGTAGCCGTGCAACACCGCGAAGTACCGATCGAACAGCTGCGCGAAGCACTCCGGCTCACCCCGGGACCGCCACAACAGATCACCGTCACTCAGCGCCTCAACGGCCGCATCCATCCATTCCCCTTCATCGAAAACCTCTGACACCGATGATTGACCGAACCCCAAGTTGATCTTCACGGCGCTCAGGAGAAGGGCGGACCCCGAAAGGCGGCGGCGAATCCTGACGGGTAGACCTGGGAGAGACGAACCCGGCGGCTAGAGGCAGGCGAGGACGAACCCCCGGAAGGGCCGAACCCGGACGGAAGGCAAACCTCGATGGGCGAAGGTCCAGCTTCCGTCGCCGAAGGGTCAACCCCAGCGGTCAGAGGGCGAACGCCGCGGGCGGCGGCAGACGAAACGAGCCGCCAGTTGAGGGCGAACATCGGTTGGCCCAGGTGGACGGGCCCGAGGGCTTCATCGCGACCCGGGACGGCACGGTGGGCAAAGCTCCCGGCAGGTGAACCTCGGTATGAGGAGCGAGGGCCTGCCCGGCGCGGAAAGTGGGAGGTCGGCTAACGGGCGGTGGCTTGCCAGCCTCGGAGGATGGTGGCCAAGGCCTGCTCGGCCAGGCGCTGGGCCCGTTCGTTGCCGACGGTGTCGTGGTAGCCGAGGGACGCCAGGCCGTGCAGCACGCCCCAGATGATCTCGCACGCCTCGTTGTCGCCGGGCGGGGTCACTCCGTGCTCCGCCGACCAGGCGGCCAGTAGCTCCGTCAACAGGTCGATGGTCGGCTGGGCGGCGTCACGGCGGTTCGATGCGGCGATCGTGGTCCCGTTCATCACCTCGTACAGGTGTGGATGTTCGCTGGCGAACCGCACATATCCGGCGGCCACCCGCAGCAGTCGGCGGTCCACGTCCGGCTCTCCGGCGGCGATGCGGGCGGCGTCGGCCATCAGCAGGGCGTACCCGTGCACGACCAGCTCCGCGACCAGCGCGTCCTTCCCGGCGAAGTGCTGATAGACGACCGGCGCCGTGTACTCCACGTCAGTCGCGATGCGCCGGACGGTCAGCGCTCCGGCGCCCTCGCTCTCCAGAACGTGCAGCGCGGCCTCGATGATGCGGTCGCGGATGCCGGCTCGTTCGCGGGCCCGTCGTGTGCTGCTCGGCATGTCCTCAGACAGTAGTGACCTCCTTGACAGTGTCCTCGACCCCGGTCTAGCTTAACGGCGTTAGAAAATCTAACAACGTTAGAAATGGACGCCATGCCTGACCACGTCATCCTCGGTGCCGGAACGATCGGCTCGAACGTCGCGACCATCCTCGCCGCCCGCGGTGAGACCGTCCGGATCGTCACCCGGGGCGGTTCCGGGCCCGAGCACCCGCTGATCGACCGGGTCGCCGCGGACGCCTCCGACGCGGCCCGCCTGACCGAGCTGTCCCGCGGCGCGAAGGCGATCTACCACTGCGCCAACCCGGCGTCGTACACCTCCTGGCACCGTCTTCTGCCGCCGTTGCAGACCGCCGCGATCGCCGCCGCGCAGGCGAACGACGCGGTTCTAGCCAACACCGGAAGCCTCTATGCGTACGGGCCACAGCCCGGCGGCCGGATGAACGAGCACACCCCGCTGGCCGCCACCGGGCGCAAAGGCCTGCTGCGCAAGCGCAACTGGGAGCAGTCGCTGGCCGCCGGCATCCGCACGGTCGAGGCCCGCGGATCCGACTTCATCGGCCGGGACGCGACGGGCTTCTACGCGATGATCCTCGAACCGGCGCTGCGTAAGGGCGGAACCGCCTGGGTGACCGGGCACCTGGACATGCCGCACACCTTCACCTACAACCGTGACATGGCGAACGCCCTGGTCACGCTCGCCGCCGACGACCGGGCGTGGGGCCGCGCCTGGCACGTGCCGTCCCCGCCGGCGATCACCATCCGTGACCTGGCGGCCCGGTACGCCGCTGCCTACGGCAAGCCGCCGATCAGGCTGATCCAGCTGCCCCGGTTCCTGATGCGCACGGCCGGGACGGTGCTGCCGATCGCCCGCGAGATCGCCGAGATGGACTACCAGTACTACGCGCCGTTCCACATGGACGCGACCGAGACCGCCGAGACGTTCGGCCTGACCGCGACCGAACTCGACGTGGCCATCCGCGACCAGGTCGACGCGGCGCCGGCGAAGTGAACGGACACGCGGCGCGCGAGGTGAACGGACACGCGGCCGG
>NZ_BOMG01000154.1 GCF_016862075.1 Actinoplanes couchii | reverse complement strand
CGCGAGGTGAACGGACACGCGGCGCGCGAGGTGAACGGACACGCGGCCGGCGAGGTGAACGGACACGGCGCCGGTGAGGTGAACGGAGACGCGTCAGATCAGCGATGACAACCAGACGGCTGCGGGGGCGGCCAGCAAAAACCCGATCAAGAACATGACGATTGCGGTCGTACGGCCGGTGCGCACCGATTCCCGGCGGGCGGCCAGGACCGAGGCGCGGGTACCGGGAGTGAGGACGGTCGGGCCCAGCCGGGACGGGCGTAGTCCCCGGGACGTGACCCGCCCGGTGGCGTAGACCGGGACACCGTGCGGTACCCGTACCTCGATGAGCCGAAGTTGATCGGCTTTTCGCATGTCGGCCAGGATCGGCGCGGAGAGGCACGACGGCGGGTTCGGCGCCGACCAATGATGCTCGGCGGTCGTGCTGTCGGTGATCCGGGACTCGGTCTGGATCGGATCGAACAGGGTGCTCGGCGCGACCAGCCGCGGATCGACGGGGATCCGGCCGTCGTGGTCGGCGATCACCGGCCATCCGGGGGCGTCGATCTGCAGGATCACGTCGAAGTCCGGCCCGGATTCACCGGTGGCGCGGCGGCTGGGGGATCGGATCACGGTCACCCGGAACCAGGCGCACCCGACACCGCTGAGTGGTGCCGTCTGCGGGCCGGCCGGACCGTATCCGGTGGACGCCTGCATGGCGACCCGTCCCGGTGTGCCGACCGGGACGAGTCGCCGACGGCGCAGGATCCACAGCGCGCGCAGGTCGCTGAGCAGGAGTAGGAGAAAGATCAGGGAAGCGGATCACCGGGGCGGCCCGGGGACAGGGCGCGGCCGAGGCGGCGGCGTTGCGGGCCGAAGGAGCCACGGTGATCGCCACCGACGTGCTGGCGGCCGACGGGGTCCGGCCGCTCGACGTCCGCTCCCTCGACCAGTGGACCGCGCTCGCTCGTTTCCTCGAGGAGACGTACGGCCGGGTCGACGCGGTGATCAACAACGCCGGGGTGACCGGCCGGGACCGGCTCCCCGACATCGATCTGGACACCTGGGAGACCACCCTCGCCATCAACCTGACCGGGCCGATGCTGTCGATGAAGACCCTGGTGCCGCTGATGCCGCGAGGGTTTGGCACAGTC
>NZ_BOMG01000153.1 GCF_016862075.1 Actinoplanes couchii | reverse complement strand
CCCACACCCTCGGCCGCGCCGAACCCGTCCGCGGCCTCGGCGTACGCCTTGCACCGCCCGTCCGGAGAGAGGGCGCGCTGCCTGCTGAACTCGACGAACATGTCGAGCGACGACATCACCACGACGCCGCCGGCCACCGCGAGATCGCACTCCCCCGACCGCAACGACTGCGCCGCCAGATGCAACGCCACCAACGACGACGAACACGCCGTGTCGAGAGTGACCGCCGGTCCCTCCAGCCCGAAGGTGAACGCCACCCGGCCGGAGGCGACGCTGGCCGTGTTGCCGGTGACGATGTAGCCCTCCAGCTCGGCCGGCGTCCGGTGCAGGCGCGAGGCGTAGTCCTGGTAGGTGGCGCCCACGAAGACGCCGGTGTCGCTGCCGCGCAACGACGTCACCGGCACACCGGCCCGCTCGAACACCTCCCAGGTCGTCTCCAGCAGCAGGCGGTGCTGCGGGTCCATGGCAAGCGCCTCGCGCGGCGAGATGTCGAACACCGCCGGGTCGAAGCCCGCCGCGTCGTGCAGGAACCCACCGCCGCGGGCGTAGAACGACCCGGCGACCGCCGGGTCCTCGTGGAACCGGCCACCGAGGTCCCAGCCCCGGTCGGTGGGGAGTGCGGAGACCGCGTCGCGGCCGGCGGACACCAGGTCCCACAGGTCCTCCTGCGAGCGCACCCCGCCCGGGTACCGGCAGGCCATGCCGACGATGGCGATCGGTTCGCCGGTCCGCTGCTCGAGCTCGGCCACCCGCCGGCGGGTGCGCTGGAGGTCAGCCGTGACACGCCGCAGGTACTCGCGGAGCTTCGCCTCGGTGTCGGTCACTGTCAGGACACCCCCAGATCGCGGTCGATCAGGTCGAACAATTCGTCGTCGGTCGCGGTGAGCGGATCGAGGTCCGGCAGCTCCGGTGCCTCCGCGGCGGCGGGTACGGCCGGTGCGAGCCGTTCGCGGAGATAGCCGGCGAGCGCGGCCGGGGTGGGGAAGTCGAAGACGGTGGTGGTCGGCAGGCTGAGCCCGGTGGCGGCGGCGATCCGGTTGCGCAGCTCGACGCCGGTCACCGAGTCGAAGCCGATCAGCCGGAACGCGCGGTCCGGTCGTACGGATGCCGGGCTGTCATGGCCCAGCACCGCCGCGACGTGTGCGCACACCAGATCGGTGAGGGCCTGCTCGGTCGCCGTGGCGAGGCGGACGGCCGGCTCCGGGCCCTCGCCGGTACGGAAGCGCGCGACGTCGGGGATCTCGGTGAGCATCGGGCTCGGCCGCAGCGCCGTGAAGGCTGTCCAGAACCGGCTCCAGTCGACGGCGGCGATGATCGCGACCGGCTCGCCGCCGCTCAGGGCCCGGCCCAGCCCTGCCAGCGCGAGGGCCGGGTCCATCTCCGGCAGGCCGTGCCGGCGCAGCACGTCGGCGACCGTGCCGCTGGCCAGGCCGCCTCCGGCCCACGCGCCCCAGACCACGGAGGTGGCCACGAGACCCTGCGCGCGGCGCCGTTCGGCGAGCGCGTCGAGGTAGGCGTTGGCCGGTGCATAGTTGCCCTGCCCGGGCAGGCCGACCGTGCCGCCGAGCGAGGAGTAGAGCACGAACGCGTCGAGCTCCGCCTGGCGGGTCAGCTCGTGCAGGTTGCGCGCGCCGCCGACCTTGACCCGCAGCGCCCGCTCCAGCTGCGCCGGGGTGAGGGTGTCCACGGTGCCGTCGTCGAGGGCCGCGGCCGTGTGCACGACCGTCCGCAACGGACGGTCGGCCGGTATCGCGCCGACGAGCGCGGCGAGCGCCTCCCGGTCGGACACGTCACAGGCCGCCACGGTCACTGCGGCGCCCAGCCCGCGCAGGCTGTCGGCCAGCTCGGCCGCGCCGGGCGCCTCGGGTCCGCGCCGGCTGACCAGTAGCAGGTGTTCGGCCCCGCGGCCGGCCAGCCAGCGGGCCACGTGGGCGCCGAGCGCGCCGGTGCCGCCGGTGACCAGGGCGGTGCCGCCGGTCGTCCACTCCGCCGCCGGCACGCCGCGAGGCCGCCTCCGGGTGAGCCGGCGCGTCAGGACGCCGTGTACCCGGACCGCCACCTGGTCTTCCTCGCCGCCGAGCACCGCGGCGAGGAGGCCGGCTGGGCCGTCCAGGTCGATCAGGCCGCCCCACCGGTCCGGATGTTCCAGGCCGACGACCCTGCCCAGGCCCCAGAGCAGCGCCTGACCGGGGTCGATGGGCTCGTCCGGTGCGGTGGCGACGGCCCACCGGGTGACGCACCACAGCGGCGCGCCGACCCCCGCGTCACCGAGCGCCTGTACCAGCGCGACGGTCTGCGCGAAGCCGGCCGGCACCGAGGGTTGCTCCGGGTGCGGCCCGTCGTCGAGCCCGAGCAGGGAGAGCACGCCGTCGCAGCCGGCGAGCCCGGCCGCCAGCGTCCGCCGTCCGGCCTCGGGGCCGACCTCGACCAGGTCCGGCCGGGCGCCGGCACGGCGCAGGGCGGCGACCACCTCCCCGGTCTCGGGCCGGCCGGGGCGCGCGAGAACGGCCCACCGGCCGGTGATCGCGACGGCCGGCGTGGTCCGGTGGCGCCACTCGACCCCGTATCGCCAGTCGTCGCTCGGATCGCCGGCGGCCCGGCGCTCGCGTAGCGCGGACAGCACCGACGCGGCGGCACGCAGCTCCGCCGGATCGTGCCCGGGCAGCAGGGCGGCCAGGTCACCGGCGTCCTCGATGCCGGCCCATCGCCGGTCGTCGGCGTCCGGCGCGTCCAGCCAGTAACGGCTTCGTTGGAAGGGGTACGTGGGCAGCGGGACCGGTGCCGCCGCCGGGATCGCCGCGGTCCAGTCCACCGTCACGCCCCGGACGTACGCCTCGGCCAGCGAGGTCAGCATCCGTGCGGGGGTGCCGTCGCCGCGGCGCAGGGAGCCGAGCACGACGGCGTCCGTACCGACGGTCTCCTGGATCGGCGCGGTCAGCACCGGGTGCGGGCTCACCTCGATGAACACCGCGGACGGCAGGGCCGCCACGGTCCCGGCCAACTGGACGGTCTCGCGCAGGTTGCGGAACCAGTAGCCGGCGCCGAGCCCGGTCGTGTCGACGGCCCGGCCCTCGACCGTGGAGTGGAACGGGATCCGGGCGGCCCGGGGAGCGATCGGTGCGAGGGCGCTCAGCAGCTCGTCGCGGATCGCGTCCACCTGCGGCGAGTGCGACGCGTAGTCCACCGGGACGAGCCGCGCCCGGACGCCCTCGGCCGTACACTCCGCGACCAGGGCCTCGACGGCCGTCGTCGCGCCCGACACGACCACCGTCCGGGGCCCGTTGACCGCCGCGATGCCGACCCGGTCGCCGGCGCGGCGCCGTACCTCCGCCACCGGCCGCGCGATCGAGGCCATGCCGCCGGAACCGGCCAGCGTGGCGATCGCCCGGCTGCGCAGCGCGACCACGCGGGCGGCGTCCGGCAGCGTCAGTGCTCCGGCCACGTACGCGGCGGCGATCTCACCCTGCGAGTGGCCCACGACCGCGGTGGGCCGCACCCCGTGCGCCTGCCACACCCGGGCCAGACCGGCCATCATGGCGAACAGGGCCGGCTGCACCACGTCGACCCGGTCCGGTGGCGGGCCACCGGGCAGACCGCGCAGGACGGTGGTTAGGGACCAGTCAACGTACGGGGCGAGCGCGGCCTCGCACGCCTCGATCTCCGCCCGGAACTCGGCCGACGCGTCGAGCAGCGCCGCGCCCATTCCCGGCCATTGCGCGCCCTGGCCGGGGAAGACGAAGACCACCTCGCGCACCTCGGCCGCCACGCCGTGGACCAGGCCGGCGGCCACATCGCCGGTGGCCAGCGCGGCCAGCGCGCGGTCGCGCCCCGCCGAGAGGGACGCCACGACCACGGCCCGGTGCTCGAAGCGTGACCGCTGGGTTGCCAGCGCGACGCCGACGCCGTCGGCCGGCGAGCCGGCCGACGGGCGCAGCCGCGCGGCCTGGGCCCGCAGCGCCGCCTCGGTACGGCCGGAGAGCAGCCACGGCACCGGCGCCATCTCGGGAACCGGACCGGCGTCCACGGCCGCGATCGGTGGCGCCTCCTCGAGCACGAGATGCGCATTGGTGCCGCTGATGCCGAACGAGGAGACGGCGGCCCGGCGCGGGCGGTCACCGGCCGGCCACGGTTCCGGTTGCCGGAGCAGGCACAGCGTTCCGGCGGACCAGTCGACGTGCGGGGTCGGCTCGTCGGCGTGCAGCGTGCGCGGCAGCTCGCCGGCGCCGAGGGCCAGGACCATCTTGATGATTCCGGCGACACCGGCCGCGGCCTGGGTGTGCCCGATGTTCGACTTGACCGAGCCCAGCCAGAGCGGCCGGTCCCGCCCGGTTCCGTACGCGCCGAGCAGGGCCTCCGCCTCGATCGGGTCGCCCAGCGCGGTACCGGTGCCGTGCGCCTCTACGGCGTCCACGTCGGACGGGCGCAGCCCGGCAGCGGCGAGCGCGTCGGCGATCACCCGCTGCTGGGCCGGACCGTTCGGCGCGGTGAGCCCGTTGGAGGCGCCGTCCGAGTTGACCGCCGAGCCACGGATCACGGCCAGCACCGGATGACCGTGCCGGCGCGCGTCGGACAGCCTCTCCAACAGCAGCACGCCGGCGCCCTCGGCCGCGCCCATCCCGTCGGCGCCTGCCCCGAACGCCTTGCTGCGCCCGTCGCGGGACAGGCCGCGCTGCCGGCTGAACTCGAGGAACAGCTTCGGGGTGGCCATCACGGTCACCCCGCCGGCCAGCGCCAGCGAGCACTCGCCGTGCCGCAGGGCCTGCGCAGCCAGGTGCACGGCGACCAGCGAGGAAGAGCAGGCGGTGTCGACGCTGACCGCCGGGCCGTGCAGACCGAGCTGGTAGGCCACCCGGCCGGACGCGACACTGGCCGCGCTGCCGTTGCCGAGGTGCGCCTCGTAGTCGCCGCCGTCGCGGCCGAAGCGGGCCGCGTAGTCGTTGTACATGATGCCGGCGAACACGCCCGTGCGGCTGTCGCGCAGCGAGTGCGGGTCGATGCCGGCCCGCTCGATCGCCTCCCAGGACGTCTCGAGCAGGAGGCGCTGCTGCGGATCGATCGACAGGGCCTCACGGGGGCTGATGCCGAAGAACTCGGCGTCGAAGTCGGCCGCGTCGTGCAGGAACCCCCCGGCCCGCGCGTAGCTGTGACCGGCACGGTCCGGGTCGGGATCGTAGAGATCGGCCGGCCAGCCCCGCCCGCTGGGCAGCCCGGTGATCGCGTCGCGGCCGTCGGCGAGCAGGTCCCACAGCTGTTCGGGCGAGGCGGCGCCGCCCGGGAAGCGGCAGGACATGCCGACGATCGCGACGAGGTCGTCGTCCGGCCGCGCGGGACGGTCCACCGCCGTCGCGGGCATGGTGGCGCCGGTCAGCAGCGTGCGCAGGTAGGCGCCGACCGCGGCCGGGGTCGGGTGGTCGAAGACCAGTGAGACCGGCAGGCGCAGGCCGGTCGCGGCAGCGAGCCGGTTACGCAGGCCGACCGAGGCGAGGGAGTCGAAGCCGAGCTCCTTGAAGGCACGGCCGGGGTCGACCTCGGTGCCGGTGGGGAGCCCGACCACCGCGGCGACGTGCCGGGCGACCAGCTCGTCGGCCGACTCCGCGGCAACCGGCGCCGGAGCGGTGGGCTTCTCCGGCCGCGGCGCCAGGTCGCGCAGGATCGCCGGCACCGGGCCGTCGCGCAGCGCCGCGAGGTCGATCCGGGCCGGTACCAGCACCGGCTCGGCGGTGGCCAGCCCGGCGTCGAACAGCTCCAGCGCCGCGCCGGTCGCGAGGGGCAGGACACCGGCAGCGGAGATCCGGTCCCGGTCGAGGTGCCCGGTCAGGCCGCCGCCGGCCTCCCAGAGTCCCCAGGCGAGTGACACGGCCGGCATCCCCCGCGCCCGCCGGTACGCGGCGAGCGCGTCGAGGTAGGCGTTGGCGGCCGCGTAGTTGCCCTGGCCCGCGTTGCCGAGGA
Source organism: Actinoplanes couchii (assembly GCF_016862075.1). Taxonomy (GTDB): domain Bacteria; phylum Actinomycetota; class Actinomycetes; order Mycobacteriales; family Micromonosporaceae; genus Actinoplanes; species Actinoplanes couchii. The sequence continues at coordinate 4,692 of NZ_BOMG01000153.1, read as the reverse complement.
CACCCATGGCGGACGAGAACAGGACGAACGTGGCCAGGTCGTGGGTCAGCTCGTGCAGGTGCCACGCGGCCTCGGCCTTGGGGCGCAGCACCGCGTCGAGCCGGTCGGGGGTGAGCGCGGTGAGCACGCCGTCGTCGAGGACCCCGGCGGCGTGCACGACCGCCTTGAGCGGGCGGTCGTCCGGCACGGTGGCCAGCAGCGCGGCCAGCGCCGTCCGGTCGGCGACATCGCAGGCGGCGAGGGTGACCCGGGCGCCGAGCGCCTCCAGCTCCGCGACGAGGGTTCCGGCGCCGGGCGCCGCGGGACCACGGCGGCTCGCCAGCAGCAGGTTCCGCACGCCGTGCCGGGTCACCAGGTGGCGGGCGACCGCCGAGCCGAGCGCGCCGGGCGCCCCCGTGATCAGCACCGTGCTACCCGCCGGGATCGGCGACTCCGCCGGGGGCGGCGGCGTGGCCCGGACGAGCCGCGGCACCAGCACCTGGCCGGCACGGACGGCCAACTGGTCCTCGCCGGCGGCGAGCGCGGCCGCGACGGCAGCGACGGGTGGCTCCGGTGTGTCGGTGTCGACCAGCAGGAACCGGCCGGGATGCTCCGTCTGGGCCGAGCGGACCAGTCCCCAGACCGGCGCCGAGGCGAGACCGGGCACGTCGTCACCGGGGGCGGCGGCGACCGCGCCGGTGGTCACGACGGCGAGCGGTGGGCGGCTGGGATCGTCGCCGGCCAACCGGTCGTGCAGCATCGTCAGCGCGTCGTGGACGGTCGCGCAGGTGACCGGCACGGCCGTCGCGTCGGCGCCCGGGTCACCCGCCGGGGCGGGCAGCGGCACCCACCGGATCCGGTGCAGCGCCTGCCCGGCCGCCGACAGCGGGCGCATGACGAGCGCACCGGCCGTCAGCACCAGAGCGCCGGCCGGGTCCGTCGCGGTCAGGGTCACGCTGTCCGGGCCGGCCGGGGTGAGCCGCACGCGCAGCTGGGTGGCGCCGGTGCGGTGCAACTCGACGTCGCCGAAGGAGAACGGCAGCAGCCCCGGACCGCCGGCGGCCAACGACCGCAGCTCCAGCGCGTGCAGCGCGGAGTCCAGCAGCGCCGGCGCGATCACGAACCCGTCCGCGGCCGGCACGGCCACCTCGGCGAAGAGCTCGTCGCCGGACGCGGCGAGCCGGCGCAGGCCCCGGAAGGACGGCCCGTAGCCGAATCCCGCGTCGGCCAGCCGCTGGTAGCCGCCGGTCAGGTCGATCTCCGCCGGATCGGACGGCCAGGCGGCCGCGCCGTCGTGATCGTGGCCCCCGGGCCGCAGCGTGCCGGTCGCGTACCGGATCCACGGCTCGGCGCCGTCGCGCGCCGACAGGGTCCACGAGCGGTGGTCGCCGTCCGGCGCGCTGACCGCGATCTGGACCGACAGCGTACGGCCGGGCGGCAGCCGCAGCGGCCGCTCGATGGTCAGCTCGCCCACCCGGGGGAGACCGGCCCGCGCACCGGTCCAGAGCGCCAGGTCGGTGTAGGCGGCGCCGGGCAGGACCGGCACGTCGCCGACCCGGTGCTCGTCCAGCCACGGGTGCAGGGACACCGACAGCCGTGCGGTGAACAGGGCGCCGCCGTCGGCCAGGTCGACGGCCGTGTCCAGCAGCGGGTGGCCGACGGCCGACGGCCCGCCCACGCCGGATCGGGCGGGCGGCAGCCAGTACCGGTCCGCGCGCAGCGGGTGGCCCGGCAGGCCGACGCGGCGCGCGCCGAGCCCGTTGAAGAGCCGTTCCCACCGTACGGGCAGCCCGTGCGCGAACGCCTCGCCCAGTGCGGTCAGCATCCGCCGCGTCCCGCCGTCCCCACGCCGCAGCGTCCCGACCGTGACCGCGTCGGCGCCGTGCTCGTCGACCGTCTCGGCCACGCCCATCGACACGACCGGGTGCGGGCTCACCTCGATGAAGCAGGTGGTGCCGGTGTCCAGCAGCTCCCGCACGACCGTCCGGAACCGGACCGGCTCGCGCAGGTTGCGGTACCAGTACCCGGCGTCGAGCGCGGTGGTGCCGGCCGGCTCGCCGGTGACCGTCGAGTGGAACGGCACGACGGCCGGTCGTGGCGTGACCGGGGCGAGGTCGGCCAGCAGCCGGTCGCGCAGCCGCTCGACCTGCGGTGAGTGCGACGCGTAGTCGACGGGCACGCGCCGGGCCCGGTCGTCGCGGGCCAGCAACGCCGCCAGCTCCTCCGGAGGGCCCGAGACGACGGTCGAGCGCGGCCCGTTGATCGCCGCGACCGACAACCCGCGGAGGTCGATCTCCTCGGGCGGCCGGGGCACCGAGACCATCCCGCCGGCGCCGGCGAGGGCCGACAGCGCCCTGCTGCGCAATGCCACCACCCGGGCGCCGTCGGCCAGGCTCAGCACCCCGGCCACGCAGGCCGCGGCGATCTCACCCTGGCTGTGGCCGACGACGCCGGCCGGCTCGATCCCGTACGACCGCCACAGCTCGGCCAGCGAGACCATCACCGCCCACAGGGCCGGCTGGACGACGTCGACGCGCTCCAGCATCTCGGCGTCGCCGAGCACGTCGAGCAGGGGCCAATCGGTGAACGGCCGGAGCGCGCTCGCGCACGCGTCCATCGCCGCCGCGAACACCTCGGAGTGGCGCAGCAGCTCGGCCGCCATGCCGGCCCACTGCGCGCCCTGCCCGGGGAAGACGAACACCGCGCGCGGATCGTCGGCCGTCCGGCCGTTCACCGCGTCGCCGGTCAGCCGGTCGCGCAGCTCCGCGAGGTCCGCGCCGACGGCGATCATCCGGTGCTCGAAGCGGGCCCGTCCGGTGGCCAGGGTGAAGGCCGCGTCGGTGACGTCGGCGTCGACGGTGGCGAGCCGGTCCGCGTAGGCGCGCAGCGCGTCCGGAGTGCGCGCCGACAGCACCCACGGCACGATCCGCTCGTCCCGGGCCGCCGGCATGGCCGGCGACTGGGCGTGCTCGATGATGACGTGCGCGTTCGTGCCGCTGATGCCGAAGGAGGAGATGCCGGCGCGCCGCGGCCGGCCGGTGGCGGGCCAGTCGGTGGCGGCCGTCGCCAGCTCGACGGCGCCCGTCGGCCAGTCCACCTTGGGCGTCGGCGCGTCCACGTGCAGCGTGGCCGGGAGGCGGCCGTGCCGCATGGCCAGCACCATCTTGATCAGTCCGGCCGCGCCGGCCGCCGCCTGGGTGTGCCCGATGTTGGACTTGAGCGAGCCGAGCAGGAGCGGCCGGGGCCGGTCAGCGCCGTAGACCGCGAGCAGTGCCTGCGCCTCGATCGGGTCGCCGAGCGCGGTGCCGGTGCCGTGTGCCTCGACCGCGTCCACGTCCGAGGGCCCCAGGCCGGCCGCGGCCAGCGCCGAGCGGATCACCCGCTGCTGCGCGGCGCCGCTCGGCGCGGTGAGACCGTTGGAGGCGCCGTCGGAGTTGACCGCCGATCCGCGGATCGTCGCCAGCACCGGATGGCCCTGACGGCGCGCGTCCGAGAGCCGCTCCAACAACAGCATCGCGCCGCCCTCGGACCAGCCCGTGCCGTCGGCGGCCGCGGCGAACGGCTTGCACCGGCCGTCCGGTGCGAGCCCGCGCTGCCGGCTGAACTCGACGAACATGCCGGGGGTGGCGAGTACGGTGGCGGCGCCGGCCAGCGCGAGGGTGCACTCGCCGCGCTCCAGCGACTGCGCGGCCAGATGCAGGGCCACCAGCGACGACGAGCACGCGGTGTCGACCGTCAGCGCCGGGCCGTGGAAGCCGAAAGTGTAGGCGATCCGGCCGGACGCCACGCTCGGGGTGGTCCCGGTCAGGACCCGCCCGGCGAGCCCGTCCGGCGCCTCGTGCAGGCGGGGGCCGTAGTCGGTGGCGGTCGCGCCGACGAAGACCCCGACGGCCTCGCCGCAGCGGGTCGTCACGTCGATACCGGCGCCTTCGAAGGCCTCCCACGACAGGGTGAGCAGGAGCCGCTGCTGCGGGTCCATGCCGAGCGCCTCGCGCGGCGAGACGTCGAAGAAGCCCGCGTCGAACGCGCCCGGCTCGTCGAGGAACCCGCCGCTGCGGACGTAGCTGGTGCCCTCGTGGTCCGGGTCGGGGTGGTAGAGCCCGTCGAGGTCCCAGCCCCGGTCGGTCGGGAACGGGCCGACCGCGTCGGTGCCGTCGGCGAGCAGTCGCCACAGTTCGTCCGGGCTGGCGACGCCGCCGGGAAGGCGACAGCTCATCGCGACGATCGCGATCGGGTCGTCCGCGACCTGATCCAGCTGTTCGGCGGCGGCCGGGCCGGTGGTGGTTCCGTCCACCGCGGCGAGCACGTGCGCGGCGAGCCGCTCCGGGGTGGGGTGGTCGAAGAGGTCGGCCGGCGGGAGCGCGAGCCCGGTCAGCCGGTTCACCCGCTCCAGCAGTTCGACCCCGGCCAACGACGAGAGGCCGAGGTCGTGGAAGGTGGCATCGGCGGCGACGTCAGCGGCCGAGGCGTGCCCGGCCACGTGGGCGACCGAGGCCCGCACCAGGTCCAGGGCGATCCGCCGGCGGCCCGGCTCGTCGGCGCCCTCCCACGGGCGTGGCAGCGTGGCCGGAACGGCGGTGGCGCTTTCGCCGATCCAGTGCCGGACACGGACGAACGGGTAGGTCGGCAGGGCGATCCGGCTCGCCGCCCACCCGGCGAAGACGGCGGGCCAGTCGACCCGTACGCCTCGCACATGCAGCCGGCCGATCGCGG
>NZ_BOMG01000152.1 GCF_016862075.1 Actinoplanes couchii | reverse complement strand
AGTCTTCCGGGCGCGGTCGATGATGCGCCACAGTGCATCTGCGGCGGCTCTGGAGAGTGGGACGTCTAGGGACGTCTTGAGCTGCGAATCTTCAAGAATGAGCGTCGCGCAGCTTCGTATGCTGCGATTTCTCCCTTCGGTGGTCTGTTCGTCGGTGGTGATCGTCGGGCCTCCTTTCGGGTTGTGGTGGGGGTGTCCGCACGGTCGTCCGTCCGTTGTCCGTCCGTGCGTTTATGCGCAGACGCGCGCGAGCGGACGGACGTCCGCGCGGACGATCGAGTCAGGCTCGCCAGCGCCCGCGAGCGACTTGCCGGGCGCGGCCAGCGGCAGCGTGGGCTTGGAGCCGGTCATAGACCCAGGTCCGTCGCATACCGGTGAGGTCGATCAGTTCCGGGACGCTCAGCCCATCGGTCGGTGCTTGATCAAGTGCCATCAGGAGCGCCCGTTCCGGGTCATCGACTGACGGTCCCGGTGGTTCGATGGGGCGCGGTTGTTGGTTGATGGCCGCGCGGGACAGCGGGTCAAGTTCCGGGCGCTGGTCGGCGTAGCGGGCGGAAGTCTGGCGTACGAGATCGTCGGTGACGAGGTAGGCGCGAGCGCGGCGTGGTTGGTTGTGCCCGTCCGCCAGGACGTAGAACTTGCCGGGTGCGTCGAGGGTGTGGGCGTGCCATCCGTCGTTGAGCATGCCCTTGTCGAGGATCAGGTCGACGTCGCGGCGTTCCCGGACACGCAGGCAAACGCGGATGCTCATCTGCGAACGCAGCGCACCTCCACCCATCGCTCTCTGGGTGGGTCGTTGGGTGGCGGCGAGTAGGTCGACGGCGAGGGCTCGGCCTCGTCGGGCGATGGATTCGGCGTGGCCGACGGCGTCCGGGGCGGTGTCGGCGAGTTCGGCGTACTCGTCGATCACGATGACCAGTGCCGGTGCTTTCGGTGTGGGTTTCCAGACGCGGGTGTTGTCGTGGCTGGATGCTTGGGCGCGGGCGTCGAGGATGGCGACGGCGTCGGCGAGCAGGTCGGTTGCCTCGTCGGGTGTGGTGGCGAGTCTGGCCAGGCAGGGTGCCCATGGCCGGAGTTCCATGCCGCCTTTGAGGTCGATGCCCCAGAGAACGACGTCGGTGCAGGCCGCGAGGTTCCCGAGGATCACATTGAGCACGCCGCTCTTACCCGAGTCGGTGGTCCCACCGATCAGCGCGTGCCGGCGAAGCATCGCGACGCGTACCGGTGTCGCGTCCTCGAACACGCCGAGTTCGATCGGGTCGGCGATACTTCGGGCGGTCGGACCGGGCCACGGGATGGCCCCAGCGTGCGGGTCGACGGCGAGCACCCGCATCGTGCACCGGCCGGCATGTGCCGGGTCCTGCTCGACACGAACGGCACCGGGTCGAGTTCCCAAAGCCGATTCGATGGCCGGTACGCGGCTCACCAGATCGGTGACGCTCTGACCTGGTCGCAGCTTGATCCGGGCACGCCATCCCCAGGTGTCGACGGCAGCCGACATAATCCGTGATCCGGCGAGTCCGATCATCTCAGCGAGGTTGGGCCACGCGTTGATGACCCGGTCCACTCGCACGCGGGCGCGGCGTCGCCGGTGTGCCCACCACGGCACGCCGAGCGCGACCGTGGCCAGGATGAGCAGCGTAGGTAAGGGCGATCGGGTCGCACCGAGTGCGGTTGCGGCAGCGAGCCATCCGCCGACGACGGCGGTCGCTGTGGCGGCATAGATGCGCTCGGGTGCGCGGGTGAGTCCCCAGGGCCACCCGCGCACTGCAACGGCTGCCGCCGCCAGCACGGTCACGATGGCGACCACCGGCCACGCGCCGGGTCGGCCGTGATGCAGGACCGACCCGACGACCACCAGGACCAGGGCGAGAAAGACAGGAGCGAGTTCCGATCGGTACCGGAACAGAGCCCGGCCGACGGCAGCGACAACGACGAGAGTCAGAGGCTCATCGGGTACGAGTAGCAGCGGTTGCGGGTTGCGGCGGCTCCAGCGGCGGTGACGACGTCCGTAGGCCCTCATTCGGCGAGTTCACCCAGTTCCGGCGGAATCCATTCCTGGTGCTCGGCGACCGCGTCACGCAGGTAGGTCAGCGGGTCGGGCTCGCCGTCCCGGTCGGCGGAGAGGGTGGCGCGGGCGGCGGCGAGCAGGTCGGCGAAGTCCCACCGGGCGCGGGTGAGCAGTCGCGCGATCCTGTCGACTTCGGCGAGAAGTACCGGGACGTCCCCGATGACAGTCCAGACGGTGACGGGCGTGGGCCGTTGACGGACAGCGTGTAGATGGGTGCGGATGGCCTCCTGGTCGATGGTCGGGCGCGGGATGTGCTGGTCGTTGGTCATGTGCGGGTCCAGTTCTCCTTTCGGTCGGTGGGTGTTCACGGTTAGAGGCTCAGTCCGGCGACGAAGCGGGCCAGGGCGCGCAGCCCGTTGCCGATCTCCGGGCCGATCGACGATGAGGCGAGGAAGTAGCCGAACGCGGCGCATACGGCGGCCTGCCACAGCGGCAGTCGGGCGTACCGCCAGAGCAGGTAGACGAGGACACCGAGTAGCAGGACGGCGGAGACGGCGATCGTCACGCGTCACCGCCACGGCGGCCGTTGCGGTTGCGGCGGGAGCGGAGGCCCCGGTCGGTGCCGGTGTGGCTGCCGTGCGGCTGGTGTCGGCGAGCCCACCGGGCGCGGTTGGTGCACTTGCGGCAGAGGACGGGGTTCCCGGCGGCGAGCTGGGCGCCGCAGGGGCAGGTCGGGGTCAGATCCTGCGTGATGTGGATGTTCATGGTTGATCTCCTCTCGGACCGGCGATGCGGGCTGCATCGGCGTGTCATCAGAGTGCGATCAATCGACGGGACGTAATCAGGTCATGGCTGGACGTATCGAAGACGTCTCCTCTAGCCTTGTCAGGCCGCCGGACGTCTTGACGGGAAGCCGATGCCGAACGAGCGACTACGCACCGCATTGTTGGAGAACGGGATCACGCCAGCCGACCTGGCGACATCACTGAAAGTCGATCCCAAAAGCGTCGAGCGATGGATCAGCGGTCGGACGCCCTATCGCAGACATCGGTACGCAGTTGCAGCCCGCCTGGGCGTCGATGAGGTCTACCTTTGGCCGGACGCGTTGAGCCCCGACCAGGTAGCGAACGCCAGCGAGAGTGAGATCATCTCGATCTACCCGCATCGCTGGACGGTCCCGTCCGACTTGTGGCGCAACGTCTTCGCCAGCGCCGAGGAAGAGATCGGCGTCCTGGTCTACAGCGGCCTGTTCGTCTCCGAGGACGCCGGCATCCAAAAGATCTTCAGGCAAAAGGCAGAGTCAGGAGCGCGCGTACGCATCCTGCTCGGTGATCCGGAAAGCGACGTGGTCGCGCAACGGGGAGCCGATGAGGGTGTCGACGACGTCCAGGCCGCAAAGATCCGCAACGCCTTGGTGATGTACCGGCCGCTACGCGACATCGAGGGCATCGAGTTCCGTCTGCACCGGACGGTTCTCTACAACTCGATCTACCGCGCCGACGACCAGGTACTCGTCAACACCCACATCTACAGTTTCACCGCAGCTCAGGCCCCGGTTCTGCACCTACGGCGAGCGGCTGGTGGGGGCATGGTGACGACGTACCTGGAAAGCTTCGAGCACGTATGGGATCGAGCGACACCGTTGGAGTGAATGCCGGATGGGACAACGCATCGACTACTTCAACGACCCCGAAGCACCCACGGCAACGTCATTGGTCCCGTCGGCGAACGCTCTCGTGGTCAACGACGACGGCGAGATCCTGCTGATCCGCCGTTCGGATAATGGCAACTGGGCGCTACCTGGCGGTGCGATGGACCTCGGCGAGTCTCTGCCCCAGACAGCGGTCCGGGAGACAGCCGAGGAAACCGGCATCGACGTCGAAATCACCGGCCTGGTCGGGATCTTCACCGATCCGCGGCACGTCATCCTCTACACCGGCAACGACGAGGTACGGCAGGAGTTCTCCATCGTCTTCACCGCCCGCCCGGTCGGCGGTGAGCCGACGCCCAGCGAGGAGACGACCGAGGTTCGATGGGCGTCCGAGGGCGAGTGCCGCTCGCTGCCGATGGACCCCTCCATGCGCCGGCGGATCGAGCACTTCCTCACCCGGCCACAGGACGTGCACCTTGGATAGCGACGCACTCGGCGCCATCGCCGACTCGTTCTCCGCCGTCGGCACCATCGGAGCGTTCCTGGTCGGCTTCCGCCTCCTACGCCGCGAACACCGCCGAGAAGCCGACCGCGCCGAAGAGGAACGACGCGCTCAGGCCGAACGGATCAGCGCGTGGATCGAGCTGATCAACAAACGCGACGGCACACGCGACCTGACATTCCACATCCACAACGCCAGCCCGATGCCGATCTACGAGGTGGAACTGCCGCTACCGGCCCGTGGTGATGAGGAGCCGCACGTCGAGTTCGTCGGCTTGGTCCCACCCGGCCAGACCATCCAACGCCCCGCGCCGACCGAATGGCTACGGACGTACGTCGAACCGGAACCGGTGCAGATCGAGTTCCTGGACAGCGCCGGCCGCCGTTGGAGCCGCGACGAACAGGGCACGCTGTCCCGCTCGGAGTAACCTCACTGCTCGGCGAGCGCCGCGTTCATCACCTGCACCGAGTTGATGATCAGCGGACTCGCCTCACGGATCGACTCGGCAACGAGATGACCATCCCCGTACCGCGACAGAATCTCCGCAAGCCGCCGCTCCACCTCCACCGGCTCACCGTCGGGTGTGGTGGTCATGTCGGCATAGGTGATCGCATGCGACGCCAAGCCATCCACCGGCGGGAACTCCCGCACGAGTTCGTCGGACAGCCCTCGGTTGCGGCCCTCGATGAAAGCGCACGAGTGGTGCGCGACCAGTCGGCAAATCAGATCGTCCATGCCGGCGACGTCACGGAGGTAACGGGCGCCGTCGAGTTGGTGCATACCGGTGACGACCAGGTCGGGTGCGTAGCCGACATCGTGCAGCCAGGCAGCACACACCAGCGCGGACGCATCATCACCGAGGAGGTGAGCGACCGTCTCGGCTTTACGGCCGACGCCTTGGCTGTGCGCCCAGCGACGCGGGATCGACTCGGCAAGCACCAGCCGCGTCAGATCGCGGGCACGCTCAATCTCAGCCACACCGGCAGACTAGCGCCCGCTCCCACGTGGCCGTGCCCCCTCGTCGCTTGTACGTCCTCCTACGGGCGAGCCCCGGAAAGTAGTTCGGTGAGCCGGTCCGCCACGCTCGGCATCACGTCCCCCAGACGCACGACAACAGTGCCCGCCTGGTCGACAACATCGTGAAGTCCAGGAAAGTCTGCCCCGACGTCGAAGCCGGCATCCTCAAGAGCAAGCGCCAGCCGATCAGTGGCTTGACGTGCCGTTTCATGCTCAGCTTGCTTGTCTGTCGGCATCCCGGTCCACCCGCTCATCTAGCGTTTCATCGATGCCGATCCTGCCGATCGGGTAACCCAACGTGAACCACAGGGCTAGGACGTCTAGGGACTTCTTGACTACGATGACGTCGGTAGCCAGCGATGGGAGTCGTTGTGTGAACAGTCCACTCGCCCGAGCCCTCCGAAGCGCCGGGATAGACATCATCGACGTAGCAGCACGCCTCGACGTCGACCCGAAAACCGTCCAACGCTGGATGACCGGCCGGATGCCCTACCCCCGCCACCGCGACGCCCTCGTCAGAATCACCGGCTGGCAGGCCCACGACCTATGGCCCACCCTGCCGCGCCCAACAGAGCAACCGGCAATGTCCGACGAGGTCCGCATCGTCTACCCCCACCGCTCAGCCGTCCCCACCGACGTCTGGACTCGCCTTCTACGCCGTGCCGAGCATGAGATCGACGTCCTGGCCTACAGCGCCTTGTACCTCGCCGAAGACGCCTCGATCCCTGCCCTGCTACAGGACAAGGCCCGGAGTGGCGTCCGCGTGCGAATCGCGCTGGGCGACCCCGACGGCGAGCACATCGCCAACCGTGGGAACGAAGAACGCGTAGGCACCGGAATGAGCGTCCGCATCCGAACCGCTCTGGTCAGCCTCCAGCCGCTCTCCACCACACCGGGCATCATGTTGCGCCTGCACGACACGGTTCTCTACAACTCGCTGTGCCGCTCGGACGACGAGATGCTGGTCAACTCCCACATCTACGGGCGCCCAGCAGCCCACGCCCCGGTTCTGCACCTCAAGAGCAGCAGCGATTCCGGTATGGTCGCCACTCACACAAGATCGTTCGAGCGGGTCTGGGGCTCAGCAAAGCCATCGAAACTCTGACCCCGAATAGGAACACCAGCAGTACCAGGCCGCCGACGCGGAAGCACCCCGTACTGATCAAACACCCCGAGCGCGTCATACCGAGCACGACACGGCTCCGGCTCCAGACACACAGCACAGAGCCCACCCGGTGTCCCCGACAAGTGCTGATTCAGATGGGCATCCGCCACCGCCAGCCGGTCCAGCGCAGTCTGAGCAAGATAGAGACCCAAGCTCACGGGAGATCCGCCGGCCGATGGACTTGGATCCAGGCTATGACCTCCGCCGTGACCCAAACTTTCCCGGAAGAAAGAACAGCAGCCGGCTCCGGAAAACTATTCCGCCTGGTGAGCTGATAGACCCGCTGTCGGCTAACCTTCACGATCTTCTGAATCTCAGCCGTACCAACAAACTCAGCCGGCCCCAAATTCTCCAACTGCTCGGACCCTGACTGTGGTGATCCCATATCCATCGCCCGTCCTCAGCCTCGGTGACAACCCAGCCGCCCGGAGCGAGTCACGGACAGCCGGGGCCTATCGCCACCAGCGGCACAAAGATCTCGCACTCTGGACGCTGGCTACGAGAATTCTGTCGATGTTCGGCTCCAAAGCTCACCACGGCTGAAAAGACGTCCCGTAACCTCTTCGCGTCCTGAGATGTTGCACGACAAATCCCAGCGGAGATCATCCTGGCCGTGATCCTTTACCAGAATCAGACAAGCTTCTAGGAGGTGCTCGCGCGGCGTTCTACCACTGAAACAGGCGGCTTGCCACTGTACGGCATGAAACGACATCAACCAGACGTATCCGAGCTGATACGCCACCAAACGAGGAAGAAAACCAGCAGGATGGCAACCCGACCTGCCTAACTACACGATCGCCGGTACGAAGTTCATCGCGCTTGCAGGCTCCCAGGAAGGTCATGGTCGAAACCATGTTCCGCGATCCCCAGCATGAGCCGCTGACAGGCAAGCACTCCTTCAGGAGCACATGAGCCGAGACGCCCGAAAAGTACGGAAAGTCCAAGACACTCGACTATACGTAGTGGAACTGTGACGGGCAGTCCGCCATAATGCCGGAATGACCATGGCGCGTCGCCTTACAGCAGCAATCGGCCGCCGGCAGGCCCCGATCGACTCCATCCGGGAAGGACTCTGGACTTCCACGAGTGCGTCCGCCTACGAAGGACCAGGGGAGAAGTACCAGGCGGCGATTATGGAGCAGTACAAGATCTACGTTGAGATGGCAGATCGCGTCACTGCACGGCGGAGCCTCCATAACACCTTCTTCCTTACAGCTAACACCGCAGCAATTACGCTTAGCATTACTTTCTTCCAAAGCCTTAGCAAGAATGGTAATCTTCTCCTTTTTCCATTATCTGTTGTCCTTTTTCAGTGCGTTGCATGGTTCTGGATCTTACGTTCTTATCGGCAACTATCGTCGGCTAAGTTTCGGGTCATCGGGGTCCTTGAGGAGAAGCTTCCAGCATCGCCGTATTGGCTCGCCGAATGGAAGGCAATCGGGTCCGGCAAGTCTTCCCGTCTTTACTTACCCATCACGCAAATCGAACAATGGACGCCACTAATTTTTGGACTAGCATACATAGCGGTCTTCTTCGTCAACGTGGCGCAATAACCAAAGGCTCCAATTGTGCTGTATTTCAATCACGGAAAGCGAAGGTAATGGAGAAGCTCTTCTTCGGCTACAGCGCTCGGCCAGCGGTGCTCAGCGAAACAATGCGGAATGTAGCAAAAGAATTCGGAGAGGGTTCGCTTATTGCTCACGCTGTCTCGTGGGAAGATCTCGTCGTGGATGGCCGCTTGATTATCAACGAGGTCGAGGCCTCCATCGATCAGTGCACATTGGGCATCTTCGAGTTGACCACACTGAGCGATAACGTCCTGTTTGAGTTGGGTCTAGCCATTGGGAAAAGGAAGAAAATTGCCATTCTGACTGACGGCCAGGACACGCATGCGCATAGGAATCTGCGTGGATTATCGCTACTAGCGACAACCGGCGCGACTTCTTACAAGAACACGACTGACCTTGTTGAGAAACTAACGAGGATCATCGAATCGGACTCTCCACCACTTTGGGACGATTTGACGGGCGGTGTACCACTTCCGCCCGCCTCTGATGCTCGGATCTTCTACGTTCCGAGTTTCAAAGAGGACGATGCTAGCCAACGGCTCTCGCGTGTGCTGGATGCGTACGATAAGTTTGAGATCAACACGATTGACCCTGACGAGTACGGCAGTCAACCGCTCGCATGGTATGCGGAGGAACTTCATTCTTCCTCCATTGCGATCTTCCATATGACTCCGGAAAGGGCGTTCCTGGCCGATACTGTAAATGCTCGCGCGTCATTATTGGCGGGCCTAGCAAAAGGTCTCGGCAAAACCGTCGTTATCGTGATGGAAGACACAATTACGCCACCGATCGACTACCGAGATATGGCCATTCACTATCGGAATGCGGCCGACCTAGAAAAGCAATCTGTCGGGTGGATGGAAACGCTTCGCACGACGATCCGCCCCTCCGCGACGAGGGTGCGAAGGCACATGAGTGTAGAGCTTTCCGCTCTCAGATTCGGAAACCATGTCGCAGAAAGCGATCAAGAAGGGCTGGATCAGTACTTCGTTGAAACGCGAGATTTTCGTGACGTGGTAGACGCGGCCGCAACAATTTTTACCGGAAAAAAGGGTACTGGCAAGACGGCCAATATGCTTCAAGCTGCTGAACTTATGCGTGGCGATGCCAGAAACCTTGTCTGTGTGATCAAGCCAGCCAGTTATGAACTTGAAGCCCTCCTTGAGGTATTGCGACGTATCAGTTCGCGGCACCTCGGCGACTACCTCATCGAAGGTCTTTGGAAATATCTCATCTACACTGAGGTGGCGGCCAACGCCGTAGATGAGGCTGAGAAGCGTCCAGCAGGAATTTTGAGCGGTTCACCGATGAGCCAACTTCGAGGACATCTTGATGAACACCATCGCGGCATAGATGCAAGTTTCTCAATTCGGCTCGATAGGTTAGTAAGGTCTCTTGAAGTTGTGCTAGCTGATGGCCTGGATGAAAGCCAGGTTGAGGAGGCGCGCAAGAAGGTCAATACGGCCCTTTATAGCAACACGCTGAGGACGCTACGGAGTCTAATTGGCGCTGCCCTTCATGACCGAAATAGAATCGCGATCCTGGTCGACAACCTCGACAAGGCTTGGCAACGGGGTGCTGATCTAGAACTACTTTCTCGACTTCTACTGGGCCTACTCACTGTGATTGGCCGAATCGTCGACGAATTCAAGAAGGAAAACATCCGGAAGTCTGCCGTTAACGTCACACTTACCGTCTTCCTCCGTAGTGACATTTATGCATACGTTCGACAATTCGCCCGAGAGCCGGATAAAATTAATACAGCCGAAATCGAATGGCGCGATGCAGATCTTCTCGCTCGAGTGCTAGAAGACAGATTCATGGCAACGCGTCCAATCAGTAGCGTAAATAACGATTTGTGGGATCAGGTTTTTGTGCCGCACGTAAAAGGTCTGCCCACGCGCGATTACCTACTTTCGCGCGTTCAGCGACGACCGCGTGATCTAGTATTTCTCGCGAATGCGGCAGTATTGAGGGCGACCAATGCAAAGCACGACAAGGTTCAGGAAAAGGATATTTTAGAAGCCGAGAATACGTATAGTAGATTCGCGTTTGAGGCTTTGCTGGTGGAAGGCGTTGCTGCGCAGATCGACTTGGAACGCGCACTTTTTGAGTTTGCCGGTGAAGATTCAATTGTTACCGATAGCAGATTGACAAAAATTCTAAAGCCGTCGGCAGATATTGCCAGCAAAGCAAACCTTCTCGGCATCCTTCGTAGGCTGGGGTTCCTCGGAATTGAAACGAGCGAGAATGTATTTGACTACGGAGGGACTGAAGGTGAGATGCGACGGGCTGAGGTGCTCTCCCGGAAACTGACTAAGGCTTTCAGGAGGCCGTTACGATACCAAATTCACCCCTCATATCGCGCCTACCTTGAAATTCAAGAGTAGTTCCTCCGCAGGGTGATTATAAGGACATTGCACAGATAGGTCTCTTAAGTATCGGCCAAAGTGATAGCCATTTAATACTGGGTAGGCGGCTACGGCGCAGGTGATCGCTACGCCGTAGCCGCGACCAGAGTTTCAATAGTCTCTCATCTGGATTCGCGTCTTCGGTAATGGTGGTTCGATTCCTCTGGGCTATTCGAATGCCAGCGTGCGACGATCGAAGATAAGGATCGAATTAGGCAGATACGGGTAAATTTTTCGGCCGCCGGTATAGCCGGGGCGGACCGCGCTTTCGGCGGTATAGGGCTCGGACGATGCGGGCTTTGGATCGATAGATCCAGTGGAATCGTTCCATGTCGGTATGTGGGACTGGCGCGTCCGTGCCACCGACGGTGGACGGCTTGCCGTTGGTCTCGGCGTCCTCCGAGATGGCCTCTGCAGGATTCCCAAGTCCGCCGACGGCGCCACGACGACCACCAGCTGGGTTAATGCAGGCGATTATGTCGGCGGGGCTCGCTACGGTTCTCTTCATGCTCGACATGGATGTCACGAAGCAGCCGCGCCGGATCGGCGACTGGGCTGCCGTGCTGAACGCAGTCCTGCACGCCGACGAGAACGACGAACAGACCTGGCTGGAGTGGAAGTCGACGCTCGCCCTTCGCTCACGTGAGCAGATGGCCAAGATCGTGGCCAAGGCGATCATCGCGATGGCGAACCGCGACCCCGACAAGGCAACCGCCACCGTCGGCGGGATCGGCATCCTGCTGATCGGCATCGAGCCAGGCACCGTGCATGGCGTGGAGCCGGTCGACAACGCCGACCTCGATCAGTTGATTAGCCCTTATGTCGGCGCGGACGGTCCAGTCTGGAACCCGCACTGGACCCAGTGCCAGGGACAGACCGTGCTTGTCATTGAGATCGCAGCGCCGCAATGGGGCGACCCGATTCACACCTTCCGCAAGGAGTATCCCACCGTTCCCGACGGCACGGTCTTCGTTCGAAAGCTAGCAAGGTCCGTCCGCGCCGACCACGTGGAAATCGCCCGCTTGGCAGACCGCCGGGGGGCCCGGATACCCGATCAGTTCGACGTCAGCGTTGGAGTCGAGACGGCCGCCCCGCTGTCCCGCTATGGATGGCACCCCGAACATCTCGAACGGTTCCTCAAGGCCGAGAGCCAAGCATTGATGAAACCGATCATCCGAGCCAGAGCTACCCGGGCCCAGCCGAGAGGACGGCGACCGTCCGACGGCACCATTGCTGGGATCCTCGGTCCCAGTGCCTTCCGGGCGTTTCCTGACATACGAATCGCCGGCCTCGGTGCCGAAATCCCCGAGGACCGCACCGAGGATCAGTTCGAGGCCGAGGTAGGCACCTACATCGACGCCGTCCGCACCGCCTGGCCGGAGACCATGCGTCAGGCCGCGCGGCGTTTCCTGAGCCCGTCAAAGTTCGTGCTGACCAACAACTCGAACCGTAACTATCAAGACGTCCTCGTCGAACTGCACGTCGCGGGAGACGCCGAAGCCAGCGGTGCCATCACGGTTGGCGGCGAATTCGACCTCTGGTCACTTCTACCGAAACCACCCCGGAGTTGGGGCCCGCGGGAGAACCCAATCGCCCGGCTCGGGGATACACGTTGGCACTCAACGATCTCGACGCCGAGTTACTACGTCCCGCCGACGTACACCATCGACAACGGCGGCAGCTTCACCCTTGCCTTCACCCCCGTGACGCTCCGTCCTCAGCAACGACTGATCCTTGCCGACGACATCTGCGTGCTCATCCCCTCCACTCGTATGGAGCCGGTCATCGCGACTTGGACCGCTACTGCCACGAATGCCGACGGGCCACCCGCAACAGGCCGCTTCACCATCGAGATGCGAGGAGAAGACCTCGATGTGTTAACCGCTTCACTCAGCGCGGGCAGCAGAGGCGAGCGTAAGGATTGACCGAGGAGTTTCCTGGACCAGCGGGTGGCCCATCAGGGCCACCCAGGCCTGATGGGCCCAGAAGCCGCGGCCCCGCGTCCGAAGCCTTGAGCCGCTGAGCCCTGAGCCCTGAG
>NZ_BOMG01000151.1 GCF_016862075.1 Actinoplanes couchii | reverse complement strand
GAAATTTCGCGGTGAGAGCACCCTTCGTCCCGAAATGGTTTGAAATCGGATATGACCGGTGCCTGAGTGCCCACGGATGACCCCGTTAACCCGGGCCCGCGTGTCGGGTGTTCCGGCGTGAGTGCGAGAGGCCTTTGGCATGCTGACGTGATGGGGACGGTGGTGCTGCTGGACGGGCCGGTCTTCGTGACCTACTCGACGGCGATCGTGTTCTCCGGGACCGAGATGTACGACAGTTACGACCCGGACCGGTCCTGGGACGGCCAGCGCAACGGCCTGTGCGGGGCCGGCGCGCCAGGAGCGTTACAGCTGGTGATCGGTACGCATACCGGCGAGGTCCCGATCGTTGTCGCGCGATATTCCTCCGAGCCGCCCGTCGAGGACCGGTGGGACGAGGTCGTCGAGGTGTCGTTCGAGCCGGCATCCGCCGAGGTCACGTTGCTGGGCCTGGACGGCTCGGAGGAACACCCACTGGACCTGCCCCGAACCCGGTACCGCGTGCGGTACTGCGCCTCGGGCCTGGACCAGGCAGACACCACGCCGGAGCCGGCCGACCGATACCTTCTGCAGTTCTGGCCCGCACCACCCGCACCGGACCGCATCGTGCGACAGACCAGCTCCCAGGCCGCGTACTGGCACCGCGTACACCGGCAGATCCCCATGTCGCCGGCGGAACAGGCCACCGACGACATGGTGCGCTCCCGCGAACAGGAACGCGAGGACCGGCGCCGGTTCGGGGACCGCGTACCTCCGGAACGCCTGCGCGCGGTCGAACTCTGGCTCGGGGACATCCAGGCCATCGACGCCGACCTGATGTGGGCGCTCGCCGAAGCCGACGACGAAACCCACCGCGGCGTGGCACGCTGGGCCGCCCTCCGGGCCCTCCACGTCGCGGGCCTCGACCGGGAGCCGGCACTCACCCCCGCCCTGGCAGCGCTGCGCTCCGGCTCGCCGATGCCGAAACCGTTCGATCAACACACTTTCTGGTACGCCTACAAAGACGCCGTCCCGGACACCTTCGTACCGCGAATCCCGGGCACCGCCTTCCTGCCGGAGGGCGACGATGAGATCGTCAAACAGCAGTGGTACGCCCTGCCGACGATCTCGTCCACCACACACCCCGACTCACTCACCGCAGCTCTCGAAACCGTCGTCGGCGCCGCCCTGGTGCACGGCCCAGATCAGTACCGCGAATTCCTTCGAGACCTCTGGCAGACGTTTCCGCAGCTCCACCACGTGACCGCTGGTTCCTGATCGAGTCAGTCGACGAGCAAAACGAGCTTTCCGCGTACGAGGCCCGCCTCGCCGACGTGGTGTGCCTGTGCGATCTCGGTCAGGGGGAACGTTCGGCCCACGGGGAGGGTGAAACTGCCGGAATCGATCAGGGTGCCAATCTGGGTGAGTATGTAGAGGGCACGGCCCTCGTCGCCTCTGCTGAAACGTACGCCGTGTTGCTGGGCTCCGGTGAAGTCGGCGAGGGTGATCACGTGCTCTGGGCCGCCGGCCAAGATTATGAGCTCCGGCAGGATGCCGCTTCCGGCCACGTCCAGCGCGTTGTCGACCCCGTCCGGAGCCAGCACCCGGACCCGGTCTGTCATGCCGGAGCCGTAGGCGACCGGGTCGGCACCGAGTGCGCGCAACCGGTCGTGGGTGGCTGGGCTGCCGGTACCGATCACTCGGGCACCCCTGGCCACCGCCAGTTGGACGGCTGCGCAGCCGACGGTTCCGGAGGCGCCGTTGATCAGTAGCGTGCCGGTCGACACGCCCAGCTGATCCAAGGCGCGTGCCGCCGTCTCGATCGCGGCGGGGAGTGCGGCTGCCTCGGCGAAACTCAGCGACGGCGGGACCGGGGCCCAGCAGGACAGGACCGCCAGTTCCGCCTGGGCCGCGCCGGTGGGGGAGAACCCGAACACACGGTCACCGACGGCCACACCGGTGACGCCGTCACCCAACTCGTCGACGGTGCCTGCGGCCTCGTACCCCAAAGTCTGTGGCAGATTTTGATCCATCTGGCCTTGGCGCTTTTTCCAGTCGCTCGGGTTGATCCCGGCGGCCCGGACCGCGATGCGCACCTCACCGGGAGCCGGGTGCGGCTCGGGGAGGTCCACGATCTGCAGGACCTCCGGGGCGCCGAAGCGGCGGAACGCGACCGCCTTCACGAGCGCCTGCCGTGCTTGTCGAGGAAGCGGCGCTGCTCGGCGACGGCTTCGCGGTCCTCGGGGCTTTCGCCGCCGAAACCGCCGTGGGGCATGGCCTCGAAGACGTGCAGGTCGGCTTCCACGCCGGCGGCGCGCAGGGTGCGGTGCATGCGGACGGTGTTGGACAGGAACAGGTCGCGGGTGCCGCTGCGCAGGAGGGTGGGCGGGAAACCAGAAAGATCACCGAGGACCGGAGAGAGATACGGATGTCGTACGTCAGCCCCGGCCGCGTAGAGGGCGTTCACCGGCTGCAGACTGCGGAGCACGTTGTCCACCCCGGCCAGGGTCTGGAAGGTGTCGCCCTCTTCGGTCAGGTCGGCCTGCGGGCTGTTGAGCACCAGTGCCGCGGGCATCGGCAGTCCGGCGTCCCTGGCCCGCAGCAGCAGGGCCGCGGCGATGTTGCCGCCCGCGGAGTCGCCGCCGACGAACACCCGGGCCGGATCGCGGTCGTGCACCACCCGCCGGTAGACGGCGAGCGCGTCGTCGAGGGCCGCGGGGTACGGATGCAGCGGCGGCATCCGGTAGTCCACGCCCCACGTGAGCAGGCCCATGGATGCCGCGGTCCGGGCCGTCGTCACGCGGCACGCCGGTCCGCCGCCGACCAGGAGACCGCCGGGGTGCATCCAGAGCAGGAGCGGACCGCCGGTCTCGGGGGGTTGGGCGGCGTACACAGTGACGCCTTCGATGTTCTCGGTGTGGACCGGGATGTCGCTGATCGGGAACCGGCGGACCGTGGATCGATTCGCCTGCTCGGCCATCGCGAGCCACGCCTCGGTGTCGTCGGCGGCCGGGTACGTCAGCTCGCCGCCGTCGACGGCGAGCCACGCCTGCGCCTGCTCGCTGATGGTGGCCGGAGCGGGAAACCTCTGTCGCATGGGACTACCCTCCTGACGCGGATCCGAGCACTAAGCTAACTGACTAAATTTAGTCACACAAGAGAGTGAGGGTGGATGCCCAGAACCAGCGAACGCGGCGGCCCACAGACCCGGGCCCGGATCCTGCAGGTCTCCAACCGGCTGTTCCTCGAACGCGGGTACGAATCCGTCACGGTCGCCGAGATCGCCCGCGAGGCCGGAGTGTCGAGCGTGACCGTCTTCAACCACTTCGCGCGCAAGGAAGACCTCTTCCTCGACCGCGCCGCCGACGCCGCCGAACTGCTGCGCACCACCGTCCGCGACCGCGCACCCGGCACCGACGTCCTGACAGCCCTCCAGCAAGCGTGTTCCCGGCTCGTCGACGAACGGCACCCGCTCTCCGGGGTCGCCGACGGCTCGGTGCCCTTCTTCCGGACCGTCGCGGAATCACCCGCGCTCATCGCCCGCGCCCGCGCCATCGCCGCCGAACTCCAGGCGACGCTGACCGGCGAACTCGACGGCGACGCGACGCTGCTCGCCGCGTTCTTCATCGCCGGCTACAGCACCGTGCTGGTGGAGACCGCCCGCCGCCGCATCGACGGCGAACCCGCCGACACCGTGACCACCGACCACCGGGCGCGCCTCGACCGCCTGTTCACCGCACTACGCGAAGGGATCGTCCCGCAACGATGATCCCGGATTCGTGTCAGCCGGGGGAGGCATCGACGAGAGTGGTGACCCGACCGTGCAAGATCATCGACATGATTCGTCTTCTCGCCCTCCCCGTCGTCGCCGGCGCGGTCCTGCTCGTCTCCGCCTGCTCGACGACCGAACCGGTCGCCGTGACACCCGCCCCCGGTACGACGTCCGCCGCCGCCCCGGCCCCGGCCACCCCTGTCGCGTCCCCGTCGACCGCCGCGACCAGTGACCCGCAGAAGAGTGAGGCCGAACAGCAGGAGAGCAAGGGCGACGCCACGTTCCCGATCGGCGCGGGCACCCACCTCGTGCTGCTGCACAGCTACGACAGCGCCAAACGCACCGCTGTCGTCGAGCCCGCCGAACTGAGCAAGGACGGCAGCGCGGTGAACGGCGACGGCAGCCGCTACACCCTCCCGGTCAACGGCTCCCTGAAGGTGTTCTCCACCAACAGCGGCAACCCGGACTGCATGAACGGCAAGGGCTTCGACATCACCGGCAGCTGCCTGACCGACGCGGCCTGGCTCAAGAAGCAACTCGGCGGCACCGGCTACCCGGTCACCATCGCCAACACCGCCGACTTCATCTACGAGATCGCCGAGCAGTACCGCCCCTGACCGTGCCGCGGCCCGGAGACCCGTGCCTAGCTTGATCTTCGACTTACTCGAGAATTGAGTAAGTCGAGACATGAGTGGGTTGGGGCGGAAGACGCCCTCCTCCATCGGCGCGAACGAGCAGCGCACCGCGGGGCACCTATCCTGGTGCCATGACACAGCCCCGCCCGGCCTGGGCCGGTACCAAACCGCCGCGGCTGGCCGACGACAGCCCCGGGTTCGTGGCCGCCATCGGTCAGGGGTGGGCGGCCCGTGACGTGCCCGCGCCGGTGGACGCGGCGGCCGCCAAAGCCGCCGCCGACCACCGGGAACGGCTCAGCGCCGCGCTGCCGGGGCAGACGATCGTGCTCGCCGCCGGCGTCGCCAAGAGCCGCAACGGTGACGCCGACTACGCGTTCCGGGTCGACAGCGACTTCGTGTGGGCCACGTCCTGCCAGGTCGAAGGCTCGGTGCTGGTGATGATCCCGCGCGCCGGCGGCCACGACGCGGTGCTCTACATGCCGCCGCCGGCCCGGCCGGGGGAACGTGACTTCTTCGCCAGCGCCGCGTACGGCGAACTGTGGGTGGGGCCGTCGGCCGGCCTGGACGCGTGGTCTTCGGCGCTGGACCTGCCGGTGCGGGCCCGGGACTCGTACACCGAACCGGCGTCCTTCACCGCCGGCGGGCGCATCGCCTCCGACCTGCGCATGATCAAGGACGACTGGGAGATCGGCCAGATGCGGGCGGCCATCGACGCCACCGTCGCCGGCTTCGCCGCGGTCGCCGCCGAGGTCCCCCGGGCGGTCGCCGACGGTCTCGGCGAGCGGTGGTTGCAAGGCACCTTCGACCGCTATGCCCGTACGTTCGGCAACGGCCCCGGATACCACACCATCGTCGGCTCCGGCCCGCACGCGCCGATCCTGCACTGGGTGCGCTGCGACGGGCCGATCCTGCCCGGCGAGGCCCTGCTGCTGGACATGGGCGTGGAGGCACGCTCGCTCTACACCGCCGACGTCACCCGGACCATCCCGGTCGGCGGCGGATTCACCCCGGCCCAGCGCCAGGTCCACGACCTGGTCGAAGCCTCCCACCGGGCCGGCATGGACCGGGTCCGCCCCGGCACCCGGTACTCGGACTTCCACTTCGCGTCGATGGAGGTCCTCGCCCGGGGACTCGCCGACTGGGGCCTGCTCGGAGTCTCGGTGGACGAGGCGCTCGCCCCCACCGGGCAGCAGCACCGCCGCTACATCGTCTGCGGCGTCGGCCACCACCTGGGACTCGACGTGCACGACTGCGGCGCCTCGGAGTACGAGCAGTACCACGGCGCCGACCTGCAGGAAGGCATGGTGCTGACGGTGGAACCGGGGCTGTACTTCCACGCCCACGACGAGACCGTCCCGCCGGAACTGCGCGGCATCGGCATCCGCCTCGAGGACGACCTGCTGGTCACCGCGACCGGCAACGAGGTGCTGTCCGGCGCCCTGCCGATCGACGCGGCCAGCCTGGAACGATGGGCCGCCGACCAGATCCGGTGACGAGCGTGGATGTCCACTCGGTACGCTGCCGGATGTGCTAACTGGGTGGCGGGGCGTCGTGCTGGTGGCCAGATTCCTCACCGAGCTGGTGCTGTTCGCCGCGCTCGCCTACGCGGGTGCGGTGCTGCCGGACCAGCTCGCGCTGCAGATCGCGTTCGCGGTGGCCGCACCTGCCGTGGCGATCACGGTGTGGGGCCTCTACCTGGCCCCGCGAGCCGAGCGGCGGCTCCCGGAGCCGTGGGGTTTCCTGGCCGAGGTGGTGCTGTTCGCCGCCGCCGGTGCGGGAGTGGCCGCCGCCGGTCACCTGCTGACCGGACTCCTGCTGGTCGGCGCGGCCGGTATCGGTGTCGCAGCGCTGACCCGGGTCGCCGTCGCGGACAGCGGTGACCGGGACGTCGCTGTTCCGGAGTGACGGTGTCCTAGGATCCATCGATGCTCCCAGCGCTTGATGCGGTGCTGGCCCTGTCGTGGTCACCGTCGGTGCGGCGGCGCCGGCCGGTGTTCGTGGCCGACGACGGGACCGGCGGTCTTCGTACGCCGCAATCGGGTGGGGTTGCCGCCTGGGGTGTCACCGGCCTGGCGCTGATCGGATTCCTCACCCCGGTCCCCGGCGAGTTGCTGTCCGGGGAGACCCTGGAGATCGCCCGCACGGAGCTGGTCCGCACGACGGGCCTGGTGCCGGGGCGGACCCCACTGATCGAGAACGGTCGCGAGGAGGAGTTGGCCGCCGCGATCCAGCAACGCCGCCGAGCCTGGGTCAGCTCACGTCCGCCAGGCCGAACTGCTGCCTGATCCCGGCCAGGAAGCTCGTGTCGTCGGCCGCCCGCCAAGACGCGAGCATCGTGATGCCGTCGGTGCCCGCCTCGTACCGCAGCCGGTCGGTCCCGTCGGTCACCGCGGTGAATACGGTGTCGGCGATGTGCTCCGGCTCCGAACCGCCGTCGGCCATCAGCGGGCCGAGCACGTCGAAGACCCGGCCGATGTTCGGCTGGTAGTCGGCGATCACCGGCTCGTTGCTGAAGTCGAAGGACCGGCCGCCGAAATCGGTGCGGATACCACCGGGCTCCACCAGCTTGACGCGTACGCCGACCGTCCCCAGCTCGTACCAGAGCGCCTCGGAGATCCCCTCCACCGCGAACTTCGCACCGTGGTACGGGGTACCGAACGGGAACGTCAGCCGCCCGCCGATCGACGAGACGTTCACGATCACACCGGACCGCTGCTCCCGCAGGTACGGCAACACCGCCTGCGTCGTCGCCAGCAGACCGAAAACGTTCACCTCGAACTGCCGCCGGATCTTGGCCATCGGCGTCGCTTCGAGGGGCCCGTACGCGCCGTACCCGGCATTGTTGACCAGCGCGTCCAGACGCCCGAAACGGTCCAGGCCGGCCCGTACCGCCGCAGTGATCGTGGTGGGGTCCTCGACGTCGAGCCGGGTGACCAGGGTGTTGTCGAGCCGGGTCAACTCCGTCTCGGACTCGGGCCGGCGCATCGTGGCGACCACGTTCCAAGCCTCGGCCTGGAAAAGCTTCGCGGTGGCCCGGCCCAGGCCGCTGGAGGTTCCGGTGATCAGCACTGTCTTTGTCATGTACTGATCCTCGGCCCGGCAGCGACCGGACCCTATATCGTTCGGCGCGCTCCGATGCCTGATCCGCTCACGATCACCGCCATACTGGCGGGCGTGGACGTCCTGAGCGAACTGCGCGACCTGATTCCCCGGCTGCACGGGACGGTCGCCCGGGGCAGCTGGCTGCCCGGCTCGCTGGTGTCGGCCGCGACCAGCGAGTCCGAACCGTACTGCGCACACCTCGAACCGATGGTCGCCGTCGTGGTGGCCGGCGAGAAACGGACGGCCCTGGCCGGGCACGAGTTCCGCTACGGCGCGGGGGAGTACCTGATCTTCTCGATGGAGCTGGCGGTGACGGCCCGGATCACCCGGGCCGACCCCTTTCTGGCCGCCGCGGTACGCCTGCGGCCGGAACTCGTGGCCGAACTGCTGCTCGAAGCGCCCTCAGATCACACCTCCGGCCCGGTCGCCGGGGTCGCCGCCGCGGACGACGAACTGCTCGACGCGTTCCGGCGACTGCTGCGCCTGGTCGAGCGACCCCGGGACTTCGCCGTTCTGGCCCCCGGCATCGAGCGGGAGATCCACTGGCGGCTGCTGACCGGCCCACTCGGCGCCCTGGTGCGCCAGGTCGGCCGCGCCGACGAGCGGTTCACCCTGGCCCGGCGGGCGGCGCGCTGGCTGGAGAACCACTACGACCGGACCATCCGGATCGAGGACCTGGCCCGGCACACCGGCGTCAGCGTCGCCACCCTCAACCGGCACTTCCGGGCGGCCACCACGATGAGCCCGGTCCAATACCAGAAACAACTGCGCCTGCAGGAGGCCCGGGTACGCCTGACCGCGGCCCCCGGAGACGTGGCCGGAGTCGGTCACGCCGTCGGCTACGAGAGCCTGTCCCAGTTCAGCCGCGAGTACCGCCGCCTGTTCGGAGTAACCCCCACCGAAGACATCCGCCGCGTACGAACGAGGCCACCCGCCCCGGAAAGCTGAGCCTGTCGTTCAACCAGTTCGGCGGAGCTTGGTGCCCTTCTGGTGATGGGTCGGCCGCTGGTGAGCCTGGCCGGTGACCAGGACGAGTCCTACGTCTTGACGGGCAGCGGTGTGCCGGTTGCGGGAGCCAGGCGGGCGTCCGGGCCCGGGCCGGCTGGGTTTGGGTGCACGCGCTGGCGAGGCGCTGGTCGCGTGGAGGTTCCGAAACCCCCGCCGCACCCGGGCGGAGGTAAGCCGCTCCGGTGCCATCGGGCGTTCCCAGGGCCGGCGCAGGTCTTGGGTGAGCGGCCGCGCGAGGCGTAGCCGAGTATGCGCGGCCAAGATCAGCCAGGTCCAACGGTCCGCCGCGGCCGACTCGCGCAGCTGCGGAGCGGCCAGCCAAGAGTCTGCTCCAGCAGTCGGAAAGTGTGCTCGATGTCGAAACGACGCAGGAACGCCTGCCAGCACCGGTCGACATCAGCATCGGTGGCGTCGACCTGGGACCACCACAACCAGACCGGCTCCGGCTCCGCCCGACTGGGCAGGTGCTCGACGGTGAGCCGGATGACCGTGCCAGCGATGACCGGCAGCGCCTGGTCATGGTCGACCCAGGCAGCCCGACGCCTCAGTCGCGGGTGCAGCCGGTCCCAGCCCTGCGCCTTCACCCGGCCGTACAGTCGGTTGTCGGTGACCGTGACCGCTTGCTCAACGTCCCAGGTGGCGGCGTCGCCGAAGACGAACTCGCCGCCGTGCTTGGCCGGCCCACCACCCAAGGGCTGGTAGACGCGGGGTGGGGTCGCACGGCGCAGCACCCGGTCGGAGCGCATCCGGCCGAGGATTCCCACCGGCAGATCCCGCAGCAGCCAGGCGATACGCGGAGCCTCGTAGCCCGCGTCGAGCACGATCAGAATGTCGCTGTACCCGGCCTGCCGTTGGCCGGTGGCGGTCAGCCGATTGATGAGCTGCCGGACCTGCGTGCAGGTGATCGTGGTGACGTCCGCGCCGGGCGGGAGGCGGACCGCGTCCAGCAGCGCGGTCCAGGAGGTCCGGCCGGTTTCCCGAGCGGCGATGATCGAATACGGCCAGCCAAGGATCATCCGGTGTTCGTCTTTGCCGCGCCCGTAGGTGTGGCAGAACGACCGCTGTGGTGCAGTTACCGTCCGGGCGCAGCCACGGTGAGACGTCCACCGCGAGGACCAGGCGGCCATCCGCTGCTCGCGGCAACGGCAACCCGGCCAGGCTCCGGCGCAGCGACTCGACGTCGGTACGCCCCGCGTTGAGCGCGTCGTACATGGCGCCGTGGCCACGCCGGGGCTCCGGCGCCAGCGACAACCCGACCAGCGTCTTGACCGGCCCGTCGGTACACGACATGGCGTCCGTCAGCTCGAACAAGGCGTCGGCCCGCTTGGTCATGCAGCGGTAGAGCTGCTCACGGAACCCCGCCAACACATCGATCGCTTCCACCCTGTCCGTCACAACCGCCACAACGGGCGTCGATAGGGGCTAGTTGCGCCCACCCTCTCCGGATGACGCTCGGTCACCGTCGGCCAGACCGGAGGTGGGCCCTACGATAGCGCTCAACTGCCGAGTTGAGTGCTTCTGGTCATGAAGGATTCAATGCTTCCAGCACTGAATGCCGGGATTTGCAGCAAAAGGAAGAACGTTTTAACGAGGCCAGTAGCGGTTATTAGAGCGCAAGCCTTCTAGAGCCTCACGGGTACGATCCTCGGCGCTCGGATGTGCGACCCAGATTGCTTCATTGAATATTTCTCGGATGGAGACTTCGCCAACTCCTTTTAGAGCTACCGACCTAGCCTCCTCGCTCAGCTTTAAGGATTCGGGTATACCTGGAGTGCTGAAGTCGTCAAGGGATCGTCCGCCCCAATCCGAATCGGGCAGAGCGATATCCGGCGAGGCCATCTCTGGGTCATCCGGCTTTATGCCAGCGCATCGTGCTGCCAGAGCAACAGGGCGTCCAAAAACTGAAACGTTGTAGCGCAGTGGGGTTCCAGCAAATCCTGCAATCACCCTGCCGAAGGCAATGTCGACGTGAGGCCTGTAGGCGTGAGGGTCGTTCCTGACCATGTCAACGGCTGCCTGGATTGCATCCGTCACAGGCTCGGCGGATCCGAAATCCTTCGAGAAGATCACCATAGCCTCATCGCCGATATACTTATCAACAATTCCAGGGCGGCCGCGAAGAGCCTGTGATGTGATCCAGCCGAAGAATGTTTGTACGTAGATAAGAGTTTCTACAGGGCTCATGCCAATCGTGCGTGTCGAGAACCCGCTGATGTCCGCGAAGAGGATAGCGGCTTCGATCTCCACACCCTTGATCGGCACAGCCGAACCGTCACCGCAATCTACTACGCCATCTACGTGACTAGCGTGCGAGGCAACGAAATCTTCAAGTGAGTGAAATCTCTGGTCGAGGCCCATGCGAGGAAATCGTAAGCGGAAGCGGCTGCGCCGGTGGAGTCTTGTGGAAGGTCGAGTGGTTCCCACATCTAGGGCGTACTCTCTTGCCGCCGACAATGGGGAGCTTTAGCCGGTGGCGCCCAGCTTTGAACGAGTCGACCGGTCGACCTTCGGCTGAAGTTATGAAGGCCGACCGGCCGGACGGCAACTTGAGCGGCTACGGTGTAACCCAGGAGGTGCAGTAGACGTCCGATGTCTCAGGTAGCCCGGAGTACCCCGTCTTCAGGCTTTTTTCGCTACTGAGAGTCTGCCGGGTGTAGATGCCGCAGGCGCGTACGGCGTTGAATCCCGAGGTGCTGTAGGCGGAGGTGTATGTGCTCCCCTGTGAGCTTGGGACAGAGCGGACTTCGCTTTTCACCCAATTCGCTCCGCCGTCCGGTGACCGGTCGATCCAGACATCGCCGTCCATCACATACGGTAAGAGCCCAGAGATGAGACCCCAGGCACATCCAGCGGATGGCGATACTCGGATGCTGAGAGCGATCAGTTCCGGCTCCTCCCGATGCTCCCAGAAGTTTCCGGTCGCGGCCAGGCTGCGTGCCGTGTTACGACTTTCGTCGCATCCGGCAGCTTGAGCTGGCGTGCTCGTAGCGACCAGTCCCGCACCGGTGACCAAAGTCGCAAGGGCAGCGGCGGCAGACCGCCTCCATCGGAAGCTATTCGCTGTCATGGTTTCCCCTTCGGCAGGTAGCGATCGTGCTTGTTACCCCTGTCACCACATCCTCAGTGATTCGGTTCAAACGACTGCGAGGATTCCCCTAAATGAGTGACTGCCAGGTTCTGCCAGCGTCAGTGCACGGGCCGCAACGCGGCGAAGCCAAAGGCCAGGCCTGTAGAACAGATTTCGAGTCCTACCGGTTCCTCGGCTGGCGGCTCCAGTCCGCTACGGCCGGAAGGTATCCGAGGTGAACGACCTCTTCTGCCGCGATCAGGGCGGCCCTCTCACGACCACTGGCTACTCGTCGTGAGAGGGCGGATGTGGCTCGCCCGGCCAGCCGTTGCGGTGTAGGTGGTCGACGATATCCCCGTAGCCCTCTCGCCCGGGCTGACCACCAACGGTGAACAGGAGGCCCAAGGTGTTGGCTTCGCAGCCAGAATCGGCTATCGCATCGCGGAATGAGCGCTATGCAAAACGGGGTTCTAGATTCGGCCGAGCAATTCCGCCTTCTTCTGGATGAACTCGTCTTCGCTGATCATTCCCTTGCCGCGGAGTATGGCCAGGCTTTCGATCTGCGCGAAAGGAGCAGGGACTGCCGTGTCGGCCGGTTGGGTTGCCTCACGATGTTGTCGCAGTAATCTCGCGAATTCGTCGGCGTTGCCGTGACGCATCTGCTTTATCTCGACGGAGCGGCCGGGCGTGTGGATCGTCAGCGTCTCGCCGGTCAAAGCCTTCGCCGTCGACACCGATGTCACCGAGTCGAACGGGATTTCGTCAAAGGACTCCGTTGCCGCGATGCTGCGATCGAGGAAGAACAGTCGCTTCGTCGTGAGTGTCACGATCGCGAGGTTCCCGGCGTAGACGCCCTGGCCGAGCGCGACGACGTCCTCGTCACCAGTCAGCACGTTGCCCAGGTGTCGGATCTCCTTGCGGCCGAAGATTCGGTGTAGCCCCAGACGTGCAGCCGCTTCTGCTGTTCCTCGATCATCCAGGGTTCCTTCGGGGAGGCGTTCGGCGATGTCGTCGAGGATGGCGAAGTGTTTGGTGCCGCGCATGTCGACGTTCCACCGTACGATCGCCCCGCTGGCATGCCGTTGCAAACGGGCCGATACTTTCGCCGGCCACCGGTTCTTGATCAGCGAGCCCTTGCTGCCGGATGTGATCTCACCGGGCGGACCAGTCGGGTCCATAGACAGGTCACTCAGAACACGGCGAATGGCGGCGTCGGCATGCTCGGCGGGGCAAGCGGTACGCCACTCGACTGATCGCAGGATTCCCACAATCTGATGGTCTCAATGCATGGCCAGTAAATCTGGTGAACGCCCTGTTGATCAGGGCAGGAGCCCTCGGGCGGGCGACAGAGGCCGACGGCCGGCGAGACTGATTTGCGCCAGAAACTGCATCAGCACGACGCACTCGCTTGACCACAGCCACTCGAAACCCGATGGGGCAAGCGGGACACCACCCGTCCAGGTCCCCGGCGCATCCGTAACGACCGGACCGGCGTAGGTCAAGAGCTTCACCGCTCCAGCAGAATATGGTCTCCCGAAACCAATGGAGAGGTCAGTGAGAAATCAACAAATCAAAATCGACTTACTCTCGTGCCGCATAGGACGCGTTCCGATCATGCCGTTCTGCCGCACGGCCGGCTGAG
>NZ_BOMG01000150.1 GCF_016862075.1 Actinoplanes couchii | reverse complement strand
CCGCGACGTGTTCCCGCATGCCGAGGTGCCGGACGGCGTCGGCCAAGACGCCGCGGGTCGCATTGGACAGCCTGCGGTTCCAGGCTTTCGAGCTGCCCGGGGCTTCCATGGAGGTCAGGTCTTCGAGGTAGACGACGGTGGCGCCGGCGGCGTGGGCCTGGTCGATCAGCCACCGCGCGGCCGACCAGGCCAGCGCCCGGCCGAGGTTCCGGATCCGGGCGCAAACCTGTTGGTGCTCTCGCCGGAGTAGGTCGAGTTTCGCCGTGGATGCGGGGTCGAGGCCGGAGTGCCGGCCGGCGGCGAGCCTCTCCAGGTGGGTGATCTTCGTCTGCAGGGTTTCGCGATGCTGGCGCAGCCGGTCGAGTTTGCGCGACACCCCCGCCGCGTCAAACCGCAACGCACGCCCGGAACACACGACTGTGTCGTCCGGCCCAGGTTCTGCCACGACGGCGGTGAGCAGGGTGTTGTAGCCCCAGTCCGCACCGATCGCCCGCGTGTGCCCGGCCAGCGGCGCCGCCTCGACCACCGAATCGAACGGCAGGTCGAAACGGACCTTCCCATCGCGGGGCCGCAAGGTGGGGGTACACAGTTTCATTGTCGGGCCGACGGTCGGCGGGAGCGGCACAATAATGTCGTGCCAGGCCCAGTCGCGATACGAGACCGGGGCAGGAACCATCGGGAGTTGCACCCACAACCTGGCCCGGTATCCGTCGAGGCGTTCGACGCGCACGAGTTGCCGGTCCGCGGCCGCGAGCAACACCTGAGCCGGAATGGCCGGCGGGGTTTCGAGTTCGGTGAACCCGTCCGGCAGACGCCCGTGGCGGGCGACGAAGGATGCGATCTGCCGGGTCCGGTTACGGACCGTGGCATTGTCCGTGCCGGCGGGCAGGTGCCGGCGCAGCAGAGCCCACTCGTCGGCGGTGCGGCGCCGTGGGTCAGCCGGCCAAGCGGCGACGATCGCGGCGGTGACGGCACGCCGGTGCAACGCCAGCCGTAACGCCCGGGCGGTCTCCTCCCCAGCCGCCCGGCGAACCCGGTCCGGCACTCGCAAACCCGCCGGCGCCAGCGGGGTCCAGCCGAGCCGGCGCAGCGCCATCCACCCCTTCGGCGGCAGCCTCCTACCCTCAGCATCGACACCGGACGCGAGCTGGTCGAGATGCTGTTCGGTCCACACCGATGTCAGCAGCCCGCTGGCGAGTTGCTGAACCAGCATGGTCAGAAACCCGGTACGTTCCAGCAGCACCCGCCGGCTCACCGGCTGCTGCAGCCCCGGTTTCTCCGGCGTCCCGAACACCACCCGGGCCGCGCCGGCGGTGCAGGTCGCGGTCGCGGTCAGCGTGACCGTCACGACAAAGCCCTGGTGCCGAACCGGCGCTCCCGGCCGTCGTCCGCCCGCCGCCGCACCGTGACCGGATGCGCCCCGACATACCCGACAGCCGGAGCCAGACGAACAAGAGCCACGAAAACACACTAAAACCCACGACCGCTTAACAAAAGGCCCGCCTGTGCCAAACCCTGGCCCGCGACGCACTACGCCGCAACACCCGTTCCATCTCCGAACTGGCCGCCGCCACCGGCTATGAATCCGAGAGCGCCTTCAGCACCGCCTTCCGCCGCGTCAACGGCGCCTCCCCCAAACAGTTCCGCGACAGTGCCGCAGCCACCGGCCCGCTGAGACGCTGATATCGGCTCAGGCGAGGCGGGTGACCAGTTCGTCGAGGGGTTTACGGCGGCGGGCCAGTGCGGCCCTCGGCACGGCCGGGTCGTCGGCGGCGTAGCCGAGTGTCACCACGCCGGTGAGGCTGACATCGTCGGGTAGTGCGGCGACAGCGGCCAGAGCGGCGAGTTCCTCCGGGGGAGCGGGGCTGTAGAAACCGGTGGCCAGCCCCTCGTTCGCGGCGGCCAGCTGCAGCAGCACGAGCAGGGCCCCGGCGTCGAACCACCAGAACGGCACCGGCCACGGGATTTCGCTGTCACCCTCCGCCAGCTTGTCACCTTCCTGGTAGCGCTCGTGATAGGACGCCTCACGCACCCCGAGCACAAGCTGCACCGGCGCCTGCGAGATCCACGGCTGGTGGCCGTTCTCCAGATACCAGGGCTCGGCGATCGCCGCCAGCTCCGCCCGTTTCGCCGCGCCGGTGACCACCACGATCCGATGGCCCTGGGCGAACCCGTCACTCGGTGCGCGGCGCACCACACCGACCACACGCTCCAGCGCGTCCTCCGGAACCGGATCCGGACGGTAGGCGCGAACCATGCGACGCCCTCGCAACACCTGACCGAACTCCATCAGCGCTCCTCCTCGAAACCAGAGGCATTCATCAAAGCTGATACCTTTGCCCGGCAACATCAAACGGGGGAAGGAAACACCAGCTATGCGCCGTACGCTGTCCGCAAGCTTTTGCAGTCTCGCCGTCACCGGCGGGCTCGTGATCGCACTTCCGGTGCCCGCCCGCGCCGCTGTCGTCGGCACCGAGTTGGTCTCGGTCGCCGCGGACGGCACCCAGGGCAACGAGAGCTCCATCGTGCCGTCCGTCGACGCCGCCGGCCGGTTCGTGGTGTTCCAGTCGGAGGCATCGAACCTGACGCCCGGCGACACCAACGGCAAGCAGGACGTCTTCCTCGCCGACCGGGACACCGGCTCGCTGGAGTTGATCTCCCAGAGTGCGGCGGGCGACTCCGGCGGTGCCAGGATCAGCGCCGACGGCCGATTCGTCACCTACGACTCGTGGGTCGGCACGAGCGCCGAGCGTCCGAAGATCTACGTGTACGACCGGATCGCCGGGCAGACCGAGCAGATCCCGGTCGGGTCGCGGGGCGGCATGTTCCCCAGCATCAGCGGCGACGGGCGGTATGTGACGTTCCGATCCGGCTCCGAGGACATCGTGCCGGACGCCAACGGCTGGTACGACGACATCTTCCTGCACGACCGCCAGACCGGCGGGACGAGGATCGTCTCCACGTCCGCCGACGGCACGCAGGCGGACGCGTCCAGCTCGGACGGTGTTCTCACCGCCGACGGCCGGCACGTCGCGTTCGCCTCACGTGCCGCGAACCTGGTGCCCGGCGACACCAACGACGTGGAGGACATCTTCCTCAAGGACCTGACCACCGGCGGCATCCAGCGGATCACCGTGACCAGCGCCGGCACACAGCTGACCGACTTCTGGATCTACAGCGACCCGTCGCTCAGCGCCGACGGCCGGTATGTCAGCTACTCCACCACCGGCGGGTTCGACCCGGCCGACGGCAACGACGAGATCGACGTCTACCTGCACGACGCCGTCACCGCCGAGTCCACCCTGGTCTCCCGGCGCGCGAACGGTGAGCCCCTCAGCTCGGGCTGGGCGTCCTCCCCGGCGATCAGTGGCGACGGCGGTTCGATCGCCTTCTGGTCCAACTCCAGCCAGGTCGTCACCGGTGACACCAACTGGACCGGAGACCTTTTTGTGTACGACCGGGCGAGCGCCGTCACCGAGCGGGTGTCGCTCACCAGCGCGGGTGCCGAGGCAGAAGGCTCGGACAGCGGCGTGCTCAGCCATGACGGCCGCCTGGCCGTCTACCGCTCGAGCGCGACGAACCTCGTCCCGAACGACACCAACGGCAAGGACGACATCTTCGCGACCCGCCGCTGGTGAACCCGGGGGTTGAGCGTCCTCGCCGCGGGTAGTCAGCGGCCTTCGGCGAGGGAGGGCTAGCGATGGCTGAGCGCACGGTGTCGGACGTGGTGGTGGACCGCTTGGCCGCCTGGGGTGTCGAGCGGGTCTTCGGATACTCCGGCGACGGGATCGACGGGGTGATCGGCGCGCTGCGTCGTGCCGGGCGGCCGGAGTTCGTGCAGGCCCGGCACGAGGAGGCGGCGGCGTTCATGGCGGTGGGCCACGCCAAGTACACCGGTGGCCCCGGTGTGTGCCTGTCGACGCAGGGGCCCGGCGCGGTACATCTGCTGAACGGTCTCTACGACGCCAAGCTCGACTCCCAGCCGGTGGTGGCGATCGTCGGCCAGCAGATGTCCTCGGTTCTGGGTAGCGCGTACCAGCAGGAGATCGATCTGGTGCGGTTGTTCGGTGACGTGTGTGCGCAGTTCGTGCAGCAGGCGAGCACCCCGCAGCAGGTGCCGATGCTGCTCGACCGGGCGTTCCGTACCGCTCTGGCGACGCGCAGCCCCACGTGTGTGATCCTGCCGCACGACGTGCAGGCGGCACCGGCTCCGGACCCGCAGGAGCACGAGCACGGTGTGCTGGTGACGAGCCCGGGACTGCGCCCGGCCCGGGTGGTGCCGCGGCCGGAGGATCTGCGGGAGGCGGCCGGGGTGCTGGCCGCCGGCGAGCGGGTGGCGATCATGGTGGGGCAGGGGGCGTACGGCGCACAGCGGGAGATCGTGGAACTCGCCGGCCGGCTCGGCGCCGGGGTGACCGCCTCGTTGCTGGGCAAGCCGGTGCTGGACGAGACACTGCCGTGGCACACCGGGGTGATGGGACATCTGGGGACCACGGCGAGCCACGAGCTGATGCGCGAGTGCGACACGCTGTTGCTGGTGGGCACGAACGACCCGTGGACCGAGTTCTACCCGGCGCCCGGGCAGGCCCGGGCGGTGCAGATCGACATCGACGGGCGGCGCCTCGGCGTACGGTATCCGGTCGAGGTCCCGCTGCTCGGCGACGCCGCCGAGACACTGCGTGAGCTGCTGGAACTGTTGCCCGCGCGTCCCCGCAAGGCCTGGAGCGACCGGGTCGGGGAGTCGGTGCGCCGCTGGCACCGGATCGCGGAAGATCGGGCGGCCGCACCCGCCGAACCACTGAATCCGCAGCACGTGGTCCGCTGCCTGTCCGACCGGCTACCCGGAGATGCTCAGGTCGCCGTCGACGTCGGATCGGTCGTCTACTGGTACGCCCGGCATCTGCGCCTGCCGCCCGGGGTTCCGGCGCACCTGTCCAGCACGCTGGCCTCGATGGGCTGTGGTCTGCCGTACGGCCTGTCCGCGAAACTGGCCGCCCCGCAACGCCCGGTCGTCGTGCTCAGCGGTGACGGCGCGATGCAGATGAGCGGGCTCGCGGAGTTGGTGACGGTGGCCGCCCGGTGGCGGGACTGGGCCGACCCACGGTTCGTGATCTGCGTACTCAACAATCGTGATCTTGCCGAGGTGAGCTGGGAGCAGCGGGAATCGGAAAGCGAGCCCCGGTTCCCGGCGTCGCAGGATCTGCCGGACGTGCCGTACGCCCGGTACGCGGAACTGCTCGGTCTGCGGGGCCTGCGCGTCACCGCACCGGACGAGATGGCCGGCGCCTGGGACACCGCGCTGGCAGCCGACCGGCCCGTACTGATCGAGGCTCTGGTCGACCCGGCGGTCCCGTTGCTGCCGCCCGGCCAGCCGTACGAGAAGGTGCGGGGTATGTATTCGGGTCTGGCCGCGGAGGACGGGGAGCAGGCCCGCCGGGCCGAGGCCCACCTGCGCCGGGAACGCGCCGGCGAGGGCTTCGACGACCCGCGATGAGCGCCGGCCGGTTCAGGCGCAGAGGACCTCGGACAGGCCGGTGACGTCGAGGACCTGCTGGACGATGCCGTGGGCGTTGATCACCGTGAAGCTGCGCTGTGCCGTGCCGGCCGCCTCGTATCCGGCGACGAGGTTGGCGACGATGTGCGAGTCGATGAAGCCGGTGTGTTCCAGATCGACGACGACGTGATCGGTGCCCGGCAGCAGGACGGCCTCACGGAGGCTGGTGATCAGCGCGTCGCCGATGCTCATGTCGAAGTCGCCGGTCAGGATCACCCGCACCGTGCCGGTGGGTGTCCGGTCGTGGGTGATGGTGTGAGAGGGGGTGGTCACCTGCAGTGTCTAGCACAGAGGTGCGACAGGAAACCTGTCGGCGACCTGTGAATGTGTCAGCTCAACGGAACGCCGCCCAGACGTGTTTGAGGTCTCCGTCGACGTACCAGCAGACGTCCTCGGCCATGGCGAGGGCGATCCGCAGGCCGCGACCACCGGTTTGCAGACCCCGTTGCGGGCCGGGCTGCCGCGGGATGCGTTCGGTGGCGTGGTCGCTGACGTCGAGGATGTAGCAGTCGTCGTCCCTGAGTAGCCGTACCGTAACGGGAGGTTTTCCGTGCCGCAGCGCGTTACCGGCGAGCTCGGTCATGACAAGTCCCATGGTCTCGGCCGTGACGACCGATGCCGGGTCTTTCCCGTGCGCGGACGCGAAATAGCCGAGGATTCCCTCGCGAACCTTGAACAGATCTTTGTCGTCGGCGAGCTGCCAGGTGAGCTCGGCTCGGGTGTGCGCGGGCAGCGCAAACATCCGCAGTGGGCTCATGGCGCTCTTGATGCCCTACGGCCGGTATTGAAAACCCTGATCCCAAAGATGCGAGCAATGTTCTTGTTCCACCGACGGCGGCGTTCACCTCCCCACCGATTTGGGAGCGCGATCATTCTTCCGAATGGCTGACGATTTCAAGAAGCGCGGGGAGAAGCTCGACGTTCGCTGCGATGGTCGCACCCGATGCGATCGTATGAGGTGATCCGTCTCGGTCGGCGACGACAGCGCCAGCTTCGCGAGCGATGATGACACCGGCTGCCGTGTCCCACGGTTTGTTGGCCAGCATGACGACGGCATCGACTCTGCCTTCGGCCAGCCACACGAGATCGATGGCGGCTGAGCCGTGCATACGGATGCGTTGCACGTCGGCGGCGAGTCGCCGGGTCAGGGCGAACCTGTCCCGGTTCTTCTCGGCGGAATCCGCACCTACGGCGTAGTCGCCGATGGCGACGACAGCCTCGCTGATCCGCCGTGTCGTGCTCACGGTGATGACCTCGCCGTCGGCGTGAGCGCCGATGTCCTCTGCTGCGGAGTACCTGGTTGCGAGGAAGGGCAGGTCGATGACGCCCAGGACGGGCCGGTTCCCGGCGATGAGTCCGAGCGAGATGGCGCAGAGCGGCGAGCCATGGATGAAGTTGACGGTGCCGTC
The DNA here is from genome assembly GCF_016862075.1 of Actinoplanes couchii. Taxonomy (GTDB): domain Bacteria; phylum Actinomycetota; class Actinomycetes; order Mycobacteriales; family Micromonosporaceae; genus Actinoplanes; species Actinoplanes couchii. The sequence continues at coordinate 6,358 of NZ_BOMG01000150.1, read as the reverse complement.
GACCGGATCGAGCGCCCACGTCAGACCGGTGTCGGCGCCCGTGATGCCGTGCTCCTCGCCGAGGAACCCGATGCCCGGCGTCTGCTCGGCGAGGAAAGCGCGAACCTGGTCCTCGATCGCATAGTCGACCTCGGAGGCCATGTCGCGGTCGCCCTTGGCGGTGAGCGTGCCCGGCTGCATGGTGCGCATGACGTCCCGGGCGAGATCGACGGCCCGGTGTGCGATCGGAAGCAGGTCCGCGTAGTCGGTCATCGGGGGTGGCCACCACTCCAGAGTTCGTCGAAGGTGCGTTCGTACACGTGGTACAGCCCGGCAGCCGTCCACCGCTTCCTGATCACCATCGTGGGGGACTCGACGCCGCGCGCGTACGGCAGGTACTGCTGCGCGATGCAGAGCGAATCGTTGATCAGGGTGATGTTGACACTGATCGTCTGGTCGTAGGTGGCGACCTCGATGCGGTCCCGGATGTCGGCGGGCAGCCGGTCGCGTACGCGCAGAACGCCTTGCAGGTTGAGAACGGTCAGAGCCCCGAGAGTTCCGGCCGTCATGCCCTCCTCGAGTTCGCGCTGCCGGATCGCGGTGCCAGCCGGGTCGAGGAAGAGCAGGCGCAGCCGGGCACCGTCCTCGGCCAGCTTGGCGAGGCGGCTGTCGGCGTACTGCTGGCAGATCAGATTGAGGGACAGCCCGGCGGCACGAACAGCGGTGGCGCCGTCGAAGAGGGCATGCGGCGGCATGCTGGAGGTGAACTCCGACCTGCTCGGGTAGACCGCTTCCACGTCGGCGAATCGCTCGGCCGAGACGTCGTCGGCGAGGGCCTGGAGGTGGGGACCGGCGGACACACCACTGGTCGCCGCCGGGATGGTGCCGTCGCTGCGACTGCCGAGCAGGAGCACGGCACGGGCCTCGGCCGGCATGCGGAGGCCAGTCGCGATACGTGTCATCACGTCGATGCTGCTGACCCGGCGGCTACCACCGACGATCTCGCTGACCTGGGCCTGGCTGAGACCGACTGCGACACCGAGATGAGTTTGGCTGACTCGCGTCTCGCGCTGAACAAGGCGGAAGATCTGGGCGATGTCACGGGCGGCGAGAGCATCGAGCATGCCGTCGGGGTCCCAGAGATGAGGCGGGACGGCGAAGGTCGGCGCTGAGCGGCTACTCATAGGGACCTCCCGAGGCTGCTGTCGCTCATCCGGTCGCCGGATGAAAGCTACTCCTCAATGGACTACCGCGGATGATGGGTTGTTCGGCGCCGGGCGGCCAGTATCGGTACATGGCCAACCCCTCAGGGGACTGCTTCCCGGATCTGGCTCGGGCTGCCTGAGGAAGCGCCTCTCGTACCCCCGCGCACTTGTCAGCTCGCAGTTCAGTGGACAAGGCGCGGGCCCGACACCCTGGAGACTCAGTGACCATGCAGACGAGCGAGAACACCGCAGTCGGCCAGGCCGCGGTGGCTGGAGTGCTTGACCCGAACCTGGTGACGTTGACCCCATCGTCGCTCATTGGCTTCATGATCCTTTATCGGGGCGTCCTGATGGGTTGGCTCCAGCAGGACGGCACCCACTGGAACGCTTACGCGCCGACGAAGCCTCCGAACGCAGGCGAACATCTAGGTATTTTCGCGTGCCGGGATCGAGCTGTTCGACAGGCATTCTCCCCTGCTGTACGCCAACCGGCACTGGCTTCGTGACATGTCGAAACCGGTGCCTGGTACGGCATTCCACCTTCCTGCTCGACCGTCATGGACCTGTCGAGCCTGTGCAGGCCCGTGGCCGTGCTCTGCGGCCCGCGTGTCACTGCTGGAGGAATTCCGGAACTTCCCGTCGGCACTGACGATCTACCTAGCAGTGCAGATGTGGGATGCGATCCGTGACGATCCGCTACGCCCCTGCGACGCAGCATCAGACTTCCATGAGCGGTTCATCGCATGGGCGCACAGCGGCCCTGAGCCGGATACCAGTCTGGCGAGGTAATCCAGCGATGGGCCGCGGGTTCGCTACCGTTTTCGGTGGGCTGGATCAGCGCTGGGGCTCAGCAGGACAGCTGTCGCGTCCGATCAGAGAGGTGTGAGGGCTTGGATCCGTGCGGTCGTGCCGGACGTGCAGCTGCCGGATGCGGCGTTCGCTGCCCGGCACCGTGCCCTGCGGATCGTGTTGACGCTGCTGGTTCCGGTGCTCGTGGCGATGGCGGCGTTCCGGGACCGGATCGCCCAGATGATCGACGGGCCGCATGCGCTGCACACACACGGTGTGGTGATCATGTGGGCGATGGTGGTGGCGACCGGGATCTGCGCCGCCGTGGCGAACCTCGTCGACGCGCGCCGGGCCGGCTCGCTGGTGGTGTCGCTGGGGCTGCTGCTGGGGTCGGCGGCGCTGGTGCACGCCGGTGGCGGTCTGACCGATCTGCACTTCGGCTTCTTCATCGTGCTCGGGCTGATCGGCCTGTACCAGGAATGGCTCACTCTGGTGCTGTCGGTGGCGCTGGTCGCGGTCCATCACATGGTCGTCGGCACCCTCGTACCCGAAATGGTCTTCTCCGATCCCCGGGCCTGGGAACATCCGGTCTTCTTCGGCCTGCTGCACGCGGTGCTGGTGCTCGCGATGTGCGCGGTGCAGCTCGCCTACTGGCGTTTCATCAGCCAGGCGAACGCCGAGACACGCCGGGTGGAGGAGGACGCGGCCGAGCAGCTGCGCCGCCGGGAGGAACGGTACCGGGCGCTGGTGCAGGACTCCTGCGACGTGATCAACGTGGTGGGCCGGGACGGGGTGATCGACTCGGTCAGCCCGGCCGCGCTGGCGGTGATGGGGTACCGGCCGGAGGACCTGGTCGGCTCCGACTACTTCCAGCTGATCCATCCGGACGACGTGGGCGCGATCCGGGCGTGCTGGGACGGCGGCGCCCTGGAGCAGCGCACCGAGGTACGCACCCGGCACGCCGACGGCAGCTGGCACTGGCACGACGTGACCCTGCGTGACCTGACCGGGCAGCCGGCGGTCGCCGGGTTCGTGGTCAGCCACCGGGACGTGACAGAACGCCGCGAGTTCCAGGACCTGCTGCAGCACGAGGCCGCCCACGACGTGCTGACCGGCCTGCTCAACCGGGGCGCGCTGGTGCGGGCGCTGGAACAGGCGCTGGCCGCCCTGACCGATGGTGATCGGCTGGCGGTTCTCTTCATCGACCTCAACGACTTCAAGCCGATCAACGACACCCACGGTCACCAGGCGGGCGACACCGTGCTGGTCGCGGTCGCGCACGCGTTGCAGCGGTCGGTGCTGGGCTCGGACACGATCGGCCGGCTGGGCGGCGACGAGTTCGCCGTGGTGCTGCACCACATCGCCTCGCTGGACAACGCGATCGCGGTGGCGACCCGGATCCTCGCCGCGATGGCCGAGCCGGTCGAGGTCCCCGGCACCACGATCCGCTGCCGCGGCAGCATCGGCATAGCGGCGAGCGACCCCGGCGGCGGCGCCGACACCGACGAACTCCTGCACCGCGCCGACGCCGCGATGTACGAGGCCAAACGCGCCCGCGACACGGGCTGGGCGGTCTACGGCGAGGAGATCCTTTCCGGTACGCCGTGACACCGGCACCTGCGTCCCGTGCCCGAGCAGCAGCCCTCTGTGGCGGGGTCGGTAACCGCTGGCGCAGCACGATGCCCGAACACGGGATGCCGATCGCCTCGGTGCGGATCCCGGCGGTGCCGGAGCGCCGGTGAGGCTGTCCAGTTGGTCGCCATGGGCCCCCGCACCGGAAGACCTTGGGTTCGTTGCCGATCCGTAATGGAATATCGGTCAATGGGCGAAGAAGTTCTCAGGATGTGCCTATCGACCCCATCATGCTGCCCGATTCGGAGTCCTCTTCTGTTGGTCGTCCGATTTTCAAATCTCTACCGGAAGCAGGCTAGAAGGGGGTGTGCAATCGTCTGTCGTGAGCCCGAAAAAGGAGACGGCAATGCTTGAAATTACGAACCTGCGGATCTTTTCAAAGATTCGTCACGAATTTCCCGGTCGATACCAGGGCTGCCTTCTGGTGGGCGTGGTCCAAGAAAAAGCTGAGATCATATTCGGTACGCCATGGGGCTCGGAGGAAGAGGCCGAGCGCTCCCTGAATGCCCGATACGCCGCACTGGTGGCCGGCTCCCGGAGGTGGGACAACAGGCGTATCGAAGGAATGATGGAGCTCGACAATCTGCTGAGCCTCTGCGGCGAACGCAACACTCTGCTGGATGATCTGGCCGCCCGCGAGGACGACCTGCTCGACGACGTGCTCAACGAAATGTCATCGGACCTGCTCGGCACGCTGATCGACCGCTCGATCCGGCGCCTGATGAACATCGCCGGCGCCGACGAGTTCCTGTAGCCCGTCACCTTGCCGCAGACGGCCGGGCGCTGGCTGAACGGCTGATGCGATGCGAACCGTAGCGATGAATTGTGTGCGCCGCCCGAGACGTTCATGACCGGGTGCCCGAATCGGCCGCAATTCTTGTCGGACCCGGCTCTTACGGTCCGGCCGAAGTGATCGCAGACATCCCGCGTGCCGCGTTCTGCGTGGCGCCTGTCCTGAGGAGGACGACATCAGCAGGAAGAACCTCGAGATCCGGGTACGGGACCTGGAAGCACACGCCTTCCGCACGAACTGCCGGCTCATCGAACTCGAATACCTCGTGGCGGAACTGACCGGCACCGACGCCGATCAGGTGACCGCCGTAGCCAGGACGGAATCGTTCGAGCAGCGGACGGACCGGATCAGAGCGGCGCTGGAGAAAGCGATCCGGGACGGCCGGACCGGAATCGCCCAGGACGGCGCCGAAACCGCTGCCGCCCGTGCCGATGAACCTGGTGACGGCCCAGCGTAAGTCTTCCGCAACGCAGCATGGCTGGAATCGCCATCCTTGAGGACGGCTTGGATGTCGACGGGAGCACACCATGCCGGTCCAGCCCGAACGGGCTGGACCGCCATGGTGTTTCCAAACGGTTGGCGTGATGTTGTGGTTGATGCGGAACAGGTTGTCCGGGTCGTAGCGGTGCTTGACTCCCGCCAGGCGGTTCCAGGATTCGGTGGGGAAGGCCAGTGCGGCGTCCTCGCCGGTGAACATGAAGTTCAGGTACCGGCGGCCGGTCGACCACGAGGCCAGCGCGTCCACCACCTACTGTTCGTAGGCGTGCAGGACCGCGGCGTCGGGCGGGCCGCCGGCCGCGACCAGGAACACGTTGACCAGCGCGTCGTCGTCGCGGTTGCCCACCGCGTTCGGCACCTGGGCGGGCCGGCTGAGCGCCCCGCCCATGTGCCGGATCTCCGCCAGGACCAGCGGGGAACCGGAATCCGGGCCGGTCAGGCGCAGGAACTCGTCGACCGCCTCGGCGGGCAGCTCCCGCCCGGCCCGTCACCGGCCGGCGCGTCACTCTTGCCGGCGCCGCGCAGGTCCGGGGCGATCACCGTGTACCGCTCGGCCAGCGCGGGCATGATCTTGTGCCACCCGTACCAGGTCTGCGGGTAGCCGTGCACCAGCACCAGCGTCGGCCCGTGACCGGCGCGCACATAGTTGATGTCGACCGACCCGACCTGAACCTTCTGCTCGGTGAACCCGGCCGGAACCCGGTCACCCGCACTGGCCGCGGCCGGAACCACGAAGGCCACGGCCGCGATCAGGGCTGCCGCCACTCCTGCCATCAACGTCTTCACTGATTCTGTCCCTTCAGCCAGGTCAGCGTGGTCTCGGCGACCCCGCGCCAACCGGAGTCGATGGTCAGCGAGTGGGCCCGGTCCGGGAAGTCGACGATGTCGGTGACGGCGTGCGAGTGCCGGTACTGCTTGAGCGTCGACCGGACGACCACCTCCGGAACCGTGTGGTCACGACCGCCGGCGATCAGCAGCAGCGGGCCCCGGCCACGTCACCGGCGGCCAGCAGGTCGCGGACCTGCTGGCCGCCGCGGGCGTTGTCGAGCGGCACCAGCATGCGCCGGCCCCACATGCGGCCGTGGAACAGAGCGGCCTCGGCCTGCCGGCCGGAAGGGATCTTCGCTGCGGGTACGCCCAGTGCGTCCAGCATCCGGGTCAGGGCGTCGCCGGGATTCCATCACCCGGCCGGCCGGAGCGGTCGATCCCCAGGACAGTCCCACGTCACTGCCGACCGTAGGGAGTTCTTTGCGGGAGATCTGTCGGTGTGAGCGCCGTCGCGGTACCCCGATTTGGTGTTGCTGGGCGGGGCTTGTAATGTTTACCGGGCCGCCAGGGAGACGGGCGAGCGAGCGGGACCGGTGATCGGGCTCGGCGCGGCCGTCCTGGAGGAAACCCTTAAGCTTTACCAAGCGGTCTTCGGGTCGCGTGGTTTTGGGTGCCTGTGCAGTTTCGGTGGTGG
>NZ_BOMG01000149.1 GCF_016862075.1 Actinoplanes couchii | reverse complement strand
ACCTAGGGCGATCACCCGCTCACCCGACCCGGTCACCGGCAGATCGAAACCGGTCAAGGGCCGGAGGACCCGGGCCAGATCCCCGGCCACCGCGGTCGCCGCACCGGAAGCGCTGATCACGGTGCCGGCGGTGATCCGGAAGTCCGCGCCCGGGTCCGGGTCCGCCGACACCACGGCCGGAAGGACATCGGACAGCGCGATTGCGGTACGAACCGGCAAGGGCCCCGCCGAAGCGGGCATGGTGACCAGCGGCAGTGCCAGGATCAGGGCGACCGCCACCCGGGTGAACCGGAGGATCAAAGTTCGCAGCCCACCGCGACGTCGAGCGGGAACACCCGGCAACGGTCCCGCCCCAGCGGGTACTCGCTGCCCCCGTCCAGGACATCCGCCTGGTCACCGACGGTGTCCTCGCCGGACAGATCGTCGTCGCCCTCGTCGCCGTAGAGCCGGTCCTCGCCACCGAGACCGATCAGCACGTCGTCGCCCTGGATGCCGTAGAGCGTGTTGGGGCCGTCGTTGCCGATCAGCCGGTCGCCGAGCGTGGTGCCGACGATCTCCTCCACGTCGGCGCCGACCGTGTCACCCTCACCGGCCCGGCCGTCGTCACCGGCCCGGCCGTCCAGGTCGACGGTCACCGGGTTCCGGACCCGCTCCGAGTAGTCGACCATGTCGGTGCCGGGGCCACCGGAGATCACGTCGGCGGCGATCGGGTCGATCACCCACGGGCCGTGCACGCCGTCCTCGGTCTCCGGGTGGTCGGGCACCAGCCGGTCGTTGCCGTCGCCACCGGACAGCCGGTCCCGGCCGCCGTCGCCGCGCAGCCAGTCCCGCCCGCCGAGGCCGTAGAGCCGGTCCGCGCCGGAGCCGCCGGACAACCGGTTCGACCTGTCGTTGCCGGTCAGGACGTCGTCGCCGATGCCGCCGACCAGGTTCTCCACGGTGGTGGTGATGGTGTCGCGTTCGCCCTTCTCGCCGTCGTCGGCCTTGCCGTCCAGGTCGGCGGTGACCGGTCCGGTGCGGTCCCGGTAGTAGACGGTGTCGCTGCCCGCGCCGCCGGACATCAGGTCACTGCCGGCGCCGCCGTCCAGGGCGTCGTCACCGGCGTTGCCGTAGAGCCGGTCCGCGCCGGGACCACCCTCGACACCGTCCGCATCGGATCCGCCGTACAGGACGTCCCGGCCGGTGCCGCCGATCACCCGGTCCGGGCCCGCGCCGCCGGAGATCACGTCGTTGCCGGGGCCGCCGTCCAGCCGGTCCTCCTGGCCGTTGCCCTTGATCCGGTCATCGCCGGACTCGCCGTAGAACTGGTCCGTGCCGCTGCCGCCGGTGAGCGTGTCGTCGCCGGTCCCGCCCCAGGCCCGCATCCACAGCCAGGTCCGGTTGGTCAGCGTGTCGGCGCCGTCGCGGAGGTGCGCCTCGATGCGTGGGGTGACACCGGCGTACGGACAACGGGCCTTGGTCTTGTCGCCCTTGACCGCCGTGCAGCCGTGACCGGCCCGGAGCCGGACCCGGTCGTCGAAGGTGACGGTCCGCCCGGAAACCGTGATCACCAGGGTGTTCCGGGCCTTCGCCGCGGCGGTGAACCGGACCACCCCGCCGACCTGGACCGTCACCACCCCGGAGGTGGCGGCGTGGGCGGGCGCGGTGATCACCGTCGCGCCGAGCACAGTGGTGAGCAGGACGGCGACCGATCGCATCACCGGATGCTAGACCGTGACGCCGTCCCGTGTGGTCCCGTCCATCCCTCGTCCGGGCGGGTCACTCTTCTTCTGGGCGGTGGAGCAGTCCGACCGCGAGCGTGTGCACCGCGTCGACGTCCGCCGGGTCGGCCAGTTTCACCCGGCCACCGGTCACCACGTACCACTCCTCGGCCTCCCGGTACTGCACCCGCACCACCGCCTCGCCGTCGGCGAACTCGGTGCGCAGGGTCAGCTCGCCGGTGACGACGCCGACCTCGTCGGTCATCACCCCACCCGGGCCGGGCAGGATGTCCGTGGTCTTCGCGGGTACGGCCGCGGGGGCCTCGGCGGCCTCCGGTTGCTGCTCCACATCTGCCATCAGCAGGTCCTCAGCATCTCCTCGAGCGCGGACTTCTCCTTCTCGGTGACCGTGAGTTTCCAGTAGCTCTTCACCTCAATCCAGTCACCGGCGTAGACGCACCAGGCGGACTCCGCCGGCGGCTTCCAGGTCGAGGGGTCCTGGTCGCCCTTGGAACGGTTCGAGGAGGCCGAGACGGCGAAGAGCTGCGGCCGGTCCAGGTCGTTGGCGAAGTCACCGCGCTTGTCGTTGTCCCACTTGGCGGCACCGGAACGCCAGGCAGCGGCAAGCGGCACCATGTGGTCGATGTCGACCTTCGTCGGCGCGTCGATCACCTTGTCATCGTAGAAGCTGTTCCAGGTGCCCGCGACGACATCGCAACCGGAGAACTTGACGTTCTCGCCGTCCCGCTTCAGGACGGTGTCACGGACGTCGCAGTTCGACCCGGCGCTGCGCCAGTGCGGGAACTTCTCCCGGCTGTAACCGGTCATCTTGCCCTCGGCGGCGATGGTGAGGGCGTCGAGTTTCGCCTGGGCGCCGGCGGCGTCGGTGCCGGAGCCGGGCGCCGCGGTGGAGGTGCTCTCCGGCTGGAGCTCACCACCACCGGTGGAGGTGACCTCACAGCCGGCGGCAGCGAGAAGAGTCAGCAGGGCACTGGTGATGAGAACTGAGCTACGTGGGGGCACGTAACCCAGTCTCATACCGGATCTTGCTAGGCGCCAATCAGCCGGCGCGGTTGATCGCGCTCGTCACCGCTTTGATGGACGCGCTGACGATGTTCGCGTCGATGCCGACACCCCACACCACGGTGTCGCCGACCTTTACCTCGACGTACGCCGCGGCCTGCGCGTCACCGCCGGAGGTCAGCGCGTGCTCGGAGTAGTCCAGCACCCGCGCCTTGATCCCCAGCGGGGCCACCGCCTGCACGAACGCGTCGATCGGGCCGTTGCCGACACCGGTCAGCGAACGCCGTTCCGGACCCAGCGCGACCTGCGCGTCGATCTCCACCTTGCCGTCCACAGTGGCCGTGGTGTAGCCGGCCACCCGGATCGTCGGGTCGACCTGGTGATCCACCAGGTACTCCGCGGCGAAGTGGTCCCACATCTGCTGCGGGGTGACCTCGCCACCACCGGCGTCGGTGTGCTGCTGCACCACTCCGGAGAACTCGATCTGCATGCGCCGCGGCAGATCCAGCTTGTGCTCCTCCTTCATGATGTACGCCACGCCGCCCTTGCCGGACTGCGAGTTGACCCGGATGACCGCCTCGTAGGTGCGGCCCACGTCCTTCGGGTCGATCGGCAGGTAGGGCACACCCCAGGTGAACGCGTCGATGTCGGTGCCCGCGGCGTCGGCGTCGGCCTGCAGCGCCACGAAACCCTTCTTGATCGCGTCCTGGTGCGAGCCGGAGAACGCGGTGTAGACCAGGTCACCCGCGTACGGGTGCCGCTCGTGCACCGGCAGCTGGTTGCAGTACTCGACGGTGCGCTTGATCTCGTCGACGTTGGAGAAGTCCACCTGCGGGTCGATGCCCTGGGAGAACAGGTTCAGGCCCAGGGTCACCAGGTCCACGTTGCCGGTGCGCTCGCCGTTGCCGAACAGGCAGCCCTCGATCCGGTCGGCGCCGGCCAGCAGGCCCAGCTCGGCGGCCGCCACCGCGGTGCCCCGGTCGTTGTGCGGGTGCAGGCTCAGGATCACGCTGTCCCGCCGCGGCAGGTGCCGGTGCATCCACTCGATCGAGTCGGCGTAGACGTTCGGCGTCGCCATCTCCACCGTGGCCGGCAGGTTGATGATCAGCGGGCGGTCCGGCGTCGGGTCGATCACGTCGATCACCGCGGAGCAGATCTCCAGCGCGTACTCCAGCTCGGTGCCCGTGTAGGACTCCGGCGAGTACTCGTAGAAGATCTCGGTGTCCGGGGTGTGGATCTCCGCGTACTTCTGGCAGAGCCGCGCGCCGGTCGTCGCGATGTCGGTGATGCCGTCCTTGTCCAGGCCGAACACCACACGCCGCTGCAGCGTCGAGGTCGAGTTGTAGAAGTGCACGATCGCGCGCTTGGCGCCGCGGATCGACTCGAACGTGCGGTCGATCAGGTGCTCCCGGCACTGCACCAGCACCTGGATGGTGACGTCGTCCGGGATCAGGTCCTGCTCGATCAGCTGCCGGACGAAGTCGTAGTCGGTCTGGCTGGCCGCCGGGAAGCCGACCTCGATCTCCTTGTAACCCATCTTCACCAGCAGCATGAACATCCGCCGCTTGCGCTCGGGCGACATCGGATCAATCAGCGCCTGATTGCCGTCCCGCAGGTCGACCGCGCACCACCGGGGAGCCGTCTCGGTCACCTTGGCGGGCCATTGACGGTCCGGCAGATCAACGGCGAATTGCTTGCGGTACGCCTCGTAACGCTGGAACGGCATGCCGCTGGCGCGCTGAGTGTCGAACGAAGAAGTGGACATGTGACTGCTCCAGTCAGGAAGAAAACGACGAGCAGGCGGCGTGCGTCACCTCCGCGACGAGGTGCCGACCTGGAATGGGGCCTCGTCGCGGCAGCGAAGGAGAAGGTTCACCTGCCACATGTCGTCCGCCACGTTACGTCAAGCCTTCATGATCGGCGAGCACATCGCCCGGATCGTGGGACGTGGAATCGGTCACGCCGACGGGGCCGGAACCGCCGCCTGCGCCGCCATGCCCATCGGCTGACCGGCCACCTCCGGACCGGGCAGCTGCAGCGTGGGCGGGCCGTCCACCTGCCGAACCAGCTGCAGCGTGCCGAAGCCGACCCGGGCCGCGGTCAGCAGACCGTCCGTGGAGTAGCAGTAGACGCCGACGTCGATCGGCGCGTCCGACGAGGCGGTCACCGAGTCCACCGAGTAGCAGGCGCCCTCGGCACCCTCCAGCGGCTGGATCGCGGAGACCGCGAGCGGCTGCTTCGGATCGGTGAGGACACTCAGCCACTGCCGGAACAGGCGCTGGACCCGGGGGTCGTACTTCCGGGGCACCTTGTCGCCCTTCTCGGCGACCCGGACGCAGGTCGGGCTGACCGGGAGCGCCGGGGTGGAGAGTGTGCACTGGTAGAGACCGGCCGCCACCCGGATGATCGTGACACCGGCCGTGCCGCCGAGCGCGCCGTCCGGGATGTCGACCCGCCAGGTGCCGTCCGCGGCGACCGAGGCCACCACCTCCCGGGACGCGCCGCCGTCGGTGAGGGTGTAGAGCGCCGCGTACCGGCGGTCCAGCGCGAGCGCGGCCAGACCGGCCAGCTCGTCCCGGGCACCCGGCTCGGGGCCGGCGGCCGGACTGGCGGAGGACGAGGCGGGCGGGACGGCCGGCGTGTCGCCGCCGTCGCCACAGCCGGTCAGGCCGACCGCGAGCAGCACGACGGTCAGCGCGGAGGGAATGCGCATCGCGACATTCTCACCCCATAGCGCGCCCGGGCCCCGGCACGGCGCACCGTCGGTCACCGGCGTGTCGCGCCGCGGTGGCCGGAATCTGGGATCACATGTCGAGGCCAGGGCCGGGCGAAGCTAGTGTGGTTCCGGTTGCCGAGTTCCGGAGGAATGATTCGTCGTGGCACTTGTGGTGCAGAAGTACGGTGGCTCGTCCGTCGCGAACGCCGAGCGCATCAAGCGGGTGGCGGAGCGCATCGTGGCCGCCCGCAAGGCCGGTGACGACGTCGTGGTCGTGGTCTCCGCGATGGGTGACACCACCGACGAGCTGATGGACCTGGCCAACCAGGTCAGCCCGTTGCCGCCCGGCCGTGAGCTGGACATGCTGCTCACCTCGGGTGAGCGGATCTCGATGGCGCTGCTGGCCATGGCGATCCACAACCTGGGTTACGAGGCGCGGTCCTACACCGGCTCGCAAGCCGGCGTGCTCACCACCTCGGTGCACGGCAAGGCCCGGATCATCGACGTGACCCCCGGCCGGCTGCGGACCGCGCTGGACGAGGGCGCCATCGCCATCGTCGCCGGTTTCCAGGGCGTGTCGCAGGACACCAAGGACATCACCACGCTCGGCCGCGGTGGGTCGGACACCACGGCGGTCGCCCTGGCCGCGGCCCTGCACGCGGACGTCTGCGAGATCTACACCGACGTGGACGGCGTCTTCACCGCCGACCCGCGGATCGTGCCGGACGCTAAGCACATCAAGAAGATCACGTACGAGGAGATGCTCGACCTCGCGGCCGGCGGCGCGAAAGTGCTGATGTTGCGATGCGTGGAGTACGCGCGGCGTTTCAACGTGCCGATCCACGTACGCTCTTCGTACTCGAACAAAGAAGGCACGCTAGTCACCGGCTCGATGGAGGACCCTGACGTGGAGAACGCACTGATCACCGGGGTCGCGCACGAGCGCAGCGATGCCAAGATCACGATCGTCGGTGTGCCGGACGAGCCCGGTTCGGCCGGCCGCATCTTCGAGACGGTCGCCAAGGCCGAGATCAACATCGACATGATCGTGCAGAACGTGTCGACCGAGGGCACCGGGCGTACCGACATCTCGTTCACTCTGCCGAAGGCTGACGGCACGACCGCGATGACGGCGCTCGACAAGATCAAGGACCAGATCAAGTTCAAGGGTCTGCTCTTCGACGACCACATCGGCAAGGTCTCGCTGATCGGCGCCGGCATGCGCTCGCACCCCGGGGTCGCGGCGTCCTTCTTCGCCTGCATCGGTGAGGCCGGCGTCAACATCGAGATGATCTCCACTTCGGAGATCCGGGTGTCGGTCGTCTGCCGCGACACCGACCTCGACACCGCCGTCCGTGCCGTGCACGCCCAGTTCGAGCTGGGCGGCTCCGAGGAGGCCGTCGTCTACGGCGGGACCGGCCGGTAATCCGGCCGATGGCGCAGCCCACGCTCGCCGTCGTCGGAGCCACCGGCTCCGTCGGATCCGTCATGCTCGAGCTGCTCTCGTCCCGGCGCAACCACTGGGGCGAGATCCGGCTCGTCGCGTCGGCGCGATCCGTGGGCAAGTCGCTGACCTGCCGCGGCGAGCGCCTCGACGTGCTGCCGCTGACCGCCGAGGTCTTCGACGGTGTCGACGTCGCGATGTTCGACGTGCCCGACGCGGTGTCCGAGCACTGGGCACCGATCGCGGTGTCCCGCGGTGCGACGGTGGTGGACAACTCGTCCGCGTTCCGGATGCGGCCGGAGGTGCCGCTGGTGGTGCCCGAGGTCAACAAGGACGCGGTGAAATCCCGCCCGATCGGCATCGTCGCCAGTGCCAACTGCACCACCGCCGCGATGATCATCGCGATGGCGCCGCTGCACGACGAGTACGGGCTGCGGGAGCTGGTCCTGGCCTCCTACCAGTCGGCCTCCGGCGCCGGCCAGCTCGGTGTGGACACCCTGCACGACCAGCTCGCCAAGGTCGCCGGTGACCGGATGCTCGGCTCCCGCACCGGCAACGTGCGGCAGGCCGTCGGCGACGACCTGGGCCCGTTCCCGGCCCCGCTGGCGCTCAACGTGGTGCCCTGGGCCGGTGATCCGGCCGACCTGGGCTGGTCCTCGGAGGAACTCAAGCTCCGCAACGAGTCCCGCAAGATCCTGGGCCTGCCGGCCCTGAAGGTCTCCGCCACCTGTGTACGGGTACCGGTGGTGACCGGGCACTCCATCGCCGTCCACGCCGTCTTCGCCGCCGAGGTCACCGCGGACGGGGCTCGTCAGGCGCTGCGCAACGCCCCCGGCGTGATCCTGGTCGACGACCCGGAGTCGGGCGAGTTCCCGATGCCGATCGACGCGGTCGGCACCGACCCGTCCTGGGTGGGCCGAATCCGCCGGGCAATGGACGACCCGAGGGCCCTGTCCCTCTTCATCACCGGCGACAACATGCGCAAGGGGGCGGCCCTCAACACCGTCCAGATCGCCGAACTGCTGGCCACGGAGATCGCCAAACGCTCCACATGAGGCGCCCGAACCGCCTTACGGTCGTTCCGTCCGCTTCTACCGCCGGTCCGCTTCTACCGCTGGCCTGCCTTACCGCTGGCCTGCCTTGCCGCCGGCCGCCTTACCGCTGGCCTGCCGGTTCTATCGCCGAGGTCGGCGTCCATAGCCGGCCGCCCTTCGGTTTTCCGGTTCCGCGACGACCCGCTGGTTGTTTCCGCGGTTCGCCGGTTCCTTCCACCGGTCCGCCTATCCGTTCCGCCGGTTCCTTCCATCGGCTCGCCCGTTCTTCCCTCCGGTCTGCGGTTTCTACCGTCGGCCTTCACCGGTGCCTTTGACGTTGGCCCGCCGGTTCTTCCGCCGGCCTGACGCAGCCCGAGAGGAATTCGGATGTTCGGACGTCGTGACGAGCGCCCACCGTTGGAGCGAGCCTTGGAGGCCGCCACCTCCCTGAAACCCGGAAGCTGGGAGAGCGTCGAGGCACTCGCTCAGCTGTCCATGGAGTGCGGGGGCACCCCCGATGCCGAGCGGCTGTACCAAAACGCCGCACGGGCCGCTTCAGGGCTGCGGGCGGGCACCTACGACAGCGTCCGCGCCCTGGTCTGGCTGCACCGGGCCGACCGCCATCTGCATTCTTGACTTCCTCAACTATCGACAGCTTCTTCGCTGACACCGCCGAGGCCTTTTCTGCCGGTGGCCCTTCGGTCGGTTCCCCTCGGCCAAGATGTCCCTCAGCCGGTGTCCCTCGGCCCGGCTTTGTCCCTCGGCCGGTTTCGTCCCTCGGCCGGTTTCCCTCGGCCCAGCTGTCCTTCAGCCGGTTTTCTTTGACTCGGCTGTCCCTTGGCCGGTCCCCCTCCACCCCGCTGCCCTTCAGCAGGTTCCCCTTCACGCCAGCGTCACTTCCGCTGGTTCCCTTACTCAGACGTCACTTCCGCCGGTTTTCCTTTACTCAGACGTCTCTTCTGCCGTGGCTGGGTCGGCCGTCTCTCGCGGGAGGTGGCTGGGTCGGAGGTAGGCGTCGTGGTGGGTGAGGGCCGCCGGGCCGGGAGTGCGGCCCGGCGGAACCTTCGGTGGTCATGCTGCGGCGTCGAGTGGTGGTCAGGCCGCGGCGTCGAGTTCGGCGCGGGTCAGCAGGGCGCGGAGGGTGATGCCCTCGGCGGCCAGTGCCTGGGCGCCGCCCTCCTGGCGGTCGATGACGCAGACCGCGTGGTCCACATGGGCGCCCAGTTTGCGCAGGTCGTTGGTGGAGAGCACAACCTGGCCGCCGGACGTCACCACGTCCTCCACGATCAGGACACGACGGCCGGCCACCTCAGCGCCCTCGGCGAGACGGGCGGTGCCGTACTGCTTCGCCTGCTTGCGGACGAACGCGGTCGGCAACTTCGCGTGCCGGGCCAGGGCGGTCACCACGGCGATGCCGCCCATCTCCAGTCCGGCGAGCACCTCGGTGCCCTCCGGGATGAGGACGGCCAGGCGCTCGGCGAGCTGGTCGAGCAGGACCGGGTCGGCCTCGAACTGGTATTTGTCGAAGTACTCGGTGGCGGTACGGCCGGAGCGGAGGGTGAACTCGCCGGTGAGGCGGCTCACGCTGCGGACCTGGCGGGCGAGGTCGGTGGAGTCAGTCACAAGGTCCCAGTCTGGCAGGCCGGGTAACGGGCCGGAGCCGACGGTCACCCGATGGCGTACTTGATCTCCTCCGAAAGGCAACGTATGCCTTTTTAGGGTAATTTTCGCCTAATTAGTGGCTTGCGCCCGGAAGGATAGATCTGTGACGCCCTTCGCGATGCTCTTCCTGCTCGCCCTCGCCGGTTCCTCCTGCTTCGCCCTCGGCCGGGCGATGGGCCGCGGCGAACGTTACGAACGCGGCTACCGCGAGGGCTTCCGCGACGGCGAGACCGGTTCCTTGGCCCGGGCCACCCGCCTGATGCAACTGTCCGAACGCCCCTCCATCGCCCCAGCGGTCGAATCGATGCTCGGCCCCTACGCAGTCCCCCAGCAGATGGCCCCCCGAACCGTAGGCCCTACCGTGGCCACGGTCCCCGGCTCAGCCCAGCTGGCCCTCTGACCCGCCCCGCCCTCCACACCGCCGACCCACGCAGCCGACCCACCACAGCCAGCCCTCCGCGCCGCCGACCCGCGCAGTCGACCCGCCACGGCCAGCCCTTCGCACCGCTGGCCCTCCACATCGCTGGCCCTCCACGCAGCTGGTCCCTCATGCGGCCGACTCCCTACACAGTTGCCGCCCTATGCGGCAGGCCATCCACCAGCCGCTTTCCTCCCGGCGGTCGAGCCTTCGAGTCGTCGTGGCCTACCTCTACTTGATCAACTTCCGGGTTGCGTGCCGTCTTTCGGTCCGGCGGAGACCCTGTGGTGGCTGGCGAACGCCCGGCGGTGCCGGTGCGAGCCTGATCTGCAGTCATGGAGCCTCGGCCGAGATGCTTCCGTTGCGGCTCTCGCGAATCGCCACGGTGGCCCGGTGGCAGGTCACGGTGGCAGGTTGCGGCGGCCTAGCGGTGGCGGGCACAAAAAGTGGCATGACCCGAAGCGGCGGGCTCTGAAGATCACTGGCGAGACTTGAAAGTCGGCGTGGGGAGTGGGCGGCAAGCCAGGCCGGCATCGACGAGATCGCCGCCGACCTCGTGAAGAGCGGCAGCGGGCCACCGGAGCAACTCCGATCAGCCACTCGAATGACGAAGGGCGCCAAGTCCTTGAGTTCGGCCCTGGAAACAGTTGAGGGCCGAATCTCCGTTTCCGGAGACCGGCCCTACTGTTGCAACATCTGGTCGGGGTGGCGGGATTTGAACCCACGGCCTCTTCGTCCCGAACGAAGCGCGCTACCAAGCTGCGCCACACCCCGTCGCTGCGAGATAAATACTAGCGGGTCCTCCACCACCCTTCACAACCGGTATCCCCAAATCGCAAAACCCCAGGTCAGTGGGGTCAGGGGTGGGGCGAGCGGCCAAGCGGGGGAGCGGATAGGTGAGCAGCCCGGCGAGAGAAAAGGGTTGATAGGCGGGGCCCAGCGAGGGACCGGGACGGGTGGGCGGGCCGATCAAGTGGGCAAGGCGAGGGCGGGCCGATCAAGTGAGCAAGGCGAGGGCGGGCCGATCAAGTGGGCAAGGCAAGGGCGGGCCACCAAGGAAGCAGGGCGGAAAGCCGATCAGCGAGGACAGGCCGATCAGCGGGGGAACAGCGCGGCGCGGGGTGGTCAGCGGGGGATCAGGGTGAGCAGGGAGGCCTCCGGTCGGCAGGCGAAGCGGATCGGGGCGGTGGGGTGGGTGCCCAGGCCGGCGGAGACGTGTAGCCAGGCGTCGGAGCCGGGCCACCGGTGCAGGCCCTTGGCCATCGAGGTGGGCAGGTCGCAGTTGGTGGTGAGCGCCCCGTAGAACGGCACACAGACCTGCCCGCCGTGGGTGTGCCCGGCCAGCATCAGGGCGAACCCGTCTTCGGCCATCGGTTCGAGGACCCGGGAGGCTGGGGTGTGGGTGACGCCGATGTGCAGGTCGGCGCCGTCGCTGATCGGGCCGGCCACGGACGGGTAGTCGTCGCGTTCGATGTGGGGGTCGTCGACGCCGGCCAGTTCGATCGAGCGGCCGCCGGCCTTGATGATGGTGCGCGCGTTGTTCAGATCGGCCCAGCCGGCCTCGGTGAAGGCGTCCCGGAGTTCTTCGGCGGGCAGGTCGGCTCCCTGCACGTACTCCCGGTCGGGCAGTAGATATTGCAGTGGGTTCTTCCAGACCGGGCCCCGGTAGTCGTTGGAGCCGAAGACGAACGCGCCGGGCACCGACAGCAGCGGGTCGAGGGCGCGCAGCACGCCGGGGACCGAACCGGGGTCGGCCATGTTGTCGCCGGTCACCACGACCAGGTCGGGGTCGGCGCCGCCGAGGGCGGCCACCCAGTCCTGCTTGCGGCGCTGGCCGGGCATCATGTGCAGGTCGCTGATGTGCAGGATGCGCAGGGGTTCCGCGTCCGGTTCGAGCACCGGGACGTCGAAGCGCCGAAGGGTGAACATGTTGCGCTCGACGAGGGCCGAGTAGGCGAGTGTGGCGCCGCCGACGGCGGTCAGAGCGGCGGCGGCCGAAATAAGGGAGCGCTTACGCATGCCCGCAAGGGTAGTTTCTCCTGCCATGGGAACGTTGAAAGACCGCCTGACCGATGACCTGCACACCGCGATGAAGTCCCGGGACGACCTGATCACCTCGACGCTGCGGATGGCCCTGTCCGCGGTGCGGACCGCCGAGGTCGCCGGGGTGGAGTCCCGTGAGCTCTCCGACGCGGAGGTGCTGTCGGTGCTGACCAAGGAGGCGAAGAAGCGCCGGGAGGCGGCTACCGCCTTCGCGGATGCGGGTCGCACCGAGCAGGCGGCGAAGGAGACGGCCGAGGGCGAGGTCCTGGACCGTTACCTGCCGAAGCAGCTCACCGACGCGGAGATCGCCGACGTGGTGACGCAGGCGCTGACGGCCGGCGGTTTCACCGGCAAGGCGCAGATGGGCCCGGCGATGAAGGCGGCCCAGGCCGCGGTCGCGGGCCGCGCGGACGGCGGCCGGGTGGCCGCCGAGGTCCGCCGCCAGCTGGCCTGAGAGCGCCCACCAAAAGCGGAAGCGCCCCACAAAAGCCGAAGCGCACCGCCGAAGCGGAAGCGGCCCGCGAAAGCGAAAGCGGAACCGCCCCACAAAGGCGGAAGCGGAAGCAGAAGCGCGGACAGAGCCCGGAACGGCGAAACGGCCGGGAGAGTGGAAACTCTCCCGGCCGTTCGTGTGTCCTCGACTAGTTACGTCGTGGTGGGGTGCTGCCGCCGGGGTTCGGACCCTCCGGCTTCTCTTCTTCCTTGCCGCCGCTGATCTCCAGGACGACCACGCCGTTCTTGATCGTCCGGCCGGACGGGTTGGTTCCGGCGACGGTGCCCTCCGGGCAGCTGGAGTGGACCTCGGAGCCGCGGGAGACGGTGAAGCCGGCGTTCTCCAGGCGGTTGGTGGCCGCGGAGACCGAGTCACAGGTCACGTCCGGGATCGAGCGCTGCTCGCCGTACGCGATCTTGGTGCTGCCCGGCTTCTTGAACTGCTCCTTCGGCTTGCCCTCCATGTAGTCGGCCACCGTGTACTGCACCGCGGGGTTGATGATCGGGTGCTGCATGTGGTCCTTGTGGTCCGGGTAGTCCGGGTTCGCCATGTAGCCGGCGACGACGATCTTCGTGGTGCCGACGATCAGCGAGGCGGTCTTGTCCGCGTCGGTGGTGCCGGACTTGCCGAAGACCGGGTGGCCCACGATGCCCCGGGTCGGGCCCGCGGTGGCGCCGTTGCAGCTGCCCATCTGGGCCGAGTCGCCGACCGGGCACCGGGCCGCGTCCAGGGCGGCGCGGGCGACGTCCTTGGTGGTGGCCTGGATGCAGTGCGGCTTGCCGATGTCGATCTTCTCGCCGGCCGCGGTGCTGATCTGTTCCACCGGGGTGGGCACGCAGTACTTGCCGTCGGCGGCCAAGGTCGCGTAGGCGTTCGCCATGTCCAGCGGGGTCGAGTTGGTCACGCCGAGGGAGAACGCGCCGAACATGGCCGCGCCGCCCTCCTTGGTGGTCATCTTGGCGTCGTTCGGCTCGCGGAACTGGACGCCGAAGCGTTTGGCGACCGCGATGACCTTGTCCGAGCCGACCTTCTCCTGGAGCGGGATGAAGTACGTGTTGATCGACTTCGCGAAGGCGGACCACATGTTGTAGAGGCCTTCACCGCCACCGCCGGAGTTCTTCGGACAGTAGTAACCACCGCAGGACGCCGGGCCGGGCCCGACCGGGTAACCGGACTTGTACTGCTTCTGCGCGGCGATCGGA
>NZ_BOMG01000148.1 GCF_016862075.1 Actinoplanes couchii | reverse complement strand
CCTCGTTCTTCTTGGTACAGCCGGTGAGAGCGAGGGCAGCCGCGGTGGTGATCGCCAGCGCGCTGGCGAACTTGCGGTCGAAGCGCATATGAACTCCCCAACGATTGCATTCACGTTTGAAACGTTTCAGGATCTTGCTCATTCACGTTACGAGCCTGTGAATCACGTGTCAAGGATCTCAGTTTTCCAGCACACAGCGCACATGGAAAGCAACGGAACGTCGATTTGGCTCGGCAGAGCGCCGTGACCTGCCGCACTAAACACGGGATCGCTCGCAACACAAACGCCACCAGAAGAATTGCGGCGACGTTCCACTTGTGTTTCGTACCCACAAGTGGTTTGAAGGTTTCAATTCGGCATCGAACCCTTGCACCAACGCTGCCCGCAACCATGGATCAACCGCCAGCGGCTCCGGCGGCCAGGAGACCAGCAGACCGGGCAGACCGGGAGACCAAAGGGCCCAGCGGCCAGGCCCAGCGGCCAACGAGGGCTGGCGGCCAAGGACACCGCTCAGGCCGCCATGGCAGCCAACAGCGCCGCACCGCACCTCGCCACGCCCCACCGCGCCACGCCTTCCCACGCCGCACCGCGCCACGCCCCACCGCGTCTCACACCACCACGCCTCGCTTCACTGGAACAGGCAAAACCGCGCCGGGTTACGGCATCGGCTGGGGATGGGACGGGATGGGCGGCATCCTTCCGGACGATCAGGTCCGCTCGGGTGACCCGACCGCCTTGCCGGGTATCACCATCGGGCCCAGCGGCACCGTTATCCTCCAGTCAGGGACCAGTGGCTATTCGGAGTGGTCCCACTTCTGGTGGGACTTGCCGTTGCACTCCCAGACCTGGACCGCGATCCCGTTGGACGTACTGGCGTCCGGGATGTCGACGCACTTGATTCCCCAGAGGCTGACCAGGTCGAATGACGTGTTGTAGTTCCACTGCTGTGCCTTGATCCCGGTGCACGTGGCCAGTCGCAGACCGGCGCCGTCATCGGTGCCGCCGACCTGCACGCACTTCCCGCGCACCCGCAGCGTCTTGTCCGAAGCGACGGTGAACCGCTGCCCGGCGGAGCCGTTGCAGGTGTAGGACTGGACCGCCCCGGTGGTCGACGGCGCGTGCAGACAGGTCCCGGTGCCCTTGCTCTCGAACGGCGTTCCGGCGGCGGCGGCCTCGGTGGTGGGGGCTGCGGTCACCGGCCCGGTGGCTCCGGACGACGTTCCCGCCGACGGCTTCTTGCTCCCCTTCACGGCCGCGCTCGCTCCGGCCGACGGAACGTTCGCCGACGGGTTCCGGCGCGGCCGGCCCGATTTGGACGGCTTGGCCGGCGGTAGTTGGGTACCGGCCCCGGCCGCCTCCCCCGGCAACGACAGGAACGACACCGACGGCACGGCCTGGGTGGTCGACGTCTCCGGCTTCGACAGCAGCGGATAGGCGACCGCTCCCCCGGCGATCAACAACGCCGCCACCGCGATACCCACCGCGATCGGCCCCTGCCGCTTCGACCCCTGGGCCGAGTTCTCCACGGTGAGAGCCCCGGACGACTCGGAAGGGCCCGCCGGAACCGGGACGACCTGCCCCGCCGGAGAGACCGCCCCACCTGCAGATGCCGGCCCGATCGGAGAAGCCGACGCGACTGGAGGCACCGTGCCAGCCGGTGCCGCTATGCCGGGCGGACTCACATGTGCCGACGGGGTCATCGGCGCGGCCGGGACCGCCTGCGCAGACGGTGTCACCTGTGCGGCCGGGGTCACCTGCGCGGGCGACGCGACCTGGCCGACCGGAGCTACCTGTGCGGGCGGCGTCACCTGCGCGGGCGGGATCACCTGGCCAGGAGCGGCCGGGCGGGCGGAGATCCCGGGCTTCATGGAAGCCGCGAACGTGGGCTCCGCATACGCCGGGACGTCGGCCGGTGGCGGTGAACCCGGGACGGTGGCGGCCAGCAGCAGACGATGAGCGGTCTCGGCGTCCGCCCGCCGGCCCGGGTCACGCTGCAACAGGGCGGTCAGGGCATGCCGCAGGACGCCGGCGCGTTCCGGCGGGTCGGGCAGTTCGGTGGCGAGTGCCGCGAGGGTGGTCATCGGGGATGAACGGACGTATGGCGGCCGGCCCTCGACCGCCGCGTACAGCGTCGCCCCGAGCGACCACAGGTCGGCGGCCGGCCCGACCTCACCGTCCAGGGCGCGTTCCGGGGCCAGGTACTGCGGCGAGCCCAGGACGACACCGGTGCGGGTGATGCTGGAGTCACCGGCGGCGGTCGCCAGACCGAAATCGGTCAGGACCACCCGGCCGTCGTGGGCGAGCAGCACATTGCCGGGTTTCACGTCGCGGTGCAGCAGGCCGACCCGGTGGGCGGCGAGGATGCCGAGGCCGACGCGGGCCACCTTGTCCGGCGCCATCGGACCGTCGTCACGCACCGTGTCGAAGAGGGAACGGGACGGCACCAGCGCCATGACGATCCACGGGTCGCCGTTCTGGAACACCACGTCGAAGATCCGGACCACGTTGGGCTGGTCCAGCATGGCGATCGAGCGGGCCTCGCGGATGGCGCGTTCCCGCAGCGCAACCATCTCCGGCTCGGTGAGGCCGGGCGGCGGCGTCAGCTCCTTGATCGCGACGTCGCGGGCGAGCAACTCGTCGCGGGCCGCCCAGACGCGACCCATGCCGCCCTGACCGAGCTGGCCTACCAGGCGGTAACGTTCTGCGATCAAATTCGGCACTGCGGCACGGTACAGGGATCGACCGGCTCCGTGTGTCCGCTTCGGAGCGCGTCAATCAGTCGTCAACACGACGTATTACCGACCAAGATCGCTGTTCACGGTGGCTGGTGACCCGCCGGGGACATGGGCCCCGGCGGGCCGAGCGTCCACACTGTGGGACAAGTGAGTTGTGGCACAGCGATCACCAGGAGGTGACGGACGGCTGAACTGCGACGAGGCGGGTTTCCGGGCCGACGAGCACGGCACCGGCCGGGGCCGCGGTCATCATCACGCCACGGTCGGTGGAGCGGTACGGAGGTGGAGTGGAGTCCGAGCCGAGGTTGACCACCACCGCGGTGGCGAACTCGGCGCTGAACAGCCGCCACCGGGCCGGGGACGTGTCGGCGGCTGCGGCGCGGCGGGTGGACGGGTACGCGTACGGGAGAGCCATCTGTGTCATGTCCCCAGCTTGACCTGGGTTTTTCTGCGGTCGCAGTGAGCGCCCTGTGGGTTTTCTGAACGACCCGCGTCTGGCGGCGTCATGGCAGGGTTGTACCCGGAACGACCCGGAGGAGCGAAATGACGTTGTTGACCGCAGCCGCGCTGATGGTGGCGCTGTGCCAGGTGAAGGATGACCGGCTGGACGAGATCTCCGGGCTGGTGGTCGACGGCGACGGGTATGTGGTGGTGAACGACGGCGCCGACGACCCGGCCGGCCGCAAGATCTTCTACCTGAACAAGAAATGCAAGGTCACCGACACCGTGTCGTTTCCGTCCCGGCCGCGTGACACCGAGGACCTGGCCCGCGGCGCGGACGGCACGCTCTGGGTCGGCGACATCGGTGACAACGGGCGCGAGCGGGAGACGATCGGCGTGTGGCGGCTGAAGCCGGGCGCGAAGGAGCCGACGCTGTTCCGTCTGTCGTACCCGGACGGTGCCCATGACGCGGAGGCGCTGCTTGTCGGTTCGGACGGTGTCCCGATCGTGGTGACGAAGGATCCGCTGACCGCGGGCGTCTACGTGCCGACCGGCAAGCTGTCGGCGGACGGGACGACGCCGCTGCGCCGGGCCGGCGACTTCCCGATCCCGATCACCACGACCAGCAACCCCTACGGCTTCAAGGGCCGCCTGGTGGTGACGGGTGGCGCGGTGAGCGCGGACGGCCGCCGGATCGCGCTGCGCACCTACGCCGACGCTTTCGAGTTCGACGTCCCCGAGGGCCAGACCGATGCGGAGGGCCTGGTCAAAACCATCAGCGGGGGTACGTCTAGAACGGTCGCGCTCCCGGACGAGCCGCAGGGCGAGTCGATCGCGTTCTCCGCCGACGGCACGGCTCTCCTGACGATCTCGGAGATGGCCGACGGTTTGAAGAAGGTCGACCTGCTGAGTTACCCCCGGGCCGGCGACGCCGCGGAGGCTAAGGCTTCGGAGCCGCCGAAGGCCACGGAGACCGAACAGACCGGGGAGCCCCGGGCCGAGCCCGCTTCGAACAGCCGCGAACTACCGACCGGCGCGCTGCTAGCGGGTGGTGCCTTGGCGGTCGCCGCCGGCCTGATCGTGCTGATCTCCGCCCGGTTGCGCCGCCGTCGCTAGGTCGATCAGGGTCTCGGCCGCGGCCCGGGCGTGCCGTCCGTAACCGGGATCGTCGAGCACCATCGCGCGGCTGGCCGCACCGTCGGCGAGGGTGACCAACTGCTCGGCCAGCGCGCCCGGATCGGCCGCGCCCATCTCGGTCAGCAGCTCGGTGACCAGGCGCAGCATGGTGAGTTTCTGGTTCCGGGCGAAGGTGTGCACCGGGCTGTCCGGGTCCGGGTACTCCGCGGCGGCGTGCAGGAACGGGCAGCCCCGGACGGTGCCGTCCGGCCAGGGCTGGACGGTGAACATCGCCAGGAGCCGCTCGCGGGGTGACAGGTCGGTGCGGGCGAGTGTGGTCAGCACCGACCAGCCGCCCGTCACGATGTGGTCGAGGTGCGCGAGGACCAGGTCCTCTTTCGCGGGGAAGTGCGCGTAGAGGGTCCGCTTGGACACCGGGGCACCGGCGGCGATGTCCTCCATCGTGGTCGCGGTGATGCCCTGGGCGGCGAACAGCCGGTTGGCGGCGGCCAGCACCCGCTCGCGCCCGCCGCGTCCCGCCCGGCGTACCGGCTCATCCCCCATGCCCCAACTGTACGCCAGCGTTTACCAGAGGTATCGTTCCCGATGTACACGCCAGCGTTTACCTAAGGAGAGCCATGACGACGACCTCAACCGTGGAGCAGGTCATCCGGGGCCGGCGCGCCACCCGGGCCTTCCGCTCCGACGCGGTGCCGGCGGAGACGATCGAGGCGATCTTCGACCTGGCCCGCAACGCGCCGTCGAACTCCAACACGCAGCCCTGGCGGGTGGAGGTGGTCAGCGGCGCCGCCCGGGAGCGGGTCGCGGACGCGCTGGTCGCCGCGCACGAGGCCGGCCGGCGGACCGTCGACTTCCCGTACCGCGAGGACATCTTCGAGCCGGTCCACCAGCAGCGGCGCCGGGCGTGGGGCGCCGAGTTCTACGGTGCGCTCGGGGTCGGCCGCGGGGACACCGACACGATCGCCGACCTCGACCGGCGGAGCCTGCGTTTCTACGAGGCTCCGCACGTCGCCTTCCTGTTCGCACCGGACTCCGGCGACCCCCGGCTGACCGCGGATGTCGGCATGTACGCGCAGACCCTGCTGCTGGCGATGACCGCGTACGGGATCGCCAGCTGCCCGCAGGCGCTGCTGAGCTTCTACGCCGACACCGTCCGGGAGACTCTCGGCGTCACCGGCGGCAAGCTGCTGTTCGGTGTCGCGTTCGGGTACGCCGACCCCACCGCCACCGTCAACACCGTCGTCGCGAGCCGCGAACCCCTGGCCGGGACGACCCGCTTCCATACCCTCTAGTCGACGAGCCGGCGGTGTTCGGCCAGGTAGAGGGCCACCCGGTCGCGGTTGACGGCGGCGAAGAAGTCCCGGGCCGGCGGGTCCAGCTTCTCGCCGAGGTAGACGCCCTTCTCGAAGTACGCGCTGCCGGGCAGCGTCACCGATATCGGCTTGTTCAGGCGCAGGTTCTTGAGGGCGACAGCCCAGGCCAGGGCGCTGCCGGTGTCGCCGACGAAGGTGAGGGAACTGCCGAGGGTGGTGATCACCTTGGGGAGGCGGGCCGGGTCGGCGGCTACCGAGCGGGCCGTCTGGACGGACAGGGCGGTGACGAGTTGCCGCTGGTGGCGCTGGCGGTCGTAGTCGACGCGGGGCAGGCCGTAACGCTGCCGGACGTAGTCGAGGGCCTCCCACCCTTGTAGGCGTACCGCAATCGGGCTTTTGTGGTAGGTCTTCTGCACCCCGATGTAGGGCCGTGGGCAGTTGTCGTGGCCCCGGCACTCGGGTTTGCGGTCGCGGGGCCGGCCGTCGGGCTTGAGGTGTTCGGAGACCACGTCCTGGTCGATGGCCATGGTAACCCCGCCGAGCGTGTTGATCAGGGTGCGGAAGCCGCCGAAGTTGAGGACCGCCCCGGCCTGGAACTTGCGGATGCCGGTGACCCGGCCGACGGCGCGGGAGAGCAGGCCGAAGCCCTGGGCGGTGTCGTAGCGGTCCGGGCCGGTCCGGCTGCCCAGGGCCATCGCGGCGTTGATCTTCGCGCGCTGGGTGGGTGTGTTGTTGACCGGGTAGGCCGGGATCTGCATGACCAGGTCGCGGGGCAGCGAGAAGAGGTAGACGCCGCGCCGGTCGGTCGGGATGTGGGCGATCATGATGGTATCGGCGAGCGGCTTGGTGTGGCTGCCGCGCGGGTCGATGCCGACGAGCAGCAGGTTGACCGGCCCGCTGATGACGGTCGCCGCGGTGGCCGCGACGGCGCCGGCCGCCGGGAGCAACAGCAGGGTGCCGGCGGCTGTCGCGAGTCGTGCCCACCACGGTGTCCTGATCACCCAGCGATGATCACACCAACCCGGACTTTCCGGAGGTTTTTCCGCATCCGGACCACTCCTCCGGGAGTATCGCGGCCGCTGATATTTCCGGCAGGTAAAGCCACCCGTCCGGATGATATTTCCCGGAGGATTGAACCGGACACCGCCCATAGGCGTATCAGATACGGCCAGCCTCCATTCTTCGCGACGGGAGAACAGCCATTCCCACCGCTCGGCGTGTCATTGCCCCGGAGGTTCTGCTGCGGGGTGCGGCGAACCATTTCGGCAAGAATTCGACGATAGACATGGACGTTCTCGCCGGGGAACTCGCGATCAGCCGGGCCACGCTCTACCGGGCGGTCGGGAGCCGGGACGGTCTGCTCGGCGAAGTCTTCTGGACGATCGCGCAGTTCCTGATCACCGAGGCCGCCGGGCGGACGACGAGCGCCGGGCCGGACCGGGTCATCGACATCTCCCGGACCTTCGCGCAGAGGCTGGAGCGGGCCGAGCAGCTGCGGCGGTTCATGGCCACCGAGCCGGAGGCGGCGGCCCGGATCCTGTTCACCGCGGCCGCCGAGGTCAAGCACCGGTCGATCGAGGCGCAGGCCCGGATCTTCCGGGATTCCGGCATCGAGGGCGACCCGGACGACCTGCGCCGCCGTGCCGCCCTCTACGTGCGCACCCTGGAGGGGGTGCTGTACGGCCCACTCCTGGGCAGCGGGCCGATCGCGTTCGAGTCGGCCGAGCCGGCTCTGCGCGCCCTGTTGGACGGCTAGTCGCAGGCCGTCGAGCTGTACTCCTGCACCGCCGTGCCGCGCGGGCCGGGGCAGATGAACTGCTGGTAGCGGGTGTCGCCGTCGACGAACACCTTCAGCCAGGAGATGCTCATCGACGAGATGGTGGCGTTCGGCGTGTTCGGCGCGAAGTGGCTGGCGTTGTTGAGCTCCAGGAACGCCTTGCCGGGCGCCGCGGGCAGGCTCTGGAAGAACGGCGTGGCGAAGCTGCGCACCGGGGCGATGGTGTCCGCCTCGGCGCCGACGATCATCGTCGGGACCTGCACCTGCCGGAAGTTCTTGCTCAGGTTCCACGGCGTCAGCGGGATCGCGGCCTTCAGCGACGACCGGCTCTGCGCGGCCTCCAGGGCGCCGCCACCACCCATCGAGTGCCCGACCACCGCCACCCGGGCCGGGTCGATCTTGGCCTTTGCGCTGCTGTTCTTCGTGAGGAAGTCGGCGGCGGCGAGCAGCTGACGGCCCCGGCTGGCCGGCTGGTCCGAGGTGGTCAGCGTGTCGATGTTGAAGACCACGAAGCCCTGCGACGCCAGGCGTGGTGCCAGCCACGCCATGCTGGACTTGCGGGCGGTGAAGCCGGGGGCGATCACCACCGCGCCGAACGTGCCGGCGCTGGTGTCGGTGGGCGCGTAGATGTCACCGCCGCCGAACCCGGAGACCGACGCCCGGGAGACGCCGGTCTCGGTGATCGCGAACGGCCCGCGGGCCGCCTGGATGCTCGTGTTGCTGGGCGCCGGGCCCTTCGCGAACGACGCCTCGGCTGCGTTCGCCTGTGGGATCAGCGTGATTCCAGCAGCACCGAGAGCGACGGCGGCAGCGATTCCGAATACCTTCGGGACTGTCTTTCCCATTCTCTTTCTCCCCACTGGACAACTGCTTCCGGTGCGATCGATTTTTAATTCGCCGAGGGTCATTCGACAACGTTTCCGGAATAACTGAGACGGGGGTTCGGGCGAAGCCGCCGGATTCGGGCAAACCTTTGGATTCCTGGCGTTCAACAATTGTCTTCAATGGACGGTTAGCGTCCGCCGCATGAATCGGCGAACCCTGTTGCGCAGCACCGTGGCCGGTGCCGGAGGCCTGGCCCTGCCCTTCACCGCGTGGTCGGCGGCCTACGCCGCACCGGCCCAGAACGCGACCGGCCCGTACGGCGCCCTGCGCGCCGCCGACAGCAACGGCATCCAGTTGCCGGCCGGCTTCACCAGCACGGTGATCGCCCGCTCCCGGCAGACCGTGCCCGGCACCTCGTACGTCTGGCACGACGCGCCGGACGGCGGGGCGGTCATCCCGAACGGCAGCGGCTGGATCTACGTGTCCAACGCGGAGGTCAGCTCGTCGGCGGGCGGCGGCGCGTCGCGGATCCTGTTCGACTCGGCCGGCGCGATCGTCGGCGCGTCCCGGATCCTGTCCGGCACCAGCCAGAACTGCGCCGGCGGCAAGACCCCGTGGAACACCTGGCTGAGCTGCGAGGAGATCAGCCTCGGTCGGGTCTGGGAAACGTACCCGCTGGGTGGCACCGCGGTGGTCCGCCCGGCGATGGGGCGGTTCAAACACGAGGCGGCCGCCGCCGACCCGGTCCGCCAGGTGATCTACCTGACCGAGGACGAGACCGACGGCCGGTTCTACCGGTTCGTGCCCACCACCTGGGGAAACCTGTCCGCGGGCACCCTGCAGGTGTTCGTCGCCGGCACCGGAACCAGCGGCTCGTTCACCTGGCAGACCGTGCCCGACCCGGACGGCTCACCCACCCAGACCCGCTACCAGGTCTCCGGCGCCAAATCGTTCAACGGCGGCGAGGGCTGCCACTACGCGAGCGACACCGTCTGGTTCACCACCAAGGGCGACAACCGGGTCTGGCAGGTCAACCTCCAGAGCAACACCTTCGAGCTGGCGTACGACGACAACCTGGTCACGTCCGGGTCGGCGCCGCTGACGGGTGTCGACAACGTGACCGGCTCGTCGTACGGCGACCTGTACGTGGCCGAGGACGGCGGCAACATGGAGATCTGCATGATCACGCCGGACGACAGGATCTCGGTGTTCCTGCGGGTCACCGGCCAGTCGTCGTCCGAGCTGACCGGCCCGGCGTTCACCCCGGCGGGCAACCGGCTCTACTTCTCGTCGCAGCGCGGCACCAGCGGATCGTCCTCCGGCGGGATCACCTACTGCGTGACCGGGCCGTTCCGGGTCTGACGGCTTTACCGGATCCGCTCGGCGATGGCCACGATCGTCGCGTGCACCAGGTCTCGTTCCAGGGGTTCACGCTCCCAGGCCTGGTGCATCGGCCAGCCCTCGATCAGCGCGTCGATGGCCCGGCAGGCGCGCGGCGGGAAGTGCACGGCCAGGCTGTCCCGGCTTCGCAGCAGCCAGCGCCGGCAGGCTTCGGCGACCGCCGGGTTGTGGTTGGCGTAGCCGTACATCTCGTGCAGGATCGTCACCTCCCGCGACGTGACGTAGTCGTCGCCGCAGATCAGGTCGGTGACCGCCGCGCAGGCCGCGAGCTGGTCGGGCGCCTCGGTCAGGGCGGTGCTGTAGCGCTCGGACATCGAGTCGGCGAGCGCCTCGAAGGCCTGCTCCAGGATCGCGTCGAGGCTCTCGAAGTGGTAGGTCAGCGATCCGAGCGGCACACCGGCGGTATCGGCGATCCGGCGGTGGGTGGTGCGGTGCACGCCGTGTTCGGCGATGACGGCCAGAGTGGCGTCGAGAATGCGCTGTTTGCGCAGCGGGTCGTTGGCCACCCGTCTGGGCCCGCCCATATGTGATCCTCCTCGCCCCGGTCGGGCCATTGTAGGACCCCCCACAAAGTGCGTACGTTTGTACGCACTTAGAAGGGAACCCTGATGGACCACGCCACCGCGCGCCGCCGCCTCGCCTTGTTCGCACTCTTCTTCCTCCCCGGGCTCGGCCTCTCCTCGTGGGTGACCCGCACCCCCGACGTCCGCGACCTGCTCGGCGCGTCCACCGCCGAGATGGGCCTGGTCCTGTTCGGGCTCTCGGCCGGCTCGATGATCGGCATCCTCGGCTCCGGGGTGCTGGTCAGCAGATTCGGCACCCGGCCGGTGGTGACCGTCGGCATCCTGGCCACCGCGATCAGCACCCCGGTCATCGGCGCCGGGGCCGGGCTGTCCAGCAGCGCCCTCGTCGCGGCCGGGCTGTTCCTGTTCGGGTTCGGCGTCGGTGGCGGCGAGGTCGCCATGAACGTCGAGGGCGCCGACGTGGAACGGGTCATCGGGCGGGCTGTCCTGCCGCTGATGCACGGCTTCTTCAGCTTCGGCACGGTCGTCGGCGCGATCCTCGGCATGCTGCTCACCGCCGGATCGTTCCCGGTCACCTGGCACCTGACCGTGATCGGCCTGATCACCGCGCCGATCGCGGTCCTGGCCATCCGGCAACTGCCCACCGGCATCGGCGTCCAGCCGCGCACGGCCGCGGTGGAGAAGACCGGACCGCCGGTCTGGCGGGACTCCACCCTGCTGCTCATCGGCGTGGTCGTGCTCGCGATGGCCCTCGCCGAAGGTGCCGCCAACGACTGGCTGCCGCTGCTGATGGTGGACGGGCACGGCTTCGACGCGGCGCTCGGCTCGGCGGTCTACGTGGTGTTCGCCGCCGCGATGACGATCGGCCGGTTCGGTGGCGGCTGGTTCCTGGACCGATTCAGCCGGGCCACGGTACTCGGCGCCAGCGCGGTGATCGGTGGGATCGGTGTCGCCCTGGTCGTCTTCGTCGACAACCAGATCGTCGCCGCCGCCGCGGTGCTGCTCTGGGGTGTCGGCGCGGCGCTCGGTTTCCCGGTGGCCCTGTCGGCGGCCGGCGACTCCGGCGACAACCCGACCGCCCGGGTCTCCCTGGTCGCGACGGTCGGATATGTCGCCTTCCTGGTGGGGCCGCCGGCCCTCGGTTTCCTCGGCGAGCACTACGGTCTGCGCTACGCGATGATCACCGTCCTGGTGCTGCTCGCGGTCGCCGCTGTTCTGGCCCCGGCCCTGAACCGGGCCCGCTCCGCCATGGACCCGGTTCCCGTCGGCCCGGACCCGGTTCCCTTTGGCACCGAACGGGTTCCCGCCGGCCCGGACCAGGTCTCCTCCGGCGAGGCCGGCGACCAGGCTCCGGCCTCGCTCGACACCGCCCGGTGACCTTGCTCGACGTGATGACCCGGCGGCCCCGCCGGGCCCGAGGCCGCCGGTGGTCTCACTTGGCGTGACTCCGGCGCCGGCATCGCCTTGCTTGATGCCTGCGGTGACCGGAAGTGGTCAGGCGGCTCGGGCTACCGACAGGGCCACCTCGCGGTGGGCGTCGTGGGCGTCGAGACGTGCGGTCAACGACGCCCGGACGTGGTGGTAGCAGTCCGGGCCGAGCGGCAGCCGCAACGGCGCGTCCGGCCCGTCGGCCGAGGCGATCATCGCCTCGGCCACCAGGCCCGGATCGTTGTCGCTGCTGATCGCGCCACTGGTGATCGCCCGCCGGACGTCCCCGGCGGGCGTCGCGTCGTACTCGGCCATCACCGGCGCGGTAGCAAGCGCGTCCAGGAAACGGGTCGGCGCAGCGCCCGGCTCGACGATGGTCAGGCCGATGCCGAACGGCGCGATCTCCGGCGCGACCGCCTCACAGAACCCTTCGATGCCCCACTTGGCCGCGTGGTAGTAGCTGTAGTTCGGGATCGCGATCTGCCCACCCGCCGACGACACCTGCAGGATCCGCCCGTGCCCCTGCGCCCGCAGATGCGGCAGCGCCGCCCGGATGACCGCGATCGACCCGTGCAGGTTGGTGTCGACGACGTGCCGGATCTGTGCGGCGGACGCCTCCTCGACCGCGGCGAACAGGCCGTAACCAGCGTTGTTGACGATCACGTCGATGGTGCCCAGTGCCGCGAACGCGCCGTCGACCACGTTCCGGACGGCCGCACCGTCGGTGACGTCGAGTTCCGCGACCCGGAGCTGGTCGCCGTACGCCGCAATGAGGTCTTCGACCGCCGCCCGGCGTCGCACCGTCGCGGCGACCCGATCCCCGCGCTTCAGGAGTCGTTCGGTGAGCTGCCGGCCGAAGCCGGACGACGTGCCGGTGATGAACCAGGTCTTCGTTGTTGACATGCCGACGACGCTACGATCTAGAGTTCACTCTAGGTCAAGCCGAGGGACGGACATGGATGAACTGACGATCGGCCAGGTCAGCGAGCGGACCGGGCTGAGCGTGCACGCGCTGCGTTACTACGAGCGGGAGGGGCTGCTCGTCGGGTCGGTGTCGCGCAGCAGTGGCGGACGCCGGCGGTACTCGACATTCGACGTGGACTGGATCCGGCTCTGTGTCCGGTTCCGGGAGTGCGGCATGCCGGTCACCGAGATCCGCCACTACGCCGAACTGGTCGCGGCCGGAACCGGCAACGAGGAGGAACGTCTCCAGCTGCTGCGCGCCCAGGAGGCCCGGTTGAAACACGAGCTGTCCCGGATGACCGAGTGTCTGACAGTGATCAGAGCCAAGGCCGATCTGTACGCCCAGCACGTGACCGCCGGCACCGCCGGTTCGCTGTGGACCGGGGAGACACCCGCCTGCCTGGCCCTGGAAGCCGGGGTCCAGCCCGTATGATGCCCGCCATGAACTGCTTTTTCGCCACACGCACGCGTCGCGGCTGAACCGGCCGCCCGCAACGTTCCGTCCCGCGGAGCGCTTCGCCGAGCGAACGCGCCTCATCCGCGCGGGCCGCTGAAGCACGCGGTCCGCGTCTCACGCCGCGCGTGAGTGCTGGACGGATCTCGAAGCCGCGGCCGGTTGATCACCGATTCCGGTATCAGCCATCCGAGAGGCAGACCCATGCGCATCCGCACCATGTCCGAAACCGATCTGCCCACCGTCGTCGCCCTGGCCGTCGAGGTGTTCGGCCCGTTCCATGAGGAGTCGTTCCGGCCGGCGGTCGGCGAGGTCGTCTTCACCGACCGGGACGCCCACTGGCGCGAGGAGTACGCCGAGCAGATCCCGAAACTCGCCCACGTCGCCGTGGCCGAAACTCCGGACGGCGTCATCGCCGGATTTGTCGCCTGGGACGACCGCGGCGACGTCTCCCACGTGGCGGTCTCCCCCGGCCACCGCCGCACCGGGCTGGGACGGGCCCTCTGCGAGCACGCGTTCGCCCGGCTGAAGGCGGCCGGCACGACGGTCGCCACCATCGGCACCGGCGGCGACGACTTCCACGCCCCGGCCCGCGCCCTCTACGAGAGCCTGGGCTGCACGCCGTTTCCCCTGGTCACGTACTACCGGGAGCTGTGACGGGTGGCGTCCGCGATCGCTTTGTGGGAGACGTGGGCGGTCAGCCCGCCGTCGACCACGATCTCGGCGCCGTTGACATATCCCGACTCGACGGACACCAGGTAGACGATCAGCGGGGCGATGTCTCCCGGGGTTCCCACCCGCCCGAGTGGGATCCCCGGGAGTGCCGCGTCGAAGAACGCCTGCGGCGCCGACTCCATCAGCGGCGTGTCGATCAGGCCGGGCATCACCGCGTTGACCCGGATGCCCCGCACGCCCAGTTCGAGCGAGGCACTGCGGGTCAAACCCCGAAGAGCCCATTTGCTTGCCGTGTACGGCGCGGCGGCATGCCCCGACACCGCCGCGACCGAGCAGATGTTGACGATCGACGAGCGTCTCAGTTTTCCTGTGCGATCCTGTG
>NZ_BOMG01000147.1 GCF_016862075.1 Actinoplanes couchii | reverse complement strand
AAAGACTCGCCAACCATGAGGTTCGCGTTCTACGGACGAGTGTCAACCGAAGACCAACAAGACCCGCAGGCATCCAAAGCGTGGCAGCTATCCCGCGCCCGCAGCCTGATCGAACCGACCGGCGGTGAGATCGTCGCCGAGTTCTTCGACATTGGGCTCTCCCGCGCCCTGCCGTGGAAACGGCGACCGGAAGCGACCCGGCTACTCGACGCGATCAAGAGCGCGGGGCGCGACTTCGAGGCCGTCGTTATCGGTGAGCCGCAGCGCGCGTTCTACGGCAGCCAATTCGGCATGACCTTCCCGGTCTTCGTGCACTACGGCGTTAGCCTCTGGGTACCGGAGATCGGCGGAGCCATCGATCCGGGCTCCGACGCCCATGATCTCGTCATGGCGCTCTACGGCGGCATGAGCAAAGGCGAACGCAACCGCATCAAAATCCGCGTCCACTCCGCTATGAAGGCACAGACTGAACTCGAAGGCCGCTACCTCGGCGGACGCCCGCCCTACGGCTACCGCCTCACCGACGCCGGCCCACACCCCAACCCCGGCAAAGCCGCCGAAGGCAAGCGTCTCCACCAACTCGACCCCGACCCGGTCACCGCGCCGGTGGTAAAGCGGATCTTCGCCGAGTACACGACCGGACGCGGCATGACCTCGATCGCACGCGGTCTCACCCAGGACGGCATCCCGTGTCCGTCGGCCTACGACCGGGCGCGCAACCCGCATCGCAACACTCAGGTCTGGGAGACCACCGCCGTTCGGGCTATCTTGCAGAACCCCCGCTACACCGGCCACCAGGTCTGGAACCGGGCACGCACCGACGAGGTCCTGATCGACGTGGACGACGTCGCACTCGGCCACGAAAGCCGCCACCGGTGGAACGACCCCAGCAAGTGGATCTGGTCGCGCACCCAGTCACACGAGCCGCTGATCAGCACCGATCTCTACGAACAGGCGCAGCGAACGATCAAGAAGCGTGGCACCACCGGCACCGCCGGTAAAGCGCCCCGCCACACCGGCCACCCCTACCTGTTCCGGGGCTTGATCACCTGCGGCATCTGCGACCGAAAGATGGTCGGCAACCCCAACCACGGACGCCTCTACTACCGCTGCACCGCCAGCCGCGACTACGTCCGCCAGCACCAGATCAGCCATCCGCCCGCCCTCTACCTCCGTGAGGACCAGATCACCACACCCATCGACCTGTTCCTCCGCCAGGAACTGACCGGAACGGCACTGACCGACAACATCCAGCGTGTGGCCGAAGCGCAGTACCGCGACGCGCTCGCCGCCCACGACACCGCCGGAGAAGTCGAGAAGTTACGGCAGACCATCGCTGACGCGGACGCCAAGATCAGCCGCTACCGCGCAACCCTCGACGCCGGCGGTGACCCCGCACTGATTGCCGACTGGATCAGCGAGACCACCACGATCAAGAAGACGGCGCAGGCGCGGCTGGGCCTCACCGAGGCGCCGCCCCAACGGATGACCACCGACCAGATCGACAGCATTGCCGAAGCGTTCAACGATCTGTTCCGGCTGCTACGCGACGCCGACCCGCGAGACAAGGCCGAGCTCTACAGCCGTATCGGCCTGCGGATGACCTACCGCCCTGGCCCAGAAACACTGATCGCCGAGGTTTGCACCTCGGCGAGTTCCCGTGTCTTTGATTGGTGTCCGAGGGGGGACTTGAACCCCCACGTCCGATAAAGGACACTAGCACCTCAAGCTAGCGCGTCTGCCATTCCGCCACCCGGACCTGCATGCTGGATCGACCGGTCCTCTGCCCTGGCGTTCTGCCTGGGTTTTGGTTGGCCGGTCGGCCGCACAGACAGAACCATACAGGGCTCGGCCCGCAGCTCGAAATCGGGGTGGGTGGGCGGGGTCATGGGGTTCGGGTGTGGCGCTGGGGCGGGTTACCCGGCAGCATGGCGTGCGTGTCTCAGCCGTCCCCTCTCACTCCTGTGCTCGGCCGCGCTCGTTCGATGATCGCCTCGGGGCAGCTGGAGGGTGCCCAGGTTCTCCTCGAGCGGGCCGTCGAAGTGGGGCGGGAGAAGCTCGGTGAGGACGAACCCGACGTTCTCAGCGCTCAGCGGGAGCTTGCCGGGGTCCATCTGCTCATCGACGATCCGATGGCCGCCCGGCGGATTCTCGAGGACGCCTACGCGGCGGGGCAGTGGCGGCTCGGTGACGGTGATCCGCTCATGCTGCACATATCCCACGATCTGGGTGTTGTCGCTCAGGAGCTCGGAAACAAGCACGAAGCACGCAAAGCCTTCACCCGCGTGCTCGCGAACGGGCCCGCGGTGCTCGGCGACGATCACGAGTTCATCGCCGCGGCGCGTGGTTACCTCGGGGACGAGCAGCCCTCCGGCGCTTCTCCGCGACCGATTCTGCCCACCACGGCCCCCACCGCGGACCACGCGCCCACACCGCCGATCGCCCCGGCCCCGGCGCCTGCTCCGCCGGTCGCTCCGACCCCGATGCCGGCCCCGCCGGTTGCTCCTGCCCCACCGGTCGCCCCCGCGCCGCCGGTTGCTCCGGCTCCCGCGCCGACCCCACCGGCCGTCCAGGCGCCCACGCCGCCGGTGGTCCAAGTCCCCGCTCCGCCGGTGGTCCAGGTCCCCGCACCCGCGCCAACACCGCCGGTCGTCCAGGTCCCGGCGCCCACGCCGCCGGTCGTCCGGGAAACGCCGTCGCAGGAGTTTCAAAAGCAGGAGACTCAAAACCCGGACCCGGTTGCCGGTACGTCTACCGAACAACCCCCCGCTCCGCCGATCACCCGTCCGGTGGACACCCCGAAGCCGGACCAGGCGACTGCCCCCAGCCCATGGTCCAGCCAAGGACAGGCGCAGGTCGGCTACCCCGGCTACCCGGACACACAGCATCAGCAGCAGAGTGCACCCCCGCCCCAGCAGGGTGTCTACCGCAGTGGCCACAGCCGCCGCGACGACCCGCAGGAGCAGCAGGCCACATACGGTCAGACGGCTCACCCGGGCGTATGGCAGCAGCAGTCGCCCACCCCGGCCCCGGCCTGGCAGACCCAGCAACAGCCCGACCCGGCCTGGCAGACCCAACAGCAGCCCGACCCGGCTTGGCAGGCCCAGCAGCACCCGGTGCCACCCCAGCCGCAGTTCGGGCCGTTCCCGCCGGTTCCGCAGCAGCCCACGCCGGCCCTGCCCACCCCGTACCAGAAAGAGAAATCCGGCGGCCGTGCCGTCGCCATCGGTCTGACCGCCGTCGCGACCCTGATCTCCGCCCTGGCGGTGGCCGCCCTGGTCGTGGTGCTCGCGGACCGGTCGCAGAACACGGCCGATGTCGAGCCGACCGGTCCGGTGCTGGCGGGGGAACCGCCGGCCAACGTCAAGATCGACGATCAGGGCACGATCGTGTACGTCACGTGGAGCGACCCGACGGACGGCCACAACGGATTCATCATCACGATGAACCGGGACGGACAGCAGATGCGGCCGGTACGACAGGAGCGCCCGGGGATCACGAACAGCTACGTGACCGGGCTCAATCCCGACCTGCAGTACTGCTTCGCCGTGGTCGCCGTCTACTCGGCGAACGAACTCGCCAGCTCGAAGCAGGTCTGCACAGAGCGTAAATAGGTTATCCACAGGCTCCGACGGCCGGGTATCGACGGGAACCGCGTTTTCCCTATGATGGCCTGCGTCCTGGAGGCTCACCACGGGGAGGACAGCCACTGTGACCAGCACTGATGGCACCAAGAGAATGGGTCTGCGCAGACCCAGCAAGGGCCAACTGGTCACGATGGCGACGGTCCTGGTCCTGGTCGCCGGGCTCGGCATCACGGTGCGTGGTCTCGGTTCCGCCGATCAGGCGCTGGCGAGTTTCGACGCCGCCTCCTGGATGTGGAGCAAGGGCAAGGCCGAGCTGGCCCGGATCAACGGCACGTCGGCCCGGGTGGACACCCGTGCCGACCTCGGGCAGGCCACCCGCGGGCACCAGATGCAGGTGAGTCAGAGCGACCGGTTCGTGATCCTGCGTGACGTCAACACCGGTGCGATCGCGTCGATGGACCTGACCGATCTCCAGGCGTACTGGAATGCCGAGTCCCAGGCCGGCCTCGGCGTGACGGTGGCGCTGCA
Organism: Actinoplanes couchii; assembly: GCF_016862075.1. Taxonomy (GTDB): domain Bacteria; phylum Actinomycetota; class Actinomycetes; order Mycobacteriales; family Micromonosporaceae; genus Actinoplanes; species Actinoplanes couchii. Next base: position 10,042 of record NZ_BOMG01000147.1, on the reverse strand, counting down.
CGAGAAGTCGGCGTTCATCATCGACGCGGTGCAGGGCAGCGTGCAGCAGATCGATCCGGCCAGCCTGGGCCCGGTCGGTGAGCCGCTGCACTTCCCGCCGGGGATCGCCGGTGGCGTGTTCGACGGGGCGGGCCTGCTGTGGATCGCCGCGCCGACCGAGGGCACGGTGACCGCGATCAAGCCGGGCGAGGGTGACGGCGTGTCGGCCACGGTGCTCCGCACCGATTCGGTGTCGGCGCCCAGTCACGACCTCGCGGTCAGTGGTCTGGACGAGGGCGTCGCAATCCTGGACCGCACGACGAATGCACTGGTCAAGGTCACCGAGACGGGCGCCGGCACACCGGTGACGCTGCCGCTGACCGGGCCGGGTGACCTGCCGCCGCGCACCGAGGGCGACGTCATCGCGGTGACCGTCGCGGACGACCGGCGGGTCTACACGATCGGTTCGGGCGGCATCAAGGAGATGCTGGTCCCGGAGGGTGAGGGCGGCGAGCTGCGGATCGCGGTGCCCTACAAGGGCTACGTCTACGTGCCGGCGGACAACGGCACCGTGCACGTCTTCGACCAGGCGGGTGAGAAGCAGGAGTCGTTCGGCATCCAGCGGCCGGGTGGTGACCTGGAGCTGGACGTCCGGGAGAACCACCTGTTCGTCAACGCGCCCGGCTCGTCGACCGCCCGGGTGGTCAACGACCAGCACACGGTGCGGATCGTCGACAAGTACGACGATCAGGTTCTCGGTGGCGACCCGCCCAAGGTGGACGCGCCGCCGGAGAAGCCGAAGGAGGAGAAGCCGAAGAAGCCGGTGGTCAGCAAGCCGGGCGCGCCCCGCAGTGTGCGCGCCGCCGCCGGCAACGCCGAGGTCCGGGTGACCTGGCAGGCAGCGAACCCGAACGGCGCCGCGATCACGCGCTACGTGGTGACCGGCGCGGACAAGACCTTCCCGGTCGGCGCCGACCAGCGGTCGCTGCTGGTGACGGGGCTGACCAACGGTGAGACGTACCGGTTCGAGGTGCACGCGGTCAACCGCAAGGGTGACGGCCCGGGCAAGCAGAGCAACGCCGTGATCCCGACGTCGGAGGTGCCGGACCCGCCGGCCACGCCGCCGGTGGCGGAGGCGAAACCGGACGGCACGGTCGCGGTGACCTGGCCGGAGGCGAACGGCCAGGGGCGCAAGATCCAGCGGTACGCGGTGACGGCGGTGACCGAGGGCGGCAGCGCGCCGATCGGCGAGTCGGCCGGCACCACGCTGGCGATCCCGGCGGGTCAGCTGGAGTTCGGCAAGCAGTACGCGTTCACCGTGGTCGCGATCAACGAGCTCGGCGCCGGGTCGAAGGCGTCCGGGGTCAGCAACACGGTGGTGCCGTTCGCGGCCCCGGCCAAACCGGACGCCGTCGAGGCGGCCACCGTCGCCGACCAGGCCGGCGCGGTGCGCGTGACCTGGACGGCGCCGGCCGACAACGGGCGCCCGATCACGAAGTACGTGGTGACGGCCGGCGGCAAGGAGACCGAGGTCACCGAGACCTCCGCCACCTTGACCGACCTCGGCACGGGTGCGACCGTGCAGGTCGAGGTCGCGGCGGTGAACGAGGCCGGAGCAGGGGAAACGGCCTCTGCGACGGCCCGGACGGTGGCCGCGCCGACGGTCACGGTGACCGGGGTGGATCCGACGTTCAACACGGCGAAGGTGGCGTTCAGCGTGAACGGTGGCGGGGGCACGACCACGTGCACGCTCACCGTCTCGGGCGGTGGCAAGGGCTCGAACGGCAGCTGCACCTCGCTGAGCGCGAGCGGGCTCAGCCCGAGTACCAGCTACACGTTCACGGTCACCGCGAAGAACGCGGCGGGCAGCGCGAACAAGGCGTCCACCAAGAGCACCGACGCGCTGTACGGCACGGCCACCTGCATCAACGGCTCCACCGGCGACCAGAGGACGTACTGCGACAAGGACGTCGACGGGCGTAACGGCAACGAGATCTTCAAGGGCACCACGCAGACCGACGCGCAGCAGGCCGGCTGGGTGAAGAACGGGACGCGGCTGCAGACGTACTGCAAGAAGAAGGGCGAAGAGGTCTACGCCTTCGTCTACAACAAGGACAAGAGAAGCACGTGGTGGATCCAGGTGAACTACGAGGGCAAGACGTACATCCCGTGGGCGTGGCTGAACCTCGACGGCGGGGACGACCTGGACAACCTGCCGACATGCTGACCCCCGCACACGTCCAGGGGTTCGCCGACGTCGCCGGGCAGCTCGCCAACCGGATCGGCACCGTCGTCCTCGGCAAGCCCGAGGTGGTCCGGCTGACCCTGACCGCGATGTTCGCCCAGGGGCACGTCCTGCTGGAGGACGTGCCCGGGGTCGGCAAGACCACCCTCGCGCGGGCGCTGGCCGCGTCGATCCACGGGCAGTGGCGGCGCATCCAGTTCACCCCCGACCTGCTGCCCTCGGACGTGTCCGGGGTGACCGTCTTCAACCAGTCCAACGGTGGTTTCGAGTTCCACCCCGGCCCGGTCTTCGCCAACCTGGTGATCGCCGACGAGATCAACCGGGCGTCGCCGAAAACCCAGTCGTCGCTGCTCGAGGTTATGGAGGAGCGGCGGGTCACCATCGACGGCGTGCCGCACCCGGTGCCACAGCCGTTCCTGGTGGTCGCCACCCAGAACCCGGTCGAGATGGACGGCACCTACCGGCTGCCGGAGGCGCAGCTGGACCGGTTCCTGGTGAAACTGTCGGTCGGTTACCCGTCCGAGGACGTCGAGATCGAGGTGCTCCGCGGCGCGGCGATGCGGTCCCCGGACAGCCTGGAGCCGGTCACCGACACCACCATGATCGGCGAGATGACCCGGATGGTCGCGGCGGTGCACATCGCCGACCCGCTCTACACGTACGCCGTGCGTCTCGCCGCCGCCACCCGCAACCACCCGCAGGTGCGGGTCGGCGTCAGCCCCCGTGGCGTGATCGCGCTGACCCGGGCGGCCGCGGCGTACGCGCTGATCAACGGCCGTGGCTACGTGCTGCCGGAGGACTTCAAGGACCTGATCGAGCCGGTGTTCGCGCACCGTGTCCTGCTGTCCGCCGACGCGCAGCTGCGCGGGGTGTCCGCCACCGACGTCCTCGCCGACGCGCTGCGCTCGGTTCCGGTCCCGCTGGCCGGCCAGCAGCAGCAAGTCCCGGTCTGATCCGTTGTCCCGTACCGGAGGTCAGCGCAGTGGCGTCACCGCGCGCGGCATCGGGCTGATCCTGGCCACGATCGTGCTGCTCGGCGCCGGATTCCGGTACGGCTACCCGGATCTGGCCCTGCTCGGCGCCGCCGCCGGGGTCGCCGTGACGGCGGCGCTGGTGTTCGCGTTCTGGCGGCCCAGCCTCGGTGTCACCCGCGTCGCCGACCCCGACCGGGTGGCCCGCGGCGAGCCCGCCGACGTGACCCTGACGATCAGCAACACCAGCCGGGTCCGCGCGGCCACCCTCGTCGCCACCGACCGGTGCGGCGCCACCACCGTCGACGTGCCCCTGCTGCGGCTGCGGGCCGGCCACGACACCGTGGAGACCTACCCGGTGCCGACCCATCGGCGCGGCCTGGTGCCGATCGGGCCACTGCACGTCACCCGCCGTGACCCGCTCGGGCTGATCACCCTGGCCCGGGGGTACGGCGAGACCACCGTCGTGCGGGTCTACCCCCGGGTGCATCCGCTGCGTGCGACCCCGGCCGGGCTCACCCGCAGCCTGGACGGCAGCGTCGACAAGGTGCCCCAAGGCTCGATCACGTTCGACACCCTGCGTGAGTACGTGCCGGGTGACGAGATCCGCCGCATCCACTGGCGCAGCAGTGCCAAGGTCGGTGAACTGATGGTCCGCGAGCAGCTCGACACCGCCGAACCGACGATCGTGATGCTCCTCGACGACCGGGCCGCCGCCCATCGGGGCGACAGTTTCGAGGACGCCTGTGAGGCCGCCGCGTCGATCGTCGTCGCCGCCGCCCGCGAGGACCTGCCGATCAGCCTGCACCTGGTCACCGGCGGCATCAGCGGCCCGCACCTGGACGTGCTCACCGAGGCGACCCTCGGCGACGGCGATCTCGAGGCCACCCTGCGGCGGCTGCGGGCCCAGCGGCTCGGGGACACGTTGATCTTCCTGACCGGACCGGGTGGCCGGGCCGACCTGGGGGCCGTCAGTGGGCTCCGGACGGCGTACCCGGTGGCGCTGGCCGGAATCCTCGGCGACCGCGACTCGTCGCCGGCCGCGGCCACCGACCGCCTGCTGGTGATCGAAGCGGTCGACGGCGCCGAGTTCGCCGCGGCCTGGGACGGGATGCGCGGGTGGTGACCGGATGCGTTTGATGGGGATGCTGCGCCGGGCTGTCGTGCCGTTGTCGCTGGTCGGGATGCTGACTCTGGTCGGGGCCTCACTGGGCCGGATCTACGCCGACGACCTGCTGTTCTACCTGGCCGCGGGCGCTGCCGCCGGTTCGGTCGGTGTCGGTGTCGCGGCCCGGCGGCTGCCGTCGTGGGCGGTGGCCCCGCTGTCGAGTGTGCTGCTCGCCGGCTATCTCGCGCTGGCGATGCACCTGGCGGCCGGCGCGACCGGGCTCACCGTCGCGGTCGCCCGGGACGCCCTGACCAACGGCATCCCCCGCCTGCTCACCGCCATGATCCCGGTCGAGGTCACCCCGGACACCGTGATCATCGCGGTCGCGGCCGTCTGGATCGCCGGGCTGGCCGCCACCGAGGTCGCCGTCCGCAGCGGCCGGGTCCTGCTCGGCTGTGTGCCGCCGGTGGCCGCCTACGCGGGCGCGCTCTACGTCGTCGGTCCCAACGCCGAGGCGGGGACCGCGCACACCCTGATGTTCGCCGGGCTCATCGTCGCCGCACTGGCCACGGCCTCCGGTGCGCCGGGCTCCCGACACGCGGCGGTACGGGTACGCGCGCTCGGCGGCGCCCTCGCCGGACTGGTCGTGGTGCTGGGGTTGATCGCGGCCGCCGGCCCATGGGTCGGCGACCGGGTGAGCGCCACACCCGTCGACCCCCGGCAGTACGTCCAGCCACCCCGGGTCGACAGCCTCGACGAGAGTCCGCTCAACCGGATCTCCGGGTGGGCGCTCTACCCGAACCAGCCGCTGCTGGAGTTCCGTCCGGGCGACCCGGCGAACCCCACCCCGCTGCCGGTCCCGTCGGACACCGAGAGTGCCGCCACCACGAAGCCGAGCACGGCCACGTCGTCCCGCCGGACCACGACCCGGCGGAGCAGCGCCCCGGCCGGAGGGCAGGGTGGGGGCGTGCCGCTCCGGGCGCCCGCTCCCACGTCGGCGCCCGCGGCGGCCGACGGCGACGATACGGCGGCGACGGCTCAGCGGAGTGTGCGGATCCGGCTCGCGGTGCTGTCCGATTACGACGGGGTCACCTGGCGGGTCGGCGGGGTCTACCGGAACGCCGGACGGGTGCTGCCCGCACAGGACGTCCCGGCCGGCAGCCAGGTCACCGAGACGCAACACCAGATCACCATCACCGGGCTGACCGGGCGGCTGCTCCCGGCGATGCCCACGCCGACCCGGATCACCGGGGCCCGGGTCGCCTACGACGCCGCCACCGGCACCCTGATCCGGCCGGAAGGGCTCAGCGCCGGACTCCGCTACACGGCGGTCTCCGAGGTGCAGAAGCCCGATCTCAACCTGCTGCCGGTGGCCGACGTGCCGTCCGGGGACGCGTTCATCCGCTACCTGGCCACCGGTGACGGGGCGCCGGAGAGCATGGACAAACTCGCCGAGCAGCTCGCCGAGGGCAACGGCGCGCCGTACGACCGGGCGGTCGCGATCGAGGACTTCCTGGCCGAGCACTACCGGCACGAGGCCGACGCGCCGAGCGGGCACGCGTACCCGAACCTGGGGCACTTCCTGTTCGGGCGTCCGGAGCTGGGCGGGCAGAAGGGGACGTCGGAGCAGTTCGCCGCGGCGTACGCGGTGCTCGCCCGGATGGTCGGACTGCCCAGCCGGGTGGTGGTCGGGTTCGTCGCGCCCGCCGCCGGTGGAGCGGTCACCGGGGGTGATGCGCTGGCGTGGCCGGAGGTGTACTTCGACCAGGTCGGCTGGGTGGCCTTCGACCCGCTGCCGAAGAGCGACGACGTGCGGCCGGTCGAGGAGGACTTCACCCCGCCGACCCCGTCGCCGCCGCCATCCGCTTCGGACACTCCGACGCCGGCCGACACCGGTTCGTCCGCCCCGCCCGCTGACATCGCGGCGCCCGCCCCGAAGTCCGGGGTGTCGCCGGTGCTGGTCGCCTCGGGCACGTCCGGCGGAGTGTTGCTGCTGCTCGCGGCCGTTGCCGGGACGATGGTCGCGCTTCGCGGCGCGCAACGCAGACGGCGGCTGACCACCGGGGATCCGGGGCAGCGGATCGCGGGCGCCTGGCTGGAGTTCACGGATGCGCTGCGCCTGGCCGGCCGTCCGGTCCCCGAGCACCTGTCGGCGACCGAGGCGGCCCGGCACGCGGCCGTCGTGCCACGCCCGGTCCAGCGCACCGGGCTGCTGCGCCGCGCCGTCCCACCCACGGCGGAGGAGATCGCGGCCGACGCCGCGACGAAGAAGGCCGCGACGGCTCCACTGATCCCGGTGGAAAGATCGGGCGCCGGTGTCGGGGGACCAGCGGGGGCGCCCGGTGCCGGAGCCGCCGGAAACGCGGGATCGACCGGAAACGCCGAGCCGGCGGCTGATGCGGGACCGGCCGGTGCCGCTGATGCGAGACCAGCGTTGCCGTCGCTGGATGCGCTGGTCGAGGCGGTCAACACGACCGGGTTCGCGCCGGCCGCGGCTGATGCGGACCAGGCCCAGCGGGCCGGTGATCAGGTGGTCGCCTACGCCGACGCGTTGCGCGAGCGCCGCTCCTGGTGGCGGCGGCTGTGGTGGAGCGTCCGACCAGACCCGTTGTGGTGGAACCGCGGGAGCGACGACAAACGATGAGCGTGCGGCCAGGCCGTTGTGAACCGTAAGGGCGTGAACAAGCGCGAGCGGTGAACGTACGGCCGGATGGTGGTGTCGAAGAGTTGATCTTGGGGGTATCGTTCCTGCCCCTATGAGAAAGCTCTTCATCGTCCTCGCGGTGCTGGTCACGGCGGGATGTTCGCAGGTGGAAGTGGCGTCCGCGCCCTGGGTTGCCGACGAGTCGGTCAGTGAGCGGGATCTGCTCAACGATGCCCTGCGGATCGCCTTCGACCGGCAGGATGGGGTGACGCAGAGTTATGCCCTCGTGCCGGCCACCCGGCCGCCGGGGCTGGTGCGGATGATGCCGAACGGCAGTCACGGGGATGGTGGCTCGTTCGTGACGAACTACCTGTTCGGGCGGCAGGAGCTCAACGCCCTGGTGGAACTCGCGCCGCGGGAGACCGATACCTGCGAACTGATCAAGGACGGTCAGTCGGCCGCGGGCACGTTGTGTGTTCGTGATGACGAGGTGTCCGCGAACGCGACCGGGTTCACGCACGTCACTGTCTACTTCACCGGGGACGGGGACGTCATGCCGCGGGCCGGTGCGGCGGAGACCGACGAGGCCGCCGAATTCTGGGCGCGAACCGAGATGGTGCCGATCGACGAGGCCCGCTGGTTCACCGATCTCCTGGAGCGAGGAACCGCCGCCGCCGCCGCCGCGGAAGCCTGACCAGGGGATAAAAGCCGGGAGAGGCACAGTCGGGGGCCGGGGAGGGCGTGCGCCATGCACGCCGGACCTTAAGAAGTCCTTAAGTCTGGGTGATCGAGGAAACCCCTTTCCCGCAAGATCCGTGCTTCTGGGCAGAAACCCGTCCCGGCTACCGAAAGGCACGTGATGGCTAACTCCCGGCGAAACAGAGGCCGTGTGATCGGGGCGGCGGTGGTCGCTCTCGGCCTCGGCGCCGCTGTCGTCTTCACGAACTTCGCGTCGGCCGCGGTGCCCGAGGCCACCGGCGAACAGGTGGTCACCGAGTCGATCCAGGTCGATGGGGTGTTCGACGGCGAGAACAAGCGGTTCATCGGCGGTGGTGAACTCGGCGACGGCGGTCAGGCCGAGGGCCAGGACGCGCTGTTCGAACTCGCCGACGGGGCCACGTTGCAGAACGTGATCCTGGGCAGCCCGGCCGCCGACGGTGTGCACTGTGCCGGCAGCTGCACGATCAACAACGTGCACTGGGAGGACGTCGGCGAGGACGCCGCCACCTTCCGGGGCGCCGGCGCCACCGTGGTGATCACCGGTGGCAGTGCGGCGAGCGCCTCCGACAAGGTGTTCCAGGACAACCGGGGCGCCGGCGGTTCGGTGACGATCCGTGACTTCGAGGTTTCGAACTTCGGCAAGCTCTACCGGTCGTGCGGCAACTGCTCCACGCAGGCCGCGCGCACCGTCACCATCGAGAACATCATCGCCACCGCGCCGGGAGGCACCCTCGCCGGCGTCAACACCAACCTCGGCGACAAGGTGACCCTGGACGGCATCACGATCGTCGGCGACGACATCAGCCTCTGTGACCGCTTCGAGGGCAACGACACCGGCGACGAGCCGACCAAGATCGGTTCCGGCCCGGACGGCACGAGCTGCGTCGCCAGCAACGTGACCGGTCCGTAAGACCTCGTCAGGGTGGCCGGCCCCCCAGTCGCTTCCCGGCCACCCTGACGAGCGGACCACCCGTTCAAGAAGCAGACGACGTGTCCTCGGTCTCGGGCGCCACATCGATCCATTGCCGATCCGGTTCGGCCCCAGCGCCTGAGCGGCCCGATCCACTACTGTGGGCGGATGGCGACGGTCAGGCAGGTCCAGATCACCTTCGACTGCCAGGACCCGGAACGTGTCGGCCGCTTCTGGTGCGAAGTGCTCGGATACCAGCCCCCGAAGAGCGATCCGGACGGCTGGTTCGCCGCCTCCGACCCCACCGGTGTGGGTCCGCGGTTGTTCTTCCAGAAGGTCCCCGAGGACAAGATCGTTAAAAACCGGGTCCATCTGGACGTACGGGTGGGTACCGGCCTGGTCGGCGCCGAACGACTGGCCGCCCTGGAGACCGAGGGCGCCCGCCTGGAGGCGCTCGGCGCGAAGCGGCTGTGGCTGCAGACCGCCGACGAGGAGAACGAGTCCTGCCTGACGATGGCCGACGTCGAGGGCAACGAGTTCTGCCTGGACTGAACCCACCAGACCGGCCAGGCGCTGAGCCCCGGCAGGTCGCGCAGTTCCCGGCGGGCGGTGATGCCCAGCTTGCGGAAGATGCTCCGCAGGTGGGCGTCGACGGTCCGCGGGCTCAGGAACAGCCGCCCGGCCACTTCGTTGGAGGTCGTCCCGGTCGCCACCAGCCGGGCGATCGTCAGTTCCGGCATGCTCAGCCGGTCGACGGATCCGGCACTCGCGCAGAGCCTCGGTCGCCGCCACCCGGTCCCCGGCACCGCATCGCCTTCGACTATCTGATGGGCCGCAACGCCCTCGGCCAGTCCTACATCACCTGTTACGGCACCAACAACGCCAAGAACCAGCACAGCCGCTGGTACGCCAAGTCCTTGGACTCCACCCTCCCGAACCCACCAGCCGGCTCAGTCGCGGGCGGCCCGAACAGCAGTCTCCAGGACCCGGTTGAACGGTTGCGCCCCACAACTCTGCTACCTCGACAACATCGAGGCCTGGTCGGTGAACGAGATAACCATCAACTGGAAATCAGCCTTGGTCTGGGTCGCCGCTTTCGCAGCCGACACAGCCACCAAATGCTGACCCCCCACCCACCAGCCGTGCACATCCCACCCAGGGGTGTGCACGGCTTCTCCAACGCCTGGAACAGCTCACCGGTTCAGGTGATTTCGAAAGTTCGCAGCCCATGGCATGCGTCCGGTCAGTGGAAGAATTCGATCTTCTCGATGGCTACCGTGCTTGTCATGGCACGAAAAAGCGGTCGTAAACGGCGTGGCACCGCCCAGGAACGGGCGGCGGTCGCGGCGAGGTATCAGGAGTCGGTGGAACGATTCCAGCACACGGCGTACTGGAATCTGCGGTCGACCATCGCCGCCCTCTGTGTCGCCTTCGGCGTTCTCGCGGTATTCGCCATCTACACGGG
>NZ_BOMG01000146.1 GCF_016862075.1 Actinoplanes couchii | reverse complement strand
ACATCTCCGGCTCACTCTTCTGCCGCAGAGAACGCGCGCTGGGTTCCGTCGCTGCCCGCGCCCAGTGCGCTCGCCGGCACGCACCGTAGTCGCCCTTGATGGAGTGGAGATCTTGTCCGCAGCGATGTTGAGGTGTGGCGGGAGGTTAAACGACAAGCTGAGCGCCGACCTCACGTCCTCTCACAGGGAACCGGAGTCCGGCCAGTGCGACCAATGCGTGTTGGGCCGCGTACCTGGTGCATAACGGCCCGTGTCTCCGGTCGCCAGGACCTCGGCGAGCTGGCGGAAGGTCGCTGATTCGCTGGGGCGTTCGCCGTCGGGGTGGCGCCATTGGTCCAGCCGCATGATCTCGGGCAGGTCGGCCGGAATCCGCTGCCGTAGTTCCGACTCGTCAGCCAGGAGCAAGTCCCGGTGCTCCGGTACGAGCCGGCGAAACACGTTGACCAGCTCGTCGCCCTGGTTGGCGGACACCTCGATCCGGTGACCGCGGATAACGATCGGCTCTCCGCTGTACGTCTCGGGCTCCTCGATGTCCTCGATCTCGTCGAAATTGTCGATCCGGTCGAGGAAGTCCGTGTTCTCCGGACCTGGGTTACCGCTGGTCAGGCAGTTGCCGAAGACGTAGAGGACGTCGGTGAGGTTACCGGCCCGCGGCGAGTAGCCCACCGCCTCCACGAGCAGCGCCCACCGCTGCGCGTCGCGGTAGAGGTGGAGCCGGGCGTCGACCGCGTAGTTGTAGCCGTTGTTCAGATCCGGAAACTTGTGCTGCTCGGCCGCGGCGTCGAGCTGGCTGATGATCTCCACGGAGTCCATGGCCGAGCATCGTAGCCGCTCACACCGGAGTGCCGGTCAACGAAAGGAGTAGGCGGCGGCCCGGAAGATCCGACTTTCGGCAGACCCACCACAGTGGCCGGTTCGGGGATCCTTTCCGGCGACCGTAACGATGACTGTTGAAAGGATGCCATGCGAAAGCTGTTGTCGATGGGGGTGGCCGCCGCGTTCACCGTGGCCGCGCTCGCCCTGACGGGATCCCCGGCACAAGCGGCGGCGCCGGCCGGTGAGTACGTCGCGCTCGGTGACTCCTACGCCTCGGGGGTGGGCGCCGACCCGTACGACGCCTCCAGCGGGGTCTGCCTGCGCAGTCCGAAGAGCTATCCGCGGCGGCTGGCGGCCCGGGAAACCGGGCTCACCCTCAAGGACGTCACGTGCAGCGGGGCGACCATCGCCGAGGTCCGCCGCACCCAGCTCTCCGCCCTGAGCGCGAACACCCGCCTGGTCACGCTCACCGTCGGTGGCAACGACGCCCAGTTCACCACGGTGATCCGGGGCTGCCTCACCGAGAACGACGCGTACTGCCGGGACCTGAACACCTACGTCAGCTACTACGCCCGCCACCAGCTGGTGGATGAGCTGGCCGCGCTGCACACCGAGGTCAAGACGCGGGCGCCGAAGGCCCGGATCGTCGTCCTGGGCTATCCGCGGCTGGTCGAGATGACCGGCTCGTGCGGCGCCCTCGACCTGAACACGGCCCGGCGCACCTGGCTCAACGGCACCGCCGACGCCCTGGCCGAAGGCACCTCAGCGGCGGCGCAGCGGGCCGACGTGGAATACATGGACACCCGGTTCCTGTTCGCGTGGGGCGCCCACGGCGCGTGCGGGAAAGACCCGTGGATCAACGGCGTCAACCCGTCCAAGGTGACCGAGACGTTCCACCCGAACGCGACCGGCTACGACAAGGCCTACGAGTACGCCTGGCAGCACCTGTTCGACTGAGCACGCCACAATGTGTTCATGATCGGGATTGACGCGCACGAGCGGGCGCTCGACGAAGCCGGGCTGCCGCCGGTGCGTGCGGGCAGGCATGATCTGCGGGACGGGTTCCGGGCGGCGATCGTCACCCGGGACCTCGGCCCGTTACGGCTGACCGAACTGCGCACACCGGCGGGGGAGTGCTTCCGCGACGAGCGGTCGGTGCGTGACAGTGACGGCGCGCGCTGGCAGATCGACCTGATGACGCACGGCAACGCCCGCGTCGAGCAGGGACACGCCACCGCCGACGTCGGCCCGGCCGACCTGGTGCTGATCGACCCGGCCCGGCCGGTACGGTTCGCCAGCACCGCCTCCACCCACGTCACCATGCTGATCCCGCGCCCGGCACTGCGGCTGTCGACGGCCGACGCCGACCGGCTCACCGGGGTGCGGATCCCCGGCGGTCACGGCCCGGCCGCGCTGGTGTCGACCCTGGCACGGGAGATGGCCCGATCACTGACCGGTTTCCGCACCGCAGAGGCGGCCCGCTCGGCCGCGGCGGTCATCGAGCTGACCTCGGTGGCGCTGGCCGCCCGGCTCGGTGACGTCCGCCCGGCGCCCGACGAGGTGCTGCGCGCACGGATCACCGCCCACATCGAGGCCCGGCTCGCCGACCCTGACCTGACCCCGGCGAAGATCGCCGGTCAACACCACATTTCGGTACGCCGGTTGCATCGACTCTTCGAGGACGAGCCGCTCACGGTGGCGGCGCTGATCCGGCACCGCCGTCTCGAACGGTGCCGGGCCGACCTCGCCACCCCCGGCCGTACCGTCGCAGGGGTCGCTCTTCGATGGGGTTTTCCGGACCCGGCCCACTTCAGCCGCTTGTTCAAGACGGTGTACGGCTACAACGCCGTGGCACTGACGTCCAGCCACCGGGCACGCATCGTCAAGGCGGATCGCGGCACACCCGGCAACGATGGACCGCATGATCAACAACAGTGACGAGCTGCGTGCCATCCCGGCCCGGATGTGCGCCGCCTGGGACCGTGGCGACGCCGCGGGATTCTTCGCCGACTTCGCCGAGGACGCCGACTTCGTCGAGTTCGAGGGCACCGTCCACCACGGCCGCGACACCCTGATCGCCGTGCACGCGCCGATCTTCGACACCGTGCTGAAAGGATCCCGGCTGGTACGCGGCGACGTGCCGTTCACGCGGGTCGTCGCGCCCGGGGTCGCGGTCGTGCACCACCGGGCGTGGATGCTGATGCCGGGTGAGACCGAGCCGCTCGGCAGCCGTCAGGTGATGCAGATGCTGACGGTCGCCGAGCGGGACGGGCGCTGGCAGGTGGTGGCGCTGCAGAACGCCCGGGTGGTGTCGTTCCAGGCCGCCGGAGCCCTGGACGCGCTCAGCGCCCAGGCGTGAGCCGGTAGACCAACCCGGCCTGGTCGTCGGTCACGTACAGCGACCCGTCCGGGCCGGGGATCGCGTCGACACTGCGGCCCCAGCGGGTGCCGTCCGCGTTCTGCCAGCCGGTGACCAGCGGCTGCGGCGGGGTCAGGGTGCGTTTGCGGGCATCCCACGGGCTGTAGACGACGGACGGCTCACGCGGGGGAGTGCGGTTCCACGAACCGTGCGAGGTGATCAGCGCGCCGCTGCTCAACGACCGCGGCAGCTTCGAGTCCTGGGTGAACGCGAACCCGAGCGGGGCGCCGTGTGCGGGCAGTCCGAGCGCGGTGCGGTCGGCGGTGGCGCAGTCGAGCACCGTACCGTCCGGGTTGTTGAGGGGTTGACTGACGTAACCGAGATTGGTGCGGTCCGGGCGCCCGGTGGTGTCCGGCAGGCAGTAGGGCCAGCCCAGCTCGGTGCCGGGACGGATCCGGGCGACCTGGTCGACCGGGTTCTCGTTGATGTAGGCGGAGACCTGCTGACCGTACTGGCCGGTGTCGTCCTTGAAGGGGTAGGGCTGGTTGTCGGACTGGTTGATCGCGGCGAACAGCGTCCCGTCCGGAGCGAACGACAGACCCGATCCGTTGCGTACGCCGGTGGCGATGGTGTGGTTACCGGTGCCGTCCAGTCCGACCTGGGCGATCGTGGCCCGTTCGGGGGTTCCGGTGCGGTCGGCCGGACTGTCGTTGGTCAGCGAGCCGAGGTTGTAGAAGACCTGGTCACCGCGGACCACCGGGGTGATCCGGTCGTGGCCGCCGCTGGGTAGCCCGTCGACGATCAGCCGCTGGTTGCTCACCGCTCCGGCGGCGTAGTCCCAGGCGACGATCCTGGTCCGGTCGCCGACCAGCAGCACCGAGCGACCCTTGTCTCTGGCGAGAGCCAGTCCCTGGGTGTGCTGCAGGCCGGTGGCGAGGGTCGTCACCGTGGGGCCCTGGCCTGCGGCGGCCGGCGTCAGCTGGGCGATGGTGCCGTTGGCGCCGGTCGAGACGAGCAGGCGGCCGTCGGGTGTCCAGGCCAGCCGGCGGGCGCCGGGGACGTTCGCCCAGACCTCGGCGGTCCAGCCCTTCCGCAGGTTCAGTGACTTGCCGGCGGCGGTGCCCGGGTCGACACCTCCAGCCACGGTGAGCGCCACGGGGGCGAGAGCGTCGGCTTTGGTTCCGTTTTCCGTGGTTCCGCTTGTGTTGGTTCCGCTTGTGTTGGTGAACGCGCCGAGCGTGAGCGTCAGCCCGATCGACAGCGCCACTGCGGCGCCGGCACGATAGGGGGAACGGGGCATAACGGATTCTCCCGTCTGGTGTGCATCGACCAAGCCATCGATACTAATCGAATTCCTGGTATCCCACCGCCGGGTCGCCCGTCCCCACCCGAACCGGGTAGTTCCACCGCCGCAGAGCCTGGGCCATCTTCGCGGCACCCGCCGGATTAGCCGAGTGGATCACGACGACACCGATGTCGAACGGGCTTTCCTCGAACGCCGCCCGTTCGAGGACCTCCACGACCGGCCAGATGGTGTCGTCGTCACCCAGGTCATGGTCGAGCCACAGTTCGTCGATCCGCCGACCACGGAAACCGTCGAGGAGCGCGACTCCGGCAGCGCTGGTGCGGGCCACCTCAGCCGCCTTGCCGTCGACGAAGGAGCGGAGGTCGTCGATCAGAACGATCGTCACGGGGCCACCCGCCGGGTGCCGTCGAACACCGCACCGTCATTCAGCGCAATACGCTGCACCTGCACCTGCACCGGCACCAGGAAGTAGTCCCCGGCGGAACCGGTCCGGCAGCTCTCCGAACACGGCGCGTGAACCTCCACGGACACCCACTCGAACCCCACCTCGTCGACCTTCACGCCGACCGGCGGAGCGTCGGCGCGCACCCCGAGGACCAGCCAGGTGCCGCTCTGCCCACCGAGGGCATTCGACAGATACGCAGGCGGGTCACCCGGGTCCGCCTTCTGCCACCGTCTGACACTCACGGTCGGCACCGAATCCGGCGGCTGCGCCGAAACCGGCGGCCGGACGATGCTGGCCTCGTCGACACCGAACGCCGCCCGCAGTTCCTTGCCACCGACGGCAGCCATCGTGGACACCGGCGCCAGGCTGGTCGCCTCCACCGTCGGCGTCGGAGTCGTGGTGGCACCGGCCCGGGCGCCGGGTTTCTCCAGGTTGGCGAGGCCGACGGTCGCCCACACCAGGCACCCGATGATCACCAGGTTGACGAGCCGGGTGCCCAGATAGGCGGCATCGCTGGGTTCGTTGGCCGCCGGGTCGCGATAACTCCAGGAGGCGAGCACCCGCCACTGCGACCGCGGCGAGATCAACCCCCACAACGAGAGCGCAACGATCGGTACGAGTAACAGAATCAGGCCGTCCACGGCCGCAGATGCTACCGACAGCAAGGGATCGGGGCACTTCACGGCCATCGAGCAGACGGACGCTGGATCGCCAACCGCATAACTTCGAGGAACCCGAGATCGGCTACGAGATCCGCGCCACGCCCCGAGGCCACTGCTACGCCACCGAAGCAGCCAGGGCGGTGCTACAGCAGTTCCGCGTTGTCGGCCTGACCCGCATGTGGGCCACCATCCGCCCCCCACGACATCGCGTCACGCCACATCGTCACCCGACTCGGCATGCACCTGAACCGAACAGAAGCCGACGACCGCGGTGACTTGCTCTTCCACGTCATGGACATGCAGTCCCGCTGAACAGGCCTGACAGCATCACGTCACTGACGGACGCGGTCCGGGACCTATCGGAACTGGGCAAGCGGGCAACTTCGGCGGCTGGAGTGCTATCGGCGGTAGAAGAGTGCGTTGGGAGCCGCAGCCCTTCAGGCACGAGGTGACTGCCCTGCCAGCACGCGACGGCGCCGCTCCTCGAAATCGGAAGCTGAGATGACGCCCAAGCTGTACAAGCCGTGATCATTGCAGCTGAACCCGATTCCGAAGCTTTGCACCGTGTCCTCCAATCCCACCCATGCCACTTGGACATGCTGCATCGCCGGCTCCCAGATGACTCCGGGATGTCCGTGCCAGAGGCGGTCGCACGCGGGTGGCGGATCACCCATACCCACTATCAGATCGTCGGTGGTCGTCTCGTCGAGATACTCGACGAAGAGTCCTTTCGACAACCTGCCGATGTTCAAAATGTCCGGTGCACTCACCCGGGCAGCCTAGACCAGTTGCTTCTTCCTGCGCCGACGGTTACCGCCGGCTCCGTCAGGGAACCGTACGAAGATGAGCAGCTATCCCGATCCGGCCTGGCACGGCGACGTCTACCCCTCTGAGGAGGAGATCGATCCGGCTGGCACCGACGGCCCGGTCGCGGCGTACGCCAACCGGCCCGGCCCACTACCGTCCTCCACGCCTGAATTGCCGCCCCTCTCCGGACCGGCAGACCAGGGCGCCACCGCCGCTAAATCGATTGTCAGCCGGCGTCCGGACGGATCGATCGAGGTTGTCACCGACCTCGACGGTGACGGCATCGCCGACGTGGTGCAGGTCGACCTCGACGGTGACGGGGTGCCCGAAATCACCTACCTCGACACAGACCGCGACGGCAAGCTCGACACCATTTTGCGCACCCCGAACCACTGACAGCACGGTGCTGTGCCAGCCCATTTTCCGGCGCAGCGACATCAGCGGTGGCTGTCTGCGGCAGATCCGGATCTCACTGCGGATCCCGCCTGCTCGGGGCGTGATGGACATCTATGGTCTCTTCATGTCGATAAGCGACCGGGACCTGGCCATCGAAGCGGCGGAAGCCGGTGCTACCGTCGTCCGCTCGCACTACGGGTCAGCGCTGAAACGCTTCCAGAAGTTCGCTGGTGACTTCGCCACCACAGCCGACGTCGAGGCAGAGAAGGCGATCATTGACGTCCTGCGGGCAGCACGGCCGGATGATCTGATCCTGGGTGAGGAAAGCGGGCACACGGGCAGCGGCGTGACCGATCGACTGTGGTTGGTCGACCCGCTGTGCGGAACGTTGAACTATGCCGTGCGGAACATGCTGGTTTCGGTGAATGTGGCGCTACGGACAGGTGGGCAAGCCACGGTGGCGGCCTGCGCGGACCCGTTCACGAACGAGGTTTTCTGGACCGACGGCGCTGCTGCGTACGTGCGTCGCGACGGAGAGGACGAGCGGCTCACCCCCTCGGCCGAGTCGAGGCTGGTCGACGTCAATCTCGACCCGCCGTTTCCCAATCATGAGGTCTTCTCGGCGGCCCGGATGCTCGCTGACGAGGGATTCATCGACCAGTTCCGCCCCAGGGTCGTGTCGACCACGCTGGCGGTGGCTTGGGTCGCCGCCGGCCGCCGCGCCGCCTACGTCACCGATGGTCACCTGCGGGACAGTGTTCACTTCGCGGCTGGAATCGCGATCTGCCAGGCGGGCGGTTGTGTTGTCACCGGGATCGACGGGCAGCCGATCCATACCGGAGCAGGCGGTCTGGTGGTGGCCGCAGACGAGCAGACCCACGCCGCCCTGTTGGTCCTGATCGCCGATCAGCGCCCGCACCAGGATTGATCCGGTTCCCG
Source organism: Actinoplanes couchii (assembly GCF_016862075.1). GTDB lineage: Bacteria > Actinomycetota > Actinomycetes > Mycobacteriales > Micromonosporaceae > Actinoplanes > Actinoplanes couchii. Next base: position 7,325 of record NZ_BOMG01000146.1, on the reverse strand, counting down.
GCAGTTCAGTCAGTGTCGGACGGTCAACAGTGGTCCCCGGTGGATGTAGGCGACGGTACCCGCGGCGAACAGGACGGCTGCGGTGATGGTGGCGGTGGTGGACGTGGTGGGTTGCAGGGGCCAGCTGAGGATCTGGCCGGCGGTGCTGTCGATGCTGGTGCGGGACAGGGGCAGGAACGGTGGGACCGTGATGAACGGGGCCAGGTAGAACCAGGCTCGGGCTCCGCCCAGGGTGGCTGTGCCCAGGGTGATCAGGCCGAGCGCCCCGGCACAGTTACGGGTGACCGTGGCCGCGTCGCCGTAGTCGTGGGCGGTACCGGCGACCGACAACAGCAGCCCGAGAATGACCGCCGCGGCGACGGCCAGGTGCAGGGCTCGCCGGGGCGGCCACGGCCGGGCAGCAGTGTGATCCAGGTGAGTGTCGGGCCCGGCGAGGGTGGTCCCGGCGGCGATGGCGGCGAAACCGGTCGCGGCCATACCCATCTGGTCGGGCACCTCACCGGGAACTGCCATCCCGGCCCAGATCGCCCACAGCCCCCACACCGCCGCCGCAGCCCCGACCAGCGCGGCAGGTGCCCGGCGTGCCCGCAGGTAGAGCAGCACGCCCGTCATCGCGGACCGTCCACGAGGATGCCCCACAGGCTGTCGAGGTCGCAGGCGAGCCCGGCCTCACGAAGCGCCCCCACCCGCGCCACCTGTTCCGCGGCGGGCAGCGCGGCCAGCGTCTGCCATGCCTCGACCGCTCGCCGACCGGTGGCCGGCGGAGGCGTTTCGAGCAGCCAGTACGCGGCAGCGACCCGAGCACCATCGGCCTTCTCCCACTCGGTGGTGTCGCCACAGGCGGTGACCCCGGCACCGGTCAGCACCTGCAGCGCGACCTCGTCGGCGCTGATCTCCGGGGCGAACCCCATCCGGATCACGAAAGTCGCTACCGATGCCGTGGGGGAGTCCGGAACACCGTCGATGACGTCGATACCCTCCTCGACGGCACTCGGCGGGTTCGGCAGCCGGCTGAGGCGGCGCAGCGCGTCCCGGGCGGGAGCCACGACACCCGGCAGGATGCTGGCGTGCACCCGGCGTACACAAACTCGGGGTTCACCGTCGGCGCAGACCAACTCCCGCGCGCCGGTGTCGGCGGCGTAGACGCTGCCGCCCGCCGGCAGCAGGAGCATCGCGGTCACCGCACCGGCCACCGCCGGAACCACGGCCACCGCACGACGGATGGCCATCAGCAGAAACCCGGTGGCGGCCAGAGCGACCGCCCAGACGGCCTGGGCCAGGCTCAACCGGGCCGGCACGATGACGAAGTCGCCGTTCTGCCCGAGCACCGGCGACAGCAGCGTTACGAACTGCTGGGCCCGGCCGGAGACGTGGTAGGACACCAGCCCGGGAGCACTGGCGATGATCAGCCCGGCCACCACCAGCGCCGGCGCGGTGAACCGCGACGGCACCACCGTGCCCACTCCCATACCGAGCAGCCCGGCGGCCAGCAACAACGGCAACCCGGTGGCGATGACACCGAGCACGGCCGGGTTGAACCAGGTCGCCGACCCGGCCACCAGAGGCAGACAGACAGCCACGGTCAGCAGGTACGCGACGCCCACGGTGAGACTCAGCGCCACCGCAGGTGACGCGACCCGCTGCCACACCGGCCGGGGCGTCCCGGCGAACAGCTCACCCACACGGCCGAGCCGGTCCCGGTCCACCAGCCACGCCCCCGCCGCCAGGGTCAACGACCAGGTGAACCCGAAAGCGCTGCGCAGGGTCGCCGCGAACGGGGACCACCGGCCGCTCCACGCCTGCTGCCCGAAGATCAGGAACATCGCGGCGAGACCGAGCAGCAGCACGATCAGCCCGGCCCCGAGCGCGGCACTGCGCCGCAGGTCGATGGCGATCGCCCGGATCATGCGCCGGCCTCCCGCCGGGCCTGGCGCACCAGCGCGGAGTAGCCACGTTCGGCGGCACTGTCGCCGGGATCCCCGGTGCCGCCGCGTTCGGCCAGCTGCCCGGGAGTGCCCTGCCACACCACCCGCCCGGTGTGTACGACCACCACATCGGTGCAGGAGGCCACCACGTCCTCGACCAGATGCGTAGACACCAGCACACACGTGTCGGCGCCGAGATCACGCAGCAACTCCCGGAACGCGAGCCGCTGCTCCGGGTCGAGACCCACCGTCGGCTCGTCGAGCAGCAGTAGATCCGGGGTGTTCACGATGGCCTGGGCGACACCGGCCCGGCGCAGCATCCCACCGGACAGCTCCTTGAGCTTGCGGTCGGCCCGATCGGCCAGCCCCACCCGGGCGATCGCCCGTTCAGCGGCCACCGGAACGGCGAGGGCGGGCATCTCCTTGAGCCAGGCCACGTACTCGACGAACTCACGGACGGTGAACTTCGGGTAGTAACCGAACTCCTGCGGCAGGTAACCGGTGCCGCGGCGGACACCCCGCAGATCCGCGCCGCGTTCCTGCACCGGCCGGCCCAGCAGTTCGAGGGTGCCGGACTCCGGGCTGAGCACGGTCGCCAGCGCCCGCATCAGGGTGGTCTTGCCGGCGCCGTTCGGGCCGAGCAGCCCGTGCACGCCGACACCGATGCTCAGATCCAGACCGGTCACCGCCAGATGCCGGCCGGCCTTCACCCGCAGACCCTTCGCCTGTACGGCGTACTCCCACGTCACCGGCTTCAACTCGGTTTCGGACAGACTTCGTACCATCAATCGCTCCTGAAGGGTTTTGAAGATCAGTTGCGGCTGGTGAGCCGTTGGAAGGCGTCCGCGCGCTTCCAGGCCAGAACCGCCAGCAGCAGCCCGGTCGCCGCCCACGCCGGGGCCTTGTCGGCGCCGAGCACGGCCGGCACCTGCTGGGTCAGCACGGCCGGCGCCGTCACCACGACGACCCAGGCGGCGGTCACCACCCCGGCGGCCCGCCGGACACCGAGCAGACTGCCCACCGCGATCGTGGCCGAGGTGACCGTCAGGCAGGGCAGCAGCCACAACACCAGCGGGGTCGCGGTGACCCAGCCGACCAGCGCGAGGACCGGCAGCAGCGCCGCGAGCACGGTGACGGTCCGGCGCAGCACCATCAGGACACCGCCCTGCGGTGACGCGGCGACCAGCTCCCACGCCGGATCGTCGCGGCGCGAGCAGGCCGCCGCGACACCGAACAGCGGCACGACCGGCGCGATCAGCAACACCGGCGACGGATGGTACGGATTGAGCACGTCCAGCATCAGCACCGCCAGCAACGCGCCCACGCTGACCGTCAACCTCGGCAGCAGCGACCACGTCGACCAGCGCCGCACCACCGCGAACCGCCGCCGCGACGGCGCCACCGCGGGCAACGATCCGGTCACCCGCCCACCGACCTCGGCGACCAGCACCGCCGTGCCCGGCGCGACCACGGCCCCGAGCCGGGCCCGGCACCCACCGCAGCCGTCCAGATGATCCTCCACACTCCAGACCACCGCGTCCGGCAGGCTCTCGCTGATCCCGGCGTAACGGGCCAGCATGTCGTCGTCGATGTGCGTAGTCATGACAGCGCCTCCCGAAGCCGGATCCGGGCCGTCCGGGCCCGCATCTTGACCGTGCTCTCCGGCACCCCCAGCAGCGCCGACGTGTCGCGGACCGACAGCCCGTCCAGAACCATCGCCTGCAACACCCGCCGAACCTCCGGCGCGAGCGTGTGCAGCGCCCGCAGCAGATCCGCCTCGACCCGCCCGGCCAGCACCTCGTCCTCCGCGGCCGGCGCCGGCGGGTCACCGGCGATCGCCGCCGGAAGCTCGGCCGCCCGGGCCCGCAGCCGGAACGCGTCCACCAGCCGCCGGGCCGCGATCGTCCAGATCCAGCCGGTCGCACCGCTCTGCGCCGTGCCGGTGAACGAGCCCGCGGACCGCCACACCGCCATGAACGTCTCCTGCATCACCTCGGCCACGATCTCGTCGTCGGAGCACCGCCGCCGTAGCCGGGTCGCCAGCCACGGCGCGGTACGCCGGTACAGCTCGTCGAAAGCGGCATGATCACCACGCGCGCAGCGGCGAACCAGCCGCACCTCGATCACCGCCTCCTGATCACTCACGCTCAGTAGGACGGCGTGACGGGCCGAACGGATAGCCACGGCACTGAGACGACCGTCACAGTCCCCGGACGCGCGATCCGGGCGGGGTACGGCCACAAAGGGACGTGATGCAAACGCGACGAGCCGATACGGCACCGGACGAACTCGGTGACCCCGAGGCGTTCACCGCGCTGTACGAGCGACATGCCGAAGCGGTGTGGAACTTCGCGTACCGGCTGACCGGGTCCTGGTCCGAAGCCGACGACGCGCTCTCCACCGTCTTCCTGACCGCCTGGCGCCGCCGCCGGGACATGCGCCTGGTCGGCGGCAGCGCACTGCCCTGGCTGTACCTGGTCACCCGGAACGTCTGCCGGGGCGAAGGCCGCCGACTGGCCCGCCTGTGGCGCGCCCTGCCCCGGCTGGTCCGCCCGGACGTCCCCGACCACGCCGACCGGATCGCCGACGAGGACGCGGCCGGGCAACGCCTGGCCACGGTGCTGGCCGCCATCGACCGGCTGCCCCGCGCCGAACGGGAAGCCGTGCACCTGTGCCTGCTCGGCGACACCTCGGTGGAGGACGCCGCCGAACTGCTCGGCCTGTCCCCGCACAGCGTCCGCTCCCGGCTGTACCGCGCCCGCACCCGCCTGCAGCAGAACCTCCCGGAGGACCACGATGCCTGACCTCACCGACCTGCCACCCCGGCGCACCCTGCCCGCCGATGTGCGCGCCCGGGCCCGCCGCGAACTGCTCGACGGGATCCGGCCCCGCGAACACCGCCGCCCCGCCCGCCTCGCCGCGGTCCTCGCCACCGCCGCCGCCGTGCTGATCCTCCCCGCCTTCGGCGCCCTGCTGGTCGACGCGGCGGACGTCACGCCCACCGCCACCGACGGCCCGGTCAACGACAACTTCAAGGTCATCACCCCGGAGGAGCGGTACGCCGCCCGCGACGGCGCCCCCACCGAGACCGCCGACCGGTGCCGTGCCGCCGCACCCGACCAGCTGCGGGACGCGCAACCACTGCTCACCGCCTCCGACAACGGCGTCACGGTCATCGTGTTCCGCTCCGCGGACGGCGAGCGGGTCCGATTCTGCGAACTGTCACCGGCCACCGTCGCGGTCTCCGCGGACACGAGCCGAGCATCTTCCGGTACGGCCGCCACGGTCACGTTCCGGTCGGCGCTCGGCACGATCGCCGGGGTGACCGGTGCCGACGTGCCCCACCTGTTCGTCCGGGATCCGATCATGCAGACCCAGATGACCGACGACGGCGACCCGGCACTGATGCGCGACGGTATCTTCGTCCTGCCCAACGCGGTCACCGCGGCGGCCACCGAACTCCAGCTGACGGTGACCGCCACCGGCAGCCGCGACGCACAGATCAGCACCCTCACGGGCAGCGAACTACCGGCCCCGGCCCCGCCCACCACCGACCGGCCACAGCCCGCTGCGGACCGTACGTCGGAAGCAGGAAAGCAGTTGGGCCGTTGCTTCTCCGACCCGAAACTGCCGCCGGTGGCCGACGCCGGCGCCTGGATCCCGGCGGCCACGCTGCGGCTCACCGACGACGAGAGCGTCTACCTGGCCCGCCTCGACGGTCTGCTCGCCACCTGCATCGTCCGCTCCACCGAAGGGCCGCAGCTGACCATCGACGACGGCCACCGGATCCCCTGGCTGCCGGCCTACATCGCCGCCAACCCGTACCTCTTCGGTGACCTGGCGTTCTACGACTTCAAGAAGGAGTCACACGGCGGGTCGTCCAGCGACACCGTGGTGGTGACCGCGCTGGTCACCGACTCGCGGGTGGCGTCGGTGGCGCTGAGCCGGCCGCATCGCGCGCCCATCACCGCGTACGTCCAGAACCAGACCGTCCTTCTGCCCGGCATCGGCCTCAACGAGAACCGGGACAGCTCGGAGGACACCAGCACCCTGACCCTGTACGACAGCAACGGCCGCGAACTGGACCGGGTACCGGTCGGCCAGTCCTAACCCCACACGCTCTCGATGATCGACAGCGCCTCGTCGAGATCGTCGCGGCTGTGCCCGGCCGTCACCGACGCGCGGAACCGCACACTGGTGCGCGGGACGGCCGGGTAGTCGGCCGGGACCACGAAGAGGCCCGCGCGGAGCAGGGCGTCGCCACGTTCGTAGAGCAGACGACGGTCCGCACCGACGAGGATCGGGACCACCTGGGTCGTCGAGTCCCCGGTGTCCAGGCCGAGCCGGTGCAGCCCGGCCCGGAAGTAGGCGGCATTCTCCACCAGCCGCCGCCGGGGCCCGTCGTCACCGGCCGCGACCCGCAACGCCGCGATCAGGGCACCGACGACCGAAGGCGGAAGGGCGCAGGAGAAGCCGTACGATCCGGCATAACACCGCAGGTAGTCGATGGTGTCGGTCCCGCCGCTGACAAACCCGCCGACACCCGCGAACGCCTTGGAGAACGTGCCGTAGACCAGCGCCACCCGATCCTGTACCCCGAAATGCGCCACCACCCCGGCCCCGCCGGGCCCGCACGTCAGCATCGAATGGGCTTCGTCGACGAGCATCCCGACCCCGTGCCGCTCGGCCACGGCGAGCAGGCCCGGCAGGTCAGCCAGATTCCCGTCCATCGAGTAGACGCCCTCCACCACGACCAGCCGGCGCCTGTTCCCGGTCCGCGACAGCACCCCGTCCAGAGCTTCCGGGCTGTTGTGCGCGAACGTCACGGCCCGGGCCCCCGAGAGCCGGGCGCCGTCCCGCAGACTGACGTGCGCCCGGCTGTCCAGAACAGCGATGTCACCACGCCGCAGCAGCCCCGCCAGAACCCCGGCAGCACCCGCATATCCGCTGGTGAACAGCATGGTCGAGGCCCGCCCGAGAAAGCCACTCAGCGCGTGCTCCAACTCCCGGTGCAGATCAGTCATCCCCGACAACATCGGCGACCCACAGGCCCCGGTCCCGTACCGCCCCAGAGCATCCGCCGCAGCGGCAACAACATCCGGATGGTCGGCGAGCCCGAGATAGTTGTAGGACCCAAGATTGACGACGGAACGCCGAATCCCACCGACGCTCATCTCCACCCGAGGCCCCGGCCCGCCGAACAGGCTGCGCTCGTAGTGCGACACCACCACCCGGGCTTCATCCCGCCACCGCAGAAAGGCTTCCGGCGGAACAAGCGGATCCGCGCTGTCACCGTGATGAAAGTCAGCGAGGCTGAACTGCTCCGCCCCGGACGTCTCCCCGATCGTCGTCAAAGCCGCACCCCCAGTCCCGCCCCACCCCACACGCGGAGCCTTCGCC
>NZ_BOMG01000145.1 GCF_016862075.1 Actinoplanes couchii | reverse complement strand
CACAGGATCGCACAGGAAAACTGAGACGCTGCAGGGACTGGAGCAGAACGCCTCGGCGTAGTAGTCGGAGTGGACGTTCGTCCGCCACTCGTTCGCGTTGCCCCAGATCGGGCTCGGCGGGTTGATGACGACCACGCCGTTGTTGGCGTCCGTGACCCGCAGAACCCACGATTTGTTGGTCGGCGCGCCGGTGGTGGCCAGATGGAACAGGTTCGATCCGGCGAGATCCAGCACGGGTGTGCGGCAGTAGCCGTTCGAGACCGTGCAGCTCACCTGGTTGAGCGCGAGCGCCGGATCGGCCACCACCAGGGCCGCGGCCGTGGCCACGAACGTCATGGCCGCCGCGAGGGCTGGTCTGACTCTCATCCTGTCTCCCCTTCGTCGATGGGCTTGCGGCTCCAGCGAAATCCAGGTCGGGGTTGTTCACCAGCCCGGTTCCGCGGTGAACAACGCCGGTTCAGCGGTCCGGCACGACGAACGCCTCGCGCTCCTCGGCGGTCAGCGAGCGGCTGGTGGCTGCGGCCGCCATCGCGCGGACCTCGCCGATCGGGCCGCAGACCGGGCAGCGCCAGATCCGTACCGTGCCGTCGGCGTGCGCGCTGAGCAGACGGCCGTCCGGCAGGAAACGGGCCTGCTCCACCGAGGTGGTCAGGCCGCGGACCGCGACGAGTTCCCGGCCGCTGCCGGCCTGCCAGATCCGGACCCCGTCGCCGTCCTGGCCGCTGGTGGCGATCAGCCGGCCGTCGGCGCTGAACGCCACTGTCCACACCGCGTCCCGGTGGCCGCGCATCGACACCGGTGGGCCCTGGCCGTCGCTGTTCCACACCCGGACCGCGCCGTCCTGGCCGCTGACCGCCAGCCGCCGGCCGTCGGGGCTGAAGTCGGCGGCCCACACCTGACGGCCGGCCGGCTGATCCTGGACGACGACCGGTTCGGTGCCGTCGACCGGCCACACCCGGACCGCGCCGTCGGCTCCGACGCTGGCCACCCGCTGCCCGTCCGGGCGGAACGCGACACCGCGGACCCCGTCCTCGTGCCCGTTCAGCACGATCGGCGGGCCGCCGGAGAGTGACCAGATCCGTACCGTGCCGTCCTTGCCGCCGCTGACGACCCGGCTGCCGTCGGGGGCGAGAGCGACCGCCGCGACCGAGCCGGTGTGCCCGCGCAGCGTCGCCCGTACCGCCGCGGTCGTGGTGTCCCAGACCCGGACGGTCTGGTCCCGGCCGCCGGTCGCGACCGACCGCCCGTCCGCACTGACCGTCACCGCCATGATCTCGTCCTCGTTGCCGGGCAGCCGCACCGGATCGTCGTGCCACGGCTCGCGCCAGAGCCGTACCGTGCGGTCCAGCCCGCCGGCGGCGATCAGCCGGCCGTCGGCGCTGCTCGCCACCGACCACATCGCGCCCTCGCCGTCGCGCAGCACCAGCGGGTCGGCGACCGGCCGGGCGTCCCAGAACCGGACCGTGCCGTCGGCGCTCGCGCTGGCCAGCTGGGTGCCGTCCGGGCTGAACGTGACGGTCCACACCGCGCCGTCGTGCCCGTGCATCACCACCGGATCCTGGTCGCCGGTGACACCCCAGATCCGGATCGTGTTGCTGCCGCTGTGACTGCTGGCGACCCGGCGGCCGTCGGGGCTGAACGCGACGCTCTCCACGTACGAGTCGTTGCCCTGCAGCACCACCGGCGGCATCAGCCCGTCCAGCGGCCAGATCCGGACCGTGCCGTCGGTGCCCGCGCTGGCCAGCAGCGTGCCGTCCGGGCTGAACGTGACGTCCTTGACCGTCGACTCGTGGCCGGGCAGCGATCGTGGGCTGCCGGTGCCCGACGCGTCCCAGATCAGAATCGGTCCCAGGCCGCTGACCGCCAGCTTGGTGCCGTCGGGGCTGAACGCGACACTCAACGGCGGGCCGTCCACCTTCAGGACCACCGGGCCGGCGGGGTCCGCCAGCGTCCAGATCCGCACCGTACGGTCGTCACCGGCACTGGCGATCCTTGCGCCGTCCGGGCTGAACGCCACCGCGCTGATCCGCTCGCCGTGGCCGGTCAGCCGCAGCGGGAGGCCGCCGCCCAGATTCCAGACGGTGACCACGCCGTCGAAACCGGCCGCCGCGATCCGGGTGCCGTCCGGGCTGAACACCGGGCTCTGCACCGCCTGGTCGCCGGTCGGCAGCACGGTCGGCCCCGGCTGCACCCCGTGCGCGCCGTCCCGCCGCCAGATCCGGATGGTGCCGTCGTCACCGCTGGTGCAGATCAACTTCCCATTGCGGTCGTACGCCACCCCGATGGCCTGTCCATGACCCGCCGGCAGGGTGGCCCTGACCCGGGAGTCGGCGACCGCCTGCCGGAGCATCGTCTGGGCCTCCGCGGTGGGCCGGACGTCGTACGCCTCGGCGGCGAGCAGCAACGCCACCTCCTGGTCGACGTCCAGCTGGGCGCGGGCGCTGGCCACCAGCTGGTGCGACCGGGCCAGGTCGCGTTGTTCACCGGCCCGTAGCGCCTGCGCTCCGGCGACCACGGCCAGCGTGCTGGTCAGCACCACCGCCGCGGTCAGTCCGGCGACGGTCCGGCGGGATCGGCGACGGCGGGCCGCCCGCTCGGCGTCGCGTCGTTCCCGTCCGGCGGTCAGGAACTCCCGTTCCAGGGTGTTCAGCCGGTGCAGGCTCCGGCCGTCCCATCCGGCCAGCGGGGCGCCGCGGTAGAGCGCGCCGGGATCCCGGTCGTGGGAACGCCAGATCTGGCTGGCCTCGGTCAGGCGCCGGTGCAGGGCGAGGGTCTCGCGGTCGTGGTGCAGCCAGCCGTCCAGCCGGGGCCAGGCCCGGATCAGTGCCTCGTGGGCGATCTCCACCGTGCCGTCGCCGAGGACCAGCAGCCGGGCCAGGACGGCGCCGGTGCCGGCCAGGTCCAGTTCGTCGTTCCGGACCCGGCGGCGGGTGTCCGGAACCCCGTCACCGAGCGCCACCAGTCGGGTCAGGGTCTGCCGGACCGTGTCCTGTTCGTCCTCGGTGAGGCTCTGGTGGACCGACTCGGCGGTCTTGGCGATGGCGCCGCTCATGCCGCCGGTCGTCTCGTAGCCGGCGGCGGTCAGGACGTCGCCGCGCCGCTGCCGCCACGTCTCCAGCAGGGCGTGCGAGACCAGGGGCAGGGCGCCGGGCTGGTCCTCGGCGTCGGCGATCACCCGGGTGAGCAGGGCCCGTTCGACGCTGAGGCCGGCTCGGCGGGCCGGTTCGCCGACCACCTCGCGCAGTTCGGCAGCGCTCAGCGGGCCGACCGGGACGGTGGCGCCGGCCAGCAGCCGGGCCAGTGGGGCGAACTCGGTGCAGCGCTGGAAGAAGTCGGCGCGGACCCCGATGACGATCCGCGCCGCGCCGGGTGTGCCGTTCTGGGCTCCGTTCGGCGTGGCGAGTTCGGTCAGGAACGCGGTTCGTTCGGCCGGGTCGTGGCAGAGCGTGAAGAGTTCTTCGAACTGGTCGATCACCAGGAGTGTTCCGGCTGTCAGGTTCTGCTGCCGCAGTGTCTTGCGGGGTTCGGAGCCGGGGGTGACCAGGCAGCCACCGCCGGGCCAGGCCGGGATCAGGCCGGCGCGCAGCAGTGAGGACTTGCCGCTGCCGGACGCGCCGAAGACCGCGACCAGGCGGTGCTCGTCCAGCATCTCGGTGAGCCGGGCCAGGATCTCCCGGCGGCCGAAGAACCGGTCGGCGTCGTCCTCGCCGTAGCCGATCAGGCCCAGCCAGGGCGGGTCGCCGTGGTCCTGGTGCCGGGCCGTCCACTCGGCCGAGGCCCGCTGCCAGCGGTGTTCCCAGTCGGCGCGGTCGCCGCCGCAGGCCTGGACGAACGCCAGGGTGACCGGCAGGCTGGGCAGGCGGCTGCCGCCGGCGGCGTTGGCCAGGGCGGTCATCGACCAACCGGTCCGCCCGGCCAGTTCGCGGTATCCCGGGTTGCCCGCCGCCCGGCGGAGTTCGCGCAGGTCGGCGGCGAGTCTCTGGACCGGCCCGGCGGCCGGGTCCACCTCACGTTCCGGACGTGGCATGATCCCCCCGTTTCATCCACTTACGTCTATCTAATAGGAATCCCGGGTGAGATACGAGTGCGGCCGGAATATCAAATGAATGAGAGGTCTCTCTCGTTCATGTGAATTCCGGCCACTCGGTTGTCTAGCCTTGCCGCGGTCATAATCGTCTTTCCCCGGCGCCTCGCCGCGCCATCCGGAAAATCATTCATCTTCGCGGGGGCTTTTTGATGGATTCCTCCATTACCGAGGAACAGGACTTTCTCGACGCGGCCATGGCCCGTCGTGACACGCTCGCCGCCCACCTGCGCGACGAACTGGACCACGACGCCACCGACCGGGTCGAAGTGGCCCGTCAGCGGATGCTGCGCCGGCAGTACGAAGCACTGCGCCAGGCGGGGGAGGGGCTCGTCTTCGGGCGGCTCGACGCCGTCGACGGCACCGTCCGGCACATCGGCCGGATCGGGTTGTTCAACGCACCCGCCGAGGGATCTCCCGACGCTTCCCTTGACGCTTCCCGCGACGCTTCCCGGGACGAGGACGAACCGTTGCTGGTCGACTGGCGGGCGCCGGCGGCCCGGCCCTTCTACACCGCCACCGCGATCGAGCCGCAGGGGCAGAGGCGACGGCGGCACATCCGTACCACCGGGTCGATCGTCGTCGGGGTCGATGACGAGCCCCTGGTCGGGGGCGGTTCCGACGCCTCCGGCGGTGGCGACGGTCTCGACGGCCTGGTCGGGGAGGGCGCCCTGCTCGCCGCCTTGGACGAGCGGCGGACCGGGCAGATGACCACCGCCATCTCCACGTTGCAGCACGAGCAGGACGCGATCGTCCGGGCCGACGCCACCGGGCCGTTGATCGTCCAGGGCGGGCCCGGCACCGGCAAGACCGTGGTGGCGCTGCACCGGGTCGCCTATCTGCTGTTCACCTACCGGCAGATGGCCGAGCGCGCGGTGCTGGTGCTCGGGCCGTCGGCGCGGTTCCTCGACTACATCGCCCGGGTGCTGCCCGCCCTCGGTGAGACGGCCGTCGTCGCGGCCACCTGCGACACCCTGCTGCCCGGCGTGACCGTCGGCCGTACCGCGGGACGTGCCGTCGAGGAGATCAAAGGGCGGGCGATGTGGCAGGGCGTGCTCGAACGGCGGGTGGCGGCGCTCGTTCCCGCGGCCCGGGAGCTGAAGATGCGGTGGGACGGTGACTTCTACGTCATTCCGGCCGCCGTCGTGGCGCAGGCGCTGACCTCTGCTGTTCAGGGGCGTACCTATCATCGGGCCCGTGCGGTCTTCGCCGAACAACTGCATCAGCTGTTGGCCGACACGGTCGCCGAGCAGCGGGAGAGTCTCCTCGACGAGATGGAGGAGGGGTACGAGGACATTCTCAGCCGTTTCTCCGTCGAACCGTCCGGTGCCGCCTCCCGCAGCGACCTCGACGGGCTGCTCTCCGAGGACGAGATCGACGAACTGCGCGAACGTATCGCCGGCAACGCCACCATCGCCCGTTTTGTCGAATCGGTGTGGCCGACCCTCGAACCGCAGACCCTGCTCCGGGACCTGCTGCACGATCCGGACCTGCTCGCCCGTCTCGCCCCGGAACTGACCCCTGACGAGATCACGGCCGTCGTTGCCGAGCCGGAATCGTGGTCGTCCGGGGACATCCCGCTGCTCGACGCGCTGTGGGAACTGCTCGGCGACGTCGAGGAACCCCGTCCGCAAGGCGAGTTCACCGCCGACAAGGCGCGGTCGCAGCGCGGCTGGGTGTACGGGCACGTCGTCGTCGACGAGGCCCAGGAACTGTCCGAGATGCAGTGGCGGATGGTGCTGCGCCGATGCCCCAGCCGATCGGTCACCGCCGTCGGCGACATCGACCAGACCGAAGCGGCCCACCGGCACACCACCTGGTCACAGGCGGTCCGGGCGGTCCTCGGCGACCGTTGGACGCCGGCCGAGCTGACCATCTGCTACCGGACACCGCGCGAGGTCATGGAACTCACCGGCCCGGTGCTGTTCGAAGCCGGCAGCCGCAACGCGCCACCGCGGGCCGTCCGGTCGTCCGGAGTCCTGCCGTGGCAGCTCGCGGTCACCACCGGCGAGTTGGCCGGGATCGCGGCGCAGTCGGTACAGGAACTCCAGCAACGCTGGGAGGGGGGAACGGTCGGGGTGATCGCACCCGGGTCACGTATCCCCGGTCTGCGGGCGGCCCTGGGCGACGTGCCGTTGCTGACCGCGACCCAGTCCAAGGGCCTGGAGTGGGACGCGACCCTGCTGATCGACGCCGAAGCCATCGCCGCCGAACCCCGGGGGTTCAACGCGCTCTACGTGGCCCTGACCCGCTGCACCCAGGAGCTGGGCCGCCTGACGATCACCGACCCGGACCAGCCTCCCGGCTGACCCGCGGTCACTGCGGGACGGCGTAGTGGGTGATCTACCGTCACTGCGGGACGGCGTCGCGGGTGATCTGGAACGGGCCGACCCGCAGCGCCGACATGGTGACGCCGTCCTGCTCCGCCTCCGGGATGCCGGTCGGCTCGGCGACCGAACCCGCCGACTTCGGGTCGACGATGAACTGCAGGGCCACCCCGGTGCCGCACCCGGCGCTGCCGGTGGTGCAGGAGTCCCACTCGATGCGGGACCAGGTGCTCGACTCCGGCGCCAGGTCGATCACCGAGGCCGCGGTGCCGATCATGCTGGTCGGCAGAGTGATCACGTCGCCGGGCGGGGTGACCAGGGCGACGTCGGCCCAGCCCTGCACCTGGCAGGCGGTGCTGGAGGTGTTGGTGAGCTGCAGGACCGCCGCGCGCACGTCACCTTCGCCGTCCACCCCGATCAGGGTGCCGGTCAGGTCGTCGGTGAGGCAGTCGACCGGCGCGGCGACCTCTTCGGTCGCCCCCACGACCGTCTCACCGGCGGCGGCCTCGTTGGTCCGGGGCGCGCCGACGAGCCCGATCGCGACAGCCGCGACCATCAGGGCCGGCGGGAGGGTCATCATCATGCGAGCGGCGGTGCTCCGCGGCCGGTTGCGTGTCATGCCGGTTACTCTGCCGTTCTTTTTCGTCACTTGATCCCCCGCACCTGCGGCGCGGCACGAATCCGGTACCCACCCGCCGGTGACCCGAAACGGTCACGCCCCGACCCGGGGCGAGACCGCTCGAACCCGCCCCACCGCACCAGCACGGAGGGCGCGCGCCGGCGACGCGAATCCATCATGGAGGCACGGTAGCGCCACCCTCTGACATTTTTGATCATCCTGTCGGCAACCGGTCTCGTCACGCCGGGCCGTGCCGGGTCGTCAGTCGGTGGCCAGGGCGGCCACCGGGCTCACCTTCGCCGCCCGGCGGGCCGGGAGCAGGCCGGCCAGGACGGTGATCGCGGCGATCACCAGGACGATGGTGGCCAGCCAGCCGGCCGGGAACGTCATCGGCAGGTTCAGGCGCAGGGCCGACAGGGTCAGCCAGGCCATCGGGACGCCCAGCACGATGCCCAGGATCGCGCCGACCAGGCCGTACAGGCCCGCTTCCATGCCGATCATCAGGCGCAGCCGGGACCGGGTCAGGCCCAGAGCGCGCAGCAGACCGGACTCGCGGGTGCGTTCCAGCACCGACAGGCCGGTGGTGGTGCCGACCCCGACGACCGCGATCAGGACCGTCAGACCGAGCAGGCCCAGGGCCGCGGCCAACAGGGACGACACCTCGCCGTTCGCCTTGTCCCGGGCGTCGGCCAGGACCGCCACCTCGGCGCTGGCGGGGGCCCCGAGGGCGCGGAAGGCGGCCAGGGCCTCGTCGCGGGTGCCAGCGGCGATGTCGGCCATCACCCCGGACACCGGGGTACCCAACCGGTCCAGATCGTTCCCGGCCAGGACCGCTCCGGAGCGCAACGGGCCGTCACCGGTCAGGACCGCCGCCACCCGCAGCGTGACCCGCGAGGACTTCCCTTCACCGCCTTCGGATGCCAGGGTCACCTCGTCGCCGGCTCCGGCCTGCAGATCAGCGGCGGCGGCCGAGGAGAGGACCACCGAGCCGGGAACCAGGGCCGTGACCGAGCCTTCGGACGCCTCCAGGGTGCGCAGCGCGGGCAGGGCCGTCATGTCGATCTCGATGGCGCCGTGGGAGAAGCCCGAGCCGGGAAGACTGAAGTCGGACATCCGGAACGGGGTGACGTCCCGGAACCGTGGCTCGGCCCGCAGCGTAGTGACCACCTTGCCGAACCCGTCCGGCTCCTCGGCGAACATGGCCAGGTCGGCGGGGTTGCGGGCGGCCATCTCCCGGTCGGTCCACAACTGCAGGCTGTTGATGCCGACCACGGTCCCGGCGAGCATGGTCACGCCGAGCGCCACCACCACCGACACCGCGGCGGCCCGGCGGGGCGTCCCGCCGATGCCACTGACGGCCAGCCGTCCGGTGGGCCCGAGGCGGCGCAGCGGCCAGCCCGCGACGGCGAGCACCGGCCGGATCAGCAGCGGCCCGAGCACGATCAGCGCCCCGAACCCGAGAGTGCCGACCCCGACGATGTAGAGCAGCACCTCGTTACCGGCGGTGTCCATCCGCGCGGCGGTCAGCCAGCCGAGGCCGGCGGCGGCCGCGACCAGGATCAGCCCGGCGACCAGGCGGGGCGCCGGGACACCACGTTCGGACGCGGCGGTGGTGGCGGCGCGCAGGGCCTGCAGCGGGGCGACCCCGGCGGCGGAGAACGCGGGGGCCAGCACGGCGCCGACGGTGAGCAGACCGGCGCCGATCACCACGGCGACGGCGGCCGCCACCGGGACACCGGGGCCGGTGAGGGTGTGGCCGGCGGTCGCGGCGAGCGCGGGGGCGGCCAGCCCGGCGGCCTGGGCGAGCAGGACACCGGCCGCGCCGGTGCACAGGCCGACGACGGCACCCTCGACGGCCAGGGCGAACACCAGCTGGCCGCGCTGGGCGCCGATGGTGCGCAGCAGGGCGAGCTGTTGCAGGCGCTGGGCGAAGACGATGCGGAACGTGGAGGTGGCGACCAGCGCGGCGGCGACCACGGCGATCGCCACGAACATGCCGATCAGCGCGAACAGCTGGTCGAGTTGGCGTACCGCCTCGTGGGCCTCCTTCTCCCGCATCGTGTCGCCGGTGGTGACGCTGACGTAGGCGTCCGGGTCCGTCAACAGCCGGTCGGCGAGCACGGTGGTCATCGCCATCAGGTCGGTGCCGGGCGCGGTGAGCACGTCGAGGCGGCGGAAACCCGGCTCGCCGCTGATGCCGGCGACCACCGAGTCCGGTGCCCAGGCGCGCTCGGCGGCGTCTTGCGGGCCGTCGACGACACCGGTGACGGTCACCGTGACCGGGCGGACGGCGGGGTCGCCGGTGTGCAGGCGCAGTTTGCTGCCGGCCGTGACACCGAGCCGTCCGGCGGCCCGCCGGTCGACCGCGATCTGCCGGGCGGCGGCCGGGTAGGCGCCGGAGACCAGGGTGATCCGCGACAGCGGGCCGGTGCCGGGGTCGGCGAGCACCTCGAGTTCGTTGCCGGACGACTTCTCGCCGACGCTGAATCCGACGGTGGCCCGGCCGGAGACCTGGGTGACGCCGTCGGCCGTACGGATCTCGGCGATCTGCGCCGGGCTCAGCGGGTAGCCGCCCTCGGCGAGCGCGACCAGGCTCACGCCGGGCGGGGTCTCGCTGAACGTGTCCAGGGTGGTCCGGGTGACGATCTCGTGGGCGAGCACGGTGCCGAACACGACGAACGCCGCGACCAGCACCGACAGGCCGGTCATCAGCAGCCGGCCGGGGCGGCGCAGGACCCCGCTGAGCTGGGTGCGCAGCACGCTGGCGTTCATCGGCCGGTGTCCCGGACGAGGCGGCCGTCGGCCAGGACCAGGACCCGGTCGGCGTACGCCGCGGCGGTCTGGTCGTGGGTGACCATCACGACCGTCTGGCCGAGCCGGTGCACCGAGTCGCGCAGGAAGCTGAGGACCTCCGCGCCGGAGCGGGAGTCCAGGTTGCCGGTGGGCTCGTCGGCGAAGACCACCTCGGGGCGGGTGCTCAGGGCCCGGGCCAGGGCGACCCGCTGCTGCTGGCCGCCGGACAGCTCGGACGGGCGGTGCTCGAGGCGGTCGCCGATGCCGAGGATGCCGACGACCTGGTCGAGCAGTTGCGGGTCGGGGGTGCGGCCGGCCAGCTCGGCGGGGAGCGTGATGTTCTGCCGGGCGGTCAGCTGGGGGAGCAGGTTGAACGACTGGAAGACGAACCCGACCCGGTCGCGGCGGACCGTGGTCAGCGCCCGGTCGGACAGGCCGGTGATCTCGGTGCCGCCGATGGTGATGCTGCCGCTGGTCACGGTGTCCAGACCGGCCAGGCAGTGCATGAACGTCGACTTGCCGGAGCCGGACGGGCCCATGATGGCGGTGAACCGGCCCCGGTCGAAGGTGGCCGAGATCCCGTCGACGGCGCGGACCGACCGGTCGCCGGCGCCGTACGTCTTGACCAGGTCGGTCGCGATGACGGCGCTCATCCGAGCACGATCTTCGGCAGCTTCAGGTCGACACCGCTGTCGTCGCAGTGCCCGATCGCCAGCTCGGTGATCTCGTCCAGCTCGCCCTCGGCCGGACGCTCCGGCGCACCGGTGGCCTGGACCCGCTTCCACCTGACGTAGCGCCCGACCTCGGTGCTGATGCCGTCGTCCTCGAACCGGGCGTAGCGGATCTGGCGGATCTCCTTCTCCCACTTGTCCGCCTCGGTGGCGTTCGTGGGCGGGGTCTGCGCCTTGTCGATCAGCTCCTGGGCCAGCTTGCAGTCGGCGGCCGAGGCGCTGGTCGGGCCGAACCGCTTGTCCCACAGGTAGTTGACGCCGAAGGCGACGCTGGCCAGCACCACCACGGTGAGGATCGCGAAGGAGACGAGTCTGATGTTCACGGGTTCGATTCTTCGCCGCCGTGGACCCGCCCCGCATCGACGCCGGGAATGATCTGCGCGGGGCCGGTGTCCGACCCTGGTACTACGTCCCCGGTTTGACCAGGCCGATCTCGTACGCGAAGACCACCGCGTGCACCCGGTCGCGTAGCTCCAGTTTGGCGAGGATGCGCCCGAAATGCGTCTTGACGGTGGATTCGGCGACGTGCAACCGCCCGGCGATCTCCGCGTTCGACAGCCCGGCCGCGACCAGTTCGAGGACCTCGCGCTCCCGGTCGGTCAGCTCGGACAACCGCCCGTCGGCCCGCCCCGGCAGGGTGAGCTGCCCGGCGAACCGGTCCAGCAGCGCCCGGGTGACCCGCGGCGCGACCACCGACTCACCGGCCGCCACCGTCCGGATCGCCTCCAGCAGCTGCTCCGGCGGCGAGTTCTTCAGCAGGAACGCGCTGGCCCCGGCCTGCAGCGCGGCGAACGCGTCCTGGTCGGTGTCGAACGTGGTGAGCACCAGCACCCGGGGCCCGTCCGCCTCGGCGCAGATCCGGCGGGTGGCCTCGACGCCGTCCATCACCGGCATCCGGATGTCCATCACCACCACGTCGGCCTGCGTGCGGCCGAGCAGGGCCAGAGCCGCGGCGCCGTCACCGGCCTCGCCGACCACCGTCATGTCCGGCTGGGCGGACAGCACCATCACGAACCCGGCCCGGACCAGTTCCTGATCGTCGACGAGCAGCACCCTGATGGTCACAGCGGGATCATGGCACGAACCGTCCACCCGGATCCCGGGCGGGGCCCGGCGGAGAACTCCCCACCGTGCACGGCCACCCGCTCGCTCATTCCGCTCAGCCCGTTCCCACCGCCGGTGGCCGTGGTCGCCGCGCCGGCCCCGTCGTCACCGACCTCCAGCAGCACCCGGTCGTCGCGCAGATTGAGGTCGACGGTGACCTTGGTGCCGGTCCCGGCGTGCCGCAGCACGTTGGTCAGCGACTCCTGCACGATCCGGAACACCGTCACCTGCACCGCAGCCGGCACCCGCCCGGTATCCCCGTGCACCGTCAGGTCGACACCGAGCCCCGCGGCCCGGGCGCCCTCGACCACGCTGTCCAGATGGTCGATCCCGATCTGCCGCCGGTCGTCGCCGGTTTCGTCGCCGGAGCCGCGCAGCACCGCCACGATCCGGTGCATGTCGGCCAGCGCCTCCCGCCCGGTGCCGGCGACGGTGCGCATCGCCTCCCTGGCCCGTTCGGCGTCGGTGCCGACCACGTAGGAGGCGCCGTCGGCCTGCGCGATCATCACCGCCAGGCTGTGCGCGACCACGTCGTGCAGCTCCCGGGCGATGAACGCCCGCTCGTCGGCGGCGGCCAGCCGGGCCAGATGGTCACGTTCCCGTTCGGCGGTCACCACCCGTTCGCGATTGCCGCGCATCACGAACGCGACGAGCCACACCGTGCCGCACGCGCCCAGGGCGGCGCCGCTGTCGGCGAGGTACGGGTAGTCGAACGGCGAACCGGGCCAGCTCCGGTCGATCTGCCGCAGGGTGCTGATCACGACGGCGGACGCCACCACGGCCAGCGACAGGTAGCCGGGCAGGACCGACCGGGCGTGCGTGACGACCGCGGCCATGGCCACCAGCACTGCCAGGTCGTACCCGGCCGGAACCGCCGCGGCGACGACGACCTGGAGCAGGCCGAGGGCCGTGACCGCCGCGAACACCCGGACCGGTGCGAAGCGCCGGGCGATCAGGCAGGCCGCCATCGCGAGACCGATCCCGGCGTCCCATGCCGACTCGGTGGTGTACTGCAGCGCGATCGTCGCCACCGCCGTGACGATGATCAGATCCCAGACCACCTTCAGCCGGGGCGTCCACTCGGTCACGCCGGTTCCGCCAGCCGCCGCAGCCGCTGCTGCCCCCACACGCCGACCGCGCGCAGTGCCTCGTTGAGGCTCCGGCCGCTGTCGGTCAGCGAGTACTCCACCCGGGGCGGGACCTGGTCGAACACCTCGCGGCGGACCAGGTCGTCCTCCTCCATCTCGCGCAGGTGCTGGGCCAGCATCTTCTCGCTGACCCCGGGCAGCCCGCGGCGCAGCTCACCGAACCGGCGGGCGCCGTGGTGGTGCAGCTCCCAGAGGATCAACGACTTCCACTTGCCGGAGACGACGTCCATCGCCGCGTCGATCCCGCAGACGTACGGCCCGCGCCTGCCCATCGGAGCCCCCCATACTTACTATTTAGTGCGTACTTGTCCGCCTCGACGCTACGCACCGACGATGAACCCATGTCTACCAGCGTCACCGTTCTGGGACGGGGAGCGATGGGTTCCGCCCTGGCCGCCCGACTCCCGGACCCCGTCCAGTGGAACCGTAACCGCGGCGTCACCCTGACCGCGGCCCTGAGCCGCGCGACCGGCCCGATCGTCGTCTGCCTGTTCGACCACCACTCCGTCCACGACGTCCTCGACCCGGTCGCCGCCGATCTCGCCGGCCGCCCGGTGATCAACCTGACCACCACGACGCCCGCCGAATCCCGCGAACTCGCCGGATGGGCCGCCGGGCACGGCATCCCGTTCCTGGACGGGGCGATCCTCGCCGTACCGGAAATGATCGGTGGGCCCGGCTCGTCGATCTTCTACAGCGGCGAGCAGTCCGTTTTCGATTCCCAGCGGGACCTGCTCGACCGTTGGGGTGAGAGCGTCTTCCTCGGCGCCTCCGCCGGGCGGGCCGCGCTGTTCGACATGGCCATGCTGACCGGCATGTACACCATGTTCGGCGGCTTCCTGCACGGTGCCGCGATGCTCGCCGCCGAGGGGGTGCCGGTGACCGAGTTCGCCCGCCGGCAGGTGCCGTTCCTGGCCGCGATGACCGGCGGCCTGACCGATTACGCCACCACCGTCGACAACCGCGACTACGCCGGCGCCGGGCAGCAGAGCCTGCGTTTCACCGGAACCGCCCTGGCCGCGCTGCTGCGGGCCACCACCGAGCAGGGTGTCCCGCCCGGCCTGCTGCAACCGGTGCACGACCTGGTTGCCCGGCAGATCGAAGCCGGACACGGTGACCTGGGCACCGCCCGGATCTTCGAAGAGCTGAGGAGTGCCCGATGACACCCGTCACGGTGATCGGTCTCGGACCGATGGGACAGGCCATGGCCGGCGCCCTGCTGCGGGCCGGGCATCCGGTCACGGTCTGGAACCGCACGCCCGGGCGGGCCGATGAGCTGGTGCGCGCCGGCGCCGTGCGGGCCGGCACCGTGGCCGCGGCGATCGCCGCGAGCCCGCTGACCATCCTCAGCCTGACCGACTACCAGGTGATGTACGACATCGTCCCGCCGGACGCGCTGTCCGGCCGGGACCTGGTCAATCTCAGTTCGGACACGCCGGACGCCGCGCGGGACGCGGCCGGGTGGGCCGCCGGTCACGGTGGGCGGTTCCTGACCGGTGGTGTGATGGTTCCGGCCCCGATGATCGACACCCCGGCGGCGTACGCCTACTACAGCGGCCCGCCCGAGGTGTTCGCCGCGCACGAGCCGGTGCTCCGCCTGATCGGCGAGCCCCGTCACCTCGGCGCCGACCCGGGGCTGGCGCAGCTGTTCTACCAGGCGAACCTGGAGGTGTTCCTGACCACGCTGTCGTCGCTGCTGCACGCCACCGCCCTGGTCACCGCGTCCGGCGTGCCCGCGCGTGAGTTCCTGCCGGACGTGATGCGGCTGCTCACCGGCATCCCGGCGATGGTCGGCGACGGTGCCGAGCTGGCCGCCGCGCTGGAGGCCGGCAAGCATCCGGGCGATCTCAGCACGGTGACGATGATGGGGGCCACGGCTGATCACATCCTGCGTACGACCGACAGCCTCGGCATCGACCGGGAGCTGCCGGCGGCGGTGCGGTCGCACTATCAGCGGGCGATCGAAGCCGGTCACGGCTCATCGAACTGGACCGCGCTGTTCGAGGTGATGCCGGGCGTCCGCCAGTGACGTCTCCTCGTCGTCGTGACTGGCGACGATCAGTGCCGCGCCGGACCGGACCCGCTCGGTGAGTAGCTCGTGGACCCGGCGGCGGCTGTCGGTGTCCAGGGCGGCGGTCGGCTCGTCGAGCAGGTAGACCGCCGCCTCCTGGACGAACGTCTGCGCGATCAGGGTGCGCTGCCGCTGGCCACCGGAGAGTTCCCGCAGCCGCCGCCGGGCCAGGTGCGCGATCTCCAGCCGTTCCATGATCTCGGTCACCGCGTTCCGGTCCGCCCGGCGGGGCCAGCGGCCGGGGTGGAACCGTCCGATCCGGACGCATTCGGCGACGGTGAGCGGCAGCGCGTCGATGTCGGCGGTGCGCTGGGGGAGCAGCGCCACCCGGACGCCCGGGTCGCGGCGCACGGTGCCCTCGGCGGGCTGCTCCACCCCGGCCAGCAGGTGCAGCAGGGTGCTCTTGCCGGAGCCGTTCGGACCGGTCACGGCCAGCATCGACGCGGGTTCGGCCCGCAGGTTGACGTCGTGCAGCACGGGGTTCCCGGCATATCGGAAACCCAGGTGTGAGGCGGTCAGCATCGGAACCCCTTAGTGGTAATGATTTTCATGGCCACTATATTCGACCCGGTGATGACCACCCTTGCCGAGCCGTTCACCGTCTCCTTCGTCCAGCGCGCCCTGCTCGGCGGCGTACTCCTGGCCGCCGTCTGCGCGCTGACCGGGGTGTGGGTGATCGCCCGCGGGATGACGTTCCTCGGCGAGGCGATGAGCCACGGCATGCTGCCCGGCGTCGCCATCGCGTCGATCCTCGGCGGCAGCCCGGTCATCGGCGCCGCGGTCAGCGCGTTCGCCATGGCCGCCGGGGTCGGCGCGCTGCGCAACAACCGCGAATTCGGCCGGGACACCGGCATCGGCCTGCTCTTCGTCGGCATGCTCTCGGTCGGCGTGATCGTCGTCTCGCACTCGCGGTCGTTCGCCACCGACCTGACCGCGTTCCTCTTCGGCGACGTCCTCGCCATCCGCGCCGCCGACCTGTGGCTCCTCGCCGGGGCGGGCGCCCTGGTGGCGGTCGTCGCCGCGGTCTTCCACCGGCCGTTCCTGGCGCTGACGTTCGACCCGCGCAAGGCCCGCACCCTCGGACTGCGGCCGGAACTCGCCAACCTCGTCATGATGGGCCTGCTCACGGTCACCATGGCGGTCGCGTTCAGCGTCGTCGGCACGCTGCTCGCCTTCGGCATGCTGATCGCCCCGTCCGCGGCCGCGATGCTCGTCGCCCGGCGGCTGCCCGCGGTGATGCTGACCGCGTTCCTGATCGGCGCCGCCGCCACCACGCTCGGCCTGTGGATCTCCTGGTACGCGGCGACCGCCGCCGGAGCCACCATCGCCGCGGTCGCCGTTCTGATCTTCTTCACGATCCTGGCCGTCCGCGCAGCGATCCTGGCCACCCGCGGAGCCTTCCCCGCCACCAGCGAATCCTTGCCCGCCGCGCCCCAAGCCTCCGCCTCCGACCTCCGGGCCGAGGCGGACACCAAGCCGTGAACCACCACGCCATCAGAACTGGGAGGGCATTTGTGAGCAGGAAACTCATCATCGGTACGACCCTCGGGGTGGCGCTTCTCGCGTCGGCCTGCGGGACACCCGAGGAACCCGCCGAACCACCGCACGGGTACGTGGCGGGAGCCGCGGAAGCGAGCGAGGCACAGTCGGCGATCGCCTACGCGGCCCGCGGATCACGCCGGCTGCACCTGATCGACCTCGCCACCGAGCAGGAGAAACAGGTCGGCCTGACGATCGGCGCCGGCGAACTCGTCGAGGACGGCAGGTTCGTCTACGTCAAGGACGGCGACCGGACCCTGGAGATCGTCGACTCCGGGGTGTGGACGGTGGACCACACCGATCACGTGCACTACTACCGGGCGGAGGCCAGAACCCTCGGCACGGTCGTTTTCGATCAGCCGGTGACCACGGTCGCCGGGAACGGGGCGCACACCACGGTCGGTACCGCCGACGGCCGGATCCGGGTCTTCGACCGCCGCGAGATGGAGGAGGGCCGGATCACCGAGCTGGCCACCATCGACTCGGGCAGTGCCACGGCGCTGGCGGTGCCGTACGCCGAAGGGCTGCTGGTAGCCGTAGGCGATGATCGAAATCGGCCGGCGACCCGCATCGTGACGATGAGCCCGGACGGCACGGAGACCGGCGCCCTCCAGGCACAGTGCGACGCCCCACAGGGCTGGGCGGTCCTGCGCGGCGGTGCGGTGATCAACTGCACGGATGCGCCGGTACGCATCAAGCAGGTCGACGGCAAACTCGCGACCCAGCCCCTGAGCCCACCCGAAGGGTCGGCCGGGGGAGGGGCCGTGACGGGCGCAGCGGCATCGGCCGCAGAGTTCGGGTATCGCCCTCGCAGCAACGAGGCGGCTCTGCTCGACGAGGCCGGCATCCGGTCGGTGAACGCCTCCAAGGCCACCATCCGTCACCTGCCGGTGAGTGACCGCGACCTGATCGCTGTCGCGTCGCCGGCGGACACCCGCACCGCCCTCGCGCTCGACGCCACCGGCACGCTGATCAGTTTCAGCCTGGAGGACGGCAAGACGATCGCCGAGCGGCCTCTGCGGGCGACCACCCTGACGCTGGACATCAGCCGCGCCTACCTGGCCGAACCGGCCACGAAGGTGATTCACGAGATCGACTACGCCGACGGCTTGCGCCCGGCCCGCACGCTGCGCGCCGCCGAACAGCCCGACCTCGTGGTGGAGGTCGGCCGATGAGAACCGGACGGATGCTCGCGGCGGTGGGCGCGGTCGTCGCCGTGATGACCG
Source organism: Actinoplanes couchii (assembly GCF_016862075.1). GTDB lineage: Bacteria > Actinomycetota > Actinomycetes > Mycobacteriales > Micromonosporaceae > Actinoplanes > Actinoplanes couchii. Next base: position 3,195 of record NZ_BOMG01000145.1, on the reverse strand, counting down.
GCGGTGTCGCCTGTGCGGCCGAGGACCGGGCGAAGATCGTGGTGACGACCAACATTCTCGGCGACGTGGTCCGGGAGATCACCGGGGATCAGGCCGGCGTCACCGTGCTGATGAAACCGAACGCCGACCCGCACTCGTTCGCGATCTCGGCCCGGGAAGCGCACACCATGCAGACCGCGGACCTGATCGTCTACAACGGCCTCGGTCTGGAGGAGGGCGTGCTGCGGCACGTCGAATCCGCGGTCGCCGAGGGTGTGCACGCCGTGGAGGTGGGCGCGCAGGCCGAGCCGATGGAGTACCGGGACGGTGACGCCGCCGGCATGCCCGATCCGCACTTCTGGACCGACCCGGTACGGATGGCCACCGCCGTCGACCTGCTCACCGAGCAGATCGTCACGCACGTGAGCGGCGTGGACGCGACTGTCGTGCGGGACCGTGCGGCGGCGTACCGCAAGCAATTGGCAGAACTCGACGCGGACCTGGCCGCGCGTTTCGGCCGGCTGCCCGCGGAACGTCGCGTGCTCGTCACCAACCACCATGTCTTCGGCTATCTGGCCGCCCGCTACGACTTCACCGTGGTCGGCGCGATCCTGCCGAGCGGCACCACCCTGGCGTCGCCGAGCTCCTCCGACCTGGCGTCGCTGGTGTCCGCGATCGAACAGCACCGGGTGCCGGCGATCTTCGCGGACACCGCGCAACCGGCCCGGCTGGCCGAGGTTCTCGCCGCCGAGGCCGGGCTGACCGTGCGGGTGGTCGGCCTCTACTCGGAGTCGCTGAGCGATGTGGACGGTGACGCGGCGAGTTACCTGGCCATGATGCGGTTCAACGCCGACGCGATCGTCGGCGGACTGTCCGCCTGACCCCCGCTCCACCCGGTACCGGCACCCGTCTGTATCGTTGTTGAAAATGATTTCCATTACCAGATTTGGGGAGACTTCTGTGAACCGACGTGGGATAGCACTGGTGGCGGCCGCCTCACTGGCCCTGGCCGCCTGCGGCAACGAGGCGGCGACGACCGCTGCCGGCCCGGCCGCCTCGACGGGGCCCGCGGTCAAGGAGCCGATCGCGATCACCTACGACGGCGGCATCCTGGTCCTCGACGGCGAGACCATGAAGGTGGCCCGCACCATCGCGCTCGCCGGGTTCAACCGGGTCAACCCGGCCGGCGACGACAGCCACGTCTTCGTCTCCACCGAGGCCGGCTTCCAGGTCCTCGACGCGGTGGCCGGCGAGATGACCGACATCACCTGGCCCGGCGCCAAGCCCGGCCACGTGGTCCGGCACCACGACAAGACCATCCTGTTCACCGACGGCACCGGCGAGGTGGTCAGCTTCGACCCGAAGGACCTGGCCGGCGGCAAACCGCAGGGGCGGCAGTACAAGACCGCCGTGCCGCACCACGGTGTCGCGGTCGAACTCCCGGACGGCACCATGGTCGTCACCGTCGGCACCGCGGAGTCCCGCTCCGGCGCGCTCGCGCTCGACAAGGACGGTAAGGAGATCGCCCGCAACGAGGACTGCCCCGGCGTGCACGGCGAGGCCGTCGCCCAGGGCGAGGTGGTGGCGCTCGGCTGCGAGGACGGGGTGCTGCTGTTCAAGAACGGCGCGTTCACGAAGGTGGACAGCGGCCGCGAGTACAGCCGGATCGGCAACCAGGCGGGCAGTGACGTCTCCCCGGTCCTGCTCGGCGACTTCAAGATCGAACCGGATGCCGAGCTGGAGCGGCCGGAGAACTTCTCCCTGATCGACACCGCCACCGACAAGATCACCGTGGTGCCGATGCCGGAGGGCGTCACCTACACGTTCCGGTCGCTGAACCGGGGCCCGAAGGGCGAGGCCCTGATTCTCGGTACGGACGGCAAGCTGCACGTCGCCGACCCGGCCACCGCGAAGATCACCGCCTCCTGGCCGGTCGTCGCCCCGTGGACCGAGCCGCTCGACTGGCAGCAGCCCCGCCCGGCCCTGTTCGTCCGCGGCGACGACGCCTACATCACCGAGCCGGCCGCCAAGAAGGTCCACCAGCTCGACCTGACCACCGGCAAGATCGTCACCTCCACCACCCTGGACGCGATCCCGAACGAGATCAGCGGCGTCATCGCGTCGCCCGCTTCTTGATGTCGTACATCGCGGTGTCGGCTCGGTGCAGGAGGTCGTCGATCGACTCGTCGCCGGGCTCGGTGAGGGCCACGCCGATGCTGGCGCTCGGCTGGACCACCGTGCCGTCCAGGTCGATCGGTACCGCCATGGCCGAGCGGATGCGCTGGACCACCGCCTGGGCGTGACCGGGATCGGTCAGGTCCGGCAGGATGACGGCGAACTCGTCGCCACCCAGCCGGACCACCAGGTCGGAGCCGAGCACACAGCGGAGCAGCAGCCGGGCGAAACCGATCAGCAGCAGGTCCCCGGCGTGATGACCGAACTCGTCGTTGATCTTCTTGAAGCCGTTCATGTCGATCACCAGGACGGCGACGAGGGTGTCGTTGCGCTGGGACCGGGCCAGCGCCCGGGGCGCCGACTCGTACATCCGGACCCGGTTGGCCAGCCCGGTCAGCTGGTCGGTCATCGCCATCCGCTGGTTCTCCCGGGCGGCGACCATCTGCCGGGCGAACACCAGGGTGGCGATCAGGAACGTGCCGGCGATCAGGCCGCTGGCCGGGTACGGATGGTCGACGCCGACGGTGGCCATCAGCAGCACGTACCCGGGGATCACCGCGAGATACGGCCACCGCGGCGGCGCCGTCGCCCGGCGCGGGAACCCGGGCCGGGGCCGTCGTGACTGCCACACCTGCAGGCAGGGGGCGAGCGCCAGCATCACCAGGCCGGCCGCCCACAGGGTGGCCTGGTCCGGTGACGGCCACAGCGAACCACCGTGGTTGATCACGTACGCCCGCCTGGTGTCGCCCATCAGGATCAGCACGATCGCCGCGATCAGGGCGGTCAGCGGCACCCGGGCCACCGCCGACTCGGCGCCCTGGATCAGCACCACACTGATCCCGAACAGCATCAGCGCGTCCAGCAGCGGATGCACGATGCTCGGGGTCAGCTCCCGCCAGCTGGACGTGGCGGCCTCGGCCAGGATCGGGCTGAGCACCAGGAACCACAGCACCATCGCCGCGCCGACCATCACCACCGCGGCGTCCAGCCAGATCTTGGCGCGTTCGGTGCGGGAGGCCGGCATCCGGGCGAAGGCCTAGA
>NZ_BOMG01000144.1 GCF_016862075.1 Actinoplanes couchii | reverse complement strand
CCTAGGACCGGGCGAACCTAGGACCGGGCGAACCTAGGACCGGGCGAACCTAGAACCGGGCGAACCTAGAACCGGCCGAACCTAGAACCGGCCGAACCCAGGACCGGCCGAACCTAGGACCGGCCAGACCTGGGACGGCGCCGGCTGTGTGAAGCGGTGGTGCCGAACACCGAAACCTTGTAACAGCTTGAGGGAGCCATTTATGAGTACGCTCCGGCAGCGGTTCGACCGCTGGATGCAGACCCGGACGTTGCCGGGGCTGACGCCTGGGCCGCACGAGATCGAGATTCGGCGGGATCTTCGGGTGCCGATGGAGGATGGGGTGGAACTGCTTGCCGACCTGGTCGTGCCGGTAGGAAAACCGGCGGGGACACCAGCGGGGACGGCGGCGGGGACGGCGGCGGGGATACCAGCGACGACACCAGCGGGGACGGCGGCGGGGACGGCGGCGGGGGTGCTGCCGACGATTGTGATTCGGGGGCCGTATGGCCGTCGTGGGCGGGTGGCTAAACAGGCGTACGCGCTGGGGCGTGAAGGTTTCACCGTGCTGTTTCAGAGCTGCCGCGGCACCTGGGGGTCCGGCGGGGTCTTCACCCCGCAGGTCGACGAGCAGCGGGACGGTGCGGCCACCCACCGCTGGGTGCGTGAGCAGCCCTGGTACACCGGGCGGACAGCGACGTTCGGTGCCAGTTACATGGGCTTCACCCAGTGGGCGGCCGCCGCTCACGCCGACGCCCTGTGCCTGCAGGTGACGATGCCCGACTTCGGTGCGGTGACCTGGGACAACGGGGCTTTTGCGCTGCGTAACGCGCTGGGCTGGACGCAGATGATGGACCGGATGATCCGCCAGGATTTCCTGCCGATGCTCCTCGGGATGCTGCGGCCGGATCCGGCGTTGAAGCGGGGGTTCGCGACACTGCCGTTGAGTGCCGGTGACACGGCCGCTACCGGGCGCGAGGTGCACTGGTACCAGGACTGGGTGAGGCACGAGAGTCTGGCCGACGAGTACTGGACCCAGCAGTCGCACACCGCCGCGGTGCCCGGGGTGACCGCGCCGGTCTACATGATCACCGGCTGGTACGACATCTTCCTGCCCTGGCAGATCCGCACCCACGCGCTGCTGACCGGGGCCGGGCGCCAGCCCCGGCTGACGATCGGCCCGTGGGGGCACTCGGACGCGGAGCTGGACGCGACGGCGGTAGGCGAGGCGACCGCGTTCCTCAAAACCGAGGCCACCGCGTTCCTCAAAACCGAGGCCACCGCGCTCCTGAAAACCGAGGCCACCGCGCTCCTGGAAGGCGAGGACGCCGCGCTCCTGACGGGCGAGGCGCGGGAGTTGCCGGTCCGGGCGTATCGCACCGGCGCCGGTCAGTGGCACGATCTGCCGTCCTGGCCGCCGCCCGGTGTCACCGGGCAGACCTGGCACCTGCATGACGGCGGGCGGCTGCACACCGATCTTCCGCAGGGCGGGATCACGTCGTACGTCTACGATCCCGCCGATCCGACCCCGGCCTCCGGCGGCCCGAGCCTGGAGCCGAAGCAGGGCCCGGTCGACGACGCCGCCCACGAGTCCCGCCCGGACGTGGCGGTGTTCCGCGGCGACGTGCTGACCGAGGACGTCACCCTGGCCGGCACCCCGGTGGCCCGGATCCGTTTCCGGTCGTCGCAGCCGAGCGCGGACGTGTTCGTCCGGATCACCGACGTGCACCCGGACGGCCGCTCCATGTCCGTGTGCGACGCGATCAGGCGGGTGGAGGCGGCCGCCAGGGAAGACAAAGCAAAGACGGCCACCGGGGTAGGCGAAGCGGAGACGGCCACCGGGGTAGGCGAAGCAAAGACTGCCACCGGGGTAGGCGAAGCGGAGACGGCCACCGGGGTAGGCGAAGCAAAGACAGCCACCGGGGTAGGCGAAGCGGGGGCGGCCACCAGGGAAGAAGAAGCGGGGGCGGCCACCGAGGAGAGTGAGGTGGAGATCGAGCTGTGGCCGGTGTTCCACCGGTTCGCGGCCGGTCACCGGATCAGCGTGCAGGTCAGCTCGGGCGCCCACCCGCGCTACGCCCGCAACCCGGGGTCGGGCGAGCCGGCCGCGACGGCCACGGAACCGCACCGGGCGACGCAGGAGATCTCCCACGACCCGGTCCGCCCGTCCCACCTGGACCTGCCGGTGTGGCCTGATCAAAACAGGTTGTAGGCTCCGCGTCGCAACAGGACAGTGGCGGGGAGAGACGTCGACATGATCAAGCCGCTGCGGCCGGACGACCCGGCCACGCTCGGGGACTACCAGCTGACCGGCCGGCTCGGCTCGGGCGGGATGGGGTCGGTCTTCCTCGGCCTGGCGCCGGACGGCCGCCGGGTGGCGATCAAGATGGGCCGCGCGGAGCACATGGACGAGGCCGAGTTCCGGGGCCGGTTCCGCAGCGAGGTGACCCGGTCCCGGCAGGTTCCGCCGCTGGCCACCGCCGCGGTGCTGGACGCCGATGCCGACCACGACCCGCCCTACCTGGTGGTCGAGTTCGTGGACGGTCCCAACCTGGCCGCCCTGGTCCGCGATCAGGGTCCGCTGGCCGGGGCCACCCTGCACCGGACGGCCACCGGCCTGGCCACCGCGCTGACCGCGATCCACGGCGCCGGGGTGATCCACCGGGATCTGAAGCCGGACAACGTGCTGGTCGCCCCGGACGGTGTGAAGGTGATCGATTTCGGCATCGCCCAGGCGTTCGACGTGACCAGCCGGCACACCAAACCGGATCGTCTGGTCGGCACGATCACGTACATGGCGCCGGAACGTTTCGACCCGGTGGCCGGGCGCTCGCTGACGGCGGCCGCCGACGTGTTCGCCTGGGGCGCGGTGGTGGCGTTCGCGGCGACCGGGAACACCCCGTTCGCCGGGGACTCGGCGTCGGCGATCGCGATGCGCATCCTCTCCGGCACGCCGGACCTGACGGGACTGCCCGGCTGGCTGCGGCCGCTGGTGGACCGGGCGCTCACCCGGGATCCGGCGCGCCGGCCCACCGCACGGGAGCTGCTGGACGCCCTGCTGCGCGGGGAGCAGCCGGTTGACCCCGTACCGGCAAAGAAGTGGAAGTGGAACTTTTTTGGACGCCGCTGATAAAAGACGTGACCCCGGAAGTTGATCTTTAGGTTTCCTTCTAGTCAAGTCGTCGTCGTGTTAGGACGGGGTGTGGCGACGACAGTGGCGCCGACGAAACTTGTCGATACCTGTGAAGGAAACACATGACTGGGTGGAAAGCCCTGTTAGCGGCCGCGGTGCTGGTGCCCCTGACGCCGTCGGCGGCCTACGCGGCCCCCGCGGAGATCTCGGCGTTCGACGCCGTCGACCAATTCATCGGCACCGAACTGGACACGACGCAGAACAAGAGCAACGACGCCTACGGGAACACGTTCCCCGGTGCGGCGGTCCCGTTCGGCATGGTGCAGCCGAGCCCGACGACCTGGGCCGAGGGCAACGCCAACGTCGGGCAGAAGGGCGGCTACGAGTACACCGCCTCGCTGATCCGCGGTTTCGGCATGACCCGGCACTCGGGCACCGGATGCACCGGCCGGTTCGGCGGCTACGAGTTCCCCACCATCCCGTACGCCGGTGAGCTGACCGACGGGAAGCTGCCGTCCAGCCCGGCGTCGGCGATCAAGGACTACTACCTGCCGTTCCGTCACGCCAACGAGACGTCGCAGCCCGGCTACTACGGGGTGAAGCTGGACAACGGCGTCGAGGCGGAGCTGACCGCGACCGCGCGTACCGCGGTGAGCCGTTTCGACTTCCCGAAGAGCGGCGCCTCGACGCTGATCCTGGACGTCTCCGGGCCGAACAACCGGACGTTCGGCAGCGAGGTCACCATCGACGCGGCGAACCGGACGGTCTCCGGCTGGATGTACGGCACCGACGTCTGCGACGTGGGCAACCTGTACAAGGCCTACTTCTCCACGAAGTACGACCACGCCTTCGAGTCGTTCGGCACCTGGACCGACGAGGCGCTGACCGCCGGCTCCGCGCACGCGATCAAGAGCACCACCGACACCGGGGTGGACTACCGGCACGACACCGGCGCCTGGGTCACCTTCCAGCAGGGTGCGAAGGTGCTGGCCAAGACCGGTTTCAGCTATGTCGGCGTGGCCAACGCGGCGCTCAACCGGGACACCGAGGTCGGTAAGGACGGCTTCAACGACGTCAAGCACGACGCGAAGAAGCTGTGGAAGGACGCTCTCGGCACCGTCGACGTGGACGGCGGCACGACCGAGCAGCGCACCAAGTTCTACACCGCGATGTACCACTCGTTCCTGCACCCGAACGTGCGCGAGGACGTCAACGGCCAGTACACCGGCTTCGACGACCGGGTGCACGTGATCGATCGCGGTCACCACTTCTACAAGAACATCAACTTCGCCGGGTCCGGCTGGGACGCGTACCGCAGCCAGGTGCAGTTGCTCGCCCTGACGTTCCCGCAGGTCGCGAACGATATCAACCGGTCGATCGTGGCGCTCACCCAGCAGAAGGGCACCTGGGCGCCGGGTGCCGCCCGCATGCAGGGTGACAACTACCAGGTCATCCTCGCGACGCTGGACGACATGGGCGCGACCGACTACGACCGGGCCGCGGCGCTCGCGTCGATGAAGGCCACCCAGACGCTGCCGGCTACGAGGACCACCCGGTCGGACGGCTACCAGTACTTCTCCACCGGACTGATCGAGAACGCCAAGAGCGACTTCGCGACGTCCCGGGTCCTGGAGTACTCGATCGACGACTTCGCCATCGCGCAGCTCGCCCAGCGGCTCGGCGACACCGCCGCCTACGACTACTTCTCGGCGCGTTCGCAGAACTGGATGAACGTGTTCGACCCGGTGTCGAAGCACATCATGCCGCGCTCGCGCAACGGCTTCGACCGGAGCTACGACCTGCGGGTCCGTGAGGACTCGGCCGGTCGCGGCCAGTTCAACCAGTCGACCGGCCACCAGTACGGCTGGCTCGTTCCGCACAACCTGTCGGCGCTGATCGAGGCCCGGGGCGGGATCGCGGAGTCGACCGCCGCGCTGGACAGGCTGATGGAGCGGCTGGACGCCGGAGCCTACACGCAGACCGGAAACTATCTGTCGAATCAGCCGGCCTTCGGCACCCCGTGGGTCTACCACTGGCTGCAGGCGCCGGCGAAGGGCACCGACGTCCTCTACCGCGCGGTCGCCGAGATGTACGACACGACGCCCTCCGGCCTGCCCGGCAACGACGACCAGGGTTCCCTGAGCGCCTGGTACGTCTTCGCCGGCATCGGCCTCTACCCGGCCGTTTACGGCACCGGTGACCTGGTGGTCAGCGGCCCGATGTTCGACCGGATCACGATCAACCCGGCCGGTGCGGCGAACCGCAAGATCAAGATCAACGCGGCGGGTACGGCCACCGGCGCCCGCTACGTCAACGCGCTGAAGGTCAACGGCAAGGCGCAGACCGCGTCCTGGATCGACAGCTCGTTCCTGGCCCGGGGCGGCACCCTCGACTTCACCATGAAGTCCACGGCGAACAGCTGGGGCACCGGCGCCGCCGACGTGCCGCCGTCCTACACCGACGGCACCGACGCCCGTAACAACGCCGGCACCACGCCGGACGGCCAGGGCAACCTCGGCTCGCTGGACCTCAGCGACTGGTCGCTGTCCCGCACGTCGCTGGCCGCGGCCGGCGTGACGCCCGGCGCGACCGTGCCCGGCACGTCCTTCACCTGGCCCACCGCCGAGCCGGGCAAGTCGGACAACTGGATCCCGCACGGCCAGAGGATCGCCGTCGGGAAGGCCGGCCGCACGCTGTCCTTCCTCGGCCTGTCCACCAACGGCCCGGCCACCGGAACCGCGGTGGTTACCTACACCGACGGCACCAGCCAGGACGTCCCGCTCACCCTGAGCGACTGGGCGGCGAACCCGGCCGCGGGCGAGACCGCGCCGATCACCCTGGCCGGCCGCAACAACGTCAACGGCACGGCCGGAACCGGCACCTTCCGGATCTTCGCCTCCGCCCCGGCCGGCCTGGACGCGGCGAAGACGGTGGCGTCGGTGACCCTGCCCCGGAGCACCGACAAGGGCATCATGCACGTCTTCGACGTCACGGTGAATCAGTAGACGGTCAGACCGTGCGCCCGGAACCGGCCGTGCACTCGCTCCAGCAGCTCGGCTGACGGAGCGGGGGTGTCGGCCAGCGGGAAGGGCAGGTTGAGGGCGGCGTACTTGGCCGCCCCCAGACGGTGGAACGGGAGCACCTCGACCCGTTCCACCGTCGGGATCGAGGCGGCCACGGCGGCCACCGACTCGACGTTCTCCTCGGCGTCGGTCAGCCCCGGGACCAGGACGAAGCGGATCCAGATCGGGATGCCGCGATCGGCCAGGCGGTGCGCGAACGTCACGGTCGGTTCCAGGCTGCCGGTACGCGTGACCCGGTGGTACGTCTCTTCGTCGCCGGACTTGACGTCCAGCAGCACCAGGTCGGTCACGTCGAGCAGGGCATCGTCGGCCTTCGCCCCGAGAGCGCCACTGGTGTCCAGAGCGGTGTGCAGTCCCCGCTCGTGACAACGGGTGAAGATCTCCCGTACGAAATCAGGCTGTTGAAGGGCCTCACCACCGCTCAGCGTGACGCCGCCCCGGGCGACCTTGATGAACCGCTCGTAGCGCAGGATCTCCGCCATCAGCTCGTCGGCGGACATCGGCCGGCCGCTGCGCCGGTACCACGTGTCGGGGCTGTGGCAGTAGAGGCAGCGCAGCGGGCACCCGGCCAGGAACGCGACGAAGCGCGTCCCCGGCCCGTCGACGCCGGTCGAGACGTCGAACGAGTGCACACTCCCGGTAACGGTCACAGCGAGCCGTGGAACGTCCGGGAGATGACGTCCCGCTGCTGCTCCTTGGTCAGCCGCACGAAGTTCACCGCGTAGCCGGACACCCGGATCGTCAGCTGTGGATATTTCGAGGGGTTGGCCATCGCGTCCTCCAGCGTCAGCCGGTCCAGGACGTTGACGTTCATGTGGAAGCCGTGCCCGTCGGTGTATCCGTCCAGCACCCCGACCAGGTTGTCCACCTGCTCGTCCTTGATCCGGCCGAGACCGTCCGGGGTGGACGTGATGGTCAGCGAGATCCCGTCGCGGGCGCTGCGGTACGGCAGTTTCGCCACCGACAGGGCCGCCGCCACCAGGCCGTGCTTGTCCCGCCCGTTCATCGGGTTGGCGCCCGGAGCGAACGGCTCGCCGAGACGCCGGCCGTCGGGTGTGTTGCCGGTGTGCTTGCCGTAGACCACGTTCGAGGTGATGGTCAGGACCGACAGGCTGGGCTCGGCGCCCCGGTACATCGGCTGCCGGCGGATCTTCTCCATGAACCGGTCCACCAGGTCCACCGCGATCGTGTCCACCCGGTCGTCGTTGTTGCCGAACGTAGGGTAATCGCCGTCCACCTCGTAGTCCACCACCAGCCCGGTCTCGTCCCGGACCGGCTTGACCTGGGCGTGTTTGATCGCCGACAGGCTGTCCGCGGCGACCGAGAGCCCGGCGATGCCGGTGGCCAGGAAACGGTGCACGGGGTAGTCGTGCAGGGCCATCTCCAGGCGTTCGTACGCATAACGGTCGTGCATGTAGTGGATGACGTTCAGCGCGTCCACGTAGGTCTCGGCGAGCCAGTCGAGGGTCTTGTCGTAGGCCTCGAAAACCTGGTCGTAGTCCAGGACGTCGTCGCCCAGCGGCTTCATGAAGGGTGCCACCTGCGCGCCGCTGATCTCGTCCCGGCCACCGTTGATCGCGTACAGCAGCGCTTTGGCCATGTTGGCCCGCGCCCCGAAGAACTGCATGTCCTTGCCGACCCGCATGCCCGAGACGCAGCACGCGATGGCGGCGTCGTCACTGAGATACGGCCGCAGCAGGTCGTCGTTCTCGTACTGGATGCTGCTGGTGTCGATGCTGACCCGCGCGCAGAACCGCTTGAACCCCAGCGGAAGCCGCTGCGACCAGAGCACCGTCATGTTCGGCTCCGGCGCCGGCCCCAGGTTGTAGAGCGTCTGCAGGTACCGGAAGCTGGTCCGGGTGACGAGCGGCCGGTCGTCCGCCCCGATGCCGCCGATCGACTCGGTCACCCAGGTCGGGTCGCCGGAGAACAGTTCGTCGTACTCCGGCGTCCGCAGGAACCGGATGATCCGCAGCTTGATCACGAAGTCGTCGATCAGCTCCTGGGCGAACTCCTCGGTGATCCGGCCCTCGGCGATGTCCCGCTCCAGGTAGACGTCGAGGAAGGTGGAGGTCCGGCCGAGCGACATGGCCGCGCCGTTCTGCTCCTTGGTGGCGCCCAGGTAGGCGAAGTACAGCCACTGCACCGCCTCCTGCCCGGTGGTCGCCGGACCGGAGATGTCGAAGCCGTAGGACGCGGCCATCCGCTTGAGTTCGCCGAGCGCCCGGATCTGTTCGGAGATCTCCTCCCGGTCGCGGATCACGTCGGCCACCGACAGCCGCGCGTTCAGCGCCGTCTTGACCTGATGGCGTTCGGCGATCAGGTGGTCGACGCCGTAGAGGGCGACCCGGCGGTAGTCGCCGATGATGCGGCCACGGCCGTAGGCGTCGGGCAGGCCGGTGATGATGTGCGAGCGGCGGGCGGCGAGCACGTCGGCGGGGTAGGCGTCGAACACCCCGGCGTTGTGGGTCTTGCGATAGTCGGTGAAGACCTTCTTGACATCAGGATCCATTTCCCGGCCGTACGCCTGGAGCCCGTTCTCCACCATCCGCAGTCCGCCGAACGGCATGATGGCCCGGCGCAGTGGCGCGTCGGTCTGCAGGCCGACGATCAGTTCGGTGTCCCGGTCGATGTATCCGGGGGCGTGCGCGGTGATGGTGGACGGCGTCGTGGCGTCGACGTCGTAGATGCCGTCGGCGCGTTCCCGGACGAACATCGTGGACAGCCGGTCCCAGATCTTCGTGGTGCGCCCGGTGGCCCCGGCGAGGAAGGCGGCGTCGCCGTCGTACGGCTTGACGTTGTCGTGGATGAAGCCGGCCACATCGATCCCGGTACGCCACGTCGAGCCCGCGAAACCGCGCCACGCGTCCATGTTTCCTCCCAGCATGACCCCTCCTAGTGGTTCCTCCCCAGGGTCGCGTTGCGGTGTGCCGGGCGGGCAGGGTCGGAAGTCCCGGATCGCCGGGGAAGGCGAACGGTGGCCACCGTGCCACCCCCGTCGTTCTCACTCAGGGTGATGGTGCCGCGGTGCAGCTCGACGATCGCCCGGCTCAGCGCCAGGCCCAGACCGGCGCCGGGGATGCCGCTGTGCCTGGCGTTCGAGGCGCGGTAGAGGCGGGCGAACAGCTGGGTGTGCTCGCCGGCCGGGATCCCGATCCCCTTGTCGGTCACGCAGAGTACGGCCGCGTCGTCGTCGGCGGTCAACGTGACGTGCACCGCCGTCCCGTCCGGGCTGTACTTGACCGCGTTGCCGACCAGGTTCTCCACCACCTGCCGCAGCCGGGCCCGGTCGCCGGGGATCGGCAGCCGCTCCGGGATCTCGCTGTGCACCTCGATGCCGGCCAGCGCGGCTGTCACCACCGCCGCCAGGTCCACCTCGGCGAGGGTGAGGCTGGCGTGCCCGGCCTCCAGCGCGGCCAGGTCGAGCAGCCGTTCGACAAGCGAGCGCAGCCGGGCGTTGTTGCGTTCGATCACCCCGAGGAAGTCGCGGATCTCGCCGACGGTGGTGGTGTCCGGCTCCTCGTTGATCAGGTCGGTGTAGGTGCCGATCGACGTCAGCGGGGTGCGCAGCTCGTGGCCGACCAGGGCGATGTACTCGCCGACACTGGCCGCGAGCTGGTCGGCGAGCTCCTCGGAGCGGCGGCGTTCCAGGTACGACCCGATGTGCCCGGCGATGCCGCTGAGCATCACGGTCAGGGCCGGGTCCGACTCCTGCGGCTCCAGGGTGAAGAAGGCGAGCACCCCGATCACCTTCTCGGCGCTGAGCACCGGCACCGCCATCGCGGTCCGGTAGTGCTCGGCCTCGGCCATCACCGGCACGTCGGGCGCCCGCAGGTCCGGCACCCACACCGGCTCGCCGGACTCCCAGCAGGCCCCGGAGAGGCCCTCGCCGCGTTTCAGGGTGGGCGGCAGCCGCAGCGGGGGAGACCCGGGCGCCAGATGGGTGGCGGCCGGGCGCAACCGCTCGGTGACGTCGTCGACCAGCCACAGCCGCAGGTACGGCCAGCCCAGCTCGGCCGAGATCGCGCGCAGCACCTCGGCGCCGGCGCGTCCGGTGTCGGGGGCCTGCACGAGCGCCTTGAGGACCTCGGTGGTGCAGTGTTCGTACTGCCGCTGCTGATGTTCCGGGGTGACGTCGTGCACCGCGGCGACCGCGCCCAGGATCCTGCCGGTGTCGTCGCGGACCGGCCGGGCGTTGATCGCGAACCAGCGCCGCCGGCCCTCCCGGTCGTGGGCGAGCACCTCGTCGTGGTCGATGTCCTCACCGGCCAGTGAGCGGTAGAGCGCCACCTCCTCACCGGGCAGCGAGCTGCCGTCCGGGCGGCGCAGCCCGAACCGCTCGGCCCAGTCCCGGGCCGGCACCCCCAGGCTCTCGTCGCCGAACAGGTCGCGGACCGCCTGGTTGACCACGACCAGCCGGCCCTCCAGGTCGCAGGCGACCACCCCGGCGTCCAGGCTGCGCAGCAGCGCCTCGGTGAAGGCCGGGTCGTGCCGGGCGCCGGCCGGGGCGTCGATGCAGGAGCGCAGCGTCTCGGTCAGCTCCTTGACGCTGAACGGTTTCGGCACCACGGCCAGGGCCTCGGCCTGGGCCAGGGTGGTGTCGCCGGGCGGCAGATACGCGGTGATCAGCACGACCGGGACGTCGGCGGTGCCCGGGTTCTCCCGCAGCGCCCGGCACATCTTGATGCCGTCCAGGTGCGGCATGTCGACGTCGGCGACCACCAGATCGGGGCGGCCGGCCAGCGCGGCCTCGAGACCGGCCCGCCCGTCGGAGGCCAGGGTGGCCTGATGACCGAGCCGCCGGACCACCTCGGCGATGACCGCCTGATGTTCCGGGTTGTCCTCCACCACCAGCACTGAAGCCATGCTGTCAGCCTAAATCATATTAAACCCGGCAGAGGTTTCGTACGCGGCCCCGGCGGGGTACTGTCCGCCCGCACACGAGACAGGTGGGGTGATGAATGAGCGAACTCACTGCTCACCTCGACGTCCCCTTGGACCGCGGTGCCCCGTCGTCCTCCCGGCACGCCGCGATCGCGGTGCTCACCGGTTGGGGTTTCCGCGACGACGACTGGCTGGACGCCGCCGCTGTGGTGGTCAGCGAGCTGGTCACCAACGCCGTCCGGCACGGTGGTGGCTGCATCTCGCTGCAGATGGAGGCACACGACGGGCGTGTCGTGGTGTCGGTGGCCGACGGCTCGGCGGTGGTGCCCCGCCGCCGCGACCCGGACGGGATCGGCGGCCGCGGGATCGCCCTGATCGAGGCCCTGTCGGTGGGCTGGACGGTGCAGAACCACCAGGGCGGCAAACGGGTCCGGGTCGAGCTGCACCCCTGCCCGTCAGATGGAGAACCGTCCGGCGGCCGCGCGTAGGCTGTCGGCCAGCCCCTGCACGTCCTGCGCGGTGCGCTCCACCTCACCGACCGCCTGCCGGCTGGCCGAGGTCCCGTTCGCCACGCTGGCGATGTTGCCGGCGATGTCGCTGACCCCGCTGGCCGCCTCGGTCACCCCGCGGTTCATCTCGGCCGTCGTGGCGCTCTGCTCCTCGACCGCCGACGCGATGGTGGTCTGGAAGTCGCTGATCTGCTCGATGATCCGGCTGATCTCGTCGATCGCGGTGACCGCCTGACCGGTGTCGGCCTGGATCGCGGCGATCTGCTCGGAGATCTTCTCGGTGGCCCGCGCGGTCTCCTGGGCCAGGTCCTTGACCTCGCCGGCCACCACCGCGAAACCCTTGCCGGTCTCGCCGGCCCGGGCCGCCTCGATGGTCGCGTTCAGCGCCAGCAGGTTGGTCTGCGAGGCGATCGCGGTGATCGTCGCGATCACGTCGCCGATCTGCGCCGACGAGACCCCGAGCCGGTTGATCGTCTCGCTGGTGGCGCGGGCCGCGGCGACCGCGCCGGAGGCCACCTGGGCGGCCTCGGCGGCGTTGCGGGAGATCTCGGTGATCGCCGAGCCCATCTCCTCGGAGCCGGCCGCGACGGTGTGCACGTTGCCGGAGACGCCACCGGCGGCGTCCGCGGCCATCCCGGCCTGCCGGTCCGCCTCGGCGATCGAGCTGTCGATCTCCCGGCTGACCCGGCGCATGGTGTCCGAGGCCGTGGTGAGCCGGCCGCCGTTCTCGACGATCTCGGCGACCGTGGCGCGCACCCCGGAGACCGCCTCGTCGACGGCCCGGCCCATGACGGCGATCTCGTCGCGGCCGGTGGTGTCGGCCCGCACCGTCAGGTCACCGCGGGCCATCCCGCGCAGCACCTCGACCAGCCGGCCGACCGGGCCGGTCACGCTGCGGGTCACCGCGACGCTGAACAGCACGGCGACGGCCACGGCGACGAGGAAGACGAACGCCATGACGGTACGGGCGGTCGACGCCTCGGACTGTGCGGTCTCGGCGGCCTCGTCGGCACGCCCGGAGACCGAGGCGACCAGTGGCGCGGTGGCCTCGTTGATCTTGGCGTAGACGGCGTAGCTGCTGTCCAGCAGGACCTTGTCGCCCTCGTCGATCCGGCCCGCCGCGTACAGCGCGACCATCTGGTCGTCGGCCCGCACGTACTCGTCCCACAGACCGGTGATCGTGGTGAAGTACCCCCGCTCGGCCGCCGTCATGACCGACGTGTCGGTGGCGGCGAGCAGCGCGCGCAGCGCCGCCACGTCCGCCACGAAACCGGCCCGGTTCTCGCTCGCCGGGTCGACGGCCTGCTTCGGCCCGATCCGGCGGGTGTCCCACACGTAGGCGATCTGCCAGCCCGAGATGTCCCCGTTGTAGTACTTCTGTTCGTCCACCTGGTGCATCAGGTGCTGCAGCTTCTGCAACTCCTGCGCCGAGGTCGCCTGCCGGGCCAGACCCCAGGCGCCGATCCCGACCGCCACCCCGACCAGCACCAGCACGATCAGGAAGGCGCTGCCCAGCCGCCCGGACAGGCGCACCCGGCGCAGCATCTCCATCGGCCCGGTCATCCCGGGATCGACATCCGTGCGACGGTCCCGCGGCCCGGGCCCTCCGACTCGACGGTGAGCCGCCCGTCGTGCGCCCGCATGATCCGCTCGGCGATGCTCAGCCCCAGGCCGACACCGGGAACCGCCTGTTCCCGGGCGTACTGGCCGCGGTAGAACCGCTCGATCACGTGCGGCAGTTCGTCGGCCGGGATGCCCGCGCCGGTGTCGATCACCTCGACGGTGCGGCCCTCGATCCGAATGATCACCGGCTGCCCGGTGGTGCTGAACAGGACCGCGTTGCGGACCAGGTGCTCGGCGGCCTGGCTGAGCCGGGTGAAGTCACCGGGCACGGTGGCCTTGCCCTCGGGCGCCTCGATCACGATCGGCACGTCCCGGGTGCCCGCCTGCGACCGGCACGCGGCCATCGCGGCCTCGGCCACCGCCACCAGGTCGGTCAGCGAGCGCAGCAGCGGCAACGGCGCGGCCGCCGGCCGCGTACCGGCGAGCAGGTGGTCCACCATGCGGACGAGCCGCTCACCGTTGCGCTGGATCGGGTCGATCAGGCGGCGGTACGGGGCCAGCTCCTCGTTGTCGACGAGCAGCTCCAGATAACCCTGGATGGTGGTGACCGGGGTGCGCAGCTCGTGCGACACGGTCGCCACGAAGTCCTCCTCGCGGCTGATTGCCCGGGACAGCTCGTCACCCAGCTCGGCCAGCAGCATCCGGTTGCGCAGCGCGGCCAGGTGCCCGGCGGCCTGCCCGGCCATCGTCCAGAGCAGGTCCAGTTGCTTCTCCTCGGCCTCGCGCGGCTTGTCGTCGAGCACGCACACGCTGCCCAGGGTGTGCCCGTCCTCGTCGATCAGCGGCACCCCGGCATAGAACCGGATGTTCGGCGCGCCCTGGACGTTGTCCCAGGCCCGGTAGGCCGGCTCGGCGAGGGTGTCGGCGACCACCAGCGGCCGCTGCCCGGCCACCACCCGGCCGGCGAACGAGGTGGCCAGCGGCCCGCCGTCACCGGGCATCCCGGTCTTGCCGGCGAACCACTCCCGGTCGCGGCCCACCAGGGTCACCGCCGACATGGGTGCGTCGAAGACCGCCCCGGCCAGCCTGGTCAGCTCGTCCAGCACCACCGGCCGAGGGGCGTCGAGCAGGTGATAGCTGTGCACCGCCGCCACACGGGCATCCTCGCCTACCGCACTCACATCTGTGTCCGTTCTTCCAGTACCGCGGGTGGGTTCGCCGCCGTGCCTCGTGGTTCGCAATTCGGTCGCACGCGGGAGCCGTCTGAGGAGTTCGCCGCAGGGAAAATCCTGCCGCGCTGAACGCTCAGGCATTCGGCGAATGCGGCGATAGGGGTGCACGTACCCCCACTACGACCGGTCACGAGATGAAGGAGACCTCTATGCGGACCGAGCTCTACCGGTCTGGTGATGTCGAAACCCGGGCCAAGACGCTGCCGACGCTGCTGCTCGTCGACGACGAGGAGAGCGTCCTGGACACGCTCTCCATGCAGCTGGGGCGCGACCACCGGCTGCTGCTCGCCGCGAACGCCGACGAGGCGCTGCAGCTGCTGGCCGACAACGACTCGGTCGCCGCGGTGATCAGCGACATGCGGATGCCGGGCATGGACGGCATCGAACTGCTGGGCCGGATCCAGGACGACTACCCGGACGTCATGCGGATCCTGCACACCGGTTTCGGGGACATGAACACCGCGATCGCCGCGATCAACTCCGGTGGGGTCTACCGGTACGTGCCGAAACCGGCCACCCGCGAGGACATCCTCGACGTGGTGCAGTCGGCGGTCACCAAGCACGACCACGCGATGGCTGAACGCGACATGGTCGACACCACCCTCAAGACCAGCCTGCAGGCCCTCTTCGGCATCCTGGAGCTGTCCAGCCCGTCCGGATTCGCCCGGGCCGGCCGGATCCGCGAGCTGGTCGCCGAGCTGACCCACTCCCTGGAACTCGACGGGCTCTGGGAACTGGAGGCCGCCACGATGGCCTCGCAGCTCGGCGCGGTCACCCTGCCGCCCGAGGTGATGAAGAAGCTCGTCGACGGGCAGTCCCTCAACCCGGACGAGCAGGCCCAGGTCCGCGCGATGCGCAGCATGGTGCTCCCGCTGATCAAAGAGATCCCGATGATGGAGAACGTCGTCGCCATCGTCCGCGGGCTGGCCGGTGAGGCGCCGCCGCCCGGAGGCTGGTCCGGCCTGGTCGAGGGCGCGATCAGCGTGATCAAGACCGCCATCGAGTACGAGACCGTCTTCGCCCGTACCCACGACGCGGGTGTCGCCATCGCCTTCCTGGACCAGCAGGGCGGCCTGGCGCCGCACGTGCTGTACGCGCTGCGCCTGGTGAAGGGTGTCGAGGTCTCGGCCCGCAACACCACCCGGGCGTGTGCGATCGCCGACCTGCAGATCGGGATGCGCCTGGCCTCGGACGTCACGGCGGTCAACGGCCTGGTGCTGATCGGCCGGGGCACGGTGGTGACCGAGATGATGCTGGACCGGCTGGCGAACTTCTCCCGCGTGGTGGGTCTGGTCGAGCCGGTGCTCACCGCGGCCTGACCCAGCGGTCATGCGTACTCGCCCGCGAGAATCAGAACCGCACGAACGGCGCCGCCCACCTCGAGCTCGAGGTGGGCGGTCGTGGTCTCCGGGTCGGCGACGATCCCGGCCCTGGCCTGGTCCTCGATCCGCGCACAGAGCGTGGCCAGATCCGTCGCGCCGATGTTGGCCGCCGAACCCTTCAGACTGTGTGCCTGCTCGCGCACCAGCCCGGCGTCACCCTGCCGGAGCAGCCGCGCCAACTCGTCCGCCGAGGCCGGAGCCTTCGCGGCGAACGAGTTGAGCAGCCGGGCCATCAGCGCCAGCTCGGCCGGCGACGGGTCCGCCTCGACCAGATCGGCGAGACGGGCCCGGACGCCGGCCACCCGGGCCTCGTCCTCCGGCTGCGTGGCGGTCTCCATCAGGACATGGTGCGCCCGGCCCCGTACTCTCCGGGCCGATTCGCGGGGATTAGCGCCTGTTTCTATACAGGCGCTACGCTCCCCAGCTGGCCTGTGTGCCACCGACCCGTTCGGCGGTGACGGTGGCGGCGTACCCGGAGGCCTTGAACGCCTTGACCGGGTCGCGTGGCAGACCGCGAGCCTCCCGCCGATCGGCGAGGGCCGCCCGCACGTCGGTCTCGTAGGCGTCCATCAGCACCTCGTTGGCGCCGAGCACGTCACCCTCGCGCTGCGCGGTGGCCAGCGCGTCCTGGTCGATCAGCAGCGCCTTCGCGAGGGCCTGCTCCACGTTGAGGACCGACCGGATCTGGCCGGGGATCTTCTCCTCGATGTTGTGGCACTGGTCGAGCATGAAGTTGACCCCCGACCCGGGCCGGTGCGCGTCCACCGCGACGATCTCGGACAGGATCCGGAACAGCTGGAACGGGTCGGCCGACCCCACGATCAGGTCGTCGTCGGCGTAGTAGCGCGAGTTGAAGTCGAACGCGCCCAGCCGGTTCTGCCGCAGCAGCTGCATCACGATGAACTCGATGTTGGTGCCCGGCGCGTGGTGGCCGGTGTCCAGCACCACCTGCGCGCGCTCGCCCAGGGACAGGCAGTGCAGCAGCGACGTGCCCCAGTCCGGGATGTCGGTGCTGTAGAAGTACGGCTCGAAGAACTTGTACTCCAGCAGGATACGGTGATCGTCGTCGGAGGCGTCGTAGATCTCCCGCAGCGACTCGGCGAGACGCTCCTGCCGGCCGCGCAGCGAGTCCTGCCCGGCGTAGTTGAGACCGTCCGGCAGCCAGATCTTCAGATCCTTCGAGCCGGTCTGCCGCATCACGTCCAGGCAGTGCTTGTGGTGGTCGACGGCCTTGCGGCGGATCGCCGGGTCCGGGTTGCAGAGCGACCCGAGACGGTAGTCGTCGTCCTGGAACACGTTCGAGTTGATCGCGCCGATCCGCACGCCCGCCTTCTCGGCGAACTCGCCCAGATCGCTCCAGTCCTCGACCAGGTCCCACGGGATGTGCAGGGAGACCCGGTTGGCGAGCCCGGTCAGGCGGTTGACCTGCGCGGCGTCCGAGATCTTCTCGTACGGGTCGCGCGGCCCCCCGGGACGGGTGAACACCTTGAACCGGGTGCCCGAGTTCCCGTACGCCCAGCTCGGGACCTCGATCGTGAAGCCGTCCAGGCCGTCCAGGTTCATTGCTGTGCCTTCCTTGTCATGCTCTTCTGGCCCTCACGTTCGGGGTTGTCGATCGACTCGCGATGCTGCCGTTCGGTGCAGGCGATCATGACGAGCCTCCGTACTTGCGGTTGGTGAGCCCGTTCAACAGAGCGGCGAACACCAGCACCGAACCCAGGGCCAGGAGCTGGTACTGCGAGCCCTCGTTGCCGACGAAGGCGAGCAGGATGCCGGCGTTGAGCCAGACGATGAGCAGAGTGGCGAGCACGACCCCGGCGACCCGGCCGATGCCACCGGTGATCGCCACGCCGCCGAGGACGGCGATGGTGATCGCGGGCAGGGCCATGCCGTTGCCGGAGACGCCCGCGTCCGGGCGGGCCGAGGCGAACTGCCCCACCGTCACCACGGCCACCAGGCCGGAGATCAGACCCGCGTAGACGTACGCCTTGAAGCGCGTGTCCCGGACCGGGAGCCCGGCCCAGCGAGCGGCGACGTCGTTGGTGCCGATCGCGTAGAGGCGCCGCCCGTAGGTGGTGCGGGCCAGCAGCAGCCAGACCGCCACCACGGTGGGCAGCAGGAACGTGAAGATCCCCAGTGGCACGTCGGGGAGGTACTCGCCGATCAGCGGCAGCTCGACCGGCTTGCTCATCGAGAACAACTCCTGGATCGGCTTCGTGCTGATCGGCTGCTGGTTGTTGATCACGATCGCCAGGCTCTTGTACGCGTAGAACGTGGCGAGCGTGGCGATCAGCGCCGGGAAGCCGATGTAGGAGACCAGGAAGCCGTTGACCGCGCCCAGCAGTGCACCGAAGGCGGCTGTTCCGAGGATCGCCAACCACAAGGGCCAGCCCCATTCGCCGTACGCGAACCCGAAGCCCATGCCGGCCAGGGACACGATGGCGCCGACGCTCAGATCGATGCCGCCCCGTCCGGACATGATGACCAGGAGTTCCGCGAGGCCGAGCATGGCCAGCGGGACCGCATTGATCAGGCTCGCCGACATGTAGTCGAAGTCGTAGGGGGCGGTGAGATAACCGCCCGCGTCGTTGATGAAGAACGTGACGACGACTACGACGATCAGGACCGCGAGGAGGGCGATGCGCTGGGTTAGGAGAATTCGGATATAGTCTGTTTTTTCCCGTTGTTTGGTTGCGGTCGCTGTCATCGGGACCTCCTTGCCCGCGCGCGGAGCAGGTCGGCGCCGACCGCCACGATGATGAAGATGCCGACGAACAGGTCGGAGAGCTGCGAGCGCCAGCCCAGCTGGGTCACGCCCGAGGCCACCGACTGCACCAGCAGCGCGCCGAGCAGGGTGCCCAGTACCGAACCGCGGCCGCCCATGATGCTGGTGCCGCCGATCACGACCGCCGCGATCACCGCCAGCTCCTTGCCCGAGCCGACCGACTGATCCAGCGTCGAGGTGCCCTGCGCGATCACGAAACACGAGGCCAGGCCGACCAGCAGGCCGGTGAGGACGTACGCCAGCAGGATCCGGCGCTGCACCCGGACACCCGCCAGCCGGGCCGCCTGCTCGTCGCCGCCGATCGCGAAGAAGTGCCGGCCGCCCGCGATGTTGCGCAGGTACCACCAGACGGCCGCGGTGATCAGCACGGTGATCAGGAACGCGTGCGGGATCCCGAGCGTCCGGCCGTCCGGGCCGCGGCCGAAGAACGCCAGGGTGCCCGGGATGCCGTTGACCGTGCCGGAGCCGAAGATCTGCAGGCCCAGGAACATGAAGAGGTTGGCCGTACCGAAGGTGATGATGATCGCGTGGACCCGGCCGTACGCGATCAACAGGCCGTTGACCAGGCCCAGCACACCGCCTGCCGCGACCGCGAGGAGGACCGCGACCGGCAGGTTCACCTCCGCGCCGACCAGGGCTTTCGCGGTCAGCACCGAGCAGACCATGATCGCGCCGCCGACACTCACGTCGATGCCGCCGGTGATGATCACGATGGTCATCGCGACGCCGATCAGGGCGATCGGGGCGGTCGACACCAGCAGCGGCTGGATCGAGCCGGCGGTCAGGAACGCGGGGGTGCTCAGGGCGAGGGCCGCCCACAGCACCGCGATCACGCCGACCAGCACGATCTCCTGCCCGGTGACGAGGTTCGGTAGCACCCGCTTCTTGACCCGG
Source organism: Actinoplanes couchii (assembly GCF_016862075.1). GTDB lineage: Bacteria > Actinomycetota > Actinomycetes > Mycobacteriales > Micromonosporaceae > Actinoplanes > Actinoplanes couchii. The sequence goes on along the minus strand of NZ_BOMG01000144.1, from coordinate 1,533 downwards.
GCCGGTTGTTGCATCGTGGCTGTCACTCTTTTGCTCCCGCCGCCGCGGCCAGCAGGTCCACCTGGCTGGCGTCCGGGCCGAATTCGTCGGTCGTCGTGCCGCCGCGGACCACCTGGATCCGGTCGGCGATCCGCAGCGCCTCCGGCAGGTCCGAGGTCACCACCAGCACCGCGGTGCCCTCCTCGGCCAGCTCGGTGATCAGGCGGTGGATCTCCTCCTTGGCGCCGACGTCGACACCCTGGGTGGGCTCGGCCAGCACCAGGACCTTCGGGCGCTCCACCAGCTGCCGGGCCAGGACCACCTTCTGCGCGTTGCCACCGGACATGGCGTTGATCGCCTGACGTTCGTGCGGGGTCTTCACCGCCAGACGCTTGATCAGCTCCTGGGCCTTGGACTTCTCCAGGGCGCGGTCGATGATCGTGCCGAACCTGGACATTTTTTGTAGATGCCCGGCGGAGATGTTGAAGGCGATCGACTGGAAGCCGAACATGCCCTCGACCTTGCGGTTGGCGGGCAGGAGCGCGATCCCCAGTCTCTGGGCGTGTTGCGGGTTCCGGATCTGAACCGTTTCATTCGCCAGCCTGAGGGTTCCGCTGGTCGCCTGGTCGATGCCGTAGACGCAGGCCGCGATCTCCGAGACACCCGAGCCGACCAGACCGTAGAGGGCGACGATCTCGCCGGCCCGTACGGTCACGTCGACGTCGTGGAATTTCCCTTTTTTCTCCAGTTTTTGCAGCTGGAGGACCGTCGGCCCGTCCGGGACCTCGCGGTGCGGGCGGGCGTCGGAGAGCTCCTCGCCGACCATCAGGTGGGCGATCTGCCGCACGGTCAGATCCTTGATGTCGTACGTGCCGATCGTGCGCCCGTCCCGCATGACGGTCACCTCGTCCGCGATCCGGAACAGCTCGTCCAGGCGGTGCGAGATGTAGATGACGCTGACACCGGCCTCGGTGAGCCGCTTGACGACGTCGAACAGCACCTCGATCTCGGCGTCGGTCAGGATCGCCGACGGCTCGTCCAGGATCAGCACCTTCGCGTCGGCGGCCAGGGCCTTCGCGATCGACACCTGCTGCTGCTCGGCGACGCTCAGGGTGCCGACCTCGGCGGTGGCGTACCGCTCCGGCAGGCCGAGCAGGTCCAGGAGCTCGACGACGCGGGTGTTCTGGGCGGACCAGTCGATTTTTTTGTAGGGCGTGCGGATCTCCCGGCCCAGGAAGATGTTCTCGGCCACGGTCAGCTCCGGGAACAGCTGCGGCTCCTGGTAGACGGTGGCGATGCCGAGGTCGATCGCGGCCGTCGTGGAACCCAGCTTGACCGGCTGGCCCTCGAACTCGATCTCGCCGGTGTCGGCGGTCACGGCGCCCGCCACGATCTTGATCATCGTGGACTTGCCCGCCCCGTTCTCACCGACGAGGGCGTGGACCTGGCCCGCTCGTACGGTGAAATCGGCATGTTGAATGGCCCGCACCGCGCCGAACCGCTTGGAGATCGCGGTCAGGCGCAGGCGGGGCGTCTCGTTGTCGTTGGTGTTCA
>NZ_BOMG01000143.1 GCF_016862075.1 Actinoplanes couchii | reverse complement strand
CCTCGACCTCACGTTGGCCAACGTGCCAAGTCGCTGGTCAAAGGCCTGTGCTACAGAGGTTGAAAGGTTGAGGTTGACGTTGTCACGCGTAGTTCTGGGTCGAGGGCCATGCCGGTGTTGGCGAAGAAGCCGGCGAGGAGATCGGTATGTCGCTGACAAGCGCGTAGGCGGTGTCTGACCAGGGCGGCGAGGTGGTCGACGCCGTGGGCGGCGATGTTGGTCAGGCCGCGTTTCATCCAGCGCCAGACGCCTTCGGTCGGGTTGAGATCGGGTGCGTACGACGGTAGGCGGATCACGGTGAGCCACGGCCGGGCCGCGATCAGGGCGTGCATGCGGCGGCTGACGTGGGTGTTGAGGTTGTCCCAGATCAGCACGATCGGGGCTCGTAGCTGCTGGTGGGCCTGGTCGAGGAAGGCGATGTAGTCGTCCTCGCTGAAGCTGCCGCGTTCGCCTTTACGGCCGCGGTGCAGCCGGGTGCGCCACAACAACCGGCCGCGTTGTCCGGGCTTGAGGCAGACCAGGCCGGCGATCGACACCCGGCCGGAGCCCTTGCCGGAGATCTGCACCACGGGCGTACGGCCGCGGCGTGCCCAGGTCTTGGCCATCGGCGGCCGCAGTACCTGGCCGGCCTCGTCCTGGAGGCAGATCCACGCGCCCCGGGCCGCGGCTAACCTCTTACCGACGGCCACCGCCTGCGATGCCATGTGGCGATCGCCTCCGGGGCACGTTCGGTCGCCCGCCGGGTCGGGACCTGCTGGCTGTAACCGATGCGATGCAGCAGGTAGGACACCCCGCGCAGCGTGTAGGACACACCGAAGCGGCGTTCGATCACCTCGACGACCCGTACCAGAGTCCAGCGGGCGTCCACCCAGCCGTGTTCCACCGGTCCCCGGTCGAGTAGGCCGGCAAGCTCGCCGAGTTGCTCGTCGGAGAGTTTGCAGTCCGATCCGCCCGGCCCCGATGACGCCAGAGCCGCGGTCCCGCCGTCAGTCCAGCGACGCCGCCACTTACGGACCGATTTCGGAGAAACCCTGAGCTCAGCAGCGATCTTCATGGACGGTTTGGACTCCTCGAACATGGCCGCGGCCTGCATCCAGACCTTCTCACGCCGGACCCGGGCTGCCGCGTTCATGCCACCACCAGCCGGATACCTCATACCTCCGGCCTACCGCACCCATCGATAAAGGTCACGCAGACATGCCGACGACCGTCAGCCTTTCAACCTCTGTAGCTATGTGCAATCACGCAAGGGGTCGGACCAACCATAGGCGTCAAGATCAGGCGCGGCAAGCATCAACGAATTCCATCAATTTTTGTCTAAAGGTGGTCGGAGCCCCGGTCTCATGAGGACGGATTCGTTTGTCGATCTTCAGGAGTTGTTTGCTCGCGAGGCGGCGCGTCAGCTTTCGAGGCCGGTGGGTGTGTTGCGCGTCAGCTTGTTCCTGCTCAGCGAGCAGCGGGTGGTGCCGATCAGTAGAGGGTGAGGGTAGTAAGGAATCAGGTGCTGCGGAGGCGTCTGATCGCGGTGTTGCTGACCTTGCTCGTGCTGTTTGCCGGTACGGCAGTCTCGTGTGGTGCCTATGCTGCGGTCGAGACAGGTGAGGACCGTTACGCGGGGCAGTTGATGGACCGGTATGCGGCCGAGATCACCGCCGCGGTCACCGATCGGGTTGAGCGCTATGGTGACACGCTCACCGATCTGGCCTACGCGATCGGAGCCCAGTCCGATCTGACTCGTGACGACCTCAACCGGATCACCGCGGGAATCGTCGCCAACCGGTTGCCCGGTGCCAGCGGCGTCGGTTTCGTGGTTCCGGTGCCGACCAGGAATGTCGTCTCCGTTCAGCGGTTTTGGCGGGGCCAGGGTTTCGACGGCCTGGTGCTGACACCGCTGCCGGGAGTGGTGGACCACGAATTCGTCATCTTCGAAAAGGGGTTCGACGGCCGTAAGCAGATGCACGGTGTCGATTTGACCGCCAGTGTGCAGGCCAGTGCGGTGCTCGGCATCGCCCGCGACAGCGGCCAGCTCGCGATCAGTGCTCCCTACTACCTGTTGCGTGACGATGAGATGGTCGCGGAGCAGAAGCAGTCGTCGGTGGTGTTGGCTACGCCGGTCTATACAGGCCTCGGGTCGGCGGCGCCGGACCGGTTCGTCGGTTGGTCGACGATGGGGCTGCGGGGCCAGGACTTCATGTCACAGACGTTGCTCGACCGTGGTCAGGGCGTGGTGCAAGCCCAGCTCCTTGATCCGGCTGGCACTGCTACGGTGCTGGCCGACGTCGCGCCCGGCACACGCGTCGCTGACCGGGACCTGGAGCGCCGGACGAGTATCACCGCTGGCCAGCGCCTCTGGGAGATCAGCATGTGGCCGACCAATCGGCTGCTCAACGTCACCGACCGGGGTCTTAGCCGCCTCACCCTGGCTTCCGGAGTCGGCCTGACGATCATGCTGGCCGCGGTGACTGCCGTCATGGCCGGCAGCCGTAACCGGGCATTGGAACAAGTCGATCGGGCTACCGCCGAACTGCGGCGGGACATCTCCCGCCGGGAGCAGGTCGAGAACCAGCTCCGCGAGCGTGAGGACGAGCTGCGCTATCTAGCCTTTCATGATCAGCTCACCGGTCTCGCCAACCGGTTGCTCTTCTACGACAGGCTCAGGCATGCCCTGACCACCCATGCCCGGGGCGGGCGCCACTTCGCGGTTCTTTTCATCGACCTCGATGGATTTAAGAAGATCAATGACGATCTTGGCCATGACGCCGGTGACACGGTACTGCGGGCCATCGCGGGCCGGTTGCGTACTGGGTTACGGGCCTCGGACACTGTCGCCCGGTTCGGCGGTGACGAGTTCGCCATCATTCTGGAAGGGCTAACCAACGTCACCGACGCTCGTCCTACGGCGGAGCGGATCATCGTCGATGCGCAGGAGCCCATCATGATCGGGGGTGTGCCGGCCCGGGTGTCCGCCAGCATCGGTATCGCGCTGAACCATCCCGGGTCCGGTACCGACGACATCATCCGGGAGGCCGATACCGCTATGTACGCCGCGAAGAACAGCGGTAAGAGCAGGTACGTGGAGGCTGTGCTGCCCTGAGGGCCCGTCGGGCGAGTAGGCCGGGACGCGGATTCCGAATCCGGTCGTATATCTGGAGCCCGGCGGACCGGTCCAGCACATCGGTGGACGCGATCAACTTATCGGGTGTTTGGAGCACGAGCAGGCGGTCCAGCCAATCGCCTATGGAGACGGAGGCCGGCCGGCAGCGTGGGCCGGTGCGCGGCGCGACGAAGAGGTGGCTGATCGTTCGGATGCCGGAAGAAACGGTCTCTTGCTGTGAAGTTGATCCTTGGCCGGTGGTGTCTGCGGTGATCTCGGCGAGTCAAGAGGGCAGGGGGCTGTCGGCCTGCCCTGCTCCGGCGGATCAGCGTTCCCGACCTTTTCCCGAATCTAGATTTTTGTTCGGATTCTTTTAGATCTCATGGTTCGAGGAAGTCGATCGAACCGTTGACCGATGCCCGCATCCGGTGGGTCATCTGGGCTTGCGATGAAGGATGGCATCACATGGGTCGTCTGGCTGATCTCGGGATTGCCAAGCGTCTGTCGCTGATCGTGGTTGTCGGAGCGGTCACCCTCGGCACCATCGCTGGCGTCGGCATGTATACCCAGAACGCCATGGCTGACCAGGCGGAGCTGGCAGTATCGCTGCTTCGCGGTAAGTCCGCGCTCAACCATCTCGATACCCGCGAAAGCGAATTGAAGGTGGACGCGCATCGGGCTGCCGCTGGTGAGGACGTAACCCAAGACGTCACCGACGACGTAGCCAGCGTCGGGGAGGCTTTCACGGCCCTCGATGATGCCGGTATGCCGGCCGGCCTTGACGCTCAGGTGGGACAGATCCATGACGAGGTGGAGGGTTTCACCACGTTCATCATCGAGTTCGCCAAGGCCGCTGCCGACGACCCGGAAAGTGCCGCGAAGCAGACCTCCCAGATCGGTGAGAAGAACAACGTGGTGGATGACGCGCTCAGCGCTTTGCACGAGCAGATCGACGCTGCGGTCAGCCGTGAAGAAGCCGACATGCAGAGCACCATCACCCGGGGCCGTGTGGTTTCGATCGCTGTCGCTCTGCTCGGTCTGGTGTTGCTGATCCTGCTGTCGATCCCGCTGGTTCGCTCCATCCTTCGCCCTGTCAACGCGGTTGGTACGGTGATCGACGCGTTGGCTTCCGGCGATCTGACCCGGCGTACCGGTGTGGGTAGCCGCGACGAACTCGGGCAGATGGCGGCCAGCCTGGATCGCACTCTGGACGGGCTACACGAGACCGTGACCACGATGGGCGGTAACGCCGACATGCTCGCCCACGCGTCGAACGAACTTGTCACCGTCGCCGCGCAGATCGCCAATGCCTCCCGGAGCGTCACGGCGCAGACCGGCGAGGCGAACTCGGCCGCGAACGAGATCAGTTTCAACGTGCAGACCGTGGCGGCTGGCTCCGAGGAGATGGGTGCCGCGATCGCGGAGATCTCCAACAATGCCGGCGCCGCAGCTCAAACCGCGAGTACGGCCGTGAATGAGGCACGTACCGCCGGTGATGTCATCCGCAAGTTGGGAGTTTCGAGCGAGGAGATCGGCAATGTCGTCAAGTTGATCACCTCGATCGCTGAACAGACCAATCTGCTCGCCCTGAACGCCACCATCGAGGCAGCCCGTGCCGGCGAGATGGGCAAAGGCTTCGCCGTGGTCGCGAGCGAGGTCAAGGACCTTGCGCAGGAAACAGCCAAGGCCACGGAGGACATCAGCGCACGGGTCGCCGCGATCCAGGCGGATGCGACCAATGCCGTTGACGTGATGGACCGCATCAGCGTGGTCATCGAGCAGATCAACGACTACCAGACGACTATTGCCTCGGCGGTAGAGGAACAGACGGCCACGACCGCGGAGATGAGCCGCAGTATCGTTGAAGTGTCGACCAGCAGTAGCGTCATTGCCGGCAGCATCAGCGACGTCGCCACCGCGAGCGCTTCCACACTCAACGGTGTCAACCAGGCCCATGCTGCCGCGGGTGAGGTCAAACGGGCGGCTTCCGCTCTGCACGCCATCGTCGAGCGATTTACCGTCTGAGCCGGTCGTGCGCCTCTGGCCGGTGAGACGGCTACCAACCGGGTAATCGGCGAACATGAGGTCTCCAGCCGACAGCCATGAGCGGGCCCGCCTCTGCGCGCGGTGTCTCTGAAGAACCGTCGATGCTCGTCGAGCATCGAACCCGATCGGGTTTTGCACCCGCAAGCATTCGCTTACCGAAATGATCTTGGCGCAGGTGCTCGCCGAGACCGCTTGAACCGGCCTGGACTGGGGCGAGCAGGTGTGCAATCAGATCGAGGCCCTGGGCCTGTTCGAATGGTTCCATCCCCGCGATGAGATGCTGGGCGCCACCGAGCCGCAACGCGGACATGTCGGCTGACAGAGACCAGCGCCGGGACTGTCATCCCGAGGGCCAGGGTCAGGGTCAGGAGGAATTCATACGCTTGCTGCGGTGGCACGGTTAGCAACACGGCCGTTCCATCGGCTCGTCAAGGCTCACGCTGAGTGATTCGAATCCGCCACGTCGCAGTCCGCTGCAGCCCATCGAAGTTGGGTCGGTCCGTGGATTCAAGAGCCGCCCTGTCGTTCTGGTCCTGGGGCCGTTGAGCCGGCGACCGGATGGCGCACAGTCACGATGCCCGTGCCATGGCTCCTTCCGCGCCCGGGAGATCCAGGTACTCGCTCACGGTGACCACGCCTCCCTAGGCGAACGGGGCTGGGCACCCATGAAAGCCGTTATGCACAGATGCAGTCCACAGGGTGTGGATAACGGAGGTTCGTACCCATTCGGTGTCACCTCGAACGACGTTCGGTTGGCCGTATCAGTGCCAGGCCGGGGCCGCCGGGTAGTCACCCCGTCGCGATGTCGCCACCATTGACTGTGACTGTCGAACGCGAAGACACGGAACGGGAACCGGCCGCGGGCGGCGTTCCGCCGGTCCGGATGCTGTCCTTGACGCGGGTGCGCCGTGGCGGCGCTTACCGCTCGCGAACTGCGACAGCGCGTTTGGCCCACGCAGTCTCCGTTTCGGTCACCGGGACCGAGGCACGATGCATGCCCGCATCGACCTGACGGCCGACCCCACCGTGACCGCGGACTTCGAAAACGTCCGGATCGGATCCGAAAAGCGCTCACGCCGACGTCGATCCAGCGCTGACGGCCCGCAACCCGGAAAGCACGGTCACGAGCCTCTGTTCTGAAATGGCGGCGCCAGGGGCGGTCGTAGATCGCTGATCACCTGAGCTGGCGGGGTGTCAACACACGTGGTTTACGGCCTGCCGACGATCAATCGGCGTGGGTGTGCTGCTGGGCTTCCCCGCTATTCGAGACACGACTGATGTGGTCGTCGGCTATCACAAATCGGCTCACCCCTGCGTGTACCTGCTGAGGAAACGGTTCGACGAACTCTGTCTGGGCGGTCTATCGAACACCCGCATCGCTGCTTGTCCAATAAAGCTCACGAATCGTGTAATCGGTGCGGGTAAGTGGCTAAAACACCATTTTTGATCTTGCTTGTTTGTTATTGTGTATATTGTGATGCTCAGCCGCTTGGTTTACTTCAGCGTAGAAGGCGACGTCGGGGCGCAGGGGATTCTGCGGATTCTCGACGAGGCGCGGGAGGGGAACCGAGGTGAGGAGATAACGGGTGTCCTCGCCTTCGACCGGCATTGGTTCCTGCAGTGCCTGGAAGGTCCGCGGGACGCGGTCACCCGCAAATTTCTGGCCATCGCCCGAGACCAGCGGCACAGCGGAGTCACTCTGGTCGCCTTTGAGGGCATCAGCAGCCGCCTCTTCCCCGACTGGACCATGGGCGCAATGGATGCCAGCGGTCTTGACCGCGAGGCATTCGATCCGCCGTCCATGACAGCATCGGCAGCGCTGGCGACATTGCGCGGTTTGCGGGCCACTGGCGCCACGATGTGAGCCACCACTCGGCCGCGGGCGATCCGGCCGGCATCTGCAGTCATCGGAGTGTCCCAGCTGCCGGCCAAGGTGCCCGCCGAACTGCGCCGCCACCTCAACACGACCTAAGCCTGACCGCACCTGAACGTACGCCTGGCGGATTCGGTGCAGCTACCGGGCCGGCCGTGACCACCCAGGCTTCCCACCGCGCCCCTGCCGTGGACTGCGTGGCCGTGCTGGCTGTTCGGAAGGGGCGCCGACAGCGCCGAGGCTGGAGAACGTCACCGGAGTAACTGCAGGGCGCACGGCCTCGGGAGGCGGCCACACTGATGCCGCGATCGTCACTCCGCTGACCGGAGCCGGCGGGGTGAGGTGGTCTAGCATTCGTTGTGCCTGATCGGTATCAATACCGCGGGCCGGGTCTATGCGAACACCCGCATTGTCGGCCAGATCCTCGATGTCGTAGCGGCTCATGGTCATGGGCACGAGGGTGCTGAGCCGCCGGGCGAACTCGGTCACGGAGATCATCTGTAGCGCTCCTCCACAATTCGATCACCCAGAGGTGACCCGTGCCTAGCCGGTGCGCGGCGGGCGATCCGGTCAATCAGCTTGCAGGGTGTGATCCCGGGGATGCGGCAAGACTTGGCCGACCAACGGTGGAGCCGACAAGGTACCCCGAAGTATCTGTCTCCAGGCATGATCTTTCTACCGCCTGATTCTCAGTCGTGAGAAACGCTGAAGTCTGACACTGCGCGGTGCGTACGCGCTGGGGGCCCCGTGGTGAAATGGTGGAGCTAGGTTGGGGGCGTTCATGGAACAACCGCCTATGTGGCGGCATCACTTGGTATATCACGACGACGTGGTCACGGTCGCGTTCTCTGGTGAGCTGGATCTGGCCGCTGCTCAGACGGTAGAGGGCATTCTGTTCGAATGGATCGAAGCTGAGGCGGTCGCCGCCGTGCGGGTAGATCTCGCCGACGTGGGATTCCTCGATTCCACTACCCTCGGCGTGCTGATCAGAGCCCTGCAGCATGCGAAGAGTCAGGGGCGAGGATTCGGTGTCGTCAACCCGAGTTCGGTGGCGAGCCGGATCCTCAGCCTGACCGGCCTCGATAGTGTCTTGTTGGCCTCTTGAGGTCTTGGGGGCACCGGCTGGCGGACGTGATCAGCGCCCGGCGTCCGTGTCGTTGAGCTAGCCGAGGTCTTCGCTCGTTGATTGGCGGTGGGGGATCCGGCTGGCGATCGGGTCGGTCGGCGCACCGTGGTTTGTGATCGGGTAGATCAGCCGGTCCAGCTCGGTCCCCATGACATGCCGAGGCGGCAGCTGCCGGTGTCCCCAGCAGATCGTGGACGGCGGTGGCGAGATCGTCGGCCGCCACCTCGGTGAGGCCGCAACGGGACATGAACGATGACGATCCGGCGCAGTCGATGAGGCGAATGTCATCGCGGTCGACGGCACGTCCGGTATCGGCCGGTTGGTGACAGGCATTGGGGCCACCGTCGCCGATCATGACGGAGCGGGTGTGCCACGGGTCAGCCGTTGCTTGCGGATCGAGCGTTTGGCAGCGAGGTACAACGTCTTAGGCGCCGCATCGGTACCTGTACCGTGGGCCAGATCTCGGCGGGCCCCCTACCTCGCGATACACGTTTCGGGCCGATGTCCTCGGCGCCGTGGCCGAAGTGTAGGACTCGGTGCCGGTCTTGCGGGGTGGCGCGGGTATGCAAGGTGCCAGCGCGCAATCGGAGCGTGTCATCGGCTGTTGCGCACGTGGTCATCGAAGTGCCGATCGATGGCGTAGACCTCGACGGGTACTTCGTTCTCGGACCACCACAAGATGGCCGCTGCAGCCCTCTGTCCGTTCGGAAAAACCGGCTCATCGGCGGACCGGTTGGGACAGCCATTGCCTGAACGGAAGCAGCGGCACCGGCCCGGCTCGACGTGCTGGCAGCTGACGTCGACGGCACCTGCGCCGGGCAGGGTTGTTGGTGGCGGTGTCGGGGTATCCCGCATGTTGTACACCAATGACGTGGAGGTGCCCGATGGCATTCGACGACAAGGTCGACAACAAGGCCGAAGAGGTCGGCGGCAAGGTCAAGGAGGGCGTGGGCAAGGCCACCGACGACGAGCGTCTGGAGGCCGAGGGTAAGGCCGATCAGAGCAAGTCGAACCTCAAGCAGGCCGGCGAGAAGATCAAGGACGCTTTCAAGTCCTGAACGGACCCGGACCAGCGATCGGGCGGG
>NZ_BOMG01000142.1 GCF_016862075.1 Actinoplanes couchii | reverse complement strand
ACCCAGGGTGCCGCCCGCCCGATCGCTGGTCCGGGTCCGTTCAGGACTACGAAGAATCAGGGACGCGGCCCTTGGGCACAGGGGTTTCGGCCTTCCGTTTTCCTCCGAGCAAGCAGTCGCCTGTATCCGACGGTCCGGGAGACCGGTGATCGGGCATCATCCGGCTGTAAGACCCGTCGGGTTTAGCGTAGAAGTTGTCGCTGGGTACCTGTCCGGCATCGCGCAGGGCGTGGGCCGGGTGGCGGGCATCGATTCGCCGGCTGAGGGTACCGCTGTCGGTGACGGCTATGCGGGTTCCGCTGCCTTAGGAAGTGAGGCTGATCGTGGCGTTGGGTCCGAGTCGGATGTTGAACGTTCTGGTCGTGGATGATGACGATGCCGATGTGATGATGATCGAGGAGGCGATGCAGGAGGCGGCTCCCGGAACGGTCATGGTGCGGGCTTCGGACGGTCGTGCCGCCTTGGAGCTGCTGGAGGCGGGAGTTGGAAGCAACGGCCGGCCTGATCTGATCCTGCTGGATTTGAATATGCCTCGGATGGGTGGGCTGGAGACGCTGACCTGCTTGAAGGACGACGAGCGGTGGACGGCGATCCCGGTGGTGGTGCTGACGACCTCGGATGCGGCGCCGGACATCCTGGCGAGTTATCGGCAGCATGCGAGTGCGTTCGTGACGAAGCCGATCGATTTGGTGGCCTTCGAGGGAGCTATCCGGAAGATCAGCGACTTCTACCGTGATGTCGCCCGCCTGCCTTGACAGGGCCTCTCGAGCCGTGGTTGTGGTATCGAGCGGCTGGTTCTGATGCCATCTGTACCCAGACGACCTTGCCGGTTGCGGTCGACGTGGGGCGCACGCCCTAGGTATGCCAGACAGCGGCGATGATGAGCAGTCCGCGGCCGTCGATGCGTCGGGGTCGGGTCAACACGGCTGCGGCCGGCTCGGGCTGGCACCGCAGACTTCCACCAGGATGGTGCCGGCCTGGTAGATGAGAGTGCCTTCGCCGCCGGCGCCGGTGTGCTGCGTGACGTTCTGGACCACTTCAGTGATCGCCAGCAGGGCGTCGGCGAGGAGCGGGGACGGCAACTGCCAGCAGGTGAGGGTGTCCTGGGGCCCATCGTGGTGTGGTTGCGGCGGCCTGGTCGTGATCGAGTCGCCGGCTGACGGGTTCTCCGGTGGCATCCACGTCCCCCGGGTGGGGCTGCTTCTGCCTGTTCGGTCGCGTTCACCCGTTCTTCTTTGTGGAATTTTTCGGTGACGAGCGGCCCACGACCAGGGGAGGCTCGTCGATCGTGACAGCTTTGTGGCCGGCGTCAAACCGATCCAGATGAAAGCCCTGATCCTGGTATTTCACCGGAGTCGTTGAAAGCGGCCCAGATGTGTTTGCTCTCACCGTCGCGATACCAGCTGACCTGCAGTGATAGGGAGCGGGCGAGCATGAGCCCGAGGCCGCCGTCGCCCACGGCCCGTTCCGGTGAAAGTCGCGGGGCGTTATGGTGGTCGCGGTCGGCGACATCGAGAATGAGCCGGTCGTCGGCTCGCAACAGTCGGACTTCGGTGGGTGGCTGTCCATGCCGAATGGCGTTGGTGGCCAGTTCGGTGGCGACCAACACCATGCTGTCGACGACGTCATCCGACGGCCCCGGCACGTAGGGCTGCAGTGTCTGCAACGCCGCGGAGAGATTCGCTCGTAACCCTGTGAGGTCGGCGCTGGAAGACAGCCGCCAGCTTTTCAGCACGTGCGCGCCGAGCGGCAGAGGGAAAGTCTCCAGGTGGCTCACGGGTGGAGATGTTCCCGCAATAGCGGCCGTCACACACGCCCGCAGATCAGTGGCGGAGCATCCGAAGACGACCTGGAGGAAGGTCTTGGCTGTGTGCTGCTTCTGATATCAGGTGCGGTCTTGGCGCGGGTTCTGCTGGTGGGCGGGAGAACGTTGACGAGGGCGGGACGCGACAATGACGGCGACCGGATGGTTCGTACACCTATCGGACATCAGGTGGCATCGGCCGCTGGGTTCTTTGCTTGTCTCGATGTTGGTGTCCTGAGTTGAAGAGCCGGTCAGGATGACCACAGCCTTTGGTGAGGAAGGAAGCATTATGAGCGGCAGCGACCATGCCCCCGCGGAGCCGTGGGCTGTCGGCGCGCAGACGCCGCCGGTGATCCGGCCGCTGTCGTTGCTGCTTATCGAGGACGATTTCGGCGACGTGGTGCTCACACGTGAGCACTTGGCCGACAGCGGGCTGGCGAACCGTTGCGATCATGCTGCCAGCCTGGCCGAGGCGGTCGCGGTGACGGAGAGCCCCGACTGTGTGTTGCTGGATCTGAACCTGCCCGACGGTCAAGGGCTGGCGGCGTTGTCGAGGGTGTTGCAGCGCTGGCCGGATACGGCGGTGGTGGTGCTGACCGGCCTGAATGACACGGCGATGGGTGCCGCGGCGGTCGCTGCCGGAGCCCAGGACTACTTGGTCAAAAACCATGTGGACGGTCATCTGCTCGGCCGGGCCATTCAGTACGCCGTCCAGCGGCGGCAGGTGCAACTCACCGAGCGGCAGCTGCGGGAGAGCCGGTTACAGAGCCGGGAGAATCTGCGGCTGCAGCGCGGGCTGTTACCGAAACCGTTGACCACCGACCCGGCCCTGATCGTCGCCAGCCGTTACGTTCCGGGCCAGCAGCGTTCGCTGCTCGGCGGGGACTTCTTCGATGTGGTCCAAGACGTTCACGGCGCGGTTCACGCGGTCATCGGTGATGTCTGCGGTAACGGGCCCGACGAAGCGGCTATCGGGGTTGGGCTGCGGGTGGGGTGGCGCACGCTCACCCTGGCCGGGGTCGGTAAAGGCGAACGGATGCGGCTGCTGGAGCAGGTACTCGTGGCGGAACGCCCACATGACGCGATGTTCGCCACCTCCTGCACCGTCCGGATCTCTCCCGACCGGTCGGAAGCGGTGATCGTCAGTGCCGGCCATCCGCCGCCGCTGATCGTCACTGGCAAGGGCGCCTGCCGGGCGCCGGTCCGTTCACATCTGAGCCTGGGGATGTTTCCTGGCCGCGGCCGATGGCAGGAGACCACCGTCTCGCTGCCCCCGGGAGCTGGACTGCTGCTCTATACCGATGGCATCTATGAGGGTTTCGCCGACGACGGCGCCCGACTCGGCGAGGACCGGTTCCTCGACCTCGCCTCGCGGCTGACCCCGATCGGCGCTCCGGCCGACTACCTCACGGCGCTGCTCGCCGAGGTCCAGCGTCACGACATCGGCCGACATGGTGACGACACCGCCCTGCTCCTGCTGACCTGGACCTGAGACGGCAGCACATGACCGTGGCGTGGGCACGCACGATGAGGGCCCTCGCCGGAAGCGGGGGCCCTCATCGGTCTCGGCCGGGCACGGGGATCTATAGCCGCACGAACCCGGCCGGTGTCGTGAATGGATCATGCCCCGAGCCTGCGAGTTCAACCATCTCGGTTGCCTGATTCACCTGGCTGGTGGGTGGTCGGCGAGCGGTATGACAATGACGTCGTAGATGCTGGCAACTTCGAGGTGGCACCGCACTGCTCGGGTGGGGCCGGCCAGGGTGAACCGGCGGCCGGTGGTCTGGGAATGGTGGTGAGCTGCGTTAACGATCCCCACGGATGAATCCGGGGGATTTCTGTCCGGGATCCGGTAGGCCCGGAATTTCCAGCTCGGACTGCACCGGGTCCGCCGTCCCGGAGGGCGGAGGTTTGCTGTCTGATGTCGTCGGCAAGGGCCCGGTCGCGTGCCGCCGTGGCGAGGATCGTCCTCGCCGGGTGAGGTTACGATCGGCGATGTAGCCGGCGCAAACATCTCGTTGCGCAGCGATAAGGGCCGACTCCTCAATACCGGGGCGCAGCGTCGTGTTCAGGCCGGTGGGGTGCGGGCGGCGTGGCGGGCGAGGCAACGTCGTCTTCGTGATCGATCCCGGCGAACATGCTGTATAGGGCAGGTCGAGAAGTGGGGTAGTGGCGTGCTCCCGTGGGTGGCGGCCGTCTGATGTAGCTGCCGATCGCGGTCGTAGAAGGGCTCGCGGCGAGTGTTTCTATACAACCCGTTGGTGTAGAGCGGCATGGTCGATTTTGGGTGGCAGGTGCCGGAGGTGACTGCGCCGAGGTGCGCCGCGCACCGGGTCTCTGCGGGTCTCAGAACTGCCCTTTACCAAGGAACTCTGCGAAGCCTATCAATGACTTACCGTGACTCGTACTTTCGGCTATCTTTACCCTCGACTATTCGGCTATGGTTCTGCTGCCGATCGGACATCTGTCCAGGTAGAACAGCAGGAGGACACCATGACCGCGACTTCCGTCGAGACGGCTAGCGTAAAGGCTACCGCCTCGAACGACACGATCAGTGACGGTCGTGTGCAGGACATCGCGGGTGACCTCATCACCGCCCTGGCCGCGATGCCTGCCAACCACCCCTCCCGGCCCGCGCTGCGGGACAAGACCATCGAGGCATGGGTGCCGCTGGCCCGGCACATCGCCAAGCGGTACTCCGGCCGCGGTGAACCCACCGACGACCTCGTGCAGACCGCCACGATCGGCCTGATCAAGGCCATCGACAAGTTCGACGCGAACCGCGGCGTCGACTTCGCCGGCTACGCCATCCCCACCATCCTCGGCGAGGTCAAACGCCACTTCCGCGACCGCACCTGGTCGATCCGCGTACCGCGCCGACTTCAGGAGTTGCGGCTGGCCATCAGCGAGGCTAACAACAGCTTGACCCACAAACTCGGCCGCCCGCCGCAGGTCGCGGACATCGCGGCCCACATCGGCATCACCGAGGAAGAGGTCCTCGAAGGCCTCGAAGGTGCTCGCGCCTACAACGCCACCAGCCTGTCCACCCCGATCGGCCCCGACAGCGCCACCGAACTCGGCGAGCCCTCAGCGACGAGTCCGATGACTACGCCGTCGTCGACATCCGCGCCACTGTCGGACCCGCCCTGGCCAAGCTCGACGACCGCGAACAGAAGATCGTCAAGCTGCGCTTCTACGGCAATCTGACCCAGCAGCAAATCGCCGAGGAGATCGGCATCTCTCAGATGCACGTATCGCGGCTGCTCACCAAGGCCCTGGCCACGATGCGACCGCACCTTGCCTCCGCCGTCGTCTGAGTCATTCGCGTCTGCCTCCTGATGGGCGAGAGCGAAGCTACGCGCCTCGTGCACCGCCCGAAGAGCCACGCTGGCACATCGAATGTGTGGACATGCTTCGGCCCGAAGACCGCCCTTTGCCAGCACCACACCATGTCACCCGTGGCAGCACAGCCACGCGTTCATCGCTCTGCAACGCCTGACCCGTGGCCACGGTCGCGGACAACGGGCTCTGGCGTACTTTCCGTGAATGATCTCCGGGGGGAGATCGAACACTGACGGCTCTGCGAGCTCACGCAGGTCGGCCAGCAGCATCGAAGGCTCGACGTGGGCTGAGCTGGTCGCCGTCGCGAAGTGTGGCAGATCCCACTTTCCGCGACCGAAGCTAGCGGCTCCGCTGTCACGCGCGGTCGCGTAGCCGGGAGCCGAGGTAGACGCCGATGGCCATGCTGCACATCAGTGCGGTGGCTGCTGACACCACTGCGGCGGGCCGCCCCGCACGTCGACTGTCGGTGTCAGCGGGGCGCTCAATGGCAGGTGGTTCGTTCAAGGCGACCAAGCCGTCAGGGGAGCCGGCGACTTCAGGTGCTGTAAGTCGTCGATTGATGGCTGTGGTGGAACTGTTGACCAGCAGGCCGGCGAGGAGCACCATTCCCGCGGCGGTGGCCAGCAGGCCAACGATGCGTATGCTGGCTGTAGCGGCGCTCATGCCTTCGGGGTCGCCACTAACCAGTCTGCTGAGCAGCCAGTACAGAGCGTCCCAGTACGTTACGGGGCGCCCGCTGCAGTCGCCGTCCGCGCACGCGGCAGCCTCCACGTCGGCCACGACGCGGGCAAGAAACGCTGACACGGTGACGAGCAGGACCGACCACACGTAGTACACCGCGTATCGGCCCCACTGCCAGAAACGCTCCGGCAGATCCGGCAGCGTGACCCGCCACGACGCATCCCGCGACAGCAGCAGGGCCCGGGGCCCGGTGACAAGCTGACCCGCGTACGGCGACGTGAGTACGGTCTCGCAGGCGTCCGAGGTGGTGATGCCCCGTTCGAGGACCAGTAGCCGGCCATCGAGAGACGACTGTGACAGCAACAAGTTCAGGTCTCGACGCAGGCTTGCGGAATCGAGGGTATGGCAGATCTGCACTGACCAGTGCTGCGTGCGCATCTCATCGACAGCCATGCCACCGCGATAGGCTACCGGGTCGCGCGGCAACATCGTCCTGAAACAGTCTCGCATCGCCGCCGAGACGAAAACCACGAAGAAGAGGGCGATGATCGCCAGCAAAGCCCAGGCGGCAGCCATCGACAGCGGCCCGGAAGCTGTGCCGCGGCGAACGTTGATCAACCACCACGTCACCGGCACGGCAGCGAGGTACAGAATGCTTAGCCCCACCAAGACGGGCCAGTACTCGTCCACCACGCGAAGTCCACGAGCGGTCCATGGTGAGTCAGCCGGCGCTTGATGTGGCACGCCGGGCTTCTCTAGCAGCAGGAAGTGCTTCGCCGAGCGCCAGACCAGGCGCTTCTCCCGGGCGGCGATGTAGATCTGCAGGGAGACCGGACCCCGCGACCGCAGAATCGGAACAGTTGTTGCCCGGGGGCGCAGCCACCGAATGACGGCATCGCCGTGCTCGGAGCTGCGCACGCTTCTTGCCGCGCACCAGCAGTCAGCCAGGCTGGGAATCGACATAAAGATGGTCACGCCCCCATGGTCGCGACGCGCGTCCACCGACCCAGACGGGCGAGGTGACTGGCTCTCTGCTGATCCGCTGACGAGCAGCTTGCCAAGTAAGAAGGGCTTGCCGAGCCGTGCAGGAAGCTGGACTCGAGTGCGCTGCCAGCTTCGTGGTGGGCTCTGACACATTCTTCGTGACGGCGACCGGCTTAGCCCACGTCGAGTCTCGATGCTGGCGCCTGACCTGCGTGAGCTCGCATAGCAACCAGTTTTCAACCTCCCCCGGAGATCATTCACGGAAAGTGTGCCAGCCAGAGCCAGGCAACTACACCATTTGGTTGCATCCTTGAGCACCATGATCATCACGTCGAAGCCGGTCACGGTCGCGAGAACCAGCTCCGCACCGGGCCTGATCCGCCCTCGCCGTGCAGGTCAGCGCTATGCACAGCGGGGTGACGCTGGTGGCGGCCGAAACCAGCCCTGAAAACGGCGGCACCGCAACGGTCCGCTATCTGGGGGCCGGGCGGCTGCAACCGCGGTTCGTCTCGCGGACCCGCGAGGGTAAAGCGCCGGGCAGTTACGGCAGCAGTTCGTAGGGGACGGCAGCGGATCCGTGGGGTCAATCGAGTTCGGTGCGTCGCCGAAGAGGCGAGGTGGGGCCATACCGGATACAAGGGTAACTACCCACGGCCATCTCCGCCCGGGTCACCGCCATCGGGCCCCGCAAACGCCCTGATAGATGCCAGCATGACCGGTTGGTCCACCGGTCCGCGGGTATGAGCCGCCAGGACTTGCCAGATGGCCGGGGCCCTGCGGCTAGCACAGCCTGGGGGCACATGCTCCGGTATCGCGATTATCGCTGCTGGTGGCGGACACGGTGAGAAGGTGACCGTGGGGGGTCGCCTGCCATTCGCGAAACGCGGCCGGTCGTGAGCCAGCAACCGTGCGAGTGACGGCGAGTAAGTGCCAGCCGCGGGGGGACGGGTGACGATCACGAGAACAGCAGGCTGGTTTCGATCACTCCGAAACGTGCCGGTGATGATGCTGGTGGTGATCACCGTCGCCACCCAGTTCCTCGGTGTCCTCGACGCAGGGCTGCGACCACTGATCCTGGCGGTTACCCTGCCAACGCTTGACCTGCTCGGCGCCTTCTACAGCGCCCGGGCTGCCCGGCACAGCGCGTTCGCCGTGTACTGGCGCATCGCCGCCGCCGGCCGACTGTGCGCAGTGCTATCGGTTGCCGTCGGCATCATCGGCAATCTCGGTGGCGGAGAAGGCTGGGCCTGGGCGAATATCGCCGCGCAGAGCACCGCGCTGGGGCTGCTCGCCAGCGCCGTGTTGTTCAGCCCGTTCCGGCTGCTGCACAGCCGCGAAGCCGTAACCTTCCTGGCACAGGTGGTCGCCGTGTTCGCCGGCGGGTTCATGCTGCTCTGGAATTCGGTCCTCATCCCCGTTCTCGCCAGCGGTCACCCGCTGCAGATATGGGTCGCAGCCCTCTGGCTACCGCTGGGCAATCTGCTGCTGTTCTCTGCGGTTGCTGCCAGCCTGCTCTCGGGAACGGTGACCCAAATACGAAACCCGATCACCGTTCTGGTCGCGGGCCTCGGCCTGTACTCGGTCGCCGGTAGCGGTTGGCCCGTATTGACCGCTCACGGCCTGCACACCGGGCAGTCCGCGATCGCCTGCCTCATCCTGACCACCGCCGCCCTGCTGATGACGGTCGCACCGATGCTCATCGAACCACGGCCCCGAGCCCCACTGACCATGCCGATCCGGGTCACCCCGGCGTGGGCGCCGTACCTACCCGTCGCGGCACTCGCTGGTGGCGGCACCCTGCTGATGGTCGTCTCGATCCGGGAGGACGACCTGATCCCGTGGGGCGGGCTGGTCGTGGCAATGACGGTGATGGCCGGCGCCCTGTCGGTGCATCAGCACAGCCTGCTGCGCGAACACCGGGACATGATCGTCACCGACCCGCTGACCGGCCTGATGAACAGGTCCGGCTTCGACGCCGCTCTCACCCAAGCCCTCAGCCGCGACGAACAACCAGCATTGCTGCTGGTCGATCTGGATGGCTTCGCCTTGATCAACGAAGCGCACGGACACGCCGCCGGCGACGCCGTCCTGATCGAGACAGCACACCAGCTCCGCGCCAGTATGCGCTCCGTCGACGTCACGGCCCGACTCGCCGGCAATGAATTCGCTGTCCTGGTGAACGGCCGTCTGAGCGAACAGGCCATCATCGCTGTGACCACCCGGATCCTGGAAGCTTTCGCCACCCATCCTGTTCATATCGGCGGCGACACCGTGCCCATCCGTGCCAGCATTGGCGTCACCACCGCCGCATGCAGCGACCCCCTCACCCTGTTCACCAGAGCTGGAATCGCGCTTTACCAGGCCAAACGGGCTCGCACCCACAGTTATATGATGTGGGATGTGTCGATGATCGACCGCCGCGCCGACGATGCCGCTCTAGCGGCCGAACTCGACCACGCCCTCGAACGTGGTGAGCTGCAGGTGCTCTACCAACCCTTGATCGACCTTGGCACCGGCCGGCCGGTCGCCGCTGAAGCCCTGCTGCGTTGGCACCATCCGACCCGCGGCACGATTTCTCCTGTCACCTTCATCCCTATCGCCGAACACACCGGCGCGATCGTCGCTATCGGCGTATGGGTCCTGGAAGAAGCCCTCCGGCAGCTCGCCGCCTGGCCCGACAACCTGTACATCAGCGTCAACCTGTCACCCCGCCAGCTCCAGGAACCGACCCTGGTCCACGAAATTCTCGCCGTACTCACTCACGCCGGCGTCGACGCCAATCGCCTGGTCCTCGAGGTCACCGAATCCGCCCTGGTCGACGCCACCAGCGCCGTTGACGCGTTGACGGCGCTCCGCTCACACGGGGCCCGGATCGCCATCGACGACTTCGGCACCGGCTACTCCTCAATGCGCTACCTGACCCGGCTACCCGTCGACATCCTCAAGATCGACCGCAGCTTCGTCGCTGAACTCAACGACACCACGCATGGATCGGCGATCACCGAGGCGATCGTCCGCCTCGCCCAGGTCCTCCATTTGACCACTGTTGCCGAAGGCATCGAAACCGAACAGCAAGCCAGCGAACTACGGGCGCTGGGCTGCCCGATCGGGCAGGGCTTCCTTTATTCGCCGCCCCGATCCGCAGCCGCACTGAGCACGATGATGGCCCCTGCTTCCCTGGTACCAACCGATCAGCGCACCGATCGCATCAGTCCGCGGTAAACCGCGTCGGCGGCTGCCCTCAGGCGCGCTCCGGCTGCCTACTGCACGGGATCCGGCTCGGTGAGGCGGTGCAGGACCGGCGGGGCCCGATGATCAACCTTAGTCGGCAGATGTCGATACTCGATGATCGACGTCTTCGGCGATGACACCCGCTTGACCGGTCAGAGCATCAGCCCCGTCTGTGGCCCGTCGCTGTGGAGCAACTTCACGATTACGGCACCGGCAGGCATCAAGCATCCGACGGACCCCTGGCGCCAGCCCCGGCCACTGCGACCAGTTGTCGGCCCCGGCGGCAGACTCGCACGGCTGGAGGCCACCCCCAGATCCCACTCCCGGCGGGCTGGGACTTCGCCGGACCCACGCCCATTCAGACAGAAGCAGGCAGAACTACACCCACGAGGCGATTCTCCCGGCCCAGGGCTTCCCGTAACCCAGCATCTAAAGGAAAACCTAAGTGACACCGAGACACCCCTGCTGCTGTCGACAAACCGAAAACGCACGCTCACCCGGTTGACGGTGAGGAACGTGGCGAGGACGGGCGCACCAGCGGGCGGCTGGACGCCGCTCAGCTCGACCTCCCCGGTAGTGACGCGCGGCAGTACGGCATCGGTGTCACCGAGCCGGATGAAGCGCAGCAGCTCCTCGAATGCGGCCGGGATCCGGCTCAAAGTTTCCGTGAGTAGCGCCAGTTAATCCGGGTGGCGGCGTAAGGTCAGCAGCGCCGTATTGATGCGGTTCGTGGTGGTCTCATGGCCGCCGATCAACACGCCGACGGTCATCGAGACCAGTTCGCACTCGGTAAGCTTGTCCTGTTGCTCCTAGGCATGGATCAGCGCGGTGGCCAGGTTGTCGGCTGAGCCGGTGCGGCGGGCGGCGATCAGGGTGACGAAGCTGTCAACGCTGTACGGGGCGCTGACTGGGTCAACGCGCCAGTCGCTCAAAACCGCGTCGGACAAGGGCCGCCGAGTTCCCCGCAGCGGACCGGCCCGACTGCTGCACAGCCGCCCGTCCGATCTATAGTGGCCGCGCCGGGCGCCCCTCCCCGGTGGGGCGCTCGGCACCTTCGCCAGGTTCGATGTCGACCGTCCTGAAGACCAACCATGGAACTTCGTGTCACACGACAAAGTCCGGATAAGGGTGGACTCACCACCCGTTGAACTCTTAGCGAATGGATCCCTGCACCACGGGCCTGTCATCGTCGGCGGTCCTTTCGGAGAAAACGCTGCCCAGGCACCGACCGGCGGCTGGACCGAGGTGGTGCGGGCGTGTCCACACCCGAGTCGAGGCCGACAGCATCCACCTGTGCCCGCAACGGCGTTGATCTCGACCGCATCCGTCCCAGGCACCGCGGCGCTCAGCGGGCGAGATCGCGCCCGCCGTACTCTTCGCGCCCGACTCAACCTTTGACTGTCTGGCAAAACCGGCGCCGCCTCGGCTTCCAATGCCGGCTGTCGCCGCCGTGATGCGGCGTGTTCGGAACCTCGACGCCGATCACGTGGTTGCCCGGCAGGCTAGCGAGGCCACGCGACTGGCGTCGAGAAGGCCGCGACGCTGGGCCGGGGCTTCGATGGCACCTGGATCTCCGCCGATGGTCTGTTGGTCGGCGGCGTGACCAGAGGGCGGAACGACGCGGCGCTCATCTTCCTCGGCGAGTCGAGTACAGCTCCAGGCCGGCAGAGGCCGGCGACCAGGTTGGCGACGCTGCGCTGGTCTCCTCGGCTGGGAGCGAACCCGACTGCAACCGGATTCATAGGACCGGATTCGCAACTTGTGGCCAGCCCCGTCGAATAGGGCGAGCAGTGAAGTCCCCCTCCTGCTGTCGAAGGATCCGCCCATGCCCGCTGGAACCTCGCGTCGTCCCCAGTTCACCGACCTGTCCACCAGTGTAAAAATCCTCACCGCGGTCGGTCTCGCGGCGCTGGTGGCGATCTCCGTCGGGATCGCCGGGGTGGCGGCGCTCTCCTCGGTGAGCAGTTCGGCCCGCCGGATCTACAGCCGTAACCTGATCGCCGTCGCCTCGATCTCCCGGGTCCGGGCGGCGGTGCTCAAGGCCCGGCTGGACGTGTCGAACCAGGCCCTCGCCGTTGACGCGGCGGGCACGAAGAAGTACACCGAGGCGTTCGACACCGACGCGGCCGCTTTCGACGAGGCGATGGCGCAGTACCGGGCGGTCGGCCCGGCCGGGGGCACCACCGCCGTGGACTCCCTCGAAGGGCTGTGGGAGTCGTACGTAAAGGTGGTCCGGGAGGAACTGCTGCCGG
>NZ_BOMG01000141.1 GCF_016862075.1 Actinoplanes couchii | reverse complement strand
AAGAGTTCGCCTGACTTTGCATACCGGCATGAAGGCGACCCTAATGGTCAGGCCCGCGGCAGGGGCGCGGCACTGGGCGCGGCCCACCGGACGAGGGTGACGGCGAAGCACTGGGGATCGGTGGCGTGCATCGCATACATGCCGTCGGGAAAGGACCGGTATTCGTACGCGACACCAGCCGCGGTGATCAACTTACCCGCCTTGGCGGCCTGCAAGTCGCTGACCGTCCCAGCGCACTGCAACGGCACTCAACAGGCAGAACGCATTGATGATCGGTTCGTTGTCTGGCTTGTGACGGCGATCGAGGTTAATCAGTGGCCGGATGAGCTGGACCGGCTTTATGCCCGTTTCGCCGGCCGGTTCACCAGGTTGGAGGCGCGGCGGCGGGCCTTGCAGTAGATGTCCGGGCTGGTCGCCGGGCTTGATCGTAAGAACGGCTGGACCTTGGCTGAGCAGGCCGGGGACCTGTCGCCGGACGGGATGCAGCGGTTGTTGCGGTGGGCTGACAGGGACATCAACGCTGTCCGCGACGAGGTTCGTGACTATGTGATCGAGCATCTCGGTGACCCGGCCGGCGTCCTGATTATCGATGAAACCGGCTTCTTGAAGATGGGCGTGAAGTCTGCCGACATGGCCCCGATGCTGTCCGTCAGATCCTACCGAGGACCGGGCGACAGAGGCGGGCGTGATGGACGATGTACGGGATGTGCTGATCAACCTGATCGCGGCAGCGATCGGCGCGGTCACCGCGTGGGGTTACGCCCGGATCCGGCGCTGGCGGCAACAGCGGCGCGCCCGGCGGTTCTGGGGGCCGATGGCGTCGCGCGGGATCATTATTGTGGTCAGCCCGCAGGACCGCACCATGATGGACCGCTGGGAGCCGTCCGGCCTGATCGGGATGGGCGACCTGGTCGGGCTTGTCAGCCTGCAGCAGCAGTTGCAGCGGATCGGCTGCCCGGTCACCGTGTCGACTATAGAAGCACTCAACCCGGAGGACCACGAGCGTGACCTTGTCCTGCTCGGCGGGCCGGATACGAACAGCCTCGCCAGGCGAATGCTGGAGCACTACGACGGGAAGCTCACGATCACGGTGCCGGGCTGGCGTGACCACGCTGTCGCTTTCGCTGACACCACTACCGGGAAGTCCTACCCCCCTCGGCAAGGAGAGGACGGGACCTACACTGCCGACTACGGGTTCGTCACCCGGCTGCCGAATTATCTGGCCAACGGCCGCAGCAGCGAGGTGTTGATCCTGGCAGGCTGCTGGGGATTTGGAACGGCGGGAGCTGCCGAAGCGGTGGGCGACGCCGATTTCCTCGAGCATGTCGCTGCCGAAGGAAACCGCTGTTTCGAATCCCTTGTGCATACCGAGGTACACCTGAATTCCGCCCACTACACACATCCCGTGCTCGTTCGTGGTGTCGACACGGAAAGCGCAACGCTGAGGTAGCACCTGACTTCAGCGTTCGTTGAAACAGTCTCCGGACCGCCAGGACCGCATGTATGCGGTCATTGCCGCGACAGTCAATGTCCCATGGTGGAGCGCCTCACCACTGGATCAGCCCTGACGTCCCAGGACGACCGCGTTCGATCTGCGAGTCAGCAGTGCACGTCAGGGGGCGGTCACCGGCGTGACGTATGCCCGGACGAAGAAGTCGCGGGGGACGGCCCCGTGGAGGTGGCCCCCGACGGTGAGATCCTCGCCGCACAGGGTTACGTGTACATGCGGCTCACCGTTGATTATTTCTCCGGTGCCGGAGAGTTCGAGCGGTTGGTCGTATGACCGGATCCGGTCGGCCTTCGGGTCGTCTTTATGCATAACCGAGATGGTGGCGGTCTGAACGGCCCCGATCAGCGTGATGCCCGCTGCTTGGATACCCAAGCGATCCGCTGCATCCTGCAGGGTCGCCAGCACTTCCTCGCCGCTGCTGATGTGGATCAGGTGTGTCAAGATCGTCTCCTCAAAATGGTCAGGGGATCTTCGCCGGCCAAGGCTGCGCCGACCGCTCGGAGTGCTTCCCGGGACGGCTCGGTTCGCAGGCTGCGAAGCAACGAGGCGGTGACGACGGGTTCGTTGTCCTGCCGACTGCGGTGCAGAAGCAAGATGGAGCACCATCTGGCCCCGGCATCGGCCGGATTCTCCAACTCTTTAGTGAGCAGGTCGAGGTGGTCGGTGCTGGCAGCGCCGGCTCCGGTCGTCGCCATTTTCGCGGCGGCTTCCCAGGGGAGACCGAGAACTCGGCTCAGCACCGCGGTCAGGTACAGCTCGCGGACTTCGCCGTCGGTGCTCAGGACACGAACTACTTCGTTGTCGAGGGTCGGGCTGCCGGTTTTTGCCAGGATGCCTGCCGAGTTGACGCGAAGGACCGCTGCTCCCTTGCGACTCCATTTGACCAAGGCCGCAGACGATCCGGCGTTCCGTGCGGCCAGGCCAGCGATTGTCCGGTCAACCGTGTGGGTCGTCTGCACGTGCTGGAGTAGTTCGGACCGTCCATGGCGGATATCCATGGCGATCGCAGCCGCCTGGCCGATACCGGCGTCGGCTGCCGCTGGCGCGGAGGGCCCTGCGGCTGTGACTACGGTGCCCAGCAACAACAGGCGGCGTCGCACATCATCCCCCAGCACTCGCTCGTATGCTTCCACAACCGCTTGGGTCGGGGCTCGTTCTCCGGTTTCGACGTTGCCCAGGTATGAGCGACTGAAGCCGGTTCGCTTTGCCATGCCGGTCAGGCTGACGTCGGCGGCCTCACGGGCCTGCCTCAGTGTTAACCCAAGATCCGGCATTCGGTAGATCTCCTGACGTTCTGGAGCGGGTTGGAGACACCCGCTTGCTTCCTTCTCACGTGATCGGGGCCACACGATGTGTGCGCCACAAACGATGACATGAAGGGAGAGCGACGTGGTAGCTGCGGTGATAGCGAGTCTCCTGATGGGGGTCCTTTCGGGGGTGGTTCTGACCAGGGTCCGGACCCGATGGTGCCCGCGATGCGGTACGACTCTCGGGTGCCTCACCTGCGAGGAGGTCGGCGGTGGAGCGTCCTATCCCACCTCGTAGGCATGCGGTCCTGACATGGAGAATTAGGCCGATGCCGGCCGCCGGGTTGCAGTGGGCTCACGTCGGCTGCTTGAACGATCGATCAGCGGTAAGGCGTCACGTTCAGGGTGCTCCGTACGATGTACTCAGTTCTGGGCGGCACGCTCACCGATTGCTGCGCCGTGCCGAGTCGTACTTGCTGATCGGGCGTATCGCCGAGGCGTACCGAGCCAGCATTGCAGCGTTGACTGCTGCCCAGCAGCTCGTAGCCACAGAACCTGACCATCACGCAGCGGCACTCGCCGTTCACGCCCAGATCACTCTGGCCAGTCATGCGGCCGAGGCTGGCCGAGCTTGTCGTCGCTACCATCAGGCCGCCGTCGATCACCATGGACGGAACGAGTCGTACCGGCTGCTTTACGCCCAAGCGTTGGACGCGGTGGCGTTGGCCCGCACTCATCCGGTCGTCGCCTTGAACATGTTCGATCATCTGCTGCGACGTCCGGCGCTGCCGGGCGGGTTCGCTGCGATGCTCGATCAGGCGGTTCTCGCGGTGTGTACCCGGTGGACCGGTCCGGGGGTGGCGCCGCTCCAGCCACCGCCGCTGATTCCCGGTGGTGCCTGGTTGAAAGTCACTGACCGGCCCCACCCGGACTGTCTCGCCTGGCTGATCCGCACCGTTGCTGGCCGTTCCGCCGGTCTCAGCGGTGGACAGGACCGGGAACCGTGATGGACACCCATGCGTTCGGCGTGCCAGCACTCCCCCACGGCTTGCTGGAATTTGACGTCACCAGGGCTCAGTCCGCCCGCGTCTGTAACTACCTGCTCGGTGGGAAGGACAACTTCGCCGTCGACCGGCAGGCGGGCGACGCCTTAGTGAAGGCCGTGCCCAGGCTGAGGTTCCTGATCGCGGAGCATCGCCGATTCGTTCACCGGGTGGCCCGGGTTCTGGTCGTGGAGGACGGCATCCGTCAGTTCATCGACATCGGCGCCGGCATCCCTCTCGCGCCGAATCTGCACGAGATCGCCCAGCGGCATGCCCCGCAGGCCCGGGTGGTCTATGTGGACGATGATCCCCTCGTCCTGGCCCACGCCCGTGCCCTGCTGCGCAGTCATCCTGCTGGGCGTATCGAGGTCGCTGCTGCTGACCTGGCGGAGCCGGTCAGCGTGCTGTCCCACCAGGCGGTCCTGGCCACCCTCGACCTGGGGAGGCCGATCGGGCTCATCTTGACCGGTGTCCTTCTCGCCGATGTCGTCGACCCGTGGTCGCGCGTCGAGCAACTCCGTGAGGCCATGCCGTCCGGCAGTTGCCTGGTGGTCAGCCACCTCACCGCCAACTTCCATCCGGGCGAGGTCGGCGCGGCCGTCGCCGTCGCCGGTGGTGCCGGTCTGAGCTTGGTCGTCCGTACGGAGGAGGCGGTGCGCCGTCTCTTCGGCGACTGGGAGTTGCTCGAGCCGGGGCTGGTTCCAGTCTCGGATTGGCGCCCGGCCTCCCCCGTCGAGAACCCGGCCGGGGCCTGCTTCTGGGCCGGTGTCGCCCGCAAGCCGTGAGACGGCCAGCCCCTGCAGATCCGGAACAGAATGCTCCTTTCGTCGAAGATTGGTGGTCACCACGATGCCTGAAGATTCGATTCGCTTGATGGGTACCGGCGAGCTCGCCGTCTGCCTCGGCGGTATCAGCCGTCAGCGTGTCTCTCAGCTGGTCAGACGGGCCGGCTTTCCGGCACCGATCGCGTGCTTGAACCAGGGCAAGGTCTGGGATGCCGAGGAGGTGGAGGCCTGGGCAAGCATCCACCGACCTCGCCAGGACGCTGATGCCCCGTCTCGTATGGCGCCGTCGGAGTAGACGGCCGGTCAGCGGGGCCGGCTAGCGGGTTCTCGTTCTCGGCGGAAGTGGTCGGCGTGGTGTGGCGCGAGGATCCCGTCGCCGCTGGGTCGTCGGACGATGGTTGTTCGGCGTTCGAGGACTCGGCAGATGGTGCAGGTGATCTGGCCGTCAGGGCGTAGGGCGGTGCTGAGGCCGTGTTCGCATCGTTGCGGTGGCGCGGGTTCGGGGGCGGTGGTGAGGGTTGCGGATACCCCGGGAGTGTTGTGGTCGGTGGGGGTTGTGTTGTGGTCCTGGTAGGTGGTGGGGGCATGAGGACCGTGCGTCGCGGTCCTTGAGGACCCTGCGGGTACAGGTTCGGAGGTCCCTGGGGACGTTGCGCCGTCGTCGGTGCCGGGTGTGGTGGTGGGGTCCTGGGGACCTGGCGTCGCGGAGGCCGGCGGCGGTGGCGGGGTGGGGTCCTGGGGACGTCGCACTGTGCGGGAGGCGCCGCAGTGGCGGTCGCGGAGCTGCTGGGTCTGCAGGATGTGGCGATCGGGCGTCCAGACGTCGAGGTCGTCGCGGTCGAGGAGGTCCAGGGGCAGGGTGAGGCGGTATTCGTCGGCGCGGCCTCGGGCGGTGGCTCGGCGTACGAGGTGGATGAGGCCCAGGCGGCGGAGCAGGGCGACGGCGTCTCGGGCGGTGCGGTATTCGATTTCGAGGTCGACGGCGAGGCGGGCGATGCCGGGGTGGATGCGGGTGCCGTCGCTATCGGCGTAGTTGGCGAGGCGGTGGGCGACGAGTTTGATACGGGCGGCGCTGTAGTTCTTTCCGGCGACGGTGACGGTGCCGAAGCGGATGCGGGCGAGGATGTCGGTCCATTCCCGTACGGTGACCGTAAGCTTTCCGTTGATTTCCATGGTGGTCTTCTTTCGTGGTGGCGGGATCGCGAAAGGGGTGTAAACGCAAAAAGGGCCGCTGATCGGTGCGATCAGCGGCCCTTTTCGGGGCGGGTCAGCCGTGCAGTTTGCGGTGCAGGACCTGAGGGTCGACGCAGTATCGGATCAGGTCGTCGATCACGTCGAGGAAGTCGTTGCCGGGATCGGATCGTCGTGCGTGTTCACCGGCGACCTTGGCGAGGAGTGCGTCGCCGTGTTGGAGTGCGGCCAGGGCGAGGGCTGTCGCGGGGCCGGCGGCGAGGTCGGTGCCGGCGCGGCGGGTCAGGTCGGTCCAGAGGTGGATGTCGAGGTCGTCGCCGTACACGTGGGCCATGGCCTTGTCGTGGAGTGCGGGGACGGCCAGGAGCCGGATCAGGAGTGCGGCGCGGTGATCGGGCAGGCGTCCGGTGCGGTAGGCGGTCTTGGCCTCGGTGAGCAGTTCGGTCAGCACTCGGTTGACCCGGAATCGAGCGGCCGGTGCGGGGCCTTGGGTGAGCATCGCGAGGTGGATGTCGGCTGAGGCCAGGGCTCGGGCCATCGCCTGCTGCTCGGTGCCGGTGACGGCGGTCAGGCTCGCGGTGAGGGCCTCGACGAGGGTGTCGCGGTCGGGTGCGACGCTCATGTCCAGGTAGTGGGCTTGCATGGCGGGTGCTGTCGTGTTCGGGTCGAAGGCGATTCCGGCGGCGGGGGTTTCGGTGCCGTCGGCGTGCAGGGACCACAGTCGGTCGGTGTGGATGCGAAGTACGCAGCCGATGTTGACGTCGACGCGGGTCAGGGCGTTGACGGTGTATTCGGCCGCGGTTCTGACGGTTGCGGCGGGGCCGTACCCGGCGAGGTCGACGCGGTCGAGGGTCTTGTCGATGACGGCGCGCAGCGCCCAGTCCCCGTCGGTGGCGTCGGTGAGTTTGGCCAGGGGTGCGGTCGCGGTGAAGAGGATTCGCTGGTCGCGGATGGCGATGAGGACGAGGGCGTCCTGGGGCTGGTAGCCGACCAGGAAGGGCACGAGTGCGGCGATGTCGGTGACGCCGTGGAGAGCGATGAAGTCATGGTTGTCGGTCATGGTGGTGTTCTCCGGGTGGTGAGGGCCCGGGGAGGTTGACGCGCAGGGTTGGTCCCGGCGGTGCCGGGACGGATGCGAGATCCTCCCCAGGCCGGGGGTTGGTTAGCGGCTGGTGCCGAGGACGCGGATGGTGGTGCTCGGCTTGATGGGGGCGCCGTTCGGGCCTTTGAGGTAGGTCGGGATCGGGGTTTCGCGGCGGAGGGTGCGGCCGGGGCCGTACGCCTGTTGGCGCTGGTGCTGGCGGACCCAGAACCGGTGTCGCAGCGATGCCCGGGTTCCGGCGGTCGCGGGCTGGCTGAGGGCGCGGCGGACGACTGGTTTGATCCGGAGGATGCGGATCTCGGGTGCCGGGCGGCGGGCTCTGCTGTAGGAGCGGCGCAGTGCGGGTTCGGCGGGGGTGGGCTCCGCAGCGGTGAGTTCCTGGTTGATGATCAGCCAGGTCGCGGCGAGGGCGGCCAACGGGTCGTCGGCGTCGATGGTGCCGCCGTCGGGGAGGTGGCGGACGTGGACGGGGATGAGCCAGCCGATCTGCCGGCGTAGTTCGGTGTGGTGGTCGGCGGGGATGTCGGCGCCGAGACTGCGGTAGCCGACCAGGAGCCAGCCGCCGGGTTGTGGTGTCCACGAGGCGGCGGCCAGCCGATGCCGGTGGTCGACCGGGTGGGCCCAGGTCAGCAGGCCGGGACCGAGTGGGACGAGTGGACCGGTGAAGGTGGTGGCCGGCAGGTCGGTGTGGGCCTGCTGGATCAGGTCGGTGAATTCGGTGTCGATCCAGTACAGGCGGGCCTGTTCCAGGCTGTCGGCCAGCAGGTTGCGGCCGGTGCTGTCGTGCAGTGGTGCGGGGATGGCCACCGGGCCGCGCAGGAGTGCGGTGAGCCGGTCGCGTACCCGCGGCAGTGTGGGCGGTCGTAGGGTCGCCGGTTGCGGGTCGGCGGTGGTGAGCAGGGTGCGGCCGGGTTCGCGGCTCAGGACGATGGCCTGGTGCAGTCCGGCGAGGATGTGGGCGGCGATGCCGTCGACGGGCCAGCCGATAGCGGCGCAGCAGCGGCGGGTCAGTGCGGGTTGGTCGCCGGTGTCGATGAGGTGGGCGCAGGTCGGGCAGACGTGCCAGCGGGTGCTGTAGTTCTGGATGTCGGCGACGATGCCGTCGGTGCGGTACTCCCAGAGCGGCGGCTGGGCGCTGCAGAGGTGGCAGCGCCGGTAGACGGCGGTGAGGCGGTGCGCGGGCACCGGGTCGGGCTGGTGGTCGCCGTCGGGGGTGACGGGGTGCTGGTAGACGACGCGGCCGTTCAGCGGGACGGCGATCAGGGCGCGGGTGCAGGCCCGGCAGGCCATGTCGTGGTCGATCATGCCGGGGTCTGCCCGGTGCGGTGCTGGTCGCGGCGGCGGGGGCCGTGACGGCCGGCGTTGCGGGGCATGCTCATGCCGGGCTGGTAGGTGTGGTGGGTTCCGCGGTGCTGTTTGGCGTGGTGCAGGGCGATGTCGGCCTGGTGCAGCAGGTCGGTGAAGGTGGTCGGTGTGGTTCCGTCGTAGGTGGTGAGGCCGGCGCTGCCGGCCGGGGTGACGGTGATCGGGCCGTCGTCGGTGGCCAGCCGGGCCGTCTGGGCCAGGGCGGCGAGGGCCTGGGTGGTGATGGTCTGCGGGTTGCCGGCGGTGTGCGGGACGACGAGCAGGAATTCGTCGCCGCCGAGTCGGGCGGTGAATCCGCCGTGGTGCAGGGCGGTGATGGTGAGCCGGGCGGCGGCGATACGCAGGAGCTGGTCGCCGGCCTGATAGCCGTACGCATCGTTGATGGTTTTGAAGTTGTCGAGGTCGATCAGGGCCAGTGTGGTCGGCCGGCGGCTGGTTTCGACGGTGCGGGCGACGAGGGTGGCGGCGGCCCAGCGGTTGAGCATGCCGGTGAGCCGGTCATGGTCGGCGTGCTGTTGTGCCTGCCGCAATGCGGTTTGCAGGTGGTGCAGGCGGTGGTGGGCGGTGAGTCGCCCGATCAGGGTGCCGACCGCGATGGCGGTGACGGCAATGAGAATGGACACTGAATTCTCCTCCTTGAGGTGGACCCGGGGCGCGCCTGTTGGGTAGACACCGCGTCCCGGGTCCGTTGAACGGCGGGATGGGGTGGCGGTCAGTGCCGGGTGAGGTGCTCCGCCAGCTCGATGACCTTGTCGCGGCGGGCGGCAGGAAGACCGGCGAGCATTTCGGCGTACGCGGTCTCCTGCGCGTTCAGCGGTGTTGCGGCCAGGCTGCGGTATTGCAGGCGGGCCTGTTCGTGGTCGGTTTCGATGGCGTTGTCCGGCGACCAGGCGGGCACGTGGTCGCGCAGCCTCTTCGCCGCGGTGACCGGGTCGCGGGGCAGGGTGATGCCGTCGATGCGGAACCCGGAGGGCAGGTCGGCGGCGCGCAGCGCGTCCACCAGGCACAGTTCGGTCTGCACGTGGTGGGCGAACGCCTCGTTGTGGGTGGGGGTCAGTCCGCGGGCCCGGACGGCGGCCAGCCCGGCCTGCCAGCGCAGGTAGGTGCTCTTGTCGCGGCGGGCCAGGGCCAGCAGGATCGCCCGGACGAGATCCATGGTCACGCCCTCAGCAGCGCGAACGCGCGCTGTTTGACGGTGGTGGCGGTGCCGTCGGTGAGGTTCTTGTGGGCGCGGTGGTGGGCGCTGGTGGCCGGCTGGACGTGGTCGAGCCATTCCACGACGCTCTGGTAGCCGGCCCAGGCGGTGCCGCGGATGTTGGCCTGGGTGTCGGCGGTGTCGAACAGGTGGCGCAGTTCGGCGTCGCGGGACAGTTTGCGTACGTAGTCCGTTTCGGTGGCGTCGGCGGCCAGCGGCCACAGCTGCTCGGTGACCGTCTGCAGCTGGTCCCAGGCGAGCTGGGTTTCGATCATGCGTTCGGCTTCGGCCTGGAACTCCTCCAGATAGCGGGGCACGAGTTTGAGTGCTGCCCGGATGTCGGCGAATTTGGCGGTGACGTCGCCGGTGTGGCGCATCTTGTAGGTGCCGACGTTGTCGGTGAACGCGGCGGCCTGGGTGTTGGCGCAGACGATCCGAATCGGAGTGAGCAGGAGCCGGGCCGCGCCGGAGCCGTCGTGGGAGGTGCACATGGCCAGGTACAGGTCGAGGGTGTCGATGCCGCCGACGGTCAGGCTGTCGGGCAGTTTCATGGTGACGAACACGTCGCGGCCGCCGCGCAGGCTGCCGGCGGTTTCGAAGTGGGCGCCGGTCTGGTCGACGACGAAGTCGAGCAGGTCGCAGATCTGCTCGTTCTGCATCACCCGGTAGCGGTCGCCGACGATGCCGAGGACTTCCCGGTCACCGGTTTTCGGGTGGCGGCGGGTGGTGGCCCATTTGCCGGGAACGGCCGCGTTCGACGGGGCCGCCTGCAGGGTTTCCTTGCGGATGTCCCAGCCGCCCAGGTAGGCGGTCTGCAGGGTTTCGGCGGCGGTGAGGCAGCCGGTGGTGACGGTTCCGAGGCGGTGCCAGGCGTCCTGGCGGGCGGAGAAGAACGCGGCGGTTCCGTCGGAGAACTGTTCGATCTGATGCGCCATGACGGCGCTCCTTTCCGGTTGGTCGGACATGACGACAGGCGCCACCCCGGGGTGGGATGGCGCCTGTGTGGTGGGAGGGTTCAGTCGTTGTCGGGGTCGAAGCAGGGGTCGAAGACCCCTGCCGCGTACACGACGTGGATCTGGAGGTCGTCGTGGTCGATGTCGTGCAGCACCGGGTTCAGGTGGGCCCGGACCAGGTCGGTGGCCGTGTGGACGGTGTCGTGCCGTAGCCAGAGATGGAATTCCTGATGCCAGCGGAGCTGCCATCGCCCGTCGCCGATGGCGGCCGGGGTGTCGGAGTTCCAGCCGTGCAGCGGTTGGAGGCGCTGGTCGTCGCTGGGGTCGACGTGCGGCAGGAGTTCGCCGTAGTCGATGTCGTCGCTGTCGGCGGGCTGGACGCGCAGGGTGGTGTCGGCGGTCACCAGGATGCGCTGGGCCGTCGGCAGTGGGGTCAGGCCGGCGGTGCGCAGGAAGTGGTCGACGCGGTCCGCGGCCTGCTGGAAGTCGCCGTGGATGGCACCGCTGGCGAGGGCGTGCAGCAGGCGGCTGCGGATCGCGTGTTGCAGCCGCGACAGGTCGGCGAGTGCCCGATCGCGGCGGGCAACCGGACTCAGTCGGCTCGGTAGGCGTACCGGCAAGGTGGTTGTCAGGTGTTGCCGGGCCGCACGCAGCAGCAGGCCATCGTCCGGTCCGGTGATATCGGCCCATCGCAGGTTCGTGACCGACATTCCGGCGTCTGCCAGCTGCGGTATCGCCGCATGCATCTGCACCGCCGCGGTGTGGACTGCCTGATCGGCGGTGACGGCGATGACCGCGATCTGCAGGATCGCCTCGGCGGTGACCCGGAACGTGTCGTGCTCCACGGCGTCGACCGGGGTCACATCCGCTATCGCCAGTGCGGTGATCTCGGCGGTCGGCAGGGACCGTCGCAGTCTGCCGGTGGTGTGTGAGCGCGCCTGGTCGGTGTTGTCGGCCGGTTGGGTGCCGGTGATGCGGAAGGTGACCGTGACGGCCCACCCCGACGCCGGTGGCAGCAGCTGCCAGTCCTCGAGGGTCCGTAGCGCCGCCGCGGGGCTGATCTGCCTGGTCGTGACGGCGACGGCCATCGCGTTGCGGGTGAGGGTGGCGAGGAATGCGTGGGCGGTCAGTGCCGCGACGGTCTCGGCGCGCACTCGGCGGCGCTGTTCGCGGGATCGTCTCATCAGGCCGGGTCCTGCCGGTGCTCGACAGCGAGGTAGGCCTCTTTGAACAAGCCGGCGGCTTCGATGAGCCGTGACGTGGCGTCGGCTAGGGCGTATCCGGCGGTGGGGTCGCAGGCCGGGCCGCCGATGTGGTCGGGGCCGGGGTGCAGGCGGTGGGCGAGACGGCCGGTGGTCTGCGCCGCGGCGGCGAGGACCTGGTTGTAGGTGTGCAGGATGGTCGCGAGCCGGTACGGGTTGGTCAACAGGGCGTCGGCGTGCGGGAGTGCCGCGGCGAGGTGGTCGGCGGCGGTGCGCATCGTCTCCAGGGCGAGGATGACGCGGACGGCGTCGGGCAGGTGGGCCGGTTCGGTGGTGGGGGTGGATTCGGTGATCACGTACCAGGCCGGTTTCGGCATGGATGATCTTCCTTTCTGGGGTACGCCGAACGGGCGGCCACCTGGGGTGGCCGCCTGAGCGGGCGTGGTGTTGGGATGGGGGTGCTGTCCGATTCGGGTGGACGGGTTGGTGCGGCGCAAGGGCGGCTGCCGACCTGTGGTGGGGTGGGCGTTGCCGGCTTCGGCTGCTGGTGGTCCAGCGAATCGGTGGTGAAAGAAAAGTGAGTGGGCCGACGCTAGCCGACCGGCCTGACAGGCGGCGCCGGTGACCTGACAGTGCAGGTCACCGGCGGTTACGGGTGAACACCAGCACGTCGGTATGAATCGACAGCAGGGCGGCGGGCGGAGTCTGTTCGGCTGCCACGATGTGGTGGCGGTACGTCAGGCCGGCGGTACGGGCGGCGGCGATCACCGTCTGAATGACGAGGAAATCGGCGCCGGACAGTACGACGGCGACCGGGCAGCCGGGCAGCAGCCGCGCGGCGCAGCCGGCCATCAGGCGGCCGACGCTGATTCCGGGCTGGGGCCGACCGGTGATGATGAGATGGGCCCGCCACGGTTCTGCGGCCAGTGTGGTGCTGGTGTGTGCGGCGTACCGGCAGCGGAATTGGGCTGCGGTCCGGGCGATCTGTTCACCGGTGGTGAGATCAAAAATGATCCTGCGGCGACGGATGAGTGCGGCCAGCAGGCGGTGGGCCAGCGGCGGTGACAGGGTCTCCCCCGCTCCTGCGGTGGGCGCACGCCACACCGAGATCGGTACCGGCGGGCCGTCCGGGTCGTACGGGAAGTGGTCGTTCATCGGAGGGGCTCCTGGCGGTGGGTACGGCGATTGATGTGACCCAGACACCGGATGTCAGGCCGTACGCACGCCCGGGCCGGCTGACAGGACCCGACAGGAGCTGACAGAACCTCACAGGTCGCACGGAATGCCTGGTGGTGACAGGTGTCCGTGCCGCAATGGGTGCCTTCGCCCCACACCCTGGTGGGGCCACTGCTCTCGTGGAGCCGTCATGCAGCGCACTGCCCTGACCGCCGTCGAGGACGCCTTCCAGCTCCTGGTGTGTGAACCCGTGCCGTTGGTCTTCGACGGCCGTCCGGTCAGCGGGCTACCCGATCGGCTGCTCCGGCTGGACGAGCTGCGCCGGCTGCTGCTCGGGCCGGGGCTGCCGGTGGAGTTGTCCGATGCGGTGTGGCGACGGTTGGCCGGGCTGGCCCGGGACGGCGGCCCGGCGTGGGTGGTCGGAGCGGTCGGTGTGGCCGTGCCGGGGTTGACCCGGATGGCGGTACGCCTGTCGGCCGGCCGATCGGGGGTGGTCGACGACATCGACTCGGAGCTGCTGGCCGGGTTCCTCGACGCGCTGCGCGGTGACGATCTGCGCCGGCCGCGGGTGTGGTGGCGGCTGTGCTGGGCGGCGTGGCGGGCGGGGCTGCGGGCCCGCAAGGTCGAGGATCTGCTGGAGCTGCCGCCGGATGTGCCGGTGGGTTCGCGGTCTCCGCACCGGCCGTACGGGCATCCGGACCTGGTTCTCGGCCGGGCGGTGAGCGCCGGGGTGCTGACCGCGGATCAGGCGGAGCTGATCAGTGCCACCCGGCTCGGTGACGTGCTGATCGAACAGATCGCCGCGACCGAGGGCCTGCCGGGTTCGGCGTTGCGGATGCGGCGGCGCCGGGCCGAGCTCAAGCTGGTGGCCGCGTTGCGGCGTGGTGATCTGACGATGCCGCGGCCGGTGGTCAGTGCCGGCGGGCCCGTCGGCTGAGCAGGGCCAGGCCGGGCCAGCGTTGCCGTGCGCCCTGGCGGGTGAGGCCGACGGCGTCGCCGATCCGGCCGTAGTCGGCGCCGATTCAACCGGGCTTCGCCTCGAGGCCCAGGTCCAGAGCGGCGCGGACTGCCGCCGGGGCGTTCACCAGACCGGCGCCGGCCGCCTCACATCCGGTCGCGGGGCCGGTGACGGGCGTCGCTGTGGAGGTCAGCAGTTCCCGGGTTCGGGGCAGGTCGCCGATCAGTGCCGGGACCGCCGACCACATCAGCGCCACCACCCCCGCGACATGCGGTGTCGCCATCGACGTACCGGACATCTCGCCGTACCCGCCGCCCGGCAATGCCGACCGGATGCGAGCGCCCGGTGCGACCAGGTCCGGCTTGGCGCCCGGTCCTCGGCTGGAGAACGCCGCCACCGCACCCGTGTGGTCGGTGGCGCCGACGGTGACCACATCCGGGTACGGTCCCGGCGGCAGATCCACCGTCGCGCAGCCGGGCCCGCTGTTGCCGGCCGAGGCGACCACGAACGTCCCGGCGACCGCGAACGCGGCGGTGGCCGGGGTGAAGGTCGCCAGGTCGCAGCCTTCGACCACCGGGCAGTTCCACGAGTTGGTGAGCACCTGCGGACCACGGCCGGGCCGGCCGTCCGCGATCGGATCACCGCCGGCGGGGAACGGTGCCATCATGAACTGCAGGCAGTCCAGGTAGTGGGCCGGGCTGCTCAGGTTGCGGTC
This sequence comes from Actinoplanes couchii, assembly GCF_016862075.1. Taxonomy (GTDB): domain Bacteria; phylum Actinomycetota; class Actinomycetes; order Mycobacteriales; family Micromonosporaceae; genus Actinoplanes; species Actinoplanes couchii. The sequence goes on along the minus strand of NZ_BOMG01000141.1, from coordinate 7,205 downwards.
CATGTTCACGCAACCGACCCATTGGGCGTCCGGCGCCACCCCGATACCAGCGCCGCCTACCGCCGAGCCGATGGTGTGGGTGCCGTGGCCGCCGTGATCGACCGGAACCCGGGTGCCGTTCCACGGATCCCGCCAGGAGTCGTCGCCTCCCCGGAAATTTGCGGACAGTGCCGGGTGGGTGCCGTCCACCCCGCTGTCGGAGGCCCCGACGACCACACCGGCGCCGCGGGTTCCCAGCTCGGACCAGACCCGATCGGCGCCGATCGCGGTGATGTTCCAGCCGTTACCGGGCGTCGAGTCGACCGGGCCGCCGCCGGTTTCGCGGGGCAGTGGCAGGGGCCGCAGGTGCGGGCTGAGCAGCACCCGGCCGACATCGGCTCGATGTTCCAGCCAGGGTCGCAGCCACGGGCCCGCGTCCACCTCCAGCGCGTTGATCAGGTAGTACCGGGTGTAGCCGATCCCGAGGCGGTCCAGATCGCGGCGCAGACCGGCCTGGGTGCGCTCGGCCTGCGCCACCAGCCGGTCATGCACCTCACCGGCCCGCGCGGCCCGGCCGGACACTCCGATCCGGGAAGTATCGATATCGGACAGGTCGGCCTGGTCGGCGAGGATCACGAACAGCCGGTCGCCGTGGAACCCCGGCTGTCCGGCGCCGATGTGCACCACCGTGCCGAGCAGCAGCAGCGCTGCCGCGTACCGGCGCCCGGGAATCCAGAAGCGCAGGACCACGCCGGCCATGACCGCGATCACGGCTGTTGCCACCCCGGCGATCGCGGTCCAGATCGGCACGTCCCGGCCGGCCAGCATCACGCTCACTTCCTCCGGGCCGACGAATGCCAGCGGCCCGAGCACGCCCAGCCCGGTCAGCACTGCGACCGCGACCCGCCCGCGCATCCGGGCGGCCGCGAACCCGGCCGGCGCCAGGGCGGACACCGCCAGACTCGCACCCGGCTGACCCACGCCAGCAGCGATCAGGATCAGGGGGACACCGAGAACCAACCCGTTCCCGGGGTACGCCGGGGCGAGCACTGCCGCGGCCAGCCACCCGACCGCGGCCGCCGCGACCACCGCCAGTGCCGTCTCGACGGGCCCGCCGAGCGCGCCCACCCACAACCAGGGCAGCAGCAGTCCTACCCCGGCGACGATGGCGGCGGGCACGGTCCGGTATCCGGCCGGACGGCGGTGGCGTGCGACGAGGGCGCCCAGAATGGCCAGTCCGGCGAGAGCCGAAAGGTAGAGCTCATGATCGGGAACCGGCACGAACCGGGCCGTGCCGAGTATCAGGCCTGCTGCTGCAGCCCACATCCAGACCCGGGCCACCGGATCCCGCCGGCAGAGCGCCAGCAGCACGGACGGCATCGCGGCCAGTACCGCGCCGAACGCGCCGTACGCGACCGATTCCATGCCGCCGGGTTGTTGCCCGGCGGTCGTGACGGTGTCCTGCCCAGCCTGCCAGGCAAGCCACTGCGCGGTGACACTGACCGCGACCGCCCACACCCCGGCCCCGGCCACTCGCTACGACTTCATCAACTGTGGTCGCACCGCACTTCTTTCGCACCGTCGTCGCACGTCCTCGGCAACGTACAACATGGACGGTCCGGTCCGGTCGTGCGTTTCCCTTGGTCGCGATGCGCGTCCCGGACGGTTCCAGCGTCGGCCCGGCGGATCGGCGACCGCTGTGTCGACCGCCCTCGCCGCTCACCGGGGCGCTGGGCCGCTCCCCCGGCGGTCAGCGTCGCCTTCCATCGCGCAGCTTGCGTCGGCGCCCCGTTGTCGTGACCGGAGTCAGCTGAGGGTCTGCGGTGGGTGCGGTCGATTTCGGTACGACCGCACCGTGGTCAGGGTGTGCCGCCGAGTGCTCCGAGGAGAGTGCGGGCGAAGAGGTCGGCGCGCGAACCCGGGTCACCGTTGCCCGGGGCCAGTTCGGGGGCGTCGGGTGGCTGGCGGTGGACGGCGTCGAGGAGTACGAGGAACACCTCGCGGCACCAGGCCGGGCGGGCTGCGGTGATCGCGCCGGCTTCGTGGAGCCGGGTGAACAGCGTGTCGAGTCGCCCCACCACCTCGGGGCTGAGCGCCGTCAGGCAGTTGTCGGGGTCGGCGGTCAGGTCCATCACGAACCGGTGGCTGATCTTGAGTGCGAACACCGCTTCGGCGACGCGGTGCAATGCGACCACCGGCGGGGCGGTCTCCACGCGGGCTTGCGTGAGACTGATCAGGTAGCGCTCGTTGAGCTGGTCGACGAGCGCGCCCAGCAGCGCCTGCCGGGACGCGAACCGCCGGTGCACCGTCGCGCGTGCCAGGCCGGCGGCGTCCGCGATGCGTTCGAGCGAGGCGTTCGGATCGGTGGCCAGCACGGTCGCCGCGGCCTCGAGGATGCGCGCCGCGCTGCGTTCGGCATCTGCCCGCACTGTCACCTCCCAGGAGTCAGCACCACTCTACTTCGTCGATCAAAAGAGACCTAGGCGACACCGTACTAGACGTAAGTGAGACTTTGATGTTGCATTTGTGGGGTCAGTCCCACGAAGGAGCATCACCATGGATCTGCAACTCGCCGGCAAACGCGTGCTCGTCACCGGAGCCAGCAAAGGCATCGGGCTGGCGACCGTCCAGGCCTTCCAGGCCGAGGGGGCATCGGTCGTCGCCGTGTCCCGCACCTCGACGCCGGAACTCGAGGCCACCGGCGCCCAGTTCGTGTCCGCCGACCTGTCGACCCCGGACGGCCCGCGGCACATGGTCGAAGCCGTGCTCGCCGCCGATCCGCGCCTCGACGTGCTCGTGAACAACGCCGGCGGCGGGAACATGCCGCCGGAGGCCTTCACCGACGCCCTGGACGGCGACGACGACATCTGGGCCCAGTCGTTCGGGCTCACCCTGTTCTCGGCGGTGCGGGTCACCCGGGCCGCGCTACCGGCGCTGATCGACTCGCGGGGTGCGATCGTCAGCATCGGTTCGGTCAGCGGGCGCATGGTCGGCCTGCCGATGCACTACGGCGCGGCCAAGGCGGCCCTGACCATGTTCTCCCGCAACCTCGCCGAGAAGGTCGCCGGGTCGGGGGTACGGGTCAACGTCGTCAGCCCGTCACTGACGCGGACCCCGAACATCGCCGAGGAGGGCGGCTTCATCGCCACGACGGCGACAGCGCTGGGCATGGGCCACGCGGACCTTCTCGCGGCGATGCCCCAGCAGGGCGGCATGCTCACCGGCACGATGATCGAGCCGGCGGAGATCGCCCGCGCGGTGCTCCTGCTGGCGTCGCCGACGATGCCGAGCGCGATCGGGGCGAACTGGTCGGTGGACGCGGGCTCGGTCAAGGTCGCGTAAGACGCGTACGGGTGGAGGGGAATCGCATGACAACGGTAGGGATACTCGGTGCCGGCATGGCCGGAAGTGTGCTCGCCCGGGCGCTCGTCGGCGCGGGCTACGACGTGGTGCTGGCCAACTCGCGGGGGCCGTCGACGCTGGCGGACCTGGTGGAGGACCTGGGCCCGCGAGCGCGGGCCGGCGGGATCACCGAAGCGGCGGCGGCCGCCGACTTCGCCTTCCTCGGATTCCCTTACCACCCGTCGCACCGGCTGCCGGTGGCGGAGCTCCGCGGCAAGATCGTCATCGATAACAACAACTACATGCTCTGGCGCGACGGCCACTACGCCGAGATCGATGCGGGCGCGAGAACCGAGCACGAGCTGCGTCAGGAGCAGCTGCCGGGAGCCCAGCTCATCAAGGCGTTCACTCACATCCAGTTCCACCGCCGTCACGAAATCAGAGTCCCGAGCGACGAACTTCCGGCGCTGGTACGACTCGCCCGCCCGGCCGGCGCACCCGACCGCGTGGCTCTGGCGGTCTCGAGCGACTTCCCGGCGGCCGTGGCCCTGGTGACCCGGGTGCAGGACGAGATCGGATTCGACACCGTCGACCACAGTCCGCTCAGTGAGTCCTGGCGCAGCGGCCCGGGCACCCCCACCTGGGCCCACTCCATCGACGGCCAGAGCCGCGCGGCGCTCACCCGCAATCTGGCGAACGCACGACGGTGACCTCCCGGCCCGGGGGCTGTCAGGGTCTCGGGCCGAACGTCGTGCGGTACGCGTGCGGGGCCACGCCGCTGAGGCGCTTGAACTGGGCGCGGAACTGGGCCGGCGAGGCGAAGCCGACAAGATGGGCGATGCGGTCCACCCCGTAGTCGGTGGTCTCCAGCATCTCCTGCGCCCGGCGGATGCGCACGGTGGCGACCCACTGCATCGGGGTGTGGCCGGTCTGCTCATGGAAACGGCGATTGAGGGTACGCGGGCTGAGCCCTGCCCGGGCTGCGACGCCGGCCAGGGTGACCGGTTCATGGGCGTGGGTTTCCAGCCACTCCAGCAGCGGATCCAGGCCGGCGTCGGCAGCGGCGACGGCGGGACGCGCGATGAACTGAGCCTGGCCGCCGTCCCGGTGAAGAGGGGCGACGGCCAGCCGGGACGCGTCGGCGGCGACAGCGGCGCCGTGGTCACGGCGGACCAGGTGCAGGCACATGTCCACACCCGCGGTCGCTCCGGCCGAGGTGACGACCTGCCCGGTGTCGACGTACAGCACCTCAGGATCGACGTCCACGGCCGGGTACGCGGTCTGCAACTGCTGGGCGGCGGCCCAGTGGGTGGTGGCCCGGCGGCCGTCGAGCAGGCCGGCCGCCGCGAGCGTGAACGCCCCCACGCAGATGGACGCGATCCGCACCCCGGCGTCCGCCGCGGCCCGCAGGGCGTCCAACGCCGCAGCGGGCACCGGAGCGGCCGGGTCGTGACGGCCGGGCACGATCACCGTGTCGGCGCCGGCGAGCGCGTCGAGGCCGTGGTCGACGGCCAGCCGCACCGGGCCCGCGGCAACGACTGGTTCGCTGCCGCAGACCAGAACCCGGTAGCCGGCACGGTATCCGGACAGCCGCACCCGGCCGAGCACCTCGATCGGGGTGGCCAGGTCGAACGCGATCGTGTCCGGCAGGGCCAGGACGACAACGGTATGCACAGCACCCTCTCTATTAGCCGCGGCAAGAAACAGTCGGGATGTGGCAATCCTGCCACTGGTGACACCCTGCCCGCCAGCCCGATGATCATTGGCATGTTGGTACAGATCGTCTTGTTCGACGGGTTCGACCCGCTCGATGTCATCGCGCCGTTCGAGGTCCTCGCGGCCGGCAGCGACGCGACCGCCGGCGCCTTCGACGTCCAGCTCGTCGCCGCGGACGGCCCGCGGGAAGTGACCAGCGGCACCCGGGGCCTGACCCTGCGGGCGACCGCACGACTGGACCCCGAACGGCCGGGCTACGTGCTGATCCCCGGCGCCAGCGGACCCACCACAGGCAACCCGGATCAGGGCGTGGAGACGATTCCCGTGCTGCTCTCCCGCTTCGGCGACTCGACCGCGGCGCCGATGGTGAAGACCGCCCTGCGGAATCCCGACGTGACGGTCGCGACGGTCTGTGGCGGTTCGCTCGCCCTGGCCATGGCAGGTCTCATCGAAGGCCGCCACGCGGTCACGCACGTGCTGGGCATGGACGTCCTCGACGCGACAGGCGTACACGCGGTGCCCGCCCGCGTCGTCGACGACGGCGACCTGATCAGCGCCGGCGGGGTCACCTCCGGCCTGGACCTCGGGCTGCACATCCTGGAACGAGAGTTCGGCCCACAGGTCGCCCACGCCGTCGAGACCCTCTTCGAATACGAGCGGCGCGGCACCGTCTGGCGCCACACCGGCCGCACCCCCGTCACGATCTGACCAGGAGAAACCACCATGTCATCCTTGCTCGGCACCTGGGACGTGGAGATGAAGACCCCGATCGGCACCCTCAGCGCCGTCTACGTCTTCACCGACACCGGCGGCGTGCTCGCGGGCACCGCAACCTCGAAATCCGAAACCGTGCCGCTCGACGCGATCGCCTGGGACGGAACCCGCGCGACCTGGCGGCAGTCGGTGACCCGCCCCATGCGCCTGCACCTCGACTTCGACGTAACCGTGGACGGCCGGTCACTCACCGGCCACTCCCGCGCCGGCCGCCTGCCACGCACCACCGTCAACGGCACCCGCCGCACCGAAGGACCGGCTCCCTCCGCCTGACAGTGCCCGACACCATTCCGGCCGACACCGGCCAGCGCTGCCGCGACGCCATCGGCGCCGCAACGCAGTAGCGCGGGCGGCTCTGCCAGGACGGGCGCCTCGCCCTGCCCCGCCGCTCGGCGGGGCAGGGTCCTTCTTGGCCTCGAAGCCCGGCCCGCCGATACCGCTCGAGATCATTCACGGTATGCGTGCCAGAGCTGATTGTGCTCGCGAGTAACGACACCGCGGGTCCGACGGTTGGTTCCGTTGATCGACTCGGCCGGTGATCAATCTCCGCGAGTTTTGAACGCGTTTCCGGTCGTCTACGGGAGTTCGGCGATCTTTCGGAGCAGGGGCAGCACTTCGTCGTAGGGCAGACGGCCCGGCTGGACGAAGTTGTGGATCATGATGCCTTCCACGACGGCGTCGAGGGCGCGGGCGGTGGGTTCGCCGACATGCCGGGCCAGGACCTGGTGGTTGGCGGTCATCCATGCGGCGACGACAGCGCGGCAGTCCGGGCGGCGGGACATGTAGGCGTACAACTCCAGGAGCAGCACCATGTCACGCCGCCCGTGCGGCGTCTGCCCGCAGATCAGCGCGGCCACCGCCCCGCACACCTCGTCCACGGACTTCGCCGCGTGCAGAGCATCGTCGTAGCGGGTCACCCACTGCTCGGACAGGGTGGTGAACGCCGCGGTGATGACCTCGTCGATACCGGAGAAGTAGTACGTCATCGAGCCCAGCGGAATCCCGGCGGCGTCGGCGATCCGGCGATGACTGGTGCCCGCGATGCCGTGCTCGGCGATCACCGCCAGGGCGGTGTCGATGATGCGGCCCCGGCGATCGGGCTCGTAGCGGCGACCGCCTTTCCCGGGTTCTGTCGGCATCGAGAGGCCCTCCCTGCTGTGCGGTCCACCACCCTGGCAGTGTACGACCGTACACTCAGTGTACGGTCGTACAACATTCGGGATGGAAGGAGCCTCAGTGAGGCCACGCGTGATCTGCCACATGCTCAGTTCGATCGACGGCAGGGTTTGGCACAGTCGGGCCTTTTACTAAGCAGTAGTGGGTTTTAATGTTTTTTCGTGGCTCTTCTTCGTCTGGCTCCGGCAGCCGCGTATGTCGGGGTGCATCCGGTCACA
>NZ_BOMG01000140.1 GCF_016862075.1 Actinoplanes couchii | reverse complement strand
CGTGTACGCCACCCGGCCGGAGAACACCGCCGCGCCGTTGCCGGTGCCGACGTAGCCTTCCAGTTCCTCCGGCAGGTCCTGGAGCAGGAGCGCGTAGTCCTGCCCGTTGGTGCCCGCGAACACGCCGGTGCGGGTGCCGCGCAGCGTGGCCGGGTCGATGGCGGACCGCTCGAACAACTCCCAGGTCGTCTCCAACAGCAGGCGCTGCTGTGGATCCATCGCCAGGGCCTCGCGCGGCGAGATGCCGAAGAATCCGGGGTCGAAGTCGGCCGCGCCGTCGAGGAAACCGCCGTACGCCACCCCGGAGCGTCCCTCGCCGAACAGCTGGTCGATGTCCCATCCCCGGTCGTCCGGGAACGGCCCGATGCCGTCGCGGCCGTCGGCCAGCATGTCCCAGAGATCCTCGGGCGACCCGGCTCCGCCGGGGAACCGGCAGGCCATACCGACGATGGCGATGGGCTCGTCGGTCAGGGCCACGGCGGTCGTGGCGACCGGCGCAGCCGCCGAGCCCGCGAGTTCCGCGGCCAGGTGACCGGCGAGACGGTCCGGCGTCGGGTAGTCGAAGATCAGCGTGGCCGGTAGGCGCAGCCCGGTATCGGCGGTGAGCCGGTTGCGCAGCTCGACGGCGGTGAGCGAGTCGAACCCGAGTTCGCTGAACAGCCGGTCCGGCGCGGCGGCCTCGGACGAGGTGTGCCCGAGCACGGCGGCCGCGTGCCGGCGCACCAGGCCCAGCATGGCCCGACGGCGCTCCTCGTCGCTCATCCCCTCCGCCACCACGGCGGGGGCCTCGGTGCGAGCCGGCGCGGCGATCAGGCCGCGCAGCAGCGGGGGCAGCTCGCCGGCGGCCGCCCGGGCGCGCCAGGCCGCCAGGTCGAGCGGGGCAGCGACGACCACGGGCGGCACGACGGTGGTGAGGACCGTGTCGAAGAGCGCGAGGCCCTCCTCGGCGGACATCGGCAGGATGCCGGCGCGCCCGGCGCGAACCTGGTGCGCTTCGCCGAGCGGGGCGGTCATGCCGCTGCGCTCGGCCCACAGGCCCCACTCGACGGCGACCATCGGCCGGCCGGCGGCCGCGCGGCGGGCCGCGTAGGCGTCCAGGAAAGCGTTGGCCGCCGCATAGTTGGCCTGCCCGCCGGCGCCGATGCTGGCGGCCGCCGACGAGAAGACGACGAACGCGGCCAGGTCCAGGTCGGCGGTCAGCTCGTCCAGGTGCCGGACGGCGTCCGCCTTCGGCCGCAGCACCGCGTCGATCTGCTCGTGGGTCATCGCGGTGAGCAGGCCGTCGCAGACCACGCCGGCGCTGTGCACCACGGCGGTGAGCGGCCGGCCGGCCGGCACCTGCTCGAGGCAGGCGCGCAGCTGGTCACGGTCCGCGACGTCGGCCGCGACGATCGACGCCTCAGCGCCGGCCGCGGTCAGCTCGTCGAGGAGCGCGGCCGCGCCGGGCGCCGCCGCCCCACTGCGGCTGACCAGCAGAAGGTGCCTCAGGCCGTGCCGCTGGACCAGGTGCAGAGCGACCAGCCGGCCGATGCCACTGGTGGCGCCGGTGATCAGCACGGTGCCGCCGGGGTCGGGAGCCCGGGTCGCGGCCGGCTCCGGCATGCGGGCCAGCCGCGGCGCGAGGATCCTGCCGCCGCGCAGCGCCAGCTGAGGCTCGCCGGTGGCCAGGGCGGCGGCCAGCACCCGGTCGGAAGCCGCGGTGCCGTCGGTGTCGAGCAGTGTGAGGCGCCCGGGGTGCTCGGACTGCGCCGACCGCAGCAGTCCCCAGACCGCGGCGCCGGCCGGGTCGGCGCCCGCACCGGTCGCGCCCCGCGTGACCACCACCAGCCGGGCCGGTTCCAGGGCGTCCGCGGAGAGCCACGCCTGCACCAGCTCGAGGGCGGCGCCGACGGTGGCCCGCACCGAGCCGGAGCCGGCCGGAGCAACCAGCACGATCTCCGGGACCGCGGCGCCGTCGCGCACGGCGGCGGACAGGCCCGCGAGGTCCGGGAACGCCGGCGTCACCCCGCACACGCCGGTCGCGCCGATCGCAGCCCAGCCGCCGGTGTGCCCGGCCTCCCCGGCCGGCACCTCGGCCCAGTCGACGACGAACAGCGAGTCGCCGCGCCGGTGCCGCACGGGCCGGTCAGCGGTGCCGACCGCCGCCGCCGAGAACACCGGGCGCCCCTCGGCGTCGCGCAGGTCGAGCGCGAACGTGTCGTCACCGGCGGCCGTCAGATGCGCCCGGGCCGCCGTGGCGCCGGCCGTGGCCAGCACCACACCGCGCCAGTGGACGGGCAGGCGCACATGGCCCTCGCCGGCCGGCCGCAGCCGCTCGGCCACCGCAACCGCGGCGGCCAGCAACACGGGGTGGATGCCGAAGCGTGCGGCTTCCGGCAGCCGTTCTGCGGGCAGCGCCACCTCCGACCACAGATCGTTGGCGGCCGCGCCGGAAGGCCCTGACGTGCGGGGCGCGACCGTGCCGGAGGCGTGCTGGGTCCACGTGGCACCGGGCCGGTCGTCGCGCGAGTACACGCCGACCGGCCGCCGACCGGCCTCGTCCGCCGAGCCGAGCAGCACCTGCAGTTGCACGGCGCCGCGCTCGGGCAGCGTGAGCGGCTCCTCGACGGTCAGCTCGGCGAGTTCGTCGCAGCCGGTCTGCCGACCGGCGTGCAGGGCCAGCTCGACGACCGCGGCGGCCGCGGTCAGCGGGTCGGCCAGGGCCGATCCGGCGGCGCCCGCGATACGGCCGGTCAGGACGAGCCCGTCGCCGTCGGCCAGCCCGACGGCGGCGCCGAGCAGCGGGTGGTCGACCGTGCCGACGCCGAGCCGGGTCCCGTCGCCCGTCGCCGAGAACGGGTGCTCGAGCCAGTATCGCTCGCGCTGGAACGCGTACGTGGGCAGCTCCACCGCGCGAGCGCCGGTGCCGTCGAACACCGCCGCCCAGTCCACCCGGATCCCGTTGGTGTGCACCGCCGCGAGCGCCTCGACCAGGCCGTCGCGCTCCGGCCGGTCACGGCGCAGGGTCGGGACCAGCGCGACGCCGGCGCGGTCGGCCGGCACGCAGTCGGCGGCCATCGCGGTCAGCACCGCGTCCGGGCCGAGCTCGACGAGGACAGTCACCTCCCGGTCGAGCAGCAGCGCGATGCCGTCGGCGAAGCGCACCGCCGAGCGGACGTGCCGGACCCAGTAGTCGGCGGTGCCGATGCCACCGAGCCGACCGGTCACGTTGGACACCACCGGGATGCGGGCGGGCTGGTAGTCGAGGCCCGCGGCCACCGCCCGGAAGCCGTCCAGCATCGGATCCATGGCGGCCGAGTGGAAGGCGTGCGCGGTCCGCAGGCGGGTCGCCTTGCGGTCCGGTAGCGCGGCGATCACCGCGGCGACCGCCTCCTCGGTACCGGAGACCACGACCGACCGCGGGCCGTTGACCGCGGCGATCGACACGTCACCGGTCAGCAACGGCGCCACCTCGTCCTCGGCGGCGGCCACCGCCACCATCACGCCGGGGGCCATCGCCTGCATGAGCCGGCCCCGCATGACAACGAGCACGGCCGCGTCGCCGAGCGAGAGGATCCCGGCCACGTGCGCGGCGGCCAGCTCACCGACCGAGTGGCCGAGGACGAAGTCGGGGCGTACCCCCCAGTCCTGCCAGAGGCGGGCCAGCGCGACCTCGAGCGCGAACAGGGCCGGTTGTGCGTACTCGGTGCGGTCCAGCCGGCCGTCGCCGGAGAACAGCGCCTCCCGCACGGACCAGCCGGCGACCGGATCCAGCACGGCGCACACCTCGTCCAGGTGGGCGGCGAAGCGCGGCACCCGCTCGTAGAGGTCGCGACCGGCGGCGACGTGGCGGGTGCCCTGGCCACCGAAGAGAAACGCGGTCCGGCCGTTGCCGGCCACGGTGGCCGGGCGCTCGCCGCGGGCCAGCTCGGCCAGGGCATGCCGGGCCTCGGCCGGGCCGGAGGCGAGCACGGCGGCCCGGTGCCGCTGGGCCGACCGGGTGGTGGCCAGTGACGCCGCGAGGTCGAGCAGACCGTGCTCCGGCGTGCCGAGAAGCCGCACGGCCTGCTCGCGCAGGGCCGGCTCACTGTGGCCGGACAACAGCAGCGGAACGGACCCGGTACCGAACAGGCCGTCCCCCGGAGCCGGCGAGGCGTCCGGCGCGGGCGCCTGCTCGAGGATCACGTGCGCGTTGGTGCCGCTCACCCCGAACGAGGACACACCGGCGCGGCGCGGCCGGTCCAGCTCCGGCCACGGGGTGAGCGTGGTGGGCAGCCGCACCGAGCCGGACGACCAGTCCACGTGCGTGGTGGGCTCGTCCACGTGCAGGGTGGCCGGCACGCTGCCGTGCTGCAGGGCGAGCACCATCTTGATCACACCTGCCACGCCGGCCGCGGCCTGCGTGTGCGCGATGTTCGACTTGACCGAGCCGAGCAGCAGCGGCCGCTCGGGCGAGTGGTGGCGGCCGTAGGTGGCCAGCACGGCGTTGGCCTCGATCGGATCGCCGAGCCGGGTGCCGGTGCCGTGTGCCTCGAGCACGTCGATCTCGTCCGGTCCCAGGGCCGCCGCCGACAGCGCGGCCCGAATGACGCGTTCCTGCGAGGGCCCGTTGGGCGCGGTCAGCCCGTTGCTGGCGCCGTCCTGGTTGACCGCGCTGCCGCGGACGACCGCGAGGACCCGGTGGCCGTTGGCGATCGCGTCGCTGAGCCGTTCGAGCACCAGCACGCCGACGCCCTCGCCCCAGCCGGTGCCGTCGGCCTGGTCGGCGAACGGCTTGCAGCGACCGTCCGGCGCCATGCCACGCTGCTTGCTGAACTCGATGAAGGCGCCCGGCGTCGACATCACCGTGGCGCCGCCGGCCAGCGCCAGCGTGCATTCGCCCTGCCGCAGCGCCTGTGCGGCCAGGTGCAGCGCCACCAGGGAGGACGAGCAGGCGGTGTCGACCGTGATGGCCGGGCCCTCCAGGCCAAGCGTGTACGACACCCTGCCGGACAGGACGCTCGCGGTGTTACCGGTCAGCCGGTGCCCCTCGAGCGACTCGGACTCGTGCGAGGTCATCAGCAGGCGTACGTAGTCCTGGCCGTTGGTGCCGGCGAAGACGCCGATGGGGGTGCCGGCCAGTGCCGACGGGTCCAGGCCGGCCCGCTCCAGCGCCTCCCACGACACCTCGAGCAGCAGCCGCTGCTGCGGGTCCATCGCGATGGCCTCGCGCGGCGAGATACCGAAGAAGCCGGCGTCGAAGTCGGTGGCGCCGGACAGGAACGCGCCCTCGCTGGTGTAGCTGGTGTTCGGCCGGTCCGGGTCCGGGTCGTACAGCGTCTCCAGGTCCCAGCCGCGGTCGGCCGGGAACTCGCCGACCGCGTCGCCGTCGGCCGTGATGAGCCGCCAGAGGTCCTCGGGCGACGACACACCCCCGGCGTAGCGGCAGGCCATGCCGACGATCGCGATCTGCTCGCGTCGCTCCTCCCGCGCCGCCCGCAGCTGGCGCCGGGTGTCCTGCAGGTCCGCCGTGACCCGCTTGAGGTAGTAGCTGAGCTGTTCCTTGTCCACCATTGTCGGTCGTCCCTCCGGGTCGGAAAGCGTGTGCGAGCGGATCAGGAGATCCCGAGTTCCTTCCCGATGAAATTGATCAGTTCCTCGTCGGAGGCGGCCGTCAGGTCGCCGGTGGCGGTCTCCTCCGCGTCGCCGGTCAGCCGCGCGAGCATCGTCTGCAGCCGGCCGGTGACCGCCCGGCGCGCCGGCACCGAGGCCGCGATCGCCGGAAGCCGGTTCTCGAGCTGGTCGAGCAGCGCGGTGGCCGGGCCGGCGGCGCCGTCCGGGCCGGTGTCCGGCGCCAACTCGTCGTGCAGCCGGCGGGCGACGGCCCGGCCGGTCGGGTGGTCGAAGACCAGCGAGACCGGCAGCCGGAGCCCGGTCGCGCGGCCGAGCCGGTTGCGCAGCTCGACGGCCATGATCGAGTCGAGCCCGAACGAGGCGAGCGGTTCGTCGACGGCAAGCCCGTCCGGCGACGGGAAGCCGAGCACCGCGGCCAGGGTGGCCCGGACCAGATCGAGCAGCGCGTCCTCGCGTTCCGGGCCGGTGAGCGCGGCCAGCCGCTCGCGCAGCGCGGCACTGGCGTCCCGGTCGGCGGCACCGTCCTCGGCCTCGGCTCCGGCCAGCGCCCGGCGGGCCGCCGGGACGCCGGTCAGCATCGGCATCGGGCGCAGCGCGGCCAGTCCGCCGGCGAAGCGGTCCCAGTCGATGTCGGCCACCAGCAGGAAGGTCTCGTCGCCGCCGACGGCCCGGTCGAGCAGCTCCAGCGCGGTCTCCGGGTTCATCGCTCGCACGCCGCGGCTGCGCAGCCGGACCTCCACCTGGTCGCGCCCGTCCAGGCTGCCACCACCCCAGGCGCCCCACGCCACCGAGGTGGCCGGCCGGCCGGCCGCGCGCCGCTGCCGGGCGAACGCATCCAGGTAGGCGTTGGCGGCGGTGTAGCCCGCCTGGCCGGTGCTGCCGAAGGTGCCACCGGCCGCCGAGAAGAGCACGAAGGCGTCCAGCGACAGATCCGCCGTCAGTTCGTGCAGGTTTCGCACGGCCGCCACCTTGGCGGCGAAGACCGGGGCGAGCCGGGCAGCGGTGAGCTCGCCGAGCCGGGCGTCGTCGATCACGGCGGCGGCGTGCAGCACCGCAGTGAGCGGCGCGTCGGCGGGCACGGCCGCGAGCAGGCGGGCCAGCGCGGCGCGGTCGGCCATGTCGCAGTCGGCCACGGTCACCCGGCTGCCGAGCTGCCGGACCTCCTCGGCCAGGGCGGGCAGGCCGGGTGCGGCGCTCGCGTGCCGGCTCGCCAGCACGATGTGCGGTGCGCCCTTGCGGGCCAGCCAGCGAGCCAGGTGGCCGCCGAGCGCGCCGGCGCCGCCGGTGACCAGAACCGTTCCGGACGGCTGCCACACGCGGTCGCCCGCAGGCCCGGCGGGCTCCAGCCGGCAGCCGTGGGCCCCTGCCCCACGGACCGCCACCTGGTCCTCCGGTCCACCGAGGACGGACAGCATGCGGGCCAGCACCGCCTCGTCGAGGACCTCCGGCAGGTCGATCAGGCCGCCCCAGCGGTCCGGGTGCTCGAGGGCCGCGGTCCGCCCGAGGCCCCAAACCTGCGCCGCCGCCGGATCGCGTACGGGGTCGGCGGGCCCGGTCGACACCGCGCCGCTGGTGAGGCACCAGAGCGGGGCGGACACCGCGGCATCGCCGAGCGCCTGCACGAGCGTGAGCGTGGCCGTGGCACCGGCCGCGGCGCCCTCGGCCGAGAGCTCCGGCGAGTCGCCGAGGCCGAGCAGTGACAGCACCCCGGTCGCCGGCGCGGCTCCGGCCGCGGTCCGCAGGCGCAGGGCCAGCTTCTCCCGGTCGGCGCCGGAGCACTCCACCGTCGTCACCGTGGCGCCGGCGCCGGTCAGGGCGGCCAGGACCGGGTGCTCGCCGAGGCCCTCCGGCACGACGGCCAGCCAGGCGTCCCTCGGTGCGGCCCGCCCGGCGATCGCCGGCCAGGCAACCGTGTAGCGCCATGAAACCGGCTCGTCCGCGCCCGCGACCGGGGTCTCCAGCCAGTAACGACGGCGCTGGAACGGATAAGTGGGCAGGTCGGCCCGGCGGGCGCCGGTGCCGGCGTACAGCACGGCCCAGTCCACGTCCACGCCCTGCACGTACGCCTGTGCGGCCGAGGTGAGGAAGCGGCGCAGCCCGCCGCTGTCCCGCCGCAGGGTCGAGACGATCACCGGCTCCCGCTCCGGCCGCCCGGGCGCCGCGTCCAGGTTCTCCTGGATCGACATCGTCAGCAGCGGGTGCGCGCTGACCTCGACATACGTGCTGAACCCGGCGGCGTCCAGGGAACGCATCGCGCCTTGGAAGTCGACCGTCTCGCGGATGTTGCGGTACCAGTACCGGCTGTCCATCGTCGTCAGGTCCAGCTCGGCACCGGTCACCGTCGAGTAGAGCGGGACGCTCCCGGCCCGCGGAGCGACCGGGGCCAGGTCGGCCAGCAGGCGGTCGCGGAGCACGTCGACCTGCGCGGAGTGCCCGGCCGTGTCCACCCCGGGGATGCGCCGGGCGCGGATACCCTCCGCCGCGCACTCGGCCACGAGTTCGTCGCACGCCCGGGGGTCGCCGGCCACCGCGCAGGACGCCGGGCCGTTCACCGCGGCCACCGACAGCCGGTCGCCCCACCGGGTCAGGCAGGCGGCCGCCTCCTCGGCCGGCAGCAGCAGCGAAGCCATGCCGCCGCGCCCGGTCAGCTCCAGCCAGGCCAGGCTGCGCAGGGCCACGATGCGGGCCGCGGCGGCCAGCGTGAGGCCACCGGCCACATACGCGGCGGCGATCTCACCCTGCGAGTGCCCGACCACCGCGGCGGGCTCCACACCGTACGACCGCCAGAGCGCGGCCAGCGAAACCATCATCGTGAACAGCGCGGGCTGTTTGACGTCGACCCGGTCCAGCGGCAGCTCGGACTCGCCCGTGAGCACCTCCAGGACGGACCAGCCGGTGAAAACCCGCAGGGCCGCGTCGCACGCCTCGGCCTCCGCTCGGAAGGCCGGCGCGGTGGCCAGCAGCTCGCGCCCCATGGCGGGCCACTCGGCACCCTGACCGGGGAAGACGAAGACGGGACGGCTGTCGCCGGCGGCCACGCCCCGTACGGCCTCGGCCTCGTCTCCGTCGCCCTCGCCGAACAGGACCGCCCGGTGGGCGAAGGTCGAGCGGCCATGCACCAGCGAATAGCCGGCGTCGACCGGGTGGAGCCCCGGATCCGCCGTGAAGCGAGCGCGCATCCGCTCGATCGACTCGTCCAGTGCCGGCTCGGAGCGGGCCGAGAGCACCAGCGGAACGACCGGGGGCACGACCCGGGCGGCCGCGGCCGGCGCGTCGTGCGGCGGCTCCTCGATGATCACATGTGCGTTGGTCCCGCTGATGCCGAACGAGGAGACCGCGCCGCGCCGGGTCCGCTCGCCCCGCTGCCACGGCTGTTCCGCGGTGAGCAGTGCGACGGCCGACGACTCCCAGTCCACGTACGGCGTCGGCGAGTCGACGTGCAGGGTGCGTGGCAGGGTTCCGTGGCGCAGCGCCAGCACCAGCTTCATCACCCCGGCCACGCCGGCGGCGGCAGCGGTGTGGCCGATGTTCGACTTGACCGAGCCCAGCCACAGCGGACGGTCACGGTCGCGGCCGTAGCTGGCGAGCAGGGCCTGACCCTCGATCGGGTCGCCCAGCCTCGTTCCGGTGCCGTGTGCCTCGACCACGTCGATGTCGTCGCCGGTGACGCCGGAGCCGGCCCACGCCTGCCGGATGACCCGTTCCTGGGAGGGCCCGTTCGGCGCGGTCAGGCCGTTGCTCGCGCCGTCCTGGTTGACGGCGCTGCCCCGGATCAGCGCGAGCACCGGGTGGCCGTGCCGGCGGGCGTCGGAGAGCCGCTCGACCAGCAGCATGCCGGCCCCCTCGGACATGCCCATGCCGTCGGCGGCCGCGGCGAACGGCTTGCACCGGCCGTCCGCGGCCAGCACACCCTGCCGGCTCAGCCCGGTGAAGCCGCCGGTCGAGGCCATCACGGCGGCGCCGCCGGCCAGCGCCAGGTCGCATTCGCCGCGGCGTAGCGCCTCGGCGGCCAGGTGCAGCGAGACCAGCGAGGAGGAGCACGCGGTGTCGACCGTGAGCGAGGGGCCTTCGAGTCCGAGCGCGTAGGACACCCGGCCCGACATCACGCTGGTGAACACGCCGGTCATCAGGTGCGCCTCGAGACGCTCGCTCGGCTGGGTGGCGGCACCGTAGAACGAGTACATGCCGCCGACGTAGACACCGGTACGGCTGCCGCGCAGCGTGGCCGGGTCGATGCCGGCCCGCTCCACGGCCTCCCACGAGGTCTCCAGCACCAGGCGCTGCTGCGGGTCCATCGCGAGGGCCTCCCGCGGCGAGATGCCGAAGAAGGCCGGGTCGAAGTCGCCCGCGTCGTGCAGGAAGCCGCCCTCGCGGGCGTACGTGCGCCCGGCCCGGTCCGGGTCCGGGTCGTAGAGCTGGGCCAGATTCCAGCCGCGGTCGGCCGGGAACGGCGTGATCGCGTCCCCGCCCTCGGCCAGCAGCTGCCAGAACTCCTCGGGGGTGCGGACACCGCCCGGGTACCGGCAGCCCATCCCGACGATCGCGATCGGCTCGTCGGCGCGGGCCGTCGCGGCGGTGACCGCCACCGCGCCGTCCGCGTTAGTCACCCGGCCGAGCAGGTGACGGGCCAGCGTACGGGCGGAGGGGTGGTCGAAGACCAGCGTGGCGGGCAGGCCGAGGCCGGTGGCGGCGGAGAGCCTGTTGCGCAGTTCCACCGCGGCGAGCGAGTCGAAGCCCAGCTCGCGGAACGCCCGGTCGGCCTCGATCGCGGCGGCGCCGGCGTGGCCGAGCACGACGGCCGCCTCCGCCCGGACGAGCTCGAGCACGACCCGCTCGCGTCCCTTCCCGGGCACCTGCTCGAGCCGGGCCGCCAGGGCCGACGATCCGGCGTCCCCCGTCGCGCGGGCTCCGTCGAGGGCCCGTCGGGCCTCCTGGATCTCCCGGATCAGCGGGCTGGGCCGGGCCATCGTGAACACCGGCGCCGCGCGGTCCCACTCGACGTGGGTGACCACGAGGTATGTCTCGTCCGCGGCCATGGCCCGGTCGAGCAGGTCGAGGGCGAGATCCGGGTCGAGCGCGGGGAAGCCGCGGGTCCGCAGCCGCTCGGCGACGTCCGCGGCCATGCCGGCACCCCAGGATCCCCACGCGATCGAGGTGCCCGGGAGTCCGCGCTGCCGGCGCTGCCGGGCCAGCGCGTCCAGGTGTGCGTTGGCCGCGGCGTAGTTGCCCTGCCCCGCCGCCCCGAAGCTGCCGGCCACCGACGAGAACAGCACGAACGCGTCGAGCGGCCGGTCCGCGGTGAGCTCGTCGAGGTGGCGGGCGCCGTCCACTTTGGGCCCCCGGACGGCGGCGAACCGCTCCGGGGTGAGCGTCTCCAGCATGCTGTCGGCCAGGACACCGGCGGCGTGCACCACCGCGGTGAGGCCGGGCAGGGTGTCCAGCAGCGCGGCCACCTGTTCCCGGTCGGCGACGTCGCAGGCCACCACGTCGGCGCGGGTGCCGAGAGCCGTCAGCTCGGCGGCGAGTTCGGCCGCGCCGGGCGCCGCGGGGCCGCGCAGGCCGGCCAGCACGAGGTGCGGCACGCCACGGGCGGCCAGCCGGCGGGCCAGGTGGGCGCCGAGCAGGCCGGTGCCGCCGGTGATCAGCACCGTGCCCCGCGGCCGCCACCCGGCCGCCTCGGCGAGCGGCTTACGGACCAACCGGCGCACCAGCGCCCCGCTGTCACGGACCGCGATCTCGTCCTCGCCGTGCTGCCCGGCGCCGGCGAGGAGCGCGACGAGCCGGGCCACCGCGAGGTCGTCCGGGTCGGCCGGCAGGTCGATCAGGCCGCCCCATCGGCGCGGGTGTTCCAGCGCGGCGACTCTGCCGACCCCGCACACCTCGGCCTGGGCCGCGTTCACCAGCGGGTCCTCGGGTCCGGTCGAGACAGCGCCCGAGGTGACGCACCACAGCGGCGCGCCGGCGCCACTGTCCCCCAGCTCGCGCAGGAGCGCGGCGGTGGCCGCGGCCGCGTCGTCACCGGCCGTACCGGCCAGGAACAGCGCCCCGGCCAGGCCGTCCGGAACCGCCTCGCCCGGCGCGCTCAGGTGCGGCTCCAGGCCGGCCGCCCGCAGGGCCGCCGCCACCCGGGTGACCAGCGGGCCGGCCGGATCGCCGGCGACCAGCCAGCGGCCGGGCGCCGGGGCCGCCGCACCGATCGCCAGCGGCCGCCACGCGATCGTGTAGCTCCAGTCCTCGTGTGCCGCGCCTGTGGCCGGCGCGGCCGGTCCGGCCGGTGCGTCCAGCCAGTACCGCTCGCGCTGGAAGGCGTACGTGGGCAGGTCGACCCGGCTCGGCGGGGCCGCGGTGAGCAGTTCCTCCCACCGCACGCCGGCGCCGTGCACGTACGCCTCCGCCGCCGCGGTGAGCACGCGCGCCCGACCGCCCTCCTGACGGCGCAGCGTGCCGATCGCGATCGCGCCCGGTACGGCCGGGCTGTCGTCGATGATCTCCTGGATACCGACCGTCACCACCGGGTGCGGGCTCACCTCGATCAGGCAGGTGATGCCCTCGGCCAGAAGCCCGCGCACCACCGGCTCGAAGCGGACCGGCTCGCGCAGGTTGCGGAACCAGTAACCGGCGTCCAGCGCGGTGCCGTCGATCGGCTCGCCGAGGACCGTGGAGTGGAAGGGGATCCGCGCCGGGCCGGGCCGGATCCCCTCGGCCGCCGCGAGCACCTCGTCGCGCACCCGGTCGACGTGCGGCGAGTGGGAGGCGTAGTCCACCTCGATCCGGCGGTTGCGCACGCCGTCGGCGTCCAGCGTCGCGCGGAGCTCGTCGAGGGCCTGCGCGGCACCGGACACGACGACCGAGGACGGCCCGTTCACCGCCGCCACCGACAGCCGGCCGGCCCAGGATGCGAGCCGGGCGCCGATCTCGTGCTCCGGCAGCGCCACCGACACCATGCCGCCCTCGCCGGCCAGGCTCAGCAGCGCCCGGCTGCGCCGCGCGACGATCCGGGCACCGTCCGCCAGGGAGAGCGCGCCGGCCACGCACGCCGCCGCGATCTCGCCCTGCGAGTGGCCGGCCACTGCCGCGGGCTCCACGCCGAGCGAGCGCCACATCCGCGCGAGCGAGACCATCACCGCCCACAGCGCCGGCTGAACGACGTCCACCCGGGCCAGCGCGTCCGGATCGCCGAGCACCTCGGCGAGGTCCCAGTCGACGTGTGCGGCCAGGGCCGCGCCGCACTCGGCCAGGGCCGCCGCGAAGACCGGCGAGGTGGCGGAGAGCTCACCCGCCATGCCGGCCCATTGCGAGCCCTGGCCGGGGAAGACGAAGGCGACGCGCGGCTCGGCGACGGCCCGGCCCAGGACGACCCCGGCGGCGCTCCGGCCGGCGGCCAGTGCGCCGACGCCGGCCCGCAGCGCGTCCGCGGTGTCGCCGAGCACCACCGCGCGGTACTCGAACCGGGCCCGGGTGGTCAGCAGCGCATGGGCCACGTCGACCGGGTCGCCGGCCACGGACGGCAGGCGCCCGGCCTGGGCCCGCAGCGCGGCCGGGGACCTGGCCGAGACGACCCATGGCACCCACGGCACCGGGCCGGACGGCTCGGATGGCTCGGATGGCTCGGACGGGGGCGCCTGCTCGACGACCACGTGCGCGTTCGTACCGCTCACGCCGAACGCCGATACGGCCGCGCGGCGCGGCCGTCCGGTGCCCGGCCACGGCACCGGCTCGCCGAGCAGCCGCACCCGCCCGGATTCCCAGTCCACCTGCGAGCTGGGCCGGTCCAGGTGCAGGGTGCGCGGAAGTACGCCGTACCGCATCGCCATGATCATCTTGATCAGGCCACCGACACCGGCCGCGGCCTGGGTGTGCCCGAGGTTCGACTTGAGCGAACCCAGCCACAGCGGCTCGTCCCGCTCCTGGCCGTAGGTGGCGAGCAGCGCCTGCGCCTCGATCGGGTCACCCAGCGGGGTGCCGGTGCCGTGCCCCTCCACCGCGTCCACGTCGGACGGCAGCAGGCGGGCGTCGGCCAGCGCCGCGCGGATGACCCGCTGCTGCGCGGGACCGCTCGGCGCGGTCAGGCCGCTGGAGGCGCCGTCCTGGTTGACGGCCGAGCCGCGGATCACCGCGAGCACCGGATGCCCGTTGCGCCGCGCGTCGGAGAGCCGCTCCAGCAGGAGCATGCCGGCGCCCTCGGACCAGCCGGTGCCGTCCGCGCCGTCGGCGTACGACTTGCAGCGGCCGTCCGGCGCCAGACCGCGCTGCCGGCTGAACTCGACGAACGCCGCCGGTGAGGACATCACCGTGACACCACCGGCCAGGGCGAGCGAGCACTCGCCCGAGCGCAGGGCCCGCGCGGCCAGGTGCACCGCGACCAGCGACGACGAGCAGGCGGTGTCGACGCTGACCGCGGGGCCCTCGAAGCCGAACGTGTAGGCGATCCGGCCCGACGCGACGCTGGCCGAGCTGCCGTTGCCGACGTACCCCTCGAAGCCGTCCGGGGCCCGGTGCAGCCGGGTGGCGTAGTCGTTGTACATGATCCCGACGAACGTGCCGACCGGCGCGCCGCGCAGCGGGCCGGGGTCGATGCCGGCCCGTTCCAGGGCCTCCCAGGAGATCTCGAGGAGCAGGCGCTGCTGCGGGTCCACGGCGAGCGCCTCGCGCGGGCTGATGCCGAAGAAGCCCGGGTCGAAGTCGGCCGCCTGGTAGAGGAAGCCGCCCTGCCGCGTGTACGAGGTGCCGGCCCGGTCAGGGTCCGGATCGTAGAGCGACTCGAGGTCCCAGCCGCGGTCGCCGGGGAAGCCGCCGACGGCGTCCCGGCCCTCGTCGACGAGCTGCCACAGGTCCTCCGGTGCCCAGACGTCACCCGGGTAGCGGCAGGCCATACCGACGACCGCGATCGGCTCGTGCGACTGCTCGACCAGCTGCCGGTTGCGCCGGCGCAGCCGGTCGGCTTCCTTCAGCGAGTCCCGCAGCGCCTGGATGACGCGCTGCTCGTCGTGCTGGGTCATCGACTCCCCCTAGTCCCGGCCGTGCTGGTCGTGACGCGCCAGCTTGATCAGGTCGTCCAGTTCCATCTCGTCGACCGCGTGCGGCCCGGCCGCCGGCGGGACCGGTGCCACCGCGGCGTCGTCGCCGGTGTCCTCTCCGCCGCCTCCGGCCAGGCGCACCAGCACGTCCAGCAGGCCGGCGTCGCGCAGCCGGTCGAGCGGGATCGCGTTGATGGCCCGGCGCAGTTCGGCGTCGGCGTCGTCCGGCTCGGTCGCGGTCACCAACAGCCCGGCCAGGTGCCGCGCGAGCACCTCGACGCTCGGGTGGTCGAACAGCGCCGTGGCGGGCAGCCGGAGCCCGGTGCGCGCGCCGAGCCGGTTGCGCAGCTCCACAGCGGTCAGCGAGTCGAGGCCCAGCTCCAGGAAGCCGCGGCCGACTGCGACGTCGGCGGTCGTGGCGTGGCCCAGCACGTCGGCCACCTCCCGCCGCAGCAGCCCGCGCAGGATGCCCTCACGCTCGTCCGCGGTGGCGGAGGCCAGGCGGTCGCGCAGATCGCTCTCGGGCTCGGGCTCGGGCCCGGGCGGTGCGGCCGGGGCCGCCAGCACCAGGCCGAGCAGCAGCGGCCGCAGCGTGCCGGCCCGGGCCTGCGCGGCCAGTGCCGCCCGGTCCAGGTCGACAGCGGCCAGCACGGGCTCGTCGGCGCCGGCCGCGGCGTCGAAGAGCGCCAGCGCCTCGCCGGCCGACAGCGCACCGATGCCGAAGCGGGCCATCCGGCGCCGGTCGCCGTCGTCGAGCCGGCCGCCGAGGCCGCCGCCGTCCGCCCACAGGCCCCAGGCCACGGCGTTGGCCGGCAACCCGGCCGCACGCCGGTCCAGCGCCAGCTGGTTGAGTGCGGCGTTGGCGGCCGCGTAGTTCGCCTGCCCCGGACCGCCGAACAAGCTGGTGGTCGACGAGAACAGGACGAAGGCGTCCAGCGGCCGGTCGAGGGTCAGCTCGTGCAGGTGGCGTGCCCCGGTCACCTTGGGGCCCAGCACGGCGTCCAGGCGCTCGCCGGTCAGCCCCGCCAGGACGCCGTCGTCGAGCACGGCGGCCAGGTGCACCACGGCGGTCAGCGGGTGCTCGACCGGGATCCCGTCGAGCACCCGGGCCAGGCCCTCGCGGTCGGTGACGTCGCAGGCGGCGACCGTCACGGTGACGTCCGGCCGGCCGAGGTCCGGTGCCGGGCCGCCATGCCTGCTCAGCAGCAGCAGATGCCGCACGCCACGCTCGACCAGGTGCCGGGCGACGGTCACGCCGAGGGCGCCGGTGCCGCCGGTGACGAGCACGGTGCCGTCGGCCCGCCACGGCAGCGGCTCGGGCCGCCCGGTGGCGGCCTCGATGCGCGGGGCGTGCAGCACTCCGTGCCGTACGGTCAGCTCCGGTTCCCCGGTGGCCGCGGCGGCACCGGCGAGGGCCGGATCGTCCGCGGTGAGCAGCACGAAGCGCCCGGGATGCTCGGCCTGGGCCGAGCGCACGAGCCCGCGGACGGCCGCGGCGCCGAGCGAGTCCCGGGTGGTCCCGGTGACCACGACCAGCCGTGACCGCGCATACCGGTCGTCACGCACCCAGCTCCGCACCGCGTCCAGCGCCTCGTGCACGTCGTCGCAGGGCAGCGCGATCAGCTCGGGCACCGCCTCGGGCAGCGCGCCGAGACGCTGCACCACGGTGGCCGGTGCGGTCGCGGGCCCGGCGGCGACGGCCCGGTCGGTCAGCCGGAACAGCGACTCCCCCTCGGCGCGCCGTGCGTCGCGCAGCTGCCGGGCCGACGCCGCGCGCATGAGCAGCGCGTCCACCGAGAACACCAGGTTGCCGACGTCGTCGGTGGCGACGATCGTGAGAGCACCGTCGGGCCGCTGCGAGAGCCGCGCCCGTACCGCCACTGCACCGCTCGCCGCCAGCCGCACACCCTGCCAGACGAACGGCAGCCCGGCCTCCGGGCGAATCAGGGCCGAGGCGTGCAGGACGGCGTCCAGCAGCGCGGGATGCACGCCGAACCGGCCGGCCGTCACGGCCAGCTCGTCCGGCAGCCGCACCTCGGCGTGTACGTCGTCGCCGTGCCGCCAGGCCGCGCGCAGCCCCTGGAAGGCGGGGCCGTAGCCGAAACCGTGCTCGGTCAGCAGGGGGTAGAACGCGGTGAGGTCGACCGGTTCGCCGCCGGCCGGTTCCGCGGCCGCCACGGTCTCGCCCGCGCCGGTGTCCATCCGCCCACCGGCATACCGGATCCAGTCGGCGCCCCGCCGTGCGTACACGCTGAACGTCCGCTCGCCGCCGTCCTCGGCCGGGCCGACGGTGACCTGGATCGGCACCCCGCCCTCCGCCGGCAGCACCAGCGGCGATTCGAGGGTCAGCTCGGCGAGCCGGGTGCAGCCCACCTCACGGGCGGCGCGCAGGGCGTACTCGACGAAGACGGCGCCGGGCACCAGTGCCGTGCCCATGATGGTGTGGTCGCCCAGCCAGCCCTGCCGGTCGCGGGACAACCGGCCGGTCAGCAGGTGCCCGCCGGAGCCCGGCAGCGCGACCACGGCGCCCAGCAACGGGTGCCCGGCCGCGGCGAGCCCGGCCTCGGTGACGTCGCCGGCGGCGGCCTGGCCGGCGAGCCAGAAACGGCGGTGCTGGAACGCGTACGGGGGAAGTTCGACCGCCGCGGGCCGGGAGTGACCGAAGACCGCGTCCCAGTCGACCGGTACGCCGTGCGCGTACGCCTCGGCCACCGCCGTCAGCACCGAACCTCCCTCCTCGCGGTCGCGCCGCAGCACCGGGACGAAGACGCCGTCGGCGCAGTCGCGGCCCATCGCGCTCAGCACGCCGTCCGGCCCGATCTCCAGGTACGTGGTGGATCCGCGCTCGTGCAGGTCGCGCACGGCCCCGGCGAACCGGACCGGGCGCAGCACCTGGTCGATCCAGTACCGCGGGGTGGCCACCTCGCCGGTGACCAGGCCGCCGGTCACCGTGGACACGAAGTCGACGGCCGGTGGCGCGAAGTCCAGCCCGTGCACGACCTCGGCGAACGCGTCGAGCATCGGCACCATCCGCGGCGAGTGGAAGGCATGGCTGACCCGCAGCCGCTTGACGCGGTAGGCGGCGAAACGACGGAGAACCTCGTCCTCGTCGCCGGAGACGACCACGGCGTTCGGCCCGTTGACCGCGGCGAGGGCCACCCGGTCGTCGAGCAACGGCCGGATCTCCTCCTCGCTCGCCTCGACCGCCGCCATCGCGCCGCCGGGCGGGAGGGCCTGCATCAGCCGTCCACGCGCGGTCACCAGCGTGGCCGCGTCGGCCAGGGAGAGCACCCCGGCCACGTGGGCCGCCGCGATCTCGCCGACCGAGTGCCCGGCGACCAGGTCGGGCCGGATCCCCCACGACTCGAGCAGACGGGCGAGGGCCACCTCGACGGCGAACAGCGCCGGCTGCGCGTTGCCCGTACGGTCGAGCTGGTCCTGGTCGTCGCCGAACAGCACGTCCCGGACGCCGAGCAATCCGAGCACCTCGTCCAGCGCCGTACGGAAGGCGGGGAACAGCTGGTGGAGCTCGCGGCCCATACCGGCCCGCTGGGCGCCCTGCCCGGTGAACAGGAACGCCGTCCGGCCGCCCGCGGCACCCCGCACGATCCCGGGCGGTTGTTCGCCGGCGGCGACGGCGTGCAGTGCACGGCGCAGGTCGCCCGCGTCACCGGTGGCCAGTACGACGGCGCGGTGCTCGAGCGCGGGACGCCGGGTGAGGGCGTGGCCCAGTGCGGTCACCGGCACGTCCGGCAGGGCGGCCAGCCGGGTCGCCTGCTCACGCAGCGCGGCCGGGGTGTGCGCCGAGAGCACGACCGGGACGACCGGCAGCTCGGCGGCGGCCGGCACGGGCTCCTCGGCCGGCGCCTGTTCCAGGATCACGTGTGCGTTGGTGCCGCTGATCCCGAAGCTCGACACCCCGGCCCGCCGCGGCCTGCCGGTGGCCGGCCACGGCACGGCCTCGGTGGCCAGCCGCACCGCACCGGCCGACCAGTCCACTTGCGACGACGGCTCGCCGGCGTGCAGGGAGCGCGGCACGATGCCGTGCCGCATCGCCTGCACCATCTTGATGACGCCGGCCACGCCCGCGGCGGCCTGCGTGTGCCCGATGTTCGACTTGACCGAGCCGAGCCACAACGACTCCTCCCGGTCCTGGCCGTACGTGGCGAGCAGCGCCTGCGCCTCGATCGGGTCGCCCAGGCGGGTGCCGGTGCCGTGACCCTCCACCGCGTCGACGTCGGCCGCCCGCAGCCCCGCGCCGGCGAGGGCCTGGCGGATGACGCGCTGTTGCGAGGGCCCGTTCGGGGCGGTCAGGCCGTTGGAGGCGCCGTCCTGGTTCACGGCCGAGCCGCGCACCACCGCCAGCACCCGGTGCCCGTTGCGGCGGGCGTCGCTCAGCTTCTCCAGCACCAGCACGCCGACGCCCTCGGACCAGCCGGTGCCGTCGGCCGTGTCCGCGTACGACTTGCACCGGCCGTCCGTTGCGAGGCCGCGCTGCCGGGCGAACTCGACGAACACACCCGGCGTCGCCATCACCGTGACTCCGCCGGCCAGCGCCAGCGTGCACTCGCCCTGCCGCAGCGCCTGCCCGGCCAGGTGCAACGCCACCAACGACGACGAGCACGCCGTGTCGACAGTCACCGCGGGGCCCTCGAGCCCGAACGTGTACGCGATCCGGCCTGTGGCGATGCTGCCGGCGCTGCCGTTGCCCAGGTAACCCTCGAGGTCCTCGGGCACGGCCGGCAGCCGGGACGCGTAGTCGTGGTACATGACGCCGGCGAACACGCCCGTGCGGCTGCCCCGCAGCGTCGCCGGGTCGATGCCGGCCCGGTCGAACGCCTCCCACGATGTCTCCAGCAGCAGCCGCTGCTGCGGATCCATCGCGAGGGCCTCGCGTGGCGAGATGCCGAAGAACCCGGCGTCGAAGTCGGCGGCGTCGTGGAGGAAGCCGCCTTCGCGGGCGTACGTCGTGCCCGGCCGGGACGCGTCGGGGTCGTACAGGCCGTCGAGATCCCAGCCGCGGTCGACGGGGAATCGGGAGACGCCCTCGGCGCCGTCCGCCACCATCCGCCACAGGTCCTCGGGTGAGCGGACGTCGCCCGGGTAGCGGCAGGCCATGCCGACGATCGCGATGGGCTCACCGCTGTCGGCGGCCGGAGCCGGCGCCGGCTCGGCGACCGGCCGTGCACCGCCGAGGAAGTCGGCGAGCGCCCGCGGCGTCGGATGGTCGAAGGTCAGTGTGGCCGGCAGCGACCGGCCGGTCGCGGCGCGCAGGCGGTTGCGCAGCTCGACCGCGGTCAGCGAGTCGAAGCCCAGCTCGCTGAAGGCCCGGCCGGCCGGCACGGCGTCCGGCGTGCGGTGCCCGAGCACCTCGGCGACCTCTGCGCGGACCAGGTCGAGCAGGTCACCGGCCGGCTCGGCCGGCGGCCGTGCGGCCGGGGCCGGCGGCTTCGGCACGATCCGGCCGAGCCGCGGCGAGAGCCGCCCCTGCCGGGCCGCGTCGCGCAGCGCGGCCCGGTCCAGGCCGGCCGCGACGACCTCCGGTTCACCGGCGCCGAGCGCGGCGTCGAAGCGGGCCAGCGCGTCGTCGGTGGGGAGCGGGACCAGGCCCCGGCGGCCCATCCGGGTCAGGTCGGCGTCGCCGAGCCCGGCGGTGATCGCGCTGCGCTCCGACCAGATGCCCCACCCGATCGAGACGGCCGGGCGGGCCGTCGCGCGCCGGTGCTCGGCCAGGCCGTCGAGGTAGCCGTTGGCGGCACCGTAGGCGGCCTGCCCGGGTGAGCCGACCGCGGCCGTGATCGACGAGAAGAGCACGAACATCTCGGCCTCGGTGACCAGCTCGTGCAGGTGCCACGCGCCGTCCACCTTGGCACGCAGTACACCGGCGACCCGGTCGGCGGTCAGCGACTCCAGCACGCCGTCGTCGCGGACCCCGGCGGCGTGCACCACCACCCGGACCGGCCCGATCCCGGCCAGCAGCCGGGCGAGCGCGTCGCGGTCGGCCACGTCGCAGGCCCGCACCCGGACGCGGCCGGCCAGGTCGCCCTCGAGATCGGGCGGGGCGCCACCAGTCCGGCTCACCAGCACGACGTCCCGCGCGTCCCAGCGCTCGACGAGATGCCGCGCGAGGGCCCGGCCGAGCGTGCCGGTGCCGCCGGTGACCAGGACCGTTCCGGAGCCGTCCCACGCCGGGGAGGCGCCCGGCCCGGCCGGCACCAGGCGGGGCGCGAACAACTCGCCGTCACGGACCCGGATCTCGGGCTCGCCCGTACCGGCCGCACGGGCGAGGTCGTCCGGGCCGCCGCCGTCGACCAGCACGATCCGGTCCGGGTGCTCCTGCTGGACGCAGCGGGTCAGTCCGCGCACCGCCGCACCGGCCCAGCCGTCCGTCCAGACGGCCACCGTGCGGTCGTCGCCGGCCAGCCGGTCACGCAGACCGGTCACGGCGTCCCACACCACGGCGTGCACGTCGCCCGGCGTGCCCGTGACGGCGCGGAAGTCGAGGACCTCCACGTCCGCGAGTGGTGTGCCCGGGCCGGGCACGGGTTCCCACACGGTGTGCAGCAGACCGGCCGCGCGGCCCGCCGGCATCGGCCGGACGGTCACCCCGCGCGCGCTCAGCACGAGGGTGCCGACCTCGTCGGTGGCAGTCATCGCGAGTGTGTCCGATCCGGTCGGCGTCAGGCGCACCCGCAGGACGGTGGCTCCCGGCACCCGTACCCGTACGCCGGACCAGCTGAACGGCAGGCGGGGCCGGCCGGTCTCGCCGAGCGCCCAGGCGTGCAGCGCGGCGTCGAGCAGAGCCGGGTGTGCGAGGTAGCCGCCGGCCTCGCCGGGCAGCTCCACCTCGGTGTACACCTCGGACTCGCGCCGCCACGCGGTCCGCAGCCCCTGGAAGAGCGGCCCATAGGCGAAACCGGCGTCAGCGAGCCGCTGGTAGGCGTCGGTCAGGTCGACCGGCTCCGCCCCGGCCGGCGGCCACTCCGGTGGTGACCCGGCCGCGTCCGGTTCGCCATCGGCCGGGCCGAGCAGTCCGGTGGCGTGCCGGGTCCAGTCGCCGTCCGCCACGTCCCGGGCGTAGACGGTGACCGGCTGGCGGCCGCCGGCGTCGCTCGGCGCGACCACGACCTGGACGGTGAGCGCGCCCCGCTCGGGTACGACCATCGGCTCGTGCAGCACCATCTCGTCGACCTGCGCGCGACCGGTCTCAGCGGCGGCGTGCAGCAGCAACTCCAGGATCACCGTGCCGGCCACGGTGACCCGGTCGCCGATGACGTGGTCGGCGAGCCAGCGGTGCTCGGCGACCGACAGGCGGCCGGTCAGCGTCACGCCGTCGGAGTCCGGCGCGGCCACGACCGCGCTCAGCAACGGGTGCCGGGCCGCACCGAGACCGGCGGCGGCCAGCTCGGCGGGGGCGGTGCGGGTATCGAGCCAGTAGCGGCGGTGCTCGAACGGGTAGGTGGGGAGGTCGGCGATCAGCGCGCCCGGGCCGGCGAGCGCGGCGTCCCAATCGACCCGGACGCCGCACAGGTGCACGGCGGCCAGCGCGGCGAGCAGCCGGCCCGGATCGCCCTCGCCGCGGCGCATCACCGGGTGCGCCCCCTCGGTGACGGCGCTGAGCGCGCGGTCGGGGCCGATCTCGAGAAACGTGTCCACACCGGATGCCGCCACCGCGTCGGCGAAGCGGACCGGCTCGCGCACCTGCCGGACCCAGTAGGCCGGCTCGTCCACGGGCGGGTTGCCGGCGAACGGGATGGCCGGCGCATGGAACTCGAGCTCGCCGACCACGTCGGCGAGCTCGCCGAGCACGGGCTCCATCAACGCCGAGTGGAACGCGTGGCTGACCCGCAGGCGGCGCGACCGGAAGCCCTCCGCGGCGGCCAGCACGGCGTCCTCGGCGCCGGAGAGCACCACCGACCGGGGACCGTTGACCGCGGCGAGCTGCACCCGCTCGGACAGGCGCGGCGTCACCTCGGCCTCGCTGGCCTGCACGGCGACCATCGCGCCACCGGGTGGCAGGGCCTGCATGAGGCCGGCCCGGGCGCCGGTCAACCGGCAGGCGTCCGCCAGCGACAGCACGCCGGCCACGTGCGCGGCCGCGATCTCGCCGACCGAGTGACCGATCAGCACGTCCGGTACCACGCCCCACGACTCCAGCAGCCGGTAGAGGGCGACCTCGAAGGCGAACAGCGCCGGCTGGGCAACGGCCGTCCGGTCCAGGTCGCCGTCGAGGTCCAGCCGCGCGGCGATCTCGTCCCACGCCGCGGCGAAGACCGGGAAGCTCTCGTGCAGCGCGCGGCCCATGCCGGGCCACTGCGAGCCCTGACCGCTGAAAAGCATGCCCAGACGGCCGTCGCCGGCGGTGACCCCGACGGCCGGGCGCTCCAGGCCCGCGAGGAGCGTCGCGGGGTCAGCGGCGGCCACCACGGCACCGAAGCCGAGGGTGGGGCGGGCCAGGCTGGTGCGGGCGATGCCGGCGAGCGGGACGTCCGGCCGGGAGGCGACGTACGCCCGCAGCCGCTCGGCCTGCCGGGCGACCGCCTCTGCGGTGCGGCCGGAGAGCACCACCGGAACGGCGCCGTGCGGCTCGGACGGGGCCGGGGTCTCCGCCGGCGGCTGTTCGAGGATGACGTGCGCGTTCGTGCCGCTGATCCCGAACGCGGACACACCGGCCCGCCGCGTGCGCAGGGTGTCCGGCCACGGTACGGCCTCCGCGACCACTTCGATCGCGCCGGAGGACCAGTCG
>NZ_BOMG01000139.1 GCF_016862075.1 Actinoplanes couchii | reverse complement strand
GGTGCGTAGTCCGTCGGGGAACTAAGAGTTGAGTCGTAAGTGTTCGATTCGGTGGTTGTAGATTGCGATGACGGCGCTGATGGCGTGGTCGATGGTGGTTCCGCGGCGTCGGATTTGGTGCATGATCTGCCAGTCTTTGAGGCGGGCGAGGACGTGTTCGACGGTGGCTCGGTGTCGGCGGTGTAGTTGCCGGGTGTGGTCGCGGATGATCTTTGCGCCGGCTCCTCGGGCGGGGGTGGTGACGCCGGGCAGGGATTGGTAGGCGCCGTCGGCGAGGATCTGTCGTGGCGGGGTCGCGAGTAGTTCGGGTTGGGCTCGGACGGCGATGATGTCGTTGCGGTTTCCTGGCCGGGCGGCGCCGGCCGCGATGATGGTCCGGTCGCAGCGGCGGGTGACGACTTGCAGGTTGATGCTGCGCCGGTAGTTTTTCGAGATCGCGGCCCGGTGCTGGTCGTGGGCGGGGATCAGGGTGCCATCGAGAATCCACGTGCATCGCCGGCCATGATCGGGGTGTAGCCGGGGTTGCCGCAGGCTGGCGAGGACCGGGAGCAGGTGTCGGTGGATGCGGACGATCATCGACTGACTCACCTGGAAGATCGCGGTGAGCGCGCGGGTGGTCAGGTTGGTGGGTAGGCCGGCGCAGGCGATCAGGAGCCGGTCCGTGAATCGTGAATCGCGATTCGTTGCGTGAGCGTGTGGAGCTGTTGTTCGTCGAGGCCGGTGAGTGGGATCAGGTGGTGGTAGTGCGGGCCGATCTTCACATGTTGATCTTCTGTGGGTAGGCTCTCTATCTCGAACTGGTGTGCGACTCGGTGGGGGTGCGGGGTGACGGATACCGATGTGGTCCGTCGGTCCCGCGGGAAGTCGAAGCAGAAGAATTGGCGCCGGGCGAAGGATGCGCCGACGGCGGTGATCCGGCTCGAGGTCGACACCACCGACCCGGTCACCCGGCGCCAGGTTGAGAAGCTGTTCGGGGCTACGTGGCAGCTGCGACGGGCGTTGCAACGTCAGGCCGGGACGCGGGTGGACGCGTACTGGGCTGCCGGTCGTCTGCGGTCCAGTGAGGACGGGCCGAAGCTCGCCCGGGAGCGGTTCGGCCTGTCACGGTCCAGTCTGGAACAGGCGGCGGCCGGGCATGTGGACCGGTCGGGGTGGCTGGGCCGGCACCTGACCAAGGCCCTCGCGATGCACCTCGCGGACGAGGTGTGGGAGACCGTCGACCGGCATCTGTTCGCCGATAAGATCGGGAACCGGCACGGCCGGCCGCGAGTCGGTACCTGGTGGGCCTCAACCCGGATCCCGGGCCGTGCCCGGTCGCACACGAAGCCGAACACGTGGGAGACGTTCCGCCTGGTCGGCTCCCTGGACGCCTACCGGACCACGTTCCCGGCCCAACGCCCGTCCCGGATCCCGGTGCCGGCACGTCCGCCGGGACTGCGCGGCTGGTGGGATTACGACGGCCCACTCACGGTCGTGTTTCCCGGCGCCGGCCCACGCCCGGACCTGGTCCTCCCGGTCCGACTGCCGCACGGCCCGGCGAAACAGTCACGCTTGCAGCATTTCCTCGGTCGGCCGCAGGTGTGGCACAAGATCGACCTGGTTCGGGTCGAAGACCCGAAAGCGCCTGGTGGGTGGCGGTACTACGCCCATTTGATGATCCTCGACCACGGCTGGACCAGCCCGAGCGTCCGCGAGCAACGAGTTGCTGCGCCACGTGACCGGGTTGGTGGGGTCGACGGAAACGTCTCCAACCTTGCGGTGGCGTCCATGCCTGCGGACCCGACCGCGCCGGGCGGCCTGCACACCAGCATGGTCGCGGTCGACGATGTCCAGCGGGCGGCAGCCGAACAGGTACGGCTGACCGCCCGGCGCCGTCAACGGGCGCTGGACCGGTCCCGACGCAACAGCAACCCGGGCCAGTACGAGCTGTCGAAGCGGCAGCAGAAACGCGCCACCCGCCGGGCGGATGCTGGACTGCTCGTCCGGCAGGTCCCGACGCCGCTCGGGCCGAGGGTTGCGAACGCGGCCGGAATCCCGAAACAGGCATACCGCCGCGACCGGCTGTCGGCCGCGTACCGGCGCCGGCGGGCCGAGCATGCGGCCGCCGGCCGGTCGGGAACACAGGCGAAACAGGCCCGGGCTCAGCATATCGCCCGGACCGTGGTGACCGAGCACGGCCCGAACCTGGTCGTCGAACACACGAACATCCGCGCCTGGGCGAAACTGTGGGGCCGCGGGATCGCGCTGTTCTCACCAGGCATGCTCATCGCCGCCCTCAAGCTCGAGTGCGCTGTGGCCGCCGGCCAGCTACTGCGGGCCGGGACCACGCAGACCGCACTGTCTCAGCAGTGTCCGTGCGGCGTCCGGGCGAAGAAACCCCTCGGCCAGCGCACCCACCGGTGCGGGTGCGGGATTGTCGGGGACCGGGACGTGGTTGCCGCGGCGATGGGCGCCTGCGTCCAGCTTGCTGACCCCGACCAGCCGGGCACCGCCCGGATCAACGAGACCCTCCGGGCCGCACTCGCAGCCCGGATCGCATCAACAGGGCTGCAAGAGGTCCTGGCAAGGTCAACCGCGACCACCGGCACGCCACCACGGGTACCGGCAGGTACGGCAGCTCCCCACCAGCGGCGGGGAGCCTCTGCCGAGCAAACACGAGCCGTCACTACAGGCCGGACCGCAACCCCCGATGAGACACCGCGCAAGCGGCGACCACGCGGGAACGCCAGAGCCAGAAAACTACACGCCGTAGACCCCGGCGTGGAGTTACGACTCAACTCTTAGGAGATCTGACCGCGGTAGCCGAGGTCGAGGATCTTCCAGTTGACCAGATGCGAGATGGCACGTTTCACAGCTGCACGCTGGCAGTTCAACGCTCGGTTGCAGCTGAGGCGGTGAACATCCCGCTGTCGTACCGAGCGCCGCCGATCGGGGTTCCGGTCTCGACGATCCGACCGTCAAGTTCGGCAATGACCTGCACGTTCATGCCGGACAACCGATGCTTGCCGGGGAACAGGTCGGTATGGTCAGCGCGTTCGCCGGTCGGCGCGACGAACCCGTTGAGCAGCACCGCACCCAGCCGTGCCCGCTGCACCGCCTGCGTGGTGACCTCGGCCATGGCCCGTTCCAACAGCGGCCTGACCGTGCGGAACACCCGCGGCATCGTCGACTGTGAACATCCGAACAACCTGCCCGCGAGGTCCTGGACATTGTCGTGCCGCAGCAGGAACCTCGTCAGCACTACCGCCCGGATGCGGGTCCAGGACCTTGCGACGGCCCTTTCTTCGGCTGCCAGTCACCCATAAGGGTGGACGCCGCCCCAGAGGGCAAGGGGCACACCGCGACGACGACTCCGCAGACGGCCATGACAGCTGGGCTGTGTAAGAAGCGGCCGGTGCCGCCGGCGTTCAGGCTTCTCAGGCCGATGCTGTGCCTCGGGCCACGCTGGCAGCCCAGGTCAGGGCGCTCTGGATGTGTTCCGGGCGTAGGCCCTGGTAGGGGTCGGGTTCAATCAGCAGTGTCGCGGCGCCCCGGGTAGTGCGGTTGTTGGCCCATTGGTGGTCGAGGGTGGTGAAGTCGTCGTCGATCCAGACGGCGGGTGCGTCGGCGAGCCAGGGTTCGACGTGGTCGCGTTTCCACAGGTAGCCGTCGGGGTGGCTGGTGGTGATCGGCAGGCGGGGGAGCTCGATGTGCTCGAAGGCGGGAAGGCCGATCAGTGGCCCGATCTGGTGGGAGGCGTCGATGCGCCAGCTGGTGCACCACACCGGCTGTACGAGCCCGGTGTTGATGGCGTCGGTGATCAGGGGGCCGTGGGCCGGGTTCAGCCAGACTTCGATCGGGTCGGGGCAGCCGGTCAGGTGGACCTGGTGGCACCGGTGGGTCGCCGGGATGGATTTGTCGGCGTCCGGGAAAGGGATCAGCACGCCGTCGATGTCCAGCAGCAGGTATGGGATCCGGTTCATCCGGCCGCCCTCCAGGGTGATCAGTCGGGTTGGTGTGCGGTGATCAGCAGAGTGGTGGGCCACCGGGTGTCGGCTGGCGCCCGAATGTGCAGCATGGCGGTGACTACCAGTCCCGCCCGGTTCACCGCGCGGGTCCACGCGCCGGGTTCGATGTCCCACTGTTCGAGCAGCTGGGTGGTGCCGTCTGGCAGCATCGCCGTGGTGCGGGTAGGCGGGGTGAGCGGTATGGTGCCGGTGCGTTGCGGGTGCGGCACGCTGAATGCCAGAACACCCCGTCCGGTAAGTCGGCGCGAGCATGCGGCGAGCAGCCGGGTCGGTTCGGTCATGCCGATCGCGCCGAAGACCGAGACGATCGCGTCCAGGCTTGCGGAGCCGCTGCCGAGGTAGGTGAGGGCGTCGGTGTTGAGGAACCGGGCTCCGGTGTACTGGTAGTGGGCGACGGCCCGCCGCATCTGACCGGCGCAGCTGTCCACACCTTCGACGGTCGCGCCAGCGGCGGCGAGGTGGGCGGTGGTGTGCCCGGCCCCGCACCCGAGTTCCACGATCCGCCGGCCGGTGAGGTCCCCGCCGAGAATTTCGGCGCCGGGACCGATACCCGGCCGCTGGGTCCATTCCATCCTCTGCGGTGGCTGCCGCGGTCCCGGCGGTTCGTTGGCGAGGCGGTGGGTGGCGTGGGCGTCCCAGAAGATCGGGGTCACGGTTTCAGGTGTCGAACGGCTGTCGTCAGGTGCTGGCGGACCACGTCGATGTACACCTGGTCCTGGGACGGGTCGTTGATCCAGCGCAGGGCCTGCTCCATGAACCACTCGACCACCCAGACGCGGTGCCAGCCCAGCGCCCAGTCAGGTGCGGCGAGGCCGCCGCGGTCGGCCAGGGCATCGCGATGGCCGCCGTCAGCGATGTACTTCTCGATGTGGTGGTGCAGCCGGGCGGGATCGGGGGCGTCGATGGTGCCGTGCCAGGAGACGAGGTCAAGCAGGCCGGGTCCGGTGAACGCACGGGCGAAGTCGAGCAGCCGCCAGCCGGTCGTGCCGATGTGCAGGCTGGTGGGGTGGAACTCCGAGTGGACCCACCCCCACGGCTCGGTCGTGGCGCCCGCAGCCCGTTTCGCAGCGCCGGCCGTGAGAGCGTCCAGCATTCCGGCGATGTCGTCGGTGTCTGCCGTCCACCGGCCGTTGGCACGCAGCCGATATAGGTGGCCACGGGCCAAGACCGGCAACACGGCAAGAGCTTCGTAGTCCAGTTCCGCCAGCATCGGGTCGATGGTGGCGTGGTGCAGGGCGATCGCGGCTATGATGCCGTCCTCGTCATTGGCCTCTCGGGCCGTTTTGCCGAGGTCTTCAAGGACCATGCCCAGTACGCCGTCGCGGACGAGGGCGCCGATGACGGCCGGCACCGGGATCGCGGCGCCGGCAGCCGCCCGTAGGACCTGGTGTTCGGTGGTGAACGGTTCGGCCGCGTACTTGTAGATCGCGGTGGTGCCGTCCGGGAAGGTGAGGCGCTCCACCCCGGACAGCGACCACACGCGCACCGTGCTCCGGCGGGGCTGCGGCAGTCTGGTGCTGGTGCGGACGGCTGTCAGGATGTCGGTGACGAGCTGCGGATTCACGACGGGCTCCGAAGTAGGGAACAGACGGGCTGGAAGGTTGGTCCGGGACGGCTACCGTCCCGGACCAGAGGGACAACGCGGGTGGTCAGACGGCGGTCACGCGGTGGGCCTCGACCTGCTGGATCCACTCGTCCTTCATCCCGGCGAGTTCCACGGCGAACCTGGCCATCGAGGTGCCGTAGGCGGCGACGACTCCGCCGGACTGGTTCGGTGCGGACTGGCAGCCGTGCACGAGGCGCCCGCCGAGGGCGGTGTGGGCCTTGATGGCTTCGATGCGGCGGTACTCGTTGAACCAGCCGCCGTGGTAGACCTCGTCGAGCATCTGCCCTTCAGTCTTGGAGAGGTCGAACACGACGCCGGTGTCCGACGGGAAGAACCAGCACGGGCCGACGTTGGAGATGTGCCCGTCCAGCTCGATCTTGTTCAGGGCCATGAACGTCGCGGCCTCACGCAGCATCCTCAGGTGCTCGGCGGTGACCGCGGGCAGTCCCAGGGCGGCGAGGTGCTCGTCGCGGAACAGGTAGGAGTACACCTGGTAGGCGATCGTGAGAACTTCGCCGGCGTCGCGGGCCGGGCGAGCGTGGGTCCTCACGAAGTCCAGCGCAATCTGCTCGACCGTGGCGGTCTCGGTTTCCTCGACATGCAGCAGCTCGGCCTTGACGGTCTCCCAGTCGATGACGAGCCAGGAGCTGTTCTCGAAGCGGAAGAAGTAGTCGGCCGGGTCGATGGTGATGCGGGTGCCGGCAACGGTGATGCCGGGCAGGCGGTTCCAGCGCGGGTCGAACGCGTCGGGCAGGTAGGCGGTGATCGTTGCGGGTGTGACGGCGGTGGTCACCTGGATCTCCGTTCCGAGGAAGGGGCACCCTGCCGGGTGCTGGGTGGCCGTCGGCGGAGCGAGAGTTCCTGTCACGTCGGTCGGCGGCCTCACCGACCACCGTGCCGCCGGTGCGGCGTTCGCATCCGCAGTCTGGTTGCGGGCCCGCAACCAGACTGCGGATCACCCCTCAGCCCTGCGCGCTGAGCGGGATGCCGAGCAGGGCTTCCAGCCGTGTGATCGTGTCCATCGGGTTTTTCGCCAGGACGGTCGTGACGCCGAGGTCTTCGGCCGGGGCCAGGTTGCGGGCGGTGTCGTCGACGAACACGCAGGCCCCGCCGGGCAGCCGCATGAGGTTCAGCATGATCGGATAGATCGCGGGGTCGGGTTTGCGCATCTTGTAGTGCTCGGAGATCAGCACCGCGTCGTAAAGCCGGTCGATGTCGTATCCGGCGTACACGTCGTACGGTTCCAGGCCCAGACTGTTGGAGAAGATCCCCACCGTGATCCCGGCGGCGCGGGCGGCCTGCGCGGCGGCGATGACCGACGGCTCCGGGTGCAGGTTCTCCAGGACCCGGCCGAGCAGGCCGGTGCCGTCGATCCCGAGCAGCGCACCGGTGCGTTCGTTCCACTCGATCTGGCTGATCGCCCCGCGTTCCAGGTCCGCGTACAGGGCGGCCCCTTCGGGGTTCTTGGCGATGATCGACAGGAAGGTGCCCTCCGGCAGCCCGGCCCGGCGGTCGAAACCGGTCGCGCAGGCGGCGACGCTGGTGGTCAGCACCCCACCGAAGTCGAGGATCAGGCCGGTACGGCGGCTCATACAGCACTCCCGGAGGTTTTGAGCAGGGTTCGCGTATCGATCAGATGTTCACCGAGACTGCGTGTCCCGGCCGTCTTGTGCGCCCTCAAAGTGCGGTGCAGGGCGGTGACCCGGCGCAGAGTCTCCCGGTGCTGTACCTGGGCGACCAGCAGCAACGCGGCGTGGCCGTCCTCGCAGGCGGCCTCGACGTTCCCGGCTCCGGCGTGCGCCTCGGCACGGGAAATGCACGCGGTGCCCCGGTGCCGCAGCATCTCCGGCGACAGCAGCTCGAGCGCCTTGTCCAACGCTGGCAGCGCTTCCGCGTAACAGCCGAGCCGGACCAGGTCGCTTCCCTCGTACGCATCGGCCTTGGACAGGTCGAACCAGGCGATCCCACCCCACCGCTCGTCGTCCATCGGCCCGGACAACAGGATTCGGGCTTGCTCCAGGCAGGTGCGGAAGCCGTGCATGTCACCGGTGCCGGAGTACATCTCGGAAGCCACCGCGTTCGTCCACGCCCGCATCCGCCGCGACGCCCCACGCCCGGCGGTGTCCACGGCGGCGAGCGCGTAGTCCAGCCCGTCAACGGAGTCGCCGCGGAACGAGGCGCGGAAGGCCCGGCCCGCCAGAATCAGGGCGGCCAGCTCCGAACTCTCGATCTCCTTGGCGACCTGATAGCCGAGATCCATGTACGCGTCGGCCTGTCCCGGGTCGCCGAGGTCCAGCGACTGCAGGGCGCTGGCGAGGGCGGCCATCTCGGCCAGGTGCGCCAGCAGCGAGTTGCGCAGGTAAGCTGGCTGATCCTTCGGCCGTAACGACACGACCAACTGGACCTGGTCGTGAGCTACCGGGACCAAGCTGGACGCCGGGAACGACTTGTAGGACCGGCGGTAGCTGGCACCGATCGACCGCAACTCGTTCACCGTGGCCTGATCCAGGATCCCACCGGACGGGCGCCTGATCTGACTCCGGGCGTCCGGCGAGAGACCGGCGATGGCTGCGGTCAGGCCTGCCAGGGATCCGAGCGTGAAGGAACGTCGCAGCACAGTCTCCGAGCTTTCCGTATCAGCGGACGGCCCGGAGGACGGCCCGTGCTGTCCCTCAGTGACGGGGCCGGGTGACCGGGTCTGCTGTGGGGCCGACGAAGTCGTGTACCGCATGTCGAACGCCAGGACATGGCCTACCGGCAGGCCGAGGGCACGGGCCATCCGTTCGGCCATGGACACGCTGTCCAACGCGGTGACGCCGCGCTCG
This sequence comes from Actinoplanes couchii, assembly GCF_016862075.1. Classification (GTDB taxonomy): domain Bacteria; phylum Actinomycetota; class Actinomycetes; order Mycobacteriales; family Micromonosporaceae; genus Actinoplanes; species Actinoplanes couchii. The sequence continues at coordinate 16,952 of NZ_BOMG01000139.1, read as the reverse complement.
ACCTGGCTCACCCACGACTCGGACCGGCCCACCACGGCCCCGAGTTCGTGCTGGAGCAGGCCTTTACGTCTCCGGCCTTTTTCGATGCGCCTGCCAATGATCTTGTCGATCTCCGCCATCGGACACACCCCGAAGATCCCGACCGCGTCGACATGGACGCGCGTCACTACAGAACGACACCGTACCTGCCCAAGCCGAACCGTTAGCAGAGCTCTCTCACCCGGTCTTGCGGGCCGGGGCCCCCAAGATTTCCTTGAGGCAGCGCGAGAAGCAGGGACGGAGGCCTGGCGCAGCGGGCAAGACATCGACAATTGTCGGCGACTGACCAGATGCGGCTGCCGATGCGCACCTCGGGATTCGCCGATGAGGAAGAGCGGCAGGCGGCGACAGATATCTACATACCTGCAGGAACTCTATTTTCAGGCAGAACTGACGCGAAGCATCTCCCTGGCCGTCATGTGTGGCTAGGACACAAAAGGCCCCGGCACTCAGGGCGCCGGTCATCCTCGGCCCGGTCGATGACCGCGATCTGTTCGTTGAGTTCGGCCGGCGTGGCAACCTGGGCCGTCGTCGGCCGGGTGTGAGCCCATTATGATCTTGTGATGGTGGCTGCTGACGACGACCGGTTCGGCACGGGCCGGGCGATGATCGCCGCCCAATGGGTGGCCGCGGTGCTGGCGATCGTTGCGGGTATCACCGTCACCGTACGGCTCAACGCGGTCGCCGACGTCCACGAGCCGTGGACGTCGTGGCGGTCGGCGATCCGCGACGACGGCTTCAACCTGTTCGTCACCAGCGCCGCCTGGATGCTGTGCGGGGCGATCCTGCAGACCCCGCTCGCGATCGCGCGAGGGGTCAGTGTGCTGTCCGGGTGGATCGCGGTGGCCGTGCTCAGCGTGTATCACCTGGCCGTGCTCGCGCTGGCCGCCGCACTGGCCGGATTCGCACCGGTGATGGACCCCGCACTCGGCCGTGGTGACCCGGGCTCGATCTTCGGGGCGATCCTGATCGTGCTGCTGTTCGGATTCTCGCTGGTGGTCGTCAGCGGGGCGGTCTTCCGCCCGGTCGAGCCGGGGGTGCCGACGTGGCGGCTGCTGTGGCGGGGCAACTTCCGGACCGGTGTGGCGATCACCGCGTTCATCAGCTGGCTGATGGGCATCGTGTTCCTGTTCCTCCTGCTGATCTGGTGGCTGGGCGAGTCCCGGATCCCGCTGGTACCCGAGTCCGGCACGACGGTGATGGCGGTCGCGATCGTCCTGGCCGGCCTGACCGGGCTGCTCCCCGTCGGCTGGGCGGTGTGGCAGAAACGGGAGGGATCGACCGGCCGGGCACTGCTGCGCGACGGGCTGCTCTGGCTGCTGACGGCCGTACCGGCGATGATCCTGCTGTTAGGGCTCCTGCTGTCACAGATCGGGCGGGCCGTACCACCCGGGCCGGCCATCTTCCTGGCCGTGCTGGCGATCGCCGCCCTCTGGAAGACCGGCGGCTGGGTCAACCAGAGAGGCCTCCGCCGATTCCACCGCCCGCCCTCGGCCACGAACCCGGCGGCATCCCCGGACAACACCGTCGAACCCCCGAAAAGCAGCACCGAGCCGAAGCCACCCGTCCCCGGACCACGACGGCGCCCACCCCGCCGGGCCCCAGGCACCCGCCGCTGACCAGCGGAATCGAGGGCGCAGTACCGTGCTGTCCACGAGCAGCCGGATCCTGGTCATCGCTGTTTCGAGATCGTCGGCGCTCGCGGCGAGAAGGTCGATGGCTTCGCGGACGTACCCCCTGCGATCGTCACACCGATCTGGAACCCGCAGACCAGACGGGTCAGGGTGTCGCCGTTACGCACGATCTGCCCGGTGACTGTCGAGGTGAAAGCTCCACCACTCGCCTGAAGATCATCAGGCATGCTCATCGGCTACTTATCTACTGGTGGCGCGACCGCTGCCCGGCCAGGCATGGTCGAGGTGACCTGCAGAGTCACTCTCTTTTCGGCTGTCCACCTGCATCTTGGGTGTGGCTCAGATTTGGCATGTGCCCTGCCGGTCACTGCGGCGAGGAGAGGCTCCAGAGGGGTATGCCCAGCTCAAAGTAGCGCTGCCCTCCCGTCGACACCAGGTCGGAGCAGGGAGGACGAGACAGATGCCCAATGTCGTCATCGGAGTGGACCCACACAAATGGTCGGCCACCATCGAGGTCTCGACCAGCAAGAACGTGTCCTCGGCAAGGGTCGGTTCGGCACTGATCACGACGGCAATGAGTCACGAGTGTCGCCACTGAATGTTGCTGGGATCGTCCAGCCAGAAGCTGTGTTGGCCGGTAGAGGTGGCAGTCAAACCGAGTCGACCGCGGGTGGGACGCCCTGCCTTTTCCCACAGGGAGTAGACGTGTTCGACCTCGTCCCAGAGACGGCGTGACCCGAACTGCTCGACCGTGCCCGCGGTGGTGTCGAGCATCGACCAAGAGCCGCCGGCGGCGAACAACCACGTCTGTAGACCACCTTCTTCTGGGGTGAACCCGAGCCAGGTCACCACGGGAACCCGCAGTGCTATCCACAAGGCGATCTCAGGTTCGTGCAGCACTTCGCCGGGCACTGTCGCGGGCCGTGAGACGCCCGTTTGCTTGGCCGCGATACTCAGTGCCTGCCTTGCTTTGGCAACCGACCGGACCGGCATGAATCCGCCGGCCTCCGGCAGGAAGAGTCCTTGCGCAATGCCGTCGTCGACGTTCAAGCGGACGAGGGGGCCTCCGCCGAGGTCGCGCCAGAGGCTGACCACGATCACGCCACCATCCCGAACCTGGGACAACCACGCCGCGGGAACACCCGGCACGGACACCGTGGCAATCAGTCGGTCGTAAGGAGCCCCACTCCCCCATCCTTGTTGCCCGTCGCCGACCACCGTGGTCGGTTGATGCCCGGCCAGGTTCAACCGCTGACGAGCGACAGCGGACACGGTCGGATCCACCTCTACGCTGGTCACCTTGTCGGCGCCGAGCCGGTGCGACAGGAGGGCCGCGTTGTAACCGGTACCCGTGCCGATCTCCAGCACACGCTCGCTGCCGGCGAGGCTCAGGGCGTCGAGCATTGCCGCCATCAGGCTCGGTTGTGTGGAGCTGGATGTGGCTTCGCCTGCGAGTGGCTCGGTGTTCGGCGTCGGGGTGATGGCGCCGTTGAGTTGGGTCGTCAGGGTGGTGTCGGAGTAGACGGACTCCCAGTAGTCCGGGGATCCGGTGTCGGCGGCCCGCCATCGGCCGTCCGGCAGCGGGTGGAAGAACGCGGGAAGGAAAAGATGCCGGGGCGTTTCGATGAATGCCTGTCTCCAGTGCGGATCCGCCAGGTAGCCGTCAGCCTCCAGCGTGTCGACGAGGCGCTGCGCGTTATTCCACCAGAAGTTGGTCATGCGGGCCCCTCTCGAGCGCGTCTGCGATGGCCGCCGCGATCGGCAAGCCGGTCTCATCCTCGATCCACGCCCACTGGCCGTTCGGGTTGGCTTCGAGGAATACGTACTCGCCGTCCGGAGTGACCACGAAGTCGAGTGCAGCAAAACGCAGACGGTGGAGCTGCATGAACACCCGGACCTCGGCGGCGACCTTACTCGGCAATGTCTCCTGGCTGTAGCGGAGCTTCCGGTAGTCCGAGCGCCAGTCGATATGTCCTTCGGCTGTCAGTGCGTCGATCCTGGCGGTGAATATTCGGCCGTCCACGACAGTCACTCGCAGTTCGTGCGTCTTGGGTATCTGCTGCTGGAAGAGGTGCGCGGTCAGGGTCACCGACCCGTCCAGCGTAACGGGATCGATCACGCTGGTGTAAATGATGCGCCCGTCATCGAGCAGGCCTCCACTGAGTGGTTTGTAGATCACGGGCCCGCACTCGGCAGCGAATTCGCGTGCGTGGGCGGGGTCGTTGGTGATCAGCGTCGGAGCGACTGTCAGTCCCGCCTGAGCGGCGACGGCCAATTGCAGTGGTTTGTGCTCAGCAGCCCGGATGTCATCGGGATGGTTGAGCCACGGCAGTGCTGCCAAGAGTCCTCGCAGTCCCGCCGTGGCCTCCTGTCGCACCCAGTCGGCGTTCGGAACGGCGGCGGCAACCGTGATCGGGGTCGGCCGCCGCCACCAGGCACATACCACGTCCTTGAGATCCAGCACCCGAGATCCGGTGTCAAGGTGCCCGGTCCATCCGTCACGGCCGAATCGAGCACGCACGGCCAGCGCACCGGGAAAGGCGGCGGGATCGCACCGGAAGACCGCGGTGCCCCGCTCGTTCAGCTCCATGATCACCGCGTCGGCGGTGATGTCGAACTCGTCGGTGAAGACCGCCACGGTGCGCTGGGGCATCGGTGATCAGTCCTCGGTCCGGTCGGCGTCCTTGTCAGCGCCACCCTTGTTGTCCTGCCCCGCTGTGTTGGTTGAGGTTTGACCCGTGGAGTGCTTCAGCGCGGGCATTTCCACACCGTTCTCGGTGATCATGCTGATCTGCCGGTCCGGGTCGAAATGGATACCCGACCAGTCCACAGGAACAGGCACCGGCCGAACCGCATGACGCAGACCGAAGGCGACAACAGTCATCAGCGTCCCTTTCCTTGAGGGGATATTGATATGGAAACAGACGGGGCGCTCAACCATCCGGCAGCGCGCACCGATCGTGACGGCCCCGGTGCACTGACACGCTTCGCGACTCATTCGATCGAGGCACACTCGACCCAGCATCAACGACTCGAAGACCCCTGCACCGCGCCTGCTCTGCCTCCACTACGAGACACCTTAAGAAAACAGCGACTTCAGTCGATACGACAGGGCATGGGTGAGGCGTCTGTGATGCATCTCGGGCGCCTGTCTGGCACGGACCTCGAAGTCCCGTAGGCTGCCCTGTGGGGCCCGGATCCAACGGAGGTGCTCGTGGCATCCAGGCGCAGCCTTCTCATCCGTCGCCGCGAAGAACTCGGCCTGAGCCAGGAACAGTTGGCCACTCGGATCCAGACCGACCGCACGACGGTGGGACGCATCGAGCGAGGCGAGACCTCACCCCAGCCACACACCCGCAAGCAGCTCAGCGACGCGCTACAGGTCAGTCCTGAGCGCTTGACCGACCTGCTGACCATCGACAGTTCCAAACAAGATCTCAACTCACCGGCGCCTCCTATCTCCGGCGGCGTCGTGGCCGAAATCCACGCGACAGGTGCCACCGACATGTATCGCCGTAATCTCCTCAGGCTGCTCAGCGTTGCAGCGACGATGGCGCTGTTACCACCGCACGATGATCTCGGCACCGCTGAGGGCATTTGGCGTTCCCGAGACACTGATCAGCTACGGCAACTCACCGACAGTCTGTGGCAGACCTACGGCTTGGCCACGAACAAGCAGCTGGCCTATCCCCTGGTAGAAGACCAGCTGCGTTGGCTGATCACTGCGATCGGCGAGACCCGCTCCGAAGCCGAACGCCGCACATTGTGTGTGATCGCCAGTGAGCTGTTCCAACTGGCCGGAGAGATCCTCTTCGACGGCAACTTCTACACCGATGCGCTCGCCTCCTACGGCCATGCCGCGTCAGCAGCTAAAGAAGGCCGGGCGTACGACCAATGGGCCTGCGCGCTCGTTCGGCACGGTTTCGTGAGCATCTACGACCATCAGTATCAGGAAGCATCCAACATCCTTGACGCCGCCGTCCGGATCGCCGACCGAGGGGACAGCCAATTACCCACGCGTCACTGGGTAGCCGTCGTCAAGGCGCAGGTCTCGGCATCCATGAACGACATCAGCGGATGTGAGACCGCCTTCGAATCAGCACAGCGAGTCACCGGACAGCGAAACTTGATGATCCCTGGGGGTTGGCTGCGCTTCGACGCTAGACACCTTTTGCGGTCAGGGTCTGGCTGGGGCTGGTGGGGACAGTCCGGTCCCGGCGAGGTATCCGTCGACCAGGTCGTGGCGGTACTGCATGCGTTTGAGCCGGTTCTTCACCGCTGCGGCGAGAGCGGTGACGGTGCGGACGGCGTGGTTGGCCAGGCTGCGTTTCATCGTCGACCAGACCTTCTCGACCGGGTTGAGTTCGGGGCGTAGGCGGGTAGTTCGTAGACGCGCAGCCAGCGCCGTCGGGCGATCGCGGCCCGTATGGCCCGGGTCTTGTGGAGTGACAACCGGTCCCAGATCAGTACGATCGGGCCCTGAAGTTGCTGGTGAGCGGCATCGAGCAGGCCGATCAGCTCCGGTTCGCGGAACCCTTTCTGTTCGCCTTTGCGGCCGTGGTAGAGCAGGGTGCGGTAGATCAGCCGGGATCGGTGGCCGGGCCGGTAGCAGCACAAACCGGCCACCGATACCCGTACGGTGCCTTTCGCGGTCACCTTGACGATCGGGGTCATGCCCTTCGGTGCCCAGGTCGTGGCCTTGGACGCTCTCAGTGTCTGCCCGCACTCGTCGGCGAAACAGATCCACGCGCCGCTTCTCGCGGCGACTCTTTTAGCGCCGGCCACCGGTACCTGCGCCAGTGGGCGATCGCGTCCTCATCGCGTTCGGCAGCGCGGTGCACCGGCATCTGCGCGGTGTAGCCGAGCCGTTGCATCGCCTGCCAGGCGGTGGTGATCCCGACCCGTAGGTGGAACATTGTGGCGATCAGCGCGACCACCCGGGCCAGGGTCCACCGCTGATCACCGCTGTGGCCGGCCGCCGCGGGACCGGCGTCCAAACGCTCGCGCAGCCGCTGCAACTGGGCGTCCGACAGCTTCGGATCCGGCCCGGAGGCGCCCTTGGAAGCCAGCGCGGCGGTTCCACCGGCGGCCCACGCCCGCCGCCACTGGTAGGCCGACTTCTCCGACACTTCCAGGATCTTCGCGACCCGCGGCGCCGGCACGCCCGCCGCGAACAGGCCCGCAGCCTGCCAGCGCACCTGCTCACGCCGTTCCCGCTGAGCCTGGTTCAGGCCACCGCCATCGCCGTACCGCATGCCTCCAGGACACCCGAAACCACCGAAACCGGTCGATCCCCCGAAAGCGTCGTCAATAGACCTGGCACAAACCTCCACCCCGAAAGATGTCTAGCCGCCTCGACGAGGAACGCGGAACCTGTTACCTGGCCCTCGGAAAATTCGAACTTGCCGCCGAGGCACTCTCCGGAGCACTCGAACAGACCGGATCACCACGACGCCGGGGAAGCCTGCTCACCGACCTCGCGTCAGTAGGCATCCACCGCCAGGATCCCGACGAGGTACTCCTGCACTCACATGCCGCCCTGGACCTCGCCGAGCAATCCCGATCGCCCGGCTACGTTGGCCGTAAGCTTCATACCCTGCGCTCCCAACTGGAGCCGATGCTCGCCGACAGACGTATCGGCTCCCTCCACGAGCGCATCAGTTGCGTCCTCGCAACAACCTGATCCAGACCAAGACGGAGACCCATGCCGACCGAACAAGGAAAGATCTTCCGCAACGCCTGGATCGCCGGCGTACGGCAGCACTACCCCGATGACCCCAAACCTGGATACGTCACACCGTGGGACGACACGCCAGATTGGGAGCGAGCAGCCGCAGCCGCCGTCTACGGCCAGGTCCTGACATTCATCGAAGTAAGCAACGGCGCCACCACGAAGCTCAGCCGAGAACAGCGCGGCCGCTTCATCGCCCTATGCTGGATCGCGCAGATCCACGCAGCTTTCGACGACCCCAAACCTACGTACGTCGCGGATTGGGAAGACCTGCCAGCATGGCAGCAACAAGTGGACGCCGACATCTTCGACGCGATCGAGCGGCACGCCGAAACCCCTGAGGCATGCTGAACATCTTCGAACCAGTAGTCGACGCGGCCGTTGGCAGGATGGCTGAACCACCAGCACTGAATGCGGTTCACCCCAGTGCACAGCACGCGAGGGCGCGACAGACCCGGCAACCCCGTGAAGGTTCTTCAGACCGGCAGCAATGGCCAGTTGCTCACCGGTAAACCGCTTCTCCGGCGCGTTCGCCAGAACTGCGAAGATCGCGTGGGCGTTCGCTGTCAGATGGCGGTAGACGCCTTCGGTGTAAATATCCTGATCTGTCGCATCCCAATGGTAGATCGTGCTGCCCGCGTAGGCACAGCGGGCGTATGCCCTGCACTGATCCTCGGCATCTTCGACGTCCTCTGCCCGCACCTGGTGACAGAACCGTGCGTACCGGTCGCCTTCCCCGAATAGAGGCCGACGTCAGCGACGGCTGCGTCATCCTCAATGACACCAGCAACCAGCAGTTCAGGCTCCTCGGCATCCCGGTCGACCAAGCCGATCACCGTGTAGGTTTTGAGTTGGACACGCACGCCGGTAGCAAGATCTACAGGGCTGTTGACAACTGTCATACCGCCCCTCATCGGTCCGCCGCAGGACGTTCTGAGGATCGCTGGCCACTCGAATAAGGCATTTCCTCGACCGCACAGAGGATCATCCCGGTGCAGCTGGTCGTACAGGCTCACAGCCGGACTCGAGAAGCCGAAGACAGATCCGATGGGACGACGCCGTCGATTTCGTGGTCGACTTCCCCACCGGCCTGCTGAACTTCGGTGAGATCCTCCACCGCGCAGACGAACTGGAACTGCGGGCCGGAGCGGGGCGCCACGCTGTAACCGTTCGGCATGCCGGCCGTGAGGCCGTGTTCCGGACTCTTTCAGAGCCCGGAGTCCGTCAACGGCATCTTCTTCCGGTGAGGAAGACGAGATGACGAATTGTTGACAGGCGGTCGCCATGCTGGCTGGCATGCGAAAGTTGACGATGACGGTTGCCGGGGCGGTTCTGCTGCTGTCGCTGGTGGCGTGTGGGCAGCAGGCGGACGAGTCCGAGGCGCAGGTGGCCGCGATTCCGGGCGCGACGGCCTCGGGCACCACGGCGGCCGCCGCGACGGGTAACGCCGACCGGACGTTCCCGCTGGGCGCGTCCCAGGAAGAGATCGACCGGATCTACGACGCCTACTACGCCTGCTGGACCCAGCACGGTGTGCCGTCGGCGCCCGACAGCGGCGGCCCGCTGCTCACTTACAAGCGGAACCCGAAGAAGTATCAGGCGGCCGTCGACGCTTGTGCCGACAAGGAGCCGCTGGACGCGCCGGAACGTGACCCCCAGCAGAACCCGAACTTCGTCGAGGACCTCCGCGAGGAGAAGGCCTGCATGGAGAGCCACGGCATCAAGATGGAGATCCGGGGCACGGGAAAGGAGTCCCAGCTCTGGGCGGTGAACGACAAGGCCAACATCGCCAAGGCGAACAGTGACGAGGGCATGCAGATCGCGCGTGACTGCGAGATCGCCGCCTTCACCCAGAAGTAGCGGACCCCGTGGTCAAGAAGATTCTGCTCGCCGGGATCCTCGGCGTCCTGGTGATCGGGGGCGGGTTCGCCGTCGTCCGGTTCCTCGACGACAGGGACGACGCCGCCGCGGCCGCCCGGCCGGCGGCGCCGACGGTCGCGACGGCCGAGGTGGTCCGGACCGACCTGTCGGACTACTGGACCGAGACCGGAACGGTCGGCTACCGCCGGCAGCGCACGCTGCGCGGGGTGGCCGCCGGGGTGCTGACCTGGCTGCCGAAGTCCGGCCGCACCCTCGACCGCGGCGACACCATCTACCGCGTCGGCGACCGGCCCGTCTCCCTGTTCTACGGGTCGGCGCCGCTGTTCCGCGACATTGGCACGGTCGGTCTCGTCGGCCCCGACGTCCGCACGGTGGCGGACAATCTGCGGGCGCTCGGCTACTCCGTCGGACAACAGCCGGCCCCCGGCACCGAGGTCACCCTCCCCGGGGCCGGCGCCGGCGACAAGACGGGCTACCAGGTCACCTTGACGGAGAAGGACGGCGTCTTCACCGCGGCGCTCAAGGACGCCGTGCAGCGCTGGCAGACCGACAAGGGCCTACGGCCGGCCACCGGTACGGTCACCCTCGGCGACATCCTGGTGCTGACCGGCGCCGTACGGGTGGGCGCGGCCGCCGCCCAGCTCGGCGACGACGCCACCGGCAATCTGATGGCGATCAGCGACGAGGCCAAGGCGGTCACGGTCGATGTCGACGCGAGCCGGGCCGACGACATCCGCGCCGGTCAGAAGGTGCAGATCACGCTGCCGGACAGCACGAAGACCGGCGGCACGGTGCGTACCGTCAGCACCAAGGTGCAGCCCAGCACCGCGGAGGCCGGCACGGAGGAGCCCAAGGTGCAGGTGGTCGTCGGCGTCGACAAGGCCTCGGCGATCAAGAACATCAGCTCGGCGGACGTCGAGGTCCGGTTCACCGGCACCACCCGATCCGGCGTGCTTGCCGTGCCGGTCGGCGCACTGCTCGCGTTGCGTGACGGTGGGTATGGCGTACAGCTGTCGGGTGGTGCCCTGACCGCGGTCGAGGTGGGCATGTTTGCCGACGGCATGGTGCAGGTCACCGGTGCCGGCGTGACCGCCGGCGCCCGGGTGGTGACGACGGCGTCTTGACATCTCCCCCAACTGAAGCAGGGGGATTCGACCCTCGCGGGTTGAGTTTTCTGCTTCAGCGACAACAGCCGACCCGGAACACCGGCAAGGGACGGTGGACCGCCCATCGGTCTTACATCATCTCCACAGACGTCACTTCCCGCCAGCCCGGCGGTAGACCCGACCGGCTTGGTTGTCACCGGCAAGGCACGAAGAAATTAGCACACCTGTCCACCTGCGCCATGCTGTGGGGTCGACGCCTGTCCGCCCTGCCGGCGAACCGGCCTTCCCCAGCCTGCTCCGCAGGCGATCCGCTTCCTCTCCGAGCTGAAGCCCAGAGCATCCACGGAGGATTCCGATGACCACGGTGCTGGAGATCGAGAACGCCACCCGGCGCTACGGTACGGAGGTGACGGCGCTGCGGGAGGTGTCGTTGCGTATCGACGCCGGGGAGTTCGTCGCCATTCTCGGGCCGTCGGGGTCCGGTAAATCCACCCTGCTCAACATCATGGGGACGCTGGACCGGCCGACCGAGGGTCGCGTCCGGCTCGGTGGGCACGATGTCGTGGCGATGTCCGATCGGGCGCTGTCGGCGTTGCGGGCCCGTTGGTTGGGTTTCGTGTTCCAGCAGTATTTCCTGACCGATGGGCTGACCGCCACCGAGAACGTCGCCACCGGGTTGCTTTACGCCGGCGTACGGCGCAGGCATCGAAGAGATCTGGCGCTGGCCGCGTTGGACCGGGTCGGTCTCACCCACCGTGCCGACCATCATCCGCGGCAGTTGTCCGGTGGTGAACGGCAGCGGGTGGCGATCGCCCGGGCCCTGGTCAACCGGCCTGCTCTGGTGCTGGCCGACGAGCCGACGGGGGCGCTCGACGTGGCCACCGGCGCGGCCGTGCTGGACCTGCTGAGCGAGCTGAACCGGGCCGGGACCACGATCGCGTTGATCACCCACGACCATGACGTGGCCGCCCGGGTTCCCCGGCAGATCCGCATATTGGACGGCCGCCTGGTGTCCGATCGGACGAGAGAATCTGTGCAGTGAGGCTCGGTGAGAAGGCGGCCGACCTGATCGGTCTGGGGCTGTTCGGTATTCGTACCCGCAAGGTTCGGGCTGTCTTGTCGGCTCTCGGTATTGCGATCGGCATTGCCACGCTGGTGCTGGTCACCGGGATCCCGGCGTCGAGCCAGCGGGCTCTGGACCGCAAGCTCGCGGCGCTGGGCACCAACCGGTTGCAGGTCACCCCGGCGCCGAACCATGATCCGCCGCTCAAGTTGCCGGTCGAGTCGGCCGACATGGTGGCGCGGATCGGTCCGGTGACCCGGGCCAGCGCCATCGGTGACTTCGGGCTGGATGTCGCTCGCTCGGACAGGACCGCGGACGGTGATTTCAATGCCATCGCCGTGGTGGCGGCCCGAACCGATCTGCTTCCGGCCATCGACGGGCGTCTGCGGCACGGCCGGTTCCTGGATGCCGCGATGCAGCGGCTGCCGACGGTGGTTCTCGGTGCGGTGGCGGCGCAGCGGCTCGGTTTCACCGGTGTCGATCTCACTCGGCCGTCCCAGGTGTACGTGGGCCGGCAGCGTTTCACCGTGATCGGCATCCTGGATCCGGTGGCGTTGTCGCCTGAGATCGATCGTTCGGCGCTGGTCGGCTGGGACGCGGCCGCCCGGTGGCTGCGTTTCGACGGCCATCCGACCAGGATCTACGTGCAGACCACGGACGCTCAGGTGGCCGCGGTGCGTGCGGTGCTGGCCGCTACGGCGAATCCGGAGCGGCCGGGTGACGTGCTGGTCAGCCGGCCTTCGGATGCGCTCGCGGCCAAGCAGGCCGTAACGGAGACGTTCCATTCGCTGCTGCTCGGGCTGGCGGGGATCGCGTTGCTGGTCGGTGGGGTCGGGGTGGCCAACACGATGTACATCTCGGTGTTGGAGCGGCGGCGGGAGATCGGTTTGCGGCGTGCGCTGGGTGCGAACCGGGGTCAGATCCGCACGCAGTTCGTGACCGAGTCGATCGTGCTGTCGATGCTCGGTGGGACGGCCGGGGTGCTTACCGGTGCGCTGGCGGTCGCCGGTTACGCCGTCTTCCAGGACTGGCCGGTGACGGTGCCACCGGTGGCGGCCGGCGCCGGGCTGGCCGGTGCTCTGGTGATCGGGGTGCTGGCCGGGGCGTATCCGGCGGTGCGGGCGGCCCGGCTGGATCCCACCGAGGCGCTGTCCAGTGTCTGAGCCGCGGCCTACGATCGCGGCCATGGGTGCGACGATCTTGATCGCGGACGACGATCCGCGGCATGCTGAGGGGATCCGCCGTTATCTGGTGGCCGCCGGGCACGAGACGATCGTGGTGCATGACGGTCTCGCCGCGTTGGAGCGTGCCCGGCAGGACCGGCCCGACCTGCTGATCCTGGACGTGATGATGCCGGGGCTCAGTGGTCTGGAGGTGTGCCGCACGCTGCGGCAGGAGTCGGATGTGCTGGTGCTGATGGTCACCGCGCGCAGCGACGAGAGTGATCTGCTGCTCGGGCTGGATCTCGGGGCCGACGATTACATGACGAAGCCGTTCAGTCCGCGTGAGTTGGTGGCCCGGGTCCGTACCCTGTTGCGCAGGTCCTCCCGCGGCGCGCTGCCGCCGGCGGCGCAGCGGCTGTTGATCGACTCGGCCACGCACCGGGTCACGGTCGACGGCAGTCCGGTGGAGTGCACCCGGGGTGAGTTCGCGATCCTGGCGGCCATGGCCGGTCAGCCGGATCGGGTTTTCAGCCGGGCTCAGCTGCTGCATCACACCCGCGGTATCGACCGTAATTCGACCGAGCGCACGATCGACATGTACGTGATGAAGTTGCGCCGCAAGATCGAGCATGATCCGCGGCGGCCGGAACTGCTGCTCACCGTGCACGGTGTGGGCTACAAGTTGGCGTTCGGTTCGGCGTCGTGAGCCGTGACCGGGTGCCGGTGCGGCACAGTCTGGTGACGCGTCTGCTGGTGACATCTTTGTTGATCGCGCTGGCTGCGATCTCCGCCACGGCCTGGCTCGCCGCTACCACCACCACCCGGGCGATCAGTCAGGAGCAGGGTGGGGCGGTGGCCGACGAGCGGGCCGTCTACGAGGTGCTGCTCGGTTACGCGGCCGGGCACGAGGACTGGTCCGGGGCGCAGACCCTGGTCCGTTCGCGGGCCGCCCAGCTCGGCCGGCGGATCACCCTGACCACCGACGATCGTACGGTCATTCTCGATTCGCCGGCCGGGCCGGAGTTGTCCGGTACCCGCCCGTCGGCGGTGCTGGATCCGCTCGATGTCGATCTGGGCCTGACCGGCGGTGATCAGCCGATCGATGTCCGGGCGGTCGGGCCGTACATCGTGCCGACCACGGACCGGTACCTGATGGGTGAGGCCGCCGAACAGGTGCAGAACTGTTTCCGCAAGGTCGGCTACAACAGTGTCGTCGACGTCGCGCCGACCGGCCGTCCCAGCGTCGTCACCACCAGCGTGCGCTCCGACACGGCGAGTCCGTTGACTCCGGAGGTGATCGAGTTCTGCTCGTTCGCTCTGGAGAGTCTGGTGAGCCCGATCGAGAAGAAGGCGCTGCTGGAGCTGGCGAAACTGACCGCGGCCTGCCTGGGGCTCGGCGAGCGGTCCGCCCAGCTGCGCATCACCCCGGACTTCCGGGCGTACCTCGGCAGGTGGCCCGTTGTGCGGACCTCCACCGAGTCGACCGAGGTCAGGCCGCCGTCGTCGCTGCAATCGGCGGGGCCGGCCACGACCGTACAGCAATGTGTGTCGTCTTCTAGAAAGATCCAATTGCGGTCGTACGTCGCTCCGCGGGCGCTGTTGTTCGTCACCGAACCCGGTGCCGGCCGCAGCACGTTGAGTCTCTCTGGTGCCAGTGTCACCAGGATCGTGTTGTTCACCGGGGCGGTGCTGCTGGCCACGGTCGTGGTGACCATGCTGGTCGGCCGGCGTCTGGTGCGGCCGCTGCGTAACCTGACCGACGCGGCGGAGAGCCACACGCCCGCTCTGGTCACTACGCGTGACGAGATCGGCCGGCTGGCCCGTGCCCTGAACGATTCCGCGGAACGCCGGGAGACCGCTGAGTCCCAGCGCCGTGCGATGGTCCATGACGTGGCGCACGAGTTGCGTACTCCGCTGAGCAACATGCGGATCTGGTTGGAGGCCGCCCAGGACGATCTCACGCCGACCGATGCTGATCTGGTGGCGATGTTGCACGAGGAGGCGCTGCTGCTCCAGCACATCATCGACGACCTGGGTGACCTGGCCGCTGCTGACGCGGGCACTCTGCGCATCCATCCGGAGCCGACGTCGCTGCGTGACGTGCTCACCCAGGTGGCCGACAGTCACCGCGGCAGCGCCCAGGCCGCCGGGGTGCGCCTGGAACTCGACATCATCGGGGATCCGGTGGTTTCGGCCGATCAGGTGCGGCTGCGCCAGGTGATCGGCAACCTGATCTCGAACGCCATCCGTTACACCCCGCCCGGCGGTTCGGTCACGGTCAGTGCGGATGACACGACGATTACGGTACGGGACACGGGCGCGGGCATCGCCGAGGACGACCTGCCGAAGATCTTCGACCGGTTCTGGCGAGCCGACCAGTCCCGCAGCCGCGCCACCGGCGGCAGCGGCCTCGGCCTGGCCATAGCTCGCCAGCTAACCGAGGCCCACGGCGGCACGATCGAGGTCCACAGCAAACCCGGCCACGGCACGCGTTTCACCATCCACCTGTCTTCCGCCCCGCCGCCGGCATGAAGGCGGCCCGCATGGTCGAGGCCGGCGGCAGGGTCGCGGCCCTTTGGATGGGACGCTGCCGGCCACAAACAGACTGGTACCGTGACCGAGGTCGAGCTGGTGCAGGCCGGATCGGTCGCCGATGTAGTGGATCATGCACGCCGGCACCGGCAGGTCGTTCTGCGTCAAGGGTGCCCACGACGACAACCCTTGTGCGTGGACACAACGCCGTGAGGCCCAGTTCAACCCACACATACCTCCCATCGCGGCCCGGCTACGGTGGCAGATCGATACCGCAGGATGGTCATCTTCCGCAGGAACTTCGGGAGCGGGAGGACGACCACCACCCGGGAGATACGCCGCCGGTACGGCAAACGGGGCTACGCGCTCATCGAGCAGGACCACCTCAGACGGGTCATCCTGCGCGGACGCGGCGGCGACGACCGGGTCTCCCCCGGCCAAATGATCGCCCGGCATCCCGGCCCGAGCGCCTGCTTCTACCCGAACGTGGCCTTCGAGGAAACTGACGACCCCCGGTGGTCGTCAGTGACCGGGGACTGGCTGCCGCACTCTGCAGGACCGCTGGTGCGGTTACGGCACCGGCACCCAGCGACGAGCCGACCTTACTCGAGATGGCTGCCGACGCCCGCGTACGCCACTACTTTGGCGGGACCGTCGACCGGGCGACCACCATCGCAAAAGCGACTCGCAAGGTGACCAACCCAGCCACTACCTGAGCAGAATCCGGACCTGAAAGGGCGCCTGGAGTATTAGTGGACGCCGATGTTACTAGCGAGACGGCGGAGCGCCGCCGGGGTCGGTGTGGGTGAGTACAGCAGGGTGGCGACCAGTTCACGGACGCTGGTTCGGTCGACCTCCTCGGGGGAGTGCCGGTAAGCGGCGAGGACGGCGTTGGCGGCTTTGTCTGCATTGCCGTGTCGCGACCAGGCTCGAGCGGTGTCGACGAGATAGCGGCCGAGCCGTTCTTGGGTGGGGATCGCGGCGGGATTGATGCTAGCGGCGTGCTTCAGTGCGGTTCCCGTGTTACCGAGCGCTGTGTGCACGCTTATCTGGTACATGACCGCGGCGGTCGCTCCGAACGGGAGCTCACTTGCAAGCGTTCGATGACCGTCAATGCGGGCGGCGGTCGTGACGACTTCTTGGAGGTACGTGTCGGCGTCGCTGGCGTTCCCGGTTTGAGCCGCGGTGTAGGCGGCAGTACACAGCAGGTTGCCGTAGGCAGCCAGGATCATCGGATCCGAACCGCTGATGTGGAGTTCCTGAGCGGTTCCGGTGAGTAGGTCCAGCGCTGCCGCATGATGGCCGTCGCGGCGCATGGTGATCGCCAGGATGTGCGTGGCGGCGGTGAGCACCAGATGGTCGCCGGAGGTAGTGGCGTGGGTGCGGCCGCGGTCGGCCATGGTGAGGGCGATCGCGTCGTCGCCGTGTTTGGTGGCCGCGTTGGAGGCCACCTGGTAGGCACGTGATAGTAGAGCCGTGGCGGTGTCACGAGCATGACCGGTAGTGGCGGTGACGGTGGCATGGAGGCGGGAGAGCAGGCTGGGCAGGTTTGCGGCGACGGCGGCGAACCTGGCATTGCTGTATGCGCGGGAAACTGCGGCAACCTCGATGCCGGCCTGCTGCAGGGTGAGCGGAACGGCTGGGGTCGTGGGCGCCAGGAGTAGCCGCTCGAAGCGCGGTCCGCTGGGGACCGGGACGGCGCTTGCTGAGGTGCTGGCAAGCGTAGTGAGGGCTGCGGCCCCAACACTGGTCAGTAGGGTGCGTCGTCTCATCGGATCACCACCTTCTGACCGCAGAGTAGGG
>NZ_BOMG01000138.1 GCF_016862075.1 Actinoplanes couchii | reverse complement strand
CCCGGAATCCCGCAGCCGCGAGTACGCCACGGTCACCTTCCCGCCGTCGGCCAGCACCTGATCGCGCAGCACCACATCGGGAGCGGCCAGCACCCCACGTACCTCGGCCTCCTGGTCGCGCACTGTCTCGGCGACGGTTCGCTCATCACGTACCCGCTGCTCCTGAACGACGAAGACGGCCGTGCCGGTACCGGCCGCCGCGACCACCGCGGCAGCCGCCGCCACCCACCGCGACCGATGGGACCGCCGCGCTTTCCGCTGGGTCACCAGCACCGGCGCCTGGCGGGTGGTGGCCACCGCGGCGAGCACACTGTCGCGCAGTCCCGGCGGCGGCACCGACCAGGCGCCGTCGGCCAGCCGCGACGCGGTCTCCCGCCACTCGGCCGTCTCAGCCCGGCACTCGCCGCATTCACGCAGATGCCGTTCGACGGCGGCCCGTTCCAGGTCGTCGACCGCGTCCAGCACGTACGCCCCGACCAGCGAGTGAATCTCCGCGGTCATGCCGCCACCCCCACACCCAGGCAGTCCCGCAACCGGATCAGCCCGTCACGCATCCGCGTCTTCACCGTGCCCAGCGGAGTCTTCAACAGCTCTGCCACCTGCGGATACGAGTGCCCCTGGTAGTACGCCATGGTGACCACCTGACGCTGCAGCTCCGTCAGGTCGTCCAGGCAGTGCCGGACCTGCTGGCGTTCCAGCCGCCCGGACACCTCGTCGGCGACCGCGTCGTACGGGGTCTCCAGCGCCGCGGCACCGGCCCGGACCGTCCGCGTGGCCGCCGCCTGCTCGGCCCGCACCCGGTCGACGGCCCGCCGATGCGCAATGGTGAACACCCACGCGGTAGCGGAGCCCGCCTCCGGATCGAAACGGGCCGCGGTCCGCCACACCTCGACCAGCACCTCCTGCGCGACCTCCTCGGCCTGCGCGGCATTCCGCAGCACCCGCCGGATCAGCCCGTACACCCGCGGCACCACCAGGTCATAGAGCCGGGCGAACGCCTGCTCGTCCCCCCGGCCGACCTTTGGTAACAGCTTGTCCGCATCCTCCGGCACTACCGGATCCGGCGGGAGCACCGAAGCCAGATGCTCCGCCCTTCTGCTCGAGCCGCGCTCCGCCATCGACAACCATCCTTCGTCGAACTGATGCTCCCGCAACGATTCGGAGCCGAGGCCTCACCGGATGGGCCAGATATCCAGAAGTCCCTGGTCGCCAGAGCTGAGTCGCGCTGATCACGGCAGGTCACATGCGGGGGATCGGACGGGACGAGGCTCGGGGACGTTGAGGGCTGCGTCATCGCGGCGTGAATTCCGGTCGTCCTGGTGTACCGAGACTGTCAAATTTCTCGACGGGCGCTGATCCGCGGGCTGCTATGGGAGCACAAGGGCTCATCGGTCGAGCCCAGGGTCCGGTGCCGGAGGCGCGTTATGAAAGTTGCTCGGGATCAGCGTCCTGTCAGGGCGAATGCCTCGGAAGGGCTGTCCATCGCGGTGGAGTTGGTCAGCGGCTGCGGGCACGCGTTCTGGCCGCGTCCGGGCCGTCGGATCTCGGCGCGGCCGGCGGATACGTTCGCTGATCTGGCCGCTGCCATCGACGCTGCGTTCGGGCGTCGGGACCTGGAGCATCCGCGGATGTTCGTGTTGCCCGGTGAGGTGGAGGTCAGCTGGACGGACTGGTGTGACGGGCCGGCGTTCACCGGTACCGCCGACGGACGGACGTGCCGGTTGGAGATATTGCGTCCCGGTGATTCGTTCACTTATCTGTTCGATCTCAGCCGGGACTGGTCGCATCTGTGCCGGGTGCGGGCCAGCGGTGGGCGTGGGTGTGCCCGATGACTCTCGCGGACATTCTTCCCACGCTGGGATCGTCGCTGACCCGGCGGCTGGACAAGCCGTTGTGGCCGTCGACCGCCCGCCGGCACCGCGATGGGGAGTTCATGATCGGCGGGGTGCGGCTGTCGCGGCTGGCGGCCGACTACGGGACGGCGGTGCACGTGCTGGACGAGGCCGATGTACGGGCGTCGGCAGCCGAGTACGCTGCCGGGTTCGGGCCGGGTGGCAGCGCGTACAGCGCGAAGGCCGGGCTGACCATGGTCAGTGGCCGGTGGATCGCCGAGGCGGGGCTGGGTTGTTACGTGGGGTCGGCCGGGCAGTTGCGCACGGCGCTGGCCGCGGGCTTCCGCCCGGATTCGCTGGTGCTGTCCGGGCCGGCGAAGTCGGTCGCCGCCCTGGACGCCGCCTTCGCCTGCGGGGCGAGCGTGGTGGTCGGTTCGGTGGCCGAGGCGGTGACGCTGAGCCGGCGCGCTCCGGCGGGACAGCGGGTGCTGGTACGGGGGATCACCGCGGTGCAGGGCCAGCCGCCCCGATCCCGGTACGGGCTGCGGCTGGGCAGTTCACCCGCTCTGCAGACGGTCGCGACCGTGCTGGCCGCGGGCAACCTGAGGCTCGCCGGTGTGGATTGCTCGCTGGGCCACCGCCTGGCCCGGTTCGGCACGTTCGAACAGTGTCTGCGGGAGGCGATCGCGTTCAGTGCGGTGATCCGGGCCCGGCACGGTGTCTCGATCGGTCTGATCAATCTGGGCGGTGGTCAGGCGCTGTCGTGCCGGGACGGTGGTGAGGGGATTCCGGTCGGTGTCTTCGCCGACCGGATGCGTGGTGTGGCCCGGGTGAATGCCGACCGGTACGGGATGGCCCCGCCGCTGGTCCGGGTGTCGCCGGGGCGGGCGCTGGTGGCCCGGGCCGGGATCACCGTGCACCGGGTGCGGGCTGTCACCCGTGGTTCGTACGGGCGGCTGCTGGTGGAGGTCGACGGGCCGTTGTCATCCGGCATGGAGCCCGCCGGGGAACCCCCGGCTGAACTGGTGAGCCGGGCCTCCCGGGCACCGCGTGAGGTCGCCGTGCTGACCTGCGGTGAGGGCCCACAGACCACGGTCTCGGTGCCCGGTGACGTCGAAGCTGGAGACCTGCTGGCCGTGCCGGGGACCGGCGCCTGCCAGCAGAGCGGCGAGCCGCTGGTGGGGCGGCCGGCGGTGGTCGCGGTCGCCGGTGGGCTGACCCGCACGCTGGTGCGCCGGGTGTCCGTCGCCGACATGCTGCGGCGGGCACAGTGAGGCCGGGTGGCTATCCGACGTGGATATGGGGCCTGCGGTTGCGTTCCGGTTCGGCTCGCCGGATCATCTCGCGGGTCACCGGTGCTACCTCTCCCTGTCCGACGATGAGGTAGCGGGCGAACTTGGCGACCGGGTTGCCCTCGGTCCAGGCGATGATCTGGGCGATCTTGTCGGAGTATTCGCGGCCGTTCGCCTCTCCGCCCGGCTGGAACTCCTCCGCGGGGATCAGGATCGTGGCGGTCAGGCTGCTGGTGACCAGGAAGACGCTCATGATCGCGGCGGCGGTGGTGAGCAGCTGCTTCCCGCCGCGGATGCGTTGTGGCAGGTCGCCCTTGATGTGCGGCACGACGGCCACCCCGGTCTCGAATCCGGACAGGCCGAGCGCCAGTTTCGGGAAGACGAGCAGGGCCACCCCGACCATGGCGAGCGGGCTGCCGTGTGAGGTGGTCAGGGCGTCGCCCCAGTCGGTGGCGGCCGGGCCCACGCCGCGTCAACAAAGCGTCAAAATCGTCGAGGGTCGTCTTATCGCCGGTTCGAGTGGTGTCGGCCACACGGTCGTTAATGGCGCGTCAACATTGTCGGCTCCCGCGTAGTCGTCGTGTCAAAGCCGATGACAACGCTACCGGTGCCGCTGTTTGCTCGACAGGCAAATCCGTTGCGTCATGAGGAGTCCTCCGTGGCTGATCTTCTGTTCGTCGTACTCACGGTGGCGCTGTTCGCAGTGCTCACCGTGCTGGTTAAGGCGGCTGAACGCTGATGAGCGCCGTCAACCTGATCGGCCTGATCCTGGCCGTCGCCCTAGCCGCCTTCCTGGTGGCCACCCTGCTCTTCCCGGAGAAATTCTGATGGCCGGCTGGCTTTTTGTATTGACGCTCATCGCCGCATTGGTGGCCGTTTACAAGCCGTTCGGTGACTACATGTACCGCGTCGTGGCGGGCCATAAGCACAATGCCGCCGAACGTGGTGTCTATCGCCTGGTCGGTGTCGATCCGGCGGCTGAGCAGACCTGGGGCGTCTACGCCCGCGGGGTGCTCGCCTTCTCCGCGGTCTCCCTGCTCTTCCTCTACGGGCTGCTGCGGCTGCAGGACAAACTGTGGTTGTCGCTGGGCCTGCCGGCGGTGACCGATCACATCGCCTGGAACACCGCGGTCAGCTTTGTCGCCAACACCAACTGGCAGGCGTACTCCGGCGAGTCCACGATGGGCCACCTGGCGCAGATGGCCGGTCTGGCCGTGCAGAACTTCGTGTCGGCGAGTGTCGGCATCGCCGTGGCCGTGGCGCTGATGCGCGGGTTCGCCGCCCGCAACGGTGCGACGCTCGGCAACTTCTGGGTCGACCTGACCCGGATCACCCTGCGCATCCTGCTGCCCGTCTCGGTGCTCTTCGCGATCGTGTTCATGGTCGGCGGCATGGTGCAGAACCTGTCCACCGGCGCCGACGTGACCACCCTGACCGGCGGCACCCAGCACCTCACCGGCGGACCGGTCGCCTCCCAGGAGGTCATCAAGCTGCTGGGCACCAACGGTGGCGGCTTCTACAACGCCAACTCGGCCCACCCGTTCGAGAACCCGTCGGCCTGGACCAACTGGCTGCAGCTCTTCCTGATCCTGCTGATCCCGTTCAGCCTGCCCCGGGTCTTCGGCCGGATGGTCGGCCAGAATCGCCAGGGCTACGCCATCGCCGCGGTCATGGCGATCCTCGCCCTCGGCAGCATCGCGCTGACCATCGCCTTCGAGACGCACGGCGCGGGCACCGTCCCGGAGGCCGCCGGCGCCGCGATGGAGGGCAAGGAGACCCGGTTCGGGGTGGTGGGCTCGGCCGTCTACGCCGCGGTGACGACGTTGACGTCGACCGGTGCGGTCAACTCGTTCCACGATTCGTACACCGCGCTCGGCGGCATGATGCCGATGGTCAACATGATGCTCGGCGAGGTCGCGCCCGGCGGGGTCGGATCCGGCCTCTACGGCATGCTGATCCTGGCCATCATCACGGTGTTCGTGGCCGGGCTGATGGTCGGCCGGACCCCCGAATACCTGGGCAAGAAGATCCAGGCCCGGGAGATCAAACTCGCGTCCCTCTACTTCCTGGTCACCCCGATCCTGGTCCTTTCCGGTACGGCCGCGGCGTTCGCGACGGGCAACGCCGGCACGGCCCTCAACGTCGGCCCGCACGGCCTTTCCGAGGTTTTGTACGCCTTCACGAGTGCCGCCAACAACAACGGCTCCGCCTTCGCCGGCATCACCGTCAACACCCCGTGGTGGGACGTGGCGCTCGGCCTGGCCATGCTGCTCGGCCGGTTCCTGCCGATGATCCTGGTCCTCGCCCTGGCCGGCTCACTCGCCCGGCAGCGGCCGGCGCCGGAGACCGAGGGCACTCTGCCCACCCACCAGCCGCTGTTCGTCGGCATGGTCGCCGGCGTGACGATCGTGCTGGTCGCCCTCACCTTCCTGCCCGCCCTGGCGCTCGGCCCCCTCGCGGAAGGCCTGTCATGACCCGCCGCACCGATGAACGTGAGAAAGGCACCGCGATGACCGTGACCTTGGACGACCTAGTCGAGGCAGGTCCGGAGCCCGAGCCGCCGGCCGCGCCGGTGAAGGCGGGTCTGCTCGATGCGAAGCAGTTGTGGAAGTCGCTGCCGGACGCGCTGCGCAAACTCGACCCGCGGGTGATGTGGCGTAACCCGGTGATGTTCATCGTCGAGGTCGGCGCGGTGTTCACCACCGTGCTGTCGATCGCCGAGCCGAGCCTGTTCGCGTGGCTGATCACGGTCTGGCTGTGGCTGACGGTGATCTTCGCGAACCTGGCCGAAGCGGTTGCCGAAGGCCGCGGCAAAGCCCAGGCCGCTGCCCTGCGTTCGGCGAAGCAGGACACCGTCGCCCACCTGACGGACGGCCGGGAGGTTCCCGCCACCGACCTGCAGCTCGGGGACGTGGTGACCGTCGAGGCCGGCCAGGTCATCCCCGGCGACGGCGACGTGATCGAGGGCATCGCCAGCGTCGACGAATCGGCCATCACCGGCGAGTCCGCTCCGGTCATCCGCGAATCCGGCGGCGACCGGTCGGCGGTCACCGGCGGCACCAAGGTGCTGTCCGACCGGATCGTCGTGAAGATCACCCAGAAACCGGGCGAGAGCTTCGTGGACCGGATGATCGCCCTGGTCGAGGGCGCGAACCGGCAGAAGACCCCGAACGAGATCGCGCTGAACATCCTGCTTTCCGCGCTCACGATCATCTTCCTGCTCGCGGTCGTCACGTTGCAGCCGCTCGCCATCTTCAGCAAGGCGTTCCAGGCCGCGGCCCCGGACACCGCCGCGATCGACGGCAACGGCGTGACCGGCATCGTCCTGGTCTCCCTGCTGGTCTGCCTCATCCCCACCACCATCGGGGCGCTGCTGTCCGCGATCGGCATCGCCGGCATGGACCGCCTCGTGCAGCGCAACGTGCTGGCCATGAGCGGACGCGCCGTCGAAGCCGCCGGTGACGTCAACACGCTGCTGCTGGACAAGACCGGCACCATCACGCTCGGGAATCGGCAGGCCGCTGAATTCGTACCGGCAAATGGGGTTGATCGTCAGGTCCTGGCCGATGCCGCCCAGCTGAGCAGCCTCGCCGACGAGACTCCCGAGGGCCGTTCGATCGTGGTGCTGGCCAAGAACGAATACGGGCTACGGGAGCGGGAGCCGGGGCTGATGCCGCAGGCCACGTTCGTGCCGTTCACCGCCCAGACCCGGATGAGCGGCGTCGACATCGACGGCCGGCAGATCCGCAAGGGCGCGGCGGCCGCGGTGATGAAGTGGGTGCGCGCCAACGGCGGCGACCCGTCCGACGAGGTCGGCGCGATCGTCGACGCGATCAGCGGCTCCGGCGGCACCCCCCTCGTGGTGGCCGAAAATGATCGAGTCCTCGGGGTGATCCACCTCAAGGACGTCGTCAAGCCGGGCATGCGCGAACGCTTCGACGAGATGCGCCGGATGGGCATCCGCACCGTCATGATCACCGGTGACAACCCGAAGACCGCCGCCGCCATCGCCGCCGAAGCCGGTGTCGACGACTTCCTCGCCGAGGCCACCCCGGAGGACAAACTCGCCTACATCCGCAAGGAGCAGCAGGGCGGCCGCCTCGTAGCGATGACCGGCGACGGCACCAACGACGCGCCCGCCCTGGCCCAGGCCGACGTCGGCGTGGCCATGAACACCGGCACGTCGGCCGCGAAGGAGGCCGGCAACATGGTCGACCTCGACTCCGACCCGACGAAGCTGATCGAGATCGTCGAGATCGGCAAGCAGTTGCTGATCACCCGGGGCGCGCTGACCACGTTCTCGATCGCCAACGACATCGCCAAGTACTTCGCGATCATCCCGGCCATGTTCATGGCGGTCTATCCCGGCCTGGACACCCTCAACGTCATGCGGCTGCACTCGCCCGGCTCGGCGATCCTGTCCGCGGTGATCTTCAACGCCATCGTGATCGTCTTCCTGATCCCGCTCGCCCTACGCGGGGTCCGGTACCGGCCGGCGTCGGCGAGCAAGCTCCTCAGCCGCAACCTGCTCATCTACGGCCTCGGCGGCGTGATCGCCCCGTTCGCCGGCATCAAGCTCATCGACCTGCTCATCCAGCTCATCCCCGGGATCTGATCAGAATGCGACTCCCTGCCTGGCTCGCCCAGCACCTCGCCGCCCTGCGTGCCGTCCTCGTCTTCACTGTTGTGCTCGGTCTGGCCTACCCGCTGCTGCTCGTCGGCGTCGGCAAGATACCCGGTCTGTCGGACAAGGCCCAGGGATCGATGATCACCGTCGGTAGCAGCCTGATCGGTCAGTCGTTCACCGACGCCGACGGCAACCCGATCCCGAAGTACTTCCAGAGCCGCCCCTCCAACGCCGGCGACGGCTACGACCCCACCTCCACCGGCGCCAGCAACCTCGGCCCGGAGAGCGTGGTCGACACCCTCTCCGACGACCCCGACACGGTCTCGCAGAGCCTGCTCACCCAGGTCTGCGAACGCAGTGCCGCGGTCGGCAAGCTGGAGGGCGTCGACGGCAGCCGCCCCTACTGCACGGCCGACGGGGTCGGCGCGGTCCTGGCGGTCTTCCATTCCGACGGCTTCACCGGACCGATCACCCGGGTCGTGTCGGTCAACCAGACCGGCGCCCCCTTCGTCGCCACCTACCAAGGTGTCACCGTCGAATCGGCGAAGAACGACGAGGACTACCGGGCCCTCGGCGGCGTCATCACCCCGATCCGCGGCGACGCCCCCGCCACCCCGATCGTGCCCGCCGACGCCATCACCGCCAGCGGCAGCGGCCTCGACCCGCACATCAGCCCCGCCTACGCCGCACTCCAGGCGCCCCGCATCGCCCGCGAGCGCGGCCTGGACCTCACCCGCGTCCAGGAACTGATCGACGAGAACACCACCGGCCGGGCCCTCGGCTTCCTCGGCGAACCCGGTGTTGATGTCCTCGCACTCAACCTGGCACTGGACGGCAAGTAGCGGACTCCGGCCGGCCCGGGACCCTCACTCCCGGGCCGGCCGGCCCTTCACTCCCGGCTTTCAACGGAGAATCGATGGCACGCGGGGAACTTCGGATCTACCTCGGCGCCGCGCCGGGCGTCGGCAAGACGTACGCCATGCTCGAAGAAGCCCACCGCCGGGCGGAACGCGGCACCGACGTCGTGATCGCCCTGGTCGAGACACACGGCCGCCGGCACACCGCCGCCATGATCAGCGGCCTGGAGGTCATCACCCGCCGCGAGATCAGCTATCGGGGCGCGGCTTTCACCGAGATGGACCTCGATGCTGTCCTGGCCCGGAAACCCGAACTCGCCGTTGTCGACGAGTACGCCCACACCAATGTCCCCGGCAGCCGTAACGCCAAACGCTGGCAGGACATCGAGGAACTGCTCGACGCCGGGATCAGCGTCCTGACCACCGTCAACATCCAGCACCTGGAATCACTCAACGACGTCGTCGCCCGGATCACCGGAGTCGAACAACGCGAAACCGTCCCCGACGCCGTCGTCCGCGCCGCCGAACAGGTCGAACTCGTCGACATGACCCCGGAGGCCCTGCGCCGCCGGATGGCCCACGGCAACATCTACCAGCCCGAGAAGATCGACGCGGCTCTCGGGAACTACTTCCGCACCGGCAACCTCACCGCCCTGCGCGAACTCGCCCTGCTCTGGCTCGCCGACAAGGTCGAGGAACAACTCGGCAAGTACCGCGCCGACCACGCCATCAACACCACCTGGGAGACCCGCGAACGTGTCGTCGTCGCTCTCACCGGCGGTCGTGAGGGCCAGACACTGATCCGCCGTGCCGCCCGGATCGCCGCCCGCACCAAAGGCGCCGGGCTGATGGCCGTGCACGTCACCCGCAACGACGGCCTCGCCGGTGCCGACCCCGCCGAGCTGGCCCGGCAGCGGGTTCTGGTGGAGAGCCTGGGCGGCAGCTACCACCAGGTCGTCGGCACCGACATCCCGGACGCGCTGCTGGAGTTCGCCCGCGGTGTCAACGCCACCCAGATCGTGCTGGGCGCCTCCAGCCGAGGCCGGTTCCAGCAACTGTTCACCACCGGCGTGGGCGTGAGCACCATCGCCCGGTCCGAGTCGATCGACGTGCACCTGGTCTCCCACGAACTCGCCGGACGCGGCCGGCGCGGCCCATTGCCGGCCGCACTGTCCCGCGGCCGCCGGATCGCCGGTTTCGTCACCACCCTGGCCGGGCTCCCACTACTCGCCGCCGTGCTCCAGGTGATCCCGCCCCTCCCTCTCGTCGACGACATCCTGCTGTTCCTGGTCGCCGTCGTCGTCGTCGCGTTGATCGGCGGTCTCTGGCCCGCCCTGCTCGCCGCGGTCACCGGCTCACTGTTACTCAACTGGTTCTTCACCCCACCGGTCGGAAGATTCACCATCGCCGAAGGCCAGAACCTCCTGGCACTGGCCATCTTCGTCGCCGTGGCCGTCGCCGTCAGCTGGGTGGTCGACACCGCCGCCCGCAAGACCCGGCAGGCCGCGCAGGCCTCCGCCGACGCCCAGACCCTGGCCACCGTCGCCGGAAGTGTGCTGCGCGGTGAACGACCACTTCCGGCGCTGCTCGACCGGCTCCGCGAGACGTTCTCCCTCGACTCGGTCACCCTGCTGGAGAAGGGCGCCGTCGTGACGTCCGTCGGAAGCCCGGTTTGCGAGAAACCGGGGGACGCCGACGTCGAGGTCGCCGCCGACGGAGACCTGCGGATCCTGCTGCGCGGGCGCATCCTGCCCGCCTCCGATCGGCGCATCGTGGAGGCGTTCGCCGCCCAGGCCGCCATAGCCCTGCAGCAGGAGCGTCTGAAAGCCGAGGCCGCCACCGCCAAACCACTGGCCGAAGCCGACAAGCTGCGTACCGCCCTGCTGGCCGCGGTCAGCCACGACCTGCGCACACCGCTCGCCTCCGCGAAGGCGGCGGTGGCCAGTCTGCGCAGCACGGAGATCCAGTTCGACGATGACGACCGGGCCGAACTGCTCGCCACCGCCGACGAATCCCTCGACCGCCTCGACCGGCTGGTCGCCAACCTGCTCGACATGAGCCGCCTGCAGACCGGCGCCCTCGGCGTCACCGCCATCGCCGTCGGCGCCGAGGAGATCGTCCCCCGCGCCCTCGACGACCTCGGTCCCGCCGGCCGAACCGTGACCGTACGCGTCCCCGACGACCTGCCGCTGCTGCACGCCGACCCCGGACTGCTCGAACGCGTCCTGGTCAACGTGATCGCCAACGCGCTGCGGTACAGCCCACCGGACCAGCCGCCCGTGATCACCGGCAGCAGCCACAGCGACCACGTCGAACTACGCGTCATCGATCACGGCCCCGGCATCCCCGCGGACCGCTGGGACGACGTGTTCCTGCCGTTCCAACGCCTCGGCGACCGCGACAACCACACCGGAGTCGGCCTCGGCCTCGCCCTGTCCCGAGGGCTCATCGAAGCGATGTGCGGCACCCTGACCCCGGAAGAGACCCCCGGAGGCGGCCTCACCATGATCCTCTCCATGCCGGTGAGCGCCGCCGCATGATCAGGGTCCTCGTCGTCGACGACGAACCCCAGATCCTGCGAGCACTGCGCATCAACCTCAAGGCCCGCGGCTACCTCGTCGACACCGCCCGCACCGCCGCCGCCGCACTGCACGCCGCCACCCAGCACAAACCCGACCTCGTCGTCCTCTACCTCGGCCTGCCCGACCGGGAAGGCACCGAGGTCATCCGCGGGCTGCGCGGCTGGACCACGGTGCCGATCATCGTGCTGTCCGGCCGCGCCGGCAGCGCCGACAAGGTCGAGGCACTGGATGCCGGCGCCGACGACTACGTCACCAAACCGTTCGCCGTCAACGAGCTGCTGGCCCGGATCCGAGCCGTCACCCGCCGGATCACCACCACCGACGGAGCAGTCCGACAGGCCAGGATCGGCACCCACACCGTCGACCTGGACAAACGGGCCGTCACCGGAGACGACACCGAGGTCCGGCTCACCCCCACCGAATGGCAACTCCTCGAACACCTGCTCCGGCACCCCGGCAAACTCATCAGCCAGCAGGCGCTGCTCGCCGAGATCTGGGGACCGCAGTTCGACACCCATGCCAACTATCTGCGCCAGTACATGGCCCGGCTGCGCCGCAAACTCGAAGACGACCCCGCCCGCCCCCGTCACCTGCTCACCGAGCCGGGCATGGGCTACCGCTACCACCCTTGACCGTCCCGCACACGAGTGACGGCATCATCCACACCGAAGGCGATCCCATGAACCTCCACAACCGAGGCCGTGTCGTCATCGGCGTCTCCCTGTCCCTGTCCGGGCTGGCCGCACTCCGGCACGCGGTCGCCGAGGCCAGACGCCACATGTTCGGCGAAGTCGTCGCGGTCCGCTCCTGGGTCGACGTCGAGTACGGGTGGCGACAGCCACCGCGACCGGCCGACGAACTGGCCCGGGCCAGTGCCGCCGTCCTCGACCGGGCCTTCGACCAAGCTTTCGTCACGATGCCGGCCGACGTGCGGATCACCCGGCACACACCGCGCGGTAAGCCCGGCCCGGTCCTCGCCGACCTGGCCGCCGACGACACCGCCCTCATCGTGGTGGGAAGCAGGCGAGCACGCTGGCTCGGTACCGGCGTGGCCGGTCAGTGCATCCGGTACGCGCCGTGCCCGGTCATGGTCGTACCGCCGCCACTGCTGGCCCGGCGTACCGCCACGAGCGTGCTGACCGGTGGACTGGACCGCGAATTGCGCCGTCTGACCGATGATCCACACGCCTGGTGACAACGCCGCGTGAAAGTTAGCGGTCCCGTCGTACCCGGATCGTCAACAGCCTTCGTCGCTCACCGCCGTTCGGCAACGCTGGACTGCAGTGCCTCGCCCCGCCTCCGGAGGAACCGCATCGACATGTCCGTTCGTACCGCTCTGATCACCGGAGCCTCCGGCAGCCTGGGCCACCAGATCTGCCGACAACTCCACCGCCACGCCGAGACGGTCATCGTGCACGCTTCGACACCGGCATCCGCCCGGGCCGCCCGCGTACGGCTGATCCGCACCGGATGGGAACCGGGCCGGATCCACGCCGTCAGCGCCGACTTCCGCAGACTCAGCGAGGTGGCCCGGCTCGCCGCCGACATCAGGCGCCACCATCCCACCCTCGACCTACTGGTCAACGGCGCCGGAGCGATCACCGCGCCCGGGTTCACCCCGGACGGCATCGACACCACCTTCCAGGTCAACTACGTGGCGCCGTACGCTCTGACCCGCCTGCTGGCTCCCGCACTGAACGCCGTGTCGGGCCGGGTCGTGACGCTGACGTCCGCGGCACATCGCGACGCGCGGCTGAATCCGGACCGGCCGGGAACGGACCTGCGACGGCCGGCTGAGGCCTTCAAGCAGGCGCATCTCGCCCTGGTCATGTTCAGCCGAACGCTGGCCCGATGCTCGCAGCGGCGGATCACGGCGGTGGCGGTACATCCCGGGGTGATCCACACCGGTTCCTTCGCGACGGTCCACGGCGCCGGCGGACTACCGGCCGCCGACGGGTCGGCACACGTCATGCATGCCGTCGGCCTGAGCGGCGCGCACGCCCACGGCAGCTACTTCGAGGGCCTGCTCCCCGGCCCGCTGTCGGCTCAGGCAGCCGACGACAATGCCGGGCTCCGGCTGTGGCAGGCGACCGCAGCCCTGATCGGCTGGGACTACACCGGATGCCGCTTGCCGGGATGGCGACCGACCGACAGAGCCGATGCGCCCGCTGCGGCCGGGATGGCGGAAGGAGCCGCCCGCCGTCCCGGCCCACACGGTCGACCCTGACCTTCCCCGCGGGTCTCACCGGCGCGGCCGGCCGGGACCGCATCCGCAAGGAGTTACGCCGCTACCGATTACTGTTGCCGATCGTCCGCCGATTCGGCAGTGGGCGCCCGGATGAGCGCGGACCAGCACGCCGACGTCAACATCGAACTGAACGAGATCGGCCACGCCAGCGGGCCGGTCCTCGAACGCCTTGCCTGCCCACTGCGATTTGTCCTGGCGACCGGGGCCAGCCTCGGAAACCAGGGGGACGAGATGGAACAGGGGCGGACCGTGCTCGCTCCGATTGTCGCCCGCAACCCGAACCTGGCGATCAGCGCCAAGGTCGCCAGCAACCACACCGCGATCCTGCGCAAGGACCATTTCGCCGTTGCTCGGGCGGTGCGCGAAGTCGCGGCCGCGGGCGTCCGGACGGTGGACTGAGCCGTTGACAGACGGACTGACCATCGGGCAGACGGCCGCGTACGCCGGGGTAACGGTCAAAACGGTCCGGCACTACCACCACCTCGGCCTGCTCCAGGAGCCCCGCCGTGACGCCTCGGGCTACCGAGATCCTGTTGACCGAGCATGCGGAGATGCAGGCACATGCCGATGCCCTCCTGGCCGCTCCCGACGCCGTCACCCGCTACGACCTGATCAACGAGCATCGGGCCGACGAAGCGTGGTCCGGTCCGGCGGCGCGTCACGGGAAAGCGCTACAGCCAGCCGCGTCGTTTGAAAGCCCAGTACAGGGCGATACCGGCGGCGGCCATCAGAGCAAGAGAGAACGGGTAGCCGAGCAGCCACCCGAGTTCGGGCATGTGCTCGAAGTTCATCCCGTAGACCGCGGCGACCAGGGACGGGGCGAAGAAGATGGCCGCCCACGCCGAGATCTTCTTGACCTCCTCGTTCTGCGCGTAACTCGCCTCGGTGAGTTCCCGGACCCGCTCGTTCTGGGTCTGCCCGACCATGGTGGAACGCAGAGTGAGCAGACTCTGGTAGAAGCCGATCACACCCTGCAGATACTCGCGCTGGCCGTCGGTGATGCGCCGAACCCGGGTGAACCGGTCTGCGGTGTCGTCGACCGACACGCGGCTCGCGGCGGGCAGGCCGGGCAACGCTGCCAGGTGGGTGTACAGGGCCTGACTGAGAGCGGCCATGGTGCGGACGGTGAGCAGGCCGTGCCGGGCCCGGAACAACGCGGTGAGGAATGCCTCCGGGTCCGCGACGTCACCACCGGTGACCTGCTGTTCCAGTCGCCAGACGTCGGCGGTGACGTGTTCGACGTACTCCTCCTGGTTGCGGATGAGCGCGGCCACGATGGCGTGCGAGAGGTCGGCCGGGGTGGCCGGGAGCAGCCGGCCGTTGCTCAGGCGTTCCCCGACGGCTCGGGTCTCCCGTTCGGCGGCCTCGGCGGAGACCGCCGGATTGTTAGGACCGTGCACGGTGACCAGGTAGTTGCGGCCGATGAACTGGTCGATCTCGAGGTAGTGCACGTGTCCGCGGTCGCCGGGCTCGGGTGCGTGCAGGACCACGAACACGTGATCGGCATAAGCGTGCATCTTCGGCACCCGGTTGCGTTCGGTGCAGTCCTTCACGGCCAAGGGATGAAAACCGAAGACCTCGGTGAGTACGCGTACGGCCTCGGCATCGCAGACCGGGATGTCCACCCACACGAAGCCGTGGTCCTCGCCAAGCAGGTCGTCCAGTTCGGCGAGGGTACGCCGCTCGGCACCACTTCCATTGATCTTGAGGATGTCCACCCAGTGAGGATGAGGCATGCCACCGGTACGAGCCCCGGATGTTGACACGATTTTGACGCCCTGCCGGACGGTCGGGATCCGCTGTCAACGGCACGTGAAAAGCGGGCTGCACCGCATACCAGACCCGTCAACGCGCCGGCCAGAGGATCATGAACGCGTCATGGTGGAACGGTGAACACCGATGACGACCCCGGCGCATCGACCTGGCCGGAGGTTCTGGCGATCGCCGTGGTGAGCCTCAAGATCCTGCTCCTGCTGCAGACACTGGTGGTGTACCGGTGCCGCGGCTCCGTCGGCCGTCCCGTCTCGACCGCTGCCGCCTCGCTCGCGATCGTCGTCTGCGCCATCCTGCTGGCCAGTGGGCACCAGGCACAACGCATGAGGACTTCGCAGAACCTACCCGGTGAGGCAGCTCCTGTGCGGGACCGTCCCGCTGCGGTCGGCACCTACCGCCTTTAGAAGTGGGGTGCCGGCTTAATCGTTCGCTGGTGATGGTTGCCGGGGCGGGTGGCATTCCGCCGCGCCGGCCCTGTGGTCGTTCCGTGGTCGCTCGGATGTTCCGCACCCCGGCCGGACGTACTTGGACCAGGACGGATTGTGTCGATCATCAGCTCGCCAGGTGCGCAAATTGTGCCACGGATGGGGCGGGATCCTGCCGTCCGATAAATGAGTACGCAGAGTCGGGAGGGGCGTCAGTCCGTTCAGGGCGGCGCTGGTGCGGGCGGGTGCGTGGCAGGATGCTCTGGTGGTCGACATCTATGAGCTGCTGCCCCGTGAGCGCACGCCGG
Source organism: Actinoplanes couchii (assembly GCF_016862075.1). Taxonomy (GTDB): domain Bacteria; phylum Actinomycetota; class Actinomycetes; order Mycobacteriales; family Micromonosporaceae; genus Actinoplanes; species Actinoplanes couchii. The sequence goes on along the minus strand of NZ_BOMG01000138.1, from coordinate 9,558 downwards.
TCGACTATCGTGACCTCGCCAGCGACCCACGAATTGATCAGGAAGGGTTGCGGCAGCTGGGGCGGAACCCGTTTTCGTTCGTCCGTAGCGCTGTCGCCCAGTCCCCGCTCGCTGACGCGACCACACTGGCCGCTGTCTCTCTCGACGGCCTGGACCGGTGGACTCGGAACAGCATCCTGGCCGCGATAGCGCGGCACCACAACGCAGATCGGGCCGCGTTGCTAGGAGTCTTGCGTGAGACCTGCGCACTGCTGCATCAGCCGGACGAACGGCCCTTCGCGGCAGCGTTGGCCTTGGCCCGACGCACGGAACTCAGCGAGACCGAGGTGCTCCACCTCATCGACCAGCCCAACGCTTCACGGAGGATGGCCCGTGGTGTCCGTCGCGCGCTGGCTGAGCGCGAGCCTCGTTAGCTGAGACGGTCTTGCCCTCTTGGCCGAGCAACTCCCGCCGCTCACGCCGGCGACGGGTCACAGGTGAGTACGCCGTACATTCGACCATCTACCGTTGGCCCATGCAGACGCCAGCGCCGATACCCGATGTGTTGGTCGGACGGCACGCCGAGTTGGCACGGCTGGGCGAGGTGATCGAGGCCGCGCGGGCGGGCCGGGGCGCCGCGCTGGTGGTCAGTGGTGAGGCGGGTATCGGCAAGAGCGCGCTGCTGGAGCATGCGGTGCGGGTGGCTGCCGGCTTCGAGGTCGTCCGGGCCTGCGGGGCGGAGTTCGAACAGGAGCTTCCGTACGCCGCGGTGCATCAGCTGTGCGTACCGGTTCTGAAGCATCTGCCCGCGCTCTCGGAGCGGCACCGAACCGCGCTGCAGGTGGCGTTCGGGCTGGCCGGTGGAGTGCCGGACGTGTTTCACGTCGGGCTGGCGGTGTTGCAGCTGATGGCGGCGGCCCGTGATCGGCCGCTGCTGTGTCTCGTCGATGACGCCCAGTGGCTCGATGTCGCGTCGGCGCGGGTGCTGGCTTTTGTCGGGCGCCGGGTCGCCGCGGACCGGATCGCGGTCGTGGTCGCCGCCCGCCCGCCGGCGGCCACCGGCGGCCACCGCGGGATCCTGCTGAGCGAACTGCCCGGGCTGGACGTCGGGCGATTGACCGACGAAGAAGCGAAGCAACTGCTGGCCTTCCGCAGTCCGCTTCCGCTGGACGAGCGGGTCCGGGAGAGCCTGGTCGCCGAGGCCAGGGGCAATCCCCTCGCACTGCTCGAACTGCCCGCGGCCGGTGGTTTCCTGCTGCCCGGAACGCCGAACACGCCGATCCGGATCGAGCAGTGCTTCCGGGAACGGTTCGAGAACCTGCCGGCCGACGCCCGGTCGCTGCTCGTCCTGGCCGCAGCCGACGCGACAGGCGACCCGGGGCTGCTGTGGCCGGCCGCCCGCAACCTGGGCCTGGACGTGAGTCAGGCGGCCGCCACCGACCTGGCCGAGTTCGGGGCGCGCATCCTGTTCTGTCATCCCCTGGCCCGCTCGGCGGTCTATCACGCCGCGACATCGCCGGAGCGCCGCGCCGCGCACTTCGCGCTGGCCGAGGTCACCGACCCGGACGTCGCCCCGGACCGCCGGGCCTGGCACCGCGCGCAGGCCGCGGGCGGCCCCGATGACGTCATTGCGGCGGAGTTGGAGTCGGGCGCGTCCCGGGCCCGGGCGCGGGGCGGGGTCGCCGCCGCGGCCGCCTTCCTGGAACGCTCGGCGGCGCTGACGCTCGACCCCGTCGCCCGCATCGAGCGGACCCTGGCCGCCGTGCAGGCCGTCCTCGACGCGGGAGCCGTGGAGAACGCGGCACAGCTGCTCACGGCCGTCGACCTGAACTCGCTCGACGACGGTCAGCGGGCCAGGGCCGAGATTCTGCAGGGCCGAATCGCGTTCACCCGGCACGGCGACGGCACCGGCCCGATGCTGATGGTCGGCGCCGCCCGGCGACTCGCGAAGCTGGACCCGGTCCGGTCCCGGGAGTGTTTCCTGGACGCGTTCGAGATGGCCCTGTCCGTCGGCCGGGCCCGCGGCATCATCCACGAGGTGCTGACAGCGGCCCGGTCGGCCGCGCCGCCGGCGGCTGCCCCGGACACCCTGGACGTGCTGGTTGCGCTGGCCAACGGAGGCCCACGCCGGGCGATCCCGCTCGTGGACGTCGCAGACCGGTGGTGGATACGCCGGCCCGCGCTCGCCACGGTGCTCACGGCCGAGTTCTGGGACTTCGCCGGCCACACGCAGATCGCCGCCTGGATGGAGAAGACCGGCCGCGACTCGGGCTCGCCGGTCCTGCTGCGGCTCGGACTGGGCCAGGCGGCGTGTGAGGCGGCGCTCTCCGGTGATCTCGGGCGGGCGGTGGCGGCCATCGCCGAGGAAGAGGCGATCGCCGACGCGATCGGCGATGCCCCGTTGATGTATCCCCGCCTGCTCCTGGGCGCTTTTCGTGGCCGGCGGGCGGAGGATCTGCCGCTCTTCCGGGCGGCGGCCGAGGCGGAGGACGGCCGGGACGGTGGCCGGGTCACCAACCTGAACTGGGCGACCGCCGTGCTGCACAACGGCCTGGGCGACTACCCGGCGGCACTGACGGCCGCCCGCAAGGTCATCGACGACGGCGAGTTGTTCCATGTCGGCGGGGCGCTGGCCGAACTGGTCGAGGCGGCGACCCGGTGTCAGTCGCCGGACCTGGCCGCCCGGGCGCTGGAGTCGCTGACCGAGCACGCGTCGGCCGGTGGCACCCCCACGGCGCTGGGCATCGCCGCCTACTCTCGGGGGCTGGTGATCGACGCCGAGGAGCCCTTCGTGGAGGCCGTCGACCGGCTCGCCGAGAGCCCGCTGCTGCCGTACCGGGGCCGGGCCCACCTGCTGTACGGCGAATGGCTGCGCCGGAGAGGACGTCGGCAGGACAGCGCACGCCACCTGCGTACGGCACATGAACTGTTCTTCTCGGCCGGGGCCGAGGGTTTCGCCCGCCGGGCCGCTGACGAGTTGCGTGCGACCGGTGACAAGGTTCGTCGCCGAGGGGCTCAGATCCATGACGAGCTCACCGCCCGTGAGGTCGCCGTCGCGCGGCTCGTGGCCGCCGGCGCCGCCTCGCAGGAGGTCGCGACCCAGCTCTTCCTCAGCAAGCGCACCGTCGACGCCCACCTGCGCAGCATCTTCCGCAAGCTCGGCATCTCCTCCCGGCGCCAACTCCGAGAGCGAGGTCTGGGGACCGAGCCCGCCGGCGAATGAGTTCGACCGGTGTTAGGCAAAATCTGCCGACGCGCGACGGTACGTCCCGGCGGGAGGCTGGAGCGGTTCCCATTCACAGCCGGAAAGGAACCCCCGATGCCGACCCGTACGCGCTACGCACTGCTGACGATCCCGTTTGCCGTCGGCGCGCTGATGCTGCCCCCGTCCGCCGCGTCCGCCGCCCCGGCGCGGGCGGCGGTGACCTGCGGCGGCCAGGGCGTCGACGCGAGCGCGAAGATCCGCTACCGGACGGAGACGCTGATCAACGCCCCTTTGCGGACGATCTGGAACCTGCAGACCGACGTGGAGAGCTGGACCGAATGGCAGTCCGCGCCGGGCACCGTCGAACGCCTCGACAAGAGCCGCTTCCGCGCGGGCTCGAGCTTCCGCTGGACCACCCCGGTCCCCGAGACCCCTATGACCCCGGCCACCACCCTGGTCATCACCTCCACCGTTCAGCAACTTGAACACCAGAAGTGCATCCGCTGGACCGGCCCGGCCATCGGCGAGGGCCTGAGGATCGACAAGGGCACCCACGTCTGGAACTTCATTCCGACGAAGCGGGGCGTGGTGGTACGTACCGAGGAGACGTGGACCGGAGCCCAGGTGGAGGCCGACGTCCCGACCTCGACTGCCTACCTCGGCGCCGGCTTGGAATCCTGGCTGACCGAGCTCAAGGCCGCCGCGGAGGCTGAGGCCTGCCGCTGACGCTCGTGGTGCCCCGCCCGGGTGGGCGGCGGGGCACCACGGTGCTACCGGTGGATCAGGGGAGGGTGACGGTGGTGGCGCCGGAGTTCTCCGACGAGTCGGTGCGGTAGGCGACCACCTGGTAGGTGCCGGACGGCAGGCCGGTCAGGCCCTCGGTGGCGGTGCCCTCGACCAGGCCGAGACGGTCCAGCAGGTGCGACTCGCCGACCACGGTGTTCTCGACCATGATGAACGTCTGCGCGGAGACCGCACCGGCCGGGGCGACCGCGGTGTACGCGCTGGTCATCCAGCCGGTGGTGGCGTCCACGGTGGAGGCGTTCGAGCTGGCCAGGCGGGTGACCTTGCCGCTCGCGTCGGTGAACGCGATGCCGGCGCGGACCCGGCGGGCGGTGCCGGTCGCCTGGAAGCTGGCCACCGAGGTGTAGGTGGCGCCCACGGTCGGGACGACCTTCTTGCTGTACGTGCTGATCTGCCCGGCCGTGGCGGCGGTCAGCTGCAGGGATCCACCGCCGACGGCGCCCGCGGCGGTACTGCGCGCCACCCGGGTGCCGGAGCCGCCCGCGGTCCACCCGGCTGTGCCGGCGGCAGGGTTCTCCAGACCGGCGGCGTCGGCGTCGAGCAGGTTGCCGGGGATGGTGGCGCTGCCGGGCGTCAGCGTGGTGACAGGCAGGCCGTCGCGGTACACCCGGTAGCCGGCGACCGGGTTGCCGGTGGCGTACGACTCGTCCCAGGAGATGCCGTCCGCGCCGGCGGTCAGGTTGCCGGGGGCCTCGGGCGCGTTGGCCGCGGTGCGGACCGGCACGCCGATCAGGCCGCTGGTCGTGTTGCCGCCGACCGAGGTGTAGGTGGGCTTCGACGAGGCCTTGCGGGCGCCGATGTGCACGCCGTACCAGGTGGTCGGGTTGGCCTGGTCGTCGACGATCGTGTTGCCGGTGACGACGTCCTTGCTGCCGATCGAGACGCCGATGCCGGAGGTGTCGAAGTATCCCGCGCCGGTGCTGTAGCTGGTCGAGCCACCGAAACCGGCGTTGACGATCCGGTTGCCGGTGATGGTGTCGGCCGCGTTCTTGGTGCCGGTCATCCCGTACGCGATGATGCCGGTCTCGCGGGACCGCTCGATCACGTTGTCCCGGACGACGTTGTTGCCGCCGGCCCGCAGGAAGTGGTCGTTCGGGTCGTCGAGGGAGGGCTTGGTGTCCCAGTAGCCGATGGTGCCCAGGGTGCCGTCGGAGTCCAGGTAGTCGTCGTAGGCCAGGGCCACGCCGACGGTCGCCGAGTCCCGGATGATGTTGCCGGCCACCAGGTTGTCGCGGGGGTTGGTGACGTCCTTGTTGTTGCCGGTGTGGGCGTACCCGGCGTTGGACTTCAGGACGATGTGCGAGCCCTCGAGGATGTTGCCGGTGACCGTCGCCTCGACGACACCCTCGAAGTACATGTTGCCGTACTCCTGGTGACCGCGAACGGCCGCGACCTCCGGGGTGGTGTGCACGATGTTGTTGCGTACGACCGTACGGATGGCGTTGGTGAAGTCGAAGCTGTTGCCGTTGATCGTCGCGTCGAACTGGTTGTTCTCGATGATCGTGCCGTCGTTGCGGCCGCCGCCGCCGATGTTGTCCTCGTCGCCGGACTCGCCGCCGCCCCGGTTGTCGAACCGGTTGTCGACGATCCGCGCGCCGGTCGCGTAGTTTACCCAGAGCTTGAAGTACTCCAGGTTGGTGAAGCGGACCTGGCGTACCGTCCAGCGGTCGCCGACCGAGATGCCGCCGGCGGTGTTGGTGCTGGCGCCGGTGGTGGTGCGGAAGTCGCAGATCTCGCTCGGGTTGCCGGGCAGGGTGGCATTGTCGAACGCGCCCGCGCCCGTACGACAGTTGCCGTTGACCGTCAGGTCGGAGACCAGGTTGCTGCTGCCGGCCGACTTGTCGTCGGTCGGGCGTACCAGAAAGCTGTAGGAGAAGTTCTTCCAGTTCACCGTGGGGTCGGCGAGCAGGACCGTGGCGGCGATGCCGGCACCGCGCAGGTTCACGTTCGGGGGCAGGCGCAGGCCCTTGGTGAGGCGGTAGGTGCCGGCCTGCAGCAGGACGGTGGCGGTCTTCGCCGGGGTGGCGACCGTGGTGCCGTCCGCGGCCATCACCGCCGGGACGACCTTCGCGGCCGCGGCGGCGACCGCCTGGTTGAGCGCGGAGTAGTCGTCGAGCGTGCCGCCGCGGGGGAGAGGCGCGACCACGCAGTCCGGCCCGCAGTCCGCGGCGTTCAGCGGCGCCGGGCTGATGGTGCTGCTCAGCGTGTAGGCGGGGACGTCGGCGGTCGCCGCGGCCTGCGCCGGCGAACCGAAGGCCACCAGGGTGGCGGGGAGCCCTACGGCGAGTGCGGCAGCGGTGTTACGGGCACTCGCGGGGAGGGGAAAACGCATCGACGCTCCGGTCGGTTACGGGCGGATAGCACCCGATTTGGTGGGAACCGAAACCGTAGGATCACTGTGCCGTTCCGGGCCTCCGCCGACCGGATGAGGTGGGGTCATCCGGGTCAGCGCCGAGCGCTCAGTTGTGACGTGCCTCATCCAAGCCGAGGAGCCGGCGATCGCTCCGCCGCTGGGATTTCCCGGGTGGCGGGGAGCCGGAACGGGCCCCGCTCGGTCGGCTGAACGGGGGAGAAGGCGGTGCGGGGCGGTAGCAATGCGTTTCCGGATGCGGACAGGTGCCGGTTCCGTACGTAGCGTGATCGGGGTTGACCTTGAACGCCCCCGGAAGGACCCCTGCTCATGCGATACCGTCCCGCACGTAGTGCCGCCGCCGTTGCTGTCGCGGTTGCGGCCGCCCTGACTCTTCCGGCGCCGGCGATGGCTGCCGGCGGCAAACCGAAGGCGCAGCGGTTCACCGTGCAAGGGCTGGTCGTCGCCTCCTCGGCGAAGACTCTGCGGGTGCTCACCAGCAGCCTCACGGTCGGAAAGGCGAGCCTGCCGGCGAACGCGGTGGTCACCGTGCAACGGCCGCCCGGCAAAGGCAAGGGCAACGGCAAGGAGGCGAACGGCCGTCTGGTCGGCTACACCGTGACGATCAGCGGCAGCGCCACCAAGTCAGGGCGGGCACTGGCTCTGGCGGCGAGCAGCGAGGTCGCCCGGCCGCTACCGGCGCAGGTGTTCCTCGGTGTGGTCAGCGGCGTCACCCGGGACGGGCTGACGCTGGAGGAGACATCGGCGGCCGGTGGCGACGACTTCGGCGACGACGAGAACACGCTGAACGTGCACACCTCGGCGGCGACCGTCGAGGTGGACGGCGTGGCGGGGAAGGTCGCCGAGGACGAGTTCGTGATCGTGCTGGGTGAGCGGGACGGCGACAACGTCGTCGCGGCGACGGTGGACGCCTGGACGACGCCTCCGGACGTGGTCGCGGGCGACATCGCCGACGTCAGTGGTTCGACGGTCACCCTGAGCGGCGAGTGGGGCGACGACGACAGCAGCGACGACGGCGATGGCGAGCACGCTGCCGGCAGGCACGGTGGCGACGACGAGGACAGCGACGACCCGACCGGCGATGACGGCGACGACCCGAACGGCGATGCGGCGACCAACGTCGACCTGACGGACGTGCCGATCGTTCTGAACGGCGCCGCCACCGTCGACGCCTCGGACCTGACCACCGACGAGCGCATCGTCGTCCTCGGCGAGACCGACACCACCACCGACGAGTTCACCCCGCAGATCGCGTTCGCCTTCAACGACCGCGATCACCGGCCGGCGACCCATCGGCACCATCACGACTGACGTCGGAGACGGCCGGGTGTCGTGCTCCCCGCAGCGGGTACGCTCGCCGCGTGATCCGGATCCGGCTCGACGACGCGGCGATCGACCGCACCCGGATCACCGTGAGCCCGATCCTGGAACTGGTCAACGGCATCGAGATGGTGCACCGCCATCGGGCACATCCCCGTGCGCCGTGGCCGTACACCGACTGGGCCGACCGCGCCCGGGAGGTTCTGCGCACGGTCCCGGAGCTCGCACCACTGCGGATCTATGCCCAGTTGTACGGCGAGGAGCACGGCCGCCCGACCCCCGACCTGTTCACCCCGGTGCCGTCGGCCGGCCGGACGACGGTGACCGAGCAACTGGACGACTTACGCCGGACACCGCACGCGGTCATCCGGGAGCAGTTCGGCAAACACTATCCGGAGGGGCTGCCCGCCTTCCTCGAGCCCTACCGCGACGACCCGGACCGGGCACTCGGCCGGCTTGCCGACGCCCTCGCCGCATTCTGGGAGCTCACGATCGCCCCGCACTGGCCGGCGATGCGCGCCGTACTGGACGAGGAGGTGCTTCTGCGCGCGCAGACCCTCGCCGTCGCCGGCCCGGAGGCCCTGCTCGGTGACGTCCGTGGCCCGGCGAGCTGGGAGCGGCCGGTGCTCTCCCTACCGAAACGCAAAGAGTCCGGACTGGACGCGCGCGGGCGGCGGCTGCTGCTCGTACCGGTGCTGCTCCTGCAGGACACGATGACCTGCTCGACCGATCACCCCGAGATCCTGATGATCACCTATCAGGCGCGGGGCGCGGCGGCGCTGGCCGGCCCGCGTACGCCCGGCCCGCACGTCCGGGGCCGGCTGGACCGGCTGATCGGCCCCGGCCGGTCCACAGTGCTCCGGGCCCTGGACCGGCCAGCGACCACCACCGGCCTGGCCGCCGCGCTCGGGCTGTCGCCCAGCACGGTGTCCGAGCAGTTGGCCTCGTTGCTGACGGCCGGGGTCGTCGACCGCACCAGGGCCGGCCGGCACGTCCTCTACACCCGCAGGCCGGAGGGCGACACGCTGCTCGCGACGTTCGAAGATCCGGGATCTCCCGAATCGATGGAGTCGCCCGCCGCCGCTGCCTAACGTCCGGGATCATGCATCCCGTTCTCTCCGCGAGCCTGCGCCGCCGGGCCCGGCCCCTGGCCCTCGCCGGCGCCGCGTCGGCCGGCCATCAGATCTGCGAGGCGCTCGTCCCGCTGGCCATCGGCTTGGCCGTCGATCACGCGGTGGACGGCGGACCGCCCAGCTCGATCGTGGTGGCCGTCGGCGGGATCCTCGTGCTGTTCGCCGTGCTCGCCACCGGCGGCGGCGCCAACTTCTGGCAGCTGACCTCCGCCACCACCGGTGAGGCGCACCATCTGCGGGTCGAGGCCGCCCGCCGGATCCTGGACGGTGCTCCCACCGACCGTGCCGCCGGTGACCTCATGACAGTGCTGGTCTCCGACGCCGCGGCCGCCGCCGAGATCCTGCGAGCCGCCGTCCTGCTGGTGTCCGGAGCCGCCGGGCTGCTGGTCACCGTCGCCGTCCTGCTGTCGGTGGATCCGTGGCTCGGCCTCGGCATAGCGGCCGGGGTACCGGCACTCGGCCTCGTCGTCAACCGGATCAGCCCCTGGTTGCAGCGGCGTACCGCGGATCGGCAGCGAACCGCCGGTCGTGCCGCCGTGCTCGCCGCCGAACTGGTCCACGCCCTGCGTCCGCTGCGAGGCTTCGGCGGTGTCCCGGAGGCGGTGCGCCGCTACCGGGAGGTGAACCGGGTTTCCCGCGAGGCCGCCCTGCGTGACGCGACCGCGTCCGTCGCCGCCGAGGGAGCCGGCCTGGCCGCGAGCGGCATCTTCTTGACCTCTCCCCGCCCTAACGGAGGGGGATTCCGG
>NZ_BOMG01000137.1 GCF_016862075.1 Actinoplanes couchii | reverse complement strand
CCCGGGTGGGCCTTTCTGCATTTCCGGAGTAGGTCAATTCCGGGCCTGCGTGGGCCGGCGTTTCCGGGGTCGATTTCCGGATGGCGGTTCGGCATGATGCGCTGATGGTCGTTTACCGGTCTTGGCCGCGGACTCTTGGATTGTTGTTGGCCGCGGTTGTTCTGGTCGGGTCCAGTGCGTGGTTGATCTGGAGTGGCTGGGGGACGGCCTCGGGCACGTTCCGGGTGGTGATCGGTGTTGTCGGGGTGCTGTTCTTCGGGTACGGGACTGTGGTCATCGCCCGTCAGCTCGGCCGGCGTGGCCCGGTGGTCGAGGTGGATTCGGCTGGCATTCGGGATCGGCGGCTTTCGGAGCAGGTGATCCCGTGGGCGGCGGTGCGGGACATCGGCCGGACCACGGTGCAGCGGCAGGAGTTCGTGACACTCGCCTTGGACCCCGCCTTCGAGCAGAGCTATCTCAGTGGCAGGAACCGGTTCCTGCAGCGGCTCAACAGCGGTGCGGGCTGGCCGGGGGTGCAGATCAGCACGGTCGGGCTGTCGGTCCGGACCGGGGAACTGTTCGAGGCGATCATCCGGGAACAGCAGGCCGGTTCCGCCACCTGACGATGGCGGAACCCGGCAGAGCCGCACTGACGGCGGAATGCAGCGGAGCCCTACTGACTGCAGAGCCTGGCTGACTGCAGAGCCTTACTGACGGCGGAACTCGGCGGAGCTGTGCTCAGGAACCGAGGCCCAGCGAGCGCCAGTCGACGAACTTGAAGTTGGTGCTCGTACGGCCGCCGTCTGGGGTGTTCTCGCCGTCGTGGAGAACCAGGAGGCCTTTCGGGTAACCGGGCAGGGCGACCGACGTGGCCGCGGCGCCGTCGGAGTGCTGGACACCGTCGGTCTTCCTGCCGTCGACGACCGAGAAGATGGTCACCGGCTTGTTGGTGCGGCGATCGTAGACGAAGAACCGGCTGTCACCCTGACTGGAGACGATCAGGTAGCCGTCCCGCTTGCCGGTCGGGTAGATGGTCGCGCCCTCGACGTCGGCGCTGATCCGGCCGCCGAAAGCATTGGTGTACTCGACGGTGCACTCCTCCGACTCGGGGTCGAAGGTGGCGGGCTGACCGAATTCGCGGACCCGCTCGACGATCCGCGGAATGCTGCTGAACGTGCCGCCGGCCAGGTTGATACGCCACAGCGCGACGTCCTCCTGGGCGACGTAGAGCACGCCTGCCTCGGCGTCCACGACCATGCCCTCGACCTGCGGGTCCTCGCCCGGTTCGGCGCACGGCGACCAGGTGCTGCCGTCCGGGAGCCGGAACTCGCGGGGCAGGTCGATGGTGTCGGTGGCGCGGTAGGTGACCCGGCCGTTCTTCTCCTCGAGGCGGAAGATGCCGAGTCGGGTGCTGTGCCGGCGGCTGACCACCGCGTACCGGCCGTAGACGGCGACGCCGTAACCGGTGGCCTGCTCCTCGACCTCGGCCTGGTCCTTGGAGAACAGCAGGGGCGCGTCGGCCGAGGTGATGTCGGTGAGCCCGGACGCCTCGATCCGGTAGAGGCGGAGCTTGTCCAGGCCGCGGTCGGTGACGACGGCGACGTCGACCTTCCGTTTGCCGAGGGTGAACCCGGTCAGGATGTCCACGTTGTTGAAACGGCCGCCCTCAGGGGTGGCGATCTTCTGGACCTCGCGGCCCGTCAGGTCGTAGACGCGCAGGCCGCCGTTCTTGGCGGTGCCGATGACCAGGCTGCGGGACTTGTCGGCCGGGTCGACCCAGATCGCGGGGTCGTCGGCGTCCGTGTCGCCGCCGGCCTCGTCGTCGAAGAGCGCGGGAGTCTCCACGGCAGCGGTTATCTCGCGCGGCGGTCGCTGAGCGGCGAAGGCCGGCGCACCGGCAGCCAGTGTCGTGAGGGCGACGAGGGCGGCGATACCGGAAGTGCGCTGCATAGGAGACGACGATCCCGGATCGACCTGGACACCGGGTGGATAGATGCTGAACTCCGGCGATCCCGTTACGTATCCGTGACCACTGAGGTCAGTCTCTCACCCGCAGTGTGCGCAGGATCCCGTCGGTGTGATCGGGGCCACGGCTGTCCTGCCGGATCTGGAGATAGACCCCGGGAAGGACCACTTCGTCGTACGAGACGGTGTCGCCGCCGCAGCTCGTCCAGCGCTGGGTCAGACCGGTCGTGCCGAGGGCGCGGACGGTGCGGTCCGGGAGCCGGATGCATCCGGGATGGGTCGGCACGGTCGGGGATCCACCCGGCGGCAGACGCCCGGCGAACAGGCCGGGCGCGGTGTTCGAGTCCAGGTCGGCGCTGATCTGCAGGCCCGGTTCGGTGGCGGCGGGCAGTCCGACCGCGGCGACGTTCCAGCCGGAGTCGCGCAGCTGCCCGGCCCAGCCGCCGGGAACCGAGACCGACACGGCCCGGCCGGGGTCGGCGACCCGGACCCAGCCGACCGGCGTGGGGTTCGGCACGGTCGCGCCACCGGTGAGCGCCAGCAGGGACAGGGCCAGGGCGGTGCCCACCGTGTTCCGTGCCAGGCGCAGGATTCGGCTCGGAGAGACGCTTGTGGACGCTTCCAGGGCGGTGGCGAACGCGGCGGTGGACGGCCAGCGGCGGTCCCGGTCGGCGTCGAGGGCCCGCATCACCACCCGGTCCACCTCGCGGGAGATCCCGGACCGCAGCTTCGACGGCGCCGCGCCGGCCGCCCGGCCCGACTGCGGGGGCTGCCCGGTCAGCATCTGGTAGGTCATCGCGCCGATCGCGTGCACGTCGGCGCGCACGTCCAGGCCGCCGCCGGGCAGGTGCTGTTCCGGGGCCATGTACCCGGGGGTGCCGGCCACCACGGTGAACCCGGAGGCGTGCGCGATCTCCTTGGCCAGGCCCAGGTCGGCGACGAGCACCCGCTCGGTGCCGCGGACCGTGTCGAACAGGACGTTCGACGGTTTCAGATCGCGGTGCAGGACCCCGGAGTCGTGCAGGACGCTCACCGCGTGCGCGATGTCGCCGGCGGTGCGCAGGGCCGTGCGGACCGGCATCGGCCCCTGATCCAGGCGGTCCTGCAGGGTGCCTCCGGCGGCGTACGTCATGACCTGGTAGGGGCGGCCGTCCGGGAGTTCGCCGAAGTCGTGCACCCGCACCAGCCGTTCCGAATCGGCCCGGCGCAGCACCTGGGCCTCCTGCTCGAACCGGGCGCGCACGTCGGGGTGGTGTGCCCAGTTCTCGGCGAGGATCTTGATGGCGACCCGGGATTCCAGCACGTCGTCCTCGGCGAGCCACACCGTCGCGAAGGCGCCGGAACCGAGGCGCCCGGTGATCCGATATCTGCCGATCATGAGGGGTACTTGCACGCTCGTATTATCAACGTCGTTGAATCAGACGACGGGGGCGACGTGCGCGACGAAGACCACGAGGTACTGGCCCGGAAAGCGGCCGCCGGCGACGGTGCGGCCCTGAACGCGCTGCTGGCGGCCATCCGGCCGAGCGTCCTACGTAGATGTTCGCGGTTCCTGCCGTGCTATCAGGACGCCGAGGAGGCCTGCCAGGACGTGCTCATGCAGGTGGCCCGGCACATCGGCGGATTCGAGGGCCGGTCGAAGTTCAGCACCTGGCTGCACGTGATCATCGCGAACGGTTCCCGGCAGACGTACCGGACCCTGAAACGGCGGGCCGCCGAGCAGGGTTACGCGGAGATGCCGGTGGACGTGGCGGACGCCCGGACCACCAGTGTCATCGCCGGGTCGCGGCTCGACCTGCTCGACGCCCTGGAGCGGCTGGAGGCCACCAAGGCGGATCTGGTGGCGCCGATGGTGCTGCGGGACATCTGCCAGCTGGACTACAAGGAGATCGCCGGTCACCTGGGGATCCCGGAGGGCACCGTGAAGTCGCGGATCCATCAGGCGCGCGGTCAGGTCCGGGAGTACCTGCTCGCGCAGTAGCGCTGGCTGTACCCCGGGACTCCAGCTGGTGGGATCGATCTGTCTCGCTGTCACCGGAAAGCTCAGTGGTGTCAGCTTTCCGGGCTCACCAGGGAGATCACGATGATTCGTACCACCGCTGTCTGGCTCGCCTCGCTCCTGGCCCTGGGTGGCCTGGCCTCGCCGGCGGTCAGCGCGCCCCGCGCCGATGTCGCACCCCGCGCCGACGTCGCCCCTCGCTCCGATGTCGTTCAGAAGTCCATCGACAACCTGGTCCGCGTCGACAAGTTCCCCGGCGTGATGGCGTCGGTGCGGGAGGCCGACGGGCGGGTGCGCAACTGGACCGCCGGGGTCGCCGATCTGAAGACCGGGCGGAAGATGCCCGTCGACGGGCGGATCCGGATCGCCAGCAACACCAAGATGTTCACCTCCACCGTCATCCTGCAGCTCGTCGGTGAGGGCAAGGTCCGGCTGGACGCGCCGGTCGAGACATACCTGCCCGGGGTCGTACCCAACGGGCAGAAGATCACCGTGCGGCAGCTGCTGCAGCACACCAGCGGGCTCGCCGACTACGACGACGTGATCTTCGCGGACTTCCTGAACAACCTGCACACCTACTACGAGCCGTACGAGTTGCTGCGCGCCGGATTCGACCGGGAGCCGGTGTCGGGGTTCTCGTACTCGAACACCAACTACATCGTGGCCGGGCTGATCATCCAGAAGGTCACCGGGCGGCCGGTCGGGGAACAGATCACCAAGCGGATCATCGAGCCGGCCGGGCTGCGGGGCACGTACTGGCCGGGCGAGGGGGAGACCACGATCCGGGGCACCCACCCGCGCGGCTACTACCCGGCGATGCAGGGCAACGGGCCGGTCGACATCACCGAGACCGAGCCGTCCGCCGGATGGTCGGCGGGCGCCCTGGTCGGGCCGCCGAGTGACATCAACCGGTTCCTGGCCGCGCTGCTCGGCGGCAAGCTGCTCGAGCCGGCCCAGCTCGCCGAGATGCAGAAGACCGTCGACGCCCCGGGGTACGACACGGTCGGCGGCTCGCGGTACGGCCTCGGGCTGGCCACGTTCAAACTCAGCTGCGGAGGGTTCGCTTGGACCCACGGCGGGGTGGCCCCCGGGTACGTGAGCTACGTCGGTATCGCCCCGTCGGGGCGCTCGGCGACCATCGTGGTGAACTCGATGATCGCCGACCCGGTGAACGCTCAGCACCTGGACCGGGCGGTCGATACGGCCCTCTGCCGCTCCTGATCCGGCACCGGCTCGACCGGTGCGGTGGCCGCCGGGTGTGGCGGCCACCGCACCGGTCGACTGATTCCTCTGTCGTGCGCTACCAGCGGTTGCGATGCCTCTGGCCGGTGGTTGTCACTGATCGTTCACGCCGTGGTCGGGCGCGCAGGAAAGGCGATGATTTCTGGCGGCGTGTTGATCGTCCCCTTTCTCGAGGTGCGGCGACACGGACTCGGTGCGCCATTATTTTGCACACCAAAAGCATTTACGGTGGCTTGTCATAATGGCGCAGGAATCCGTTGAGGAATTTCACCGCGCTCCCCGTGTAGTGCTCTCCCCGTTGGCCCGACCTGGTGGATCAATGTGACGCGCTGCGGCGCGGACATGATCCGGTTCGGATCTCGTCTAGATCGGACAGTTAAGGAAGCTACCTCAGCGCCGAGCGGCTCGGCAACCCTGTTCAGGGCGGTATGTGGCTTCCCCGGAGGGTGTCCGTCGTGCGGCCGGACCGCCTGGGACGAGGGCCCGGGTCGAAGTCGATCATCGGTTCGTGACGTTCGAATGGGCGACCGGCGTTGTTCGGTGAATATATTGCGAACGTACGGAAGGGGCTGGTGAATTGGCCTCCAGGGGTCACCGTCGTCTTTTGTGGTGTAGACCCCCGTAGATGGGCCGTGCTAGCGTCCGTCGTGGTCGGATGCCATTCGGATCCGTCTATTCTGCGCCCACTCTGGGGCGGGAGGCGCGTTCGCCGTCGTTGCGGCGCCTCATTTTCGTCGTTGCAAGAAACGGGGAGATCACACGTGAAGACCAGGTTGAGGCTGCTCACAGCGAGTGCCGGCTTCGTCGCGATCCTGCTACTGCCGACCGGTGCGGAGGCGGCTCCGGCGGACCCCGCGCTCGATGTGCCCGCCAGTGGTGCGGCAGTCGTGGTGGACGGGCCGGGCGCATCGCACACCTACCGGATCGCGGCCGACGTTCCCGCCGGTGGAAGCCTCACCCCGGCGACCGGGCAGGCCGGCGCGTTCGCCTCCGAGGTGCTGGTCCGGAACGCGAAGGGTGTGGTGGTGGGGGCGTACGACGCGCCCTACGCCGTCGGCGCGAACGGCGAACTGGTGACCGGCACCTATCGGATCGAGGGCACCACGCTGGTGGAGTCGGTGCCGGTCGGTAGCGCGTCCGCCTACCCGCTGACCGTGCTGCTCGCCGGTTACCGCCCGGTCGGCACGGTGTTGGACCAGCCGTCGCGGGACCGTTCGGCGCTGGCGGTCAGCCAGGTGACCGTGCCGTCGAACTACGTGTACAACCCGGCGCTCGGCAGCCTGCACGACTACTGCACCAGCTCGCCGGACTCGTACCTGGCCGCGGACTTCCGCGGGCCCTGCGCACGGCACGACCTCTGCTATGACGCGCCCGGCGACAACAAGCTGAACTGCGACAACAAGCTGTACGAGCACCTGGGCACCAACTGCACGTACGCGTACCCGACCAACGGCACGCTGCGAAACACCTGCTTGGGCGTCGCCGCCACGTACTGGGCCGCCGTGACGACGTTCGGCAACGATCCGCTCTGACCGCTCACCCGGGGCAGCGGCCGGGTTCGGGGATCGACGGATACTCGTCTCGTGACGATTCCTGGACCCGACCCGGCCGAGATCGAGAACCTACTGCAGCTGTACTGCGCGGAGATCCTGACCGAACCGGATCCCCTGGTGCGGTACCTGATGCTCACCCGGGAGCAGGACGTCTTCGACTCCCTGTCCGAACTGCTCCGCCGCCGGCGCGGGCGGGCGCTCGCCGAGGTGGCCCGTAGCGTCGCCAAGGAGCAGATCGCCGCCGAGACCGGCCTCGGCAGCCGGCAGCGGGTGCAGGAGCTGATCGAGTCCAGTTTCCCCTCCGGCGAGGTCACCGTCCACGGTGGTCAGTGGTATCGGATCGCGCCGGACGTGCCGTACGAGATTCAGGTGATTCCGCTCGGCGTGTACCGGGTGGAGTACCGCTACAACTGGCGCACATGCGCCATCACGGTGGACGGCGACGTCAACGTCGTCGGTCCGGAGCGCACCGGGAGTTCCGTCGAGGCGCGGACGGCGGCGGGGCCCGAGGAACTACGGGTCCGGGTCCGGCGTACCGGCTGACCGTCGTGGACGCACCGGCGCGCCGAAGCACGAGAGGACGCTGATGACTACTTCGACCGTGTCCGACCGGATCTTCCGGTCGGTCAACCCCGCCGATCGCACCGACACCGTCGCCGAGGTCCCGCTCGGTGCGGCGGACGCGCTGCTCGACGTCTTCCGCACGGCCAAGCAGGCGCACGAGGCCTGGGCGGCGACGCCGGCGCCGGTGCGCGGACGGGTGATCGCCGCTTTCGGGCGCCTGGTCGAGGCCAACGCGGAGAGTCTCGCCGGGCTCGTGACGCGCGAGGTCGGCAAGCCGTTGCACGAGTCGCGCGGCGAGGTGCAGGAGATCGTCGACACCTGCGACTTCTTCGCCGGTGAGGGACGCCGCCTGTACGGGCAGACCGTACCCAGCGAGATGCCCGACAAGCAGCTGTTCACCTTCCGGGTGCCGGTCGGTGTCGTCGTGACCATCACGGCGGGCAACTTCCCGGTCGCCGTCCCGTCGTGGTACCTGGTTCCGGCTCTGCTCTGCGGCAACACCGTGGTGTGGAAGCCCGCCGAGTACGCCGCGGCCTGCGCCGACGCACTACTGAGTCTGGCCAGGGCAGCCGGCGTGCCGGCCGGTGTCCTGGAAGTCGTGCACGCCGACGGCCCCACCACGTTCGAGGCGCTGTCCCGCGGGCTCGAAGAATCCCTGGTGGACAAGGTCGGATTCACCGGATCGTCCGAGGTCGGTGCCCGGATCGGCGAACTGTGCGGGCGCCACCTGCAGAGCCCGTGCCTGGAACTCGGGGGGAAGAACCCGATGATCGTGGCGGCCGACGCCGATCTCGATCTCGCCGTCCAGGGCGCGCTCTTCTCCGGGTACGGCACGGCCGGTCAACGGTGCACCTCGCTGGGCACCGCGATCGTCCACGAGTCGGTGCACGGCGAGTTCGTGAGCCGGTTGGGCCAGGCGGTCGAGGAGGCGGTGGTCGGCGATCCGAGGGCGGACGTCCTGTACGGACCGCTGATCTCGGAGGTCTTCGCCGAACGGTTCGAGGAGTACCTGACGTGGATCGGCCCGCACCACCGGGTCTCCGGCTCGACCGGCCGTGGCCGGATCTCGTCGTCGAATCCGCGCAAGGGCTTCGTCGGCGATCCGGAGCCGGGCCACTTCTACCACCCGGTCGTGGTCGACGGGGTGCGGCCGGACGACCGGCTGTTCCTCGAGGAGACGTTCGGGCCGATCGTCGGGATTACCACGTATGGGACGCTGGACGAGGCGATCGATCTGGCGAACCTGCCCGGGTACGGCCTGTCCAGCTCGGTCTACACCAACGATCCCGCGACGGCGTTCGGTGTCCGGCGCGGACTGCGTGCCGGGATGCTCTCGGTGAACAACTCGACCTCCGGCGCCGAGGCGCACCTGCCGTTCGGTGGCAACGGCCGCTCCGGTAACGGCAGCCGGCAGTCCGGCATCTGGGTGCTCGACCAGTTCACCCGCTGGCAGGCGGTCAACTGGGACTACTCCGGTGGTCTCCAGCGGGCTCAGATCGACACCGCGCAGATCGACGCGGATCCCGGATTCCGTCTCACATAGTGAACGGCTGACGAACGACGAGAGGGCCGCCGGACGATCCGTCCGGCGGCCCTCTCGCCTATTCCCGCCATGGCGTCGAGTCATATCGCCAGGTCATCCGATATCGACCGCCGACAGGTTGGCGCCTAGTTGCCAAACCGGTTTGGACTGCTGTGGGCCGTTGCGGTCGATGATAGTCTTCGATTCGAAACAGTTCGCGGGGGTGGACTTTCATGGAGATCGAGACAGCGCCGCTGTCATGGGCTCAAAAAATGCATTGGCTTCTCTTCCATTCGACGCCACCAGGACGGCGCTGGCGCAACAACGTGCTGACCTGGTGGCCGATCCCAGAAGAAACCGGAACGGCGGAATCCGTCGAGGCGCTGCATCGCCTGATGCGCGATTTCAAGGGCCTCCGGACGCGCTATCCGATTGATGCTTCGTCGATTCCGGTGCAGCAGGTGCTGGCGGATTTCCATCCGCCGGTCGCGCTCTGCGACGTGGCCGGCGCCGTGGACGAGCGGGCGGCGGCGGAAGCCTTCGTCGGGCGGGCGCTGCAGCAGGACTTCGATCTCGCGGCCGGCCCGCCGATCAGCGCGGTGCTGGTCACGAGCGGTGCACAAGCTCGCTGGATGGCTCTGATCATCCACCACATCAGCATCGACGGGGCGGCCCGCCGCACTCTGGCCAGCTCCTTCGAGCGTCATCTGGCCGCGATTCGCCACGGTGGACCGGCGACGGCGCCCCATTCCGGCAGCCCGTTGAACGACGCCGTCCTGCAGGGCTCGGCCGCCGGCCGGCAGCTGAGTGACGCGGCGATCCGGCGCTGGGCCGGGGTGGCCGCGGCGATGCCGCCCACCACGCTGCCGGTCCCCGTCCTGTCGGCGGACGGCCCGCTGCCCACCGAGGCCATTCTCACCACCGATCGGGCAGCCGTCTGCGAACGGGTCGCCAGGCGGTCCGGGGTTCCCGTTTCGACAGCATTCCTCGGTGCCTATTCCGCAGTGCTCGGGCGATTCCTCAGAATGGACCGGACGCCGATCAACGTTTATTCCTCGAATCGATTCGACGCGGATCACGCCGAATCGGTGGGATGTCTCTACCAGACTCTCCCGGTGCTCGTCGGAAACGACGGCAAGGACTCGATCCGCGCACTGATGAAACAGGCGCAGACCGCTCTCCTCGACACCTATCGTTTCGGTTGTTACGACTATGACGACGCCACCGACACGCGAGTGCGCGAACAGTTCCGGCTCGGCCGGAACGTCTCGGTGATGCCGTCCTTCAACTTTCCGCCGGCGGGCTCGGCCGCAGCCGACCGCGGGTCCGCGCCGGCCGGCTGGTCGGTGACACCGATCGAGCACGACCTGGGCGACCCGTTCGAGTTCGTGGTCCAGATCATGGGCCCGGACGTGCTCTGCGCGGTGCGGTTCGACGCCGCCCTGATCCCGCCGGCGACGGCCACCGGCCTGATCTCGGCGGTGCTGCGGGTCCTCGACATCGCCGACGAGCACCCCGACCTGCCGGTGGGCCTGCTCCTCGACGCCGCCGGCACGCCGGTCCTGGACCGGGGCGCGGACTGGACCCGGCGCGACGGCTCCTGGATCCACCTGGACGGGATCGCCGAGGCGGCCCGGAGCCATCCGGCGGTCACCGGTGCGACCGTGGCGACCGGCTCCGACGGATCCCTGACCCTGCGGGTCGAGGCGGACGCCTCGCTGACCCCGTACGCCCTGCGCTGTCACCTCACCGGACGGCTGGCCGAGCTACCCGGCACCGTGGTGCCGGAGACGTTCGTGCTCAACGGCGCCCCCGACGACGGCCGCGAACCCGGTGACGGGGTGTTCGGCAGCGTTCGCGAGGTCGCGTTCGAACTGGCGCTCCGTCACGTCCGGCCCGGCGCCGCATGGAACGCGGCCCAGCCCTACCTGCTGCAGGGCGGCCGGACCGCCGATCTGAGCCGGGTCCTCGCCGAACTCGCCACTGCCGGTCTCGGCGGACTGACCTACGTCGATCTGATGGATTTCCGCCCGCTGGCCGACCTCGCCCGGGACGCTCGTGTCGTGCTGCCCGCGGACATGCCGGCACCCCTCGGCGACAGCCGTCGCCTGCCGGTGCCCGCCCCGGCCGAACTGATCTGACCTTCCCGCTCCCTGTCGACGGTGGCCGCGCCACCGCCGGCGACCGCTGCTGCCCACCCTCCGGTCCGCGGACGTGCCGTGCGGACGGAGTGACACCCCCTGCCTGCGGAAGGCGCGGCCGGGGGCGATGAATCCTGCCCGCGAAAGGTGCCCGATGACTCTGCCCGCGCAGTTGCCCTATCCGGTGATCCAGCTCCCGGCGGACGGATCGGGGACGGCCGACCTGGTCCAGGAGATCCGGGCGTCCCCCGACACCGTCACCGCACGCCTGCACGAACGCGGCGCGATCCTGTTCCGCGGGTTCGACCCGGGCAGTGCCCAGCGGCTGGACGCCGTCGTCCGCGCCATGGGCGGAGAACCGCTGCGGTACCAGGACGCCGCCACACCCCGTACCGAGGTCGGTGGCCGGGTCTACACCTCCACCGACTACCCGGCGTCCGAGGTGATCGAGCAGCACAACGAGGCCTGCTACGGCGCCGACTGGCCGCGGTACCTCTACTTCGGATGCGCGATAGCGGCGCGGACCGGTGGCGCGACCCCGCTCGTCGACACCCGGGCCCTGGCAGCGGCGCTGCCCACCGAGCTGATCGACCGTCTCCGCGAGGTCGGTGTGCGTTACGTGCGTACCTACCACCCGCGGATCGGCCTGACCTGGCAGAAGGCCTTCGGCACCGACGACCGGGCGGAGGCCGAGGCTTGGTGTGCCAGCCGCGGCACCAGCGTGGAATGGCTTCCCGGTGGGGTCGTCCGAACCACCGCCGTCCGCCCCGCCCTGGTGCGCCACCCGGATACCGGCGAGGAGTGCTGGTTCAACCAGGTGGTCGCCTTCCACCCGGAGTCGCTGCCCCGCGATCTGCGGGAGGGGCTCAAGGCGGTACTGGCTCCGGAGTTCTTCCCCAAGCAGGTCCAGTTCGGCGACGGCACCCCGATCAGCGCCGAGACCATCGACCTGATCCGGCGCGCCGAGCAGCCGATCACCGCGGCGGTGCCCTGGCACACCGGCGACGTCCTGATCGTGGACAACCTGCTGATGTCGCACGGGCGTCAGGCCTTCACCGGCGACCGGCGCGTCCTCGTCGCCATGTCCCACGCGCTGACCTGGCAGGATGTCCGTGCCGAGGTGGCCGCATGAGCGCCGGCACCGTCCTCGGCCGGATCGGGGACCAGGTCCGTGCCCGGCCCGCGGCGATCGCCGCGCGATGCGGCGCCGACCATCTGTCGTACGCCGACCTGAACGCGCGTGCCGTTGGTCTCGCACGGCGCCTGCGTGCCGCGGGGGTCCGTCCCGGTCAGTCCGTCGGCCTGCGGCTTCCCCGTGGATTCGACCTGCTCACCGGCATGATCGGCATCGGACTGGCGGGGGCGGCCTTCGTGCCGCTCAGCCCGGACGAACCACTCGCCCGGCTCACCACCCTCCTCGCCGACGCCGGTATCACCACCGTCGTCGGCTCCCCGGACGAGATCGTGCTGGACGGAGTCACCGTCATCCCGCCGGGCTCCGGCGCGACGGAGCCCGACGGCGAGGACCCACCGGGTGCGACCGCGGGCGACGTGGCCTACGTCATCCACACCTCCGGCTCCACCGGACGGCCCCAGGGCGTGCCCGTCGCCCACGGCAGTCTGCTGCGATACCTCGACTGGTGCGCGCGGACCCTGCTCGACCCGGCCGCGGCCCTGCCGGCGATCTCCTCGCCCGCCTTCGACGCCTCGCTCAAGCAGCTGCTGGGTCCGCTGATCATCGGTGGAACCGTCTGGCTTGTCGGCGACAAGGAGGCCGGTGACCCCCGGCGGATCACCGAACTGCTCCGCGAGGCCGGTCCGAGCATGCTGAACTGCGTGCCGTCGATGTGGCGGGCGGTGCTCGACGAGATCGAGGCCGCTGGACCACGGCCGGCCGGGCTCCGGCGGCTCCTGCTCGGCGGCGAGCCGGCCGGCGCCGAGTTGATCGCCCGTACCCGTGCGGTCCTGCCGGACCTGGAGATCTGGAACCTGTACGGCCCGACCGAGGCCACCGCCAACGCGACGGCCGCGCGCCTGGACCGCGGGGACGAGGAGCATCTCGGATCCCCGATCGCCGGCTCCGAGATCCATCTCCTCGCGCCGGACGGCACACCGGTCGGCGACGGCGACGTGGGCGAGGTCTTCATCGGCGGCTCACAGCTCGCCCTGGGCTACCACGGCAACCCGGCCCGGACCGCCGCCCGGTTCCTGCCCGACCCGTTCACCGCGGTTCCCGGCGGCCGGATGTTCCGGACCGGTGACCTGGCTCGCCGGCGCGACGGCCGGCTGGAGTTCCAGGGGCGTACGGACCGGCAGGTGAAGCGTTCCGGCGTACAGCTGGAACTCGGGGAGGTGGAGAACGCGCTGCTGCGCCTCGACGAGGTCGACCGGGCCGCGGTCGTCGTCGTGAACCGGGGAACCGCCGACGTACGTCTGCTGGCCGCGGTGACCCCGGCACCGCACCGGGATCCGGCCCCCGGTGGGATCCGCTCGGCGCTGGCCGCCTTCCTGCCCCGGGCCGCGCTGCCCGACCAGGTGGTCGTTCTGCCCACGCTACCGCTGACCGTGGGCGGGAAGGTGGACGCGGCGGCGCTGCGGGCACTGGCCACGCCGTCCGGCGACACCGTCACCGAGCCCGGCGATGACCCGGCCGACCCGGTGGAGACCGTCCTGATCGGTGTCTGGCACCAGGTTCTCGGCGATGAGAAGGTCGGCACCCGGACCGACTTCTTCGAGGCGGGCGGCCACTCGCTCGCGATGCTGCGGATCGTCGGCCGGATGGCGGAGCTGCTCGACGTGGAACTGCCCGTCGACGTCTTCTACGACGCCCCGACGGTCGCCGAGCACGCCGGACTGATCCGCGACGAGCACGGCGGCGCGGTGACGTCCCGGGCCCGGCGGATCCTGGACCAGGGCCACGACCCGGCCACCTGGCGGGCCGCGGAGTGACCGGCCGACCGGTGTCCTACGCCGAACGCGGCGTGTGGTTCCTGCAGCAGGCGGCCGGTGCGGAAGCGTGCAACCTCGGCGCCGCGGTCCGCATCCCCTCCCCGTTGGACCCGGAACGGCTGTTCGCGGCGCTGACCGTGGTGGCCGGGCGGCACGAGGCGATGCGGACGACCTACCGGATCGACGGCGCGAGCCTGGTCGCCGTGGTCCTGCCGGAGAATCCGCCGCAGACCCGCCTGATCGACGCCGTCGACTGGACCACCGAGCAGCTCGCCGACGCGGTCCGTGCCGTGCACGCCGAGCCGTTCGACCTGGCCGGCGGCAGCCCGTGCCGGCTGGTCCTCTGGAACCGCGGCGCGGCCGGGCACGTGATGTTCTTCGCCATGCACCACGCGGTGACCGACTGGAACTCGATGGTCCAGTGCGCCGCCGAGATGTTCGAGCTGTACGGCAACGGCCTGGACGTGTCGGCGCTGCCCGCGGTCACCGCCGGGTACGGGGACTTCGCCGCCGCGCAGCAGGCCATGCTCGCCGGCCCGGACGGTGCGGCGGCGCTGGCGTACTGGAACTCGATCCTGCCGGCCGCCCGGCCGCCACGCCCGGTGCCGGCCGATCGGGAACGCAGTGGCCGGGCCACGGCGCAGCAGATTCTGCCGTTCGGGTTCGGCGCGGAGGCCAAGAAGGGCCTGGATGCTCTCGCCTGGCGGCTCCGGGTACCCGTCTACCTGGTCCTGCTCGGCAGGTGGGCGTCTGCTCTGCGTCCCGTCGAAACCGGACAGCCGCTGGTCGTGGGCCTGTCCCGGACTCTGCGCAAGCCCGCTTTCGCCCGCACGGTCGGCTGCTTCACCAACACCATCCCGGTGGTGGTCGGCCCGGAGGCCGGACCGGATCTGCCGTCGGTCGTCGACGGGTTGCGCCGCCAACTGCAGGAGTCGTACCGGCATCAGGGTTATCCGAACGAGCTGCTCGCCCGGCACCGCCCCGACCTCGGAGCGGCCGGTGGGCGCCCGGCCATGTTCGACGCCCACTTCAACTACGTTCCCGGCGACGCGGACAACCTCGGCTCGCTGTTCACCGGCGACGCGCAGGTCCGCGCCCAGGCCGGCGGACTGCTGCTGGAGTCCTTCCCGGCACTGCCCACGGTCGGCATGTGGAGCGACTTCAGCCTGCACCTCACCGAGGCGCCGCAACGGCTGGTCGGCATGGTCGGCTACGACTCCGCGACGTTCTCCGCGGCGACCGCCGATGCCGTGAGCCGCCGTTTCGCTGATCCAGCCGGCCACCCGGCCGCCGTCACCCCCTGAAAATCGATCGAGGAGAAGCAATGTTCGACGACTCCACCGCACGCTTCACCGTTGTGATCAACGATGAGGAGCAGTATTCCGTCTGGCCCACCGCGATCACGGTTCCGGACGGCTGGCGAGAGATCGGCGTGACCGGCACGAAGGACGAGTGCCTGGAGCGCATCGAGGAGATCTGGACCGACCTGCGTCCCCGTAGTCTCCGGGAGCAGTTGGCGGCGGACGGTCACTGATGTTCCAGCCCTTGCGTCTGCCGGCGTTCCGGCGGCTGTACACCGCCCAGGTGGTGGGGAACTTCGGGGACGGCCTCGACTACCTCGCCATCATCACGATCGTGGTGTTCCAATGGCACCGCGGACCGGGTGACGTGGCGCTCCTCGCGCTCGCCGGCGCGGCGCCCATGGTGTTCGGCGCACCGGTGATCGGTCTGGTCGCCGACCGGTTCCAGCCGCGAACCGTGATGGTGGCGGCGAACGCGGTCCGGGCACTCGCCATCGTCGGCATCACCACCACCGAGAACTTCGCCCTGCTCTGCGTGCTGAGCGGGCTGGCCACCGTCTGCGGCGGCTTCTTCAACGCGGCCGAACAGCGGTTCATCCGGTACCGGGTACGCGACGACCTGCTGCTCCAGACGAACTCCCTGCGCAGCGTCACCGAGCGCATGCTGACCGGCCTGGCCGGCCCGGGTGTCGCGGCCGTTCTGATCGGTGTCTGGGACGCCCGGATCACGCTGCTCATCTGCGCGTCACTGTTCCTGCTCTCCGCGGTGCTGGTCGGGTTCGTCGGCACGGTCCCGGCCGACGGCGACAGCACGGAGGAACGTGCCGAGTCGTGGCGGCGGCGGATCGGTGCGGCGTTCGCCGTGGTGTGGGGCAACCCGCCGCTGCGGCTGACGGTCGGTGCGATCTCGCTGGCCTACCTGTTCTCCACGATGTTCGAGATCATGATTCCGGTCTGGTACCGGGAGATGGGCGCCGGACCGAGCTTCACCGGCACGGCCATGGTCTGCATGGGGCTGGGCGGCGGCCTGGGCGCGCTCCTGCTGTCCCGGGTCGGTGACCGGTTCAACCTGCTCCTGGTCATGGCCACCGCGGCCACCATGATCGGTGTCCTGGTCGGCGCGATGGGCATCGCCGGGTATGCCGGCCTGCGATCCGTCCTCGGCGTCTGGCTGATAGCCGCGGTGATCATCGGACTGGGCGCGGCCGTGGCGGCGATCGTCTACGGCACCCTGGTGCAGCGGCTCACCCCGGCACACCTGATGGGCCGGGTCGGCGCGCTCACCGGTGCCGCGGTCGTCGTCCCGGTGGTCGTCGGCCCCGCTGTCGCCCCGATCCTGACGCCGTTCATCGGCATCAACGGGATCTTCCTGCTCTCCGGCACCGGGATCCTGGCCGTCGGCCTGATGCTCCTGGTCTTCGGCCCGGTCTATCGGGACCAGGTCCGTCCCCGGCCGGCCGGAGCCGACGCCGCCGACAGCGCCACGAACCAGGAGGTGAAACGGTGACCGCGATTCCCACGTACGAACCAGGATCGATGGTCTGGGAACTTCTGCGGGCACAGGCCTCGGCCAGGCCCGATGCGGTGGCGGTCCGGGCCGATGGCCGGGACGTCACCTACGCCGACCTGGTGTCCCGTGCCGGGCGCTTGGCGCACACCCTGAGCGGCGATGCGCCGGTGGTGACCGGCGTACACCTGCCCCGCTCGGTGGAGTTCGTGGTCGCGATGCTCGCGGCGATGCGCACCGGTTGTTACGTGCCACTGGACCCGGCGCTGCCGGACGCCCGTCGCGAGCAGCTGATCCGGCATGCCGGAGTGACCCGGGTGGTGACCGGCGACGACAGCGGGCCGCGGAACCACGGCGCCCGGGAACTCCGGCCGGTCCGGCCGGACGAGGTGGCCTACGTCCTGCACACGTCGGGTTCCACCGGTGTGCCGAAGGGCGTCACCGTCACGCACGGTGCGCTGGCCGAGCATCTGCTCGCCTTCGGTGCCCGGGTGGGGATCACGGCCGGCGACCGGACGCTGCTGTTCGCCCAGCCGACCGCGGACGTACACGTCGAGCAGGTCCTGGCGCCGTTGGTGCACGGGGCCACGCTGGTGCTCCACCCGCCGGGCCTGCCGGACGTGCCGCGTGACTTCCTGCGCTTCCTGCACGAGGAGCGGGTGACCGTCGCCAACGTTCCCGCCGGGTACTGGCGGTTGCTCGTCGGCGAGCCGGATCCGGTACGGCCGGCGGCGCTGCGGACGCTGATCGTCGGCAGCGACGTCATGCCGGCCGAGGTGGCGCGCCGCTGGCGGGAGGGCCCGCTGGGCTCGATCCAGCTGTTCAACGCATACGGCCCGACCGAGACAGTGATCACCGCGAGCCTGTGCGCGGTCGACGCGACAGCCGTCGCCGATGGTACGAGCGTGCCGCTGGGAGAGCCCCTGGACGGCCGGACGATGCACGTGCTCGGACCGGATCTGCGGCCGGCTGATGTCGGCGAGGTCCATCTCGGTGGCATTCTCGCGCAGGGCTACCTCGGGGATCCACGGCGTACGGCGGCGGTGTTCGTGCCGAGCCCGTTCGCGGCCGGTGAGCGCCTCTACCGCACCGGTGACCAGGCACGGGTACGCCCCGACGGGACCGTCGAGTTCCTCGGGCGGGTCGACCGGCAGGTGAAGATCCGGGGCTTCCGCGTGGAACTCGGGGCGATCGAGTCCGAGGCGATGCGGCATCCGGCGGTCACGGACTGTGTAGCCGTCGCCGTGCCGGACGCGGGCGGGGAACGCCGGATAACGCTACTGGCGGTGCTGTCCGGGCCGGCCGGCGATCTGCTGGCGGCGCTTCGGGAAGCACTGCCGCCGGCCGCCGTGCCGCACCGGCTCCAACCGGCTGAAGCGTTGCCGCTGACCGCGGCCGGCAAGATCGACCACGCCGCGGCCGCCGCTCTCGTCGAGGCGGCCGGAGCCGGTGCCGACGACACGGCCGGGGACGGGCGTACCGAGCCGGCCGACCCGCTGGAGGCCGCGCTGCTGGCGCACTGGCGGGCCGCGCTGAACGTGCCGGTCGGGCCGGACGACGACTTCATCGGTGCCGGCGGAGACTCGATGACCAGCCTCACGCTGGCCTGCCAGGCCCCGCAGCTGGGCGTCACCATCCGGCCGCGGGACATCTTCGAGACCGGCACGGTGCGTGCCCTGGCCCGGCGGATCCGGGAGGGCCGGACCACTGTCCCGGCGCCGGACCACCCGGTTCCGGAGAACCCGGCGGTACTCGCGGACGCCGGCCTCACACCGGCGCTGCACTGGCTGATCGACCGGCTCGGTGGAGTGCCCGCGGACTGGGGGCAGTACGTGGTGCTGGCCTTGGCCGACGGCGCCGACATCGGCGCGCTGCAGCGGAGCGTGGCTACGCTGGCGTACCGGTTTCCCGCGTTGCGGACCGCGATCCGCCAGTCGGACGGGGAATGGCGGACGGCGACCGTCGAGCCCGCCGAGGACCACTGGACGGCCGTGGAGATCCCGGCGTTCACCGGGACGGTGCTCGCCGGGATCCGGGAGCGGGCGACCGCCTGGCTGGATCCGGCCACCGGACGGCATCTGCACGCCACCCTGCTGACCGGTCCGGGCGGCGAGCGGCGGCTCCTGCTGGTCGCTCACCACGCGGCGGTCGACGTGGTCAGCTGGCGGCTGCTGATGAACGACCTGGACACCACGTACCACCTGGTCCGTAGCGGGTGGGGCGCGCCGGAGGTGGCGCCGGCGCCGGCGGTGGCGGACTGGGTACGGGAACTGCACGGCGCGGTCGCCGCGGGTGCCTTCGATGTCGAGCGCGAACACTGGTCCCGTGCCGTGGCGGCGGTGCCGGCCGATGCCCCGGCGGACGGGGGACTGGAGGGCGGAACCCGGACGGTCACGGTGGCTGTCCCGCTGGGCGGTGTCGCCGACCCGGCGGAGATCGTGCTCGCGGCGTCGCTGAGCGCGTGGCAGCGCTGGTCCGGGCGCGACCGTTGTGTGGTCGAGATGGAGAGTCCGGGCCGGGACGCGACCGTCGGCGCGGCCGGCTACGACGTCGTCGGCTGGCTCACCGCGATGTATCCGGTGCCGGTCGATCTCGGTGGCGAGCCGGACAAGAACCTCGCCGCGCTGCAGTCGGCGATCGCCGCCGTGCCCGGTGACGGCAGCGGATACGGCGTCCTGCGGTACCTGCACCCGGATCCGGCCGTGCGGGACTCACTGCGCCTGCCCGGCTGCCCGGACGTGTCGGCGAACTTCCGTGGGCGTACGACCACCGAACGGACCGCGCTGCTCGCGCCGGACTCCACCGTGCAGGCCGGCCCGGCCAGGGGCGCTGGTCTCCGGCGCCCCTGCCCGGTCGTGGTGGACGGGTGGGTCGAGGACGACACGCTGACGGTGGCCCTCGAACTCGACGGCCGGGCCGTCGACGAGATCGCTGCCGCGGCCCTTCAGCGCGACCTCGAGGACGCGTTGCGGACCCTGCTCGCGCCGCGGACGAGGGAACTGCCACTCACCCCGGCGCAGGAGGGCATCCTCTTCCACGCGGTGCAGTCGGCCGATCCGGAGTCGTACGTCGGTCAGATCGTCGTGGCGATGACCGGTGAGCTGAACCGGGACGCCTTCACCGCGGCATGGCGGGCGGCCTCGCGGGCCAACCCGTCGGCGCGCACCTCGTTCGCCTGGCGGCGGCAGATGACCCCGTCGCAGCGCATCGTCCCGGATGCGGAGCTGCCGTTGCGGTGGGTCGACGGGACGTCGTGGACCGGCGCGGCCGAGCGGCTGGCGGCCGAGTTGGCGGCTGGTGAGCGCGGGACGCCGTTCGACCTGGAGAACGGACCACTGCTGCGGGTCACGGTGGCCGCCCTGGCCGACGGCCGGCATCTCGTGGTGGTGACCCATCACCACCTCGTCTTCGACGGCTGGTCGATGAACCTGCTCGTCGGCGACCTGATGGCGGCCTACGCCGAGCTGTGCGCCGGGCGGCCGGCCCGGCTCGCGATCCGTGAGTCGGCCGCTGAGCTGGTGGCCAGGGCGCCGTCGCGGGAGAGCGACGACTTCTGGAACCGCCACATGGCCGGCGCCCGGCCGACCCGCCTCGTCGACCCGGCACGGCAGCGGTCCGGCATCCACCGGGAGACCACGCTCCGGCTGACCGGCGCGGACTGGGACCGGATCCGGGCCGATGGGCGGGACCGGCGTCTCGCCCCGGCCGTCTACGTCCACCTGGCCTGGGCATCGACCCTGCGCGTCCGTCTCGGCCAGGACGACGTCACGTTCGGCACGGTGATGTCCGGGCGCGACGCGCGGATCCCGGGCATCGAGGCGGCCAGCGGGATGTTGATCAACACCCTGCCGCTGCGGGTCCGGTTCGACGTGCCCGGCGACATCGCCGCCGATCTGCTGGCGCTGCAGGAACGACAGGGCGCGTCGCTGGTCGAGGTGCGCCGGGAAGCCGGGATCGGATCACGGGATGTGCTCTTCGATCACCTGCTGGATTTCGGGACCAGCCGGACCATGGTGGCCACCCCGGCGGCCGGTGTCGCCGGTCTGCACCTGCGGCCGCTGCACGGATTCGAGCGGACCAACTACGGCATCACGATCACCGCCGTGGCCGGCGCCGAGCTGGAGCTGAGCGTCAACCACGACGACGGCCTGCTGCCGGTCCCGGAAGCGGCGGACCTGCTCGCGGACTTCGCCCGGGCCATCCGGTCGGTGACCTCTTCTGAAGGAGATGGGCAATGAACGACTCGTCGCTCCTGCACGACCGGATCGCCGGCCCGTCGGGCGCGGTGGCGGTCAGCCACGCCGGGCGGCGGCTGACCTACCGGGAATTGCATGCGACCGCCGACCGGATCGCCGCCGAGCTGGTGCGGCGCGGGTACCAGCCGGGCACCCCGGTGGGTCTCTGCCTGGACGACCCGTTGCAGCTGGTCCCGGCGGTGGTCGGGGTGCTGCGGGCGGGATGCGCCTATCTGCCCTTGGGCGCGGACTGGCCGGTGGCGCGGGTCGCCGGGGCGGTGCGGCGGGTCGGGGTGCCGGTTGTGCTGGCAGCCGGCTCGACCGCTGCGGTCCTGGCCGGGGGCGGCGTTCCCGTCCTCGACTTGGACGACCTGCCCATCGTCGATCCGGTCGACTGGCCACGCCCGTACGGCGCCTCGCCCGCCTATCTCATCCTGACCTCGGGATCGACCGGTGAGCCGAAGGCGGTCGTCGTCGGCCACGCCGCCGCGGACGCCTCGCTGCTGGCCCGCCGGGCGGTGTACCCGGGCCGAGTGGGCGGTTTCCTCTGGCACTCGCCGGCCGCGTTCGACAGTTCGGTGGCCGGTCTCTTCTGGACGCTGGCCGACGGCGGCACCCTCGTGGTGCCGGACGACGAGGCCCGTAAGGACCCCCGCCGCCTGCTCGACCTGATCCGCACCGAGCCGGTGACCCATGTGCTGGCCCTGCCGAGGGTGTGGCGGGGGATCCTCAGCCTGGCCGAGCCGGTCGATCTGGCCCGTCTGACGGTGGTGGCGGTCGCGGGTGAGGCGGTGCCCGCAGGGCTGGCCGCCGAACATGCCGGGCTCTGCACCGCGCCGTTGTGGAACGAGTACGGTCCGGCCGAGGGATCCGTGTGGGCCACCGTTCGCCGGATCGACCCGGCCGGTGACGGCGCCGACATCCCGATCGGCACGGCCCGTCCCGGCTTGACGGTCACCGTCCGGCACGAGGATCTGCGGCCCTGCGCGCCGGGTGAGATCGGGGAGATCTGGCTCTCCGGGCCGGGCCTCGCTCAGGGTTACGCCGCCGCGCCACGCCTGACCGCCGAGCGGTTCCTTCCCGACCCGTCCGGGCACGGTCGCGCGTATCGCACCGGTGACCTGGCCGAAGTCCGCTCCGACGGGGAACTGCTGTTCCGGGGCCGGATCGACGACCAGGTCAAGGTCTCCGGCATTCGGGTGGAACCGGCCGAGGTCGAGCGGGCGCTGCTCGACGTGCGCGGTGTCATCGAGGCGGCCGTGGTGGGGCAGAGCGCGGCGGAGGGCCGGACGGTTCTGGCCGCGTTCCTGGTGCTCGCCGACGGCCAGACCCGGGACGCCGTCCGGGAGGCGGTCGGTGCCCGTCTGCCGGCGGCGCTCGTACCGGCCCGGATCAGCGTCGTGGACGGCCTGCCCCGCAACACCAACGGCAAGGTGGACCGGCGGAAGCTGGCCGGGACGAACGCCGAACCCGCGGCCGGGCCCGTGTCGGCGCCGTCGGACCCGGTCCGGGAGAGCATCCTGCGGACCTGGCAGGAGGTGCTGCGGGATCCGTCGCTGACGGTGGACACCGACCTGTTCGCGGCGGGCGGCGACTCGATCACGGCCGTGATGATCTGCGGACAGCTGGGCGAAGCCGGCCTGACCGTCTCGCCGCTGGACGTCTACGAGGCGCGTACGCCCGCGGCCCTGGCCGACATGCTGGCCGGGCGGGCGCCCACCGCACCGGCCGCCGCGCGGGCGGTCACGGAGACAGCCGTGGCCGGTGGTGCGGACACCGTCGAATCGGTGGCGCTCACCCCCGTCCAGCACTGGTTCGCCGACACCCAGCCGGTGGCGCGTGACCACTGGAACCTGTCGGTGGGTGCGACGATCACCGGCCCCGACCCGGCCGCGGTCCGGCGGGCCCTGGTCGAGGTGCTGGACCGGCATCCGATCCTGACCGCCCGGTTCGAGGACGGACCGGAGGAAGCGGACCGGCGGTTCGTCGTCGGCTCCGGCAGCGTGCCGGTGTCGATCGAGTTCGTGGCGGAGCTGCACGACGAGGAGACCGGCGAACTGATCGCCGAGTGGCAGCGGAACCTGTCGCTGACCGAGGGGCCGGTGGCCCGGCTGATCTGGTTCGAAGCCGATGATCCCCGGCAGGCGCGGTTCGTTCTGATCTGCCACCACATGGTGTTCGACGCGGTGTCGCTGCGCGTGGTGCTCGACGAGCTGGCCGGGGTGCTGGGCGGGCGGCGGCTCGGTACACCCGCGTCGTGGCAGACGTGGGTACGGCATCACACCGACCGGATCATCGCCGGCCAGTACGACCGGGAACTGCCGTACTGGCTGGCCACGGCCCGGGTCGCCGGGGCGTCGCTGCCCGGTGTGCAGCCGGGCTGTGAGGGTGACGCCCGGCGGGTGACCCACCGGCTCGGCGGCGCCCCCGTGGCGGCCTTCGTCCGGGCGGTCGGCCGGAGCCCCGAACTCGCCGATCGGATGCTGCTCGCCGCCGTGCTCCGTGGCTTCGGCGAGGCCTACCCCGGCCTGGAGACACTCGGGATCGACGTGGAAGGGCACGGCCGTCCGGCGGGCGCGCCCGGTTCCGGTTCGGTCGGCTGGTTCACCAGCTTCCACCCGGTGGCGATGAACATGCCCACCGGGAACGATCCGGCGGGGGCGGCCACGGCTGTCCGCGAGGCACTCGACAGCGTCCCGGGAACCGGACTGGGCTTCCTGGCTCTGGCGTACGGGCGACCGGACCTGGCGGGCAGTGCCGAGCTGCGCAAACTGCCCGCACCGTTGCTGCGCTTCAACTACCTCGGCCGGGTGGAGTCCCGGGTGCGTACCGGCGAGACGCTGCTCGACGTCGACCTGGTGCTGCCCGGCCAGCGTGACCCCGCGGCCCAGCGCCGGACCGTGTTCGAACTCGACTGCGCGCTGGTCGGCGACGAACTGGTCATGGCGTGGGCGGCGGCGGAGGAGATTCCCGCGGAAACCCTGCGGCGACTGGTGGAGGCCGTCCGTGTCTGATCTCCCGCACGACCCCATCCCGCTCACCCCCGAGCAGCGGGCCATCCTGTTCGAGTCGCTGAACGACGGGATGTCGATCTACGCCCTGCAGGTTCGCTGCCTGGTCCAGCCGTTCCGGCCGGACGTGTTCGAACAGGCCTGGGCACGGGTCGTCGCCCGCCACGAGATGCTGCGGGTCCGGTTCCGGTGGACCGGCGTACCGGCGCCGTACCAGGAATTCCTGCCGGCCGTGCCGGCCCACGTGCCGACCGTGTCGGTGCGCGGCGGCTCGCCCCACCGGCTGCGGTCGGTGGCGATGCGGCTGTTCGACGAGCAGTTCGAGCGCCCCCTCGACCTGGAACGGGACCGGGCGGTGATCCCGTACGCGGTACACGACGGGGAGACCGCGTACGTCTGCTGGACGTCGCACCACATCGTGCTCGACGGCATCTCGAGCCGGATCATGCTGCGCGACCTCAGCGAGGAGTACGACCGCCTCCTCACCGGTGAACCCGGGCCGCCGCGCCCGGAGGCCGGTTCGTTCTCGGCCTTCGTCCGGTGGCGTCAGGAGTCCGAGCCCCCGGCGCCGGCCTCGCCGGACGTGCCACTGCCGGACCGCACCGGATGGCTGGTCCGGGCGCTCGGCGGCACTCCCGCGCCGGCGGAGCAGCGCCGCATCATCCGGCCCTTCGCCGACGATCTGATGCGACGGGTCCGGGAGACTGCCCGGGAGACCGGCGTGACGGTCGCGACCATGGTGCACGCGGCCTGGGCGCTGGCGGTCGGCGGGCGGACCGGAGAGGACCGGGTCCGGTTCGGCGTGGTCGGTTACGGCCGCCCGCACCAGGTGCCCGGTTCTGCCGAGACGATCGGCAACTTCGTCGCCACGAGCCCCCTGCTGATGCCGGCAGCGGCCGGCGAACCGGCCGGCCGATGGCTGGAGAGCGTCCAGGACGCGCTCGTACGCACCTGGTCGACGGGCCGGAGGACCGCCCTCGACGCGGACTCCATTCTCGTGGTCTCGCACTTTCCGCCCATCGAGCACTTCACCGGTGACCGTTCCGGGTGCCGGGTGGAGATCCTCGACGTGGCCGACCATGCGCCGCACCCGATCGTGGCAGCCGCCATGATCGGCGACCCCGCGCTGCTCCTGTTGCACGTCAACGGCGTACGGCTGCCGGCTGGACAGGCCGAGAGCCTCGCCGACGACTTCCTGCGGCACCTCGACGTGCTCGCTTCTGCCCGGATCGACGTGCTCGCTTCTGCCCGGATCACGGAAGGACCGACCAACTATGCGACAGCGTGAACTCTCCCCGGTCGAGGCGGCGCTGTGGATGGAGTGCCAGTCGTCCGGAGGCGCCGAGGCGTACGCCATCCCGTACGTCCTGCGCCTGCGTGGCGAGGTCGACGTCGACGCCCTCCATGCGGCGCTGCGTCAGGTGGTGACCCGTCACGAGGTCCTGCGGACCAGCTACGCCTGGCAGGACGGTGAGCCGGCGGCGACCGTCCACGACGACGTGGACGTCCCGTTCGCCGTCGACGATCTGCGCGGACAGGACGTGGCGGAGGACGCCCTGCACGCGCGGATCACGGCGGCCAGCGGTGGTGGCTGGGATTTCGCCCGCCCGCCGCTGCTGCGCGCCACCGTGTTGCTGCTCGACGACGGCGCGGTGTTCTGCCTGCTCGTCCACCACCTGATCACCGACGGGCGGTCCCGGGAGGTCTTCTTCGCCGACCTGCTGGCGGCGTACGCCGGCACGGCTCTGCCCGCCGATCCGGACACCCGTTACGCCGACTGGAGCACCGGGCGACTGCGCGACCTCGCCGGCGACGGCATGGCCGGGCACCGCGACGTCTGGCGGGAGCACCTGGCCGTGGCGCAGGAGGTCCAGGACCGTCTGGTCACGGGGAGCGACACCCGCACGTACCGGGGCGCCCGGGTGTTCCGGGAGATCACCGGTGCCGAACTCGCCGCGGTGCGCCGCCTGGCCGCCACTCGGCGGACCACGGTCGGCGCGGTCCTCGCGACCGGTTGGGCGGTGGCACTGGCCGGTTTCGGTGACGGGCGGCACGCCGGATTCGCTCTGACCTCGGCGAACCGGCCGGTGGCGTACCTCGACGTCGTCGGTTCCTTCGCGACGGTGGTGCCGGTCGCGGTCGAGATCGACCCGGCGGCCGACTTCGGCGCCGTCCTGGCCGAGGTGACCCGCACCCTGCGTGACGCGATGAGCCGTCCCGCCCTCCCGGTGCACCTGCTGACCGGCGCCGGCCGCCCTCGCCGCGGCTTCGACACGATGTTCGTGCACACCATCGTCCCGGGCGAGGTGCGCCTGCCCGGCCTGACGATCACCCCGATGGCCGCTGTGGGTGAGACCGCGAAGTGTGCCCTGCTGCTCAGCGTCACCGAGGCGCCCGAGCGGATCGAGCTGATGATCGAGTACGCCGTCGGCCGCGTCACGCCGGAGACCGCGCAGAGCCTGATCGAGACCGTGCACGCGGTACTGACCGGGGCCACGGCGGGCACCCGGGTGGCCGCCCTGGCTCCTCGGCCCGCCGAGTCCTGGTCGGCCGGCGGTCCCCTGACGGCGCCGGATGTGGTGTCGTCGGTACGCGACTGGGCGAGCCGGATGCCGGATGCGCCCGCTGTCGTGTCGGGGGATGTGCGGTGGTCGTATGCCGAGTTGTGGCGGCGTTCGGGTGCGGTGGCCGCGGGTCTGGCTGCCGAGGGGGTGGACCGGGGTTCGTTCGTCGGCGTGTGCCTGGACCGGTCGGCGGACCTGATCGCGGTGCTGCTGGGAATCATGCGGGCCGGAGCGGCGTACGTGCCGCTGCCCCCGTGGTACCCGGTGGACCGCCTGCAGTTCATGGTCGCCGACGCCGGCCTGTCGGTGGTGCTGGGCGGACCCGGCTCACCCCTGCCGGGCGTGCTCGACGCGACGACGCTGCTGGACGGTGACCAGCCGGCCGAGGAGACGGCGGTGACGCCGGCGGATCCGGCGTACGTCATCTACACCTCCGGTTCGACCGGCCGGCCGAAGGGCGTGGTGGTCGCGCACGCCAACCTCGCGTGGCTGGTCGCGTCGTCCGGCGCGGAGATCGAGGCGGCGCCCGGGGACGTGTGGTCGGTGTTCCATTCGTACGCCTTCGACTTCTCGGTCTTCGAGATCTGGGGTGCGTTGGCGTCGGGTGGTTCGGCGGTGGTGGTGGGTGGTGATGTGGTGCGTTCGCCGGAGGTGTTCGGGCGGTTGTTGGTGGATGAGGGTGTGACGGTGTTGTCGCAGACGCCGTCGGCTTTCAAGCAGTTGGTGGGTCGGTTGCCGGTGGGTTCGCGGGTGCGGGTGGTGGTGTTCGGGGGTGAGCGTCTGGACATGGCCGCGGTGCGGGTGTGGCGTGCGGATCCGGTGGTGGCGGGGATGTCGTTGGT
>NZ_BOMG01000136.1 GCF_016862075.1 Actinoplanes couchii | reverse complement strand
CCCAGTCGGCCGTGCGGCAGAACGGCATGATCGGAACGCACCCTATGCGGCAGATGAGCTCGCCTCGCATCGCGCTAGCATTCCCTCATGACTTCCGTTTCAGCCGACGAGGACTGGACCGAGGAAGAGCCGTCGCGGCCCTTTGAGCCGTGGTTAGACGACTATATGAACTCCACGGCCACGGTCGACGCCCTTGGCGCTCTCGGCAGCAGATGTCGGGACGCAGCGGACCGTCTGGTGAGCGAACTACTAGCTGATCCCAACGACCCTGCTGCTAGGTCGCGTTTCACAAGGACTCTTGGCTTCTTGATCTTCGACAGCTACCGCCTCGATGGCTGGGAAGAATACGAGAAGTAGCCCGCCGGTATCATCACTCTAAGTCGCCGAGTGGGCCTGCGCGTTCGCTACACTGCAAGAGATTACGTCTATGGCTGCGACATCTAATCGCGATACGGAAGCTCTACCTCCGTGGAAACACCGCAGCCGGAACAAGGCGGCTTGACCAAATCAGCGATGGGGATTTTATCTCCGTCCTTGCTGTAGGTATCCAGCTTTCCGTCGACCAGTTCGTCCACCTCGTAGATCCTCGCTGTCCTTCGCTGCGTGATATCAGCTTGTGGAGGCAGTGTCACGTTCGAATCAGTCTCGCCTTTCGGCCTTATTCTCTGGCGCGGATAGAATTCGCTGTGTCCGTTTACGTCATGTATCTGAAGAACAAGCCACAGTGAGTTTTCACATGCTGCCTCTTCTTCGACACGCGCAGACATCTCAACGCTGCGCGAGCTGCCTTGCCGAGCGAACAGATTGACTTTGGCATCGGGCACGCAGTCGGCCATATCATCACCTCGCGCTACCACGAAGATCGCAATAGA
The DNA here is from genome assembly GCF_016862075.1 of Actinoplanes couchii. Taxonomy (GTDB): domain Bacteria; phylum Actinomycetota; class Actinomycetes; order Mycobacteriales; family Micromonosporaceae; genus Actinoplanes; species Actinoplanes couchii. Next base: position 27,760 of record NZ_BOMG01000136.1, on the reverse strand, counting down.
CGCGCCTAGCAATGTTGCGGCCATCGCCGAGTATGTAAAGGCCTTCGACTTTCGAATCTGAGTGGTGGCCTCGCTGTCATCGCCTGTGCCACTGCGCAGCGCCACAAGTAGTGTGATCACAGGGACAATGTAAGCAGCGTGGATACCGAGCGCTCCGCCGACAGCATCAGCCGCCTCCCATGATCCAGAGCGCAGCTGAAGCACTATCACTGCCGCGGCAATGGCCAGCCCACCGCCTAGTGTGATCCAAAATTTCGCACCGTTGGCGCGGTTCATGGGCGTAGATTATCGCTCAGACTAGCGGATTGACTCAACCGTAGGAGGGCTTGACAGATTGACGAATGCACCCCTTCTGTGTGTTCCGTGATTTTCCACGCCGCCCTGGCGTTGAGGATTGCAGCTTCGATTGAGGTGCTACAAACGCTCTACGCGGCTCGTCACTCTGCGAGATTGGCCTCTGGGCGTTGAGTAGAGTTGCACTCATCCCGGCTACTTATCTACTGGTGGCACGACCGCTGCCCGGCCAGGCATGGTCGAGGTGACCGGCGGAGACGCTCCCACATCGGCTGCCCACCGTAGGTACTTGGTGTGGCTCTCAATTGGCATGCGCCCAGTTGAGCGCGTTCGTAGTGCCCACCCTCCGACCTGACCGACGGTGACAGAGCGTTATCCCGAGAGGACGGGCGCATCTAGCCCCTATCGACGCTCGTTGTGGTCGCCGCTTTGGAGACCGGTCGCACCTCCTGGAACGCTCTGCTGGACGCGGTTCGCCTGCCGCCCGGCGCGGACGTCACGACGACCTGTGCGCGGATCCGACAACTCGTCGGCCGGCTTGTTGATGCTGGCCAGCGGAAGCCGGGAGACCGCGACATCCTGATCGTGCTCGACGCCGGCTACTCGAACAGACCCTCGGCTGGACCGCACAGCAGCTACGCGAGCCGGCTGCCGCGGACCGCTGGGACCTGGCTGGTCATAGCTGCGCATACTCAGCTACGTCTCGCCCGGCCCCTCGCCCAGGATCTGCGCCGGCCCTGGGAACGCCCGACGGCGCCGGAACGGCTCACCCCAGCCCGGGTGCGGCGCGGGTTTCGGAACATCCGCGCGGCCAGCGGCTCGCCAGCGCGTGCACCGAAACCCAGCCACCCCGGCCCAGGACGGCCGCCCGGCTCCCGCAACCGGCAGCCCGCTGCCCGCCACGACGTCGGACTCGTCCTGGTCACCGGCCAGGCTCACCAGCGTCCGACCCATCACAAGAAGGGCACCGAGCCCCGCCGCACTGGTTAAACGACGAGCTCACCGGCGGTCGGTGTTCTCCGGGCTGCGGTCGTCGAGTTCGTCTGCCCAGCGGCGGCGCAGCACGGTGGGGACTTCTCCGGTCAGGGCTTCGTGGAACAGGGTCAGTTCGTCCTCGGACAGGGGCAGGGCGGGGAACGAGCGGCCCACCGCGGAGGCGAAGGCCGAACCTCGCCGGGCCAGGGCCGGGGCTGCCTCGACGTACGCGCGGATGTAGGGCGCGACCAGGTCCCGCTGTGACGGTGACCAGAGGCCGGCCGCCAGCGCCCGGAACCGGCGCACGGAGATGCCGGCATCCTCGGTCATCGCCGCCCAGGCCTCCGCCTTCGCCGCGGTGGTGGGGCGGGCGGCCAGTGCGGTGTGGGCACCGAGTTCACCGGTGGCGGTGCCGTCGTGCTGCCGTTCGGTCTCGATCTCCGGTGCTTCGAGGTCGCCCAGCTCGGCGAGGCGGTGCACGACCGTCCAGCGCAGGTCCGGGGACAGCGGCACTCCGGGGTTGACGGCGTCGCCGTCCAGCCAGCGGCGCAGCAGCGTGATGTCGGTGGTGGTGCGGGCCAGCCCGGCGGCCAGTGCGAGCTGGCGGTCGGGCTCGCCGGTGGGTGCGCAGGCCGCGGCGATGACGTCGAAGACGCCCGTCACCTGCCTGCTGCATGCCAGAGCCCGGTCGACGGCCGCGGCGACTAGGGTGGGTGACGGCTCGCGGGGCAACTGCCGGGGCAGCAGTTCCTCGATCGGTACGGTCGACCAGAGCACCGCCCGGACCAGCGGGTCGGCCAGATCGGCCAGGCCGTTCGCCACCGCGCCGGACGACAGCTGGTCCAGGTGGATGCGGGCGAAGGTCTCGCCGTGCGCGTTCGGCACCACCACCAGGCCGGCCCAGTCCGGCAACGGCACCGCCTCGGCGGCGAGATCGATCAGCCGTGAGCCGGCCGGTTCCAGGTCCAGGGTGTACGCGGTGACGGTGAACCGGTGCGGCCGGATGCCGTCGCGGGTCAGCACGGGCACGCCGTCGTCGCGGCGGGTGACCCGGATCGTGTCGTGGCCCGCCTGACGCAGCCACACTGCGGCCCAGGCGCGCACGTCGCGTGGTGAGGCGGCGTCGAGTGCGGACAGCAGGTCGTCGAGGGTGGCGTTGGCGAACCGGTGCCGGGTCAGGTGCGCGTTCACCCCGGCCAGGAAGTCCGGCTCGCCCAGCCAGGTCACCAGCTGCCGGATCACGGCGTTGCCCTTGCCGTAGGAGATCTCGTCGAAAATGGTCCGGCCGGTGGCCACGTCCGGGACGTCGGCGGCGGCCGGGGCGACCGGGTGGGTGGAGCGTCGCCGGTCGGCCCGGTAGGCGCCGGGTTTGTGGGCCGCCTCGAACGACACCCGGGTGCCGGGGAAACCCGCCACGGTCTCGGCGACCTGGAATCCCATGTAGTCGGCGAACGATTCGTTGAGCCAGGCGTCCTCCCACCAGACCGGGGAGACCAGGTTGGCGAACCACATGTGTGACATCTCGTGGGCGATCACCATGGCCCGGCGCCGGCGGTCGTCGTCGGTGACCGGGCCGCGGGGCAGCATCGACTCGTTGTACGTGACACAGCCCGGGTTCTCCATCGCGCCCCAGTTCAGCTCGGGCACGAACACCTGGTCGTAGGAGTCGAACGGGTACGGCTCGGTGAAGATCGTCGCGTAGTGGTCGAAGCAGAGTTCGGTGACCCGGCGCAGTTCGGCGGCGTCGCGATCCAGTTCGGCGGCGAGCGAGCGCCGGCAGTGCCAGCCCATCGGCAGGCCGCGGTGTTCCCAGCGGATCGAGTGGTACGGCCCGGCCACCACGACCAGCTGATCACACGGGATCGGCGGGGTGGCGGCGAACGTCGTGCCGTCGACCGGTAGCGCGTTGGTGAGGACCGTCCACGCCGGGTCGGCGGTGACGGTCAGGGTGATCGGGCTCTTGAGATCCAGCTGGTCGAAGCAGGCGAACAGGCGCTGGGTGACGTCCAGTCCGAGGTAGGCGCCGACGTACCGTTCGCCGTCGGCCGGATCGGTGAAGGTGTGCAGGCCCTCGCCGTCGGTGACGTACCGCAGCCGGGCGTCGACCACCACCTCGTGCCGGCCGGGGGTCAGGCCGTCCAGGGGGATGCGCCTGCCGTCGTAGGCGGTGGTGACGACGTCGCCGTCGATCGTCACCTGCAGCTGCTCGGCCCGGTGCAGTTCGAGGAAGGTGTCGCCGCCGCGGGTGTCGAACCGTACGGTGGCCCGGCTGTGAAAGGCTTCCGTCGAGGTGACGTCCAGCGCCAGTTCGTAGGAGACATCGGCGAGCATGGCAGCCCGGCGGCGGGCCTCATCAAGCGTCAACGACATGCTGACACCCTACGGAGGAGATCAGTTGGAACGGTCGTCGCTGTCGTTGTCGGTCGACGAACGTCGGCGGGTGATCGTGCGGGTGGACGGGGTCGACGTCAGCCGGGCCGACGGCAACGACGGGCCGGACCCGTGGCACGTGCTGGTGCCGGTGAACCGGTTCGCGGCGCAGTCCGTGGTGATCGCCGCGTGCCGGGGGTGTGGGCCGGACTGTTTCGCCGTCGAGGCGACGATCCGCCGGGACGGTGACGTCGTGCGCTGGGAGTGGGACGGCCGCACGGTGGTGTTCGACGCCGGGGCCTACGACGCCGAGGTGGCCCGGTTCGGCGTCGACCACGGCTGGGAGACGCCGCTGCGCCGGGCCGGCCGTCTCATCCTGACCGATCTCCCCCTTCCGCCGGGTGTCGTGGGCGTCCGGGTCAGCGAACGCGACACCGGCGAACTCGAGGTCTGGCTGGAAGAGCCGGACCACTACCAGATCTTCGTCCGTACGCCGTGGAACAGCACATGCCCGCACGAGAGCGCCGCCACCGCCCGCACCGTCCTGACCGGCCCGCCCTCCGGATGGCCGGCGCAGTGGCACGGCGTCCCGTGGGAGCGACGGGAGACTCCGCCGGGGTACGCCGGCCCGTCGTGGCGCCGCGTGGACTGGGACTGACCGGCGGAGGACCGTCACGGATGTGACTATTTGGTAAGCGGTTGTTGACTACCGGTCGGTACCAGCGTTGTATGGGCACGCTCAAGATCGGAAACCTTACTGAAATCGAGGAGTGAGAGCGATTTCCCGGACACCTCTGGCACTGCCGAAACCTCCCGAGCGGGCGCCGGAGTTCGGGCGGGAGTCGCTGATCGTCTGTGAGAGCCTGGTCCGGATCTATCAGACCGGGTCGATCGAGGTGCAGGCCCTGCAGGGGCTGGACCTGCTGGTCGGCGCGGGTGAGATGGTCGCCGTGGTGGGCGCCTCCGGATCGGGCAAGTCGACGCTGCTGTCGATCCTGGCGGGCATCGACGCGCCGACGGCCGGGAAGGCCCGGGTCGGTGAGTGGGATCTGCTGGGCATGTCGCGGGGCGCCCGGGTGCGTTACCGGCGGCACACCGTCGGGTTCGTCCGGCAGCAGACCGCCTCGAACCTGGTGCCCTACCTGACGTCGCGGCAGGTGGTCGAGTTGCCGATGACCGCGGCCGGGGTGAAGGCGAGGACGCGGCGGCAGCGGGCCGGTGAGCTGCTGGCGGCCCTGGACGTGGCCGACTGCGCGGACCGCAGGCCGGCGCAGATGTCCGGCGGGCAGCAGCAGCGGGTGGCGATCGCGGTGGCCCTGGCGAACCAGCCGCAGGTGCTGCTCGCCGACGAGCCGACCGGTGAACTGGACACGACCACGTCGGCGGGTGTGTTCGAGGCGATGCGGCACGTGAACCGGGAGTTCGGGGTGACCGTCGTGGTCGTCACCCACGACCCCGAGGTGAGCGGGCAGGTGGAACGGACGATCGCGATCCGGGACGGGCGGACCAGCAGCGAGGTGCTGCGGCGTACCGAGACCGGCGAGGACGGGGACACGCGGGTGATCGCGGAGGAGTACGCGGTGATGGACCGGGCCGGGCGGATCCAGATCCCCCGCGAGTACCGGGAGGCCCTGGAGCTGACCCGGCGGGTGCGGCTGGCTCTGGAGTCGGACCACGTGACGATCCGGAACGACCCGTCGTGACGGCGATGGTCAGTGTCCGGGGCGTGCACCGGCGCTTCGGCAGCGAGACGTCGGTCGTACACGCGCTGAAGGGTGTGTCCTTCGACGTCGAGGCCGGGACCATGGTCGCGCTGGCCGGCCGGTCGGGATCGGGCAAGACCACGCTGCTGAACGTGATCGGTGGCCTGGACCGCCCGGACGAGGGCGAGGTGCTGGTCGACGGCGTCGAGGTGACCCGCCTCGACGAGGACGGGCTGTCGAAGCTGCGGCGCGAGCGGGTGTCGTACGTGTTCCAGACGTTCGGCCTGATCCCGGTGCTGTCGGCGGCCGAGAACGTGGGCGCCCCGCTGCGGCTGGCGCGGATGGCGGCGGCCGACCGGGAGAAACGGGTGGCGCTGCTGCTGGACCTGGTCGGGCTCACCGATCACGCGGCGCAGCGGCCCGGGGAGATGTCCGGCGGGCAGCAGCAGCGGGTAGCGATCGCGCGGGCCCTGGCGGCGTCGCCGCGGCTGCTGATCGCCGACGAGCCGACCGGGCAGCTGGACGCCGAGACCGGCCGGTCCGTGATGGCGCTGCTGCGTGCGGTGGTCGAGTCGGAGGGGGTCACCGCGATCGTGTCGACCCACGACCCGGTGATGATGGCCCTGGCGGACCGGGTGGTCCGGATCAGCGACGGCCGGGTGGACGTCTAGTGCTGCTCAGACGGGCGAGAGCCCAGTGGCCGTTGCTGGCCGCGCTGCTGCTGGTGGTCACCATCGGGTCGACGCTGCTCGGGGTGTGCGCGCTGCTGGTGACCAGTTCCGCGGACCGGGCGCGGGAGGTGTCGGCGTCCCGGGCGACCGGCACCGAGGTGACCGCGTACACCGTGACGGTCGCCGCGAAGGACGCCCCGTCGGTCGCCGCGGACACCGAGAAGGTGCTGCGGGAGGCGCTGCAGCCGTTCGACGCGACGGTCAGCGGGCGGGCGGCGGCGGTCGTACGGCCGCTGCCGGGGGTCAAGGGCGCGAAGGCGGTGGGTTATCTCGCCGGGATCTCGGATCTGCCCGAGCGGGCGACCCTGGTCACCGGGGCGTGGCCGGACAAGCCCGGTCAGACGGTGGTGCTGGAGACCACGGCCCGGTTGCTCGGCCTGTCCCCCGGCAGCCGGGTGCGGTTCGGCCCGGAGATGGGCCGTGACCCGGCCCCGGGCCTGCGGTTGACGGTGAGCGGGGTGGTGCGGGCGCTGCCGGGTGCGGGCTGGGACCGGGATCCGCTGGCCGGCACCGGTTTCGAGGCGGCGTTCCGGGACGGTTCGTCGTTGCAGCCGGCGCGGGCGTTCGGGCCGTTCCTGATCGACTACGCCGCGCTGCTGACCGGTGGTTCGGCGATGTCGCGTCTGGAGCTGACCGCCCGTCCCGACCTTTCCGACCCCGATCACCACGATCTGGTACGGGTGACCGGAGCCGTCCGGGAGGCCGACTCGCGTCTGGCGGCGGTCCTGGGCGACCGGGTGCAGATCGAGCGGATCAGTTCCCGGCTGCCGTCGCTGCTGGCCACCGACGCGGAACGGCAGCGGGTGACCACGTCGGCGGTGTTGTCGGTGGCGGTGCTCGGCGCGGTGCTGACCGGCACCGCCCTGGCGCTGGCCGGGCGGCTGACCGCCGGGGTGCGGGCCACCGAGACGGCGCTGCTGACCGCGATGGGCACCAGCCGTCCCCAGCTGGCGTTGCGGGCCGGCGCCGAGGCGGGGCTGCTGGCGCTGATCGGGGCGGCGATCGCGGTGCCGGTGTCGGCGCTGGTCCACTCGGCGTTGACCCGGATGGCGCCGCTGTCCGGGGCCGGGCTGGCCGCCGATCCGCACGTCACCGGGGTGCAGGCGGGGGTGGTGTTCGGTGGGGCGCTGCTGTTCGCCGGGTTGTCGACGCGCACCGGCTCGCAGGAGTGGCCGTCGATCGCGCGGGCCGGTGGGGACTTCGCGCTGGTCGTACTGGCAATCGGGGGTTGGTGGCAGTTGCGGTCGACGGAGTCGGCCGGGGTGGACACGGTGCGGGTGCTGGCTCCGGGGCTCCTGTTGGTGGCCGGGTGTGCGCTGGTGTTGCGGCTGGTCCCGCCCGCGTTGAACGCCGCCGACCGGCTGGCCCGGCGGGCGCGGGGGCTGGCGATGCCGCTTGCGGTGTTCGAGGCGGCGCGACGGCCGCGGGCGACGGCGGCCGGGCTGCTGGTCACCCTGGGCTGTGCGGCGGCGACGTTCGCGGTGGCGTTCGGCGGTACGTGGCAGCGGTCCCAGTCCGACCAGGCCGACCTCGCCGTCGGCACCGACCTGGCGATCACGTTGTCGACCCCGGCGCTGGCCGGGCAGGGGCAGCGGATCGTCGACACCGTCGGCGGGACGATCGGCCCGGTCACCGACCGGGGGGTGGCGATCGGGCAGTGGCTCGGCGCCGGGGATCCCCCGCACCTGGTCGCGGTCAAGGACCGGGCGGTGCCGCCGGTGGCCGGGATCCCGGTGCCGGAGGGTCAGGTCATCGAGATGACGGTGTCGAACAACCCGGGCACCTCGATCAACCCGAGACTGATCTTCGAGGATTCGGCCGGGCTGCGCAGCACGTGCGCGACCGCGCCGGTGCCCCTGGACGGCCGCAAGCACCGGCTGCCGGGGTGTGTGCCCGCCGACGGGATGCAGCTGGTCGCGGTGATGCTGCCGGTGGCCACCGAGTTCTTCAGCTGGGACGCCATCACCAACATCGACATGTCGGTGACCCTGGCGGTGCCCGGGCGGGGCATCTGGCAGGCGATCTCCGCCGAACCGTACGCCAACCAGGTGTCGAACCCGGCGGTCACCGTCACCGGCTCGGCGCTGACGATGACCGGACAGGTCCAGGTCGGCAAGAACCCGGACGCCGCCCTCAACCTGGTGGCGACCGCGTTCGGCGATCCCGGGCCGGTGCCGGTGGCCGTCGCCGAACGGTTCGCCACCGAACTGTCGCTGAAGACCGGCGACCAGCTGGAGATGATGGTCGGCACCACCGCCGTCCAGGTGAAGATCCGGGAGGTGGTGGCGGCGGTGCCGTCCGCGCCGGGCGCGCCCGCGCTGCTGGCCGACATCGACACGCTGTCGCGGGCGCTGATGCTGCGCGGTGATCCGGCGTTCCCGATCGACGCGTGGTGGATCACCGATCCCACCGATCCGGGCGCCGCCGCCGGGCTGCACTACGGCGAGACCGTGACCCGGGCCGCGGAGACCACCCGGCTGAGCAACGGGCCCACCGCGGCCGCGCTGCCGGCGATGCTGCAACTGCTGACCCCGGCCGCGTTGCTGCTGGTGCTGGCCGGGCTGATCCTGCACGTGACCTGCGATCTGCAGGCCCGCGCGGTGGAGGTGGCCCGGTTGCGGGGCCTCGGGATGAGCCGCCGGGACATCCGGGTCACCCTGCTCGGGCAGCACGGCCTGGTCCTGGTGCCGCTGCTCACCGCGGGAACCCTGGCCGGGGCGCTGGCCACCTGGACCCTCGGGCCGCTGCTGGTGCGTTCGGAGACCGGGCGGACCCCGTTCCCGTCGGCGGCCCCGGTCTGGCCGTGGGCGCAGGAGGCGCTGCTGCTCGCGGTGCTGTTCACCGCGTCGCTGCTGGCCGTGACTGTGGTCGTGCTGATCCAGTCGCGGCGCGCCGACGCCGCACACTTGAGGGTGGCGTCGTGACACTGCACTGGGCCGGGATCCGCGGGCGCGCTCGAGCCGACGCTGGTCCGTTGCTGCTGGTCGCCGGGGTGGTGGCGCTGGTCAGTGCGCTCGCCGCGGCGGCGCCGGTGGTGGCGCGGGACACCGCCGACGCCGCCGTGCGTGACGCCGTCGACCGGGCCGGGCCGGCCGCCGACACGGTCGTGCAGGCCCAGTGGGAGCCCGACTACGGGATGACCGGGCGGCTGCGGGTGCCGAGCCTTCCCGACTCCATGAACGATCTGGCCCGTACCTCCCTGGACGAGCTGGGTGACGTTCTGCGGCCGGTGATGTTGCCGCCGGTCGGCTCGGTGACCAGCCAGAGTCTGAAGGTCCTGGATGGTGACGCGGCCCGGACCCTGCGGATCGCGTACCTCTCCGCCAGCCCGGACGGCGGCGCCACGATCGGCGGCGGCCCGGCCGTGCAGTGGATCGCCGGGTCAGAGCCCCCGGCCACCGAGGAGGGGCAGGTCGAGGTCGCCGACCCCGCGTACTGGCGGATCAACATCGGGTTGTCCGAGACCGCGGCCGCGGCCATGGGTGTCCAGCCGGGCGCCCAGCTCAACGTCGTCGACGATCGGGGTGCGCCGAAGAACGTGCGGGTCAGCGGCATCTTCCGGCCCGCCGACCCGGCCGACCCGGCCTGGCGGCTCGCGCCGTGGCTGCTGAATCCCGCGCCCGGTCAGGACGGCACCGGGACCGTCCGGATCGGGGGTCTGCTGAGCGCGGCGTCGCTGCCCGACGCGCGGTTGGCGTTCGAAGAGAACCAATTGCGGCGTACGGTCACCTTCTCCCCCGACACCGCCGAGCTGACCTGGGCCGCCGTCCAGCGGATCATCGACAGGTCGGTGCAGCTGGAGGCCACGTCGGCGTCGTCGGCGGGCAGTTACGGCGGCGCCACCACCTGGCAGTCCGGGTTCGACAGTGTCCTCAAGGAGGTGGCCGCGCAGGTCGACGCCGCCATCGTGCAGGCGTCGGTGCTGCTCACCACGATCCTGGCCGGGGCGGTGCTGGTCCTGCTGCTGGCCGCCGAACTGGTGGTCCGCAGGCGGTCGGCGAGCCTGGTGCTGGGCCGGCAGCGGGGCGTGTCGCTGCTGGCGCTCGGGGCCGAACTGCTGCTGGAGTCGCTGACCGTCGCGGTGAGCGCCGCCGCCCTCGGCTGTGCTGTCGCGTACGCCGTCGCCGGTGGGGCCGGCTGGGAGTGGACGATCCCGGTGCTGGTGGTCGCGGCGCTGGCGGTTCCCGCGTACGCGATGGTGGTCGCCGGTCGTGCCACCAGCGACCGCCGGGTGCCCGCGAACCGTTCCGCCCGCCGGTGGATCGCCGTCACCGCGATGCTGCGCCGGCTCGCCGCCGAGCTGACCGTGGTGGCCGCGGCGGTGTTCGCGGTGATCGCCCTGTACCAGCGGGGCCTGGAATCCGGGCTGCCCGCCCTGGCGCCGACCCTCGCGGTGCTGGCCGGTGGCCTGGTGCTGGTCCGGGTGCTGCCGCTGCTGACCGGCGCCGGTCTGCGGCTGGCGCTGCGGTCGCGGTCGCCGCTGCCGGTGTTCGGGCTGGCCCAGGCCGCCACCCGGCAGACCCTGCCGGTGCTGGTGCTCGCCGGATCCGCGGCCCTGGCCACGTTCGCCCTGGTCCTCGGCGCGACGGTGGAACGCGGCCTGACCGATGGCGCCCGGGTCAACGTGGGCGCCGACGCCCGTGTCGGCTTCGGTTCCACCGCCGCCGCGTCCACCCTGCCCGAAGCCCAGCGGATCGCCGGGCTGCCCGGGGTGACGTCGGTGGTCACCGGCCAGGTGATCGACGGGGCCCGGATCATCGCCGACGGCAAGGTGACCCCGGTCCGCCTGGTGATCCTGAACCGGCCGTCGCCGGTGCTGGCCCGCGGTGTGCTGGTCGTCGGGGCGGAGGTGGCGATCCCGCAGGACGGCGCGCGGAGCATCCCGGTCACCCCGACCGGTGTGGCCCCCGCGGTCGGCGGCGCCACGGACGTGCTGATCGTCGGCACCGGGGCTCAGGTGCCGATCGAGCCGGACACCATCTGGGTGGACGGTCCGGGCGCGGCGGCCGCGGTGCAGGGGTTGCCCGCGGTGTTGCGTTCGGAGGTCCTGAAGTCCCGGCAGACCGCGCCGTTGGTGTCCGGCCTGGTCACGATGACGTGGACGACGGCGGTGTTCCTGCTGGCGGCGGGGTTGCTGGGGTTCGCGCTGGCGGCGGCGGCCGGTGCGCCGCAGCGCTGGCAGACCCTGAGCCGGCTGCGGACGCTGGGGTTGACGCCGCGTGACGCCCGCAAGGTGGCGGCTGGTTCCCTGCTGCCGCTGGCCCTGTTGGCGGCGGTGGGCGGCCCGTTGTTGGGTGTCGGTGTGGTCCTGCTGGTGGCCGGGCCGCTGGGCCTGTCCCTGCTGACCGGTCAGGTGGACACTCCGTCGCTGGTCCTGCCCTGGCCGTGGCTGGCCGTGGTGGCCCTGGCGTTCCCCCTGCTGGTGACGGTCCTGGTCCGCGCCGAGTCCCTGGTCCGCCGCCGTCGCCGCCTGGCCGAGGTCCTCCGGGTCGGCGGCTGAGGGGACGGCGACACGGTGGGCCGGACCGGATTGGGTGTAGCGGCCCGTCCCACCGGTGAGACCGCCTGTTCAACTGTCGCGAGTTCCGTTTCCATGAGCCTCCCTCACCACGTTGCGTGGCGGCTCAGCCCGTGTCCCCATCACTTTGTCGGTCACCGGCTCAGTGAGCGTGGGTCCGCTGGCTCTGTGAAGGAACCGGCGTCGATGGTCAGCAGACCGGCTCTGTGATCATTCTGGTGTGACCAGTTTTCCCGCGACCGCGCGCCGGGTTCGTGATGAGAGCCTCGACCCCCGACAACGGCGAGTGCGTCTGCGGAACTGCCTCTATCATTTCGCGCCGTATGGTTTCCATGCCACTTGGCATCACCTGGCGACCACACACCACATCCCGGGACGTATCGAGAGCAATCCGTCGTCGCTGGTCCGAGCCCTTGACGAGTTGGAGACGGCCCGTGCCCTGATGCTGCCGAGGGCAGTCGCTTTCGCCGCCCAACGACGCCTGCAGAAGCGGGAGGGCAGACGCGTTCCAGCGGCGCTGCATCCGTGGGACTCATGGGGTTGCCACGACATTGCCTACTGCCCCGATCCGCAGAAGCATCCGGCCGAGCCGCTGCCCGTCGTGGTGGACCGGGTGCTCGGTGCGTGCGCCGCAGGGACAGACCGGGCCGGAAGGTGCCTGGTCTGCGGCAGGGAGGACTGGGACCTGTGGAGAGTTTGTCAGAACTGTGGTGTCGCGTCCGGAGGCCGGGGCGCCCATCACTGACGCATGGATGATCTTTGTGGTGGGCTTCGCGTCGGGCAGGAGAGGCATCTACCTGCTGCGGTCACCGCCGGTTGTCGACGCGGCCCGGGGCATCGACACCGGGGTGTGGCTGCTCGGCTCGGACGGCGGGGTGTTCGCGCTGGCCGCGCCGTTCTACGGCTCGGCGGTCGACCACTCCAACACGCCGACCGCCCCGCCCAACGGCGGGGTGCTCGGCAGCGGCGCGCAGGTCAGCGTTTCCTGCCCGGCGGGCGGCTCGATCGTGGTCTCGGCCACCATCGGCGACCAGATGACGAAGATGCTGCGTGCGGCGAGCGACAGCGGCCGGAAGCTGTGCGGCAGCGGATTCCGGCCGGCCGATCAGCAGATCGCGTTGCGCAAGAAGAACTGCGGGACGTCGACCCAGCAGATCTGGAACACGTCACCGAGCCTGTGTCGCCCGCCGACCGCCCGGCCCGGCACGTCGATGCACGAAAAGGGCCTCGCCATCGACTTCGCCAATTGCCAAACCCGGTCGACCGCCTGCTACCCATGGCTGTCCGGCAACGCCGCGCGGTTCGGCCTGCGGAACCTGCCGAGCGAGTCGTGGCACTGGTCGACCACCGGCTCGTGAAGGTGAGATGCCGACGCCGGCGGCCGATCTTGCTCGGTCGCCGGCCCGGTATCGCCGAGCACAAGGCGATGGTCACCCCTGTCCGGTACGTCCAGGCCTTTGAGGAATGATCCTGACGGAACTGGACAGCCTGGCCGCCGGGCCGGAACGTCGACCCGGATCGCGGCTGCCGAGTTCGGAGCCCGGAAGCATGCATTCTCACCCGGCCGCCGAAACGCTACTGGTGGCGGCCGCCGTCCTGGTTCCGGTGACGGGAGGTCTCCGGAACCGGGACGGCGGGCGGGTTCACAGTGGGGGCAGGTCCCAGAGGTTGGCCAGGCCTCCGGCGGTGGCGGCCAGGACGGTGCCGTCGGTGCTCAGGGCCACCGTGGAGCTGTAGTCGACCGTGGAGTCGCCGCTGTCGATCGAGTCCAGGGGGCGTAGTTCGGCGGGGGTGGTGTTGAAGCCCAGCAGGCGTACGTCGCCGGACTGGGCCGACACCACGATCGGGTCGCCCTTGTCGTTCACGCCGAAGGCCAGGCCGTTGGAGGTGCCGGAGATGGTGCTGAGCATGTCCGACCAGATGACGTGGGCCTCCAGTGTTCCGCACGGGGCCGCGATCCGCCGGACCGACACCGTCTCGCCCATGTAGTGGATCGGTCCCGGGAGCAGTTTCAGGTCACCGCGGGTGCGCAGCAGCAGCCCGAAGGTCATCTGCCAGTCCCAGTCGCCCTTCGGCAACTGCACCCGGCATTTGACCACCGCGCCCTGGTGCACGGTGACCTTGCCGTTCACGTCGACCACCGCGACCAGGTCGCCCGGCCCGAACGCGGCCCGTACGGCGAAGCCGTCCAGCGGCAGTTCGGCCACGGTCGGCAGGGCGGCGGCGCCGGGGTCGAGCACGAGCACCCGGTCACCGTCGGCGACCGCCACCCGGGTGCCGGACGGGTTCACCGCGACCGCCCGGATGTTGGGGCCGATCAGGCGGCGGGCGACGACGGTGTCCACACCCGCGCGCCGGATCAGGATCTCGCCGGAGCCGGTCGCGAGGGCCCGTACCCGGCCCCGGTCGCTGAGCGCCATCTGGGTGATGTCGGTGCCGTCCTCGGCGAGCACGTCGGTGACGGTGCTGCGCGGCGCCGAGAACAGGACGGTGACGAGGATGCCGAGGCAGAGCAGGGCGACTGCCGAGGTGAGGACGAGGCGGGCCCGCCGTACCGCGGGAGCAGTGGTTCCGGACGCCTCGGCGGCCAGGTTGCGGGCGGCGAGGTGCTCCTGGAACCGGATGTGCCGGAACTGGAAGGAGCCGCCCACGCCGCGTAGCAGTCCCTTGTCCCGGGCGTCGGCGAGGAACCGCATCAGGCGCCACGGCAGGGTGCCCCGGACGGCGAGGATGATCCGGGCGACGACGAACCGGGGCCAGGCCCGGGTCAGCAGGATCAGGCCGGCGACGGCGAGCCCGGGCATCACGTACGCGCCGATCAGGGTGAACGGTTCGTCCTGGGGCAGCAGTTCGTCGATGTACGAACCGGAGAACAGGCGGGTGCCCTCCTCCGCCCAGCCGGGATAGCCGGTGAGCAGCCGGCCGGCCACCACGCCGCCGAGGACCGCACCGATCAGTGCGGGGACCGCGACCAGTCCGGTGACCACACCGGCGCCCGCCGCGCCGGCGGCTGCGGAGGCCCGGTCGTGGCGCAGGAACCGCACCGGGTCGGCCAGCGCCGACCGCTCCGGTGGGGCGTCGAACCAGCTGTGTACGGCCAGGGCCAGGCCGCTGACCAGGACGGTTGTCGTGGCTATGGCGAGCAGCAGGACGAAGGCGGCGAAGGTGACCAGCGACCAGCCGCTGAGTACCAGGACGACCGAGCCGATGATGATCGCCAGGGCGGCGGGGACGGCGCCGATGGCCGCGCCGGTGCGGAAGCCGCGGCGCAGGCGGGCCAGGGAGCCGTGGGTGGACAGGGCCAGCCGTCCGGGGCTGCGGCCGGGTACCGCGTACCAGATGCCCATGACCAGCAGTGCGTATCCGAAGCCGACGATGCCGCCGACGGCCATGGCGTCGCCGCCACTGTAGGTGGGGTCGACGGTGAGGGCGACGAGGGCGGTGACCACGAAGACGGTGAACCAGGTGCTGACGCCGACGACGAGTCCGGTCCAGGGCGACAGCAGGCGGCTGCTGAGCTGCCACCAGTTGAGGTCGCGGTCGCCGTGGTGGTGCAGGTAGGCGGCGAGGAACGACAGCCAGCGGCGGGCCTGGGCGGCGGTCCACCGGCCGGTCGCCGGTTCGCCGGGGCGGCGGTGCACCGGTTCGTACGCGGCGGTCACCACCCGTTCGCTGATGTGGTTCTCGACGGCGTGCCGGGAGTCCAGGGTGAGCAGTTCCGACGGGTCGCCGCCGAGGCGTTCGTAGGTGAACCGGGCCAGTGACACCATCAGCGGGGTGGACAGTGCTTCGGCGGCGGGCCGGGGCTGGGCGCGGTCTTCTTCCCAGGCGCGCAGTTCGGTGTTGACGTGGTCCCAGCGGGTGCCGGCCGGCCAGGTGACCGCGGCGAGGTAGGTGTCGACGTCGGCGGCGGCCAGGGGCAGCACTTCGATGACCGGGGCGCCGTAGAGGACCGGGGCGCCGCCGCGGATGACGTCGGTGTATTCGGCGGAGCGGCAGGTGGCGACCACCGGCCGGTCGGCGCCGACGCCGCGGTTGATCTCCTGGACGGCGCCGCGGCGGGCCGATTCGGGGATCTCGTCGATGCCGTCGAGGACCGGGATCAGCAGGCCGTGCAGCAGCAGGCGGCGGGGCAGTTCGGTACGGCCGTTGTAGTAGAGGCCGGCGAGGCTGTTGACGATCCAGTCCTCGAGGGGTTCGGCGAGCGGGTCCCAGGAGGAGACGGTGAGCAGCACCGGGGTGGGCGCGCCCGGCCAGCGGGCGTTGAGCAGGCCGAGGGTCAGCATGAGGGCGATGACGCTCTTGCCGGCGCCGGGTTCGCCGAGCACGACCAGCCGGCCGTTGGGCAGTTTCGCGTAGTCCTCGGCGAGGCGTCTGGTGACGTCGTCGAAGGGGCCTTCCAGGCGGCCGTGCATGCGCAGGTGCCGGACCCGGACCCCGTCGGCGGTGGTGGTGCGGGCCGGGGCGATGTCGGCGATGCCGTCGCGGGTGGTGCTGGCCCAGGACAGGGGCAGGACGCCGGGGTCGCGCAGGTTGCGGGAGACGGCCTCGCCCAGCCACTGTTCCTTCAGTGTCCGGGCGAGGTCGTCGACCAGGTCGGCGGGGGCCTGGGCACCCTGGCGGGGCGAGAGCATCGCGGCCAGGGTGACCGCCATCGACAGCAGCCCGACGAGCAGGCCGGCCATCTCCCAGGAGAATTCACCGGTGAAGAGCTGGACGGTCACGGCGGCCGTGGCGATCAGACTCAGCACGAGCACGATCGCCAGGCCCCGCCGGAACCCCTGTGCGGCCTTGGTTCGGATCATCCGGCGCACACCCCGGACGATCCACTAAGTACATTGATCACCGGCGAAGGATAGGGGATCCTCTCAGGAGAGGAAGCTCTGGTCCTTCAGCCACTGCTTGGCGACCTGCTCGGGGCGGGCGCCGTCGACCGAGACCTGCTTGTTCAGTTCGGTCATCACGTCCTGGGTGAGGGCCGCGGCGATCGGGTCGAAGATCTCCTTGAGGGCGGCCTGGTTGGCGTCGTAGTACTCGGAGCGGAACACCGGGGCGGCGTTGTAGAGCGGGAAGAACGCCTTGTCGTCCTCGAGGACGGTCAGGTTGAGCGCCTTGATCCGGCCGTCGGTGGTGAAGACCTCGCCGAAGTTGCAGGGGTCCTGCTTGGCGGTCGAGGTGTAGACGATGCCGGTGTCCAGGACGGTCACGTTGCCGGACGGGATCTCGAAGCCGTACTTCTTCTGCAGGCCGGGCAGGCCGTCGTCACGTGTGGAGAACTCGCTCTCCACGCACAGGGTCGCGGCGGCGGTGTTCGTACCCAGGTCGGAGATGGTCTTGGGGTTGCCGAGTGTGGCGGCGGCGTCGGCGCTGTAGGCGATGCCGTAGGTGTTGTTGAACCCGGCCGGGGTCATCCACACCAGCTTGTTGTCGGCCAGGTCCTTGTCGGCGACCTTCTGCCACTGTTCCTTGGGGTCGGCGATCGGTTCGGTCTGCTGGAAGAAGCTGATCCAGGCGGTGCCGGTGTACTCCCAGTAGACGTCCACCTCGCCGGCGGTCAGTGCGGCGCGGGCGGCGTTCGTACCGCCGAGGTTGGTCTGGTCCTTGACGCCGGCTCCGGCGTTCTCCAGGGCGAGCTTGGTGATCTGGCCGAGCACCAGCTGCTCGTCGAAGTCCTTGGACCCGACCGTCACGGTGGTGCCGGCGAGGGGGCCGGTGCCGCTGCCGCCCTCGTCGTCGGAGCCGCAGGCGGCGGAGGCGAGCAGCAGGCCGAATCCGGCGGCGATCGCGGTGGTCCTCTTGATGATGTTCATGTGAAACCCTTCTTTAAAGCCCGCGGGGCGTCAGCACGTGTTCGACGACACCGGCGAGGTAGTCGACGAGCAGTGCCAGGCCGGAGGCCAGCACGGCGCCGACGATCAGCACCGGGGTGCGGTCGAGTTGGATGCCCTGGAAGATGACGTAGCCGAGGGCCTGGACACCGAAGAAGGTGGCCAGGGTGGCGGTGCCGATGTTGAGGATCAGCGCGGTGCGGATGCCGGCCAGCACGACCGGGACGGCGAGTGGCAGTTCGATGCGCAGCAGGGTCTGCATCGGGGACATGCCCATGCCTCTGGCCGATTTCACCAGGGTCTGGTCGACCTGTTGCAGGCCGATCATGGTGTTGCGCAGGATCGGCAGGGCCGAGTAGGCGACCAGGCCGAAGATGACCGATTTGAAGCCCACGCCGGCGGCCAGCACGACCAGGGTGATCAGGCCGAGCGACGGGATGGCCTGTCCGAGATTGCCCAGCATCAGCACGACCGGTGCGACGAACCGGGCGGCCCGGCGGGTGGCCAGGATGCCGAGCGGCACGGCCAGCGCGATCACGATCAGCGTGGACACCGCGGCCAGTTGCAGGTGTTCGATCACCCGGGCGGTGAGTTCGCCGGCGTTCAGGGTGCGCTGTTCGATGCTGTCGAGTTCCTGCGCCGACACCCACGCCCACAGGGCGATGCCGACGACGGTGAGGAAGATCGGCATGACGAGCCAGCGGGCGTTGCTCTTGACTTCAAGATCGATTTTTTGCGGTACGGGTGACGTGGTCGCGACCATCAGTCGGTCACCGCCTTGGCCGCCCGGTAGAAGTCGCTGCTGTCGCGCTGGATCGAGCGGGTGGTGACCATGACCGTCTCGAAGTCGAGCAGGCCCTGGAACGCGCCGCTGCCGTCGACGACCAGTGCGACTCCGGCGTTGGAGGTCAACATCTCGTTCAGCGCGTACGACAGGGTCGCACCGGTGTCGACCAGGGCACTGACGGGCTCCCCCGCCCGCCGCAGGTCCCCGTCGGCCCGGTCCAGATCGCGGGCGTCCACCCAGCGCTGTGGGCGGCCCTGGCCGTCGAGCAGCAGCAGCGCCGACCGGCCGGAGCTCTCCAGTGTGTCGCGGGCTTCGGCGGCGGTGCCGTCGATCCGTGCGGTCGCGGCGCCGGTGTCCAGGGCGACGTCGCCGACCAGGCTCAGGTTGAGGCGTTTGAGCGACGCGCCGGAGCCGATGAAGTCCTCGACGTACGTGCTGGCCGGGTTGCTGAGGATGTTGGCCGGGGTGTCGTACTGCGCGATCCGGGACTGCTCGCCGAGGATGGCGATCCGGTCGCCCAGTTTGATGGCCTCGTCGATGTCGTGCGTGACGAACACGATGGTCTTCTTGACCTGCTGCTGCAGGCGCAGGAACTCGTTCTGCAGGCGCTCGCGGGTGATCGGGTCGATGGCGCCGAACGGTTCGTCCATCAGCATGACGGGCGGGTCGGCGGCCAGGGCGCGGGCCACGCCGATGCGCTGGCGCTGCCCGCCGGACAGCTCCTTGGGGTACCGCTTGGCGAACACCGCGGGGTCCAGGCCGACCAGGTCGAGCAGTTCGTCGACCCGGTTGCCGATCCTCGCCTTGTCCCAGCCGAGCAGCTTGGGGACGGTGGCGATGTTCTCGCCGACGGTGAAGTGCGGGAACAGGCCGATCTGCTGGATGACGTAGCCGATCCGGCGGCGCAGGGTGTCCGGGTCGGCGGTGGTGACGTCCTCGCCGTCCAGGTGGATGCGGCCGGAGGTGGGTTCGATCAGCCGGTTGATCAGTTCCATGGTGGTGGTCTTGCCGCAGCCGGACGGGCCGACCAGGACGATGATCTCGCCGCGGGGCATGTCCATGGTGACCCGGTCGACCGCGGGTTTCTTCTGGCCGCGGTAGCTCTTGGTGAGTTCTTCCAGACGGATCATCGGCTCGGCCGTGGTGGCGGCGGCCTGGCTCGCGCCCGGCCCGGCGATCTGATCTGTTGCGGTCATCGGATCCCCCTGGCGGTGGTGAGACGGCGGAGCAGGATGAAGACGGTGTCGAAGAGCAGTGCGACCACGACGATGGCGAGGGTGCCGCCGAGGACGAAGTTCAGTGCGAACGGGCTGCCCAGCGAGCGCAGGCCGCGGAAGATCTCGTTGCCGAGTCCGGGGCCGTTGACCAGAGCGGCGATGGCGGCGATGCCGACGACGACCTGGGTGGAGACGCGGACGCCGGTCAGGACGACCGGCCAGGCCAGTGGCAGTTCGATCCGGGCGAAGCGGCGCCAAGGCCCCATACCCATGCCACGCGCCGCCCGCAGCACGTTCTGATCGACCGTTCCGAGGCCGACGACGGTGTTACGGACGATGGGCAGCAGGGCGTAGAGCACCAGCGCCGTCACGGCCGGCGGGGTGCCGAGGCCGAGCAGCGGGATGAAGATGGCGAACAGCGCGAGGGACGGGATCGTCAGCATCGTGGAGGTCACGGCGAGGATCATCGGTCGCACCCGGGGTGATCGGTGGGCCAGAACGCCGAGGGCACAACCGAGAACCAGCGCGATGCCGATCGATATCGCGACGACCATCACATGGTCCACGGCATCACTGAACAAATACTCTGCGTTGTCGTTCAGATGTTTATAGAAATCCATAGGCTCGCTTCCGGCCGGGGACATTTAAAAGCGCACGGCCGAGGCCGTGCGCTGGTCGAATCTTCAGTTGATCATCGACCTAAACCACCGTAGAGCAATGTCCAGAGGCTGGATATGACAGTTTCGTGACAGTCCCGCAGTGCATGTGACAGTCGTAACAATAAATGCGCTGGTTGCATTTGCCGGATTGCGATCACATCACGAATCGCTCAACAACACTGATTCTCATCAATCTTTTGCGGCAGGAATGTCGAGGATCCCGGATCTCGTGTTGACGGCCATTCGAACCGTCTGTACTGTTCGGTACAGACTTGACCGATCAGTACACAGACTGCTTCCGAAAGAGGCCCCTCATGTCTCGTCCCCCGCTCCCCCCGTTCACCGAGGCCGGTGCGATCCAGAAGGTCCGGGCCGCCGAGGACGCGTGGAACACCCGCGACCCCGAGCGCATCTCCCTCGCCTACAGCGAGGACAGCTGGTGGCGCAATCGCTCGACCTTCGTGCAGGGCCGCGCCGCCATCGTCGAGTTCCTCACCGGCAAGTGGGACCGCGAACTCGACTACCGCCTCATCAAGGAGCTGTGGGCGTACACCGGCGACGTCATCGCCGTGCGTTTCGCCTACGAGTACCATGACGTCGACGGCCAGTGGTTCCGCGCCTACGGCAACGAGAACTGGCACTTCGACAAGGACGGACTGATGACCCACCGCCACGCGAGCATCAACGACGTGGCCATCGACGAGTCCGACCGCAAGTTCTTCTGGGACGCCGCCGGCCCCCGCCCGGCCGGCCACCCCGGCCTGAGCGATCTCGGGCTGTAATGGCCCGGACCGTCCTCGACCGCTCGGACGTCGTGCGCGCCCTCGCCGGCGTGTTCCGCAAGCGAGGTTTCGAAGCCGGCTCCCTGTCGGTCATCCAGCAGCAGACCGGTGTCGGGCGCGGCAGCCTCTACCACTTCTTCCCCAACGGGAAGACGGACATGGCGGCCGCCGTCCTCCAGCAGGTCAGTGACTGGTTCGAGGACCGCATCTTCACCCCCCTGCGCCTCGCCCGCAACGCCGGCGAGGCGATCGAGGCGATGTCGCGGGAGGTGGCGGAGTACTTCACCTCCCGCGAGCGGGTCTGCCTGTTCGCGGCGATGACCCTCGGGGAGGAGCAGGACACCTTCGCCGACGAGGTGCGGTCCTACTTCACCGACTGGGTCGACGCCCTCGCCGCAGCGCTGCGCACCGGTGGCCTGCCGCCGCTGGAAGCGGCAGACCGCGCGGTCGACGCCGTCGCCGCCATCCAGGGCGGCCTGATCCTGGCCCGTGCGTACGGCGACGACGCGACCTTCCTCGGGATCGTCGCTCGCACCGAGCAGCGGCTGCTCGCCCCCACGCAATAAGCGAACCCTCACTCAGCCGGCCCATCTCGCTGTTGCCGCCTACCTGCGCGGCGAAACCGAAGAAGGAGTAGGACATGCCGTACGTCACCACTGAAGATGGCACCGAGATCTTCTACAAGGACTGGGGCCCGCGCGACGCCCAGCCCATCATGTTCCACCACGGTTGGCCGCTGTCCTCGGACGACTGGGACACGCAGATGCTGTACTTCCTCGCCAAGGGCTACCGCGTGATCGCCAGTGACCGTCGCGGCCACGGGCGGTCCTCCGACATCGGCTCCGGTCACGACATGGACCACTACGCCGGCGACGTCGACGCCGTGGTGCGGCACCTGGACCTGCGCGACGTCGTTCACATCGGGCACTCCACCGGCGGCGGGCAGGTCGCGCGGTACGTCGCGAAGTTCGGCCAGCCCCAGGGCCGCGTCGCGAAGGCGGTGCTGGTCGCAGCGGTGCCTCCGCTGATGGTGCAGACCGCCGAGCACCCCGACGGCGTTCCCACCTCGGTCTTCGACGGCTTCCGTGAGGCTCTCGCCGCCAACCGGGCGGAGTTCTTCCAGGCGGTGGCGTCCGGCCCGTTCTACGGGTTCAACCGTGACGGCGTCGCGCTGTCGCAGCCGGTCGTCGACAACTGGGTGCGCCAGGGGATGACCGGAAGCGCCCTGGCCCACTACGAGGGCATCAAGGCGTTCTCGGAAACCGACCAGACCGGCGACCTGACGGCCATCACCGTGCCGGTGCTCGTCCTGCAGGGCGACGACGACCAGGTCGTCCCGTACCGCGAAGCCGCCCTCAAGCAGGCGGAACTGCTGCAGGACGCGACCGTGAAGATCTACGAGGGCCTGTCGCACGGGATGCTCACCGTGAACGCCGGCACCATCAACCCCGACATCCTCGCCTTCGTCCAGAAGCCCTGACCACGGTCGGGCCGCGACCGTCCACGATCATCCGCCGAGAGGCCGATGGTCGTGGACGTCGCCGCCCCTTTTCAGTTGGTCCAGACCCCGGCGCGATCCACGCTGAGCACGGTGCCCGTTCCGGTGACGCGCAGGCGGACGGTGTGGGTGCCGTACGCCATCCAGGTCTCGGTGCCGCCGGGGCTGGTGAAGAAGCAGCAGGCCCGCGACGCTCGGCGACTTCCGGATCTTGATCGAGTCGCCCTCGGTCATCGTCAGGTGGTAGTTGCCGTTGAACTGATCCATCGGCCTGCGTGGAATCGTCTGGCTCTCAGTAACCGTACAGTTGGAGGGGCTAGATTCTGCCGATGTCAGATGACGCCCCTGAAGGCTGTAGTACCTGGCCGGGCTCGACCCGGTTTCGTTTCCGCTCCACCGAGCGCCGCCGCACGGGTGGTGACTCTTCGTGCTGATCGCCATCGGTGTTCTGGTGATCGTGCTCCTGACCGCGGCGACCGGCTATTTCGTCGCCCAGGAGTTCGCCTACGTCGCCGTCGACCGGGAGAAACTGCGGGCGATGGCCGACGCCGGCGACCCCGCCGCCGAGCGCGCCCTGCGGGTGACCTCGCGGCTGTCGTTCGTCCTGTCCGGCGCCCAGGTCGGCATCACCGTGACCGCACTGCTCGCCGGCTACGTGGCCGAACCGTTCCTCGGCGAGGGCACCGCCCAGCTGCTCGGCCTGGCCGGGCTGCCGGAAGCGCTCAGCACCACCATCTCGATGGTGTTCGCGCTGCTGTTCGCCACCGTCGTGCAGATGGTCCTCGGTGAGCTCGCGCCGAAGAACCTGGCCATCGCCCGGCCGGAGGCCCTGGCCCGGGCGCTGTCCCGGTCCACCCTGATCTACCTGACCGTGGTCGGCCCGCTGATCCGGGTGTTCGACGCCACCGCGAACCGGCTGCTCCGGGCGATCGGCATCGAGCCGATCGAGGAGCTACCGCAGGGCGCCACCACCGAGGACCTGGACCGGATCATCGCCAACGCCGGCAGCGAGGGCACCCTGGACGCCCGGGCCGCCCGCCTGCTGGACCGCGGCCTGGACTTCCGGGGCCGCACCGCCGCCGAGGCGATGCGCCCCCGGGTCGACGTCACCACCATCCGCGCCGACGAGCCGGCGTCGCGGGTCGTCGACCTGCTCGGCACCGGGCACTCCCGGTTCCCGGTCACCGGCGACGGCGTCGACGACGTGATCGGCGTGGTGTCGATCGCCGACGTGGTTGGGCTCGACCCGGCCGCCCGGTCCACCGTCACCGCCGGGTCACTGGCCACCGAGGCGGTGATGCTGCCCGAGACGGTGCGCCTGCCGGAGGTCCTGGACCGGCTCAAACGCGCCCACCGGCAGATGGCGGTAGTCGTCGACGAGTACGGCGGTTTCGCCGGCATCATCACCCTGGAGGACGTGGCCGAGGAGCTGGTCGGCGAGATCCGCGACGAGGACGACCTGCCCGAACCGGGTATCGACCCGGACGGTGACGGCGCCTGGCTGATCCCCGGCCGGGCCCGGGTCGACGAGATCGCCGAGGCCACCGGGGTCCGGCTGCCCGACCACGATCTGTACGACACGGTGTCCGGGCTGATCCTGGCCCGCCTCGGTCACCTGCCGGCCGCGCTGGAGCAGGTCGAGGTGGAGCTGCCGTCCGCGGTCGACGAGGACGGTAACCCGGTGCCGCAGGGTGTGGCCCGGCTGACCGTGCTGTCGGTGCGCCGGATGGTGCCCGACCGGGTCGCTCTCACCGTCGTCCACGATCGTTCCGAAGGGCGGGTGACCGCGTGAGCACCACCTGGTCCTTGATCGTCTCCGTGCTGCTGCTGGCCGCCAACGGATTCTTCGTCGCCGCGGAGTTCGCGCTGGTCGCCGCGAAACGGCACCGCTTGGAAGCCGCGGCCGCCGACGGATCCCGCGGGGCCCGCGCCGCCCTGGCCGGCACCCGCAGCCTGTCGATGATGCTGGCCGGCGCCCAGTTCGGCATCACTCTGTGCACCCTGGCGCTGGGCGCCCTGGCCAAACCGACCGTGGCGCACCTGCTGGAGCCGGTGTTCACCGCGGTCGGCCTGCCGGCGAGCGCGGCGTACGTGGTCGCGTTCATCCTGGCCGTGGCCCTGGTCGGGTTCCTGCACGTGGTCATCGGCGAGATGGCGCCCAAGTCGTGGGCGATCAGCCACCCGGAGACCTCGGCGCAGCTGCTGGCGATCCCGTTCGTCGGGTTCACCACCGTGTTCCGGCCGGTCCTGACCGCGCTCAACGGGGTGGCGAACGCGTGTCTGCGGCTGTTCAAGGTGACACCGCAGGACGAGCTGGCCCAGGTGCACAACGCCGACCAGCTGCGGATGCTGCTGCAGACCTCCAAGGAACACGGCACCATCGAGGACGCGGAACACGAGCTGCTCACCGCCATGCTGCAGGTGCAGTCCATGCCCGTACGCCAGGTGATGGTGCCGACCTCGGGCATCCTGGACGTGCCGGACGGTGCCGACGCCCGGGCCATCGAGATGCGCAGCATCGAGACCGGCCGCTCCCGGCTGCCGGTGACCGACCCGGCCGGGGCGATCATCGGTGTCGTCCACGTGCGGGACGCCGCCAAGGCGATCAGTGCCGGGCGGGCGGTCACCGCCCGGGACCTGATGACCGCGCCGATGTCGCTGACCGCGGGCACCAGCGTGCTGGACGCCGTCGCGGCGATGCGGCAGCAGCGCAGTCACCTGGCGATCGTGTCCGGCCCGGACGAGGTGATCGGCCTGGTCACCCTGGAGGATCTGCTCGAGCAGGTGATCGGGCAGTTCGACGACGAGACCGATCCGGTGGTCGACGCGGCCCGCCGGGCCGGGCGGACCGTCGGCGCTCGCTGATTGTCGGGGCGGCCGCTGACATTCAGCGGCCGCCCCTTTTTCCTTCTGCTTTACGCCGCCGCGCCGGCTGCTTCGACAAGGCGGATCGTCTGTTCGATGGTGGCCGCGCGGTCGGCGGCGAACGCCGGATCCAGCAGCGCTGTCGGGTCGGCGAACGCCAGCAGGGCCGAGATGTGCAGGTGGCCGCCGGGGATGTCGGTGGCGCCGAGGGCCAGGCGCAGCCGGTTGGCGCGGTACATGCTCTCGTTCGACAGGTAGCTGCCGCCACCACCGGAGGATGCCTGGCCACCCGGGGTGGGCTCGCCGGTGTGGCAGGTCACCCGGCCGGTCGGGCGGTCACCGGCGGCCCATTCGCACAGCTGCGGGTTGAGCTTCGTCGGCCACGGGCCGGTGCCGGCGTCCACCATCGCCTGGTGCGGCAGGGTCGTCTCGATCCACTCCGGGGTCGGGTTCGGCTGCGGCCAGCCCGTGGCGAGCGGCACCGATTCCGGGGTGCCCTCGTCGTTGTTGTCCGGGACGCCGCCGCGCCAGCCGGCCGCCCAGCGCTCGATGTTCATCACGCCGCGCAGGCCCTGGCTGATCGTCATGATCAGGTCGGCGCGTTGTTTCGTCCCTTGCAGGTGTGGCCCGAAGGCGTCCTCGACGATGCCCCGGTCGAAGCCGCTCCACGTCACCGGCAGGGCTACCGCCTGGACCTGAACGGTACGGTCGCCGTGTTCGAACACCGCCCCGTCCAGCTGCAGGGCGGCACCGCCGGACGGGTTGGAGCGGCGGATCTCGGCGCCCAGCTGGTACGGGTCGAAGCCGCTGACCAGCACCCGGGTCACTCCGGGACGGAAGGTGGTCGAGGTCAGGCCTCGGGCGGCGTACTCATAAGTCTTGATGATCTGACCGCGCTGGGTCGCGGACAGTGCGAATCGCGGGGTCCACTGGCGCAGGTCACGGGTGCCGGTCAGGCGGGTCCAGTAGAGCGGCCGGTCGTCGTAGCGTTCGATGTCGCCCATCTGGATGCGGCCCTGCGCGCGGGCCACCGCGGTCTTCCACAGGGTGGTGCCGGCGGCTTCGGCGTGACGTTTCGCGGCGGCGAACGACCGGGCCGCGCAGAGGGTGGCGCGCAGCCGCCCCGGGAAGGCGGTGAACCCGCCGGCCTCGATCAACTGGCCCGGGACCTGCTCTTCGGCGACCCGGCTCTCCTCCACGGTGACGGGTGATCCGGTGTCGAAACAGGTGCGGTCGGCGGCTGAGGCGGGTGCGGGCAGAGTTCCGATCATGACGGCGGCGAGTGCTCCGGCGGCGAGACGTACCAAGGCGACAACCTCTCCCGAGAAAACATCGACCTATGTACGTCTACAGGGGATAGATCGCACTTTCAACGCTCGTCACCGGGGCCAGCTCCGGAAGCGGGCCCTGATCGCCTCGATGCCCGCGGCGTCGATCCGGTACGGGCGGAAGGCACGGTCGGGTGTCCGGTCCAGCCGCCGCCCGGCGGCCAGCACGTCCTCGGTCTCCAGCGCCGGATCGACCCGCCGGGCCGCCGCCAGCAGCTCCTGGGGCCCACGATCGCCGAGGAAGACCGCCACGTCGATGAAATCCCGGACCTCGGCCCGGCTGACCAGCGCGGCGACCTTCCACGCGATCAGGTCGTCGACCGCCATGACCGGCCCGATGTCCAGCACCACCGGCGGATGGGCCCGATCGAGGAACCCAAGGCTGACCCGCAACGTCTTCACGCCGTCGATAACCTGCAATTCCGACATCTGGTACGCCATGCCGGTGATGAGGTCGTCCAGGTCGCCGTCGTGGTCGATCCGTTCGACATGCAGGCCCGCCGCTTCCAGGGCCTCGGCGACAGCGGTGGTGGCGGCGGCGACCGAGCCCTCCCCCGTCGCGAACAGGTCGACGTCCTCGGTGGGCCGGGCGACCAGCCCGTGCTCGATCAGGGCGAGCCCACCCCCGAGCACGAACCCGTACCGGTACGCGGCGGCCAGCGCCGTCCGCGCGACCAGCTCATGGAACGTGTCGCTCAAACGCCGGCCCGCACGCCGGTCAGGTCAGGGTGCCGCTGCTCCCAGGCGGCCCGCACCCCACGGGGCAGAAACAGATCCACCCACAGATCCCGCAGCAGGCGAGCGTTCAGGAAGGTCCGCAGCTCAGCGTAGTGAACGGCTTCCCGCAGCACGATCTCGTACATCCGGGCCCGGTCGTAGTCGTCGGCCAGATCAAACCGCCGATCCTCAGCCGGAAGCCACAACATCCGGTGCGGCAGCTCCACCACACCGGCCAGGGGCCCGTCCAGCTCACCGAGCTCCCCGACGACAAGCGCCGACCGCCCAGGCCGCCCGGACTTCCCCAACACCATCGTCATGACCCAAGAGTAAGCGACCCACCGTCAACTGCGCCTCCACCGAGTCGACGGAGTGATTCGGCCCGCTCCGATCACCTCGTTCCGGCCCTATCCACCGGGAGCACCGGATGGTCTCCAACGTTCACAGAGGCGGCTGTCGATGATCCGTCAAACCGGTGGCCCGGCGAA
>NZ_BOMG01000135.1 GCF_016862075.1 Actinoplanes couchii | reverse complement strand
CCCGATCGCCGCGCAGAAGGTGTACAAGTCCGGCTACCCGGCCGGCCCCGGCCCGGCGTCCTGCGGTGGTTACTACTGTCCGAAGAACTCCGGCGGTGGCGGTGAGGGCCTCTACAACATGTGGTCCGCCTTCGCGAAGTCGATCAACACGTACTTCATCCCGTTGCAGGAGCGGGTCGGCTCGGACAAGGTCATCGCGGTCGCCAAGCGTTTCGGCGTCCAGTTCCGCGATCCCACCGAGGCGAAGCTGACCACCAAGGAGGGCGGTTCCGAGATGTTCGGCGCGTTCTCCCTGGGCGTCACCCAGTCCACCCCGCTGGACATGGCGAACGCCTACGCCACCCTGGCCGGTGACGGCAAGTACTGCGTGCCCACCCCGGTCGAGAGGATCACCACGCAGGGCGGCGAGAAAATCGACGTCGGCAAGCCGCACTGCATCCAGGCCACCACCAAGGACGTCGCCCGCGCCGCCCTCGACGCGGCCCGGTGCCCGGTCGGCGACTCGGCCCAGATGGGCAGCTGCAACGGGGCCACCGCGCCCAGGGCCCGGGGCGCCGTCGGCCACCCGATCTTCGGCAAGTCCGGCACCACCGACGCGTCGAAGACCGCCTCGCTGATCGTCGGCACCACGAAGATCGTCGTCGCCGGCTACATGGCCAACCCGGACTTCCCGCGGCACACCGACCAGATGGACCACGACATCATCAACCCCGCGGTGTGGGAGACGGTCGCCGACTACATGGACGGCAAACCTCGGCAGCAGTTCAAGAAACCGGGCAGCACCAAGATCGCGTACGGCGAGCAGCGCTCGATCCCGGACGTGACGTGTGACTCGGTCTCCGCGGCCACCAACCGCCTGGAGAACGCCGGATTCTCGGTCTCCCGCGGCAGTGACGTCCCCTCCAGCTGCCCCGCCGGAAGCGTCGCCGGAACCAACCCGTCCGGCCGGACGGTCAAGAACGGCGTGGTCGTCCTGGAGATCAGCAGCGGCCCGGACAAGGAGGAGAAGCCGGAGGGCCCGGGCGCCGGCGGCAACACTCCACCACGGCGCAACTAGGTGTCCTGACCGCGGACGTCGGTCCAGCGGCCGAGTGGGGACCGGGCCATCAGGATCGGGGACAGCAGCATGCCGGCGGCTGTCCCCAGCAGGGTGAGACGCAGGCCGTGGTGGTCCGCGGACAGGCCGCCGAGCACCGAACCCAGGGGTGCCGGGCCCAGCCCGGCGAAGGTGATCGTCGCGGCCACCCGGCCCTGCAGGCCGGCCGGGGTCACGGACTGGCGGACGACCGTGGCGGTGACGTTGACCAGTTGGCCGAACGTACCGAAAAGAAAGTTGATCGTCATCAGCAGTGGCACCGTGACCGCGGGCGGGCCGTGCACCACGGGCAGGAACAGCATCACCCCGTCACCGGCGGCGGCCGCGGTCACCAGGACCACGCCGTAGCCGAATCGGGCCGCGAGCAGCGAGCCGAGGAGCGCGCCCGGCCCGGCCGCGGCCAGTGACAGACCCACGGCCGTCCCGTCCAGGTGCAGCTCCCGGGTCAGGAACGTCAGGTACGCGGTCATCAGCCCGGCCAGGAAGAACTGGAACGCGGCCGACGCGAGAGCCACCGTCCGCAGCACCGGGTTCCGGGCGACAAAACGGATACCGTCCCTGATGCGTCCCCGGGCCGTCGGCGGCGGAGCCGGCTCCCGCCACGGGATGCCGCCGATCGCCAGCGCCGACAGGGTGAAGAACACGGCGCCGGACAGGACGGCCACCGGGGGCGAGAGCAGCGAGACCAGGGTTCCGCCGAGCGCGGGCCCGCCGATCTGGGCCGCCGACCGGCTGCCCTCGACCGCGCTGGTGCCACCCGGCAGCCGGTCGCGGGGGAGCAGCCGCACCAGGTAGACGTGGTAGGCCACGTCGAAGAAGACGGACATCGTCCCGACGGTGAAGGCGGCCACGGCCAGCATCGGCAGGCCGAGCGTGCCGGTGAGGGCGGCGACGGCGACGGCGATCAGGGCGGCAGCCCGGATCAGGTCCGTCGTGACCAGCACCGTGCGGGCCCGCCACCGGTCCATCCCGGCGCCGGCGAGCAGCGACACCAGCAGGACCGGCACCTGACCGGCCGCCCGGAGCGCCCCGAGTTGGGCGCCACCCACGTCGAGGCTGATGACGGCGATCAGCGGCAGGATCACCAGGCAGGAGTGTTCGCCCAGTTGGGAAGCGGTCTGACCGATCCAGAAACGACGGAACGCGGAGCGCACAGCGGACCCCTCGGGGGTTGCCGGAGAACACGGCCCGCCCACGGAACGGACGGGGATGCTCGCTGTGCCGCGCTTGTCGAAGGCAGCACGCGATGACCTGGCCGGGGACGGCCGGTGCGTCAGCGCGTGCGGTGGCTACCGGGTGTGTGGTCCATGTCGGTCAGACTAACGGGCATGCAGTTGTTCGGGACGATCACCGGTGTCGTCATCCTGACCGTGCCGGCGCTGCCGCTGGCCGGGCTGGCCGTCTGGGTCCTGGCCCGGCGCCGGGCCGGTGAGCCGCGGCCGTGGCGGCGGTCGCTGGCCGAGGTCGGCATCGTCTACGGCACGGTCCCGTGGCTGTGGATGATCCTGTTGCCGAACAACGGCCCGGCCGGCCGGGAGCCGCGGGTGAACCTGGTGCCGCTGCGTGACCTGATCGAGGTGCTGTCCGGCAGCCCGCTCGCCGCGGCCCTGCAGGTCGTCGGCAACCTGCTGGTGTTCGCGGCGCTGGGCTTCTTCGGCCCGATCCGGTTCCCGGCGCTGGCCTCGATCCGGCGGATGCTGGTCGTGGGCGCGGCCGGTTCGGTCCTGGTCGAGACGTTGCAGTACGTGCTGCGCCTGGACCGGGTCTCGTCGATCGACGACGTGCTGCTGAACACGGCCGGCGCCGGCCTGGCCGCGTGGGCCTCCCGCCGCTGGTGGCGGGAGACGAACGCGGCCGGTGGCCGGGAGGCGAACGTGGCCGGTGGCCCGGAGACGAACGCGGCCGGGCCGGCGCCGGCCCCGGCGATCAGAGAGTGATGACGATCTTGCCCTGGGTGCGGCCGGTCGCGGCCAGCGTGTGCGCGTCGGCGATCTTCTCCAGCGGGAACGTCTCGGCGATGTGCGGCGTGTAGGCGCCGCTCGCACCGTGCCGGGCGCCCTCGGCGAGCAGGGCGGAGTCGTTCTGGGCCGAGTGGTGGCGCACGCCGAGGTTGCCGGCGTTCAGGTGGTCGGCGACGGTGACGACCCGGGCGGCGTCGCCGGCGATGGCCACCAGGTCGGGCAGCGAGCCGGAGCCGACCGCGTCCAGGGCCAGGTCGACACCGCCGGGCGCGAGGGCGGCGACCCGGTCGGCGAGGCCGGGGCCGTACGTGGTCGGGACGGCGCCGATCGACCGCAGGTAGTCGTGTTTGCCGGCGCTGGCGGTGCCGATGACGGTGGCGCCCCGGGCGGCGGCGATCGCCACGGCCGCGCTGCCCACTCCACCGGCCGCGCCCTCGATCAGCAGGGTCTTGCCGGTCAGGTCACCGAGGTCGTTCAGGGCGCCGGCCGAGGTGGCGACGGCCAGGCCCGCGGCGGCGGCCTGCTCCGCGGTCCAGGTGGCGGGCACCGGCGCCCAGGCGGTCAGCACGAAGTGCTCGGCACTGGCGCCGACCAGGCCACCGAGACCGAAGACGGTGTCACCGACCGCGACGCCGGTGACGCCCTCGCCGACCTCGTCGACGGTGCCGGCCGCGTCCCGGCCCGGGATGGCGGGCAGGTCGACGGGGAAGTACTGCTGCAGGGCGCCGTCGCGCATCTTCCAGTCGATCGGGTTGACGCTGGCGGCGGCGACCCGGATGCGGATCTCGCCGGGGCCGGCGTGCGGTTCCGGGGCGTCCTCGACGACCAGAACGTCGGCGGGGCCGTACTCGTGGAAGCGGGCGGCGCGCATGGGAACTCCTGAGAACGGGGAACGGTTGCTGTGGAAACTAACGTAGAGTCGATCATTTTCCGCGGCAAGTGTCTCGAGGATCACTTTCCGCGGAAACTCGCCGGGTGTTACGGTGCGCGAGTGCAGGAGCAACTGGGCGAGGTCGAGATGGCGGCCTGGACGTCCCTGGTCGGTGTGGTGCTCTGGCTTCCCGGTGCGCTGGACACCGCGCTGAAGGGGCACGGGCTGAGTCATCACGAGTTCCAGATCCTGCGCTGGCTGGAGCAGTGCGACAGCGGCACCCGGACGATGGGCGATCTCGCCGAGACCGCGAGTGTCACCCCCTCGCACCTGTCCCGGATCGCCGCCCGCCTGGAGACCCGGGGCTGGATCGTCCGCCGCCCGGACCCGGCCGACGCCCGGTTCACGCTGGCCTCGCTGACCGACGACGGCCGGCGCAAGGTCGAGGAGTGCGCCCCGGCCTACTACGCCACGGTGCGTGAGCATCTCTTCGACCGGTTGAGCCCGGAGCAGGCCCGGCAGCTGGGCGAGATCACCGGCGAGATCCTGTATTCCCTGGTTCCGGCATGCCGCCCGAAGTGATGCGGTCCCGCCCGTCGCGTTTGGACCGGTAGAGGCATTCGTCCGCCCGGCTGATCAGCTTCTCCGGGGAGGCGTCACCGGAGCAGGCGACCCCGATGCTGGCGGTGACCACGCCGGCGGGCGCGGCGGCGTGCGGGAGCCCGAGTCGCCTGATGGCCGCCTGGATCCGCTCGGCCACCAGGATCGCCACCTCCTGGTCGGCGTCCTGCAGCAGCACCGCGAACTCCTCCCCGCCGTACCGGATCACCACGTCGCCGATCCGGACCGCGCCGCTGATCGCCCGGGCGACCTCCCGCAGGCACGCGTCCCCGGCCTGGTGCCCGTAGTGGTCGTTGTACTTCTTGAAGTGGTCGATGTCGATCATCGCGGCGGCGGTCGCCCCGTCCGAGGTGGCCAGCCGGCGGCGGTTGGGCAGGCCGGTGAGCACGTCGGTGACGGCCTGTTCGGCGAGCCGGGCGTTTACCGTGGCCAGTTCCCGGGTGCGGTCGGCGACCTGGCGTTCCAGCCCGGCGTAGAGCAGCACGTTGTGCAGCGAGACGCTGAGCTGGCCGGTGAGCAGGGCGACGGTGCGCTGGTGGTGGCCGGCGAAGGGCCGCTGCCGGTGTTCCAGGACGAGGACGGCGCTGGGCTGCCCGCCCCGGTCCACCGGCACCACCAGCAGCGCGCACCGGGGCACCGCCCGCAGGTACGGGTCGGCGGCGAACCGGACGTCCCGGGTGGCGTCGGTGACGATCAGCGGCTGCCGGGTGTGTTCCACGTGCCGGACCACGGTCAGCGGCACCAGGGCGGGGCCGCGCAGGTGCCGCAGCACGCCGTCGGGGGTGAGCAGCCGCCAGTCCCGGTGCTCGGCGTCGTGGATGACCAGGTGCACGGTCTCCGCTCCGGTGAGGTCGGTGAGGATGGCGCCGACCCGGCCGCTGAGCCCGGCGAGCCCGGTGTCCGAGCTGATCGCCTGCCCGGCCCGCAGCACCGCGAGCAGTTCGGCGGCCTGTTCCGGGGCGTCGCGCCGGTCGTCGACGGCCAGCCCGAACTCGATCCGCAGGTCGGTGACCTTGCGCAGGGCGCCCCAGCGCAGATAGCGCTCGGCGGCGTCGGCGAGCACGACGTGCGCGGTGTGGGTCAGCCCGTACGCCAGCAGCAGCCGCCCGTGCCGTTCGGCGATGACGGCCTGATGCCACGGCCGGTCCCGTTCGTCGGCGGCGCGCTGGGCCCGGTCGTACCAGCGGACCGCGGTGGTGAGGTCCCGGGCCTGTTCGGCGTGCAGCCACGGCACCAGGTGCCCGAACTCCCCGGGGGAGTCGGCGGCCCGCCGGGTCAGCCAGTCCCGGTGGGCGGCGAACTCGGGAGTGTCGCCGTGCCCGGCCACGGCGAGGGCGAGCGCCCGGATCAGGTGGGCGGAGAAGACGGTCGGGATGCTGCTGAACGCCGGGATCATCGCGGCCGCCCGCGCCGAGTGCCGCTGCAGCGCCGGGTCGTCGCCGAGGATCAGGGCCACCAGCGCCTGGTAGATGTGGTTGGCGATGGCGGCGGCACCGACGGCGCCGGCCAGGGCCTGCTCGTCGATGCGGTCCTGGTCGCCGGTGAGGACCGCGGCGACCTGCCGGTGGATCTCCAGGTTCTGGGCGCCCGGCCCGTTGCGGGTGGTCTCGGCGAACGCCAGGCCACGGTCGGTCTCGGCCCGGTACGCCGCCAGAGGGGCGTAGTCGATCATCAGGGTGGCGGCGGCCGGTGCGGTGAACCCGGCGTTGGTCAGGTCACCGCCGCGGACCAGCCGGTCGTGCACGTCCCGGGCCGCGGCGACCACCGCGGGGAACGGCTGGAAGAACGGGGCCAGGGTCACGGTGTGCAGGAACCGGATGTACGACGCGTCCGGTTCGGCCTGCAGGATCTCGCTGAACCGCAGCATCCGGTGCAGGATGTCGTACCCGGTGGTGTAGTCGTCCCGGTGCCGGGACAGCACGAAGTGCGCGTTGACCAGGGCGCCGGCCAGGGCCACCGACGGTCCTTCGGTGCGCCAGCGCCGGGCGGCGGCCCGGATCAGCCACGGGTGCAGCGGGTCGTCGAGGAACCAGGCGGCCTGCACCGACCGGGCGATGATCCGGGCCAGGGGGTCGTGGGCGCGGGCCCGGCGGGCGTCGTCCTCGGCGCTGCCGGTGGCCGCCCACGTGATCATCTCGTCGGCCATCAGACCGGTCTCGTCGTCGGCCACCGACGGCGACAGGCCCTGGGCGGTGAGCGCCGCGTACCCGGTCGACAGCGCCTCGGCGAACCGGTTCTGGCAGATCAGCGCGGTCATGTACAGGTCGGCGGCGGCCAGCCGCTGTGCGGGTTCGGCGCCGTCCAGGGCGGGCCCGCGGTAGATCTCGGCGGCCTCCTCGAACCGGCTCATCGCCAGCAGCGCGGCCTGCCGTTCGACGGCGATCCGGCCGAGCAGGACCGGGTCTCCGGCGGCGAGCCGGGCCGCGCCGAGCAGCGCCCGGTCGGCGAGGCTGAAGTTGACGGTCCGGCGGGCGTGCGCCGCGGCGTCGCACAGCCGGCGGGTCACCTCGGCCGCCTCGGCGCCCGGTTCGACCAGGTCGAGCACGAGCAGGTACTGCTCGGCCACCACGGCTTCGGTGCCGGGCCGTGCGGCGAGCCGGCGGGCGGTGGTCAGGTGGCAGGCGGCCCGGTCCGCGGCGGGCACCGCGTCGTGCGCGGCCTGCCGGATCCGGTCGTTGCGGAACCCGTAGGTCTCCCACTCCTGGTCGGCGACGACCAGTCCGGCCTCGATCGCCGGGCGCAGCCGTTGCCCGGCCTGCTCCTCGGTGCACGCCGCCGCGGTGGCCAGCGTTCCGGTGGTGACGTCGTCGCCGAGGCAGCCGAGCAGTTCGGTGAGCCGCCGGGCGGCCTCCGGCAGGGACCGCAGCCGGGCGGTGAGCGCGGCCGGCCCGGCGTCGACCGACAGGGCGCGGAGCGGGTCGTACACCCAGCCGTCGCCGTCCGGCCGCAGCGCCCCGCCCCGGCGCAGCGCGTTGACCCGCTCGACCGTCTCGAACGGGTTGCCGTCGCACCGGACGGCGACGTCGGTGAGCAGGTCGGCGTACCTGTCGACGGGCAGCCGCAGCATCTCCCGGAGCAGGGTGCCGGACGCGGTGGCCGGCAGTGGGGCGACGGTCATCATCGCCGGCACCGGGTCGGCCGAGCGCCAGCGTGCCAGCGCGGCGGCGAGCGGGTGCGCGGCCGGGAGCTGGTCGTCGCGGTACGCCGCGACCAGCAGGAACCCGGGGATGCCGCCGGTGCCGACGACACCGTCCAGGAACTCGACGGCCGCGCCCTGGGCCCAGTGCGCGTCGTCGATCACCATCACCAGCGGGCGGTCCGGCCCGGCCACCGCGCGCAGCACCTCCAGGCCGCTGCGCATCAGCCGGGTGTGCACGGTGACCGGGTCGTCGGCGGTGCCGTCCGGGACGATGCCGAGCACCGTCGCGATCTCCGGGACCACCGCGGCCAGGATCCCGGCGTTCGCGCCGAGCGTGCCGGTCAGGTGCTCGCGCAGGCGCTGCAGGTCGGCGGCGGGTTCGGCGAGCAGCATCCGGGCCAGGGTGCGGAACGCCTGCCGGAGCCCGTCGGCGTCCGGTCCGGGGCGGGCCGGGTCGAACCGCCCGGCGACGAACCAGCCGCCGGCCCGGGCCACCGACGGCCGCAGCCCGTCGACCAGCGCGCTCTTGCCGACCCCCGGCGGCCCACCGAGCGCCACCACCCGGCCGCCGTCGCCGATCGCCCCGGCCAGCGCCCGGTCCAGGGCCCCGGCCTCGGCGGACCGCCCGACCAGGTGGGACGGGGCGGTCAGCTCCCAGGGGAAGTCGCGTTCCCCGGGCGGGAAGACGGCCCCCGGATCGGTCCGCAGCCGCCGTAGGTCGTGCAGCACCCCCTCGGCGCTCTGGTAACGGCTCTCCGGGTCCTTCTCCAGCAACTTCGCGACGATCAACCCCAGCATCGCCGGTACGCCGGGAGCCAGGTCGCCGATCGGATCGGGCACCCGGGTCAGGTGGTCCCGCAGCAGGCGCAGTGGGTCGCCGGCCCCGAACGGCGGCGCTCCGGTGGCCATCTCGTACAGGGTGGCGCCCAGCGAGTACAGGTCGGAGCGCTGGTCGACCGGCCGGCCGGTGCGCCCGGTCTGTTCCGGGGCCAGGTAGGCCAGGGTGCCGGTGATGTCCCGGTGGTGGGTGAACCGGGGCCGTTCGAGGGGGTACGTGGTGGCCAGTTCGAAGTCGCCGAGCACGAGGCGGGGGCCGGTCCGGCGTACCGCCGCGGGGGTGATGTTCTTGTGCAGGACCCCACGCTCGTGCAACGCCGCCACGATCGACGTCAGCTCGGCCGCGGTGTCGAGCAGCGCGCCGGGATCGAGGATCGGGCAGGTCAGCGGTTCTTCGCCGGGTTCCGCGCCGGGGAGCACCGGGACGCCCGGCACGCCGGCCAGGCGGCGCAGGACGAGCGCCTGCTGTCGCGGTAGCACTACCTCCTGATCGGCATCCCGGGGCCACCTGCTGAGAAGTAACGACTCTGTTCAATATCCGATGTCGATGGTATTAACTTTTAAACGGTTCTGGGAGCGCTCCCAGAGAATCAGGGGTGGCACATGCGTCGAATCTGGAGAATCGGGATCGCCCTTGCGGCGATGGTCGCCGGAGCGGTGGTGGCGGTCGCGAGCCCGGCGTCCGCGGCCACCGGCTCGGCGGCCGTGGTCGCCACCGGCTACTCGCACACCTGCGCGATCCCGGCCGGCGGCGCGCTCTGGTGCTGGGGCGGCAACGGCCGGGGCCAGGTCGGCGACGGCACCACCACGGCCCGGCCCGCGCCGGTCCGGGTCGGCACCGCCACCGACTGGACCGCCCTGGAAGCCGGCACGTCCTACACCTG
This sequence comes from Actinoplanes couchii, assembly GCF_016862075.1. Lineage (GTDB taxonomy): Bacteria > Actinomycetota > Actinomycetes > Mycobacteriales > Micromonosporaceae > Actinoplanes > Actinoplanes couchii. Next base: position 20,177 of record NZ_BOMG01000135.1, on the reverse strand, counting down.
CGGGCTGCGCACCGGCGGCGCGCTCTGGTGCTGGGGCGCCAACACCCGCGGCCAGCTCGGCGACGGCACGTTCACGAACCGGTCCGCGCCGGTCCGGGTCGGCACCGCCAGCTGGGCCACGGTCAGCGCCAACGACAGCCACGCCTGCGCGGTCCGCACCGACGGCACCCTCTGGTGCTGGGGCTTCAACCGGTTCGGCCAGCTCGGCACCACCCCGGACGTCGTCTACCAGACCACGACCCCGATCCAGGTCGGCACGGTCAACACCTGGAAGAGCGTCACCACCGGGTACGCCCACACCTGCGCGACCCGGACCGACAACACCCTGTGGTGCTGGGGTGACAGCACCAGCGGCCAGCTCGGACTCGGCATCCTCAGCTACCGCACCGCCCCCGAGCAGGTCGGCACCGCCACCTGGGCGAGCGTGACCGCCGGGTACACGTTCACCTGCGGCGTCCGCACCGACGGCACGCTGTGGTGCTGGGGTGAGAACGGGTACGGGCAGCTCGGTCAGACCGGCATCTACCAGACCACCCCGGTGCAGACCGGTACGGTGAACACCTGGAGCCGGGTCGCGGCCGGGGACAACACGGCGTGCGCCACCCGTACCGACGGCAGTCTGTGGTGCTGGGGCAACAACATGGCCGGGCAGCTCGGCGACGGGACGACGGTCAACCGGTACGCCCCGGCGCGGGTCGGCACCGCCGCCACGTGGGCCGCCGACTTCGCGGTGAGTTACCACAGCTGCGGTACCCGTACCGACGCCTCGCTCTGGTGCTGGGGCAACAACGCATCAGGTCAGCTCGGTGACGGCACCACCGCCGACCGCACCACCCCGGTCGTGGTCACGCTCTCCTGACCCGCGGACTTGCTGCGGGCATACTCGGTATGCATACTCCGTATCCATGTCCATTCGTAACAGTCTGCTGGCGCTCCTCGAACGCGGCCCGATGCACGGCTATCAGCTGCGCGCCGCGTTCGAGGCGAGCGTCGGCGGCACCTGGTCGCTGAACATCGGGCAGGTCTACACCACGCTGTCCCGGCTGGAACGCGACGAACTCGTGGCGGCGCTGCCGGAGAACGACGAGGGACAGCGGCCGTACGAGATCACCGCCCGGGGCCGCACCGAGCTGAACCAGTGGTTCGCCACTCCGATCGACCGCGCCGACCGACCGCGCGACGAGCTCGCCATCAAACTCGCCCTGGCGATGACCACCCCCGGCGTCGACCTGGCCTCGGTCGTGCAGACCCAGCGGGTCGCCGGGATCCGGGCGCTGCAGGAGTACACCCGGCTCAAGGTCAGCGGCGGCGGCGACCCCGACGACCCGTCCTGGCTGCTCGTCCTGGAAGCGATGATCTTCCAGACCGAGGCGGAGATCCGCTGGCTGGACTTCTGCGAGGCGACGATCCTGCGCAAACGAACCGTCCCCGTTCCGAAGACCGACGCCCCCGTCGCCGCCCGCCAGACCGGCCCGAAGGTGGCCGGCGCATGACCGTCCTGGAGTTCCGCGACGTCCACCGCACCCACGGCGACGGGGAATCCGCCGTCCACGCCCTGCGCGGCGTCCACCTGACGGTCCGCCCCGGCGAGCTGGTCGCGGTCATGGGCCCGTCCGGTTCCGGCAAGTCCACCCTGCTCAACCTGGCCGGCGGCCTCGACCTGCCGAGCCACGGCGAGGTGCTCGTCGAGGGTGTCGCCCTGGACACCCTGTCGCACCGCGGGCTGGCCGAGGTGCGCCGCCGGACCATCGGCTACGTCTTCCAGGACTTCAACCTGCTGCCCAGCCTGACCGCGGTGGAGAACGTCGCCCTGCCGCTGGAACTCGACGGGACCGGCATCCGGGAGGCCCGCCGCGCGGCCCTGTCCGCCCTCGGCGACATCGGCATCGCCGACCTGGCCCGCCGCTTCCCGGACGAGATGTCCGGCGGCCAGCAGCAGCGGGTCGCCATCGCCCGCGCCCTGGTCGGCGACCGGCGGCTGGTGCTCGCCGACGAACCCACCGGCGCCCTCGACTCGCAGACCGGCGAACTGGTGCTGCGGGTGCTCCGCGACCGGGTCGACGCCGGCGCCGCCGGGCTGCTGGTCACCCACGAGGCCCGGCACGCCGGCTGGGCCGACCGGGTGATCTTCCTGCGCGACGGATCGATCGTGGACACCTCCGGACCGCTCGCCTCGGTGACCGACCTGCTGGAGCCGACCCCGTGAAGCTGCCGTTCCTGGGCTCGTGGCGGACCGCGCTGCGCATCGCCCGTCGCGGGATGATCCGGGCCAAGGGCCGGTCCGCGCTGGTCGTCGCCATGATCGCGGTGCCGGTCTGCGGGCTCGGGTACGCCGCCGCGTCGTACGACATGTTCACCCTGACCCCCGCCGAACAGGCCACCCGGGTGATGGGACAGGCCGACGCGATCGTCCGGCCGATCAGATCCGACCCGATCGTGCAGGACGCGATCGGCGAGTACTGGCAACCGGTGGTGGAGCGGGAGGACGACTTCCTCGCCACCGGCGTGACCGAGGAGCAGATGCTGGCCCTGCTGCCGGACGGCACCCGGCTCGTCCCGTTCCGGGAGAACACGCTCAACCTGCTGACCGCGACCGGCGGCCTGGTCGAGGCGGAGATGACCGAGCTGGACCTGGCCGACCCGATCCACCGGGGCCGGGCCGAGCTCCTGGACGGCCGGGCGCCCACGGCGCCGGGCGAGGTGGCGATGTCCCGGGCCGCCCGGGAACGCTACGGCGACACCGTCCGGACCCCGGACGGCAGCCGCGTCTGGACCGCGGTCGGCACCGTCGAGTTCCCGGCCGACCTCGGCGAGCGACTGGTGGTCGCCCCCGGCGGGCTGCCCGTGCCGCCGGGCCTGAACGTGTGGCTGGCCGACACCCCGGACCCGGTTCTCTGGTCCGGTGTCCGGGACCTCAACTCCTCCGGCGTCATGGTCACCTCGCGTGCCGTGCTGATCGACCCGCCCGATCCGTCCGAGGTGCCGGTCCAGGGCGGTACCGGGGAGAACACGACGCTGTCCCTGGTGCCCGTGGTGGTCGGCCTGGCCGTTCTGGAGATCGTCCTGCTGGCCGGTCCCGCCTTCGCCGTCGGCGCCCGCCGCCGGCAGCGTTCCCTCGCGCTGGTCGCCGCGAACGGCGGAACCCGGGCCCACCTGCGGCGCATCGTGCTCGCCGACGGCCTGCTTCTCGGGCTGGCCGGCGCCGTCATCGGATTGGTGATCGCCGTGCTCCTCGCCGCCCTGGGCCGCCCGCTCGCCGAGGAGTTGCTGGTCGGCGCCCGGGCCGGCGGCTACCGGTTCGACCCGCCGATGCTCACCGGCATCGTCGTGCTGGCCATGGTCACCGGGCTGCTGGCGGCGGCCGTCCCGGCGTTCACCGCCGCCCGGGCCGACGTGGTGACCGCGCTGACCGGCCGCCGCGGGGTGGTCCGGTCCAAGCGCCGCTGGGTGCTGGCCGGGCTGGCGCTGGCCGCCTGCGGCGCGGCGATCGCGGTCCTCGGCGTCCGGACGGTGGAGGTCCAGCTGATCGTGGTGGGCCTGGCGGTCGTCCAGATCGGCCTGGTGCTGTGCACCCCCGCCCTGGTCGGGCTGGTCGCCCGGCTCGGCGCGATGCTGCCCGCCGCACCCCGGATCGCGCTGCGCGACACCGCCCGCAACCGGGCCTCGGCGGCGCCGGCGATCGCCGCGGTGATGGCCGCCGTCGCCGGGACCGTCGCCATCGGCGTCTACCTGACCAGCACCGTCGACCGGAACCGGAACGACCACCAGCAGCTGCTGCCGATGGGCTACGTGGCGGTCAACTTCGGGCTCGGCAGCGACACGTACACGGCGCGGACCCCGGAACTGGCCCGGGCCGCCCTCGGCGCCGCCCTGCCCGGCGCGGGCCTGACCGAGGTCTCCGAGACCGTCTGCCGGTACGACCGCACCTCCACCGGCTGCCAGCTCGTCCCGGTCCGGACCGCCGCGCAGACCTGCCCCGGCGACGAGCACCCGCCCGCCACCCCGGCCGAGGTCGACGCGCTGACCGCGGATCCGCGGTGCGCCGGGTCCCGGATCGGTTCGGGCCTGGCGTACCCGGTCTTCATCTCGATGATCGGCGGCCGGGACACGGTCGCCGCCGTGACCGGAGCGTCCGGATCGGTGCTGGACGAGGCAGCGGCCGTCCTGGACCGCGGCGGCGTGGTGGTCCGGGATCCGTTCCTGATCGACGACGGCCTGGTCACCGTCGCCGTCAGCGACCCGGAGAACGCTACCGAGCGGACCCTGACCGCGCCCGGCTATCTGCTCGACCCGGCCACCCACCCCGGCGGCAACATCCTGTCGGCCGCGCTGGCCGAGAAGGCCGGCTTCGACGTGGTGGTCACCGGGCTGGTCGCCGCGACCACCGCCGAACCGCCGACCCGGACCGTCGACGGCCTGAACGCGGCCCTGGCTGCCGCCGGCACCCGCAGCCCGGTGGTGGAGTCCGGTCCGGTCGGCGACGAGAACCCGTTGCTGTACGTGCTCGCCGCCGCGTCCGCCCTGATCACCCTCGGTGCGGCCGCCGTGGCGACCGGCCTGGCGGCCGCCGACGGCCGGGCCGACCTGTCGACACTCGCCGCGATCGGCGCGTCCCCCGGCATCCGGCGGCTGCTGTCGATCAGCCAGGCCGGGGTGATCGCCGGCCTGGGCTCGCTGCTGGGCGTGACAGCCGGGGTGGGATCGGGGTTCGCGGTCCTGGCGGCGACGAACCTGAGCCGCACCGCCGAGTGGCCGCCCCCGTCGCCGTACCCGCTGTCCGTACCGTGGCTGAACCTGCTGTCGATCCTGATCGTCCCGGTGGTGGCGATGCTCGGCGCCGGCCTGCTGACCCGGGCCCGCCTCCCGATCGAACGCCGCCGCCCCACCTGACCGGGCACCCGAGGTCCCGGAAGCGGCGGCCGGGCCGCCGCTTCCGGGGGTGTCACCAGCGGAGCGGGATCTCCTCCAGGCCGCCGACCAGCAGGCCCTCGCGGCGGCGCAGTTCGCCGACCGGGACGGCCAGCTCCAGGGTGGGCAGGCGCTCCAGCAGGGCGGACAGGACGGTGCGCAGCTCGACGCGGGCCAGCGACTGGCCGATGCAGGCGTGCACCCCCGCGCCGAACGTCAGGTGCGGATTGGGGGAGCGGGACAGGTTCATCTCGTCCGGGGCGTCGAAGACCCGTTCGTCGCGGTTGGCGGACGGCATCGAGGACAGCACCGTGGTCCCCGGCTCCACCACCGTGCCGGCGATCTCGACCCGCTCGGTGACCAGGCGGTGGGTGCCGAAACCCAGGTTGGCGTCGAAGCGCAGCACCTCCTCGACCGCGGTGGTGACCAGGGCCGGGTCGGCGACCAGGGACTCCCAGCGCTCGCGCCGGGCCAGCAGCATCGCCACCATCTTGCCGATCATGTTGGCGGTGGTCTCGTGGCCGGCCACCAGCAGGGCCTGACCGGTGAAGATCAGCTCGTCCTCGGTCAGCCGGCCGTCCTCGCTGTCCACCACGGTCAGCAGCTCGGAGAGCAGGTCGTCGCCGGGATCGGTCCGCTTGGCGCGGACGTGGGTGCGCATGTAGTCCCACAGCTCCCGGCCGGACTGCTCGACGTCCTCGGCGGTGAAGCGGGTCAGGTTCAGGAAACGGTCCGACCAGTGCGCGAACCGTTCCCGGTCGGCGGCCGGCACACCGAGCAGGTCGCAGATGACGTAGACCGGCATCGGGAAGCCGAGCGCCGTCCGCAGATCGGCCGGCTGCCCGCTCTTGATCATCGTGTCGATCAGGTCGTGGGTGATCCGGGTGATGCCCGGTTGCAGGGCGGTCATCCGGCGGGCGGTGAACGACCGGGTCAGCAGCCGCCGCCAGCGCAGGTGCGCCTGCTCCTCGGACAGGTAGGCGGCCATTCCGCCGCCGGCCGGGGTGTTGCGGGCGAACCGGCGGTCGGTGATCGTCGTGCGTACGTCGTCGTACCTGGTCAGCAGCAACGCCTCGCTGCCGGAGGCGGTGCGCACGTGCGCGACCGGACAGGTGGCCCGCAGCTCCTGCCACTGAGCGGGCGGGTCGACCGCGGTCGGCGGCGTGAACGGGTACTCCAGAACCATGTCGTCTCCCTGAGGTAAACGCTTGATTACTTGGTACCGTACGAGTAGGGCGTTCAGGTAGCAAGCGGTCAAAATGCCACGATCAAGATCGATGTCAAAACATTCCTGGTCGTACGCCCGGGAAATGAGATTTTGATCTACGGCCGGGAAAGCGACAGCCGCAGTACCGTGACGGCGTGCCCACCACAACAGACCTGACCAGTGCGGACCTCAGCGAGATCCGGCAGTCCGCCCTCGGCGCCGCCGACCCGCTGGGAGTCGCCGCCGAGCTGGCCGCCGCCGCGGACAGCGGCCGTCTCGCCGACCCGCAGGACGCCGGCTACGCGCTCGCCCTCGCCGCCGAGATCGCCGAGAGCCGGTCCAAGCTCGACGCCGCGCTGCGCTACGCCGACCGGGCCGTCGAGGCCTACGGCGACCGCGACGACAGCGGCGCCACCTCGGCCCGCGCGCTGCGGGCCCGCGTCCTGTTCCGGGCCGGCCGCGCCGACGAGGCGATCGCCGCCCTGGAGCCGCTGCGTCCCGCCCTGACCCGGCACTCGGACGCCGCCGCCTACATCGGCGCCGCCCTCGCCGCCGGCGGCCGCAACCGGGTCGCCGAGGAGTGGCTGACCGAGGCCGTCCGGGCCGTCCTGGACGAGCGCGCCGCCGCCGGCCAGACCGCCGACCCGTCCAGCGCCGACGAGGCCGGCCTGCTGTTCTTCCTGCTCCAGCAGCGCCACCGCACCCGGCACGCGCTCGGCCTGCCGCACGACGTGCACGACAACCTCGCCGACCGCCTGGAGAACCGGCTGGCCGCCGCCCGCACCACCACCGCCGAGGACGAGCTGGTCTTCTGGCCGCAGGCCGAGTTCACCACCGTCGTCACCCGCTGGCCGGCCCTGACCGAGGTGTACGGCGCGACCTGGGACGACCACCGTGCCCAGCTCGAGCAGCGGCTCACCCGCCGCGGCGGCACCCCGTCGCTGCTGCCCGGCGTGGCCGACGACCTGGCCCGGTTCGCCGGCATCGGCGGCACCGCCGACGCCGCGACCCGCAGCGGCTACGCCCGCAGCCTGGCCGCCGGCACCGGCCTGATCGCCTGGCCCCCGGCCCGCAACGACGCATGCTGGTGCGGTTCCGGCGCCAAGTACAAGAAGTGCTGCCTGCCCCGGGCCCGCTAGGGTTCCAGCAGCGCTTGGAGAGCGGGTTCGGCGGGCAGCAGACCGGTCACGTCCCGTGACCACCGGTCGGCCAGGTCGCCGGACCCGCTCTCGCGCAGCAACGGCAGGATCGCCCGCACGGTCTCCACGGCCTCCCCGGTCCGCCCGCTCCGGAACAGGACGATCCCGAGGTACAGCAGCACAGCGACCTTGAGATCGTCGTGCAGCGGCGTCGCGCACAGCACGAACGCGGCCGCCGTCGACCGGTGCCCCGGTGCCCCGGCCGGCACCTCCGCCACGGCCGTCTCGAACAACGTCTCCGGGTCGCCCACCGCCGCGGTGATCCGGTCGAGCGGATCGCCGCCCTCCGGATCCTGCCGGAGGGCGATCAGCATGTGGGCGGCGGCCGGTGGAAGCCCCTCCCTCCAACCCGGCGAGACGGGCGAGCCGGCGCAGCACCCGATGGCACGTCGGTACGGCCGTCGCCGGCCACCGGGATCCCCGGCGAGCAGCCGGGTGACATCGACGGCGGCCGGATCGGTCAGCGCGGTGACCGTCAGCCGGGGCCGGACGTCCGGCGGAATCTGCGCGAACCCGGCCTCATTTCACAACAGCCCCTGGATCCCGCGGGGTCTGCCACACAGGACCTGAAGCCCGCCAGGGTTACCGGGACTCGGCCAGGGTGTGGGCGACCAAGGCGTTGGCGTGGCCGTGGCCGAGGCCGTGCTCGGTTTTCAGCCAGGTCACCAACTCGCCGTGCTTTGTCAGCGGGGAGGCCCGGATCAGGTCTTTCCAGTGGGCGATCGGGTGGCCGTACTTCTTCTCGATCGACGGGAAGTAGCTGGCGGGGCCTTTCACGGGTTCGGTCATGCCTCAGTAGACCGGTGGGCGCCGGCGGAACGAGCGCAGAAACGGGGGCGAGTGACGGGTGTCACTCGCCCCCGTTGCGGGGTCGTGCCTAGCTCACAGCGGCGGGTCGTTGAGCGGGCTCGTCGTCGTGCCGGTGCGGGGCGTGGACGAGCGGGTCGACGTCGTCGCCGGGGACAGCGGCTTGGTGACCTCGGAGGCCCGGGGCGCCGGGGTCGGCTTGGCGGCCGGGGTGGACGCCGGGGTCGGGGCCGGGGTGAACGGCGTCGTGTTCGACGTGGACGGCGTCGTGGCCGGGCGAGCGGACTCGGCGGCCGAGTGCAGCTTCGCGTTCACCCGGTCGGTCTGGGTGCCGATCAGGGTCTTCGCCTTCTCCTGCGCCTCGATGACCCGGGGGTGCGAGCCGACCTTACGGGCCTGGGCGGCGATGCTCTCGTACTTCTCCCGGCCCGCCCGGCTGCCGAGGACGTAACCCACGGCGACACCCGCGGCCAGCTTGAGGATTCCCATGAACGGTCACTCCGATCCGTTGGACTTCAGATGTCTACGAGGACTTCAGTTGCCCGTTCCGTCTCGGCTGAAACCGGCCGTCACTCCGTCGGCACGTCGCGGCGCGTTCACCCGATCGTGGAGTTCATCGGTGGTCGTCGCTGGACTGTGGTTTAACTCGTACCGGCAAGCGGGTCTGCGGATCGTGGTCTTTTTGGGGCGTTTGGGAGCGGTTCCATCATGCTTTCACGGTGGTCGATATTAAAAATGGTGAAATATGGCGGCGGTTTGCCGGTGATCGATGGGGATATTTGCTGCCTCGACCGTTTCCCCTGGAGAAGGAGAACAGCGTGAACGCCAACAGAGTCTCAGCCGGTGCCGTCGCCGTCGTCCTCGGTGGGGTGGCCGGGCTGGTCGGCATGACCGCCTCGCCCGCTTCCGCCGCTGCCGTGCCCTGCGTGCAGAAGGTCGCGGTCGTCAACAACGGCGGGTTCGTGGCGAACTTCCAGCTCACCACCCGGGACGGGCAGGTCTCCGCGGCCACCGACGACTACCCGATCAACCAGTGGCGGCTGGTGGACCTGGTGTCCACCCCGTTCGCCGAGGGTGTCGACGTGCGGCCGCTGGTCCACGCGGAGGCCGGCAACGACGTGCTCGGTAATGTCTTCGTCTCCTACTGCGCCAACGGGCAGACCGCGACCTACACGGCCAGTGGCACCACGCTCAACTACTCGGTCACGCTGCTGACCTGATCGGCACCGGAAACGCCGGGCCCCGCCTCGAAGAACGAGAGGCGGGGCCCGGCTTTCGTCCCGGGCGGGAGGGCCGAAAGACCCGGTCGCGCGAAGTTGGGAAAGGACCAAGGGCCCGTACCTGTCGGCCCTGCCGCGGAACCCCGGACGGCGGAATAGTCATCGATGAAGCGAACAGCCGCCAGGCCGGTCGCCGGAGACACCGCATTGATCTGAGGAGCAACGATGAACACCGCGGCCAAGCCCGTCCGCCTGATCTCCATTCTGCTGATGCTCGCCGGTCTGATCATGCTGGCCGCCGGGGCGACCACCTGGTTCACCGTCCAGTCCCAGCTCGCCGACGAGCGGATCACGGTCTCCGAGGACGCCGCCATGTTCGGTGGCGAGGCGATCGACGGACCCCTCACCGCGTACGCCGAGGCCCAGGTGATCGAGAAGCACGCGCTGGCGGCGAGCGGCGGCAAGACCTATGCCGAACTCGACAAGGAGGACCCGACCCGGGCGACCGTCATGAACGGCTCCTTCCTGCGGGCCTCGCTGTTCACCTCGGTCGTCTCGTTCGGTATCTCCGCCCTGGTGATGGGGCTGGCGATCGTGGTCGCGCTGACCGGGTACTCGCTGTTCCTGGTCTCCCGCACCCTGGCCGGCGCCCCGGCCCCGGCCGAGGCCCCCGCTTCCGCCAGCTGAATTCCCGCCCCCAAGGACGAGCGGCACCCGGTTTCGCACCGGGTGCCGCTCGTCGTTGTCGTCAGGGTATGCGGCTTCGCTGTGGTCAGGGCATGCGGGTGAAAGAGCAGCCGTCTCCGGCGACCACGAGTTCGCTGTCCTCGGCCGACAGGGTGAGGACCTGGGTCGGGCGGTCCGCGGCGTTGCCGTCCAGGAACGTCCCGGCGCTGTCCCGCTGGAGCCACCGGCACCGCGTCACCGTGTCACCGGCCGAGTACCGGCCCAGCTCCACGTCCCGCCCGACGAGATAACTGCCCGGCCCGAACGACTGCGCCGGGCTCGCCGCCGGCGACGGCGTCACGAACACCAGCGGCGCCTCGGAGGCGGGTGCCCCGGCCGGCGACTCCGGCTCGGCGGTGCACCCGGACACCATCAGAACGGCGAGAAACCCCACGCCACCTGCTTTGATTCCCACCATGCCCCCATGATCACCTGCGCTCGCAACCACTCGGGGCGGATCCGCTCGGCTAAGCCCGGCGGGCCGGATGCCGATCGGGCTGGTGTGACCCGTGCGCTCGCGGACGAGCACGACGCCCCTGAGCGCCCCGCCGCACCGACCGACCCGCTGCGGCGGTCGCGTGGCTGCGCGGCGTCCGCCTGGGTGATGGCGGCCGCGGGCACGATCCTGGCCCTGGCCGGATCGCAGCCCCGCCCGGGTCTGCTGAACGTGGCCGCCTTCCTGACCGGGATGATCGGCATCTGTTACGGCGCGTACCGGGTGGCGTTGCCCGCCGACCGGGGGCCGTGGCAGCGGATGGCGGTCGCCGGGATGCTGTTCCTGGCCGGGCTGATCGCCCGGATCGTGGTGCCCGGGGCGAGCGTGTCACCACCGACGACGATGGCGCTGATCCCGGACGCGTTCATCATCCCCGGCTACCTGATGACCGTGGCCGGGTTCGCCGGGATGCTGCGGCTGCGGCGGGCCGACCGGGACGACCCGGCCTGGGTGGACGCGGTGCTGGTCGGGGCCGGTTCGGCGTTCATGGCGTGGACGTACCTGGTGGCGCCGTCGATCGAACGGACCGGGCTGCCGGTGCTGCAGGTCGTCAACTCGTTCTTCCCCGTGGTCGACGTGGTGCTCGTCGTACTGGTCGCCCAGCTGGCCCTGGCCGGCAGCTCCCGGCGGCCGTCGATGTGGCTGTTCGTCGTCGGTTCGGTGATGCTGTTCACCGGGGACCTGCTCTTCAGCATCCGGGACGGCAACCTGGCGAACGTCGGCGCCGAGATGATCGAGGCGCTCTACTCGGCGGCGTTCCTGTTCTTCGGCGCGGCGAGCGTGCATCCGTCGATGCGGAGCCTGACCCAACCCCGGACCGCGATGGTACGGACCCTGTCGCCCGCCCGTACCGCGTTGATCGCCCTGACCCTGCTGGGGCCGGTGACCGTCTCCATCGTCGAACCGAGCCGGGGCACCTTCGACAACGTGGTACGCGTACTCCTGTGCAGTGTCCTGATTCTGACCGTCCTGTTCCGGGTGGTGGGGTCCAACAACTCGCGGGCCCGCGCGGAGACCGTGATCCGGCGGCGGGTCACCCACGACGCCCTCACCGACCTGCCCAACCGGGAACTGCTCAGCGACACCATCGCCACCTGGGGACAGCGCGCCACCGACGGCGGGCAGGAGATCAGTCTGCTCTTCATCGACCTCGACCGGTTCAAGATGATCAACGATCACTGGGGGCACCAGGTCGGGGACGAGCTGCTGTGCGCGGTGGCCACGCGGCTCAGCTCCCACGTACGCAGCAGCGATCTGGTCTGTCGGATCGGTGGGGACGAGTTCGTGGTCGCGCTCGCCAGCCCGTCGCACAGCATCCTCGCCGAATCGGTGGCCGGGCGGATCCTGCACCTGTTCGAGCGCCCGTTCGCGCTGACCGTCGGCGGGGTGGTGGTGTCCGCGTCGATCGGGGTGGCGAAGGCCGACGGCAGCGCCGAGGCCCTGGAGCTGATCCGGGACGCCGACACCGCGATGTACAAGGCGAAAGGCCGGGGCCGCAACGCGTACGCGGTGTTCGACACGTCGCTGCGCGAGGACCTGCTCGGGCGGATGGCCCTGGAACAGGCGTTCCGGGGCGCTCTGGAACGCGGCGAGCTGTACGCCACCTACCAGCCGATCATCGACCTGGCCAGCGGCGAGGTGGACGGTTTCGAGACCCTGATGCGCTGGCAGCACCCGGAACTCGGCTTCGTCTCGCCGATGCGGTTCATCCCGGTCGCCGAGGAGACCGGCCTGATCGTCGACGCCGGCGCCTGGCTGCTCCGGGAGGCCGCCGGCCAGCTCGCCGCGTGGCGGGCCGCCCGCGGACCGGACGCCCATCCGCTGCACATGTCGGTCAACGTGTCGGTCCGCCAGCTACGCGACCGGGAGCTGGTGTCGGTGGTCCGTGACGTGCTGGCCTCGACGGGCCTGCCGCCGTCCGCACTGTGGCTGGAGATCACCGAGTCCGGCGTGATGGAGGACATCGAGACCGCCCTGAGCACCTTGAACGCCCTGCACGACCTGGGCGTGGTGATGGCCGTCGACGACTTCGGCACCGGCTATTCGTCCCTGAGCTACCTGAGCCGCCTCCGGTGGGCATCGTGAAGCTGGACCGCTCGTTCGTCTCCGAGGTGGGCACCAGCAGCGCCGACGAACAGATCGTCCGGGCGGTCCTGGCCATGGCCGGAGCCCTCGGCCTGCGGGTGGTCGCGGAGGGCGTGGAAACCGAACTACAGCGGGACTGGCTCCGCACCCAGGGCTGCGACCTGGCCCAGGGCTGGCTCTTCGGCAAACCCCTACCCGCCGCGGAGACGGTCATAGCGGCAGGTGCAGGGTGAAGGTGGCGCCTTCGCCGGGTGGGCTGGTCACCGAGACCCGGCCGTGGTGGGCCTCGGTCAGTTTTCGGACTATGGAGAGGCCCAGGCCGCTGCCTCCGGTTTGGCGGCTTCGGGATTTCTCGGCTCGCCAGAAGCGTTCGAAGACCAGCTCCAGTTGGTCGGGGGGAAGGCCGGGGCCGGTGTCGGTCACCGCAATCGTCAGCTCACTGTCCGTTTCAACGCTCGATATCGTCACCTGTCCGCCCGGAGGCGTGTGCCGGATCGCGTTGGCCATCAGGTTTCCCACCGCCTGGCGTAAGCGGATCGGATCTGCGGTGATGGTTGCCGGTGCGGTCCGGACGGTCAGCGTGACCTCGGCCTTCTCGGCAGTGGCATGGAACGCGTCGGCCACCCCGGACAGCAACGACGCGATCTCCACCGGCTGAGGGTGCAGGCGCAGCTCGCCGGCGTCGGCTGCGGACAGGTCCTGCAGGTCGTCGATCACGTGCTGCAGCAGCAGCGCCTCCTCCAGCAGGGACGCCATCAGCTCGCGGTCCAGCGGCACCACCCCGTCGTGGGCGGCCTCCAGCCAGCCGCGGATGTTGGTGACCGGGGTGCGCATCTCGTGGGCGATGTCGCCGACCATGGCGTGCCGCAGCTGTTCCACGTGCTGCCGCCGCTGCGACATGTCGTTGAACGCGTCGGCCAGCCGGGCGATCTCGTCGCGCCCGCTCGCCTCGACGCGGGCGGTGGCGTCGCCGTCGCGCATCCGGCCGGCCGCCGCGGTCAGCGCCCGCAATGGCCGGACCAGGCGCATCCCGGCGAGGGTGGTCACGCCGACGGCGGCCAGCAGCACCAGCCCGGTGACCGCGAGGATCCGGATCCGGTTCTCCAGAGACAGATCAAATGCGGTCGCCGGTACGGGGGAGTCCGGCACCGTGACGAACAGCAGCGCGGCCGGCGCCACCCAGGACGCCAACTGTTCGCGGCGGCCCGCGGTCAGGCAGTCGGCGACGACCTGGTTGCGGTTCTGCCCGGTGCGCGCGGAGACCGGATCGGCCCACGTCCAGGTGTTCGACAGACCGATGGTGACGGCGGGCACGTCCTGCCGGGCCAGGCAGGCGTTCACCAGCGTGCCCAGTTTGGTGAGCGCCCGCCGTTCGGTGGTGACCGGCTCGTCCAGGACCGCGCGCGGGCGCACGCAGGCGGTGTCGGTGGACAGGTCACCGCCGGGGACCTCGAGCCGGGACCGGCCGTTGGGCTCCTCGACGATGTCGGCGTTGTGCACCAGGGCGGCGCCGCCGGGCGGATCCCGCAGACAGTTGCGGACCCGGGTCGCGACGACCCGGAGCTCCTCCTGCTCGGCGGCGGTCAGCCGGAACGGGCCTACCGCGCGGGCGTCGATCCCCTCGTCGGTGAGCAGGGGATCCACGGTGGCCAGCGGTTTGCCCGGGAGCGAGCCGGTGCCCGAATCGGCGATCGGCTCGCCGGCCCGGCCGGTCAGGGTGACGCGGTGACCTGTCGACGTGGCCAGTGACGTGACGAGCGGCCCGGCCCCCGACCAGTCGCGGTGGGTGGCGGCGTACCCGATGAGCGTGTCGTAGATCTTCGCCTCGTCGGACAGTGCCTGGCCCTGCTCCTGCTGGATGGCGCGGGTGGTGGTGCGGACGGCGAGCCAGGCGGTGGCGGCGACGGACAGCAGCGACACCACCGCGGACACGGCCAGCAACCGGACCAGCAGGCTGCTGCGGCGCCGCTCAGCCATCGGCCAGTTTGTAGCCGATGCCGTACACGGTGACCAGCCGGACCGGGTTGCGGGCATCGGCTTCGATCTTGCGGCGCAGGTTCATCACGTGCACGTCGACGGTGCGGGCGGTGACGTACGAGTCGAAGCCGTGCAGGTGCCGCAGCAGCATCTCGCGGGAGAACACCCGGCCCGGTTCGGCGGCCATCGCGTGCAGCAGATGGAACTCGCCCGGAGTACAGGTCACCTGCCGACCGTCGGCACGGACCTCGTGCCGGACCGGGTCGACCTGCAGGTTACCGACCCGCAGCACCGGATCCTGGGCGCGGGCCGGCGGCCGGTTGCGGCGCAGCAGGGTTCGCACCCGGGCGGTCAGTTCCCGCGGGCTGTACGGCTTGGTCATGTAGTCGTCGGCGCCCAGGTCCAGCCCGAGCAGCAGGTCGTCCTCGCTGGTCCGCGCGGTCAGCATCAGCACCGGCAGCTCCGAGTCGCGGCGCAGGATCCGGCACACGTCCAGCCCGTCCACCCGCGGCATCATCACGTCCAGCACCACCAGGTCCGGCGGGTTGCGCCGGATCTCCTCCAGAGCGGCCCGCCCGTCGGCGACCGCGACGACGGCATGACCCTCGTGCTCCAGGTAGCGCTGGAGAAGTTCGGCCTGCTTGGGGTCGTCTTCAGCGACCAGCACGTACGCACACACGGCGGCGAGTGTAGGCCGGTGCGGCATCCGCGGGCGGGCGCGAACGGGACGAATACCGGATCCTTACCGGATGCTGACAAGTGCCGGAAGCACCGGAACACGGCTGATCGTGGTCTCGGCGACGTGGGGCCTGTTCTGGGGAGCATGGGGTGGGCTGATCCCGGCGGTGCAGCAGCGGGCCGGTGTCTCGACCGGGACGCTGGGCCTGCTGCTCAGCCTCGTCGCGGTCGGCGCGATCCCGGCCATGGTGCTCACCGGCCGGCTGGCCCGTGGCCGTGAGTCCGTCGCGCTGGCGGTGAGCACCGGGCTGTTCGGGGTGGCGATCGCGGCGCTGGCCACGGCGTCCGCGCCGGTGCCGCTCGGCGCCTGCCTGATCGCGGTCGGTATGACCAGCGGAGCGCTCGACGTGTGCCTGAGCATGGCGATCGCCCGGGCCGAACGCACCACCGGGGCCCGGTTGTTCCAGCCGGTGCACGCGGCGTTCCCGGTGATGGTGGTCGTGGCGGCGCCGCTGGCCGGACTGGCCCGGCAGTCCGGGGTGCCGCTCCTGGCCATCCTGCTGGTGGTCGCGGTGCTGGTGGCGGCGGCCGGGGTGCCGGCCGCGCTGGGGCTGACGTCCGGGGCCTCCCCGGACACCCCGGCGGCCGGCTCGGGCCGTCGCCTGCCGCTGGCCGGAATCGGTCTGGGCGCGCTCGGCGCCTGCATGCTGATCATGGAGAACGCGGTGGAGCAGTGGTCCGCCGTGCTGCTGGAGAACCATCAGGGCGCGCTGCCGGTGGTGGCGAGTTCGGCGCCGGCGGTCTACTACCTGGCCCTCTCGCTGGGGCGGCTGGCCGCCCACGCCATGCCGGGGATGCGGCTCCGGACGATCCTGGGACTCGGGGCGGCGGGTGGGGGAGTGGGCATCGTGCTCGCCGCGCTCGCGTCGCATCCGGCGGCCGGCCTGGGCGCGTTCGCGCTCACCGGGTTCGCGTTCGGGCCGGTGATCCCGGCGCTGCTCAGCCATGCCGCGACCCGGGACGGTGACGGCGCGGCGGTGGCCACGGCGACGACCGTCTCGTACGCCGGGTTCGTCGGCAGTCCTCTGGTGGTGGCCGGGCTGAGCACGGTGCTGCCGCTGCCGTCGGCCGTCGCGTGTCTCGGGGTCCTGGCGGCGCCGCTGCTGATCGCCGCGTTCGCCGGATCGTTTCCGGACACGCCCGGTGGGAATCCAACACAGACAGAACAGGAGCACCATCGGAAGGCAACCGGATCCTGACAGGTTCTCGTCAGAGTTCCGGCCATGCGAAAGATCTTCCTTCTCGGTACGGCTTTTCTTTTGACCGCGTGCAGCACACCGGCGTCCTCCACCGCTGCGGGCGGTGAGGTGGCCACGCTCGCCAGTGCGGCGCCCGCCGCCACCACGTCGGCGGCCTCGTCGGCCGGGCGGCCGCAGTTGCGCCTGGACACCGGTGACGACGAGGAGAACCGGATCTGGGCGGCGTACAACGACTGCCTGGTCGCCAAGGGGGTGAAGGTGCTCGCCGAGTCCGAGGGTGCGCGGCGGATCGACCAGAGCGGCGAACCCAAGGCGGCGTACGTCGCCTGCCAGGGCAAACTCCCGCTGCCGCCGCCGGAGCTGGACGAAGCGCTGAACCCGGACTACGCCGCCCAGTGGAACGACAACGTCGCATGCCTGCGCGCGCACGGGCTGAAGGTGCACGTGACCGGGCCCGGGTCGTGGACGTACGACTCCGCCGACGTGGTGGTGCCCGGCAACGAGTCGCAGATCCAGCACGACTGCCTGATCGAGACGTTCGGCAATGCGGGCACGAAGTAGGGCGGT
The DNA here is from genome assembly GCF_016862075.1 of Actinoplanes couchii. Lineage (GTDB taxonomy): Bacteria > Actinomycetota > Actinomycetes > Mycobacteriales > Micromonosporaceae > Actinoplanes > Actinoplanes couchii. Next base: position 3,048 of record NZ_BOMG01000135.1, on the reverse strand, counting down.
GGCCGCCGGGTGTGCGCTCGCGCTGGTTGCCGGGGGCGTTCTCCTGACGATGCGGGAACGGCGCCACGAACCGGTATCCGCGGCGGCACAGCCACGGCTCGCTACGGTGTTCGTACAAAAAATGGATCTTCAGGATGAACGGACCGTGACCGGAACGCTGGGTTTCGGGCCGGCCCGGCCGGTCAAAGGGACCGGCGCCGGAATCCTGACCAGGCTGCCCGCGGTCGGTGCGAAAGTCGCCCGGGGCACGGTGTTGTACCGGGTGAACGACCAGCCGGTGCCGGTCTTCTACGGTGCCACGCCACTGTTCCGGACGATCGGCACGGCCGGGCTCGAAGGCCGGGACGTGGCGCAGGTGCGGCGCAACCTGACCGCGCTCGGTTACCGAACGCGATCGTCGCGCCCGGACGTGTCGGACAGCGGCCTGCTCGACGCCCTGGCCCGCTGGCGTAAGGACCACAAGCTGCCTGGCACCGGACTCGCGCCCGGGCAGGTGGTGATCCTTTCCGGTCCCGGGAGGGTCAGTGCGGTCACCGCCGCGCCGGGTGATCCGGTCGACGGGCCGATCCTGTCGATCACCGGGACCGATCCGGTCGTCTCGGTGCCGATGAGCCCCGCCGACGCCGCCGGGCTCAGCATCGGCACCGAGGTCACGGTGACCTCGCCGGACGGTGCGGAGGTGCCCGGCGAGGTCAGCGCCTCCAGCGACTCCTCCGATGCCGCGTCTGACGAGGCCGGCAAGGTCACGGTGGTGGTCCGGACCGAAAAGCCGATTGCCGGGTACGCCGGTTCGGCCGCCCAGGTGCACATCACCACGATCGCCCGCGAGGGGGTCCTGGCGGTGCCGGTCGGCGCCCTGGTCGCGCTCGCCGAGGGTGGTTACGCGCTGCAGTTGGCCGACGGTTCGCTGGTCGCCGCGCAGACCGGGGCGTTCGCCGGCGGAATGGTGCAGGTCAGCGGCGACGGCATCACCGAGGGCCTGTCCGTGGTGACCACGTCATGACCGCGCCGGTGCTGTCGCTGACCGACGTCAGCCGGGTTTACCGCGGTGGCGTGACCGCTCTTGATCAGGTGTCGCTGCGGCTGGACCGGGGTGAGCTGGTCGCGATCATCGGCCCGTCCGGTTCTGGGAAGTCCACTCTGCTCAATCTGATGGGCACCCTCGACCTGCCGACCAGCGGCACCGTCGCGATCGAGGGCCAGGATGTCACGACGCTGTCCGACCGGCGGCTGTCGGTGCTGCGGGGCCGCCGGATCGGGTTCGTCTTCCAGCAGTTCCACCTGATCGACGGGCTCAGCGCGGTGGAGAACGTGGCGACCGGGCTGCTGCACGGCGGGGTGCCTGCCGCCCGCCGCCGGGACCGGGCCGCCGAGGCCCTCGACCGGGTCGGGCTCGCCCACCGGCGCGAACACCGGCCGGAACAGCTCTCCGGTGGGGAGAAGCAGCGGGTGGCGATCGCCCGGGCGATCGTCAACGAGCCGGCGCTGGTGCTGGCCGACGAGCCGACCGGAGCCCTCGACAGCGCCACCGGCGAAGCCGTGTTCGGCCTGCTCACCAGACTCAACCAGGAGGGAACGACGATCGCGGTGGTGACCCACGACCGGGACCTGGCGGCCCGCCTGCCCCGCCGGATCACCATCCGGGACGGGCGGATCTCTGACCGGGACGGGCGGGTCAATGCTGACGGGTGACGTGTTTCGGCTGGGCGTGGTCGGCCTGCGCACCCGCAAGCTCCGGGCCGCGCTGTCCGCGGTGGGCATCGCCATCGGGATCGCCACGATGATGGTGGTGGTGAGCATCCCGGCGTCCGGTCAGCGGGCGGTAGCCGACCAGCTGGCCGCCCTCGGCACCAACCTGCTGCGGGTCCAGCCACAGAGCGCCGGCGACGAGCCGGTCCCGCTGCCGGTGGAATCGGTGGCGATGGCCGCCCGGATCGGCCCGGTCACCGAGGTGAGCGCGGTGGCCAACACCCACGCGGTGGTCCGTAGGTCCGATCTGGTGGATCCGTACGACGGTTCGGGCCTGACCGTGCTAGCCGCTCGCACTGACCTGCCGGCCGCGGTGAACGCGTCGATGCACTCCGGGCGCTGGCTGACCCCGGTGACGGCTGCTTTCCCGACCGTGGTCCTGGGTTTCGAGGCCGCAGCCAGGCTGGGGAACCCGCCGCAGGTGAGCATCGGCACCCGCTCGTTCACGGTGACCGGGGTGCTGGCCCCGGTACCGCTGGCGCCCGATCTGGATCAGTCGGTCCTGATCGGCTGGGACGTCGCCACCGAGGAGCTGGACTTCGACGGCCACCCGACGGTGATCTACGTGCGGGCCCGGGAGGAGGCGCTGGAGCAGGTCCGGGCGGTGCTGCCGGCGACGGTGAGTCCACAGTTGCCGGGCTTGGTCCAGGTGTCCAGGCCATCGGACGCCCTGGCGGCGAAACGCGCGACCGACAACGCGTTCGGCGCCCTGCTGCTGGGTCTGGCCGGGGTGTCGTTGCTGGTAGGTGGGGTAGGCGTAGCCAACACGATGGTGATCTCGGTCTTGGAACGCCGCCGGGAGATCGGTTTGAGACGCGCCTTGGGAGCCCCACGCGGCCACATCCGCCTACAGTTCATGGCCGAGTCGGTGATCCTCTCCGGCTTGGGCGGGATAACGGGAACAGCGGCAGGTCTGGCAGCGGCATTCACGTACGCAAGCTGGCAGTCATGGCCGCTGGTGGTACCCCCATTGGCGCTGGCCGGAGGCCTCGGCGGTGCATTGCTGGTAGGCGTGGTGGCCGGCGTGTACCCAGCAACAAGGGCAGCCCGCCTACCCCCGACGTCAGCCCTGTCCGGCGCCTGACCCCGAACCTGTTCCGAGTCGAAGGCCCGAGCAATACGACGGGCCTGACGCCTTGACGTGGCTTCAGGGGTGATATGCCACCCGGTGCGATGGGGAGTGGGAACACGAGTACGGCGTGTCGATCTCAGTGAAGCCATCCACCAATTCCGGCTCTGGGTTGCCGACGGAGATCGAGGTAGTTCCTGATCAACGTACCGATCCCAACGTCCGCTCAT
>NZ_BOMG01000134.1 GCF_016862075.1 Actinoplanes couchii | reverse complement strand
GGGGGAAGATCGCATACGAATCGGTGTCGGTACGACCGATGGTGACCTCGTCGCCCTCCACCAGATACACCAGCGGATGCAGTGCCAACGGACGGTCGTACGCCGTCTCGGGCAACGTCGGATCCACGAACGCCTCCTTCGGCCGTGGCGGATGGGGTGCGGGCACGGCCCTTCGGCCGTGCCCACACCCACGGGTCACGCGTTGCTCGGGTAGGTCGAGCAGGCGGCCGAGGTCAGCTTCACCGGCGCGGTCTTACGAATCGTGATCTTCTTCATTCCAATCACCTCCTTCGGGGCTCAGAAGGAAGTCTGCGATCCCGCGCCAAAGCCCCACTAAAGCCGAACCAAAGTCGCAGCCAGCCTGCGAGATGGGAATGGTCGTGCCGTGCCGGCGGTTCCCCGAGGGGCCATAGGTGTGGCTATGGGTATTCAGTAAACTGAGGCATGTCTTGAGATTCTTCCAAGGCGGCTAGTACTCCAGCAGGAGATCCGTTCTAGGCTGCGGTGACGGTGCGGTTTTGTCCGTGGACAGCAAGCGGCCACCGTCAAGTCTCAGCGGTTGTGTGGACCACAAGAGACGCGGCGGTGGCTGCCGCCTACAGAGTAGACGTTCAGCGATGGTCCGGGCTGTTCGGCGAGCTGATGGACACGATCGAGGCACGTTTCGCCCGGCCTGAGTCCCGTCGCCGGGTCCGGGATTTCGTCGCGGGCCTGCTCGCGCTGCTGCCGACGAAGAACTGCTGGACGATCGCCGAATACGCCGGCGATGACGGGCCCGGCGGGATGCAGGATCTGATCGGCCGTGCCATCTGGGACGACTCTCTGGTCCGTGCTGACGTGCGGGCAGCAAGGAGTGCCTGACCCGTACTCCACAGTTCAGACCCGACTAACAGCAGGCGTCGGAATTGCGCATATACGGGCAAAACCGGACACCTAACTCTCCGACCTGTAGGATCATCTGGTCCAACCGAGGAGCCCGTGGGGCATGAATCTCCCAGCTATAGATAGTTTTTCATTCTTTCGGGGCATCTCATCGAGTTTGACCGATCTCGGTATGTGGTACAGGCGGGCATGGTCTCCGAAATCCTGCGCCGGTTCACTCACCCAGTCGCCCGATTTGATGGACTGAATCTTGAAACAACCAGATCACGGCAAGCGCTTGAATTTTGGCAGGTAGCGTTAAACGGTCGCGCTGACCGCGAGCGGATGCAAGTACTCCCTGGGCCAGGCCGACCTGTGACGGAAATTTTGCGCATCCGCGCAGTCGACGTAGCTCCCCCCAGCAGCTCCCGAGTACATGTCGATCTCCGCTTGTCAGGTCCCAAGCCCGATTATTTGGTCTCATCGGGTGCCCAGATTGTCCGGGAGCCCAGCGGGGAACCCTGGTATGTGTTGGTAGATCCTCAGGGTAATGAGTTTTGCGCCTACCCGGCTGTCGATGACCGGCCTGCTGGCATCTTCGAGTTGGTCGTTAAGTGCTCCGACGCCCATAGCCTGGCTCGCTGGTGGGGCCGCGTACTCGGTGGCCAAGTAACCGACGAGGGAAACGCTTCAGTGATTGAAGGATCGCCCTACTTTCCATGGGATTACATGGTCTTCGACCAAGTGCCCGGCCTCGAATCTTTTGGAGGACGGATGCGCTGGCAAGTCCTAGCCCGGGATAGCAACCCTTTCGATCTGATCAAAATGGGATCTAAAGTTCTTTCAAAGGCAAACAATAACGATCCCCGATGGCTGCTTTCCGACCCTGAGGGGAATGAGTTCTTCGTCACCTTTCATTGAGCCTTTTTCATCGTGACGGTACAGGTCACGGCAGGGACAGAGCCCCTGAGCCGACAGAGGACGAGCGGTACGGGTGTCGCTGTAATGGCGGCTGCAAACGTGCAACAGACGCAAAGCTTCCTGGTCGCCGTCACTGCGAGGTGTCGCGACGTGGTCGGCAGCCAGAACTGCCCGGGCGGCATGGATCGGGTCCAGTGCATCAGATTTGCCGCCTCGCCGCTGGCCTCATCCGGACCCACCGCAACCAGCACCGGTCCCAGTGGCGGCGCCTGGACCGGCCAGCAAGCCCTGCTTGCTCTCGCTCCACCTGCGTCACGGTGACACCCTGACTCGCCTGGCCTGCGGTTTTGAGATCGGCGTGACGACTGCCTGGCGCTAAGCCCGCGAGGCCATCAACCTGCTCGCCGCTACCGCCGACGACCTCGAAGCGGCGATGAGAAAGATCCGGTTGCTCGCCTACGCGATCCTCGACGGCACCCTCATCCCCATCGACCGGGTCGCCGACCACAAGCCCCACTACTCGGGGAGACACCGCCGTCACGGCGTGAACGTGCAGTTAATAGCCGATGCGGCAGGTCGGCTCGTCTGGGCATCAGCTGCGCTGCCCGGCGTCGTCCACGACCTGACCGCGGCGCGCACCCATACCATCATCGACGCCTTGACCGGTGCGAAGGTGATGACGTTAGCCGACAAGACGTCCGATAGGCGTGCCTGTCAAGCCGCGACGGTGGTCGCGATCGGGAAGGCTGTCGCTTCTCGATAGGGCTGCCGTGTTTGCAGGCAGCCGAGGAAGCGGCGGAAGGCAGCGGCGTGACCGTCTCCGGTGGCCCGGCGCCGATCGTAGTGGGCCAGCGCACCGGGTGACTGGTTAAGTGCCGACAATCCCAGGTGAAGCCGACCGCGGCGAGTCGGTCGTTCTTGATTCGGCGTTGCGACACCAGGCTACGGCCGCAAGCACGTGTCACCGGCACTTCGCCGGCGAAGGCCTTCAGCGATCGCGCGTCGGCGAGACGGTTGCGGTCGTCGCCGATCTCACCGAGCAGCCGGGCACCGGCCTGGGCGGCGATGCCGGGGAAACTCGTGATGACGTCGTGGTCCGGGTGCTGCTGGAACGCCGTCTCGACGGCAGCTGACAGGTGCTCGATGCTCTCGCGCTCCGTGTCAGCGTGGCCAGCAGCCGCAACGCCTGGACACCATCGCCTGCTCGACGAGCGGGTCCTGACGCAGATGCGGTCGGCGCATGATCGCATGGGGTTCGGCGGCGACCTGCTCGATGTTGCGGGACCGGCCGACCCGGCGCAGTGCCGCGGCGATGCGGGCCTTGGCCAGCGTGAGCGCCGCGGCGGGAGTCGGAGCGAGCTCGATCAAGGCGCAGGTCAGCGGGGTGGCCAGGTTCTCGCTGCGGTTGGCGGCGGCTTCGAGCATCGCCGGGTAGAAACTCGCGCAGCAGCGACGCAGCTCGTTACCCGCGCGAGTGCGCCGCCACGTCGCGTCCTGGCAGGCGCGAGCCAGCACCGCGATCGAGCGGGCGAGTTTGGCGGGCGGCGGGCGGCGCACGTGCAGGTCGGTTCGCAGGATGTTCGCCAGCACGACAGCGTCGGCATGGTCCGATTTCTTACCCGACACCGAGTAGCGCTCCCGATAACGGGCAACGGCCATCAGGTTGATCGGGTAGATCCCGCGACCGGTGGCACGCAGCGCCGCGACCAACAGGCCACGCGGCGTTTCGATCGCCACCGGTATCGGGCAGTCGCTGCTGTCGCCGACATCGGCCAGCAACTCCTCGCCCTGATCGGGATCACGCGGCGCCCTAATGGAGAGGCCCGATGGCCTGACATCCGATGAGCCGTCCTTGATCCCAGCGACCGGCACGGCTGCCCGTCTTACGTCGAGGGCTCCTGGCCCCGGATAAGCGAGGGATGCTCCGTGTCGGCGGGCTCGAACCACGAACCGATCCAACCGAACCCGATCGTGCAAAGCGGATCGGGTCCTGCCACGGCTCCCGTCTTGTCTTAAGGCGTCGAACGCCGGGGCTACCAAAGAAGTCCGCGAGAACCCGATCCGCTCTGACTCCATTAGGCCCACCGAGGTGCCCACGGCAGTATCCGGACACCGGTCAAACGCCACCGCTATCGGCCGAAACTCTCCGCCTGGCAGAAGAAGGTCAACCGGGCTCACGCCCGGATCCGAGCCAACGGCGAACGCACCAACACCACCCTCAAAACCTGGAAGATCCTGACGCAACTCCGTTGCAACTCACACCGGGCAACCCAATCGTCCAGACCATCCTCGCCCTGCACCACGTCGGGAACCCGGCCCACGGAGGATGAAAAGGGCTCATTGCCTCGTCACGCTTCCGCCGCCACCGGCAACGGCCAGCCCGGCACTGCCACTGGAGAAGAAGATCAAAATAGGTGCCGTTGCAGTTTTAGCGGAAACGGCGAGTCGTCGCGTCAGACCCGATGCGCCTCGAGCAGCTTCATCGCCTGCTCGGCCCCGTCGTCGAGCACGGCCTTGTCGACATCGGTGAAGACCCGCGGCCGGGCGTCGATCACACACATCGCGCCGAGAGTCTGCCCGCCGAAACCGATTAACGGCACTCCCAGATAGCTTCGCATCCCGGTCATCCGCACCAGTGGGTTCTCGGCGTGTTCCGGATCCTCCAGCACGTCGACCACGCAATAGGGTTTCCCGGCTAGCACGGTGTGAGTGCATATCGCCCATTCCGCTGGTGTCCCCTGGGCGTAAGCAACCCACCCGGAGACCCCATACGATCCGATGATGAATTGGGACGTGTCGAGCACGACCGATACTAGCGAGACGGGTGCTTCAACCAGCCGGGCGCTGCATTCGGCGAGCGTGTCGAGTCTGGCGCGCAGGTCAGTGGAGTAGATATCGTACTCGGCGATTTCTTTGATCCGTGCCGGCATGCCGAGCCGGTCGAAGAGTTCGGTGTTCATTCCTGGCTCCTTAATTCGAGAAGGGCCGCGGCCAGACAGTCGTATGAAGTGACCCGGATCTGCAGGGCGACCGCGCAGAGCCGGGTCGTCGGATCGGCTGCGGTCATCACCGGCAGTAGGCGATCGAGAGCGTCCGGTTCCTGCCCGGTGAGCCCAGCCGCCCGGATCAGTTCCGCCCAGAGGCGCGGGGCATCCGACTGATGAACCCTGTACACGGCACCACGGGCGTCCTCGAAGGTGGGCCGGGTGAGCCCATAGGCCGTTGACATCAGTGGCGGAAGCCGCCGACGAGGACGGTGAGGTCCCCGGCGAGACGGGTCAGGTCGGTGGCGGCTCGCTGAGTGGCAAGGGCACCGTCGGCGGCGGCGGAGGCGACCTCGGCTACCCCGGAGACGGTCCGAGCGACGTCACCGCTGCTGGTGGCTGCCTCGGAGACAGACCGGCTCATTTCCCCGGTGGTAGCCGTCTGTTCCTCGACGGCCGAGGCGATGGTCGTGGTGTAGTCGCCGATCTGTTCGATGACCAGCGTGATCTCACCGATCGCTGCGGCCGCCGAAGCACTGGACTCCTGGATAGCCGCGATCCGTTCGGTGATCTCCTCGGTGGCCTTGGCCGTCTGCTGAGCGAGTTCCTTGACCTCACCGGCCACCACCGCGAAACCCTTGCCGAGCTCCCCGGCACGAGCCGCCTCGATGGTGGCGTTGAGCGCCAGCAGATTGGTCTGCTCGGCGATGCTGGTGATCAAGCGAACCACGTCACCCACCTTCTGGCTGGCCGCACCCAGTTCAGCGACCTGATTGTTAGTGCGTTCGGCGACCGTTATGCCCTCTTGAGCGACCCGAGCCGCATGCGCGGCGTTCGAAGCGATTTCGGCGATCGACGCGCTCATCTGTTCAGCGCCGGCCGCGATCGACTGGACGCCCGCATTCACGTGCTCACTGGCCGAACTCGCCGAGCCGGCCTTGTCGGCGACACCGGCGGCGCCGGCCTGCAACTGGGCACTGACCGTGGAGAGTTCTTCGGACGCCCCGGCCAGGGTGATCGCAGAACCACCGATCGTGCCGACTGTCTCCCGCAATCGTAGGACCGCCGCGTCCAACGCGCGGCCCATCCGGCCCGGCTCATCCTTGGAGGTCAGGCCGGCATGGCGGGTGAGGTCGCCGTCGGCAAGACCCTCACATACCGCAATGACCCGCTTTAACGAGCGAACGATGGTCCGAGCCACAAAGACGCCGAGCGCCAGCGCCAGCGCTATACCGGCAGCCAGCATCACTATGACCTCGATGCGTTTTGCGTGATAGGCGTCCGCAGCTCTCGACGCGTCGGCTGCGGCGGCCACTTGCTCCGCCGTACCGATCGCGGTGAGCAATTCGGTCAGCTCCTTAACCACCGGGCCGACCTGCTCGGTACGGATCTTCCCCCACGTGGCGAGATCGTTGTTCTGGGAAGCCGGAATGAGCTGATTCTGGGCAATCGTCACGTAGTCCCGCCAACCCGCCCGCACCTTCGCGACGGTCGCAGCGTCCACTACTGGACCTGCCGACTCGTACGCTGCGAAACCGCTGTCGACCACAGCGAGATCGCCGGCGAACATTTCCTCGAACTCGTCCTTGGACTTCCGGTCGGGGTAAACCACGTGCAGTGCCAGATCGAGCCGGGACTGGGTGATCCCGTTCCGAGCCACACCTAGCGCGGAGACCCCCGCCAGATTGCCACTATAGATTCGCTGCGCTGCCGCACTGGTGTCCGCGAGCGCACTCAGCCCTATCAGCCCGACCAACAGGGCGACCAGGGCGGCGACACTGATTGACACCAGGATCTTAATATTGACACTGAGGTCGGACCAGAAGCCCATGGTGGCCCCATCTCCTCGAGCCTCACGACTGTACGATCACTATTCGGCACGAGTGCGAGGCCCACTGAGGTCTCATCGGCGGCGGATACCGACGACAACCGCGCCGGGCAGGCACGGCAGGCAGCACCACTCTCACCCCGCCACCAGGACGGGCGAGAAATCTTCTCGGAGCGGAGTCAGAAGCTCAACGCGGCGTGATGCCGCGGCCCTTCCGGTGGTCACCAGCCGCACGCCGTCTCCGCCGCCGGCGCCGCCGTCCGAGGCCAAGGCGCCGACAAAGTCGGGACTTCCTTCATGCCGGAGTCGCTCTCCAGTCGGCTGCCCACCGCAGGCTGGAGCGGCTCTCATCTGGCACGCGCTCTGCCGGTCACCGCAGCGCGGAATAGCTCCAAGTCCATCTCAATCCGGGCCGAATGAACTGCGGCAGGCAAAATTGGTTAGAAGAAGAATTCGTCCGCGCTTCTTATGACGAGCCCTTTTCATCCTCCGTAGGCCGGGTTCCCGACGTGGTGCAGGGCGAGGATGGTCTGGACGATTGGGTTGCCCGGTGTGAGCTGCAACGGAGTTGCGTCAGGATCTTCCAGGTTTTGAGGGTGGTGTTGGTGCGTTCGCCGTTGGCTCGGATCCGGGCGTGAGCCCGGTTGACCTTCTTCTGCCAGGCGGAGAGTTTCGGCCGATAGCGGTGGCGTTTGACCGGTGTCCGGATACTGCCGTGGGCACCTCGGTGGGCCTAATGGAGTCAGAGCGGATCGGGTTCTCGCGGACTCCTTTGGACATCTATGTCCTCCGCCCTCTAGATAGGGGCGCAGGCGGCGACGTCCGGCGCCCCCTCTCGATGCTCGGTTCGGGCGAGGGCTTGGAGATTGAGCCGTACGTGCTCGGTGCCACCGACGCTGAAGCCCGGGCCGGCATTGAGGGCGATGCCGGCCCGGGCGAGCAGGAACGACGCTGGGTTACCGCCCAAGCCGAGAACGCGGAGGTTCAGCCAGGCAAGGTAGATCGCGGCCTGCCCTCGCGGCGCGCCCTCGCGGCCGGCGTTTCCGGCTCCACCCGCCTCCACAGCGGCACTGCTACTTGACTCTCCGCGCCTTCATGCGCGCCCTAATCGCACCCATGGCTATATCGGATAGTCCTCGATTCTCCGGCAATGGAGACCGTGTTACCGCTACTTGGGGCCCTCGGGGCGCTCGGCCATTGTCACTATGTAGGCGGACTCGCGCGCGTTCCACGAAGGCGTCCACCGCGGGACTTGACATACGAGCCTCCACCAAAATCGACACATTCCGTAGCCACGACCACCCGGAACGCCACCTCGAACCCGACAATTTTTGTTTAATTGCAAAATTATCTAGAAAAATTACAGATTAGATGGTGTGCAGAGGCGTAGCAGGAGACCGCGTTTCTAAAATCACCGGATTCAACCTGAACCGGCAGGGGCTAGTCGATTTACGCGTCATCGACTCGGCGCGCCTTGATTCTCTGCAGAATGACGCGGCCGATCCTGGCCACCTCGTCTGGATCATCGGTGTACAGCATGTAGCCGTCGACTCGGTGGCACAGCGCCATCGAGTGCTCCCGGGTCACGGCAACCAGGCATCCTTCGCCGACGAACGGAACGGCGTCGCAACCAGGGCTGAGCAGGGCGGTATAGAGGGCCAGACTGCTCACCCTATCGACCTGTGGCTGCCAGCGGGCCAGAACCTCAGACGTGCAGTAGGAGCCGAGGACGACCGCATGCCGCTGGTCGTTGATGGCGGTGGCCACTCGCTCCATCGCTCGTCGGGCCGCGGCGTCATCGACATGGAGACATCCGGCGGCTGTAGCAACCTCATACGAGCTTCCGGCGGGTTGATGCCAGCCAGGGCGGGCAGGGGCGCAGTCCGTCCGTGGTAGCGACATCATCAAGGTACAGGTCAGCCGGCGGCGCCGGCCGGCCGAAGTGCCAGCCCTGTCCCCAGTACGCGCCGAGAGACCTGGCTGTCATGATGTCTGCGGCGGTCTCGATCCCCTCGGCGATGATGCGGGCACCGGTGCGGCGGGCCGTAGTGCTCACCATCGAGCAAATCTCGGCCGTCACCACGGCGGACGGATGCCGCAGCAGGTGCATATCCAGCTTGATCACGGCCGGATCGACCAGTGGCAGGAATGCCAGCGACATCGGGTCGGCACCGACGTCGTCGAGGGCGATGGCATTACCCAGGGGGTGCGAGATCCCCGCGATGTCGAGCAACGCAGCCGGCACCGTAGGCAGCGCCCGTTCGGTGAACTCCGTGACGACCCGGAACGGCAGGCCGCTGAACAGCAATGCACGCAGGTTCGCAGACAGCGGCTGATCCACCACGGCCGGTTCGGCGTTGAGGAAGACCAGCGGCGGAGGCTTCCGCATCATCAGGGCTGCCTCCAGCCCGCGTTCGGCGCACAGCATGTCCATCGCGCCCAGCAGGCCCGCGTGGGCTGCCGCCGCGAACAACCGGTCGGGGGAAAGTTGCAGCGGAGTGCCGGCCGGGCCACGCGCGAGCGCCTCGACCCCGACCACGGCACCAGAGGCCAGGTCGACGATCGGCTGAAGCACTGGTTTCCACGAGGCGCTCCTGTATCACTCGCATCGTGAGCGCTGCGTCGTCCACGGTCCCGTCGTCAACCACGAGCTGCACTGCATCGCCCCCCTGACACGGGTACCGGATCCCTCCCAGCCGTCCCTGGCCTATCGGCACGTCGGCCAGCGAGTGAACCGCACGGCCGTAATCAAGCTCCAAACTCGGAATCTCTCGCGAGACTCGCTGGTGTCACCGGCCGTACGCACCACGTCGATCCCGCTCTTCACCGTCGGCGAGGCCACGTCACTGGCCGGCGATGTTGCCCACGGTCAAACGCGAACGGCATGCGCCGGGTTGGATGCATGTGGCCTCCACAGCCGCATACTCCGGGAGCGACGCAAAGACGGTTATGTGCTCAAAATACGATTACGGGGCGGCGGGGGTGGCATGACAGGCCGCCTCACCAAAACGGGGATGCTTCACCTGAGCTCGACATCTGGCTATGCCGGTGTCGCTGGCCCCACCCAGGGGCGGCTTGCAGCGGCCCCACCTAAACCGGACAGCAACGGCTTAATCGGCACCGGTTCCCGATCTTCTCGGCGAGTAGCGCCTGGTGGAAGACGGGTTTAGCCGAAACCGTCATGGCGTGGATCTTGGGCGCAGATGGAGCCACTCCAAGCCGCCCCTGGTGGGCAAGCGACACCGGCATAGCCAGACATTCGGGGACGGCCTCGGCAGGTGAATGATCCATCGCTTAAACCCTTGCCAGCCGGCAGGCGAAGCCAGGCTCCTTACCGAGATCGGATGAGCCGGCGTTCGCTGGGCGTCCTCCGGCTGCACAGTCGCGATTCGACGAAGCGCAGTCGAACGTACTCGATTTGGCGCTTTCCAAACATAGCGTGCCGACGTTGTGGCCCCTGCAGAGCGGGCTGGCGTCACGTGCCGGTAGCGCCCGGCTCGACGACTACCTTCGGTGAGGATAGCGTTGTTTGCTGTCGCAGCCGGAGCGTGGTTCTTGATGTGCGAAGTCGGTTCGATCATGCAGGCGAGCACTGACCAATGCGCTGAACTATAAGATCAGCCTGTCAGCTATCGTTTTTAGGCATTAAATGTCCGTTACAGCGCAAGCCGCTTTCCCGGAGGCGATACCTCATGTCCAAGCAAATCATCACGGTCCTCATCGATGACCTGGACGGCGGAGAGGCCGATCGCACGGTCGATTTCGGACTCGACGGCGTCAACTACACCATCGATCTGTCTGAGAAGAACGTCGGCAAGCTCCGCAAATCCCTTGACCCCTACCTCGCTGCCGCCTCCCGCGTAGGCCGTACTGGAGCGTGCGAGCATATCGTATCTCGCCCGTCGCAGCCCACACGGACGAACCGGAGCCAGAACCAGGCCATTCGGGAATGGGCCGCGAAAAACGGTCATGAGGTCTCGGATCGAGGGCGCATCCCCACGGCGATTGCCAAAGCCTTCCACGCGGAGCGCTGACGACCGACTCTCGCATTCTTATTGTCCGCTCCAACTCTTGGCGGATGTGAAGCTCTGCGCATTACACCATCAGGCCTCGGGCTTCCAGGCTGGCGTGTCCTGTCGGCGGTCCCGGCACATCGGCGCCGTCTAGAAGACGGGTGGCATGGCCCGGGGCGGCGGCCGCAGTTAACCCCACTGGTGCATCCAGCCACTGCCGTACCCGGGCTCTGTCGATCTGGGCGCATTCACCAGGTCTGATCAATGCGGAAAACAATGGCGGCCTGCTGAACCAGTCAGGCCGCCGTTCACGCCGAGCGCATCAGAGCGGGCGGATGTTCTCCGCCTGAGGGCCCTTCTGGCCCTGGGTGATGTCGAACTCCACCTTCTGGTTCTCGTCGAGGCTGCGGTAGCCGCTCGTCGAGATGGCGGAGAAGTGGGCGAACACGTCGGCGCCGCCGTCGTCCGGGGTAATGAAGCCGAAGCCCTTGTCGGCATTGAACCACTTCACGGTGCCGGTAGTCATCTCTACTCCTTGGCAAGCGGTCGCAGACCGCGTGGCGCGTTCTCTGACACCACGGCGTTGCTCACCCGCATCGAACGACGAGGAGAACGAACTACACCGAGGTGAACGCAGGTTACCCCGGCGGGGCCCAGGAAAACGTGGTGGTGGTGGCGAGTATGGAGAGGATGCGGCCTTACGGCTTCGATTGTTCACAGAGGCCGCCGCCGTCGCTGAACCGGTAGCCGGATGGCGCACATCGACGAAGCGGCGACATCGTTGTTGCCCACGCCCGCGGGGCACCGAGATTCCGTTTACGAGACCACACTTTCTGATTAGTTGACGCGGGCGGATAGCGCCAGAAGGTGGTTGTACACAGATCGCGTCCACAGGGTGCAGGCATCGGACTATTGCACCCATTCAGCACTCGCGTCGATCACCTTCGAGCCGTCATCGGCGAGCCCGCGCCGCCGGTATCGACTTGCCGTGACATGAGCCTCGTCCTGGCCGGAGCCCAAACGTGGCTGGCTGAGATCACTAAGTTCCCGCTCGCAAAGGCGCTGGACGGTCTCATGACCGGACTCCAGGGCCTCCCAACCGGAACGCGAGGATCATGGTCGCTGTGCTGGGGACCAGAACGAGGTCGACCAGGAGCGCATGGGTTTGGATACCGCTTCGCTGCACGACACGCCGGGCCGCCAACGAGCCGGTCATAATGCGCTGACGACCAGCAGTCCCACCCCGGGATAGTCCCGGAAGGAGCATCCGCGACACCGAAGGTGTCGAACCTTTCCGCGTACAGCGACGAGGAGCTGACCGCTTGGCTCCCCGGGAACGCACCAGCGCTCGGCCCGTACCCGGTAGAGACCGGGCGCAACGCAGTGACGCCGTCGCCATACGCGGGCTGCCAGCGGTCACGTCCTCCGGCCTCAGGTGAGTGGGTCATCCGTGCCCGTAGGCGACGGGCGGCTGCTTGACGGTCCGCGCCGTGTGCCCGGATTAGCGGTTGAGGGAGACGAGGTGGTGGGGCTCACGTCCGGCAGCGTTGAGGTGAGACCGACGGCTGGCGCTTGGGTCAGGATCGGATCGGTACGGGGCGTGACGGTGCTCGTCGTGGCGCCGATCACTTGGTTGACCTTTTGCTTTGCCTGGGTCATAGCGGGATGGTTCTGGGCTTCTCGCGCTTTGGCCACGATCTGCTCGTATTTGTCACGGCCGGCGCGGCTGCCGAGCACGTAGCCGACAGCGAAACCGGTGGCGAGTCTCAAAATTTTCATGGGCTTTCCGATCTCCTCATTGATGGGCAGGGTGATGCAGTCGAGTCAGGCTGTTGATTGGTCGCTTCTGCACGGCGGTAGGACCGCCGCGGCCTACTGCGGCCTTCAGAATTTCGTTGCAACCTCGCGGTCCTAGCCGGCTTTAGCGTCGTCGTGCCCGACGAGTTTGCAATTGCACGTGGACCGGTCCGACAGTAATGCCGCGCAGCCAGCCCGAACGCCTTTGACGCGATCGTGGCGGGGCGATACCTACGAGCGCCTGCGCCGGGCCACGACGATCACGGTAATGATGGCTGCGACGGTTGCAGCAGCGATCACAGCCAACGGCAGGGGGCGGCGTAGCGGTGCCGGCAGGTCGGAGTCGGCCAGCTTCTGCTGGGCTGTTGCGGGCTTGTCCTTCGCCGTGTCGGCTGCCTCGGCCGTCCGGCCCCTGATGTCGGCCAGTCTCTGCTTAGTCTTGTCGGTGGCGTCGCCGAGGGCCTGCTTGGCGCGGGTCTTCACATCGGCTTTGGCGGCCAGTTGCTGGACGGTGTCGCCGAGATCGGCGCGTTTCTGTTCGATCTCGGCGCGCAGCTGCTGCGGATCGGTGGGTGTTGCCGGCTCGTTCATGTCAGGATCGTCCTTCCCGTACGGCGTTCTTCACGGCTCGCACGTCGGCCTGCGTGCTGGCGACGGCGTCGGAGGGTACTGGCGGCACGGCGGCCGTCAGCTTCTTCTTGCCCAGCAGTGCGGCTATACCCGCTGCGGCGAGCACCACGACTAGGACGGTGAGCAGGGCCAGCCACAATGGCCAGACCAGATCCAGCAGTACCACCGCTAGGGCCAGCAGCAGGCCGAGTCCATAGAGGCCGAGCACCGCCCCGCCACCGAGCAGGCCGCCACCGACGCCGGCCCTTTTGCCTTTTTCCGCCAGCTCTAGTTTGGCCAGGGCGAGCTCGTCGCGTACCAGCGTCGAGATCTGCGCGGCGGCCTGACTTACCAGGTCACCGGTGGATGCCGCCGACGGCGACTCGTGAGGATATCCATCCGACATCGTTCTACTCCCTCTGATTTCCGGCGGGCCGCGCCGGCCCTGGATGGGGTTCGTGGCTCAAAGGCTGGCCGGTGGTTTCGTCGTCGATGTGGCGTCGCCGGTTTTCTCTTGGCTGGAGGCGATGGCGCTCACCACCGATGTTTCTTCTGATAGGACTTCGTGGGCTGCCACGGCCTCCTGCCCGTTGCTGGTGACTGGTTTGAATCGGCCCTGTCGGTTGCCGGGTCTGTCACTGTGAGCGTCGTCGCTGTCCGTTCAGCACCGGCAGGCGAGTGGTCAGCTGGTGCTCAGCCCTTGTTCGCTGCCAGGTTTGATCTTGCGGTCGTCGCGTAGCTCGAGGAACGGTTCGTCGGCCGGGTCATGCCCGGCGGCGATGGCCCGCCCGCGTTCGAGTTCGGCGTCGAGTTCCGCACCGAGCAGGATCGCGATGTTGCTGATCCACATCCAGACCAGGAACGCGATCACACCGCCGAGAGTGCCGTAGGTCTTGTTGTAGTTGGCGAAGTTCGCCAGGTAGATCGCGAACGCGACCGACGCAAGGATCCACAGCAGCACCGCGAACAGGCCGCCCGGAGAGACCCACCGGAAGCCGCCGGTCTTCGCATTCGGGGACGCCCAGTACAGGATGGCGAACATCAGGCTGACCAGGAGCAGCAGCACCGGCCACTTGACGATGCCCCATGTGGTGACCGCCGCGTCACCGAGGCCGATCTTGTCACCGACGATCTTGGCGAGGTCGCCAGTAAAGATGACGATCGCCGCGGACACCACCATCATCACGCCGACCACCGCAGTGACGCCGACCCGGATGGGCAGGGTCTTCCAGATCGGGCGGCCTTCGGGTACGTCGTAGACGGCATTGGAGGCGCGCATGAACGCTGCTGTGTAGCCGGACGCGGACCAGAACGCGACCACGAGACCGATGATCGCGGCGGCCCCGGCCTGACCAGGATCTTTCACCTGAGTCAGCACAGTGTTGACGAGTTCCTGAAGTTGCTGGTTCGGGGCCAGCTGCTGCACCGCGTCCTGCACCGTCTTCTGCCCGTTGTGGCTGAGCATGCCGAGCAGGGACACGATGACCAGCAGGCCGGGGAAGATCGACAGGACGCCGTAGTAGGTTAGCGCGGCCGACCAGTCGGACAGGTTGTCCTGCGAGTACTGCTTGAACGTGCGCTTGAGCGCCGCGAACAGTCCCTTGCCCTTCAAGCCGGCAGGGCTGTCCGGGCCGGCGTCCGGTGACGGCGCGCTCAAGTCGTACGGCTTGTCGTCACCGGTCCTGGTGGTCGCGACCGCGTCGGGATCGGCGTCCTCACGGCGGGCGCCGTCTCGGTCAGCACTCATGGCACGCCTCCTGCATAGATCTGGCTGCTATAGCAGCAATCCCCATCACGACGATCGTTTAATCCCCGCGTTCCATTATTTTCTTGGCGGAGTTTATGTACTAAACGTCGGCTTGAAAGATGTTCATGTAAACCGGCCGGTCTGTCATGGGTGCCGTTCGCGCCGCTTGACGGGCTCGCCATGGTCGGCACGGGACCGTCGTCTATGGGACTCTTGCGAGGTATGCGAGGGCACACAGCAACACGCGGGGGTACATAATGACGGACCCGGACACGCCGCAAACGCGCGGCGACGCGGCTGCGGCTACCCCGGCTGGCAAGACGGATACCGTCCGCAGCGGCCTGGACCAGCGGCGCATCCTCGGGGCGGCGGTGCGGTTCATCGACGAGAACGGGCTGCGGGCGCTGACCATGCAACGCCTCGGCGCCTATCTGGGCGTGGAGGGCATGGCCCTGTACCGGTACGTGCCCGGCCGGGAGGCGCTGCTGGACGGGGTGGTCGAAACCGTCGTCGACGAGCTGTTCGGTGACCCCGACGTCCATCTAGAAGCACATGCCGGCTGGGTCGACTACCTGCAACGACTCGCCCACGGCCTGCGTCGTATCGCCCTGGCTCACCCCGAGGTCTTTCCCCTGGTGGCCACCCGGCCGCCTGCCGCGCCGTGGGTGAGGCCGCCGCTGCGCAGCCTGCGTTGGATCGAATCCCTGCTGGAGGTGATGACCGAGGCCGGATTCTCCGACGAGAACGCCGCCGCCGTCTACCGCGCGTTCAGCAGCTTCCTGCTCGGGCACCTGCTCCTCGAAGTGGCCGGCCACGGCGTCGAAACCGGCCCCGTCGAGGAACCCGACGTATCCCCGATCGAAGACCTGAGAAACTACCCGATCCTGCAACGCCTCGAACCGCACCTGTCCATCGACGTCGCCGCCCAGGACTTCGAAGAAGCCCTCGAAGCCCTCCTCGACCGAGTGGCCTTACTACTCCCGCGCCCACGGCGGCCACGGCGGCTGACCGAGGACAAGTAAAGCCCCCACGCGGGTGAAATGCGTAGGCAATGATCCTCAGTTTATGCCTTAAACGGGAGGGCACTGCAGGACTGTCAAAGCGATTCAGCGGCCACTCCCCAAAGCCCGCAGGTCGGTAAATCCTGCACGGGCCTTGAGGCGGTGATATGTGCTGCGATCGTGAGCCCCCTGCGGAAAGGACCTGTCGTGATCACCCAGAACGACATCGCCCGGCTCAACGAGGCCGACGTCCACGACACCACCGGCGACAAGATCGGCACCGTCGGTCAGGTCTACCTCGACGCCCAGGACGGCAGCCCTGAATGGGTGACCGTCAAGACCGGTCTGTTCGGCACCAAGGAGACGTTCGTGCCGCTACGCGACGCCACCCTCACCGACGACCGGGTCACCGTGGCCTACCCCAAGGATCAGATCAAGGACGCACCGCGTATCGACGCTGACGGAGGGCTCACCCACGCCGAGGAGAACGAGCTCTACACCTTCTACGGGCTCCCCGGTGCCGGCGACCTCCAGACCGGCTCCTCGACCTACCGCAGCAGCGCCAGCTACCCGGATCGCGACACCGGCACCGGCGCCGGTCACGCCAGCGGGGATGCGTCGATGACGCGTTCCGAAGAGCGGCTGGTCACCGACACCCGCACCGAAGAAGCCGGCAAGGCGCGGCTGCGTAAGCACGTGGTCACCGAGCAACAGCAGATCACCGTTCCCGTCCAACGTGAAGAGGTCCGTCTCGAACGCGAGCCGATCACCGACGCGAACGCCGGCGACGCCTATGACGGCCCGGAGATCTCCGAGTCCGAGCACGAGGTCACCCTGCACGCGGAGCGGCCCGTCGTGGCCACCGAAGCGGTCCCGGTCGAACGGGTTCGTCTAAACAAGGAGACGGTCCGCGACGAGGAGACCGTCTCCGGCGAGGTCCGTAAGGAACAGATCGAGTTTGACGGTCACGAAGACAGCGGCCGCCGCTAGCGGACACTGCGCAAGCCTGCCCTGGCACCCCACCATGGGAAGACGCCCGCCGGGGCAGGCCGGTGCCACCAGCGATACCGCTGTACAGCGTGCGTGATCTACGGGTAACCCGCCGGGTGTTACGGTCCGCAACACCGAGCCCGGCGGCGCGGTAACCCCTTGCCCATATAACGACGATGCCGTCCTGGCTGACTCCAGGATCCTGCCTGGACCCATCGCATCCGCACGAGCCCGGACCAGCGGCGCGCCGAAACCGGAACCTGCTCATCGAGCCAGGTCAGCTCATCCAACCCGCCCATCGGCGGCATGCTCGGGTCCAGCGGGATCAGATCGGAAACCTCGACGGTACCGATCCGGCCTTCAGCAGCCCTGCAGCCGCATGCCCGTCGGCGGCTCGGCTCAGCCCGGGCGACGCGGCGCCCCTCTTCCAGACCACTTCGACCCTCAGCACACGTGCGCCGCCGTCATCGACCATGAGCAATTCCAGGACCGGCCCGATTCCCACATCACCATTGACCTCCTGTCCCTCGGCACAGATGCCCATACCCATGATCAGGGCCGATGCGAACTCGGTACAGCCGAACGCATCATGGCGCGAGGCGGACCACGCCCATCAGCCACGCACCACGACCTCTCTCATCGCGGGACAGCCATCGCAGGATTCTTCTTTATACAAGTCGTTAAATATCACGATCGCCGGCGCCGCCATGCCGCGGCACGTCAGCCGTTTCACCCGAGTCGTTCGGGGAACTACAGAGTGGCAGTAGTCAATGTTGGAGGAGATGTGCGATGACCGCCGATGAGCACGAAGTGAACCGCAGCACCCGTAGCGGACGGTTCGTCAAAGACAACACCGCCCAGCGCGACCCAGACTACACCGTCACCGAGCACGTCGGCGGCAACCACTCCGACCAGGACGAAGACCGCGAGGTCAACCGCAGTGCCACCACTGGACGGTTCATCACCGGCACCACTGCCGAGCTGCATTCCTCAACCACCGAAACCCAGAACCTCTGACCGCCTGACATTGCCCACCCCGGCAGCAGCCGTTTCAAGGATCACTCGGGCGCGGACGCTGGATACCTGTAACGCTGCGGTGTCCGTTGCCGCCGGCTCGGGTATCCGACGGCTCGTGACCTGTGACGATCAGCGGAATTCGCACTGTCCCCGAGCTCAGCTTTGTGGTGGGCGCCGATGACCACACCCACTGTGGAGGCGGTGGTCGGTCTGCTGGTGGCGCCGCGGCTGCCCTCGTGGACCGGCCAGGACTTCAGCGATGATCTGCATCGTCGTCTACAGGAGCGCTTTCCGCAGATCGGCTGGCGGGTCGTGGTGGTGCACGACGCCGTGGTGCAGCCGCCGGCCGATGACGACGATCTTGTCGCGGCTACACGTGTCCGGCTGCTCGACCATGACTGGGATCTCGCGATCTGCCTGACCGATATTCCGGTGCAGGTCGGACGCCGGCCGGTTCAGGCGCATGCGAGCCCGCTGCACTGCGTTGGCCTGCTCAGCGTTCCCGCACTCGGCGTGATCAACGCCCGCCGGCAGGCCCGCGACATCGTGATCCACTTGATAGCGGTGCTCGCCGGCAACACCACCGGCGGACACTGCGGCGATGGCGAGGCCACCAGGCGGCTGCGTGAGCTGGCTGCCGAGCCCGACGACGCCGAGGTCGGCTGGTTGATGACGGCCCGGACGGTGACCGGCAATGTCAGCCTGCTGACCGGGATGATCCGAGCGAACCGCCCCTGGCGGCTCGCTGCAGGCCTGTCCCGGTCCTTGACCGCGGCGGTAGCTGCGGGGGTGTTCGCCCTGCTGACCCCGGACATCTGGCGGTTCGCCGACGCTGCCGGATCCTGGCGGCTGACTGGTATCGCCGTAGCCGCGGTTGTGGCGGTCATCGTCACCTTGATCGTCGGTGGCGGCCTGTGGGAGCGAGTCGATCGAACCGGGCAGCGACGTCAGGTGGCGCTGTTTAATGCGGCAACGACAGCCACCGTGATCATCGGCGTCGGCGCCCTCTATACGACTCTGTTCATTCTTGCCATCGCCCTGACCGCCGTCTTCGTTCTTCCCGGCCTGCTCAGCGAAGCACTGGCCCACCCCGTGGGAATCGGCGACTACCTACATCTAGCCTGGTTCACCAGTTCCCTAGCCACCGTTGGCGGCGCTCTCGGGGCCGGGCTCGAAACCGACGACGCCGTCCACCAAGCCGCCTACACCTACCACGGCACCGTCACCTCCCCCGCTGATCTCGCCGGCGTCTGACCTCCTGTCCCCCAGCTCCCGTGCTGACCCGGCAGGACCGTCCAGCACCATGCTGAACCAACCACATCGATGGAAGGTAGATCGCTATGGTTCCCACCGACGCCGATGATCATCCTGCCGCACAATCCGACAAGGCCTCCGTGCCGGAACGCATCGAAATCCACAATCCATCAGTGAACGGCGCGCTCGCTGACAGGGGCGCGTGCGCGCATGTTCACCTGCCCACCGGCCGGACCTGCGTGCTGCCGCTGCACCACCCCGGGTCATGCGACTTCGTCCCCGCCGACGAAGTGCCTTCCTGAACTACGGCGCATCGGCGCAGCGCCGTCGTGGAGCTCTCGGAGCCGGCGATCGAAGAAGGCGGCCGGGTGACCAATCCGCCAGCCAACCGGCTCCGAGTCCCGCGTACCGAGTGACCGACATGCAGGAAGACAGGGGACGGTGTAGAACCGGAGAACGTCAACGCTGGCCCATGATCTGGTGGTAACCGACCGGTACCGGCTGATCGCCCCTTGGCCGGGGCCGACGGCATGAGCCGCGTACGGCTGGCCCACGACAAATCGCTGGACCGCGGGCGGTCAAAGGTCCTGGCACCGGACGAACTCTGCCGGGCCTGGACCGGAGGACGGGGCTGCCCGGCACTGCCGTCGTGTCCCGCACCGCGACACAACCCGACCCGGCAGAGTGCGGCGTCGAAAGGATACGACGTCTCCGTTCTCCGTCCGCCCCATCACACCGATGCGGCGACTCGGAGCCCGGCGCCCCTCGCCTCGGCACCACTGACTCCCGCGAGCCGCGGTCAAGGTCGCGGAGCTCAACGACCATTGCTTGTTTGGTGACCGCCTGGTCGAGTACGACGCCTGGCCACATCCGTCGTGGCACAGTCGCCCAACCCGGGTCCTACGGTGCGAACGACTGGTCCGGGCCCTAGCGCTCCCGGACCGAAGAATCCTCACCTGTCCGGCCGCTGTCCCCGAGATCCCACCCCTGTCATCGGATCCCCGCTCGACACGTTGGATACGCGACAGCAGCCCGACTGCGCTGGATCATCGTGAACCGCAGTGCCACTGCATTAACCCCTCAAACATGTCCTCGGGCAGGCACGATCGCCGTCGTCGGCAACCGCCGACCCGCTTGCCTGAAGCTGCCGGCTAGCTCGGCCCGGCTGATCATCAAGAGCGAGGGAGTTAGAGCCTGGCCAATGCCCCGGTGACAGTCCTCATTCCGGCAGGGCGGCACAATTGCCCTTCATACCTACCCGGGCCCGCTCATCCGAACGGTGCCACTGTTCAGCTGAGGAGCGCGACCATGAGCTGGGCCCACCTGCGGTCATGGACGCTACGGCGCCGGGTCGGAACACTGTTCTCCGTCGCGGGGCTCCTGATGGCCACGGTCGGCACGAGCGCTGTCCTGACCGCCGCCGACAGCAACCGTAACCTTGACGTCCTGCTGAACAAGACCGGCCCCATGCGCATCGCCGGCCAGGACCTCCTCGCCGCCTACCTCGATCAAGAGACCGCAGTACGCGGATTCGCGCTCAGCCGTGAACAGCACAACCTGCAGCCCTACGAACGGGGCAGGGTAGCCGAACAGCGGCTCCTGGCCGAGATCGACGCCCTCAACGGCACAGACGGTCACGCCGAGATCAGCGCCGACCTGCAACAGGTCCGGCAGAGCGCGGACCGGTGGCGCGCGGACATCGCCGAGCCGACCATCACAGCCGGAACCATCGGCACCCAGCCCTTCGACGACGCCGCGAGCACCATCCGTTTCGATGCCCTGCGCACCTCGGTGGAACAACTCCGCGCCGATATCCTCGTCCTGCGTAACGACGCGGCCGACAGCGCGCGGGACACCGCCTCGGTCCTGGTCGCCTTGGAAGCCGCCGCCGCGCTCATCGTGATGGCCTTCGGCGCCGTCATGCTGCTGCTGATCGACCGACTCGTCAGCCGTCCGGTCACCGCCCTGGCCACCCAGGTACGACACGTCGCCGAAGGTGACTACGACCGCGACATCATCAGCAGCGGCTCACCGGAACTACGCAGTCTGGCCACCGATGTCGACCGCATGCGCCGGCGCATCGTCACCGAACTCACCGACGTCCGCCACGCCCAAGCACAGATTGAGGCCGCCAAACGCGAGGTGGAACTGAAAGCCGAAGAGCTAGCCCGTTCCAACCGCGACCTCGAGCAGTTCGCCTACGTCGCCTCCCACGACCTGCAAGAGCCTCTGCGCAAGGTCGCCAGTTTCTGCCAACTGCTGCAGCGCCGCTACGCCGGCCAACTCGACACCCGCGCCGACCAGTACATCGGCTTCGCCGTCGACGGCGCCCAGCGCATGCAACGGCTCATCAACGACCTGCTCGCCTTCTCCCGCATCGGCCGGGTCACCACGGCTTTCACCCGCGTCGACCTCGGCCACGTCTTGACCGAGGTAACCGCCCAGCTTGAGTCACGGATCACCGACGATACCCAGATCACCTACGACCAACTGCCGGCCGTGCACGGCGAGCAGCCCCTACTGACCACGGTATTCGTCAACCTCGTCGGCAATGCGCTCAAATTCCGCCGCGCCGACACCGCACCGGTCGTGCACATCAGCACACTGCAGGACGGCGCCGAATGGAAGATCAATGTCCGCGACAACGGCATCGGCATCGAACCCGAATACGCCGACAAAGTCTTCGTCATCTTCCAACGCCTGCACTCCCGCGACGCGTACGAAGGCACCGGCATCGGCCTAGCCGTCGTCAAGAAGATCATCGAGTACCACGGTGGCCGCATCTGGCTCGACCTCGACGTCGACCACGGCGCATCATTCTGGTTCACCCTGCCCGCCGCCATCAGCAACGCGGAGGCCCTCGACGAATCCCGAAGCGAGACCATCACCCCCACCGGGCAGTAAGCATGACTGCTGCACACGCAGCCCAGCGAGCCGGTCACGGAACACCTAGACATGGCCCCCGTTACCTGCGCCGGTGCACGCACCGGCGAGCCGGCCGCGCCCAGAAACATCGGCGAGTTTACCCAGCAGCCAATGCCCAAATCCGCTGAGGTGGGCCTGCTGCCGGCGGCAGCAGGCCCACCCGGCGCACGAACACCCGCACCACCCACGTGTGCTGCGGGCGCCACCGAAAACGCGGCGAAGTCGAAGGCCTTCGCCGCACCGTCGTGCTCCCCGATGAACCGCACCAGGGTCTCGTCGGCCGCAAGCCCGATCGCTTGGCCGAGGAGAGACACTAGGCATGCGTCATGCAGTCCCGCTCCGCCCGGGCAGGGCTCCGGTCACAAGCTCCGCCCCCTTGGGAGCTACCGGGTCAGCCGATCCCCGCACTGTTCGAAATCACCGACGCGGCGCCTGCCGAGGTGATCTCGCACCGGAGCGCCTCGGCAGCCCGGGTCAGTGATCGCTGTAACCAGCAGCTTTCCGGCAATGCCCCGGTAGTGACCTGACAGGCCTGCCATCTATCTGAGGAACAATTCGCCGACCAGGTAGTCCGGGTTGTGCAGTCAGAGATCTAGGGCCCACGTATGGCAGGTCAGTCAAGGCCGCCCGCCAGCGACTAGACATCCGAGCGGATGAGGTCGTTATTGCCCGCGCCGCACGGGTAAACCCACGCCGACCGTGGATCGCCGCCTTGACGAGATCTCTGCTGTTCGCAGTAATCGCAATCGTGTGAGAGGCAGTTCTTCGGGTAGAAGAAATTCGCTGTCACCCTGCCAAGCTGGCGTGTAGAAGGAGCGGGAGATGACACCGCCACCAACGAGGACTCCAACCATCACCCGATCGCCGTTGGCCGACGCGATCGCCGTACTCGCTGAGACCCCAGACGACATGCCGGACATCAGCAGCAGCCTGCAGAAGGTGGCACAGCTGGCGGCCTCCCGGATCGGGGCTGTGGACTACGCAGCGGTGTCCCCGCAGCCCGAGGACGGGCAGTACACCGTCGCGGTCAGCCAGGACCCGGTCGCAACGGTGACAGGCGACCGCTTCGCGTTCCACAACGATCTGCTGCCACCGCTTGGGCGATGTGTGGCAGGGCCAACCGGCGACAATGTTGCCGCCACGATGAGCTGGCCCGGCTTCCGCGAGGCAGCTTCCGGGATGGGTTTGAGCATCGTATCGATGCCACTATTCACCGGCAGCGGCGCCGTACGGGCGACACTGGATTTATGCGGGCGTGACGCCGCCGCAACGGCACCGCTGACGGTAGGGATCTGTGCCGCCTACGACCCAGACCTGCCGTTGCCCAGCGGGCACGATGACATGGCAGTACTCGACGCCGGTGGACAGGAGCTGGTGAACGGGTTCGCGGAGGCTCTATCAGTGCGCGCCACCATCCAGCTCGCGGTTGCATTGATCGCCAGAAACAAGAACACCGATGAAAGGACCGCGTACCTCACACTCCGCCTCGACGCCGCCGACAAAGGCCGCACACTGTTGGCCGCCGCGACTGCCGTCGTGATGCGCAGACTCACCCCCTGAAGCTCCCCCGTGGGGCCTGGACATCTTTGAGACCAGTCAGCAGTCTGGGGAAATTCCCCAGTTTAACATCCTTCGAAGTCTCCCGCGCAGTTCCGTAGGGACGCCGTCGATCAGGTCCGTATGATTTGTGACATTGGCCGGGACCTCGGGGCAACCGTCAGACTCGCGGAACAGGGTCGGCGCCGCGGCCGCAGCATCAAAGTCACCGGCGCCCGAGTCGCTCAGCACCTCTCGGCCGTAACCGCCGCGATCTGGCACACCCGCTTCACCGAACAGGATGTCGACGGGCATGGGCTGGTGTCCGGTTAGCGGCTTACGGACCGACTCGCTGCGATCTTTCCAGCGCTCGGCCGGGAGCGTGGACTCCGGGATGTCATGGTTGTCGGCTCGGATCGGACATTCGTCGTATGGAAAGTGACGATGAGGCACCTCTGAACGGTTCATCCATGTACTCGCGGACACGAGATCCGCCGTCGAAAATGCGGTGCCAAAACAACGGTGGCGGATCCAAATGATAATCAGGAAGTAGGAGAAAAACTGCCCATTTCGCCATATAAAGGAGATATCCCCTGGCTAAGACATTAAAAGGGTTAAATGTAGTGCCTTCCTCTCGGAGAGCGGAGATCGCTCCGGGAGTGATACCGAAAAGCGGGGGTATCGAAGAGGTGATAGCTGTCACCGCCGGGTGAGAGGAACATCCTGTGATCCCCCAGGAGAGCATTCGTTCGCTGTACGGCCTCGACGTCATCGACATTGACAACAACAAGATCGGCTCGATCGGCGCAGTATGGACCGACGCCACCGGCCGGCCGTTCTGGGCCAGTGTCCGTACCGGCCTGTTCGGCAGCAGCGAGTCGCTGCTCCCCCTTCATGATGCTGATCTGCGCGGCGACCAAGTGGTCGTGCCGTTCGACAAGGCGACCGTCAAGGACGCGCCGAACGTTGACGCCGACGCCGACGAGCCCCTCGGTAGGGACGAGGTTGACCGACTTTACGAGTACTACGGCATCACCGTCGACGACAGCTACATCGCCCGCCGGGCCGCTGAAGTATCGGGGGATCCCGCGTCCACCGGCAACACCATCGTCGGGCGCTCCGTCGACGGCGATGACCCCCTTGGAGGAACGGCTCATCGACGGTGCTGAACGCGGGCAGGCCAGCCGGGCCCGGCTACGCAGGTACACCGTCCCGGCACGCGCAGGTGCCCGTGCCCGTCCAACGCGCAGTGGCCCACCTCGAACGCGAACCGTTCACACGGGGTCACTCGCCACGCCGAACGGTCTGTGGTGCCGAGCAGTTGTTCCATAATGAGGAAACCGCCACCGGGCAGCAGCTCCTCAGCGGTGACATCCACAAGGAGCGCACCGTGGCCGACCTGCCCCACGAAGACAAACGCCGCGCCTCGGCAGACACCCTTAAGGGGGACAGCGCAGTGACCCCTGCCTCCGAGGGCTGAGCGCCGCCCTCAGCTCCCGTTGAACCTCCGCAGGATCGGTCGTCGAAGCCTTGGGAATCGCGATCCCGTCCAGCTCAGAGTGCTTGCGCGCTCACCAGCCAGTGCGCCGTTCGGTCATTGGGGTGCCTGCTGGGATGTAACGGAGCTCGCTACGGTCATCGACGTCATCGAAGGACAGCAGCTGCCCACCGGAGTGCCAGGCGACACTGGTCACAACGGCGGGTACGAACCTACAGTTGGCGGCGATGAGTGGGCGGCGAAGGTGGCCGGCCCTGGCGGCACCACCAGCGCCGGCGTCGTTCGTCCCGCAGGCAGCCCAGTAGTACGCGCTGCGTGAAACTGTCAAGATCATCCATGGCCTGAAACCCGCCACCGGTGCCGCAGCAGCTTCAGCAAGGCCCTCGAGACAAGATGGTCGGTCGGCCAAGTACAAGTCACCGCTCAGCAGAAATGCCGTGCGGCACAGACTGGGCGTTGGCGCCTCGACGGATCCTCGATAGTCCCTCCGTCACCCGAGTTTCCCACCTTGTCCGTACCGAAATGCAACTCGAACCTGCCAGGGCTACCCGTAGAGGGCACCGAATTGACCCAGATGCTGCCCCGGTGCGCCACCGGTAACCCGGATCTGCCGTCGGGCCCGCCCTGCCGTTCGATCCCGGTGTGCTGGTAGGACGCGACGGACGGACGGGCGAGGGTTGCTCCTCCTTGCCTCAGCCCTCAGCCCTCGGCGGCCGTCGTGAGCAGCTTCCAGCGGGTATGGCAGCGCACCATCGCGACGATCTCCGTCAGTGCAAGGTCCAGCATGATCTTCCCTGGATTCTTGGAACCCAGACCGCGCCGATGCGACCCCTAGGGTTACGGCAACCCGATACCATGCATATGTGGCTTTGGATCTAGCTACTGCCGCCATAACCGCCGCCAATCCTGGGCGTGACATTCCCGCGATTTCTGAGGCACCAGCGCTCAAGAGACAACCCAGGACGACCGGCGTCGGACGCTCTCATCGGGGGCCACGCTCGCTTCGGTATCAAGATCCTGATCGCTGGTAGGGGCCGCTTGAGCAGCCGTGCTGGCACCGATTCGACATGTCCTGCTCAGGAGGCCTGATGATCAGCCGGCTCCCGTTCGGCAGCAAACTAACGGCTGGCTTCGCGCTGACCCTGACGCTGACTTTGTTCATGGCTGTCACCTCGGTGGCCGCGCTTACCTTGGTCGTACGCGTCAACAACACGGCGGTAACCGCTGCGACAGACAGCCTGCTCGGAGCACAACGATTGAGTACCGCGATGGAAGGCCGTGGCTCCAGCGCCCGGGGGTATCTGATCACCGGTAAACCGGAAGACCTACAACGAACCCGGCGAGATCGCGAGGTCTTCCTGGATCAAGCGGCTCAACTCCAGCGTGGTCTCGACGGTCGAGGTTCTGAACGGCTACTGAACGATGTCGCAGTCGCGGAGACCCAGTACACCGCAGTTCTGACACCGCTGTTGCAGAGGCGGCAAACGCTGCGGGACCTGACACAGGTCAGCCAACTGCTCACCACAGAGCTGGTTGCCGCCCGCCAGGGCGTTCAAGACGCCAACGCCGACCTCGTCAACCAGGTACGTGTAGAGGTCGAGCTCGACCGCGATCACGCCGCTACCCGAGCCACCCAGGCCGTCATCACTGTGACCGTGCTGGGTGTGC
The DNA here is from genome assembly GCF_016862075.1 of Actinoplanes couchii. Lineage (GTDB taxonomy): Bacteria > Actinomycetota > Actinomycetes > Mycobacteriales > Micromonosporaceae > Actinoplanes > Actinoplanes couchii. The sequence goes on along the minus strand of NZ_BOMG01000134.1, from coordinate 3,787 downwards.
TCGCCGTCGCCTGTGGCACGGTCATCGCCCGGCGCCTCAACCGGGCTCTGCGGCATCAGATAGGCACCGCCGTCGGCCACATCCAAAGCTCATCAGTACAACTGGAGACGGCAGCCGCCCGGCAGGCCAGCGGTGGCCGGGACCAAGCGACCGCCCTCAATGAGATCACCGCGACAATCAGTGAGCTTCTGATCACCTCTCGCCAGATCTCCGACGGTGCCCAACGGGTGTCCAAGACGGCCGAAGACACCGAGGCCGCCGCTCGTCACGGCGACGCCACCATCGACCGGACCCGAACCTCCATCGCCGTCATCCGCACCCAGGTGGACCAGATCGTGCAGCACATGCTCGCCCTGGGCGAGAAGTCCCAGCAGATCGGATCAGTGGTGCAACTGGTCGCCGAGCTCGCCGAGCAGACCAACATTTTGGCCATCAACGCCACCATCGAGGCCACTGGCGCTGGTGAACAGGGCCGGCGCTTCGCCGTCGTCGCCGAGGAGATCCGTAAACTAGCCGACCGCACCGCAGCCTCAGCAAGAGAAATCCGCATCCTTATCGATGAGATCCGCGGCGCCGTCAACACCACCGTCGTGTCCACCGAAGCCGGCGCGCAAGCAGTTGACGCCGGCACCCGCAACTTCGACGAAGCCACCACCGCTTTCCGCACCATCGCCCGACTCGTGACCACGACCAATGACGCCACTCACGAGATCGAATTGTCCAGCAAACAGCAGACCCTCGCCGTCGAACAGGTCAACGCCGCTGCCGCCGACACCGCCCGCGTGTCCCGAGATGGCGAAGCCAGCGCAACCCAGCACAAGCAGACCGCCGCCCACCTGGCTGCGCTCTCCGGCGATCTGTTGGAACTGGTCGGGACCAGTCGCCCTCGCACATCCGGCTGACCCGTACGCCCCGATCGGCTTCCCGCCTGCTGCTGCGCCGACCACGCCTCGACAGGGCCCCTTGATTCTGTCCGCGGTAACGAAGAGTCATCGGTCCGCGAATCAGAGAGCCAGGGTGTTCGGCAGGTGTCCGTAAGGATGAGAGCCACCAGTGCGGACGCCAGGCCGGCCACCTGCACCAGCAAGGTGGCTCCAGCTCTCACGAACATCACATGGTTGGCGCGTGGGGTGGTTCTCCATGCCATGGATCGGCGGCTCTCGAACCCGCGGCCGAACCAGCCTTCATAGGCGAATGTGCCAACCAGTGGCTATGACGGTGTCGCTGACCCACCCATGACGGCTTGCGGTGGCCCCACCTGAAGCCGACAGAGACGGCTTGAATCGGCCCCACTTCCCGATCTTCACGGCGAGTAATGCCTGGTGAGAACCGGGGCCAGATGAAACCGTCATGGTGGGGATCTTCGGCTCAGGTGGAGCCACTTCAAGCCGCCCCTGGTGGGGCCAGCGACACCGTCATAGCCAAACCAGCTACCGCCCTCACTCTCGAAGGACTCAGAGGGTCATAAGTTCGGATACGGGTATTTAGCGGATTGAAGTATGTCTTGACAGTCTTTCAACGGTTTCGCTGTCGCTCGATGTCGTGACATCGCGAAGTGGGTTGATACCCGCCCTGACGGTCCGCGTAGTGCCTGTTCATGGCACGTCAGGCGTATTCAACTGATCTCACCGACGCGCAGTGGGCGCTGATCGAGCCGTTCCTGCGGGCGTGGAAGTCGAGGCGGCCGTCGCCGTCGGGTCACGAGGGCCGCTACGAGATGCGCGAGATCGTCAACGCGTTGTTCTACCAGAACCGGACCGGCTGCCAGTGGGCGTTGCTGCCGCACGATCTGCCGCCCGGTTCCGCCGCTTACTACTACTTCGGATTATGGCGCGACGACGGCACTGACCAGGCCATCCACGATCTGTTGCCCTGTCAGGCCCGGGAACGGGCCGGCAGGGCCGAGGACCCGACCGCGGTGGTGCTGGACACCCAGTCGATCAAGACCGCGAACCATGTCCCGGCAGCCACGACCGGCAAGGACGCCGGCAAGAAGGTCCCCGGGCGCAAACGGGGCCTGGCCGTGGACGTCCTCGGCCTGATCATCGCGGTGGTCGTGACCGCGGCGTCGGCCACCGACAACACGATCGGCGTCGACCTGCTCGACAAGGTCGCCGAACACACGCCGACGGTGACCCGAGCCTGGGTCGACGCCGGGTTCAAGGACGAGGTCATGATCCACGGCGCGGTCCTCGGCATCACCGTCGAACAGGTCAGACGCACCGACCAGCGGCCCGGGTTCGTCCCGGTCGCCAAGCGGTGGGTCGTCGAACAGGTCCACGGGACTCTGATGCTGCACCGCCGCCTGGTCCGCGACTACGAGAGCCTGCCCGCCTCCACCGTCTCGCACACCCTCTGGGCGTCGACGGCGAACCTGACCCGCCGGCTCACCGGCACCACCACCCCGACCTGGCGCAACACCGGAAAGGCTCTCGTCTGATGACGACCATCATGGACCTGATCACCGAACAGCAGACCGTCACCGCAGCCGCCATCGTCGATCTGCGCGAGCGGATCGGCAAACTCACCGACGAACTGCGCACCGCCGAGACCGAACTGTCCGATCTGGCCACGACCCGCACCACTCTCACCCGGCTGACCAGCGCGAACGAGCCGGAGATCCCGAACGACGGCCCTCTCGACAACACCGTCTACCAACAGATCCTCACCGCCTTCAAAGACGGCGACCACCCGACGCTGCGCGCCAAGGACGTCTGCCAGGCGATCGGCCTCGGCACCGAACCCAAGGACACCGAAGGCATCCGCGCCAAACTGAAACGCCTGGTCAAACGAGGAATCCTAACCGAGATCGGCGCCGGGAAGTTCGTCCTCACCACCCCAGCCGAACCCGCCGAACAACCTGCCGCCAGCCCTACCTCAAACCCGAAACATCCCTAAATCGAACAGATTGCCCTCTCAGCGCTAGCAGGCAAAGGCCAGGGTTCACATCGGCGACACGTCCAATGCTGCGGCAATGTCGGGTGACGGCCAGGATCTCGTTGAAGCCCTCTTCCGTGCAGATGCGCTCGTTCACACCGCACTCGGGTACGGGATGTTTGAGGCGGCAGGCAAACGAGCCCAAACTGCCTTGCCGTCAGGACAGGTGCGCACCCCCCACTGTTGAGCGAGTGCCTCGATCAACAGCAGGCCACGCCCACCGGAGCGCTCAGGTTCCGGCCGTCGCGGACACGGGACCGTCGTGCTGATATCCCCCACCTCGATGAGCACAGACGCGGTATCCAAGCTGATGACGAGTTCACCGGGCCCAGCTGTGTGCTGACTGACGTTTTGCACCAGCTCACTCACAATGATCAATGCATCATCCATTAGCTCGATGTCCACCATTGTGGGGAGTGCCTGCCGGAGGGCATCGCGGACGCCGTGGCGTAGGGGCCGAGCAAGATCTGCATTGCAGAACTGACGCCGGAGAATCTCCACCGTATCCTCATCTTCCCGCATGCCCGGTGAGTTCCCGCGATTCTGCCAGGTGAACGGCTAGATCGCGCACTGAGGCATCAAGACCTGGACCGCCTCACCCTTCCGCACTACTACCTGTAGACATTGTCAACATTTTTACAATTTTTACCGGGTGCCATCGGTGCGCGTATCCGCCGGGTGGTGCCGCGAGAAGGCCGAAATGGCCGCGTTCGGCGAAAGCATCAGGGACGTCGAGCCAGTGCCCCATCCGATACGGTTGCTGTCTGACCGATAGGGTCACCGTTATCTACGATAATGCGATCCGCACTGCCGGGGCGACGCACAGAGTTCGGATATAGCTCAGACCCAG
>NZ_BOMG01000133.1 GCF_016862075.1 Actinoplanes couchii | reverse complement strand
CGTGACCGGATCCACCCCGACATACCCGGCAGCCGGAGCCAGACGAACAAGAGCCACGAAAACACACTAAAACCCACGACCGCTTAGCAAAAGACCCAACTGTGCCAAACCCTGTACCGACTGTTCCTCTACCCGAACTCGGCCCACGAGAACACCGGCACCAACGCGGCCCCGGTGTGGCGGCACGCCGTCCAGTCGTCGACGAACTCGCCGCCGAGCACACCGACCCAGACCGGGGCCGAGGTCAAGGCCGGGAAGGTGTACGTCAACAACGGCTTCTGGGACACCTACCGCACCACCTGGCCCGCCTACTCGCTGCTCACGCCGAAGCTGGCCGGGGAGATGGTCGACGGGTTCGTGCAGCAGTACCGCGACGGCGGCTGGATCTCCCGCTGGTCGTCGCCGGGCTACGCGAACCTGATGGTCGGGACGAGTTCCGACGTCGCGTTTGCTGACGCGTACCTGAAAGGCGTGAAGGGTTTTGATCTGGAGGACGCCTATGCGGCCGCCGTCAAGAACGCCTCGGTCGCGCCGCCGAACGACAGCGTCGGCCGCAAGGGCCTGACCACCTCGATCTTCAAGGGGTACACCCCGTCGGACGCGACCGGCGAGGCGATGTCCTGGGCGATGGACGGGTACATCAACGACTATGGCATCGCGAACATGGCCCAGGCTCTCGGACGTACCGAGGAGGCCACCTACTATCGGCAGCGGGCGTTGAACTACGTCAACCAATTCGACTCGTCGGTCGACTTCTTCCAGGGTAGGGACTCCGCCGGGCAGTGGCGGTGGACACCCGGCCAGTACGACCCGGAGGTGTGGGGCTACGACTACACCGAGACCAACGGCTGGAACATGGCGTTCCACGTGCCGCAGGACGGTCAGGGCCTCGCCAACCTGTACGGCGGGCGCGACGAACTGGCCGACAAGCTCGACACCTTCTTCAGTACGCCGGAGACCGGGCTCAAGTTCGGCTCCTACGGCGGCGTCATCCACGAGATGACCGAGGCCCGGGACGTACGGATGGGCCAGTACGGTCACAGCAACCAGCCGTCGCACCACATCCCGTGGATGTACACCTTCACCGGGCAGCCGTCCAAGACCCAGGCCCTGACCAGGGAGATCGTCGACCGGCTCTACCTGGGCAGCGAGATCGGCCAGGGTTACCCGGGCGACGAGGACAACGGCGAGATGTCCGCCTGGTACGTGTTCGCCGCGCTCGGTTTCTACCCGCTGCAGATGGGCAGCGCCAACTACGTGATCGGCTCGCCGCTGTTCACCAAGGCCACCATCAACCTCGACAGCGGCCGGAAAGTCGTCATCCGGGCATCCGGCAACTCGCCGAAGAACGTCTACGTCCAGTCCCTGAAGGTCAACGGCAGGGCGTGGAACTCCACGACACTGCCGCACTCGGTCCTCGCCGGCGGCGCCACCCTCGACTTCACCATGGGCGCGAAGCCGTCGAAGTGGGCCACCGGACCGAAGGCGGTGCCGCCGTCGCTGACCCGCGGCTCCGAGGTAGCCAACCCGCAGAAGGACGTGACCGGCACGGTGACCACGGCCGCCCTGGCCGACGACTCCTCGGCGACCCCGGCGACCGTCACGACCCAGGAGTGGACACTGCCCGCGGCTGCTGAGGTCGGCCAGTACACCATCACCTCCGCAGCGGCGGCCGGCGCCGACCCGGCCGGCTGGAAACTGCTCGGCTCGACCGACGGCGCCACCTGGACCACACTCGACACCCGAGCCGAGCAGGCCTTCCCGTGGCGGCGCCAGACCCGCCCGTTCACGGTGGCCTCACCCGGCGCGTACACCCATTACCGCCTGGAGTTCACCGGCCCGGCCACCGTGGCCGAGTTGGAGCTGCTGGCGTCCTAGACGGCCGCCGACCGGCCCGGTGGCTGCCACCGGGCCGGTAACAGCCCGCTGACCGCCGCGTTGCGGCCGGCGCGGGTCAGCGGATGGGGCTCGCGGTGATGCGGATGGCTTCCATCTGGCGGCTCTGGCCGGTCGTGCCGGCCGTCGCTCCGCCGCACCTGCGGCCCTGCCAGCCGATGTTCTGCACGTGCGCGTCGTAGCAGATGTCCGCCGCCGCGGAGACGACCTTGATCGCTTCCATCCGGCGGCTCTGACCGGTGGTGCCGGCGACCGCGTTGTCGCATCGCTGACCCTGCCAGCCGATGTCCGCCAGGTGCGCGTTGTAGCAGACGGTTCCGTCGCCGAGCGAGATCATGATGGCCTCCATCCGGCGGTTCTCGCCGGTGGTGCCCGCGATCCGGCCGTCGCACCGCTGACCCTGCCAGCCGATGTCCGCCAGGTGCGCGTTGTAACAGACGGACACCCGGCCGAGGACCCGGCTCCGGTGCGCGGCAGTGGCCGCGAGTTCGGCCCCGACGCGATCCATGGTCGCCTGGTCGAATTCCCCGGCGGCCGCGGATTCGACGCCCGGCCGCAGCCCGCCGGCGGATGCCGGTCCGGCCGGTACGGCCAGGACCGTGGCGATCAGGAACGCTACCGCGGCACCGAACGTCAAGCCTCGCATGTTGGTTGTCGACATTGCGTCTCGCCTCCAATGGCACTCTGGGGTGTCCAGGTCCAAATTAAGACAAGAAATACGCTTTGTCCGGAAAACGGCATATATCAGCCATTCCTGGGCCGTCCTGCGCTCGATCCTTCCGACCGACAACGCCCCGGCGTCAGGGCAGCCGGCGGACGCTGTCGCCGCGGTCGTCGAGGATCTCGCGGTCGGCCAAGGGCTCGGCGAGTCGTGCTGTCGCCTCGTCGCCGATGCCGATCAGGGTTCGGACCGTGTCGTCGGACGCCGGATAGGTCACCCGCACACGGACCTGGCCGGGGCTCTCCTCCAGGATCGTGAGATGCCCGGACGGATCACCCTCGCCACGGATGTAGCTGACGGTGATCTCCCGGTCGCCGGGGCCGGTGCGATAGCCGGTCAACTCGGCCGAGGTCTCCCCCGCGCACCCGGCCAGGAGCAGAACCACGGCGGCGACCGCTGCGACGCCCGCCGCCCGGCGTGTCACCGGGCCGCTGACCGGCCCCGGCATCGATGAATTCACCCTGATCCCCTGTTGATGTGAAGCCGTCGACCGGGAACCGTAGATCAACGCGTCAAGCGGTCTGTTCCGCGATCTTTCGCAGCATCGCGATGTGCGAGCGCAGGGCCGCGCGCCCGGCCTCGGAGAGATTGAGCCAGGTGCGCGGGCGCTTGCCGACGTAACCCTTGCGGACCTCGACAAAACCGGCGTCGCCGAGCTGGGCGACCCGTTTCGACAGGGTGGAGTCGCTGAGGCCGGCCGTGTCGCGGACGAAGCCGAACTCGGCCCACTCGGCTGCGGCCAGGGTGGCCATGATGGACAGCCGGGTGGGGTCGAGCAGCAGCGGCTCCAACTGCGGGCCGCCGATCACGGCCGGATCCTCGCTGGTCACAGCCGGGCTGCCTCGCGGGCCAGAGTGCGGCGCTGCCACCACGGGCCACCGATCGCCAGCAGCAGACCGAAGACGACGCCGACGACGGCGGAGCTGTGCGGCAGGTCCAGAGCGGCCAGGGCCAGCATGGCGACCAGCGCCAGGGCCGCCCCGAGGAGCGCGAGCAGCCAGCGCCGCCCGGTCGGCGGACGCCGCACCTGCACCCGGCGGCCGAGCAGAGCGCTGCCCCAGCGGGTGCCGGCCAGCACCACCACCATCAGCAGGACCATGCTGAACCAGGTGCTGCCGGCGCCGGCCCAGGTGGGATTGAAGTCGGTGAAGACACCGAAGGCGGCGACGACGACGCCGGCGCCGATCCAGTAGCCGGTGGAGTAACCGCTCGCGGTCGCGCTGTCCTTACGTTGCTGGTCATAGCCGTCCAGCGCCTGGCGGGCTTCTTCGGGCGTAGGTGTCGCAGACATGATCCGTCCTCCTCGTCCCCGTAAGTGAAAGTACTTGCCTGAAGAGAAAGCTACCCCTTCTTTTCCGCTCCGGCAAGTAGTTTCTCCGGCGGTAGTTATGGCGCGGAAGCAACGAGACCCCTCTCCGGGCATCTCCCGAAGCTCAGCCCATCGCTGGTGAGGGCCGCGCGCCGCGGCGGTGGAGGTCGGTCAGGTGAGCGGCGAAGCCCTGCGGGGCGCGGCTGAACATCCGGCTGCTGGTGCTGACCGGGCAACCGATGTCGGTGACCACCCGGGCACCGATGCGCCGCATCCGTTCGATGAGGTCGCGGTCCTCGCTGTGCAGCAGTGGTCCGAAACCTCCCGCCGCCTGGTAGGCCGCCGCTGACACGCCCAGGTTCGCGCCGTGGGCGTGGCTGTGTGCCGTTCCCCGCACGGCGTCGTGGTAGCCGGTCTCGTAGACCGCCCGCACCTCGGCCGGCCAACCGGACCAGTCGTGCACCACCACCGTGCCGGCCAGCAGGCCGGCGCCGGCTTCGGCGTGCCGCAGCTGCCAACCGAGCCACTCGGGTGGCACCCGGCTGTCCGCGTCGGTGGTGGCCAGCCACAACCCGGCCGGGCCCCGGCGCAGCGCGTGCCGCATTCCGGCCGCCCGGGCCGCGCCCACGTTGCGGGCCGTCGTGGTGACCACGACGGCACCGGCCGCGCGGGCGAGCGCGGCGGTGTCGTCGGCGCAGGCATCCGCCACCACGATCACCTCCACCGGCACCGGAGCGACCGCCGTCGCCGCCGTCAGGACGCTGTGCAGGCAGGCGGTGATCAGAGCGGCCTCGTCGTGTGCGGGGACCACCACAGCGATCCGGTTCACACCAGTCCTTCTCGCTGTGCCACGGAAAGAACATCAGGTGGGGTACGGCCGTAGACCTCGAGCAGGAAGTCGGTCTCCGCCAGGAGAGTCCGGCGGGTGAGCCCGTCCGTCGCGGCCAGCACCGCGTGCACTTCGTCGCCGGAGCGGGCGTGCTCGGCCACCGGATGGCGCCAGTGCACGGCGACCAGGTCACCGCCCGGTTCCAGGGAGGCGACCGTCCGCTCGACGACGCCGGTCAGATCGTCGTCGCTGAAGTAGTAGCCGATCTCGGAGAGCACGATCAGGTCGAACGTCTGCTCGGGCCATTCGTGCGGCAGAGCGGCCCGGCGGACCGTCACGTGCGGCCGGGCGGCGACCCGGCCGGCCGCGATCCGCACGGCGTCGTCGACCGCGTCGACCGCCAGCAGCTCGTCGCAGCGGTCGGCCAGCAGCGCGGTGAGCCGTCCGGTGGAGCAGCCCGGTTCGAACGCCGACCGGTACCGGGGGCGACTCGGCGCGGCGGCGGTCAGCGCGTGCTTACGGGCGTCGTACCAGCGGTTCTCGAAGTCCCACGGGTCGGCGTTGGCGGCGTACATCCGCTCGAAGTAGTTGATCGGTGTGGTCGTTTTTGGTGTCGTCACGAGAACACCACCTCGAACGGCCGGGTGAAGCGGGCCAGAACGTGCGGCGGCAGGATCGCGGCGTCGGCCTCGGCGGGCCCGAGCGGTGCGATCTGGCTGGGAAAAGCCGCTATCGCCGCCACCTTCGCGGCCATCGCGGCCGGGGTCAGCGCGATCCGCCGGGCCCGATGCCACGGTACGGCGGCCTCGTCCGGTTCGGCCCAGTGCCAGGTCCAGATCGGGTACTCCAGCAACCGCGCTCCGGTGCTGGCGCATGCCGCGGCGGCGGCCCGTCCGACGGCCTCGTGATCGGGATGCCCGTCCTCACGCCAGGTGGCCAGGCACCAGCGGCCCGGTGTCAGCAGATCGGCGAGTGCCCTGGTCAACGCCTTCTCGTCGATGCCGCCGTCCGGGTGGCCGAGGCGGTGGACCGGCGCGCCGGACAGGCCGAGCCGGTCCAGGGCGTCGGTGGTCTCGACCCGGCGGATGGCGGCCAGCTCAGCGGGAGTATGGACGGTCGAATGCGGGTGCGAGGCCTCCCCGTCGGTGACCGCCACCAGGTCGGCGCGGCCGAGCATCGCCATCAGGCCGGCCACCCCGAGGATCTCGTCGTCCGGGTGCGGGGCCACCACCAGCGGTGGCTCGACGGGATCCAGCGGCAGATCCGGCCAGTCCCGCATCGCCGGCCACTGCTGCCAGCGCGTCTCGGGCGTGCCCGTCCCGACGATCGGCCTCACCACGGCTGCTCCCCCTCGGCGATCAGGCGGCCGAGTTGCTCCAGGTCCGCCTCGGCATGGCTCTGCCGCAGGTAGACGGTGAGATCGGCGACCCGCTGGGCGTGTTCGGTGTCGCGGCACAGCGGCCCGGCGCCGAGCATGCGCCCGGCCCGGCTGATCACCTCGGTCGCCGACGCCTCGACGGCGGCGCGGACCCGCAGGGCCAGCCGGTGGGCGTCCGCGGACGGGTGGGCGTCGATCGTCGCCGCCGCATCGGCCAGCATGGCGCGGGCCGATCCCAGAGCCACGTCGACAGCGCCGAGATGGGCCAGGCCGTGCGGGTCGAGGTCCTTGCGGCGGGCCGCGGCGGACAGGGTGTCGGCGATGCCGAGGGCTCCGCCGTACCAGCAGGCGGCCACGCCGATACCGCCGTGCCAAAAACCGGGCCTGCTGGTGTACGCGTCCGGATCGCCGACCGGCCGGGCCGGACAGTCGGTGAACCGGACGGTGCGGCTGTCACTGCCGGCCATGCCGATCGCGGGCCAGGTGCCGTCGACGGGCACGGCGTGCGGAGCCTCGTTACGGACCGCGAACAGGCGTGGCCCGTCGTCGGCCACCGCGGTGACCAGGGCGTGGGTGCACCAGGCAGCGCCGGAGCACCACGGGCGGTCGCCGGTCAGCCGCCAGCCGGCGGGGGTGTGCTCCGCGCGTACCGAAGAAGGAGCCGCGGCCCAGACACCCCAGCGCCGGCCCGCCGGGTCCGGCTCGGCATCGCCGAGTTCGGCGCGGATCGCCACCGCGTCGGCGTGCCCTTCACCGAGCCGGGCCGTCACCAGATCGGCCCGGCCGAGAGCCGCGAGGCCGTCGAATCGTTGCAGGGTCGCGCCGTGCCCGGGCAGCGGGAGATCCGGAGTTCTCATCACGTTTCGGTTCTCTCCCTCGCTCGGATCTCCCGGCCAATTCCCCTGCCCGGTCGCGGCAAACACCGACACACAGTTGTCGCGCCGGCGTCCCAGAGTGGGGCGCATGACCGAGAACACGACCATCACCACCGCCCGGTACTCGCTCGATCGGTGGCTGACGATGTGGAACACCGACGGCGCCATCGCACGGCAGATCTGCGCCGACGACTTCCGCATCCATTTCGCCATGACCGAATCCGACGGGTCGACGCCCGCGGACGACATCCGCACCGCCGAGGACTTCGCGCGGTACCTCGACTGGTGGCACGGACAGCACCCGGGCGTCGTCTTCACGAACATCGCCGATGCGATCGACGGTGACCACGGCCGCCTGCTGTGGGACATGCAGGCGGGTGACCTGCACGTGGGCGGCGTCGACGTGTTCGACTTCGCCGAGGACGGCCGGGTCCGACGGGTCTGGTCAGTCGGCGGACAGCGCAGCATGCGCAGCTGAGGCCCAACTCCGCCTCCGCCTCTGCCGGGCTCAGGGCCAGCTCCGCCACTGCCACTGCCTCTTCCAGGCTGGGGGTCGGTTCCGCCTCTGCCAGGCTGGTGGCCGGCTCTGCCTCTGCCGGGCCCCGGGCCGGCTCTGCCTCTGCCTGGCTCGGGGCCGGCTCCGCCTCTGGAAGACTCAGAACATGAAGCGAGCCGAGCGGCAGTACGCCCTTGTCGATCTGCTCCGCGGAGCGCGCCGACCGTGGTCCGCTACCCGGCTCGCCGGCGAGTTCGGGGTGTCCACACGCACCATCGAACGCGACATCGGATCACTCCAGCTGGCCGGAGTTCCGATCTATGCGGACCACGGGGTGACGGGCGGTTACTCGATCCTGCGGGAGTACTCATTGCCACCTCTCAACCTGTCCGCCGCCGAGTCGCTGGCAGTGCTCGCCGGGCTCGCGCTGCTGGAATCCTCGCCGTATCAGGGTGCCGCCCGCCGGGCACATGCCAAGATCGCCGCCGTCATGGACGAGGAGCACTGGGCGCCGGTGCAGGAGATCCTCGGGCGGATGCAGGTGATCGACGCCGTCGCGCCGGAGGACGGGGCCGTACCGCTCGGGATGCTCTCCGACGTGATCGCCGCCCGGCGCGTGGTGCGGCTCACCTACCTGGGCGAGGACCTCGCCACCAGCACCGTCCGCGACGTCGAGACGATGGGCCTCTTGCGTGCAGGCGACGCCTGGCTGCTCTCCGGTTGGTGCCGGCTCCGCGATGCGATCCGTGGCTTCCGCATCGAGCGGATCACCAGACTCGAGGTCCTCGACGAGGTCCCGCCACCACGCGACCCGGCGCTCCTCGAAGCTGATCTCGCACGCTGGCCGACGCGACGCCTCGGCTGAGCCGCGACCCATCCGGTCGCCGACCGAATCGTGTGTACAGCAGAGCTGTGATCGCTCGCGTGTACAGCAGAGCTGTGATCGCTCGTGTGTACAGCAGAGCTGCGGTCGCTCGGTTGTACCGCAGAGCTGTGATCGCTCGCGTGTACCGCAGGGCTGTGGTTGCTCGCTTGTACAGCAGGGCTGTGATCGCGATCAGCAGCGCGGCGATCAGGTAACCGGCAAGCAGGTCGGCCGGATCGGCGGCGAGGGGCGGCAGCGACATGGCGAAGATCGCGCTGATCCCGGCGATCCAGCTGCGATGCCGTTCGTCGTGCACTGAGGCGGCGAGGGGAAGCACCGCCCACAGGAGGTACCACGGCTGGACGACCGAGCCGAACACCAGAGCGGCCGCGAACATCATGCCGAGCGCGTTGACGGGTTCACGCCGCCCCCGGACGACGGCGACCAGCAGCCGCACCACGACGCAGGCTGCCACCAGGGCTCCGGCGAGGTTCAGCACGCCGACCGTGACCTCCGGTGACCACGGGGCGCCGATGCCACCGGCGAGCAGGCCCGATGCGGTGGTGGGCGCCATCCAGCTGTAGACGGCCGTGCCGGTGCGCAGTGCCGGGATCCACCCGAAGCCGGTGTATGCCGAGAGGGTGATCGTGCCGAGCACCGCGACCACCGTGACGAGCACCGCCGCCTGCCTGTGCCGTCGAACGGCCACGGCGATCAGGCACACTCCGGCGGCCGCCGCCACGATCTTGACGTTGGCGGCGAGGGTCATCAGGGCACTGCCGCCCAGCAGCGCCGTGACACCGGCGGATCCGGTTCGCTGCAGGCCGGTCAGGGCCAGTTCGAATCCGGCGAGCATGAGCCCGAGCATGACGGCGTCGTTGTGTGCTCCGGCGATCAGGTGCCAGAGGGTCAGGGGGTTGAGCAGGCCCAGCCAGACGGCGACGGTGGGCGCCACTGCGGTCCGCCGGGCGAGACGTGGCACGGCCCAGGCGATCAGGACGATGCCGGCCACCGCGAGCAGGCGGTACAGCAGGACGCCCGCGGTGAGGTTCTCCCCGCTGAGCACGGCCACCAGTCGCGACAGTGGGATCCAGGCCGGTCCGTACGGCGCCGGTGTGTCCCGCCAGTACGGGCTGACGTGCTGGGTGACGGCGGAGTCCACACCGAGCGCCTGGGCCGGTCCGTCGTGGTAGGGGTCGAGCCCGGTCGCGGCGGTCATGCCCTGTGCCAGGTAGCTCCAGACATCGCCGCTGAACAACGGCCGGGCCAGGAGCAGCGGCAGTCCCCAGGCCGCCATGATCGTGTACAGCTGGGGCAGGGTCGTCGTGGTGAGGTCGCGCCGTAGGGCGAGCCATTGCCTGACCAGCGCCGCCATCGCCAGCAGACCCGCGGTGACGGTCATCGCCGGCGGGATGGGCAGGCCTGCGGTGACCACGGCGAGCACGCTGGTGGCGATGGCGCCCGCGAGCAGGGGCTTCCCCGGTCGGGGTATGGCGTGCGCTGAGCGCTGTGGGGCCGGCCGGGTGGGTGACGGGCTGAGCAGCGTCATGCGTTATACCTCTCGTGTATACGCTCGGTGTGTAGCCTGGTGCGGTAAAGGCCTCCGGGCCGGTGCAGTGGCGCCTCAGCAGTTCCACTGCACCGGCGGAGGCCTTCAGGACCCGCGAGTCACTCGTCGCGGAGGTTGCCCGGGCGGGTGAGGCGGCCCAGGGTCGGCAGGGCGGCGGCGGTGGTGCCGAGCACGACCAGCACGGCGGCGCCGGATGTCGTGCCGATGCCGATCCAGTCGATGCTGACCGGGGCGTTCACCGCGGACATCAGCACCGCGGCCAGACCGCTGCCGAAGCCGATGGCCAGGGCCATGCCCAGCAGTACGGGCAGGGCCGCCTGCCAGAGCACCGAGCCGGCCAGGGTGCGCCGCCGGATGCCGAACGCCACCAGGACGGCGAGGACCTTACGGCGTTCCCGCAGCTGCTCGGCCACGTTGACGAGCATGCTGGCGCCGATGAGCAGCAGCAGCGCGACCGTACCGGCCAGCAGGCCCTCGCGGATGTCGCGCATGGCCGCGGCGAAAGCGCTGTTGCCGGGTTCGAGCAGGAACGCCTGCGGGTCGAGCCGCGCGGTGGTGTTCCGAACCTGCTCGACGGCGTCGGCACCGCCACCGCTCACGAGGGTGACCGCGAACTCGTCGGTGGTGCCTGGGATCGGAGTGCCGTTCAGCGCGGCCGGGGTGATCAGCAGCATCGGCTGGCCGTAGCCCGGGGAGTTCGTGGTGGCCCGGACCTGCCGGGTGACGGCGGGCGCCGTCCAGGTGGGGCCGTCGCGGAGGGTGTAGGTGCCCGCGGCCGCCGGGGCGTCGACGCCGTACACCTCGCCGTCGGTGCAGCCGGTCATGTCGGCGTACCGGGCGAGTGCCGTGCAGTCGCCGACCTTGATGGACAGCAGGGTGCCGTCGCCTTCGGCGGCGTGCGATCTGATGGTCAGCACCTCCTGGACACCGGGGGTGTCCCGCAGGGCAGCCGTCCAGGTCTGCTCGGGAAGGTCGTTCTGCGGCGCGATCTGGAACCCGGTCCAGCCCGACCCCCCGTTGTCGGCTGCCTTGACCTGGTTCTCGATGCCGGAGACCAGACCGTGGATGGCGATCACCCCGGCCACCGAGACGGCGATGCCGGAGACGGCTCGGACGGCGGTGCCGCTGTCGAGTTGCAGGCGTCGGACCGCGAGTTCCCAGGAGACGCCGCCGCCGCCGAGCCGGTTCACGACCGCGTCGACGAGCCAGGGCAGCAGCAGGGCCAGACCGATGAGCAGCGCGGCCACCCCGCCGGCGACCTGGATCTCGGCAGCTCCCCCTGACTCGACGTCGATGCCACTCGCCAGCGGCGCGAGCAGGCCGATGCCGAGGATGGGCAGGATCAGGCGCCACCACAGGCGGCGCCGGACGGTGCCGGACAGGCGCACCACTCCGAGCGGCTCGACGACGATCTTGCGCATGGCCGAGAGCGTCACCAGCACGGCTGTCGCGGGGACCGCGACGATCACCAGGACGGCCAGGGCGGGCACGGGCCGCAGGTCGGACAGGTAGAAGCTCAGCTTGCCCGTCGCGTACCGGCTGGTGAGCAGCCCGATGCCGACCGCGAGCAGGGCGCCGGCGAACAGGCCGAGCAGGGCTCCGGTCAGGGTCTCACCGGCGGCGATGCGACGGGTCATCGCGGCGTCGGCGCCGACCAGGCGCAGGGCGGCCAGGCGCCGGTCGCGGGCTTCGCCGCCGAACCGCACCGCACTGGCCATGAACACCATGACCGGAAGCAGCAGTACGACCATGCCGACCGCGGGGAACAGCAGCGAGATCGGATCGGGGCCCTCGTCGGGCACCCCGGTGGCACCGAAGGCGTCGACCCGGAAGGCGGACTCCTCGGTGAGGGTGTCGGAGCCCAGATAGAAGGCGAGGTCGGCGGGACCGGACAGGCCCTGTGCGCCGATGGTGCCGACGACGCGGGCGTCCCAGCGCTGCGCCAGCAGAGGGTTCTCCCGCATCAGGTCGGCGAGCGCGGGAGAGACCAGCATCTCGCCCGGCCCCGGCAGTGTGGTGACTCCGGGTGGCATCGGGGGGCGGGAACCCTCGGGCTGCAACGAGCGGCCGTGGATGGCGACGTCACCGAACTGGGAGCTGGCGAGGCCGACCAGGATCGTCTCGTCGCTCTTCGGCGGATCGTCGGCGCTGATCTGCTCGGTGCGGGCTTCGGTGCGGGAGCTGCTCGCGGCCAGCGCGGTGGGCAGGGTGGCCACCGAGAGGAGCACGGCGACACCGATGCCCACGCCGGCGGCGATCAGAGCGAGGCGGGTCCAGCCCGCCCGGCCTCCGGCGAGGCTCATCCGTGCCCCGAGGGCCAGCTCGAAGACCCATCGTTTCACTGCGGTCATCGGGCGAACTCCTGCTCGCGGACCCGGCCGTCACGGACCACGGCCTCGCGGTTCGAGTAGGCGGCGACCCTCGGTTCGTGGGTGACCAGGACGACTGCCGCCCCGGTCTCCCGGGCGGCGGCGATGAACATCTTCATCACCAGCTCCCCGTTGAGGGAGTCGAGGGCGCCGGTCGGCTCGTCGGCGAACACCACCCGGGGCTGGGTGACCAGGGCGCGCGCCACCGCGACCCGCTGTCCCTGACCACCCGAGGCCTGGCCGGGTCGTTTGTCGGCGACATCGGCCACGTCCAGGCGCTCCAGCCACGACGTCGCGGTGCGGTGTGCCTCGCGCCGGCCGACACCGCTGAGCCGCAGGGGCAGCGCGACGTTCTCCCGGCAGGTGAGCTCGGGCACCAGCTGACCGAACTGGAAGACAAAACCGAACTCGCCGCGGCGCAGCGTGCTGCGCTCGGTGTCGCTCATCGCCGTGAGGTCGCGGCCGTCGTAGACGACGCGCCCGGACTCGGGAGCCATGATGCCGGCGAGGCAGTGCAGCAGTGTCGACTTGCCGGAGCCGGACGGGCCCATCAGGGCCACCACCTCACCGGCGCGGACGTGCAGGGACGCCCCGTCCAGGGCCTTGGTCTCGCCGAAGGTCAGGTGCAGATTCTCGGCGGTCAGGAGGGTTTGCTCGGTCATCGGAATCCTTCGGGAGGGTGTCAGCGGCGGATCTGGGCGGCCAACCGGTCCAGGCGGTCGGTGGTGAGCTCCAGCCAGCGCAGGTCGGCTTCCAGATGGAACAGGACGTGGTCGCAGATCAGCTCGTCAGCCAGGTCGCCCTGGGCTTTACGGTGGGTCATCTCCCGCATGAGCCGCAGGTGTTCGGCGCGCTGGGTGTCGAGCACCTCGGAGGCGTCGCGGCCGGTCATCAGGGCGAGCACCACCTTGGTGTAGAGGGTGCTCTGCAGGTAGGGCTCGGGCTTCTCCGGCCGGCCGATCCAGGCCTCGATGTCGGTGATGCCCGCGTCGGTGATCGCGTAGCGCTTGCGGTCCGGGCCGTCACCCGGTTCGAGTTCGACTTCGACGAGGCCGTTCTTCAACAGCCGGGCCATGGTCGAGTAGACCTGCCCGTAGTGCAGTGAACGGTCACGGCCGAACGCGTCGTCGTAGGAGCGCTTGAGGTCGTAACCGTGGCGCGGGCCGTTCTCCAACAAGCCCAGCAGAGCGAAACTGACTGACATGCGAGCCACTATACACACGGTGTATAAACATGGTGTCTAGCCAAATCCTCCGCCGAGCGGGGCCCGGCCGGGCGGTGTATGAATTGAGTGTATACATGGTGCGCATATCGAGATCGACTGGAGAGACGAGGGAACGGATGAGACGAGCAGACTTCGCCCGGGTGGCCATCACCGCACTGGCCACCGTCATCACGCTCGGCGCGGCTCCGGCAAGCGCCCGGCCCGCAGAGCCCACGGTCGCCTGGGCCGCCTGCGCTGATCAGGCCGACGTCCAGTGCGGCAGCGTGACCGTCCCGATCGACTGGTCCCGCCCCGGCGGCGCGACACTCGACATCGCCCTGGCCCGGCGACCGGCCGGCGATCCCACGGCGCGCATCGGCACTCTGGTGATCAATCCGGGCGGGCCGGGCGGCTCCGGCGTCGCCCAGGTGAAAGGCGGAATCGCCGACCACCTGCCGGCCGAGGTGCGGCGCCGGTTCGACCTGGTCGGCTTCGACCCGCGCGGCGTCGCCGACAGCAGCCAGATGAAATGCCTGCCCAGCGGGCTCACCGCGGCACACTATCTCCCCACCACCTCCGCGCAGTTCGACCAGCTGCGGGCCGGCAACAAGGCCGCATCCGAGAGCTGCCACGAGGTCAGCGGCCCGCTGGCCGGATTCCTCGACAACCTGAGCGTCGTGCGCGACATCGACGCCATCCGGGCCGCGGTCGGCGACCGGAAGCTGACGTTCTACGGCATCTCGTACGGCAGCATGATGGGCCAGCAGTACGCGCAGATGTTCCCCGGCCGGGTGCGGGCCCTGGTGCTCGACAGCAACATGGACCACAGCCGCGCCACGACCTGGGACTTCCTGCGCAGCGAGACCGTCGGCGCGCAGCAGGCCTTCGACCGGTTCGTCGAGTGGTGTGCCACCAACGACGAGTGCGCCCTGCACGGTCAGGACGTGCGCAAGGTCGTTGCCGGCCTCCACACGCGAGCCGAGGCGGGCGAGCTGGGCGAGACCGACCCGCTCACCCTGCTCGACGAGATCCAGAGCATGTTCGCCGGGCCTTACTGGCCCGAGCTGGCCGACCGGCTCACCGAGCTGACCGCCATGAAGCCGACGCAGACAGCAGAGCCGACACGGACAGGAAAGCCGACGCAGGCAGGAAAGGCGCAGGCAGGAAAGGCGCAGGCAGGAAAGGCGGCCGAGGAAGCGGAACCGATCGAGGACATCGGCGGCATCTTCTGCTCCGACTGGCGGCTCCCGGTGCGCGACGTCGCCGAGGTGAAGGCACTCCGCACCAGGCTGGCGCGGGTGGCGCCGGACATGAAGCTGAACACGCAGGCGTGGGTGTCCGTCCTCGGCTGTGTCGGTCACACCGCCGAGGTGCGCAATCCGCAGGCCCCGCTGAAGTGGACGGGCGTGCCGCCGGTTCTTCTGCTGAACAGCCGCTACGACGCCGCGACCCCGCACGAGTGGGCGCGCAACGTGGCCCGGCAGACCGGCGCGACCCTGCTCACCTACGAGGGCGCCGGCCACGGGGTGTATTCGCTCGGCAGCCCCTGCACCCGCGAGGCGACCGAGCGCTACCTGATCAGCGTGCGCACACCACGCCCCGGCTCCACCTGCCCGGCGATCTGACGGGCGCTGTCGGCCAGATCGCCGGGGACGCGGCACGACCCCGCCTTCTCCGGCGCCGTCCTGGCCACGGCCGTCCCGTGCCGTGGCCGTCAGGCGCGGGTGGCCGACGGGTGAGGGCGGCCGACGGGTGAGGGCGGGAGTGATGAAGCGGTCCACGAACAGGATGGCCGGCGGTTACCGGTCAGTGACCGCTGCCCACCGGCCAGGCCGCCGGGATACCGGTCAGTGGCCGGTGGCCACCGGCCAGGTCGCCGGGGTTACCGGTCAGTGGCCGGCGACCGGCGAGGGCGCGGGGGCGAGCAGCCGCAGTGTCTGCGCGACCGCGGTCCGCACCGCGTCCCGGCCGGGAGACAGGTACTTACGGGGGTCGGTCAGCTCGGTGCGTTCGGCCAGGGTCTCGCGGACCTTGCCGGTCAGGACCCGGTTGAGCAGCGTACCCACGTTGACCTTGGTGATGCCCTCACGGACCGCGCGGCGCAGACCGTCCTCCGGGACGCCGGACGAGCCGTGCAGCACCAACGGCACCGGCACCGCCGCGGCGAGCCGGCCGATCAGCTCGTCGTCCAGGACCGCGTCGCGGGTGTTCATCGCATGTGACGAACCGACCGCGACGGCGAGGGCGTCGACACCGGTCGCCGCGACGAACGCGGCCGCTTCGGCGGGATCGGTGCGCACCCCCGGGGCGTGCGCACCGTCCTTGCCGCCGATCTCGCCCAGTTCGGCCTCCACCCAGCAGCCGGCCGCATGACAGCGCTCCACGACGGCACGGGTGCGGGCCACGTTGTCGGCGTACGGCAGCGCCGCCGCGTCGAACATCACCGACCGGATGCCCAGCGCCACCGCCTGGTCGATGAGCGCCTCGTCCTCGGCGTGGTCCAGGTGCACGACCACCGGGACCGAGGCGTGCGCGGCCAGGCTCAGGCACGCGGCAGCGAACGGGGCGAGACTGCCGTGGTAGAGCACGGCGTTCTGGGAGATCTGCAGGATCACCGGCAGCCTGGCGTCCTCGGCGCCGGCCACGATGGCCTCGGCGTGTTCCAGCAGGATCGCGTTGAAGGCGCCGATCCCGCGGCCACTGCCCCGCAGGCCGTCCACGATCGAGGGCATGGTCACGTCAGATCCTCCACGATGATGGTGTCGCGCCAGCGGGCGCGGGCTTGCAGGTCGATCTCGCCGGCGACCGGCCGCAGCACGCACGCGGCCGAGGTGGCCACCGCGTCGGCCAGAGCGTCGGCCCAGCTGATCGGTGCGGCGGTGTGCGCCAGCCACAGGGCCAGGGCCGCGGCCGCCGCGTCGCCGGCGCCGGTGGGGTTGCCGTCGACAGCGGCCGCGGCGGGCGCGTACCAGGCGCCCGACCGGGTGACCGCGACCGCTCCCCGGCTGCCCAGGGTCACGACGACCGCAGCCGCGCCGCCCTCGATCACCCGGCGGCCGAGGGCGGCCACGTCCCGGACGGTCTCCGCGTGGTGGCCGGTGAGTTCGGTGAACTCGTCGTGGTTGGGGGTGAGCACCGCTCCCGTCTCCGGCACTGCTCGCAGCGCCGGTCCGGAGACGTCGGCGATCACCGGCACTCCCCGCCCGGCCGCCATCGCGGCCAGGCGAGCGGGCAGGTGCGGCGACAGGCCGGGCGCGACGCTGCCGGAGATCACCAGAGCGTCGGCGGTACGCAACTCGGCGCTGACCGCGGCGACCACGTCCGGTTCGGCGTCCCCCTCGACCGGGCTGCCCGGCTCCAGCAGGATGGTGGTCGCCCCGTCCGCTCCGACCACTGCCACGGTGTGCCGGACCGCCCGTACCGCAGGAACCAGATGGTGGTCCAGGCCGAGAAGGTCGAGGCCGTCACGGAACGGATCGGGTGTGGTCAGCGTGGTCGGGGCGACGACCACACTGTCGCCGCCCAGGGCACGGACCACCGCCGCGACGTTGACCCCTTTGCCGCCGGCCCGGGACCGCACTCCGCTGATCCGCACACTGCCGCCGACCTGCAGTTCCGGTACGTCGTAGGTGATGTCGACGGCAGGATTGAGGGTGACGGTGACGACCCGGGTCATGCCTGCGCCAGTTCGGCGGACTTCTCCGAGGTGTAGACCATCAGCGTCGATCCGGCCAGCGCGAGCACGATACCCGCGGTCTGGTAGATCGACGGGATGGCCTGGTAGACCGCGAGCGACAGCCCGATGGTCAGGACCGGGGCGAGGGCGTTGGTGATCGGGGCGACCACCGAGGCCTTGCCCCGGCTCATCGCCATCACCAGGAACAGCGCGCCGACGGCGTTGAGGATCTGGATCACGCCGGTGAGCGCGGGCGCCTGCCACGGGAAGCCGGTCGGGAAGCCGCCCATCAGCAGCAGCGCGACCGGGATCAGCACCAGGCCGCTGATCGTCATCCAGGTGAACGTGCTGGCGTCGTTGACACCGACGGTCGCCGCCTTGCGCATGTAGTAGGCCTGGA
Source organism: Actinoplanes couchii (assembly GCF_016862075.1). Lineage (GTDB taxonomy): Bacteria > Actinomycetota > Actinomycetes > Mycobacteriales > Micromonosporaceae > Actinoplanes > Actinoplanes couchii. The sequence goes on along the minus strand of NZ_BOMG01000133.1, from coordinate 13,451 downwards.
CACCCCACGCGACGCAGATCAGCACCGCCAGCAGCAGGTACGGTCCGGTCGACACGCCTTCGTCGCCGGGGGCGACCGAGAACAGCACGATGGCGATCAGGGCCAGCACGACCCCGGCCAGGGCCATCCGGGTCAGGCGCTCGCGGAGCGCGACGAGGGCCATCACCACGGTGATCGCCGGGGACAGCGCGATGATCGGGAAGATGACGTAGGCCGGGCCCATGGTCAGGGCCTTGAACAGCAGCAGCTGCCCGCCGGCGCCGGTGATGCCGACGATCAGGCCGTAGAACGCGGCGATCGGGCGCCGGTCGAAGGTGGCCTTCCGCTGCGCGACCACGGCCGGGATGATCATCGTGATCGACCAGATGATGTAGACCATCCCGTCGGGATAGCCGTACCTGCTGGTCGGAAGGCTGGAGAAGGCACCCCAGACACCCCAGAACAACACCAGCAGGCCTGCGTACGGGATCCAGCCGGTACGACGATTCGTCACCATCGGGCTCATCACGATTCCTTCGTCAGTGAGGTGAGGGGGATCCGCCGCCCGGCCAGTCGTGCGGCGTACACCGCGGCGCCGAGATGCGGGTCGAGCAGCGGTTCACGCACGTCGTAACGGTCGTCGAGCGCGTCCCGGAAGGCGTCCAGCAGCAGCGGGACGGTGAACATCCCGCCGGAGTACGAGACCGGGACGGCCGCGCCGCCCGGAAAGTCGAGGGCCGCGGCTTCGGCGTCGGCGAGCGCCGCCAGTTCCCGGCCGGCCCGCGCCAGGATCGCCCGGCTCGCGGTGTCACCGGCATCGGCGGCCCGGACGACCGCGTGGCTCAGAGCGGCGATCCGGGCCCGGTCGCCCTGCCACCGGTTCAGGACGACGTCGATCACGTCGAGGTCGTCCGCCAGGCCCAGCGTGTCGCGCAGCATGTCGGCCAGCGGGCCCCGTGGCAGGCGGCCGTCGCTCATCCGGCTGAACGCGTTCAGACCCTGGATCGCCACCCAGTAGCCGGAGCCCTCGTCGCCGAACAGTTCGCTCCAGCCGCTGGCCCGGGCCCGGCGGTCGCCGTTCTCGCCGTACGCGATGGAGCCGGTGCCCGCGACCACGTTGATCCCGTCGTGGCCGCCGAGTGAGCCGGCCCAGCCGCAGATCATGTCGTTGCCGCAGCCGTACCGGCCGGTGCCGAGCACCGTCCGCGGCAGCGCGTCGAGGATCGGCACGTCCGCGGCGACCTCGCCGTGGCAGGGGATGCCGAAGAACGCGTGGGTGATGTCCGCGGGGGTGATGCCAGCGGTGGCGCAGACCTCGCCGACTCCTTCGCGGAGCAGCGGTTCGACGATGTCGATGCCGCTCGTCAGGTAGTGGATGCTCGCCGTCCGGGCCTCGGCCCGTAAAGTGCCGTGCTCGTCGATCAGGCAGAAGGCCGTCTTGGTGCCGCCGCCGTCCACACCCAGGTACATGTCAGGCCTGCCCGTCGGTGAACGGGTGGATGGTGACGCCCTGGACGACCCGGTTGACCTCGCCGCCGGGGAACGGGTTGTCCGGGGTGTGCCCGCCGGCCAGGGACAGGGTCAGGCCGGTGAGCTGGGCCGGGATGATCGCGGCGATCGCCCAGAGCCCGTCCGGCAGCCCCACCGGCCGGGGCACCCGCCAGTGGGTGGCGGCGACGTCGTACTCGGTGTCGGCGATCAGCACCACCCGGTCGGGTCCGAGGGACGCGACCAGTTCGCGCGCCATGTCCAGGTCGTAGGCCCGCCGGTAGGTGTCGCCGGAGACGAAGACGACGGCGAGGGTGCCGTCGGTGAGTGCGGCTTTCGGGCCGTGCCGGAAGCCCAGCGTGGACTCCCCCACGGTGACGATGTCGCCGGCGGTCAGCTCGACGCATTTGAGGGCGGCCTCGTGGGCCAGGCCCTTGAGCGCGCCGGAGCCGAGGTAGACGATCCGGTCCGGGTTCAGCCCGGTGATCGTCGCGGTGATCGTGGCGGTGCGGGCGAGCACCGTCTCGGCGGCCACGGCGAGCGCCTCGACGTCGGCGTCGCCGGCCAGCAGCAGCCAGGCGGCCAGGACCATGCTGGTGAAGGACGAGGTCATCGCGAAGCCGCGGTCGTTGGTGGCGGCCGGCAGGTTCACCACGACGGCGTTGCCGGCATCGCGGTACCGGGCGGCGAGGTCGCCGTCGGCGTTGCAGGTGATCACCAGGTGGTGGGCGGTGGTAGCGAGCTGGTCGACGAGGCGGGCGGCGGCGACCGACTCGGGGCTGTTGCCGCTGCGGGCGAACGAGACCAGCAGGACCGGCCGGTCGTCGACGGCCACCGACTGCGGGTCGGCGACGATGTCGGTCGTCGCGACGGCTTCGACCTGCCGTTTCAGTACGCGGCTGAGTTCCGGTGCGAGGAGTTCTCCGGCGTACGCCGAGGTGCCGGCGCCGGTCAGCACGATCCGGGTGCGCGGGTCGGCGAGGACCCCGCCGAGGACCCGGCCGACCTCGGTACGCAGTCCGGCTGTCACCTGCTGGGTCGCGCGCCACATGACCGGCTGCTGGTTGATCTCGGCCCTGGTGAAGTCGTTGCCGCTCATTGCGCTCCCGGTTTACTCACGAGCCAAACTGGCCTGGTTCCGGAAAGCTACTGGTATGCAACTGGTCTGTCAACGGTTTGCTTCGGTATGCTGCTGGTAGCCTTTCGCGTCATGGCGACCAACCCCTTGATCGATCCCGAGGCGCTTCCGCTCTACCTCCGCCTCGCCGACCGCATCGAGACCGACCTGCGCGCCATCGACGGAGCCGACGGCGCCCGGCTGCCGTCGGAACGACAGCTGGCCGAGCGCTACGAGGCCTCCCGCGTGACCATCCGGGCCGCCCTCGGCGAGCTGCGGGAACGCGGCATCCTGGTGTCCCTGCCGGCCCGCGGCTGGGCCATCGCCGCCGCCCCCAAATCACGCGGCGCGGGCACCGACGGACGGGTCATGGGCTTCACCGACCTGGCCCAGCAGCGCGGCCAGCGGATGCGCAGCGAGGTGCTCTCCGCCGCGGTGCGCCCGGCCACCGTCCGCGAGGCCGAACTGCTGCACACCGTGGCCGGTGCGGACCTGTTCGAGATGCACCGCCTGCGCTACCTCAACGACCTGGTGATCGCGGTCGAGCACAACCGGCTCCCGCTGGCCGTCGCACCCGCCCTGGCCGGTACCGACTTCACCCGGCGATCGCTCTACGACGTCCTGCGCGAGGCGACACCGAAACAGCAGCCGCACTACGCGGACTACTCGGTCGAAGCCCGAATCGCCACCGACCAGGAGCGAACCCAGCTCGACATCAGCGGACCGGTCCCGATCCTGGCCGCCACCCAGCTGACGTTCAACCAGGAAGCCGTCCCGATCGAACTGACCATCCAGGCGTACCGCGGCGACCGTTACACCTTCCGCGCCTCGATCACCGACTGAGGCCCGGCCCGTCCGGTGGCTTCACGGAGGGGGCCGGGCACCTGTGGTGGCGTCAGAAACTGGCGAGCTCGGTGTCGACGCCGGGGAACGGGCTGGTCAGGGTCTTCTTCGCGGCGCTGTCGCCCTTGAGCGTGTAGCGGTAGAACGCCCGCAGGTAGTGCACCGCGAGATCCTGCTGTTGTGCCGCCGACGGCCGGCCCGTCGTCGCGGGACAGTCGGTGTCGTCGCCGTCGCCCGGCCCGGGGCCCCTCGTCCACTCGGTGTTGTAGTAGTTGTGGTTGCCCTTCGTCACCCGGATCCGGAAGCCGTGGACACCCTCCTGGAAGTACTTCTCGTTACCGAGCGACCAGCACCCGGCGGAGAACACCGCGATCGGCGCCGTCGTCACGCGGGTGTCGTAGAAGCCGCTCGGCGGGGGCGAGGCGACCGAGACGACACCCCGGATGCGTACGCCGGCGGGAAGTTCTTTGCGGTTGCCGTAGGCGGCCTGGTACATGACGCCCTCGCCGCCGACCGAGTGGCCCATGGTGCCCACCCGGGTGAAGTCGAGCCGGTCGCGCAGGTCCCGGCGCTGCTGGAGCAGGGCCAGGTGCCGGTTGATGAGCCTGGCCCGCTGCGGCGCGACACCCATGTGGAAGTTGAGCCCGTTCGCGCTGATCGACACCACCGCGAACCCGTCCTTGGCCAGCGCGTCGGCCAGGTAGTCGTAACCCCGGAAGCTGGGGTACGGCTTGACGCCCCGCGGGCACGGCCAGCTGTCCCAGTCGTTCTCGTCCGCCGAATGGCACGCGAGCTGCTGCCCGTGCAGCAGGACGACGACCGGTAGCTTCCCGGCCGCTTGTCGCGGGTAGCGGACGATCGCCTTGACCTCGGACGGGCCTTCCCATTCGGGCAGGTCGGTGAAGGCTTTCGGCCCGAGGTCGTACGTCAATGAAGTGATCTCGGTGGTGCTCGCCCCGGCCGTGCGGCCGTTCTCGGCCGTGCGGCCGCCGACGGTGGTGCCCGCATCGGCGGTGTGGATGCCGATGCCGGTGACGGCCAGAGCCACGAGCGCCGTCGCTGCGGCACCCAGACGTCTGCGCATGTTGGTTCGCATCGGCCGGACGTTAGTGAGGAAGTTTCAGAAAGCGGTCAGCTCAGCCGGGCTCGTGGTCGGGGCAGGTGACGCGCAGTTCGGCGTCGCCGAACGGGGCGTCCACGAAGTTGCAGTGATGGGGGCGCCCGGTCGGCTCCGGGTGCGCGTGCGGCACGAAGAAACGGCAGGTCAGGCACATCCGCGAGACCGGGATCGCCCTGTGGTCCTGCAGCCGGCGAATCAGCGCCGTGGTCCCCCGCAGCATGGCCGCGAGATCCTCCGGTGACAACGCGTCGACCGCGCCGGTCAGGACCTCCGACGGCTCGTTCAACCGCGCCGCCTCCGCCCGCCCGGACTCGGTCAGGCCCACCAGCAGCACCCGGGCGTCACCGGGGTCGCGGGTGCCCTCCACCAGGTCCTTCTTACGCAGCGCCTTCACCGCGTCGGAGACCGTCGGCGCGGTCGACGCCAGGTCCGCCACGATCTCGCCCTGGCGCACCGCCCCCGGCCGGGCCTGCAACATCGTCACGATGTCGGCCTGCAACGGCGACAGCCCGTGCGGCCCGCCGTTGCGCCACGCCTGCATCCGCACGGCCTGCCCCAGCCGGGCCAGGCCGATCAGCAACTGGCCGGACGGTGGCAGACCGGGAACCTCGGGCACGCGACTCGTCCTCTTCTCCGGCTGCGGGTGTTCCCGCCATTCTAGGAATCGGCGGGAACACCCGTGAGCCGGACGGCGGCTGTCAGTCCCGCAGGGTGACGCCGGCGACGGGCGGGAAGTCGAGTGTGGTCTGCCCGACCGAGTTGAAGTAGTTGGTGAACGTGTTCAGCGCGACCGCCGCCACGATCTCGCCGATCTCGCCGTCGCCGTATCCGGCGGCGCGCACCTTGTCGAGGTCACCGTCGGTGACGAAACCTTTGGTCTCGATGACCGCCTTGGCGAAGACCAGCGCCGCTTCGGCCTTCGGGTCGGATGCCCGCGCGTCACGCCCGGCGGCCAGGTCGTCCTCGGAGACCCCGGCGCGGGCGCCGAGCACGGTGTGCGCGGCGAGGCAGTAGCCGCACTCGTTCTCCACCGCGGCGACCAGGGCGATCTGCTCCTGCACCGCGCCGGGCAGCGACCCCTTCGACAGGGCGCCGGAGAATTGCAGGTAGGCGTCGAGCACCGCCGGTGAGGCGGCCATCGCCCGCATCATGTTCGGGGTGGTGCCGAGGGCACGCTCGACGCGCCCGAGCAGGGTGCGGGCCTGACCCTCAGCGGTGGCCGGGTCGACTGTCGCGATACGAGACATCGAAGTCTCCTTCACTCGTTGTTATTTGGCAGTGCCAACTATAAGCACGAGGTGCAGCCGTTCGCACTGTGTCCCACCGCACAGGGCGCCGGCCGGTGCACCCGTGAGCTCTCCGCCATGAGTCGATGAGCGGAGGATCGGCGCTCCGGTGCACGCCACGCCGTCGAGACCGCCCTGCCGCTGCGGCGACATGGATGTCCTCCTTACGTCAGGTCGAAGCGGTTGACGGTGACGGTGCCGCCCAGGGCCTGGGTGGCGTAGTTGAAGATGCCGAACCGGTAGCCCATGAAGAACTGCCAGGCGTTGTTCAGGGTGAACGCCGGGCCGAGGCCGGTGAAGGTGCTGCCGTCGGTGCTCCAGGAGAAGGTGGCGGTACGCCCGGAGCCCGGCCGGATGTCCGCGGACACCCGCAGCCAGACCTTGCCGCCGGACACGTTCACGCCGGCCGCCTCACTGCCGGTGCCGGTGGTGGCCCAGCTGGAGTTCATGGTGAGGCCGTTGGTCATCGAGACCCGGGTGACACCGTTGTCCCTACGGATGCCGATCCACGCCGAGGAGTCGCGCAACATGGCCAGGCCGGCCCGGTCGCCGTTGGCCATCGCGGAGTAGTCGAGTTCGATGGTGGCCGTCGACGACGGCCCCTGGATGCGGTGGGTAAGCGTGTTGCGGGCGCTGTACAGGTCGTTCGTGACGGTCGCGGTGGACAGCCGCAGCCCGTTTCCGACGGCGTACCTGCTGGTGTCCGGGTTGTGGTTCCATTCCCAGCGGTGGCCGAGCCGGGTGAACGTGTCCGGGCCGGTCATCGGCTGCACGGTCTTCGACGTGGTGATGTCCGGCTTCGGATAGGATGCGCCCCACCGCCCGCCGACGGTGGTCAGCACCGGCCAGTCGTTGCTCCAGGTGATCGGGGCCAGCGTCGGCACCCGGCCGCCGGGGTAGGCGTCGGTGAACGCCATGTACCACCAGTCACCGGCCTGGGTCTGGACCAGCCCGCCCTGATGCGGCACTCCCCCACCGCTGATCGGGCCGGGCAGATCAAGAAGGACCTGTTTCTGCTCGTACGGGCCGAAGGGGCTGGTCGACCGCAGCACGTACTGGCCGTTGGCCGGGCGGGTCAGCCAGATGTAGTAGTAGTTCCCACGCTTGTACATGCGGGCGCCCTCGAGGGTGCCGATGCTCGACGGCGTGGTGTAAACGGTCTGTGCCCGGACCTGCGAGGTGAGGTCGGACGACAGCTGGGCGACGCTGATCGTGCCGTTGCCGTACGCCACATAGGGGGTGTCGTTGTCGAACAGCAGCCCCGCGTCGTAATAGCAGTTGTTGATCCGCGCCTTCTTCGTCCACGTGCCGTCGACAGCGGCGGCGGTGTAGACGTAGGTGCGGTTGAACTCGGTGCAGCCCAGCCAGTAGTAGGTGCTGTTGCCGGGCCGGTAGTTGAACGCCGAAGCCCAGATGCCCTTGACGTACGCGCGGCCACCGGACAGGTCGTAGGCGGACGAGTCGAAGTCGAGCCGCGGCACCGAATGCCCCGCGTACTCCCAGTTGACCAGGTCGTACGACCGCAGGATCGGCGCCCCCGGCGAGTAGTGCATGGTCGACGCCGAGTAGTAGTAGGCGTCCCCGACCCGGATGATGTCCCCGTCGGCGAAGTCCTGCCACACCACCGGGTTGGTGAACGTGCCGCCGCCGCCCGGGGTGGTCGCGCCGAGTTCGACGAGCTGCCACTGCTGGTTGGCGCCGTTCCAGTCGGTGTACTGCACGACGGGGGCGTTGTCGGCGGTGGACGCGTTCTGCACCTCGACGGCCTTGCCGCTGTTGCGGTTGATCAGCTGGATGTAGCCGTCGACGTCCTGGACGCTGAACTGCTGGTTGGCGGCGTTGGTGTCGGCCCACTGCACCACTGCCGCGCCGTCGGCGGTGGACGCGCCGGACACGTCGAGGACTTTGCCGGAGTGCTGGGACCGGAGCCGGTAGAAGCCGCCGCCGGAGTCGACGAACCGCCACTGCTGCTGGGCCTGGTCGTTGCGGGTCCACTGGGTGATCCGCGCGCCGTCGGTGGTGGCCAGGTTGTACAGGTCGAGGGCTTTGCCGCTGGTGCGGTTGACCAGCACGTACGTGGCGCTGGTGTCGATCGTGGCGGCGGAGGCCGGGGTGGTCACGGTGAGGCCGCCGGTCATGCCGAGGACTGCGGTCAGGGCGATCGCGGCGAGTCGTCTCATCGGTTCCCCGTTTCCGTGACGAAGGAGCCGGCGGCGAACTGCCACCAGTCGACGTTGAACAGGTAGCCGCTGCCGCCGGTGAACCGCAGGTACAGGTCCTGGTTGCCGGTGGCGGCGCTGATCGGGCAGCTGACCGTGGTCCAGGTCTGCCAGCCGCCGGTCCCGGGCACGGTGCAGGTCCCGGCGAGGGTGCCGGTGGGGCTGCCCAGCCGCAACTCGATGCGGCCGCCCGCCGCGGCGGAGGCGATCCGCGCCGAGAACGAGGTCGCACCGGACCCGAAGGCGACCCCCTTGACCTTGATGTAGTCGCCGTTCTCGAGGAAGCCGACGTTCATGCCGCCGTCGCTCGCCCGCTCGGTCTCCACGCCGGAACTCCAGGCGATCGTCTCGGCTTCCTGCCTGGTGTACGGGTTGAGCGTCGCGTTCTGCGGCGCGCCGCCGGTGGTCATGGTGATCTGCGGGATGCTGCCGTCGGCGTTATAGCTGAACTTCTCCACGGCTACCGAGCGGGTGAAACCACCACCGCCGGGCAGCGCGCCGTTGTGGTAGAAGAAGTACGACCCGCCGTTGAAGTCGACGATGCCCGCGTGGTTGGTGAAGCTACTGCCCTGAGCAGGCATGACGGTCCCGCGGTAGGTCCACGGGCCGAGCGGCCCCGGCGCGGTGGAGTAGGCGATGAACTCCGAGCAGCACTTGGCGGCGAAGACGTTGTAGTAGAGGCCGTTGCGTTTGTAGACCCAGGGGCCTTCCTCATACAGCGTGGGCCGGTTGGCGTCGCCGGTGCGGGCGCCGAACCCGGCGGTGGTCAGCGCGATCTTCGTGGCGCTGCCGCTGTAGCTGATCATGTCGCTGTTCAGCCGCACGTACCACAGGTTCGGGTTGCCCCAGTAGAGGTAGGCCTGGCCGTCGTCGTCGATGAAGACCGACGGGTCGATCTCGCCGTTCTCCACCAGCGGCCGGCCGAGCGCGTCGGAGAACGGGCCGGCCGGGCTGTTCGCCACACCGACGCCGATGGCCATCCGCCCGGTGGCCCGGTTGACGACCGGCACGTACCAGAAGAACTTCCCATTGCGGTGTACGACCTGACCGGCCCAGGCGTCCTTGCTGGCCCAGCTGAAGGTGGCGACGCTCATCGGCGAGCCGTGGTCGGTCCAGTTGACCATGTCGGCCGACGAGTACAGCCGCCACTCCTTCATGGTGAACCAGGTCGACCCGTCCTCGTCGTGGCCGGTGTAGAGGTAGACGCGCCCGTTGTGAACCAGCGGCGCCGGGTCGGCGGTGTGGATCGTCTGCACGATCGGGTTGTCCGCCCGCGCGGGTGCCGTCCCCACCGCGGCGAGCATGGTCACCGCCAGGGACAGCAGGATGGCCAGGGTTCGCCTCATCGTCGTGTCCAGTTCTGTGCGGCGGATCCGGTGCAGGTCCGGAGGGTGACGGTGGATCCGTTCGTGGTGCCGCCGGCCTCCAGGCACAGTCCGGACCGGACGTTGCGGACCGGGCCGCCGGAGGTGTGGCTCCACTGCTGGTTGTCGGCTCCGCTGCAGTCCCAGAGCTGCGCCTTGGCCCCGGTGGTGGCGCCGGTCGGCGAGTCGAGGCACTTTCCCAGCGAGCGCAGGGTCTGCCCGTCGTGGGCCCACTGCTGGTTGGCCGCGCCGCTGCAGTCCCAGATGATCGGCTGGGTGCCGTTGGTGGTGGTGCTGCCGGGGACGTCCAGGCAGCGTCCGGAGGCGGTGCCGGCCAGGGCGCCGCTGCTGCCGCCGCTGTTCGGGTCGCCGATGGTGCCGGGGACCGAGCGCAGTGCGGCGTACCAGGTGGCGGCCATCTTGTCGTAACCGGCGGCGGTCGGGTGGATGCCGTCGATCAAGTCGGCGGTGGTCAGGGCGGCGTGCATGTCGACCAGGTGCACCCGAGAGCCCTTGCCGCGTACGATCGTGGACAGGGCCGCGTTGTAGGTGCGTGCGGCGGTCTCCTGCCCGGAGTTCGCCAGCGGGATGATCGTGGCAACGAAGACGTCCGCCGACCCGACGGTGGCGGTGATCCGGTCGATCAGGGTGGAGAGCCGGGCCGGCGCGCCGGACACGTTGTAGTTCTGCAGGATGTCGTTGGTGCCGAGGTGCAGCAGCACGGTGCGGGGCGTGGTGGCACGCAGCCAGCCGGCGACATTGGCGTCGATCTGGTCGATGCGCCAGCCGGGATGCCCTTGGTGGTCGTGGTCGCCGAGATTGGCCGGCCCGTTGAACTGGGTGCCGACAAAATCGACGCGATATCCGGCGGACGCCAGGCGCTGCCAGAGCCCGATCCGGTATCCGCCGGGAATCTGCGTGCCTTCGGTGATGGAGTCGCCGAGCGGCATGACCCGGGTGCCGCCGTTGGATTCCGCGGCCGCCGCCGCCACGGGTTGACAGAGCACACCGGCAAGGGCAAGAGCAGCCGTGAGTACGGTCGGCAAGAGCCACCGTCGTCGAGTGGACATGGCGAAGCCTCCTGGGGAAAGGGCGGCTCGTCAACACTCCCGAATCGGGGATGAGAGCGCTAACAACCGGTCCTCGCAGATTGCCAGCATGTTTCGGGACATTCAAGTGCGACTTTTCCAAGGCGATCACATAGCGCCAGAATCAGCGTTCGCGAAAGTGTTACGCGGACGGCTCGGTGATTGCCGCTCTCGCATTTCCGCGAAATTCACTGGCACCATGAGGCATCCGGATGGGAACGCTCCCATCACGCTCGGTCCCCGCCGAAAGGTCTCCCGCCATGCCCCTGCTCCAGAAGAGCCGCTCCCTGTTACTGGCCTCGGCCGTGGCGGGGGTGGTCGTCGCCTCCGGCGCCACCCTGGCCGGCACCGCCGAGGCCGCCACCACCCTCGGCGCGTCCGCGGCGCAGACCGGCCGCTACTACGGCGCGGCGATCGCCGCCGGCCGGCTCGGTGACGCCACCTACACCGGCATCCTGAACCGCGAGTTCAACTCGGTCACCGCCGAGAACGAGATGAAGTGGGACGCCACCGAACCCTCCCAGGGCCGGTTCACCTACACCAACGGCGACCGGATCCTCAACCAGGGCATCGCCATGGGCGCCAAGGTCCGCGGCCATGCCCTGCTGTGGCACCAGCAGGAACCGGGATGGGCGCAGTCCCTGTCGGGTACCGCGCTGCGCAGCGCGATGATCAATCACGTCACCCAGGTGGCGACCCACTACCGGGGAAAGATCTACGCCTGGGACGTGGTGAACGAGGCCTTCGCCGACGGCGGCAGCGGCGGGCGCCGCGACTCCAACCTGCAGCGCACCGGCAACGACTGGATCGAGGCCGCGTTCCGTGCAGCACGGGCCGCCGACCCGGCCGCCAAACTCTGCTACAACGACTACAACACCGACGGCGTCAACGCCAAGTCGACCGGGATCTACACCATGGTCCGCGACTTCAAGGCCCGCGGCGTACCGATCGACTGTGTCGGCTTCCAGTCGCACCTGGGCACCACCATCGCCGGCGACTACCAGGCCAACCTGCAGCGCTTCGCCGACCTGGGCGTCGACGTGCAGATCACCGAGCTGGACGTGGCCCAGGGCGGCAACCAGGCGAACATCTACGCCACCGTGACACGGGCCTGCCTGACGGTGTCCCGCTGCACCGGCATCACCGTCTGGGGCATCCGCGACAGCGACTCGTGGCGCACCGGCGAGAACCCCCTGCTGTTCGACAACTCGGGCAACCGGAAGGCCGCGTACACCGCGGTGCTCAACGCCCTGAACGCCGGCGGCACCGGTTCCCCGTCGCCCAGCGTCCCGCCGTCACCCAGCACCTCCCCGCAACCCGGCGGCGGCTGCACCGCGACGATCTCCCTGAACTCCTGGACCGGCGGTTACGTCGCCACCGTCCGGGTCACCGCCGGAGCCGCCCTCAGCGGCTGGAACGTAACCGTGACGCTGCCGTCCGGCGGTGCGGTGACCAGCACGTGGAGCGCAACCGCCAACGGCACCACGGGCACGGTCAAATTCCGCAACGCCGACTACAACGGACAACTCACCTCCGGCGGCTCCACCGAGTTCGGCTTCCAGGGAACCGGCACCGCCCCCACCGCTGACCCGGTCTGCGCAGCGGCCTGAAGCACCGGCGGGGATCCGGCCTCAGCGGTGAGGTCCGCGCGGCGGCTGTGGCAGTTATCCGCGGAAGAAGACGAACTGTTGGGGATTCAGGGGTATATCGGAGGCCTGCGCCTGGATCGTGACGACGCTGAGGCCGAGGAAGACGGCGATCGCAGCGATGATCGCGAGCAGGCGGACGCGGGTTCGAGATGATCGCACGAGGACTCCTCGAGGTCGGTGATGTGCTGACCGAGGTAGTACGGATTTTCCTCCACAATGGATGACCGTGTTGCCGGGAACCTTCGCGACCACCGGCCCGTGTGCGACTAAATGATGACGTGGGCCTCGATCTCCTGATGGATGGCAGCAGCGGCAGACCCGGAAACGATGTGGGGAGGCCGCAAGACCCGACATCGGAGGCGAACACGGTGAACGCGAGTAGGCAACGGGACGAGCGATGGGCCCCCTGGTGGGTCTACGCCGTGATCATCGTCGGTGCGAACTTCGGCAAACAGTATTTCGTCCAGGACTGGCCGGTGATCGTCAACGCGGCGATCACACTGGTGCTGGCCGGCGTCCTGTTCCTCGGGATCACGGCCGTGTACCGGAAGGTGCTTCGATGAGGTCGAGGGTGCCGCCGCCGGGTCGTCAGGAACGGACCGGGGTCAGCTCGGCCGCGCCGAACGAGACAGCGAACCGTTTGCACCAGATGCTGACGCTGCGGAACGCGGCCGGGTCGACTCCGGTGTCCAGGCGATACACCTGGTCGCCGCGGTTGCCCTTCAGTTCGCCCAGCTCGGCGTACTCTCCGTCGTCGAACACCCGCCAGCCCGCGGTGCCGGTCCGGACCTCCTGGTCGGTCAGCCAGACCCTCAGGTCGGGACCGTCACTGGTGTCCAGCCCGGAGATCTCGAGCCGATGGCTGCCGTCCGGAGCACGCACCAGCCGGGCGGTGCCGCTGGTGTCGTGCTCGTGGGTGACGAAGTCTCCTTCCGCGACGACCACCGGCCCGGCCGGCTCGGCCGGGACCGCGCCGGCCGAGGCCGACGGTTGCGGCGCCGCCGACGGCACGGCGGACAGCGTCTCGGTCACCGTGGTATCGGTGAACAACCGCCACGGCGCAAACCAGTAGAGCGCTCCGGCGCCGCCGATCCCGAGAACAACGACAGCGATCCAGGTGACAGGTCGGTGGAACAGACGGCGATTCACACATGCCAGTCAAGCGTCTCGGTTTTCCTATGCGATCCTCTGTGATCCGGGCGTTCTGCCGCCGCGTGTACCGGACCGCTGGAGTAGCGGTGTCGAGTGCACGTGGTGATGGAAGCCGCGGCCGAGGACAGCCCATCGCACCCGGTGTC
>NZ_BOMG01000132.1 GCF_016862075.1 Actinoplanes couchii | reverse complement strand
CTGCGACGTGTTCGCGGGCGCCGAGGTGCCGGACGGCGTCGGCGAGAACGCCCCGGGTCGCGCCGGACAACCTGCGGTTCCAGGATCTCGAACTTCCCGGCGCCTCCATCGAGGTCAGGTCTTCCAGATAGACGACGGTGGCGCCGGTCGCGTGGGCCTGGTCGATCAACCATCTCGCGGCCGACCATGCCAACGCACGGCCGAGGTTCCGGATCCGGGCACATACCCTCCGGTGTTCCTGCCGAAGCAGGTCGAATTTCGCCGCAGCCGCCAGGTCGAGGCCGGATCGGCGGCCGGCGGCGAGCCGCTCCAGGTGGGTGACCTTCGTCTGCAGGGTTTCGCGATGCTGGCGTAGCCGGTCGAGTTTGCGGGACACCCCTGCCGCGTCGAACCGCAGCGCACGCCCGGAAGCGATGACGGTGCCGTCCGGTCCCGGTTCGGCGACCACCGCGGTGAGCAGGGTGTTGTAGCCCCAGTCCGCACCGATCGCCCGCCGGTGCCCGGAAAGGGGTGCCGCCTCGACCGTGGTTTCGAACGGCAGGTCGAGGCGGACCTTGCCCTCGCGCAGCCGCAAGGTCGGGGTGCACAGTTTCGCCGTCGCGGCGACGGTCGGCGGGACCGTTACGGTGATGTCGTGCCAGCTCCAGTCACGATAGGAGACCGGAGCGGGCACCGTCGGGAGTTGCACCCACAGGCGTGCCCGGTTCGCGTCGATGCGTTCGCAGCGGACGAGTTGCCGGTCCGCGGCCGCGAGCAGCACCTG
>NZ_BOMG01000131.1 GCF_016862075.1 Actinoplanes couchii | reverse complement strand
GGGAGATCTCGCTGAACGCCGCCGAAGGCGCCCGCGTCGCCCACGAGGCGGTCGCTGCCGCGGCCGCCACTGCCGCCACCATGAACCAGCTCGGCACTTCGTCGGCCGAGATCGGCAACGTCATCAAGGTGATCACCACGATCGCCGAGCAGACCAACCTGCTCGCCCTGAACGCCACCATCGAGGCCGCCCGCGCCGGCGAACTCGGCAAAGGCTTCGCGGTGGTCGCCACCGAGGTCAAAGACCTGGCCCAGGAGACCGCCAAGGCCACCGAGGAGATCTCCCGCCGGGTCGAGGCGATCCAGGCCGACGCCGGCGGCGCGGTCAGCGCCATCGAGATGATCACCGAGGTCATCGGCCGAATCAGCGACTTCCAGACCACCATCGCCTCCGCCGTCGAAGAACAGACCGCCACCACCGCCGAGATGAACCGCAGCGTCTCCGAAGCAGCAGCCGCCAGCGGCCACATCTCCGCCAGCATCACCGGAGTCGCCGAATCGGCCCGGACCACCCGCGACGGCGTCGCCGACACCCGCCAGGCGACCGCCGAACTCTCCCGGATGACCAGCGACCTCACCAAACTGGTCAGCGCCTTCAGGCTCTGACCGCCCAGGAAACGGTGGAGACGCGGCTTGTCGGCGCCGACAAGCCGCTGGCTAAATCCCCGTCAACGCCGCTGCCGACGGCGACGTGGGTTTCGCGTGGGTTGACAGCTTTCCGCCAGTTTGCGTGAACCTCTTTACGCACCCGAGAAGCGGCCGATGGGAAGGGCGTGCAAACGGTCCACGGTGAGATCACCGCCGCCCACCGTACGGCGATCGAGGACGCCTACGCGCTCATCGAAACTGTTCAGGATGCAGCCGGACTCGATCTGGCCGATGAGGCTGAGCGGGTTGCTGTCGCGAACGGCTGGGACGATGTGCGGGTGCTGCTCGTGCTGGCACGGTCGTTAGCCGCCCTCGCGGCCGGCGCGGACGATTCCCCGCATCTGCAGGTCATGCTTCAGATGGCCACCGACCTCGGTGATCCGATCGTACGGGCGCTGGTGCTGGCCCGCATCGCCGATCGTCGCACGGCCCAGCGGAGGACGGTCACCGGCGGGCCGTCCGCGATGGCGTCTCTGGTGGAGGCCATCGTCCTGCTCGACAACGAGGGCGGAGTGGCCGCCCATCGGGTGTCGGCACACGAACTCGTGGCCTCAACCCTGGAAGAACTCGCGCTATGGGAACTGGCCGACGAACACCGCCGGCTGATCAGCGACCTGCTGGACCCGAAGGCGGCGACGGTCTGGGACGCGACGGCCTGGCTCCAGCGACGGGTCAACGACTACAACCGGCTACACGCGGCTCTTGACTGGGCCAGTGCGCACGCTGTGGTCGGGGACTGGGCCTCGGCTGAGCGGATCGCGGTCAACATGCTGTCCACCGGGACCGACCGTGCCGACGACGACTGGCCGGACCTGTGGGCGGCCGAGTATGCCGCCAATCGACACCTTCTCACCGCCGTAGCGGGCTGGCAGGAGCTCCGATCGGATGTTCCCGCGGTGGACGCTATGGGTCTGGCGATCCGTGCCAGCCGGTCCGGTGATCACGCCACGGCCAGCGCGCTGGCCGGGATAATCATTGGCCAGCTTCATGTTCAGATTCCCGAGAACACGCGCCTGTGGTGCCTGAGCATGACCGTCCGGCAGCCGGGAACGTCACCGGCGGCCATTCGCTACAGCGACGAGTTGGCGGGCCTGCGATGGCAGGACCGCCTCGACCGCCTCGACGACATACGCGACGTCATCGCCACCGAGCGCTGCCGGCACGAACTCGACCGCCCGCGCCAGCAGCTCATAGTCAATGGCCGGGCCGTGAATTCAGCCGTCATCGGCGAAGCACCCGCCGTGAGCAGTGCCCGGCCAGCATCATCGTGTTGAACCTGCCGACACTGCGCCGGACCCGGCGGAATCGTGTTATCCAGCAGGTGGCGCATGAATTTTTCAGAACCACATTGGGCGTCTGATCGTCAAAGGCGGAAAGGTGCCGACGAGGCTCTGTGATCACGGTGTTCTGGGCGGTCCGAGCCAGTGCAACAGTAGAACTGTAGCGTCGTCCTGCAATCGGTCGTCCTGGTGGTGGAGGATGGCGTGCACTAGCCGGCGGACGGTTTCAGGGGCAGGCACGTGGTCGGCGAGGGCCTGTCGGGTGAACTCGGTGAGCCGGTCGATGCCAAAGGGGTTGCCATCACGGTCCCGGGCTTCGATGATCCCGTCGGTGTAGAGCAGGACGTGGTCGCCGGGTTCCAGGGCTTCGGTGATGACGACGGGCGGACGGCGGTCGCCGAGCGTTACCGGCAGGGCGGTAGGGGTAGGTAGAACGGTGACGACGCGGCCCCGGCGTAACACGATCCCGCTGGGGTGACCGGCGGAGATGACCTGCAGAATGCCGGTGCTCTGGTCGAGTTCGGCGAGCACCGCGGTGATCATGCCGGTGCGTTCGTGGTCGCGTACCGCTCTGTCGAGCTGGTGGTAGGTGGCGATGAGATCGAGATCGGTCCGGCGGGCGTTGCGGTACGCGGCGATCGCTATGGAGGCCAGGATGACGGCGCGCATGCCACCGGCGGAGCCGTGCCCGACGGCGTCGAAGAGGCGAGGTGGGCGGTGTCGCCGTTGACGGCGAAGTCGAAGGCATCGCCGCCGACGTCGTAGCAGGGTTCGAGGATGCCGGCGATGACGGTGCGGCTGGTGGCGAAGGTCAGCGGCGGTAGTCGGGCGCGCAGCATCTCGGCGGCCAGGCGCATGGGTTCGCGGCGCCGCAGGCGTTCGATGGTGTCGCTGTAGAGGTCGCCGGTGACGACCAGCTCGCCAATCATGGCGGCGACGGTGGTGAGGTCGGTGACGGACTGTTCGTCCAGCGGGCCGGAGGCGGTGGCGTGCAGCACGCCCATGCGTTCGCTGCCGTCGAGTAGCGGAACCCAGAGCGTGTGCTCACCGGTGTCCAGCGTGCCGGGGGCTGGGACGATGGTGCTGTAGGCGCGGCCGGCCAGGGTGCCGTCGATCGCGATGGCGGGGCCGGCCGGTGACCGGGTGCTCGACAGCGGCAGCAGCTCGCGTTGCTGATGGTCCACGACGTAGATCACCAGCGTGGTGACGCCGAGAAGTTCGGCCGCCTGCAGGGCCATGCCAGCAAGATTTTCGGGACGTGCCCGGTAGCCCTGGCGGATCAGCTGCCGTATCGCTTCGAGCGCACCCATGGAAGCCCTCTTTCCCGAGCCCGACGGTATCGGCCCGGCCGACGATTCAACCAGATCCGAGGCGTCGCACCACTACGGCCCGGCCAACACGTCGGACACCAGCATGAGATGCAGGATCGCTGATCAAGTCTTCACACTATGAGAGTGATCGGCGTGAAGCGTCGTCTTGAAGGTGAACCCGCGCGTAGCGTCCAGTGAGTGAAGTGGCGTGTCGGCGGGCTTTTGGGGTGGGGTTCGTGGCGCCCGGGCCGCCGTTCGATGGTTTTGCTGGTGACAGTGGCATTGTTGGGCCTGTCCGGGACGTGGTTGGCGGCGTCGGCGCTGCGTCGTGGGGGCGAGGGCCGGGCGGCACAGGCGTTGCGGGAGCAGACGTCGGTGGTATCGCAGACGGTGGATGCTGAGATTCGCCGGTACGGCAATACGGTGCGGGATGTGGCGGCGTCGGTGGGTGCGCAGGCGGATCTGCGGGCGTCGGAGTTCCGTGCCATCACCGCCCCCCTGGACCGCAATCGGTTGCCCGGGGCGACCGGGGTGTCCTTGGTGGTCATGGCTGCCGACGGCCAGGTTGCCGCCGTGCAGCGATATTGGCGGCGTCAGGGGGCCGGCGGTCTGACGCTGAAGCCGGCAACAGCGGTCGGTGGTCAGCACGCGTTCACTGTGTTGTCACAGCCGCTGGAGGATTCGCCCGCCGCTTTGGGCCGTGACATCGGGGCCAGCGCGGTGGCGATGGAGACCTTGCGAGCGGCGCAGCGGCCCGGCACGATGACGGCCAGTCGCCCGTATCGGCTGCTGCGGGATGCTGATCTACCGGCGGAGCGTCAACAGTTGTCGACTCTCTTGGTAGCTCCCGTAGTGTCCACGTCGCCGTTGGCAGCCGATCGGGGTCGGCTGCGTGGCTGGATTGTGCTCGGACTGCGCGGTGGGGACTTTCTGCGCGAGAGCATCGGGGTGGTCGCTCGGGACACGGTCGTGGTGACCTTGACCGATAACACGCAAGAGGGCGTCCCGACGGTTCTGGCCCGCTGGAACGCTGGCCGCGCCGACTCCGACCGGATTGACAGGCTGGGTGACAGCCGGACTGCGACAGTGATGGCCGGGCAGCGTAACTGGCATCTGCAAGTGACCGCGACCGGGGGGTTGCTACCGGATCCGCCGGTGCACGTGGTGAGCGCCGCGTGGATCATCGGAGGACTGTTCACGCTGATGCTGGCGATGCTAACCGCGACGGTGGCAACCTCGCGAGACCGAGCCGTACGTCGTGTCGCACAGGCCACGGCGGCGTTGCGCGAGGACATCGCCCGCCGCGAGGCTGTGGAGGCGCAGCTGCGTCGGCGTGAGGACGAACTCGTCGGGTTCGCCGGCGTGGTGGCACATGATCTGCGTCAACCGCTCGCGCAGATCAGCGGCTACAGCGACTTCCTCCTGGAAGAGGCGGCCGCCGATTGGAGCTCGAGCCACCGCGAATACCTGACGCGTCTGCGCCGTAGTGCCGCCCGGATGCAGTGCCTGCTCACCGACCTGCTCGACTATGCCACCGCCGACAACCGTGACCTGAAGATCGCACCGGTCGATCTGATGTTCCTTGCTGCCGACATCGTCGCCGAACGCACTATCGAGCACAGCGATCCGACTCCGGTCGTGGTCGTGGGCGACCTGCCGACCGTTGACGGCGACCCCACCCTGCTGCGGCAGGTCTTCGACAACCTCATCGGCAATGCCCTCAGGTACACCCGTCACGGTCACGCGGCACAGGTGGAGATCAACGCCGAACCCGAGGGCGACGACTGGCGCATCGAGATCCGTGACCACGGCATCGGCATCCCCGCCGAGCAGCGCAACAGCATCTTCACCGCGTTCGCCCGCGCCGACGGGAGCCAGGGCTACCCCGGAACCGGTCTAGGCCTGGCCATCGTGCACCGCGTCATCGAACGCCACCACGGCCGGATCAGCGCCGACGCCAATCCCGGCGGCGGGACCGTCTTCACCGTGACACTGCCTGCCGAACAACCGCGCGACATCGCCATGATGGTTGCGCATCCGGGCGCCACATCCTCGGCGCTGCCGGGATCGTTCGTGTCACCCGACCTGCCTACCGGGTCAGCTGCACGTTCCTAAGCTTGTGCAACAGGGCCCGTGCGACGTCGGTGGAGATGTTGGCCGGCATGAACAACCCACCCGGCAGAACCGCCTGTAATACCACGAGCACCGAAGGCGACGAAGCATCCAGCAAGCCCATCGACCAAGATGGGTAAGCCCGCTCGGCCACGTCGGCGGCGAACAGCAGATTCACCCGCCGATGACGGTCATCGGCCGCGATCCGAGCGAAAGCCGCAGTTACTGGCTCTCTTTCCCCTTCTAGGCACTGCAGGAAGTAGGAACTGTTGAACAGCAACACGCCCGTGATCTCATCCCGGACGTTGTTGCGCTCACCCGTGCGCTGGATATCGAAAATCCCACCCGGCGGCAACGGCATCTTCGAGCTGATGTAGATCAGCTGACTCAAACCCACCAGCTCACGCTAACGGCGCACCGACCCTGATGAGTCGCCAACCGGCCACACCCGCCAATGGCCGGCGCGGCCCGTTACGCCGACGCCTCGCCACCGCCCGCGATGCGACGAGGGCATGACAGCAGACGATCGCCGTGGTCGCGTCATTGCGCCGCAGGGGCCGTCATCGTTGCGGACGCGACCCCGTGCTACTTGCGGGTCACGAGTCCGCGCTGCTCGTACTCGTCGTTGTTGAACCGCCCCATGAAGCCGTCGGTAAGCCGGCTATCAAGCGATCGACACGGCATCCACCGATCCCTCTTAGGCGTGCCACATCATGACGCCGAGCAGCCCTTTCACAGCGCGTGAACCAGTGGGCCGACCAGCCCACTGACCCCGGACCACACATCAGCAGGGTGCCGGTGCGTCAGGACTCAGCCGATCCTCGGCATCACTGCGGCTGGCCCCGTGGAGCCGTACAGCACCAAAAACCCTAAATACGGGTCAGGATACCGGCGAACGCGGCGCTGTGCTTGCTGTCCAATACTCGGGCTTGGTCATGATCCGGCGCGGTCTCGGTGCCGGCACCGGCCTGCTCGCGGTGGCCCTCGGGCGCAGTGGTCGCAGGTAGCGTTGCACGGTGCGTAGGCTGCCGCGCCAGTCGCGGGTTTGCAGTTCGGCGTGCAACATGACAGCGTCGGTCAGTCCTTCGGCGCGGCGCTGGTGGACGTAGCTGGCGTGGTCGTCCAGCACGCTGGAGCGGTGGGTCGCCGGAGCGAGCAGGTCGTCGAGGTTCGTGGCCGCGTACCTCTGCACGGTGCGGAAACACATGTCGAGCTGCTGGCTGGGCGCGGTCAGGGAGTGCCCCTCGGCGCGCAGCTGCTGGATGGCGGCGTGCCGCTGCAGCTTGCGGGCCATCAGCGGCCGGGACCGGCCGTCGACGTCGAGGGTGCGATCCGGTGCGGGAACCACGGTGTCGGCGACCTCGGGCTGCTGTGCCGGTTCGTCCAGGCAGCCGCGGTGGGCCCAGACGGTCTTCTCGACCGCCTCGCCGAGATTGGCCCACCGGTGGTAGCGGTCAGCGACCTGGACCGCCTCCGGTGCGCCGGTGCGCGCGCCCTCGGCGTAGGCGCCGCCGCGGTCACGGCAGATGACCTGGACGCCGGGGTGTGCGCGCAGGCCACGCGGCGAAGGCCTCGGCGGTGCGCCCGGCGAGCACGTCGATCGGGCGGTGGGCTTCCACGTCAATCAGGATCGTGGCGTAGACATGCCCGCACCGCAGCACGAAGTCATCGACGCCCAGCACCCGCGGACCCGCCTTCACCTCAGGCACCGGCATCGTCCGGAGCAGCCGCAGCAACGTCGACCGGCTCACCCTGATCGCCGAGCGGGCCGCCAGCCGGGCACCTGGACGGTCAAGGCAACCGCGATGGTTTGCCACTGCCACTGCCACTGCCACTGCCGGCGCAGCGCCACGCTCGCCCGGGTACAGCGCGCCGTCAGGCCCGGCACCTGTTCGGCGAAGGTGCGCAGTGCGCACCCGGTGCCACGCACACGAACCGCCGTACCTGCAGAAGGACGTCACCCGGCGGCCACCACCCGGTAGTTTCGCCAGCCGACGCTGGTAGCGGGCGTGCACCCGCCGCGATGCAGTACCGCATCGCGGGCACGTCGCCGAGGCCGCCGTCGCGCGCGCTCGTACGTGAATGCCCTGTTCGCCGTCGGTGGCCCTTTCCACCCGCACAGTATCCCGCCAGGGGAACACCATATCGGCCAACGTCGTATCGATTAGCAGAAGATCATGAGCGAACGTCACACCGAGTCACGAGTCCATCAAAGATGGGCCAGAGTCAATGAGAGTCACACCAAACTGCGGTGGACAGCCGCAGACAGAGCGTTCCGCCGGTCAACCTCGACCAAGCCTGGCCGGGCTGCGGTCGTACGACTAGTGAATAAGTAGCTGCGGACAAAGCGCACTGCGCTCGCGGCAGATTGTCACCATGCGTGGTGGGCCAACCAAAAGTGAGCCCGAGCCCCTTCCGCTGTCGCTCAACATGCGCAACGGACCGGCGGCGAGGCGCAGCGGGCGTGGGCGCCGCCGAGCAGGGCACGGCTCGCGCAGCCCCTACTGCCCGCCAGGCCGTAGCCCCGGCTGTGATCCAGCACCCCGGTGGGCGTTGCGGATTTCGGCTTGTGCCACCACCGTCTGGCGACCTGCGAGGCGGGGTCGGCGCAATGACCCTGCGAGGGCTGTCAAAAAACCCCGCCCGAATGTTCACAACTGGCCATGCCACGACCGATGCATCAGGAGTCCCCGGCGAGCCCCCGCTTGCCGAAGCCACCCGGCCACATGGGCGACCGCCCAGTGGGCAAGCCAGACAGGGAAGCAACCCTATGCGCAGCATGAGCATGCTTCAGATCATTGGTGGTGTCGCCGCCGCGGGTGTCGTCGCCGCCGGCACGAGCGCCCTGACCGCCACCGGTGTGTCGTTCGCCGGTACCGGCACCGGCACGGCTACCCAGTATGTTGGCGGCCAGGTCACTCAGACGGTCTCCGGCGGCGCGAGCATCACTGCGGTCAACTACACGACGAGTCCCGGCGGCGACCAGATCACCGCAATCCAGGTCAGTGTCGCCAACGCGAACGGCGCCTATCTACAGGTCACGCCGGGCGGCGGTTCGCTCACCACCGCGAACGAGTGGTACTGCACCGGCGATGTCGCCGCCAGCGTCGGCCACGCGACCGCCCCGAAAGTCCATCTCAATGCGGGCCCGGCCACGGTCAGCTGCATCACTGCCGACTCCGCCAGTGCTCATGCGGCAGCCGGCTATTACAGCGGCCTCACCAGCGTCCAACTGGATGTCACCAACAGCTAAACCTCTCCGCCTATCAACTCGGGATGCGAGGCTGATGACAGCTTCGAATTCGGGAGAGACCGATCCGGGTTTCTGTACGTACGTATATCGAGGCCGCCGTCCTTGCGATGGCGGCCATCGGTGCTTGGGCGGTCATGACGGAGCGTATCGGGTACGTTGTGACCGATGGCGTCAGCATGAATCCTGTCTACTACCAGGGCGATCTTGTTGTCGTCATGAGGGCCGATTCCTACCGGGTCGGGCAGATCACTGCCTACCATGGAGACGTTCCCGGGCAGCGGGTCCTGCATCGCATCATCGGCGGGAACGGCATCGCGGGATTCGTTATGAAGGGGGACAACAACGAGTCGATCGACCCGCTGACCCCCACGACCGAGCAGATGATCGGTCGTGCCGTTCTGCATGTTCCGCACGGGGGCTCTTGGCTCAGACCATTGCTGGGACCGAGCGGTCTGGGCATGCTCAGCTTCTTCGTGGTCAGTGGTGGCGTCGCGTCGGTGAGAACACGACGGGACATCCCGCGTGGGCGCCGGAAGAAAAAAGTGGGGGCCATGTCTTCGGGTTCGGGAGGATCGTGGAAGACCGTGGCAGCGATCCTGCACGGTCTTCAGCGCCTGCCGCCGGTCCTGCGAGTCGCTGCGACGGCTTCTGTGGCGGTCGCTCTACTCGCCCTGGTCGTGGGGATCCTCGGCTGGAGCAAACCGATCTTGGAAACACGGGCGGCCCCGAAAGCACCGGGGCAGTCGATCAGCTACTCCTACAGCGCGAAGGTGCCCCGGTCGGCTGCCTACGACGTAACTACGGTCGAGTCTCCCGAACCGATTTTTCGTAAGCTGGTCGATCAGGTCGCCTTGAACATCCGTTATGACGGGCCTGCCGGCACATTCCGGCTTTCGGCAGCCGTAACCAACGGGACCGGCTGGCACACGACCATGGTCCTAGTACCGAAGACAGAATTCACCAGCGACCAGTTCGACGCGACAATCCCCCTTGATCTCGCGACCTTCGTCGCACGCGCCGACGCCGCGTCGCGAGCCATCGGCACACCCGCCAGCGGACAGGTGACGATCACACTCAGCGCCCAGGTCACATCGCCCCAACTGGCCGACATGATTGCGCCACTGCAGCTCAACGTGACCCCCCTGCAGATGACGGTCACGGGAGGTTCTGCGCTCCGGACCCAGACGGGTGGCACGGTGTCGTCCGGCATCCTGGTACCGCGCGAGATAAAGATCTTCGGCCACTCCCTCACGACGGCGTCACAAGCGCGCTCGTACGCGATTCTCACTCTCTTCGGGGCAACCTCGATCGCCGTCGTGGTTCTTCTCGCCAGCCTTCGCCGACTGCCGTTACGGACCCGGGCCGAGATCCAACGCCGCTACCCTAAGATTCTCGTCACCGTGGAACCGATAACGACCCCGCCCGGCGAGCTGATCGTGAACGTCGACGATTTCTCGGCGTTGGTCAGGCTGGCTGAACGATACGGCCAGATGATTCTCACATGGAGTCAGCCGGACGCCGACGAATTCGTCGTCCGGGACGAAGGAATAACCTACCGCTACCGCGTAGCTCTGGACGGCCAGCCGAACCTGCGGAATGTCGAGCTGGGCAACCGTCCGAGTGCCGGCACGCACCGGCGGAAGGCCTCGCCGCGAGTGCCTTGACCGTCGCGGAACACCGGCCCCGGGCGGCCTGTCGCCCCCCGCCGGCTACGGAGACCGGTTACTGTCCAGCCGCGCCGGAAAATGATGCCGCCGGGACGAATCCGAGCCGAGAGCCTTTCATATTTTTGGTCGAGGTGATCAGGGGCGGACGGAGTCGCACAGGGAGACGAAGCTGATGAGGGCGTCGTCGGTCAGTTCGGGATGTTCCTGCTGCATCCAGGGCCCGCACCGTTGATGACGGTGCAGGCGGTCAGCGTTTAACCGCCGTGGCCATCAGCTCATCGAGTATGGCGAGGTCGAACCAGTTGACGACGGGGTCACGGTCGCCGCCTAGGGACATTGCCGGGACGGTGATATGGGCGCCGGCCCACTGCCCGCGCCTCACCTGCTGCTCGTGTCGAAACCCCATACCGCGGGGCATCCAGATCACCGTGACGATGACCTACCGCAACCAGAAATGCGACTAACGCCGGTGCGCCGGACTTTCAGGCACCATCGATCTGTCGACGGCTCTGCACCAGCGGCACGGGCTCGTCGATCAGAACGGGGTTGCCTTCCATCGACAGGACCCCGCCCTGCCGCGTGTATCGCTGGGCTAGCAGGACGCCCCGATCGTGGCCGATCTGGTACCCCTCGACAAAGACCGCTTCACTGCGCCGGCCTTCGTGCGTGTAGTAGCCGTCCCATGCCAGCGCCACACAGGTGACACCGTGCTCGACGACACGCAGCGCCGTACGCCCGGCGGCAAGACACTCCTGGAGGTTTGTCCCCTCGCCGGCCAGGAACCTCGTCAAACTGCGACCGTTCGGGCTGTCCGCGAACGCGAAGGGCGTGAAGCCCTCGTCCGAGAGCCCGGCATTTTCCACCGCATAGTCCAGTGCGGTGAAGATCAGGTCTGCGCTTGCTGCGCTCATCTCGTCTAACACGGTCATCGCATTATTTTCCCAGGTGAAGCCGCCCGGGCCGCTCCGGCACCGAATTGTGGTCCTGTAACGACAGATACACGGCGAACGGGCCAGTTCACGCGAGCGGACCGGGCCCGGCTGGCCGCCCTGTTGCCACCCCCCACCGCGAACCGTGCTGAGCCGTCTGCAGATACTGGTTCACCCAGAAACGGTGCTGCGCCGGCACCGCGATCTGATCGCCCGCCGACACGCCCGACATTCCCAGTCCCGCCAAGCCGGGGGGCCACAAATGATCCGGTCGATCCGCCAGCTCGTCGTGCGCGTGGCCCGCGAGAACACCACCGGGGGATACTGCAGAATTCACGGGGAACTCCTCGCGCTGGGCGTGAAGGGCGCCGCGTTTACGGTCTGGGGGATTCTCGAGGATGCCGGTGTAGCGCCGGCATCCGAGCGCACCAGCAGCACCTGGGCGGCGTTCCTAGGGCCACGCGATCATCGCCGCCGACCTTTTCGAAATGACCGCCCTGAACGGCGCTAACCTGTATGTCCTGGCCGTCATCGAGCACACCACCCGCCGCATCCGGATCCTCGGCGCCTCCACTCGCCCGGCCACCGCCTGGATGGCACAGACCGCCCGTCACCTGGTCATGGACCTCGAAGACGTGGCTGCCCGGTGAAGTGCCTACCTCGCGACCGTGACGGCAAGTACCCGGCTCTGTCCGACACCATCCTCACCGCCGCGGGCATTGAGGTAGTGCTGACCGGCGTCAGGACGTCCCGGATGAACGCGATCTTGGAACATTGGGTACAGACCTGGCGACGCGAGCCACTCGACCGGACCTGGTCCTCAACCAGCGGCATCTGCTGCACGTGCTCCGCGAGTACGAGTCCTTCTACAACGAGCACCGGCCGCACCAGGACATTGCCAACGTCCGGCCCCTCGCGCCGCGGCCCGAGACGATCACCGAATCGGACCGGCTCGCCCACCTGAACACCCGCCGATGCGACCGCCTCGGCGGCCTCCTCCACGAATACGAACATCCGTCTGAACTGCACGGATGACATTTCCGGCAGGTACAACCCCACGACGTCGGATCTGCCCGAGCCGAGCCTCGGCCAGCTGCCTTGCTGGGGCCGGATGGCCCAGCAGACCGACGAATGGGTCGAAGAACGTCGCTACGTGGGCCCGGAAGTGCTCCGCAAAGCCCGCCCCACACCGATCACCGCCGGCCAGGACACCGAACCCGCCGCATAGCCTCAACCCATACGGATCAGCTATCGCCAGCTCGTACACAATCTCAGCGGACGTAACCCGGCTGCTTCCTGGCAGGCGGAGTCTGTGCCTATGCCGTATCAGCCCTACGGCGCCGACCCGCCCTCCTCAGGTCGACATGGGTGGTGCCGATGAGAAGAGGATGACCAGGTGCGCCGACCCCTCCTTGATGCGTCATCGCCGAACCGTTGAGGGAGGGCAGTTGTTTGCGCGCGGCGGCGGGATCTTACTCACCACCATGCTGATGGCGGACGTTTTCGACGCACCTTCTCACGGAGTGCCGGCTTCGTTGACCACGGTGTGCTTGGGCATGATCGCGGCCATGATCGCTGCCGAGACCCTGGGAGCAATCAATTTCTGGAGGCCTGCCAACCGTCACTATGGCTGGTTTAGCGCCGCTCAAGTCATCGCCGATACGGTCGTTATGTGTGCATTAGTTGCAGGCTTGCATAACTACGTCGAGACCACAACGTGGACCGGCCTGATCATTCCCATAGTCGCTGGCTCGCTTCGTTTCAAATTGCCCGGTGCGCTTCTTGCCTGGGCGGCGACATCCGCCTTTCTGCCTCTCGTGCTCTCGCGCGGCGAGCGCCCTCCGGCACCTGGCGACTTGGTTTTCGCCGTTATCATCCACCTGATGGTAGCTTTCATCAGCGGCACTCAATCCGGCGCGTTTGGCCGCCGTGTGGCTGAACTCGACCAGGCGAAAGATGCCCTGAAGCACCAAGCCAGCCACGATCCGCTCACCGGACTACCAAACCGTAACCGGCTGGCCGAATTCGCTGATAGCAAGATTGGCCACCAACTCACCTGTCTTCTGCTCGATCTCAATGGATTCAAGCAGATTAACGACAGCCTTGGGCACGCTGCTGGAGACGAGGTATTACGGCAGACCGCATACCGTATACGAGCGTGTATTGGTGCTGAAGACCTCGCCGGCCGGCTGGGTGGTGACGAATTCCAGGTGCTTCTCCCTCATGCCACTCCCGGCGGAGCCGATGACCTCATCTGCCGACTTCGTGAGGAAATTAATAGTCCTATTAGAGTCGGCGATAATTTTGTCACCGTGGGCGTTGCAATCGGATCGGCATATCGACCATCAGGTGATGAAGCCTCTCTTGATGCGTTAACTTACATTGCCGATCAGGCGATGTATCAGGAGAAGCGCCGGAGCCGGAAAAGCGCTCAAGGGCAGCCGTCACCGTATGACGGAGAACGCACTATAAGTACTGAAATTGGATTCCCTCATGAAGCTGCATGAGGCTAAGTTACAGCCACCTGCGCTGCCAGGCTAGTGGCCTTTGGCGGCATAGCACCGGGAAGGCGCCAGCCGCGGCCGCCAGCGTCAGTCTGACAGCCAAGGGTGGGTTCAGGCTGGTTTGTCTCGACATGGTCGGCGACCATCGAGAACGAAACGGGCGATGGTGTGCACCCGGCGCATGCTGATCGGGGAAAGCCGTACTTTGGCGGCGCTGGTGGCCAGCTCGGCGGCGGCCATGATCGCCTGCTCCGGAGTGCCGGACGAAAAACTCGTTCGGTCCCCGTCGAGAGGGCCCGCAAACGCCCTCCACCAGACCGGCACGCAATCCACCGATGCCGCCTAGGCCCGCAGCGCCCAGATACGACCCTCTCCAATGACTTAACACCGTGCAATACGGGGTGGCGGCCTGCGGGGCCTCTGGTGGCCGCTACAGGGTTCGGGGGCGAGAGGTTGTGTCCGAGGCGAAGGAGGTGTGCGATTGACTGGTGTCCTGGTCGCTGAGGACGAGTTGGATCGCGTGAAGGTGCTAGCGGAGCTGAAGCCCCACGTCGGGGACCGCCACACATGGACGGGCTGCAGTTGTACACGCAGAACCGGGCGATCCGGCGATAGCCGAGACACCGATGACTCTATTCAGCGGCTCTTTCCAGCCCCGGCGACTGCCGGAAGGTCGCCGCTCAAGCACCAGGGTATGGACGAAACCATCGGTCGGCGCCGCATTAATGGCTGGAGCCCGCGACCTGTTGACTGCCGGCCCGCGCGTACATATCGTCGGAACTCCATACAAGACACCAGAATGGCGATCGTTGTGCTCCTACCATGCACGGCCACAATGTCATGGGTGGCACTGAGCCGACGATGAAGAGTCGGATGGACGTGGTGTGTGAGGCCGGTGATACCTGCGAGATTCGCCGGGGTTTTTCGGCGTGTAACTGATTGCTGTAAGAGGTTCATACGGTGGCTGGCGTGCCGATAGGACCAAAGAAGGTACCCACGACGGGGGGCGCATAGTGCAGCTCGCGGCGGACAACGGGATCGCGGCCGACGTCGCGTTCACGATGCACGTGATACAAGAGCGCCGGGTGGCGCCAGTTTTACAGCCGATAGTCGATTTGACCACCGGCGCGGTGATGGGGGTTGAGGCGCTCGCGCGCGGCCCGGCCGATACACCGCTGCAGCGTCCCGACCAGTTGTTCGCGGCGGCGAGCCGGGCGGGCCTGCTCGGCGCGATGGACATGCTGTGCGCCGAACGCGCCCTGGAGTCTGCTCTGACGTTGCGGCAGCCGCCGCCGCTGGTCTTCCTCAACGCCGAACCTGCTGTGCTGGACCAGCCGCTGTCCGCCCGCTTGCTCACGATGCTGCTCAGCGGGCTGCCGTTTCGGGTCGTCACCGAATTCACCGAACGGGCGTTGCCGACAGTACCGGCTGCGCTACTCGACATCGCGGAACTCTCACACCGCCTGGGCAACGCCATCGCTCTTGATGACGTTGGAGCTGACCCGATGTCGCTGGCATTCCTGCCGCTGGTCGATCCGGACGTGATAAAGCTGGATATGCACCTATTGCGGCATCCGTCCGCAGTGGCGACGGCGGAGATCTGCGGAGTGGTGAGCTCCACCGCCCGCCGCACGGGCGCCCGCATCATCGCCGAGGGCATCGAGACCGCCGCGGACGTCGTCACGGCTCGGTCCCTCGGCGCGCACTGGGGTCAGGGTTGGCATTTCGGCCGGCCAGCGCCACCGATCGACCTGCACCTTCAGGATATCGCCACCACGGACGGCCTGCGCCCCGCCCGGCCCGGACAGCACCAGCCCACCGGCAGCCCACATGAGGTCGCGGCGGCCGCCGGATGCCGCCGCCTCGATGACGCTGCAGCCCGACGAGCGATGGAACGAGCGGCGAGCGTCATCGACGGTCAGCGCCACGCGGTCGTCCTCGGCTCTTATTGCACTCCCGACGTCCTAGCCCGCTGGCAGCCGCAGGTCGACCGGGTGAGCAGACTGGCCCTCTACACCGCCCTGCTTAGTCCCGACAGCGAAGGCACTCCATTTACCGGCGAAGGTTGCCTGGTCGTCATGACCCCGAACTATTCGATGGCGCTGTGTCACCAGAACGACGGCGATGTGCTGCACACCGAGGACCCCGACGAGGTGGCCCTGATTGGCCGCGTCATTCTGCAGAGGCTGAAGCCACGCCGGCCGAAGTAGAATCAATCAACCAACTCCACTGAAATTGTCGAGCATGGTGGGGAGACGACACGCCACTGTCTACCGACGGGGCAGCGGTTCATGCCGTTGCTAGGCAATACGGCCCGATAGGCGCCAGTGATCGCTGGCCGTCGCCGGAAACCCGCATCCATGTCGCTGGAGCCTGACGTACGTATACCGGGCCATCTACCAGCGCGACCCGTTCATCTAGG
This sequence comes from Actinoplanes couchii, assembly GCF_016862075.1. Lineage (GTDB taxonomy): Bacteria > Actinomycetota > Actinomycetes > Mycobacteriales > Micromonosporaceae > Actinoplanes > Actinoplanes couchii. Next base: position 23,110 of record NZ_BOMG01000131.1, on the reverse strand, counting down.
TGACGCTGTCCGCCCGCGCAGGATGCGCCGGTGACCTGCCGTCCCTAATCGGCGCCTTCACCATGCTCAACACGATGCCGGTCGAGGCGATGATTGACGCCAGCCCGGTGTAACCCGCTGTTCCCCAGCGACCTGTTCCCGGTGGCCTGGCACTACCTCGAACGGTGTACGAACCAGTCGATCACAGCCGACTCAAACACGCCGCCGACCGATCCGCGGATCACGTCCCGATCGCACCGCCAGATCGTGGTCGCCGGCCTCCATTTAAAACTGCGCCCGTAGACGCTCCGCACTCGCCATCGGCGAACACCGTCGATGATGAGTCTCCGCTGCATTCACCGCGCTCGCCCTGCCGGCCTGCCCACCCGGCCTGGCCGGGCTGAACACATCCAACGATCGACCAACGTTCCAAACAACTTCTTCGATCGATCTTCGTTGAAGCCAGCGACGTCTGCTCTACCGGAAAGGCCGCGAATGGGGGCCGTCTGCTGCAGGTGCTGTTGAGGTGGGCCGGATGGCAATGAAGAAGCCCGATGCTGGCCCGCCCTGCTGGCTGATGAAGGTAGGCATGTGCTGCGCCTTTCCTTCCGGCGGCCGCCCGGCCGGTTCAGTCATTCACCCGGATAGCCGAATGGAGAGGGTATGGGGGACAGACGAGATGGCAGGTTCGCGCCGGGAGCGTCGGACGACATCGGCGCCCCTCGTCTTTGGCAGCCGTCCGGTCTTACTACGTCCGCTGAACGCGCGCCTGCACTGGCGGCCCTTGCGGCGCAGTTGCTCGATGCCCACCTCGCCCATATCTGGTTCGCTTCGGATGCCGCGCCACCAGTTCCCAACGGGCCAGGACCAGAGGGAGCGTGGTTGATGCGGCTGGCATACCTCTACCACCGGCGCGCTTTTGAGCAGCACCAGCCGGTCGCCATCGCGGATGCGCGTGCTGACGTGCAGCTTGCTGACGAGTTACCGACCGCAGATGACGGTGCGGCGGCGTATCTGGTCCTGCCCCTACGGACACCGCAACGATCAGTCTTCGGGTCTTTGTGTGTAATCGATCGCCGGCCGCGCCACTGGTCGTCGGGGCAGATGAAGATGCTGCAGGATTTCGCGACAGCGATCGAACCGCAGATTGTGGCGCTGCGCTCGCAAGCGGTGAAGCTACGGTTGGCAGCTCATTTCCAGAGCATCCTCGCCGATGCTCGTGACCCGTACATCTCTGTGGATGACCAAGCTCGGGTGACCATGTGGAATGAGGCGGCCGAGACGATGTTCGGTCACTCCACGTCGAAAGCACTGGGAAAGCCCTTTGCTGTTCTGATCGCGCCGACCGAGTTGCAACCCGGATTCTTCGCTGACGTGATCCGAGCTGCCACCCAGGGTCCTGACTCTGCCCGTCTCAAGCGAATACTCGTCGACAGCGCGGGCCAGGAGTTCCCCGCTGAAGTGACGGTTCAGACCACCTCTGATCTCGGGGTCACCCACTTTCACCTCTTCGTCAGGGAAGAGACCTTCGTAGCACCAGGATGCCACGCCCCGAAGCAGCAGGGGCCTGGGCCGGAACGCGGTTTTCTGCAGGCGCTGCTGGACACCCTTGATACGGGAGTCGTTGCCTGCGACAGTGCCGGCAGGTTGAATCTGTTCAACCGGGCGGCGCGATACATCCACGGAGTGGACGCCACCTCCCTCGACAGCGACCATTGGCCCGAAACCTTCAATCTTTACGCCGAGGATGGGTACACACTGCTCACTCCTGGCGAGGTGCCTTTGGCACGGGCGTTCACCGGCGAGGTCGTGCGAGGGCAGAGTCTGGTAGTACGGCGCCCCGGTCGGATGCCTCGCCGGTTTGTCGCCAACGCCGAACCTATAGACAGCAGCGACGGGCAGCGGCTCGGCGCTGTCGTGGCAATGCACGACCTCACCGAGCGGCATCATGCCGAGCTACTCAATCAGGCTCAATTGGCAGTTACTCGGACGCTGGCCGATGCGACTAGTGCCGAAGAGGCGACTGCCGGGGCGGTCACCGCGATCACCCGAACACTGGGCTGGATCGCCGGGCAATATTGGCACGTTGATGAGAGCCAAGATCACATCAGCGTGCAGAGCACTCACTGCCTGCCCAACGCTGTCTTCCCACCCGACGTGGCGCAGACGTTGGCCACACAGGTGTGGCGACGCGACACCGAACTCTGGACAGGGTCAGCAGGCGCTGGCGCCTGCCTCGGTGTTCCTGTCCGCTCGGAGAGCCGGGTACTCGGCGTGATGGCTTTCGCCACCGGCGGACATGCCCTTTACGACGAAGGGACCGCTGCCATGCTAAATACCAGCTGCGCCCACCTGGGCCGATTCGTTTCTCGACGGCACACCGAGGATCTCACTCTCGCTCTATCGGCGGTCCGCCGCGACTTCGACCGGGTAATCGACCGGGTTAATGACTATGTGTGGACTGTCGAAGTCCTCGCCGACGGAGTGGTGAGGTCGGTGTTCGCCAGCCCAGATGGATCCGGGGTCTTCGGTGCCCCCCTGCCCACCGGCGCCGACATGGCAGCTGAACTCGCTGCCCGAATACACCCAGACGACCTCCTCGGCTTCGCCGCCTTCCATGCAGCCGTATCTGCCGGCCGGCCGGCAGAGATCGAATGCCGCGTTCACGGCTACGACGAAGTCATACGCTGGGTGTGGACCCGTGCCAGCCCTCGACGTGAAGGAAGCCGGCTTTTCGCCGATGGCATCAGCACCAATATCACTGACCGACACCGGCTAGCCGAGCAACAAAACGCTGCCGCGCAACAAGCACACCAGGCCGAACAGCTGCTTACCGCCATCGTGGCCGTCTCCCACCGAGTTCGTAGCGGAGACGACGCCCGCGCCACCATCGTGTCTGCGGTCCGTCATTTGGCAGAGGCAGACTCCGTCGCCCTGCTGGAACCCGACTCCGCGCAACCGCCACCTCACATGTCCATCACGGCCGCGCTCGGCACCATCCCGACAGGAACCTGCATCGCACCCCAGCACTCTGACCTGATCACCGAAACCCGCCGAACCGCTAGCGCTGCCTTCGTCACCGACACGCAAGCGGACCCCCGAGTGCCAGCCCAGGTCCGGGAACTGGTGAAGAGCGGATCGTCCCTATGGCAACCAATAGTCGCCGACGGCAACGTCATAGCCGTCCTGGCGGCGTTCTGGCAGCACAAGAGTGATCCCGTCGCCGGTCATGAAGCCCGGGCGGTCGCCCTACTCGCCGAGGAGACGGCACTGGCGCTGGTCCACGAACGCCTTCTAAAACGACTGGAACACTTGGCCCACACTGACGCCCTCACTGGCCTGTCCAACAGACGTGCGTGGCACACCGAACTTCCGCGTCTACTTGCCCGCGCCCGGCGAACAGCAGAGCCGTTGACCGTCGCTCTCCTTGACCTCGATCACTTCAAGCGATACAACGATGTCTACGGCCATCCAGCTGGCGACGAACTTCTCCGCAGCAGCGCAACCGCCTTCAACACGATTCTGCGTGACGGCGATCTGCTCGTGCGATGGGGCGGCGAGGAATTCGCCATCGCTCTGGTGGACTGTGAGGGCGATGCCGCGGCAGCCGTACTGGACCGCCTCCGGGCAGCGACCCCGGATGGACAAACCTGCAGTGCAGGTTACGCAACCTGGGATGGTGCCGAAGACACCGATCGCCTCCTCTCTCGAGTCGACGCAGCCCTGTACGCCGCAAAGGGCGCCGGCCGCAACACCACGCGGCAAGCGACGGCCCCAGAGCCGGTCTGACGCCAGAAGTATCGGCCAATCGTGACGTCCAGGTGTCAACCAGACCCTCGGACGGTCCTCGAAAAGCGGCGGGCGTCGTAAAAGCCGAGGCAAGATCCAAGATCCAGCTCGCGACGGGAACGGCAGTCGATACCTCTACCGCCTCCTGAGAAGCTCGAAACCGATCCGGCCGTGCTCGGGGTTGCGGTGATGCACGACCGCAGCGAAGTGCGGCTCGTCGCCGGCCAGGCGCACGCCGATCTCCTCGATCGCTTTCCGGCGGATGGCAGTGACCACGTCCTCTCCTGCCTCCAGCTTCCCGGACGGGGCCACCCACTGCCCGTCGGCGTACCCGGTGCCGGCGCGCAGATCGAGCAGCACCTTGCCGGCGTCGATCAGTAGGACGAAGACGTCCACCGGATGCATCGGTACCGACACGGGCGATGCGGCGGATTTCGGCAAATTCACGCTGACTTCTCCTCTGTCACTAGCGGTCAGAACAGGGCGACACGATGAGTGGTCGCGGGTGCTGGCCCTCCGGCCATCTGATGAAGCTGACTCAGCCGGGGCCATCGGTGACGGGCCGCACCGTCGGTAAGCAGCCGCTTCAGTAACGCGGCGGTGGCGAGCGCGTCGGGAAGCGCGCGATGCCGCCCGTCCGGGACCGGCAGTTGAGTGTGCGTCAGCACCGCGTCGAGGCTGTACGACGTCAACCCCGGGTAGGCGCACCGGGCGAGGTTGCGGGTGCACAGCATCGGCGCCGCCGCGAGGTAGGACACGCCGACGCGTACCGGGCGATGATGCCGGCGTCCGTCGCGGCGTGTGTGCGACTGCGATGTACGGCGGAGCATCCAGGGTGGCATCGAAGCCCGCCAGGACGGTCCCTGCTGGTGGACGACCGGCGACCATCGCCGCCGTGATGCCGTTCGCAGAAGCGGTGAACGGAGCGTGTGCCGGCGGTCGCATCAGCGCGTCGAACCGGCCCACCTCAACCAGCGTCGCGCCGTCCAGGCGCAGCAGCACGGCGCCGACTTCGACCGGTTCGGCCGGGAAACCCGCGGGGGTGCTGCCCTCGAAGTCGATGACGATCCAGGTCACGGCGAAGGCCGGATCGCTCGCATAGCGCGACAGGTCGATCATCGGCCGTCCTCCTGGCCGGAAAGCTGGGCCACAAAATTTTCGGCCTGGCGACGGCTGGTCAGGTGGACCACCGTGGCGTGCGGCCCGTGCTGGGCGATGCAGGCCAGCGTGCGGGGCAGGTGCCGACGCCGGTACAAGATCACGTATCGAAGGAAAAACCAGGTGATGCGGTCGAAGACACCGTCGGCGTGCTGGCCTCCGCGGTAACGCCACCGGCGTTGCAGGATGCCCCACAGACAGACCAGCGGTGGCGGGTCCACCACGATGACGGCGGCCGCGGCCGCAGCCCGGATCGGCAGAGTGGCCAGGGAGTTCCCGTCCGTGATCCACCGGTCGGCGGCGACCGCCGCCCGCTGCCGGGCGGCGAACTCGTCCTCGGCGATCAGGTTCCAGCCGGTGTCGTAGCGCAGCGCATCCAGGTGGGTCACTGGGATTCCCAGCCGGGCGCCGAGCTGGTTGGCGAGCACGGTCTTGCCCGCGCCTCCGGCCCCGACGACGGCGATCCTGCGCATGCGGCTCGCCGTCATCGCCCGCCGGCTTCGCCGAGTAGCTGCGCGCGGTGGGCGAGGACGTAGGCGGCGGCGTGCCGGTAGCCGTCGGCGTGCTGCTCGTCGCGGTGCACCGCGAACGCTGGATCACCGGCGTGCACCTGCTGCTCGATGTAGGCGGCCATGGCGAGCAGGCGCAGCGCGGCGAATTCCACCACCTGCTCGGGCCGCACCCCACGGCCGTAGGTGTCGGTGAACATCCGCAGGCGGCGGGCCCGCCCGGGTTCGCTGTCCCAGCCAAAACCGCGTAGGGCCGTCCGGCGGGTGGAACGGCACCCAGTGGTGGGCGGCGTAGGCGAGGTGCCAGACCCGGTTCGAGGGACCGGCGGTGTCGAAGTCGACGATGCCGACCACCGTGCTGCCGTCGAACAGCAGGTTCCACGGGGCGAGGTCGTGGTGGCCGATGCAGTCGATGACCGCCGGGACCGCGAGTTCCCTGCGGTGCCAGCCGTCCGGCCGTGGCGCCACGAATCCCTGTCCGGCGTCGTGTAGCGCCCGGATCGCCGTGGCCACGCTGATCAGCGTCTCTTCGCTGCGCAATGTGGCGGACAGGGGTGGATAGCCGGAATCGTCCGGCAGGTAGCTGAGGATCTCGCGACCCTGCGCCGCCCAGCCGAGCACTCGCGGCGACAGCGCAAAGCCCTTTTGTTCGAGATACTGAAGCAAGGCGTGCACGTTCACCGGGCCGGGGCCCGGCGAGCGCTCGACGGTCTCGCCGCGCCGGATCGGGGCCGCGAACCGGCCCCGCTGCATCGGATCACTCATCACAGCCCTTTCACCGCCGGTGAATCGGATCGGGTGTCGAGGTGGTCGGCGGGCGTGGCCCGCCATGCTGTCCACGGCAGGATCACGATGCTGGCCAGCAGCACCCCCGCCAGCGCGAGCAACGCGATCCGGGCGCCCAGAGCAGCAGCCGCTATCCCGGCCGCCGCGATCACGGCCGGCTGGGCGACCTTGCTGCTCACCGCCCACGCCGCCGCAACCCGGGCCAGATAGCCGTCGGCGGTTACCTGCATGCGGTAGGTCACGAACGCGGGATTGAATACCCCTGCGCACCACAACAGCGCCGCGTCCGCGCCGATGATCAACACCAGGCCGGCCGGCGTGCCGGGCGCGAACGGCAGCACCGCCATCCACAGGCAGCGAGCCGCTCCGGCGACCAGCAGGGTCGGCATCAAACCGGCTGTCGCGATGATCCGCGGTGCCAGCAGCGAACCGAGGACTCCAGCTGCGCAGGGCACGCCCAGGGCGAGCCCGTACTGGGCGGGACTGAATCCCAGGTCGCGCAGTATCAGGATCGCGATCAGCGGGGTCAACGCCATGATGCATCCCCCGAACAGCAGCGCGTGCACGAACAGCACCCGCAGCACCGGATGGGCGGCGATGTGTCGCCACCCCGCCGTCATTTCCCGCAGCCAGGGGCGATCGCCGTCTGGGACGGTGGCGCGGGCTCCCGGTGCCGGGCACGGCCCAGGATCACCGCGGAGGTCAGGAAGCTGGCGGCGTCGACGATGACGGCGGCGAGGGCGCCGGCCCACGAGACCAGCAGGCCCCCGGCCGGTGGGCCGACCGTGCTCGCGGTCCACATGGTGGTCTCCCAACGGGAGTTCACCGCGGCCAGCCGCTGCGATGCCACGAGGTTCTTCAGATAGGAGGTACTCGCTGCCGACGCGGCGATCGCGCCGACGGTCTGTGCTGCAGCCACCACACACAACTGGGCGAACGACAGCATGCCGCACCACGCGGCGGCGGGGACACTGGCCAGCGTCACCAATCGCAGTACGTCCGCGCTGATCATCGCCGGGCGGTTGCGCCGGAACTCCGTCACCGGGCCCAACGGCACGATCACCGCAGCGCCGGCGATCCCCGCGACCACGGCCAGCAGCTACACCTGCCAGTCCGAAGCGTCCAGCAGCAGGATCGCGACCAGCGGCAACGCCCCCGCACCGATCCCGCTGCCGGCCTGCGACACCGCGTACGCCGCCCACGCCCGCCGCACATCCCGCCGTGGGGCGTCGTCGCGGGGAGTCTTCGGCGTCGTCCTGGGGCGGGAGACCGAGGTCGGTTCGCTGGCGGTCACGATGCGGGCTCATCCTCGCTCGCCGCCGGTTCGATCAAGCCCAGATCGACATGATGCCGATAGCTTGCCGCGATCAGGTTCCGTAGCTCATCGACCAGCCCCTAGTGCACGGCCAGCCCGACGGCGGCGCGCAGCACATCCATGAGTTCCTTGACCATCGCCGCCGGGTCGGCCGGCCCGTGCTTGGCGACCTTGACGCCCATGCCCTCGGCATGGTTGACCTGCTGGGCGAGCTCGCCCGTCTCCTCTGCCAGCCGCGACACCCGCTCGAACGGGCCGTTATGGTCCGGGAAGTGGCGGGTGAGCGCATGCACCGTTTCCACCAGCGCGGTGATCGTATCCGGACCACCGGTGGGCGGCGAGCCCACCGGCCCGCACGGCTGCTGCTCCGGCCGAGTCGTGAGCTGTTGCCCGTTCTCCGGGACGGCACCATTGAAGACCATCACGAGCCTTCTTTCGCAGACGACGAGACGGACGCCGGCTCCAGGAGCCGACGGTGTTCATCAGCGACATCCAGCAGACGCTCGACTGCCCGTGTCACGCCCGGCTCCGTCGACAGGGAGCAGCCGGCGAGGAGCAGCCGAAGGGCACGGAAATCGTCGGCAGGGATCCGCAGCTGGCGGCAGATCCCTGCGTAGCGGCTGTGATCGGCGCGAGCGTGGTACTTCGCGGCGAGCTGGATCAGAAAGAACACGCTGACCGGGTCGGTCGGGTCGGCACCGGCCGGGTCGTCGGCCGGGCATGCAGCCAGCACCTCCAGCAAGCCCCGCGTTGATCGGATGACCTCGCCGCGGTGAAACAGGACGTTCCCGCCTGCCGGCAGGACCGCGGTCGTCACCGGCCACAGGTACATGTCGACCAGCACCGGCAACCCCGCCATGTCCAGGCACACCGCAAGATAGCCACCACCCGCAGGCGCGTTACGCGGCTTGCGCCGCGCATAGAGCACCGTACCGGGCATCCGCAGACCGGCGAAGGGATCGTCGCGCAGGTCGGCCGGTACCGGCTCGCCCGCGACGACGATCAGGTCGACATCGCTGAACGCATCACCCCGACCATGGCTCAACGAGCCCACCAGCCATACCCCGCGCACCCGCTGGTCCACCGACAGGACACGCGCCGCGGCCGTGACCCAGGACCGCCGGGCCTGCGCGCTCGCAGCGAGGGCTGCTACCACCGGCAGGGCACCACCGGTGTGGTCGCTCATCACCGATCCGCCGACACTCTGGTACCAAAAAGCCCAGCGTCGAGGGTTGCGCTCACCTGATCCGCCCTTCTACCCGCCCGGAGGCAACGATTAAGTCCTGCACGGTGATCAAGGAACGAAGCCAACCGGCCGTGCCATACGGATACCGGAGTGGCCGGTGCCAGCGGTGTCGGCCAGCCGACGAAGTCCGCATTTCGGGTAGCACATTCGTTCGATAGAACTACCCGAGCGTGTCGCTTGAGATTTCCGTTGGTTCACCACCGCGAGGTGCAGCCAACGCCACCCAGCAAGCCGCCAGCCCAGCTCCAGCACGCGCCGAAGCCCGAGGATCCTGAAGGCACTCCAGGTCGCGAACGATCGACGGCGAGCCTTCCCGATCGGCCTTCTGCTCGTGGATCATGTTCGTTGGTTGACTCAGTCTGCACGGTAGGCATCGAGACCCCTAGGCTGGGCCTCATGCGAGAGCCGAGAGCGGGCGCCAGTTTCGCGAGCCCGGATGATTTTCCCCTGTCCCTCGTCCTTCCTGAGCTTCTTGAAAATGTGGAGCGGGGCCAAGTCGTCTATCTGTCGAAAGACGGTGTGCCCGTCGCTGCGGTGGTGCCGCTTGAGGTGGCTGAGGCCGGACTCGCTGCGCTGCGACGTTCGGGCGGCGCCGAATGAAGTCACGGGTGAGGACAGCAGTCGCGCAGTGAATGACTACGTCTTGAGTTCGACGGCAGCGATTCCCGAGGAGTTGCGTGCTGACGTTGAAGAACTTTGGCGCTATCACGACATGCAGCATGATTTGCGTCCGTGCGACGTTGGTATCGGACTGGGTAGCCATGATCTCGGGGTGGCTGTTATCGCGACCAAGCTGTTCCACTCTGGCCTGTATCCGCGTCTGGTTTTCACCGGCGCTAATGCGCCGACAACGGTTGCCCGTTTCCCGCGGGGTGAAGCAGTTCACTACCGGGAGTACGCGGTTGAAAACGGTGTTCCTCCCGAGGTTATCGAGGTGGAGCCTCATGCCACTAACACCTCACAGAATCTCGAATATTCGCGGCGTTTGCTCGAAGAGTCCGGTGTGGCAGTCGCGTCTGTTCTTCTCATGTCGCGGCCGTATCAACAACGCCGAGCCTTCGCCACGTGTAGGAAGGTTTGGCCAGGCGTAGAGGTTATTTGCGCCTCGAACCCGATGTCCCTTGACGATTATGTCGAGAGTATCGGCGACGTGCGACGGGTCATTGACATGCTTGTTGGTGACACGCAGCGGATTGAACTGTATGCCGAGCGTGGTTTCGCGGTCGCGCAGGATGTTCCCGACGGTGTTCGCGTAGCGTTCGATCGCCTTGTCGGCGCGGGTTTCACAAGCCGCCTGGTCAACACGGGTAGCTAAGGCTTCCCGTCCAGCCAGTCCGGAATTTTGGACCTCACGCCCATCCGTTCGCTCAGATCGACGGCGAGGCGCGGCGGGCGACCGCGAACGAGTATCTCGCGCACAATCGCCCGGGAGAGTCGGTGATATCGGACCTGGTCAGGGCTGACGGCCTCGGCGTTCAGCAACGCGCTGAGCGCTTCGTCTATGCGATTCCATCGGGCATAGGCGCGAGCCGTTTCTATTGCGTGACGGACTCGGCGTTCCACCGGAAGTGAGGAGGTGTCTAGCGGCGTGCCGATTTTGATGGCCCGCTGGACATCGCCGAGTTCCATCGCAATGGAGACTCGATGAATCGCCACATTGGTGGGTCCAAAGGCTGTCCAGACGTGGTTAGCGTCCGAGCCTAGGCGAAGAGCGGCGGAATCGGCCTCAATGATATGGGTATCGGCTCCTGGCCGATCGTCGTCACGCGCGGCAGCGAGGGCGCACACTAGGTGGAGACTGCCATAGACGGAAAGTAGCTGTGGGGTCGGCTTGGCGAGTCGAGGCATGAGGAAACTGGCACTAGCTGATGCTAGGCCGCGAGCCTGCTGGTATTCGCCGATCGAAACGAGTGCGTGGGCCGCCGCGCGACTGAGTGAGCCGATCACGACATGGTCGTTGCTCGCGTTTGCTGCTACCAGTCCACGGCTGGCCGCGATCCAAGCCAGGTCGGATTCTCCCAGCTTCGTGAGCAGCAAAGTGGCGACCTGATGCGCGTAGGCAGTCAATGATTGTGCGCGCTGGCCGTCGTTTCCGTCGTAGATTTCAGCTGCAGTCAGGCAGTCATGAATGATGTGGGGGAGTCTGCGGGCCAGCACGCCGTACTTCGAATACTGGTACGCCTCCCACATCTCGGCGATGTCACGTTCAATATCCGCCAGAGGCGGAGGGTCGGTTTCGCCGAATTCGGTGATCTTCGGGGCGAGATGTCGGTAGTCGTGTAGCGCAGCCCGTAGCGCGGGGATGGTTCGGCGGCCCGAGTCCTCGGACCACTCGAATAGCTCCGGGTCGCCGATGATGTCTCCCATTGAGACGTCGAGTACACGGGCGACTGAGCGAATGACGGAAAGCCTGTCGAGTTCGGCCCGGTTGGTCTCGACCTTTCGTAGCCACTCGCCTGTCTTGCCTACCAGGCCGGCCAGCACCTCCTGAGACATGCCACGCCGCTTCCGGTAGAAGGCGACACGCTGACCGGTCGTCATGTCGTCCGTCATTCCTCGCACTGCATCACCTTGCCTGGTGAATCTCCGGTGACCCGGTACAGATTTTCCCGGTCACCTCCATGGTGCACCCCTACGGTCAGTTCACAGCAGATCACGGCGCCTGTCGATGTAAGTGAACGATCCTCCTGTTAGGTCCCGCCGCCGCGGAGCCACACAAGGACGCCTTGGCCCGTGTACGCCCGCTTACCTTCCGGAAGGAGAAGGGATGATGGTGAACACCAATGTCGCGCCATCGGCCGCCGAGCAACTCGGCAAGGCTCAGGCGCTGCTCGACGAGCATGTGACGTCGAGTGCGACGGGCCGGTGTCTGGCGTGCGATCTGCCGCGAATCCTCAGCCTCACCGCCGGTGGCGCACCCCGCTACGCCTCGCTGGCACAGTCCGGAATCGGCTTGGCCGCGATCATCGTGTTCGCGATCGGCGGCGGAGATCCCCTCACCCAGTTCTTCTTCACCCTCGGCACCAGCGGCGGTGTCGGCGTGGCCATCCTGATCACTGTCACGGCCACCGCGGTGATCGGTTTCTTCAGCCGCGACTCCCACGGCGAGCCGCTGTGGGCCCGCATGATCGCGCCGTGGGTGGCCCTGCCCTTGCTGGCCGGCGTGCTGTACCTGATGCTCACCAACCTGCCGGCGCTGTACGACACCGACGGCTGGACTGGCCCGTCGGTCCTGGTACCCGTCGCGTTCGCGGCTGTCACTGTTCTTGGGCTGATCTGGGGTTGGACACTGCGCAGCACCCGCCCCGACGTCTACCGGGGTATCGGCCTGGGTTCTGCGGCCACCGCACCCGCACACGCAGCCGCGCCCGACGACGGGCAGCACCGGGCACGCTCGGGAGCACGCCGATGACCGCCCCGAGGATCCGCCCCGCCGCCAGCACCGCCGACGTCGCCCTGGTCGGTGACCTGATCGCCCGTGCCCTCAACGACGCCCGGCCGAACCGGTTCCTCATCCCTGACCTCGCCCGCCGCCAGCAGGTCATGTCCGCATATTTCAGCCTGCTGGCCGAACATGCGGCAGGCGGCGCCGGTGACGTGTTCCTGCTGGAGCAGAACGGGCAGATCCCCGCGGTCACGGTCTGGTTCGACCACACCACGAAACCACTCCCGATCCCCCACTACGACCAGCGGCTGAACGAGATCGTGCCGCCCGACCTCCAAGCGCGCTTCGCGCACCTGGACAAGATCCTGGAAGACAACCATCCCCTCCAGCCGCACGCCTATCTGGCGTTCGTGGCCGTCCGGCCCCAGGACCAGGGCAAAGGCCTGGGCTCCGCCCTGCTGACCGCAACCCATCACCGCCTCGATCTCGAAGACCGGCCGGCCTACCTGGAAGCCACCAACTCCGCCAACCAGGCGCTCTACCGGCGGCTCGGCTATACCGACCTGGACACCTTCACCCTCGAAGACGGATCTCCGTTCCACGCGATGTGGCGGCCGTCCCGAGGCCACCCCACCGGCTAGGGGAAACCTCGGGTGTCCCATGGCCGGCACCGCTCTGTCGCTGTGGACGTGCCGGCCCGGCCACCGCGCGGTCCGCAGCCCCGGCCGCGCGGTGGCCACGACGGCCGTTCCGCCGTGTCGCCGTTGTGCAGATTGTCCATATCCCGTCCGCCCGAAGGAGAAAGGAGGCCGTCGTTATGGTCTCGGCCCGCCGCACACGGCTTCGAACCGTCGCCACGGTATGCCCGGCCAGGCGCGCTCCCGCCTTCGGGCGCAGCAGTCTGAACACCCTGCCCGACGATGTCGCCGCCGCACGAAACCTGATCGCCGCCGGCTGCTCCGCCGACGCGGTTCGCCTACTGGCCGTGCACCTGGACGGCCTCGACTACGCCTGGCTGCCCACCGATCCGCTGCTCATCGACGCCTGCATGCTCTACGCGGCGCACACTACCGGCCTCGGCCAGCTCGACGCCGCACGTTACGCCCACCGCGCCAGCCACCACCTGCACGAACAGCCCACCCACCCACGCCGGCTCGACGCCGCCCACGCCTACGGCACCGCCCTACACGCCCACGGCCGCCACAGCGAAGCGATCGTCGTCTACCAGCACCTGCTCAGCACCTACCGCATCCTCAGCCGCCCGCTGGACATCCTCACCACCACGATCAGCCTCGCCCTGAACCTGCACGCCGCAGGCCACTGCGCCGACGCGCTGCAGGCCATCACCTACACCTGGCACCTCAGCCAGCACACCACCCCCGACGCCACCGGCCCCGGCCGGACGATCGCCACCACCCACGTCCGGATGCTGCGGGCCTGCCGCCGCGACCACGACCTGCTCGCCCTGCTGAACCGCCACCAGCACACCGACATCGCCGACATCCTCACCACTGCCGCCGCCGAAACCAACGACGACCACGCCTACACTCACGCCGTCGTCTGCTCACACACCCCAGACACCGACCAGCACCCCCTGGCACAGCGAACACCACCACCTCACCGGCGACCCGGCAGCTCTACCCGACATCCCGGCAGCACACCCGGCAACGCACGGCGGTACCGGTGACAGTGATCCTCACCGCAGGCCCCTACCCGCCGGGCTCTCCACCATCGACGTCAACACGGCGATCGGCCGGGCGCTCGCCACACCCCACGCCCAGGCCATGCTCCGCCACGACCTGGGACACCCGGCCGGAATCCGCACCAGCCGGGCGACGACCGCGATGCTCCTCGGCTATCTCGCCTACCGGCGCGCCCAGCACACCTGGCGGACCTCGCCGTACACCACCGCCGTGGTGCTGCCCATCATCCTGGTCGCCCTGCCCCTGACTCTGGCCTTGATCTGGCGCACCTGACACCACAGCCACGCACCGCAATTCCCACCCGTCCCCCAACCCCGGCTCGCTGGCAGCTGCTACCTCGGCCACGACGCCCGCGCCGCCTCACCGCGCAGGCCCCTCCAACCGTGGCATCGCCCGCGATGCGACGGCCGCCCGCCCTTGTCCTCGACGGAGCCCCGCCATGACCACTGTTCACCGGTCGTCCCCTGACAGATCCGCCGAGATGATCCGGCTGGCCGCCTGGCTCGACCCGCACACCCTCGCCGACCTCGACACCACCGGCATCGGGCCCGGAGCCCGATGCTTGAGCCTGGGCGCCGGGGCCGGCACCATCGCCGCCGCGCTGGCCGAGATCGTCGCTCCGGTCGGTGAAGTCGTCGCTGTCGACCTCGACACCTCGATGCTGCCCACCCAGCCCGGGATCACCGTCGTCCAGCACGACCTGACCACCGGCCTCGGCCACCTGGCCGACGCCCCGGTCCAGCTCGTCGAGGCCCGCCTGCTCACCCAGCACCTGCCCAACCGCCGTGCGCTGCTGAACGCCATGATCGCGGCGACCGCGCCCGGCGGATCCATCCTGATCGCCGAGGTCGTCAACCCCCGCCCCTACACCCTGCACGCCCCGGCCCTCGACGACGGCAACCTGGTCGACCTCGTCCTCAACGTGCTGGGCGACGCAATCGAACCCGACGGCGCCGACATGGAGTGGGGCCGCGAGGGCGTCCACAACACCCTCGCCGAAGCCGGCGCCGCCGTGCACACCCGCTGGCACGCCGAAACCTGGACCGGCGGCAGCTACCCCATCCAACTGCTGGCCGACGGCGCCTTCCAGAAACGCGACCGGCTCTTCGCCGCCGGGCTCACCATCGACGACCTCGACCGGTTCACCGATCTACCGCACGACCCGCAGCTGACCGTGCGGTCCTACGAGATCGCCTTCACCCACGCCCGACTGCCGTACGACGGGGCCACCCGTGACCATCCCCGCCGTGCCCGCGGCGGCCGAACTCGTCCGGCGATGACACCACGCGCAGTCCGGCAGGCCGGCGGCATCCCAGCCCACCCTTCAGGCGCGCAATGCGCCGGGCCCGGGCTGCGAACCCCTTCCCACTTCTCAAGGAGCAGACATGGACCACGACACGGCGACCGCTACCGGTGAACCGCACCGCAGGATCACCCCGCTGACAGCGACGGAACGCCGGCAACTGAGCGCCACCCTTCCCAACAGCTACCGGAAAGAGGCCTCCATCCGGGCCCTCGCCGAGAAGAGCAACCGAAGCTACGGCACGATCCACAAAATCCTCGAAGACGCCGGCGTCCTCTTCCGTAAGCCCGGCGGCCAGCGCAAACCCCTCATCGAGAACACCACTGCCACCAGCTGAACCCCGCAGGGACCAGCGCCTGCATCGAAGCCAACCCGAGGGCGCCATGCTGGCCCGCGACTCCAGGAACCCCGACGCCGAGCCCCTAAAAACGACACGCCCTCACCCGGGCGGAAAGGACATCATGAAGGCACCGCGCCGCCCGCTATCGACAGGAACCACCTTGATGCTGGCGGCCGCCGTCAGCCTGGCCATCATGCTCCCCATCGGCATCTACTACGGCCAGCCCGCGGCCACCATCGCCGCCGCGACCCCCGACCCGCTGCTGATCACCACGCCCACCAGCGGCCCGCCGCCGGTCACGCTCGGAGCACTCGCCGTCGCCGCCCGCGCCGACACCACCACAGGCGACGGCCCCGTCGATCATCTCCTGCTCGACACCTGGGATCTGCACACCACCATCGCGGGACAAAGCGTCACCTCCGCAGGCACCCCGACCCGCCACGAGCTGTGGCGCGATGACCAGCGGGCGCTCACCGTCGATATCGGGCCGCCCCCGGCCACCCCCGTGCACACCGCTTACCCCGGTGGCTCGTTTCCCGCAGCGTTCGCGGACCGGCCGCCAACCGATCCGGACCAGCTCGCCGTCTGGCTCGCCCGCACCTCCACCACCGGTACCGCGATCATCGACGGGATCACCGACCTGCTGCGTGAACGTGTCCTGACCGGGCCCGAGCGCGCGGTGATCCTGAGCGTGCTGGCCGACCGGACCACCATGGCCTACGCCGGCACCAGCACCGACCGCATCGGACGCAGGGCCACGGTCTTCGCACTGCCCAGCCGCAGCAGCGGCGCCGACATCACCCACCTACTGCTGATCGACCCCAAGACGGGGCGCATCCTGGCCACCGAACAGATCATCACCGGCGGCGCCCACCGACTCGATGTCCCGTACCCGGCAGTGGCCGGCTACCGCACCTACCTCCAAGCCGACCTCGTCCCGGCGATCCCGTGACCACCGGCCCCGTGGCTGGTCGGCACGCCACGACACTGATGGCCCGTATGGTTCGAGCGACACGCTGTCGGCTGCTGCTTCCTGCTGTGATGACGATCGGCCTGGAGGGCTCGGTCCGCTATGCCAGTGGCGCCCATGTTGCCCGGATCCTTGCCTGACGGTCACTGAGCCGGTCCTGCGAATATTCGCCCTCGCCGGCACACACCGGCCATCGCAGCATGGCGGCGGCTTGTTCAGCCGGCAGTGCGAAGTCGCCCACACGATGCCCCACGTTAAGCGCGAGCTAATCGCCATCCAGGCTGCCGAGTGACTCCGGATGCCGCGGGTTGAGGTCCTGCGATGCCGGCCTGACTTCGGTCGATGCGCCAACGCGTCGAAGCGCTCGGTTACGGTAAGTGTTTGAGATATCGCAGATGATGTGGCGTATTGCTGGGCATCTTGACGATGTGCCGCCCTGTTTGTGAGGGTAGACGAAGATCGAAATGATCGTTCAGGGCCTCGCGTGGGTGACAACGGTGTACCGACGGGGTTACGCCGTTACGTATCGACAAGGCCTGCCGGTAGACCCTTACAGTTCCAGGTTTCCGCGCCCGAGCACGCCAGGGCTCGAACGCGGCGTATGACGGCCCGGGGGCGGCCCGCCCCTTTTCAGGGGCGGGCCGCTCTTCAGGGTCGGGCGGATGTCAGTGCCGTCGTCGGTTCCAAGCGCGCAGCACGACTTCCGTCACCCCGAGTGCGATCCCTGCGGCAGTTCCCGCTGCTGTGGGGGTCGCACTCCCGCCCAGCGTCAGAGCCAGCATCGCGGTGCTCCAGGTCGCTTTGATGAGCAGGACCCAGTCGAGCGCGATACCGGCCTTGCGCTGGAGCTCCGCCCGGCGATCGGGTCGCGGGTCGGAGCCGTCACCTTGCTGCTGGATGTCCAAAACACATCCCCTTTCCTCGGTGCCCTGACTGCCGGCCAGGTGGCCGGCGCTCGGCCGACGGGCTGTCGGGCCGATGCTGTGAAGGGGCGCCGAGGAGGCAAGGTGGGTGAGGCGTGCTGCGGCTTACGTCACGGCGCGCAGCCGGTGAGGCGCAAGTCTTGCGCCGGCATGGTCGTCCAGCTGTCGCGGGCAGCGGACGGTATGCGGGGCCCGTTGGCGGCCCGGCCGCCGCGGCAAAGGGGCGCCGGCCAGGCGTGCGGGTTTACCGGGAAGGGGCTCATCGGCGGCCGGGTCGTGACCGTGTCCCTGGGCTCTCGGCGATCCCGGGATGCCGGGGCGGCGGCCACGGTGATGCTGTGCGCGCATCGGCGTTTCTCGTTTCTTCCACAATGGAGATGCCGCTTATCGGGTTAGCTGACGGGTTCGGGCAGGAAGCGCGCCTTACCGGTCGTAATGCCGACCGGATACACCCCACGTGACAGCCGCTGGCTGCGGTTGCCGGTTGGTTCCCCGATTCACCGGGTGGTGACTCAACGGCTGGAACAGGTATCTGATGGTGCGAGGTGGTAGCAGCCCGGCTGGTGTTCACTGCGGAGTGCTGGTGTGATTCGCCTCAATGATTAGCAGAGAGTCCGACAACGCTGGGGTCGGGATTCTGACAGCGGCGGGCGGCTGCAACCAGACCGTGTCATAGGCCAGCAGCCGGCCGGTGCCCGGGTCGAGGACGGCGATGTCACGGACCGTGCCGTTCTCGCTGTCGGCCATCACCGCCAGCCCACGCCGTCCGGCGCCGCCGTCGACGAGGCCCGCCGTGTACAGGCGGTCGGTGTCGGCCAGCGCCTGCAGCATCGCGGCGCGCTGGCGGGGGGCCGGGGCGTGGAACCGATAAACCTCCCGGACGGCCCGCAGGGTGGCCTGCGGGCCGTCGGCCGGATCCTGCCGCTCGGCGAGCTGGCTCGACACCAGGAACACGTCGTCGGACAACTCGGGCAGGACCACCGGCATCTCGCCGGCCTGATACGACACGTCCTGGCCGGCGTCCGCGACGGGCACGGGGCCGGGCTCGGCGCCCGGGATCCAGCCGGTGACGGTGGCGCGGGTCTGCCGGCCGGCGCGGTCGGGTGCCCACCACCGCTGCTCGTCGTGCACCACCGGGGGTGCCAGCGGATCGGTCGCGTCCCTGGCCCACAACCGGGTCCAGGTATGACTGAACCGCCCGGCTGCCGGCTGCTCGTCAAGCTCCGCCACCGTGCCGGCCAGGTCGGTGAGACGCTGGCGGGCCGGTATCCAGGAGCCGGAATCCCCGAGCTCCAGCGGCACCGGGACGGTGGCCACCGGATCGTGTGCCGGCGCAGCGGTCTGCTCCTGCGGCCGGTGCAGGCCAGCAACCGTCCACACCCCACCGATCAGCGCCGCCACGACGAGACCGACGATGGTGTAACGGCTCACCGCGGCCACCCAGCGTCGGCGGCGCTTCTGCCGCCGCAGCCGGTACATCTGCCGCAGCCGTTGATCCGTGGTGAGCGGCCGGGCAGCTATCTGGTCGCGAGGCGGCTCTCCCAGCGCGGTGATCAGCAGCTGAGCGAGTTCCTCGTCGCTGATCTCGGTTTCCTGCCGGTCCGGATCCAGGCCGCTCATGACAGTGTCCCCTTCTGCTCGGATGCGATGCTGTCAGCCCCGGCTCGGCCTACGATCATCTTCGGCTGCAACAGCTCTCGCAGTCGTTCCAGAGCTCGTTGCCGTTTGCCTTTGACCGAGGACGGATGCAGGCCCAGGACCTCGGCGGCTTCCTGGTCAGAGAAGTCGAGGGCGTACAGGAGGATCGCCGTGAGGTCACTTCTGCTGATCGCGTTGATGTCGCGGGCCTTCCTGCACAAGGACACGACAAGATCGCGAGCATCGATCACGGCATAGGCATTGTGCGGATCACGCTGTTGCGGCAGCTCCAGCGGCAACGTCAACATGTCGGTGGGGTCCTCGCGGCGCCGGCGCTTCCTCTTCCGCACATCGCAGATCTTGTTCTCGCACACCCGCCATAACCACGGCGCCCACCTCTGCGGTTGCTTCCCGGCGATCGCTGCCTCCCAGGCAGCCAGCCAGACATCGTGTATGACCTCCTCCGCGTCACGCCGATCCTTCAGGCTCCAGTACGTGAGCTTGCGTAGCTTGTCGCCGATCTCCGCATCCAATTTCTCGATCAGCTCGGTGGCGCTTCGCTCGTCCAACGTTCTCCTTGTCGACACCGGTGACGGCACCATTGCCACTCGACCGGAAACGAGCCCCCTGATCTGTACCTCTGCGCGGACACCAGCGAGGGAGTACGAGATCCGCGATCGTTACCCAGCCGTCACCTGGCGGCGCCGGCCGCCGTCACGGCAGGTCGGAAATCGACTTAAAACGATCAGTTGCGGGTGTTGTCGTGCACGTCCGAACGCCTCGTGCAGGCGTGCCACGACAGCCCCTCTTCACAGAACGCGAATCACTCTGAGCGCCCGGCATGTAACCGTTGGTAGCGTCGCGATTTGATAGGTGAACGCTGATTAACGTACGGGGGCAACCAATGAAGCTCACCACCGTCAGACCCACCCGCCAAACCGCCGCAGTCCTGCTCGCAGCAGTGGCCGCCATCAGCACCCCCGGCTCCGCCAATGCCGACGCCACCACAACCCCCGGCTCGGTGCAGGGCGTCGTCGACGGATACCTGCGAGCCCATCCCGGCGGGAAACAGACCAGCGACCGTGACATCTCCTACGCCGACGGCACCTTCATCGTCACTGTGGCCCGCCCCGACGCCATCACCCTGGCCGCCGCCGACTGCCCGTCAGGCTGGTACTGCTTTTACGACGGCATCAACTACACGTACCCCCGAGGGCGCCTGTCCAGCTGCGGCTGGCAGGACCTCGCCACCTGGGGCTGGCGCAACCGCATCGAGTCCGCGCACTACAACATGAGCAGCGGCACCGTCGCGTTCCTGCACGAGAACGGCGCCACCGATACTCGCCTGTTCACCGTCGGCACCTCAAGCCGCACCCTCGCTAACGCCGGCACTAATAGCAACCGAGCCGACTACGTCAGCCGCACCGGCTGCTAAACCCATTCCGTCTCAGCCCCAACAGGCGCAGGGCCAGCCGCCGCGGACACTACGAGATCGCCACCGAACCCCCAGCCCGCCTTCGCCTGGCCACCGCGTTCACCGAGCTCGCTACCGCGATCTGAGACCTGCTACCTGGCCAGGCTGAACACGTCTCACGATCGGACAACGCAACAGCGCCGGCCAAGCGCACGGGGCGCAACCGAGTGAACAGCGCTTGATCAGCCGGGCCGGTGGGATGCTCCGTCGTCCATTGGCAGCAGATGACGGGCGGCTGGGTTCGAGATGATCCCGTCGTCGTTTGCGCCAGCTGGCTACGCAGAGCCGGGGCGGGGTGAACGGATTGGCGCACAATACGGCGAAAGCGGACCTTAAACTGCCGCTTATGATGGGACCGGCGGGTGCGCGGGCAGAACTTCTCGGTGCACTGATCGAGATAGAGGAGCAGTTCGCCTGGGTTGATCTAGACGTCCTGCAGGTGGCGGTGGACCTTGAGGAACGCGCCCGGGTGCTGGGTGATGATGAACTCGTCATGCGGGCCCGGATCTGTCAGGCGAAGATATCGCTGCGTACGGGCGAGATCGCGACGGTTGGCCGTCAGGTACGCGAGATCGAACAGTGGGGCGTCCAGCACAACGTGCTCCCGGTGCTGGCTCGGGTCCACCTACTGTGGGCGAACGTCGACCGCCACCTCGGCGACTTCGCGGCGGCGTTGGAGCACTCCCTGTTAGCCGTGGAGTTGTTGGAGGACACTGCTACGGCGCGGACCCGGGTATGGCACCGCACCAAACTCGCCGACGCGCTGGGCCAGTTCGACTCGATGGAGATCGCGCGAACTCACTACCGGCGAGCCGAGGCCCTCGCGGCCGCCGAGCAGCTGGCCTGGCTACGGATGGCCGTTCTGAATAACTGGGCATACATGGAGCTCCGACGTGGTTTCGCCGAAGCCGCCTACGAGGTTGCACAGCGGCTGCAAACGGTCGCCGAAGCCGCCGGCCTGGAACTCGAGGGTGCTGACCTGGACACGATCGCCAACATATATGTGGCGAATGGCCAGTTCGTACCAGCCGAGCGCGCGGTAGAGCGGGCGATGGCGTACGACGAGCGTAATAATGTGGAGGAGGCTGATTCGCGCGCTGAGTATCTGCTGACCCTGGCTGTCGCCTTGCGGGGACAGGGTGAGCAGGAGCGGGCGCAGGCGTGTCTGGAGGCCTGCCAGGAACTCTGCGTGGAGCGTGAACTGGGCGACGTTCTGGTACGGCTACAGCAGGAGCAGGCGGAGGCCTACGCTGCACGGGGTGACTTCGAGGCTGCCTTCCACATGCACCGCGAGTTCTTCCGCACCTACCAGGACCAGCACCTGTCGTTACAGGAGACTCAGGCCCGCAACCGTCACGCGATATTCGAGGTCTCCGAAGCACGGCGGGACGCGGAACGTTTCCGGGAGCAGGCCCACCGCGATCCTCTGACCGGGCTCCGCAACCGGCGCTTCGTCAACGAACACCTGCCACTCCTGATGATCGGACCGGAGCTGCCGTTGTCGGTGGCAGTCCTGGATTTAGACCACTTCAAACGCGTCAACGATGACTTCTCTCACGACATCGGCGATGGCGTCCTAGTCAAAGCCGCCGAGATCATGGAGAACGAGGCCGGCGTCGATTCTTCGGCTTTCGCCGCTCGCATGGGCGGAGAGGAGTTCCTGATGGTCCTCCCGGGAGCGGACGCCGACGAGGCAGCCGATCGGCTGGAACGCGTCCGGCACGCCATCCGCGCCTACCCCTGGCACGACATCGCAGCCGGGTTGTCGGTGACCGTCAGCGTCGGAGTGGCACAAGCCGACAGGGGCGTCACCCAGGCCGAGGTGCTCTCCACCGCTGACAGTTGCCTCTACGCTGCCAAACGCGGCGGCCGCGACCAGGTCGTCGTAGCCCGCCCTCAAATGCCCCACAACGCCCCGCTGAGCTGAGGAAAGCCAACTGTGCCGGCACCAAGGCGCCCTCGACGACAACGCCGCCGGCCGCCTGACGGGGCACCGACGCCACCTTCCAGCGCGGGGCCGCCCCAGCCTCGCGCCGATCCGCTACCACCAACTGTCTTTCGACCGGATGAGGGTCCGGCGAATCAGCAGGTTGGTCCACATAAGTGACCGGTGCGGACGGCCGCGCAAGTCGGTACCGCCACAATTTAACCCGTGTCATCAGCAGACCCGGGTGCGTGGCCGCCACCCGCGCAAGTCGACGGACACTCCGGTCACTGGTCAGCCGGTCCGGTTTTCTGGTGCGGGTCTGTAGCTTCATCTGCGAAAACACCGCTTGTGCGGTCCGGATCGTCGTCGAGCAGGGCGGTGTGTTGACCGGCGGTGGTTGCGTAGCACCGGTGGGCTGCGGTGGATCTAGATTTTGCCGGTGCTGGCAGTCGTGCGGGGCATGCCACCAGCCGCGGCTATTCGGCTCGTACGAGTTCTGCTGGACCCGTAGCAGGTGTTGGGTGTCGGCGACTTGGCGGCCGAACGTGGCCAATACTGCAGACCCTCACTGATCGATCGCGAGAGGGGCAGCGGTCGTTGATCTACTCGTCGATCCATGATGCCTTACCGCTGCCCGTCGGGAATCATCCACCTGGTGACCGGGG
>NZ_BOMG01000130.1 GCF_016862075.1 Actinoplanes couchii | reverse complement strand
CCTAGAAGCTCCAGTCACCAGTCGGCGGATCAACGGGGAACTAACCGGTGGTGTCTCAGATCTTGGTAGTCCAGAGGTGCCGCTCATCGGATGCGGGGTCGTCGGCGGCAACCATGTGATCGCTGATCATGGCGACCGTCCGTTCACCGACGGTGTAGGGCGCCCAGGCCGGTGCGTCGCCGGCGATGAAGGAGACCCACGTCATGTGGGTCAAGTCGGCGACATCTCGGGAGGGCGTTTCACCGATCCGGAGCCGGGTCTGCGGGTTGTCGATGGTGTGGAACACGAACGGGACGTCGGCGCCGTGGCAGGCGCCCAGGCCACCGTTCGTGTTCGGCTGAGGGTGGTCGAAACGGTACAGCCAGGTGTCCGACGCTGGGCGGGCTTCGGCTGCTCTGATTGCCGGGATGCTGAAGTGCCAGTCGGTGGTGACGGCGGCGAGGACGTCGCCGGGCGTGGCCGCCGGCCGGTTCGCGGTGTAGATCGCGACATCCTGGGAGGTGAGTCCGTAGGCTCCCGCCGCACCCGCCAGGGTCGCTTCATCGATGGCGTCGATCGCACCCGAGGCGACCAGGAACAGCCGGGCTTCGTCGCGGGTAGAACCGATCAGCAGCGGGATGCCGGTGCCTGCACCGTTACGCAGCGCCTCGAGAGGGCTTGCGGTGAGGAACTCGCCGTCGACGACCGGAGCGAACGGTGTCGGCCGTAGGGCCAGTTCGCCCCAGATTGCGGGATCGGCTGCGGTCTGCACCTCGGTGTTGAGGTCGCTGGCGGCCTCGACGAGTGTGTCCACCGGTAGGTCGGCTCAGAACGACGAGAACGGATTCACTGTCGGACCAGTCGAGGCCCTCCTGCGCGCCGGTATCACCGTCGTCTGCGACGACACGATCCTGACCGCCTACGACCTGATGATCCAGGCCCCACCCGAGCCTGCGGTCCTGATCTGTCTGGACAGCGCCGACGGCGATGAGCGCCCGGCCGGAGGACCGGTGCCCGCCGATGCCATGACCGGGGCCCAACGCCGGGCACGACAGCGGTCGGTCAGCGGCCCGGAACGACGTCGTCTCACCCTTCAGGCTGCCGCGCTCTATCGCTATGGGAACTCGATCCGGAAGATCGCCGGTGCGCTCGGCTGGTCCAGCCGCTTCATCCGCAACCTCCTGGCGGACGCCGACATTGGTCTGCGTTGCCCTGGCCGCGCGCCACAGCTGCCGAGCCTGGACAGTTGGCCTGCCGTCGACCTGAACAAGCTCGCCACCACAGCCAACGACCTCTACCAGAACGGAAGGTCGCTGCAAGCTACCTTGCGCGCTGGAGGTACGTCGTTCAAAACCGTGCGGCGTGTCAGCTGAGGGTGGCGCTCCAGTTCGCCAGGTTGGGCTGCGACCAGGCCAGGTGCGATCCGCACGTCAGGTCCAAGCTGTAGCGGACCGCGCGGTTGCTCGACGAGGCGTCGGCCCAGGCACCGTTGACCTTGACCTGGATCTTGCTGGCCTCGAACCGTTGTCCCGCCATGGACGTGCAGTAGTAGCCGACGCCGGTGGCAGGGTTGCGGGTGACGTACGGCTCGAACACGTCCCAGCCGTCCGCGCCGATCTGGCTGGTGCCGGCGCGCGTCCAGAAGGTGTCCCAGGTGCCTGTGGCGAAGTTGTAGAGGTACGCCGTCCAGGTGTTGTTGCTCGCGTTCGTCTTCGAGATCTCCACGCTGTACGCGGGTGATCCGTTCACCGGGGTGGTGTAGGTGGCGACGAAGCCGGCGTTGATGGTGACCTCCTTCGCTACGCCCGAGCCGCCCGAGGCGCACCAGTCCCAGGCCCAGACCACCGGGTTGCGCGAGGTGTATGCGGTCGTGATCTCGATGCAGGCGTTGCTGGGCGGCATGACGGTCGGGGCGTAGAGCACGTCGGTCGGGACGGTGCGGTCGCCTGCGCCGTAGAAGACGCTGTGGTTGGCGCGGATCCCGGTAGACGAGGTGAGCCCGCTGAAGTAGACACCGGCAGCGGGGTGCTCCACCGCCTCCTTGGTGGCGTTCCCGCTGCTCTGCGCGCCGATCCGGGCGAGGGTGCTCTCCCGGTGCAGCGACTGTGCCCGTGCCGACGCCGTGACGGCTGATCCGGTACGGCCCGGGACGACGCCTCCCAGCGGGGCGCTACCGGGGCCGGCGATCGCGGGCTTCGGCAGAGTGGCCGCGGCCGCCGTGCTCGGTGTCGTGGAAGCGGCGGCGACGTTCGGGAGAGCAACAGCGCTGCCCGCGATGACAGCCACGGTCGCGGCCGCGATGACCAGCCGGCGGGGGACGAACGTCATGGGAATCAGCGCTCCTGAGTGCTAGCCGCTCCGCGCTGCCAGCTTCCACATGCCGTAGCGCCTACCATCAGCGAGACGCTAACAATCGAAATATATCGATGTCAATTAGTCTGGTGTACTGACCTGAAGTGAGCGGGGTGAGGTGCCGACCGGCGGGCTCGGTGGTGCCGTCGACTCGCAAGCGCCCGGCAGGCCGGTGCCCGTACCGATCCGCTCATGCGCGGCGCCGATCCCGTTCGTACAGCGCGATCAGGTGGTCTCGTCCGGAACCCCCGGCGAGGTGTTCGAGCCGCGGCACACCGTGCACGGCTTTCGGTACGCCCGCATCGAGCGTGGCGATGTCCCTCTCGACCCGGCCGGCGTCGTCATGCGGGTGGTCCACACCGACCTGAACCCCCACCGCCACGTTCACCTGCGGCAGCGAGGACGTCAAACGGCTCGCCGAGATCGCGGTCTGGAGTTTCCGGAGCAACGCCGTCGACATCCCCACCGACTGCCCGACCCGGGAACGGCTAGGCTGGACCGGCGACTACCAGGTGTTCGCCCCCACCGCCGCCCGCCTGTTCGACGTCGGCGGTTTCAGCCGCAAGTGGCTGCGATCGGTACGCGACGACCAACTCCCCGACGGCCGTATCGTCAACGCCTCCCCCGATCACGCCCGCCTGAAGACGATCGAGAACCCGGAAGCCGACATCATCACCGGCTCGGCGGGCTGGGGTGACGCCATCGTGCTGGTGCCGTGGACGCTGTACGAGATGTACGGCGACGACCGGGTCCTGGCCGAGAACTTCGACGCCATGGTCCGCTGGGTGGAATGGGCCCTGAGAAGGGCCCGCGACCACCACCACCCGTCCCGGGCCGAACGGGCACCGCACCACGAGTTCCTCTGGGACGGCACCTTCCACTGGGGCGAATGGTGTGAGCCGAAACAGCGGGCCGCGGACGGCTGCCTGATCGACCCGGTAGCCAGCGACCTACGGTTTGTTCGCCGGTTCGGGCCCCACTGGGGCGCTTCCTCGATCGGGTGGATTCGATGTTCGCGAGTTCCGGACCCACCGAGGGCGGTGGGAGCATCGGCTGGTCTGGACGGGAGCCCGCCGATGCCGCCGATGTCGAAGGTCGAGGTGTTCGCGGCGATCCGCCGCGACTCGCGGGCCGGCATGTCGGTGCGTGCGCTTACCCGCAAGTATGAGGTCAGCCGTCGCACGGTCCGTTCGGCATTGAGTTCGGCCTGGCCGGCGCCGCGCAAGCCGATGCCGCCACGGCCCTCGAAGCTGGACGCCTTCAAGCCGATCATCGACGACATCCTGCGGACGGACCAGGACGCGCCCCGCAAGCAGCGGCACACCATCAAGCGGATCTACGACCGGCTGATCGACGAACACGGGATGCGCGAGGTGTCCTAATCAGTGGTGCGCCGCTACGTCGCCGACCGCAAGCCGAAGATCCGCGCCGAGGCCGGGCACGGCCCGGACGACGTGTTCTTCCCACAGACCCACCGGCCCGGTGTCGAGGCCGAGGTCGACTTCGGTGAGGTCGTGATCAACCTGCGCGGCGAGCCGGTGACCTGCATGCTGTTCGCGTTCCGGCTCTCGTTCTCCGGCAAATCGGTGCATCGGATCTTCGCTTCCGGCGGCACCGAAGCCTTCCTGGAGGGCCACGTCCACGCGTTCACCACGCTCGGCGGGGTCCCCACCGGCAAGATCCGATACGACAACCTGCGGGCCGCGGTCGCTCAAGGGCGCTGTTGCGTTGTTCGATCGAGAGACGTGTTCGGCCCGGCCAGGTGGCGTGGTCAGATCGCCGTGGCGAGTTCGGTGAACATGGCGGCCAGCCGAAGCCGGGTTGGTGTCTCGGCGGCGATCTCGTAGTGTCCGCGGCGGAGATTCTGGACGAAGGCGTGTCCTGCGATGACAGTCTGGGCGCTGCGGTCGGTCCGTAAGCCGCGCATCGACCGGAGCCGCTGCTTGAGCCGGCTGTGATCGGCCTCGACCGGGTTGTTCGCATACTGCTCGACGTGATGCCACGCCGCGGGAAGCAGGTCGGCGAGCACCACCGGGTAGACCGCCGCGGCATCGGTCACCACCTCGACCGGCACCGTCTTCAACGCCTTCAGGGATCGGGTGAAGAACCGGCGAGCCGCCGCCGCGTCCCGCCGGGTTGATACCAGCACGTCGATGACCTGGCCGTACTGGTCGATGGCCCGATACACATACCGCCACACCCCGGCGACCTTCACGTACGTTTCGTCGACGAACCAGCGGTCACCCGGAGCTCGGCGGGCGAACCGGGCCGCGTCGGCCAGCAGCGGCGTGAACCGCTGCACCCACCGGTAGACGGTGACGTGGTCCGCCTCGATGCCGCGTTCGGCAAGCAGTTCCTCGACGTCGCGGTAGGAGAGGTTGTAGCGCAGGTACCAACGCACCGCCACCACGATCACCTCCGGCGGAAAACGGAATCCGGAGAACGCCGACGAAGGCGCAGACCACGAACACGACCGGGCTGACGACCTCATCAATCAACTGTGCCTGAATGCCTGGTGAGGCCCCACCGCGGACACCCGATCGCTCAACGCAACAGAGCCGGCCCGAGCCCCGGGGCCGGGTCCGTGACTTCGTGGCCGGGCTGCTCGCACCGCTGCCGGTCAAGAACTGCTGGACCATCGCGGAACACGCCGGCGACGACGGCCCGGGCGGCATGCAGGACCTCATCGGCCGGGCCAGCTGGAACGACGCTGCGGTGCGTGCTGACGTGCGCGATTTCGTCACGGCCAGGCTCGGACACCCGGACGGGATCCTGGTGGTCGACGAGACCGGGGACCTGAAGAAGGGCCTCCACACCGTCGGGGTGCAACGGCAGTACTCCGGCACCGCCGGGAAGATCGAGAACTGCCAGCTCGCCGTGCATCTGTCGTATGCGACCCCGCTCGGGCACACCCTGCTCGACGTTGCGCTCTACCTGCCGAAATCCTGGACCGAAGACCCGGCACGACGTGCTGAAGCAGGAGTGCCCGACACCGTCGCCTTCGCCACCAAGCCGCAGTTAGCTCGTCGGCTGATCGCTACCGCGGTGGCCGGCGGACTGCCGTGCCGGTGGGTCGCCGGCGACGAGGCTTACGGCGGGGACCCGCAACTGGCGGCCGCACTGCGCGGGCACCGGCTCGGTTATGTCCTCGCGGTCGCCTGCTCACATCGGGTTCCGACTGGGCTCGGCGTTGCGCGGGCCGACCAGATCGCCGCCGGTCTGCCTCGTACGGCCTGGCAACGGCTGTCGGCCGGCACCGGGGCGAAAGGTTTCCGTTACTACGACTGGGCATTCATCGCCCTGCCCCTGGCCGAAGACACTCACGGCGGGCATCACTGGATGCTGATCCGCCGCAACCGGGCCACCGGTGAGCTGGCGTTCTACCGCTGCTGGAGCCCTGAACCTGTTGCGCTGCACCATCTGGTAACCGTGGCCGGCCGCCGGTGGAGTATCGAGGAATCGTTTCAGGCCACCAAAACTGGCCTTGGCCTGGACCAGCATCAGCACCGCCGGTGGCGGGCCTGGCACCGCTGGACGACCCTGGTCATCGCCGCGCACGCGTTCCTCGCCGCCGCGACCACGGTCAGCACCGAAAGCCCAGACGGGCTGATCGCGATCACCGTCAACGAACTACGCCGACTATTTTACGCCCTGGTCATCGACCCGGTCCGCCGCGACGCCGACGTCATCGCCTGGTCCATCTATCGGCGGCGGCACCAAGACCAGGCCAGCGCAAGCCACTACGCCCGGCAAGCCCTCACCGAGCCCTAAACGGATCTCTTGCTGAAGCACTACGGTGGCCGAATGGCTGACATCGCGGTGGGCGCCACCGATCCAGGTGAATTAGACCAGCAGGAACGGCGGCGACTCGCCGCGCTGGTGGCAGCGGACAGCGCGCTTCTGGACGATCTGCACGCCGATGACTTCATCCTGGTTAATCCGGGCGGCGGGGAGTGGGACAGGGCGTTCTACCTCGGCGGCATCGCCGACGGTTCGATTGATTACCGCCGGTTCGAAGCGGTGACACCTCTTCAGGTAATGGCTAGTGACGGCGTCGCAGTGGTGAGGTATCGATCCGCGATCGAGATAGCTATCGGCGGCGGGCCATACGTATCACTTATCGCGTGGCACCTCGATTGCTACCGACAAGACGAACAGTCCAATCGGTGGCGCTGCGTATGGTCCCAGGCTACCCGCAGCGACGACTGACGAACGGATCTCCTGCTGGAGTACTAGGAAGCGAATTTCTACGAAAGGCGCTTCGCAGCATCCACGTTCGCTGATCTTGTGGTGCGCACAAAGGGCTTCGCCGCTAACGGATCACAGCTTGTTAGGCCGCTGCACGGAACGGTCTCCGATCAGTGCCCCTCCGGCAGCGACCGCCAGCATCAGCGCGGCCGGCACGGTGACCGCGACGGTGAGCCCGCCGGCGGCCGCAACCGCGCCGATCACCACCGGCCCGGCCAGACTGCCGACGGTGCTGAGCCCGGTCACCACTGCGATGTTGCGGCTGGGGTGGCCCACTGGCGCGTGGCCGGCAGCGCTCACGATCTGGGGCACCACACAGGAGACCCCCAGACCCATTAAGACCAGCCCGAGGTACATGCCGGGCACCGTGTCCGACAGCACCCCGGCGGCGAGCCCGGAACCCGCCACCGCCGCGCCGATCTGGATCAGCCGGACGGTGCCCCATCGGGCGCTCAGTCGGTTGCCGGCCAGCCGGCCCGCTGCGACCGCCGCAGAGAAGCAGGTCAACCCCCACGACGCGGGGCCGGTCGCGGCGTTCAGCGCGTCGTGCAGGTACACCACGGACCAGTCGGTCATCGCGCCCTCGGCGGCCGCGCTGAACATGGCCAGCGTGCCGAGCAGAAGAACGGCTCGATGCAGGTCACGGCGGCGGATGCCGGCCGGGTTCGGGTCGGTGGCCGGTGCGGCGGGGTCGTCGGCGCCCGGATCGGTGGCCTCGTCGACGCCCAACGCACGGGCGAGCGCCAAGCCGGCGACGAAGAGAGCTATGCCGGTCACAGTGAACGAGGTGGCCGGGGTCCACTGAAGTTTCGCGAAGACGCCGCCGACCCCGGCGCCTGCGATCGCGCCGATGCTGAAAGCCGCATGGAAAGACGACATGAGCGGCCGCTGATGGGTCTTCTCGACGTCCACAGCACAGGCGTTCATCGCGATGTTGAGCAGGCACAGCGCCGAGCCGAACAGCAGCAGCACCAAGGCCAGCATGGCCAGGCCGCGGGCGAAGCCGACCGGAATCAGGGAGACCGGTGCGGCCAGTACAGCGACACGCAGAACGGCACAGCTGCCGTGGCGGATCACGGCGTTGCTGACGAAGGCCAGGCTGAGCACCGTGGCCAGCGGTAGGGCGAACAGGGCGATGCCGAGGGTGCCGTAGCTGAGCCCGGTCTGTAGCCGAACCTCCGGGATCCGGCTTCCCCAGATGCCCATCTCGATGCCGAGCAGAACGAAGCAGGCCAGCACCGGAGGGCGCAGCAACCCACGCTCCATGTGCACACGTTAGTCGCACGGGCGTGGCCCGGCACTTGCCTTGCCGGCAAGCCAGCACACAAACTGTACAGACGCGGTCACTCACTGGAGGCGCCGATGTGGGCTCAGTTATTAACGCTGGCCGGTGTCCTATTGGGCGGCTCCATCTCCTACGTGTTCACCTCCCGTCTTGAACGTGCCCGCAACCGGCGCGAGATGGTGATCCGCTGGGACATCCGCAAATACGAGGCGTTCGTCGAGTATCTGGCCGCGGTGACCCGGATGGCCCGGACGTGCGGCCAACTCGTCCGGGCCCGCGGCTGGGACACCTTAGCGGCCGAGGTGGAGCCGGAGGCCGGACGCAAGGTGCTGGACGAGTTTGAGAGCGCGCGTACGGCGGCCTATGAACGGGTCGTCATGCTCGCCGACGAGTCCGGTATCGGTGCTGCCAGTGCGCTGAACGTGGCGGTCTGGAAGCTAGAGTGGTTCGGGCGCGGCGTCGTTGACGACTGCTCCGTGGCGGACTGGCAGGAGGCGCTGTCGATCTACACAGCTGCCTTGGACCGCTTTCAGCGGGCAGCGCGGGCCAATCTGGTCGTGCCGGGGGAAATTTCAGCCCGGCAGATCGAGCGGCCGCTGCCAGCGCCGCGTCGTGCTGGTGACGACATAGGAGCCAAGCAGCGGCTGCAGGAGGGTTGACGGCGCGCGATCTTGGGATCGTACGGGTTGCTGTTCTCGTTCTTTTCTCATTTCTGTTCGCGGTCTTCGCGCTGTCGACCAGGCCTGCACGAACCCGGCCTGGTTGACGAGTACGCCGCCGTCGAGGACACCCTCGGGGCAACGGATTTGCCGATGACAGTGCATCGCAGCGCTTCGCGGCAACCGTACCGGCGCCATAGCCGAACTTGTCGCGAAATAAGCCGTACGAATCGTGAGGAAAGTTGCAGTCCCGACCGTAAAAGGTCACTTCTCTTACATTAAAGGGTGTTTTTATTGATCAATTTGACAGACTTCTTAACCTGATAATGTGACGACTCCCTGGGCTACAACCGAGAATACAAGAAGGCAAGAACCGACTCCAAGGAGGCCACATGCAGCGCTTTGGTGGCTGCTGGCAACGGTGCTACTGGCAGTCTTATCGCTCGGATTGATCAAGTTCGACCCACAGGGCTTAGTGAGTGTTTGAGAATGCTGTTATCCGGGCGTGCTGAACATTCGGCGGCTCTGGCGGGTGGCGGGTCGGCCGCGGTCGAGACGGCGGACCATGGTGTTGATCGCGGCCCAGCGGATCAGGGCCTCGGACACTGCGGGGTCACGTTCGTAGTCGCGGGCCAGACGGCGGTGGGCGGTCAGCCAGGCCAGGCTGCGTTCGACCACCCACCGCTTCGGATGTACGACGAACCCACGTTGGTCGGCGGGTTTGCGGACGATCTCGACGGTGGTGGAGAGGGTTTCGGCGGCCCAGCCGACCAGCCATTACTAGTGCGCGTAGTACCCCGGTACCACGCGGCGAGGGCACTAGGGTGTGATGTCCTCGATGGCCGGCAGCCGTAGCGTCATTACCAGTAAGCACGACCATCGACTACGCGAAAGAGTTACCACGATGACTGCGCAGCCCGGCCATCCGACGAGACCCCGCATCACCTCGATCGCCCGCTGGGTAGGTACCGCCGTGCTCGTGCTGATCGCCGCACTGACCCTGTGGGTGGGCTGGCCGAAGTCGCCGGCCATCGTGCCCGACGGGGCGTCCGAGGTCGAGGTGTACCTGATCGACGACGACCCCGCCGTGACCGTCCCGGCGGCCACCGGCGCGCGGTCCGGCTGGTTCGGCCGCCTCTCGCTCCCCTGCGGCGTCACCTCGTGGTACATCGAGTCGGCCGGCGCCGCCGTCTGCGCCTGGCTCGACGGCCCGAAGGGCAACATCACCGTCACCGGCGAGGACGGCCGGATCACCGTGCCCGCCGACAGCCAGAAGGCTCTCGCCGGCTGGGCCGCCGAATGGGCCGATGGCCCGTCACCGACTAAGCGGGCGCTGCTGCTCCGCGACGGCGACCCGGTCGGCATCGTCGTCCTGGCCACCCCCGCCACCGCGATCGCCGCCTCCTGATCAAGACCAAAACAAGATCACCGAGGGCCGCCGGTACAGCTACCCGGCCCTCGGTGAGGTGCTGGTGCATTGAGCGATCGGGTGCTGTGGTGCGGGTTCGGCCGCGCGTTCAGGCATAGTTGGGTGGTGAAGCCTGCAGCCCGTTCACGCCTGTTGTCTCCTTCGTCGTCGGCGTTCGCCGGCTTCCGGTTCCCGACGGAGGTGATAGTGGTGGCCGTGCGCTGATATCTGCGCTACAACCTGTCGTACCGCGACGTCGAGGAGTTGCTCGCCGAACGCGATATCGAAGCCGATCACGTGACCATGCACCGGTGGGTGCGGCGGTGCACCCCCGCTGCTGGCCGACGCGGCGCGGTTCGCCCGCCGTGCTCCGGGTGACAGCTAGTTCGTGGATGGACCATTGGTGAAGGTCACCGGGGTGTGGCGGTACGTGTACCGGGCCATCGACCAGCATGGGCAGGTCATCGACGTGCCGGTGTCGGCCCGCCGCGACGCGGTCGCGGCCCGCAGGTTCTTCACCTACACCCTGAAGGCGTTGAAGACGATACCGGTCGAGGTGGTGACCGACGCCGCAGCCGTCTACCCGGCCGTGCTCGCCGACCTGCTTCCCGCGGCGTGGCATCACGTCGAGCAGTATGCGAACAACCCGATCGAAGCCGATCACCGCCGACTCAAACACCGTCTCCGGCCGATGCACGGATTACAGACCGACCGGACCGCTCAGACCATGATCGCCGGACACGCCATCATCCAGAACCCACGCCGCGGACACTACGAGATCGCCACCGGAACCCCACCCCGGCTCCGGCTCGTCGCTGCGTTCACCGAACTCGCCACAGCGATCTGACTCCGCAGCCAGGCTAGGACGAACGCGTCTCCTGGTCGACAAACGCAACAGCGCCCCGCCGGCTCTGCACCAGCGGTACGGGCTCGTCGATCAGAACAGGGCTGCCTTCCATCGATAGGGTGCCGCCCTGCCTGGTGTATCGCTGGGCCAGCATGACGCCCCGGTCGTGGCCGATCTGGTAGCCCTCGACGAAGACCGCTTCACTGCGCCGGCCTTCGTGGGTGTAGTAGCCGTCCCATGCCAGCGCCACACAGGTGACGTCGTGCTCGACCACGCGCAGCGCCGTACGCCCGGCGGCAAGACATTCCTGGAGGTCTGTCCCCTCGCCAGCCAGGAACCTCGTCAAACCGCGACCTTTCGGGCTGTCCGAGAACGCGAAGGGCGTGAAGCCCGCGTCCGAGAGTCCGGCATTTTCCAGCGCGTAGGCCAAGGCGGCAAAGATCAGGTCTGCGCTTGCTGGGCTCATCTCGTCCAACATGGTCATCGCACGATTCTCCCAGGTGATGGTCGTCTGTTGCTCAGGTCCCTGGGCCCGCAGTGATCCGTGTGCAGTACCGCTGGCGGTAGGGGGGCAGTGGACGAGTACAGCCGGGAAGGAACGTTCTGTGGTGGCCGTTGCCGTTGGTCCCGGCGCCCGGGTTGCCCTCGCAGTATGCGCCGTCGCCGGCGTCTGTTGTGGCTGACTCGGATCAACCGTCCGGGGTTGCTGCTGGGGGGGAAACCACGGCCGGGTCAGTTCGCCGGGGATCTATGGATTGGCCTATGGTCGCGCGGTCGTCGAGGGGGAATCGGGCCCAGATATGTCGGGTGGTGTCGGTGACGTACCAGCCGACCGTCAGGGCGTAGCGCTGTGCGAGCCGCAGGCCGAGCCCGCTCGCACCGGGAGGGCGAGTGTCGGCGAATTCCGGGAGCATCTGGGTGTCGTGGTCGCCGATGTCCAGGATCAGATCCGGCATGCATCGTGACAGCTGTACGACGGTCGGTGGGGATCCCCGCCGGACGGCGTTGGCGGCCAGTTCCGTGGCGACCAGTACCACCTTGTCCACCACCGCACCGAAGGTGAACACCGCTGTGGCTGCGACCTGTTCTGTCACCGCTGACAGCACTGCCGCCCCGAGCCCGTGCACCTGCGCCTGGTCGCCCAGGACCCAGGTGTGCAGTGGCACGGCGTCGGCCGGTGGTCGGCTGGCTTGCGCAGTGACCATCCGTGCACCGTAGCCCAGCACCGCATCGGTGTCGGCCCATTGGGTAAACGTCGTCGCGATGGTTTGGCCTGCCGTCGCAAGGGCTTTCGGGTGAACCCGGCCCGGAGCATCGTTGACAGACCCTAAGTCGGTTACGGTTCTTTCAACGACGAGTGGTGTCTCCGCTCGTGCGAAATTTGAGGGGAGCCGGATGCCGTCATCGCACCCGCCGGTCGAGGCCCGTTCCCGCCGCCGGTGGACGATGGTGAGCCGCCGGGCCCGGCGATAGGTCGCCGCAGCGTTCGCGCTGATCACCCGGCGGATGACGGCATCTTCTACTACCGCACCGGCACCGTTGCTTTTGCCTGCACGAGGCACCGGTCCGGTGCCGGTCAGCGCCGATCCGGCCGCCGCTGCGGTGCTCGAGTGCCGCTATGCTTGCCCACCAGCGCAACGCTGCCAAGCATCGCCTGTCGCCGGAGTTATGCGGGGTCCGGTCGGGGACCGCCGGAGCCCGGGAATGATCTTGGTGGGACGAGTGCGGCGTGAAGCTGGGCCTCTGCGGGCGACACTGGTCATATGAGTTCGCTTCGCACGTCGCCGCCCCCGCCGGATGCCACTGAGGTGGCGGCGTGGGTGCTGGACTCGGCCGATCAGCTGCGCATCTTGCGTGCGGGCTTGATCGAGGCGCTCAACGAGCACGCCACGGCGCCGCGGGAAAGTCTGGCCGACATCCCAGACCGCATGATTTTGGTCGCCACCGAACTGGCCACCAACGCCATCAGACACGGCAGGCCACCTACCGTCATCCGGCTGCTGCGCACTCGGGACCAGTTCGTCCTCGACGTCGCCGACCACGACCTCGCCACCGTTCCTGAACTCGCCGACACCCGACCGGTCAACGCCGGCGGCCGCGGCCTGCATCTAGCCCAGGCGCTCGCTCTCACCGTCGGCTGGTACGCCACCGACACCACCAAACACATCTGGGCCACCTTCCCCCTCACCTGATGGAGACCCGCCCCGCGCTATCGCAGCCGGGTGTCGTGGTACCGACACGTGTACGAATCGTTAGACGGATCTCCCCGGATCCGCAGTTACTTGCTGGTAGACAAATATTCGTGGATCAGGAGTACTTCACCATCAGCCGACAGGCCCCCCAGCTGGGCGCCGACGGGATCCGGGAGAGTCTGATCCTGCTCACCGGGGAGTTCGACCTCGCGGCCCGCGACGAACTACGCGACGCCCTGCTCGCCGCCATCCGCCGCGACCAGCCGGGCCGGCTCGTCGTCGATCTCGCCGGTGTCACCTTCCTCGACTCTGAAGCCATCGGCGCCCTGATCGACGGCTACCTCGCCGCGAACGCCGCCGGGGCAGTCTTCTGGCTGGACAACACCACCCCCATGATCCGGCGCGTCCTGCAGATCATGGAACTACAGGATCTCCTGCACCCCGGCATCCCCAGCCCGCAACAGCATCCTGCTCCCGGTTCCTAAACCCGGTCGAATTCAACGCACGAATCAACGCAATCAGTGCATTTGCGGGACTCGCGGAATGGATCGTCCGCTTCTTTCGCATTCCGGTCACCATGGCGGCGAAAAAAGGCGCATGGTCGAACCGACAGATGTCACCCTTTGCGAAAGGTCGTGCCCGGGCCGTGTCCACCGTTCTGATCGCCGACGACGACACCGACATCAGCGACATCCTGCGCCGGATTCTGACCCGGGCCGGACTCGCGGTCCTGACCGCCGCCGACGGCCTCGACGCCCTCACGACCGCCGCCGCAGCCCTGCCTGACCTGATCCTGACCGACCTGGACATGCCCCGCATGGACGGGCTGCAACTATGCACCGCGATCCGCGCCACCCCGCAGACGGCCGCGATCCCGGTCGCCGTGTTCAGCGGATCCCTGCTTCCCGGCGACCCCCGGCCTGCCACCGCCCTGGCCTGCCGGGCCTGGCTGAAACCACTCACCAACTCGGCCCTGATAGCAGGAGTCCACGAGCTACTGGCCGCCGGCCGACACCGCCACACCCCAGCCCACCCCTGCTGACCAGCAGTTCGACCAGCCGCTGCGGATTCTGCCCCAGGCCTTCACCGACCCTTACGCCGCCTCGACGGGATTCGGGCTCCCACGCCTCGTGCGGTGCGCCGCCTCAGGGGTGCGCCGTGCGCTCTTGCCGGGTGTCCGACCTTACGGCTGCCGGTTCTACGTGGGCGCTACCAATTCGGTGGCGTGCGGCGGTTCTTCACCGCCCAGGACGATTCCCCGCGCACACCAGCGCGCCAGCGCCGAACGGGCACGTGCAGGCGCAGGCGCATGTCATCATCGAAATGGGCGGCGACCAGCGAATCCGCGCTGGCCGACAGGCGGCTGCGCTCGGTCCGCGCCGTGCCGACCGCGTTTGAGTCGATGTACGCGGCCAGGTCCTGCACGCCACACAACGGTCTCCTCGACCAGCGGCGTAGCACCGAACGCCTGCTCGATGGCCGCGACGTGCTCGGCCAGCCGTTCCTGACGGCGCAGGTCGCCGGGCAGGTCCCGGATCGGCATCGTCTCGACGGGGTCGGCGCCGCCGCGCAGGAGCGCGCCGACCGCCCGGTAGGTGCCGTTGCGGTATGGAGACCGTGACTCCCTCAAACTGACGCGCCATAAGCGCCTTGAACTGCATAAACACCCCGATGAGGGTATCCCGGTAGGCCCCAAGGCCCATCCACCGGTACTCTATCCATGCGGGCTGCTAGCTCAATGGCAGAGCTGAGGACTTTTAATCCTTAGGTTCGGGGTTCGAATCCCCGGCGGCCCACCGCCTCTGAGCTGCGGAAACCCTGTCCGCATCATAGAGAATTGTGAATCTAGGTAGCTCCGGTTCGAATGAGTTCGGAGC
This sequence comes from Actinoplanes couchii, assembly GCF_016862075.1. Classification (GTDB taxonomy): domain Bacteria; phylum Actinomycetota; class Actinomycetes; order Mycobacteriales; family Micromonosporaceae; genus Actinoplanes; species Actinoplanes couchii. The sequence continues at coordinate 26,908 of NZ_BOMG01000130.1, read as the reverse complement.
TACCTAGTACCTACTCAGCTAGCCCGGCGCGTGATCCTCGGAACCAGGGCTGCGGCGGCCTCGGCTTTGGCGCGTTCGGTTTCCAGTTCCTGGATGACCGAGGTGTAGGTGTCCGAGGTGATGGTGATCGTGGAGTGGCCGAGCATCTCCTTGATGTCCTGCAGGTCTGAGCCGGAGGCTTTGAGGAACGTCGCGGCGCAGTGACGCAGGTCGTGCAGCCGGATCGGTGGGAGACCGGACTTCTCGACGAGGTCGTCGAAGCGTTTGGTGATGGTGTCGGGGTGCCACGGCGTGCCGTCGGGCTGTACGTAGACCAGGCCCGTCTGGGGCCAGGCGGGGCCGCTGACGAGTCGCCAGCGGGCGCGGCGCGCGAGGTGGCTGCGGGTGATCGCGGTGGTGGTCTGGTCGAGAGCCACCGTGCGGTCGCCGGCTTCGGATTTGACCTTTTTGGTGACCGGCTGGTAGCCGACGGTGGTGATCTGTTGGCTGATGACGGCGGTGCCGGTGTCGAGGTCGAGGTCGAGGTCGAGGTCGCGCAGGCCGATGGCTTCGCCGCGGCGTAGTCCGCGGTGGAGCATGAGGGCGTACAGCGGGTACAGCACGATGTCGTGGTCTTCGGTGTAGTCGAGGAATGTGCCTGCTTGTTCGGGGGTCCACACCATGACCGGGCTCGGCCGCTGGGCGGTGGTCTTCCAGTGTTTGACGGCTGCCGCCGTCCACACCCGGGCCTTGGGCCGTTTGCCCGATGCCAGCTCGACGTGGGCGGCGGGGTTGAACTCGATGAGCCGGTGCACGCGGATGGCGTCGTTGAGCGCCTTGCGTAGGGTGGCGCGGATGCGTTGCATGCTGGCGGGGCCGGTCGTGCGTGCACTTTTGACGCTGGCGCGCACGGTGGGGTCTTCGCTGTCGCGGGCCGTCTCGATTGCGATGTTGCGGTCTGCGATCGCGGTGAACATCGCCTGGATGTGCCCGCCCCGGAGTTTCTCGATGGGGATGTGGCCGAGGTGGGGGTCGAGGTGGTTGCGGATGTGGCTGTCGTAGGCCAGTTGTGTTCCCGCGGCGATGCGGCGGCCGGTGAGCCATTCGCGGAGGTAGTCGCCCAGCAGTACGGCTGTGGTGGCGGGGATCCCGGCTTTGACTCGGCGGGCGATCATGTCCCGGTCGGGGAGTGGATCGGTGGGCTTGAGTTGCTGGAGCAGGTCCCCGATTTCGATGGCGAGGTCGGTGTTGGCGCGGGAGAGGGCGAGTAGCGCGAGGACGTTGTCGCGTTCGGTGGCGGCGGCGTCGCGGGTTTCGAACCGGTAGCGGCGCATCGGGCGGCGCCTGCCCTCTGCGGTTTTGGGCAGTTCGAGCTGGTAGGCCCAGCGGCCGTGGCTGGGGTGCCAGGCCCCGCCGGGGCGACGTAGCTTCGGGCAGCGGTTGGCGAGCCGTTTGCCGTCGTCGTCTTTGCAGCCGCAGTGTTTGAAGACGGAGCCTTCGGCCATGGTGGTTCCTCCGGTACGGGTAGGTCGGGCGTGGCCCTGCCGGGGCAGGGCTACGGATTTCGTGGTGTTGATCCACGCTCGATGACCCGCTGTTGATCAAGTCGTGCGGCGGATTTCTTCGTCGCCGGTATCGACGGGCATGCGCAGGGCGGCGAGGATCGCCGCGACGGGCACCCGGTAGCGGGAGCCGAGCCTGAGAATGGGCACGGGGAAGCTGCCGAGTCGCACGAGCTCGTAGGCAGCGGACCGGCCGATACCGAAGATCGCTGCGGCAGTAGGTACGTCGGTGACGGACCCCAGAGCACGGATACGCGTGGGTGTCCACCCTGCTGCGTTCACGAGCGCGGTTGCGGGGGAGCCAGGAGGCTGGTTCATAAGTGTTGACGGCTCCTGTTGACGCTGGTTCCGCTTCCGGAATCGGAAGCAGGGATCAAGATGATTCGGGACCACCGGTGGGATGCGGCGCCGGTGTTGCCTAAAACCTGAATTGGTCATGGTTGGCTTTAGTGCGGGCCACTCTGGTGACCGTGCTGGGCTCGGGACCAGGCGGGACGGTCGCCGGGGGGCGAGTACGCCGATCTACTGGCTGCGCAGATCCTCAGCCAGTAGATCGCTTGTCCTCTGCTGTTGTCGGCCAGAGGGGCGGGGCAGGCTGCAACGGTGAACCGGTGCCGTAGTTCGACACGGTGCATGGCGTAGCCGCCGCCGGCCAGTTCGCGGCGCACATACCCGCAGCGTGGCGGCTCGACGAACTTGGCACCGACATGGGGAGACAGAGCCAAGTCCAAACCGGCGAACGATGCCAGACAAGAAAGTTCCGGGCCACGGCAACGTTTGCTGGGGGTAAGAGCGTAAGTAGTGGTCATGGGATCGAGATCGAGGGTGCGGGGAGCTGATGAACGGGCGCGAGGATGAGGAGGTAACAGCCTTTGTCCGGGCGCGGTACGGGTCACTGCTCCGGACCGCCTTCCTGCTGTGCGGCGATCGAGGGAAGGCCGAGGACCTGGTCCAGACGACGCTGGCCAAGACAGTTGTGGTGTGGTCCCGGCTGCAACGCTCAGAAGGTATCGATCACTACGTCCAGCGGGTTCTGGTGAACACCTTTGTGACCTCGACGCGGCGTCGGTCCTGGTGGGAAAAGCCCCTGGGTCGTCTGGTCGAGAGCCAAGCCCGTGACGAGTACATGGGAGTGGAACAACGGGACGTGCTGCGCCGGGCACTGAACGCGCTGCCGGCGCGACAGCGTGCCGCCGTCGTGTTGCGCTTCTACGAGGATCTGTCCGAGCAGGACACGGCGTCTGCGCTTGGATGTTCCGTGGGTACGGTCAAGAGTCTTTCGTCGAGAGGCCTGCAGACCCTGCGGAAGCAGTGGGTGGAGGCCGGCACTGTCGCTGATCAGGAGGTGCGCTATGCATGACACGACCGAACTGCGTGACGGCTTGGTGGACCTGGCCGAGTCCGTGACACCAGCCGAAGGCTATGAGGACCGGATCATGCGCCAGGCGAACCGGCTCCGTAGCCGGCGGCGTCTCGCCACCGGCACTGCGGCCGCGGTGTGCTTGGCGGTATTGGTGACGATGTTCCGGGTAGTCGGACTTGGATCCACACCGCATTTGGTCGCGGCGCCCCCGGACGGCCCGTTCCTGGGCTGGTCACCAGTAGGAGACGTAAACGCTGACCTGGTGAGCGAGGCCAGCGAGGTCTGGGATCAGGCTGGTTCGACAGGCCCGCATACCGCCGTCCGCGCCTTTGTCGCGACACACCATCCACGCCTGGGCTCGGCTGTAGTCGTTCTTCAGGGATACGACAAGCTGGGCGTCGCGCGACTGGCGTTCTTCACTGGCGACTCCGGCGCGGCGGATGCCTTGCGGATGCGTGTTGACCGGCCGGCGCCGGACCCAGTGAAGACTCAGGTGATCAGTTTGGTCGGCCCTCGGCTGACCGGCGCTGTCGGCGAGGTGGGGCAGGGCTCCAACGCAAGTACGATCGCCATCGCCGTCGCCATGCCGGGTGTAACGGCCTTGCGAGTCTCCAGCACTGCGGTTGATGACGAGATGACCCAAGATCCGGGCGGTCCTACCAGCCGTCTGGTGGTAAAGCGATTCCCGATCGCTGCGACCGCGCAGACGACGACGATCACGGGGTTTGTCAAGCCGGATAGGCCGTTCGCCAGTGCCGCGAAGGTGTTCGAGGTGACCGGTGAAGACGGTGTCGACGGTGACGCACGGGCCGTATCCGCTGAGGTGGTCAGCAGAACCAGCCACCAGATTGTCGTGTCGTATCCGGCGGATCAGGAGGTCCTGCCGGGGCAATTGGCCGTCGAGGCCGAAGGACTGGTCGGACGTGTCAAGGCAGTCGATGCCACCCGCAGCGAAGCTACTGTCGAACTCGTCACCAGCACCGGGTTCGCGGGCCAGGTGTACACGAACATCAGCGACGTTCCAGGTTCAGTACGTGGCACCGGCGAAAAGTTGGTCATGGAGAACATTTCGGCAGACGGCGAGGTGTACCAGACCAACCGTGTTCTGATGCCGGATCCTTCTCAGCAGAGCGATCAGGTCGGCGCTGTCACGATCGGGCGAGCGTCCGTTGACAAAGCGGCGGGCGCCACCACAGTGGAACTAACGCCGACAGCTGACCTTGCTCACCTGACAAGTTTGTTCATCATGACGCCATCCGCCGACTGACGCGGCTGCTGACGCAAGGATGCGCGGAGGCGACTCGCCTCCGCGCATCCTCACCAGGACTGTGGGTCAGGCGTACCGGACCCTGCCGCTGCCGGAGGCAAATGCGATGTCGCCGTCTTCGTTGTTCGTCGACTTATAGTTGAAGAACATGATGGTGTTCGTCGGAACGCCCGACCAGCAGTAGGAACGTGCCACGCCGTCAGTGGGGACGGTGACCGTGCCACCCTTGGAAAGCTTGACCTGGAATTTGTGCCAGGACGCCTCAGGTGAATCCCACGTGACTTCGATGTCCTTGCAGATCTTCGTTTTCGTGGACTTGAAGTCACGGCCGGGCCAGTCGTGAACTCCATCGAAGGTGAAGTTGTACGGCACCGTCGCCGCAGCGAGAGCGGTCACTCCCGTCGTGGTCGTCGGGCCGTCCTGCGTGTAGTGGTCGATCGGCCCCACAAGCTCGGGCATCTCCCCGAGAACCGTCATGGTCACGTTCGGCGGCAGCGACTCCCATACTGCGGCATTGTTCGCCGCGATCTCGGCGGCGCTCACCGCCGCTTCCGTTACCTCGCCAGCTGCTTCGCTCTCAGGAGCTGCTTGAGCCGGAACGGCGAAAAGCAGCAGTCCTACGGTCACGGCAGCGGTAGATCTGACGGACCGCCACATCAACGAGTATGACACTCTGTAACCCTCCCCATGGGTTTGCGTGATGTGGCTCGATCTTGTCAAGGCGCGATCGAATACCTCAAGAGCGAAACCTGTCGATTTGACGTGCGCTTTTTCACGGTCTTCAGGGCGCCGTGTCGGGCAGTCATGTGGTATCGCCGGATGGTATGGCAACAGCACTCCTGGCCGACTGGGACGTCTACGCGAGATCTCCGTCACTCAAACTTTGATGCAGTTCTAAAGGCGTTGAAGATTGCGAACATGGAATCCGCCGCCGATCACGGTGCGTTCAAACGCTGATTCGGCATATTCCTAACTCGTGTAACGGCCGTCCCGCTGACGTCACTCTTTATCCGGCCGGCGTCGTGAAAATGCAAGCATGTTGCCACGCTTTTTCTGAAATCGCGATTCTTTCTAGGCGGAATGGTTTCTCCTCGCCGGTGGCGAGTAGAGAAACGCCGAGTGCACCGGCCGGGGATGGCCACATGCGGGCCTCCCCGGCCGGGTAAGGGGCTAAGCGATGGCGAAGGTCAGTGTGAAGCGCCTCAGTGCCGACCCCGCAGCCGCGGCGGCCCGAGCCGGGCTACGGCTCCGTCGTGATAAGCGGCGCTTACCGGACGGGCCATCGGTGCGGACATAGCAGAATCCGCAGGGCGAACGCGGCCTGCTGCCAAACCACGCCGTTGCCGAGCACGCGCAGTGCCCCGGTGCGCGGTAGGTCCAGGTCGGTGACCCAGCCCTGGCGGAGGCCCATCATCCACTCGACGAACGGTGGGTCCAGGACGGGCCGTCCGTGCCGGCCGGGCTGGGTGGGATCGGGCACGGCCCGACCGAGCAGTACCTCCCAACGGGCGACCGCCTGCGCGTAGCCGCCCCAGCGTGCCTGGTCGAGGCGGCCCAGCGGCCCGACAGCATCGGCCGGCCCGCAGCCGGGACAGTCCGGCCAGCGGTAGGTACCGGTCGCTGAGGGCACCTGCGCGGCTGCCGAGGGCAGGGTGAGGTCGCCGTGGCTTCCTCTCTGTCCCGGGCATCCTTTCGTCCCGTCGCTGGCCTTCGGGGTCGGCAGCAGCACCGCTGACAGCGGAGGCCGGAATCCGGCTCCGGGGCGCCTGCCTTCGGTGCCGGTGTCGCTGGCCCGTGGTGTCGGCAGCAGCCGTGCCGCGTCGGTCAGTGTGCAGCCGATATGCCCGGTAAGGGGTTTGCTGCGCCCGGCGGTGGCGTTGGCCGAGCTGCGGCTGTCGGCCACCGTCGGGGTCGGCAGCAGCCGGCTGAGCTGGTGCAGGCCGGGCCGGCGGGACGCGCCCGCCGACATCGACTTGTTCGATCCGTACGCGGCGGCCGTGGGGGTGGGCAGCAGCCCGTTCCACGGCGCGTCCGGTTCCAACAGGGTGGGCAGGCTGCTGGTCTGGTGCCCGCGTCCGCGGCCGTCACGGGCGCACGGTGTCGGCAGGGTCGGCGGCCCGCCGCCTGCCGCGGTGTGCTGGAACAGCCAGCAGGAACAACCGGTCTCGGCGGTGCGGGGCGCCGATGTCGGATGCGCGTACGCAAACCCAGCGCGCGTCGTACCCGATCTGGGCCAGGTCACCGACGACGACGTCGAGTCCGCGGCTGCGGAGGGCGGCCACGTTCTCCACGAGGACGATCGCCGGTTGTAGCGCGCGAACGGCTTGGGCGACGACGCTCCAGAGGCTGGAGTTCTTCCCGGTGATCCCGGCCCGGCGGCCCGCGTTGCTGATGTCCTGGCAGGGGAAACCGGCGGTGAGGACGTCGACCGGCTCGACCGTCGTCCAGTCGACGTGCCGGATGTCGCCGTGGTTGACGACGCCCGGCCACCGCTGCCGGAGGACGGTTTGGGCGTGCCGGTCGGTTTCGGCGTACCACGCGAGCCGGCCGCCGAGGACAGCCTCGACGGCGAGGTCGAGGCCGCCGTAGCCGGTGCAGAGCGAGCCGATCCGGAGGTCCGGCGCTGGGAACTGCTCATTGTTCACGCCACCTCCTGCACGCCGGCGGCCACGGCGGGCGCCGGTTCGCTGTGCGGGCAGGTCCACGGGCCGCAGCCGGGCCGCTGCGGCTGCGGGTCTTCCATGCGGGGCCGCAGCGTCACCTCGGCGAGGGGAATCCGCTGGGCGTGCAGGTAGAACTGGCCGCGCAGCGGGTGGCCGTCCGCGTTGGCCCGCGCCGATCCGGACCGGATCGCCGCGTCGAACGCGACAGCGTCCTGCCACGTTCGCGGGTCCTGCTTGATACGTGCCCATTCGTCATCGGTGTGGAAGGGACAGCCGACACAGGCGCTCCTCGGTGTCGAGGCCCACCCGCTGTCGGCTAGAAACCGCAGACAGTCCTCCCGCCGCCATTTCAGGTCGAGCAACGGGAAGACGTTGCGCATGTAGCCGACGTCGGAGTCACGGGCCCGGCCGATCTCGTCAAGACTGATCCCGATCGACATCTCCGCGACGGTGCCGGCCGGGATCCGGGTCCGGCCGGGAAAACCGAGCCAGTGGCGTACCTCCTTCTTGATCGGCCGGATCTTGTACTCCGAGGTGCACTGCCGGCGGGCCATGCCGCGCTCGCCGTCCGGGCCCAGCGTGAACAGCGGCATGCTGGCGAACCGGTGGGACGGGTCGAGGGCGTCGGCGCGGATGTCGCCGGCCGACACCCGCCGGATCGGGATACCGGCCTGCGCCGCTACCCCTTCGAGCCGGTCCGGATGGGCGACGACCTCCGGCGGTTCCCAGCCGGTGTCGGCGAAGATGGCCGCGTCGAACGGGGCGATCTTCCCGGCAGCCGCGAGCAGCAGCAGGGTGGTCGACTGCACTCCGGCTCCGAGCGACAGGAACCGGTACGCGGGCGCGGTCATCGGCCCACCCCCGGCCCAGCCGCATGACGACCACCTTCGCTGGATGTGTCAGGTTTGCCGAGAATGATCACGTCCTCGTGGGCGATGAGGTGCATGGGCACCCCGCTCGCGCGGGCCTTGCGGACCTGCGCAAGCTGGAAGAACGACGGCCGGGCAACGAACTGGTCATCGCGGACCGCAGCGAGCAGCGCGATGCACCGTTCCAGTGGCACCAGGCCGGCGTCGACGCCAGCGGCGATGACCGCTGACGGCAGGTCGACCAGCTCGCCCTTCTTGCGCCACGGCCGGGCGGTGATGACCGCCACCCCGCCGGGGCGCAGCAGCTGCTCGACCCCGCGCAGGATGTCGGTGAACCCGGCGGCGAGCCCGGCCAGCCCACCCGACCGGTAGGCGAGATTGCCCTTGTCGTCGCCGTACGCGGCGTCGGTCTTGGTGACCCCGCCCTCGCCGGGGGTGACCAGTCCGTGCACGGCCGGCCCGTACGGCGGACTGGTGATCACGAGCGCGACCTGGCCCTGCAACGCGGTCGGCAGCAGGTAGGTCATCCGGGTGGCGTCACCGCGGATGACCGAGCCACGGCCGGTCGCGCCCTGGCGCAGCGCGTGGGCGATGTTGGCGTCGGCGATGTTGGACCAGCGCGGCTCGTACTCCACACCGATGCCGTCGCGGCCGGCGTGGATCGCCTCGACGATCGTGGTGCCGATCCCGGCCATCGGGTCGAACACCAGATCACCGGGCTGGGTGTAGGAGTGGATGGCGTGCGCGGCGATCGCCGGCAACATCCGCGCGGGATGTTTGACCGACTCCGGCACGTACCGGCCGCGGCGCTGGACCGGGCCGGTCTGCTGCGCGGTCACCCACACCGACATCTGCTCGTCGCGGATCGGGTGCCGGCCCTCGCCGTCCGGGCCGACCTGTGTGGCGTCCGGTCCGGCGCGGTGCCGGCCGGTGTATCCGGCGTCCGCCGGCTGCGGCGGGGTGGGCTCAGGCACGAGCACCACCGGTGGTGGGGCAGGCGAGGAAGACCAGCAGGTCGCTGTTGACCCGCAGGTGCAGGTACCAGTGCTGGCCGCCGGCAGTCGCGGTGTCGGCCAGGTCGAGCAGGTCGTCGCCGGTGGCGTAGTAGGTGAACCGGTCGCCGTCGGTGGTCGCGGTGACCGCGACTATGTGCTGCAGGTAGCCGAGACCGGCTCCGGCGGCGGCGCCGACCACCCCGGTGAAGTCCTCCGGGACCGGGGTGACCTGGTCGCCGGCGCCGACGACCAGGACCAGGCAGCCGCCGGGGCGCAGCAGCCGGCCACAGCCGGTCAGCAGCCCGGCGAGCCGGGCCTGGTTGCTCACCTGCTCGGTGTGCAGCGGCCAGTTCGCCACGACCAGGCTGGTGCGGCCTTCCGGCGGGCCGTCTCCGGCGGCTGGGGCGGAGGTGCTGGTGTACGGGGGCAGCGGGTCGGTGAGGTCGTCACCGAACCAGCCGTCGAGGCCGTCCGGCTCGTCGCCGTCCGCAGCGTCGTCCGGCACCGTGACCGGGTCCGCGGTGGTGCCGGCCGGTTCGGTGGCCTCGGCGACGGTGACCGCGGTCTCGGCGAAGACGGCCGCGTGGTGGTGGCGTCCGCCCTTGGCGCAGGCGGCGGTGAGGGCGTGGCCGTCGGTGAGGTCGACGACCGCCTCGCCGGCCTGGCTGTAGGCGGACACGATCCGCGCGGCCAGCCGGGCACCGATGACACCGGGGGTGTCGTCGGTGGTGCGGGCGGTCCGCCAGACGGTGATCGGGACCGGCGGGGTGCCGCCGGTCAGGTCGGGCGACCCCAGAGGGGAGTCGTCGTGGGTGGTGCCGCTGGTGGCGGCGGGCTTCGGCGTGAAGTGCGTACCCATGGTGGTGTCGCTCCGCGCCGCGCCGTGATGCGCTGACGTCTCCCTAATCCGCTCTGGTCAGCGAATCCGAACAGCCGACCGCGCTGTCCACCTCTGTCCGCCGTGGGAACGAAATCCGCCTGGGTCCGGCATACCTATCGGTGGGACGCGCTGCCGGGCGCCGACTCGCGGTGGACAGATGGCCATGGCCAGCAGGCTGGGCTGCACGGACAGAGCGTGGACAGAAGAGCCGGGACACCGGCGAGCCAGAACGCCCCCGGGAAGTGTCCTGGCCGTGGCACGGGGTGGTGCCGCGATGGCCAGCCGTTGACGCCGCCCGATGGACAGGGCGCTGTCCATCGGGCGCGGGCCAGCCGGGACAGCGCGGACACCGTTCTGTCCCGGGCGGGCGTGGCCGCAGCGCCCGGCGTCGGCACACCAAGGGACAGCGCCCCGCCTTACTGCTGGACACGACCTGGCATCGGGGCCGGACTGTCCAGCGGACAGGCGCCGGTGGACAGGATGTGGCCAGTGGCCACCGGGTGACGGTTGTCGTCCGGGCAGGGTGTGGACAGAACCGCTGGACAACAGCCATGACTCGGTGGACAGGGGCTGTGAGCTGCAGGGCAAGGGTTTGGACAGCCGGGTGTGACGTACTGGCCGCCGCGATCACGCCGCCGGCATCTGCCGCGGCCATCCGCGGTCGCGTCCACCCCCTCTTCCTTCCTCTGGGAGCTGTCATGGCCACCGCCAACCTGACCACCCTGTCCACCGCTCCGGCGTCGCACCTGCAGGCCGCCGAGTGGGGCTTCGCCGCCCTGTCCGCCGCGCCGGCCTGCCTGGCCATGGACTGTGCCGCCCTGTCCGCCGCCGCCGCCGGCCACGACCTCGGCCTGCCGTCCGGGACGGTGTCGTTGTCCGTGCTGCGGGACTGGCTGATGGCCAACCCCGGCAAGGAAGCCGCCCGCGACGCGGTGTGGCGCGAGCTTGTCCTGCGGGCCCGCCTCGACGGTGGCCAGTGGCGGCTGGCCGCAGTCGGCATGGCCTTGCCCGGCCTGCGCCGGCACGCTCGTGTCCTGTCCGCCGGATACCGTGGGGATGCCGCGGACATGGACGCCGAGGTCCTGACCGGGTTCCTGACCGGCCTCGACGGCAAGGTCGATCTGGCCAAGCCAGCGCCGTTCGCCGCGCTGCTCGGCGGCGCGTTCAAAGCCGGCCACCGGCTGCGCGCCCAGGCCGACCCGGCCGAGCCGGTCGAGGACATCGACGCGGTGGCCGCCGGCCCGCGCGTACCGCGCCGCCCGTACGGACACCCCGACCTGCTCGTACACCGCGCCGCCCAGCTGCGGATCATCAACCCCGACGACGAGGAACCGTTCATCACCGTCCGGCTGGCCGGCAAGGCGATCGAGCCGGTCGCCGCCCGGCTGGGTATCACCGTCGACTGTCTGCGCCGCCGCCTCGACCGCGCCGGGGAACGCCTCGCTGTCGCGCTCGCGAAAGGGCGCCTGACCGGCACCCCGATGCCCGAGGCGGACACCGAGCTCGCCGCCAAGAAGCGTCACCCCGCCCTGGCCGCGTTGACGCACCGGCTCGCCCCACCGATGCCGGTCGCCGTCTAACACTCCCTCTTCTCCATCCGGACTGTCCGGGCCCCGACGCTGTCCAGCGCCGGGGCCCTTTTCCATGTGCCCACCACGGACGAGTCATCGTGGCCGGGCGGCCCCGGGCGGACAGCGCTCTGGGACAGCAGGGGACAGAACCGGGGCTGTTCGGCAGAGCTGTCCCGCCGGGATTAGCGAGATGCGGAACAACGACCGGCCACCGAGCCGGCGGGTTCCGCGTCCGCCGCCGGGCACCTCGCGTCCCGGCGTGCAGGTCACGGGCCGTCTCGGGTGCCGCGCCGTCGGTGCGCTGACACCTCATCGAACGATTCGCCTACCACCCGACAAGGGAGGACACGTTCCTCCCGAGCAGGCCGTGACCTGACAAGCCCTGGGTTCTGCTGCCCGGCGGCGGTCTTCTCCCACCCGTTCTGGTTCGCCCCGCGCCTCGCCCGCTTTCACCCCGGTGAGGGCGCGGGGCGGGAGGTGACCCGCTTCTTGTCCGGTACCCCCCACTCTGCCTTTTTCCGGCGCCGTCATGTCCGCATCGCGCTGCGCCTGACCCTCTCCGCGGCCGCCGTGACGGCCACCCTGCTTGCCCTGCCGACGGCGGCGTCCGCCGACCCCGGCGTGATCGTTCTCGCGGCCAACGACCTGCCCACCGTGGTGGCCAATCTGCGCCGGTGGCTGATGGGCATCCTGGCCGCCGTCGCCACCCTGTTCGCGGTGCTGGCCGGGGTGTACTGGGCCACCGCCGGCGGCGATCCCAGCCAGGTCGAGAAGGCCAAGTCCGCCCTGCGTAATGCCCTGGTGGGCTACGGCCTGGCCGTCCTGGCGCCGGTCCTGCTCACCGTGGTCCGCGGCATCGTCGGCGGCTGACCCGGCCATGGAATTCGTCATGGACGGCATCGTCGGCTGGCTCCTGGAGTTCCTCCTCGACGCCTTCACCACGGTCCTGCAGTTCATCCAGGCCGGGCTGCTACGGACCCCGGACGTCACCGCGCTGCCGCAGGTCATCGCGTTGAACAGCCGGTCGGTGGTCGTGGTGGACACCGTGTTCGTGCTGGTGTTCACCGCCGCGGCCGCGATCACGGTGACCGCCGGCGGCAACGAACGCGCCCGCTACGAGGTCAAGGACCTGCTGCCCCGCGCGGTCGTCGGGTTCATCGCCGCGCACTTCTCGCCCCTGGTCATCTCGCAGGCGATCACGGTGACCAACGCCTTCATCGGCGCGTTCAGCGTCGACGACCTCGACCGTTCCGGTGCCCTTCCGGCCATCCGCCGCATCGTCGACGTGGCCGGCTCGGACCCGGCATCACCGCTGCTGGTGGCCCTGTTGGTCGGCGTCGTCGCCGTCCTGCTGGCCACCACCGCCTTCGGGCTGCTGACCCGCATCGCCATCCTGCTGGTCCTCGCCGCGATCGCACCGGTGGCCCTGGCCCTGCACGCCCTCCCGCAAACCGACCCCCTCGCCCGGACCTGGTGGCGGGCTCTCGGCGGCTGTCTCATCACGCCCCTGCTGCAGGCGTTCTGCCTGCAAGCCGGCGCGTGGCTGCTGATGGCCCCCGAGGCGATGCTGCCGATGTTCAACGGCCTTGCCGGCGCCGCGATGGCGCTGGCCAACCTCCTGGTGGTGATTATGGTGCTCTATCTGACCGTCAAGGTTCCCGGACTGGTCAAGAAATACGTGATGAGCTCCGCATCGCAGAACACTGTGCTCGGCGTGGTGCTGCGCTCCGCCGCCGTGAAGCAGGCCGCCCGCGCCGTCGGCGTCCCCGTTCCGGGAGTCGGCCGGTGAACTCGACGCGTGACCCCGAAGCGGTGGCCCGGCGGCGGATGCCCGCGGACGTGGACGCCCCCGACAAGGTGATCTACGGGCTGACGTTTCGGCAGCTCGCGATCCTTGCCGTCGCCGCCGTGGCGTTTTACGGCATTTATCAGGGCCTGCATCGCCTGGTACCAATCGAGGTACTCGTCGGCGCCGGGGTCGTCCTGGCCGGATTGGCGTTCGGGCTCGCGGTCGGGCGCCGTGACGGGCTCCCCTTGGACGTGTGGCTGCTGCACGCGGTCCGCCACACCCGGGCACCGTCCGCATTGTCGGCCACCGACGTCGCCGCCGCGACCGCGCCCGGCTGGGTCGAACAACCCCCCGTCAAGCGGCGCACACCGCTGCCGGCGCCGCTGCGGCTGCCGGCCGCCGCGATCGCCGACGACGGGCAGATCACCCTGGCCGGCACGCACGCGGCCGTGGTCGCGGCCACCACCGTCAACCTGCAACTGCGCACCGGCGACGAACAGGCCGCGCTGATCGACGGGTTCGGCCGATGGCTCAACAGCCTCAACGCGCCCACCCAGATCGTGGTGTCCGCCCAGCCGGTCGACCTGGCCTCCCACGCGGCGGTGCTGGCCGACGCCACCCACCGGCAGCCGCATCCCGCCCTCGCCGCGGCGTGCGCCGACCACGCCGCGTTCCTGGCCGACCTCGCCGTGCGCCGTGACCCCCTGCGTCGGCAGGTCCTCGTGGTCACCGCCAGCACCGGCGCCGAACCCGGCACCGCCGCCCGCCGCCGCGCCGAGGACACCGTCCGGCAACTGTCCGGCCTCGGCGTGACCGGCCGCGCTCTCGACGGCCCGGACCTCACCGCCGCCCTTGCCGCCGCGGCCGACCCCTACCGGCCGCCGCGTCCCGGCGGCATCGCCGCCCCGCACACCGTGATCACCGGCCCCCAGCCGGGCCGACACAGGAGACACCCATGACTCCCACCCGCACCGCCACCGCCGACAGCGGGGTGGCTGCCACGATCGCCCCGTCCTCGGTCGAGGACACCCCCCGCCACCTGCGCGTCGGCGACGGCTACGCGGCCACCCTCGTCGTCACCGGCTATCCCGCGGAGGTCGGCGCCGGCTGGCTCGAACCGCTGCTGTCCTGGCCGGGCCGCCTCGATCTGTCCCTGCACATCGATCCGCTGCCCGCTCCGCTCGCCGCCGCCCGGCTGCGCAAGCAACGGGCCCGCCTGGAATCGTCGCGGCGGGCGAGCACCGTCAACGGCAAGTTGCCTGATCCGTACACCGACGCCGCTGCCGAGGACGCCGCCGACCTCGCCGAACGTCTCGCCCGCGGCGACAGCAAGCTGTTCAAGGTCGCGATCTACGCCACCGTGCACGCCCGCACCGAACTCGAACTCATCGAGGCGTGTGCGCAGGTCAAGGCTGCTGCCGCGTCCGTTCTCCTGGACGTGCAGCCGGCCACGTGGCGGCATCTGGCCGGCTGGACGTCGACCCTGCCCCTCGGGCACGACGGCCTGGACATGCGCCGCACCATGGACACCCACGCCCTCGCCGCGAGCTTCCCGTTCGCCGGACCGGACCTGCCCGCTCCGCTGCCCGGCGACCCGCCCCAGACCGGCGGCATCCTGTACGGCATCAACCCCGGCTCCAACGGCATCGTCTGGTGGAACCGCTTCGCTCAGGACAACTACAACAGCGTGGTGCTCGCCCGCAGCGGCGCCGGCAAGAGCTACTTGGTCAAGCTGGAAGCGCTGCGGCACCTCTACCAGGGCGTCCAGGTCGCGATCATCGACCCGGAAGACGAGTACCTGCGGCTGGCCGGCGCGGTCAACGGCACCGTCGTCCGGCTCGGCGCCCCCGGCGTCAAGGTCAACCCGTTCGAGCTGCCAGCCGCTGACACCCGCCCCGGCGCCCTGACCCGACGCGGACTGTTCCTGCACACCTTCATCGCGGTGCTGCTCGGCCACACCCCGCCCCCGGCGGAGAAAGCGGCGCTGGACCGCGCCATCCTCGCCGTCTATCGCGCCGCCGGGATCACCGCCGACCCGGCCACCCACCGGCGTCCCGCCCCGCTGCTGAAAGACCTGGCCGCCACGCTGTCCGCCGACACCGACCCGGCCGCCGGCCAGCTCGCCGCCCGCCTCGCCCCGTGGGTGCACGGCAGCTACTCGCAGCTGTTCGACGGCCCTACCACCACCCGCCCCGACGGGCACCTCGTCGTCTGGAGTCTGCGCCGCCTGCCCGACGAACTCCGCACGATCGGCACCCTGGTCGCCCTGGACACGATCTGGCGGCAGGTCGACACCCCACCCGCCAGTGGGCCCGCGCCGCAGCGTCTCGTCATTGTCGATGAAGCCTGGTTGCTGCTACGCGACGGCGAAGGCGCGAAGTTCCTGTTCCGGCTGTCCAAGGCCGGCCGCAAACGCAACACCGGGCTGACCGTGGCCACCCAGGACGCCGCCGACGTGCTGTCCACCGACCTGGGCCAGGCCGTCGTCGCCAACGCCGCCACCCAGATCCTGCTGCGGCAGGCACCGCAGGCCATCGACGCCGTCGGCGACGCGTTCGGCCTGACCGCCGGGGAACGACGGATGCTGCTGACCGCCCGCCGCGGACAGGGCCTGCTGATCTCCGGCACCAACCGGACCGCCGTCGAGGTCATCGCTTCCCCGGCCGAGGACGCCCTCGCGTCGACCTCCCCGGGATTCGAGGTCGACGACCTCGACGACGACGCCTGACAAGTTCACCTTCTTTCTGTCCGCCGACGGCGGCGTTCCCACCGCGAGGCAACACCGCGGTGGGAACGCCGCCGTTTTCTGTCTCTCGCGAAGGTCACCGTGTTCCTTCTCGCCGTTCCCGCACCGATCACGCCACCGCCGGAGCCGCCCGGTGTCGTCTGGCTGTCCGACGCCGTCCAGCTGGTGGTGCACCGGCCGTGGCTGCTCGCCGTCGTCGCCGCCATCGCCGCCGCCGGGCTCGTGGCCTACGTGGCCGGGCGCAACGTGCTCGCCGACATCCGCCACAGCCACCACGCCCACCGCGCCCGGCAGATCACCATCGCCGTCCCGCCCCAGGTCCCACCGGCCGGCGCGGCAGCCCTGTGGGCCAATCTGCACGGCCTGTTCCGGCCGGCTGGCCGCCGCCGGTGGCTCTACGGCGCACCGCACCTGGCCTGGCAGTACGCCTGGACCGGCCGGCACCTACAGATCAGCGTCTGGGTGCCCGGCACCGTCGCCGACGGCGCCGTCGAAGCCGCCATCCGCGCCGCTTGGCCCGGCACCGCCACCACCACCGCACCGGCCACCGACCCGATCCCCGACCAGGTGGCCTCCGCCGCCGGGGGACAACTGTTGATCACCCAGCCCGAGTGGCTGCCGATCAACACCGACCACGCCGCCGACCCGCTGCGCGCGCTGATGGCCGCCGGTGCCCAGCTCAAACACGACGAGTACGCGGTCGTGCAGGTCCTCACCCGGCCCGCTGCCCCGGCCCGGATCCGCCGCGCCCGCCGCGCCGCTCGCAGCCTGCGCACCGGCGGTAGTACACCAGCTTTCCACCCGGGCGCGCTAATCAGCGAGATCCTGTCGGTGTTCCTGCCCGGCCAGGGCCACCGGTCTCCCACGGGCCGGAGCCCGGCGGTGCAGGATCCGGGTACGGCCCGTGACGTGCGGCTGGTGCTCGACAAGACCAGCCAGCCGCTGTGGCAGACCGGCATCCGCTACGCGGTCGCTAAGACCGGCGGCCGGGGCAGCGCCCCCGCCGAAGGCCGGGTCCGCAACATCGCCGACGCGATCAGCTCCTCCTACGCCGTCCACGCCGGCCGCAACACCCTCGCCCGCCACCAGCGCCTGCCCCGCCCCGTCCCGGTCCTCGCCGCGCGGCGGCTCGGCGCCGGATTCCTCACCAACACCACCGAGCTGTCGGTCTTGGCCGCGCTGCCGCAGGATCTGGCCGTCCCCGGCCTCGACCGCGCGCGGGCCAAGTCCATGCCGGTGCCGGTCGGCGTGCCGTCCGGCGGCCGGGGCACCACGGTGCTTGGCGACGCCGAGATCGGCGGCCACGCGGTGGCGCTGTCGGTCGCCGACGCCCGCTTCCACACCCACATGGTCGGACAAACCGGCTCCGGCAAGACCACCCTGCTCGCCAACATGATCATCGACGACATCAACGCCGGCCGCGGCACCGTCGTCCTCGACCCGCACGGCGACCTCGTCCTCGACGTCCTGGACCGGATCCCCGCCAGCAAGGCCGACCGCATCGTGCTGTTCGACCCCGACCAGCCCAACCCTCCGGTCCTCAACCCCCTGGAAGGTGACGACCACGACCTGGTCGTCGACAACCTCGTCTCCATCTTCGGATCGATCTTCTCCAAGGCCTGGGGGCCGCGGATGGACGACGTGATGCGGGTGTCCTGCCTGACCTTGCTCCGGCACCCGAACGTCACGCTCCAGCACATCCCACCGCTGTTGAACAGCGCACAGTTCCGGTCGGAGATGATCGTCGACCTCGACGACCCGGACGGCCTGGCCGGCTTCTGGCAGTGGTACGACTCGATGGGAGACAGCGTCCGCGCCCAGGTCATCGGGCCCGTCCTCGCCCGCCTGCGTGCCTTTCTCCTCAGAGACTTCGTGCGGCGCACGATGCGGTACCCGAAGTCCACCTTCGACATGGGCAAGGTCCTCGACGGCGGCGTCCTGCTCGTGCGCATCCCGAAAGGCGTACTCGGCGAGGACACCTCCCGGCTGCTCGGCTCCCTGATCCTGGCCCGGGTCTGGCAGGCCGCCGCCGCCCGCGCCACCATCCCCGCCGACCAGCGCAAAGACTGCTCGGTCTACCTCGACGAGTGCCAGAACTTCCTCACCCTGGCCAGCAGCCTGGACACGATGCTCGCCGAAGCCCGCAAATACCGGATGCGCATGACCCTCGCGCATCAGGACCTGGCCCAGTTCCCCCGCGAGCTCCTCGCAGCGACCAGCGCCAACGCCAGAAACAAGATCTACTTCTCGGTGGCGCCCGAGGACGCCCGGGTACTGGCCCGGCACACGCTGCCGGAACTCGACGAGCACGATCTGGCACACCTGGACGCCTACACCGCCGCCGGTCGGCTCGTCGCGGGTGGCCGGCAGACCGCCGCGTTCACGATGAAGACCCGGCCACCGCGGGCGCTCGTCGGCGAGGCCGACGAGATCCGCCGACGGCTCGCCGAGCGCACCCCCGTGCAGGACAGCTCCGTGGTCGACCAGGTCGTCCGCAACCTCTCCACGCCACCGGCCAAGGCGAGCGGGGACCGGCCGGAACGAGGCCGGCAACGCCGCCCCAAGGGCACCAAACCCTGACTGTCCGTGCCAGAAAGACGAGGGCGTTGGGGCGGTGGTTGACCTCGGCGTTCAGCCCGGCGTCGCCCCGTCCTTCGACGAACGCCCTGCGGGTTCATGGCCTGCGCCATCGTGGCCGCACACGGCCGATCAACGGCGCCAGCCGGGCGGCCTGCTCTCGAAGACTCCCTCCCTCACGGAGGGTTCCCTTCCTCACCCCTTGGAGTGTGCTCACCCGTGCCCCCCAACCCCGCCACCGATCCCCTCGCCGCCGTCCGCAGACTCACCGACCGCGACCGGCTCCTGCTGTCCTGGCTCGCCGAGCACTACGTCCTGACCACCGACCAGATCACCGACGCCCTGTTCACCACCCGCCGCGCCGCTCAGAAACGGCTGATCCAGCTGTACCGCATCGGCGCGGTCTCCCGGTTCGCGTTCGCCCGCACCGACACCGAGACCGGCTCCTACCGCTACACCCTCGGCCCGCTCGGCGCCCTGCTACACCCGAGCGCCTACACCGACCCCGACAACCCCGCAGCGAAAGCGCCCAAGACCCACGTCGAGCGGCGCACCCGCATCATCCGCAGCCCACGACTGGCGCACCTGACCGGCGTGAACCAGTTCTTCATCGACCTGCACGCGTCCGCGAAACGCCCCGACGGCAACAGCGAACTGCTGCGCTGGTGGTCCGAGCAGCACGCCACCACCGTCTTCCGGTCGGCCACCAGCCAGATCCGGCCCGACGGGCACGGCATCTGGCGCACCGGCGACACCACCGTCGGATTCTTCCTCGAGTACGACACCGGCAGCGAGGACCTGTCGAGGGTGGTCAAGAAACTCGGCCAGTACGAACGGCTCGCCGCCGACCGCGACGTCCGCTACCCGCTGCTGCTCTGGCTGCCCGACCGTCGCCGCGAAGCCCACCTGCTGCGCCTGTTCGCCGGCGTCCGGCTCCCGCTCCCGGTCGCCACCGCCGTGCACTCCCGTGACCCGGCCGGCCCGGTCTGGGCCCTGCCCGGCGACCCCGGCCCCCGGCTGCGCCTGCACGAACTGCCCGGCTCGGCATCCTCCGTCGACCTTGGCCCTCCCGGCGACAGCGGCAGCTGACCCAGACCCGGTCGAGTACCCGCCAGGACGGCCGGTGGACAGAACCACCTTTCTGTCCACCGGCCCGGCACCGCTGCCCGTTCCTCCCCGCCTCGCGCTATACCCGCAGGTCAACACCAGTCCCGCGGGTTCCATCACGCGGGCGGGGTGGATAGAGCAGCGCCGTACCGTTTCGGCTTCAACAGCACCTCACATATCGCACCACCCGGTCGGTCCCACCACGGAACCGCTCGCCGCGCCTCCGGCAACCCTGCATCGCCCACCCGCCTTCCGGCCGGTCGGCAGCAGGAACAGCCCCCAGCGGCGACCCTCCGACGGTCGCACCCACCACCCGCCCCCCAACCCGCTGGCACTGCCGCCCCGCACCACGCGGGCCGGTCCTTGTCGCGCGCCTTCCGGCGCATCACACCCCTGAAGGAGTTCCGTATGGCCAACGCTTCTGGCACCCCGCTGACCCGCTTCGGCAGCCGCGTGCCCCACCCCACAGCCCACGGCGGCCGATCGAGCACCTCGACCGGTAACCGGTCGGCGAAGCCGGCTCCCACCACGCAGGCCACGGTCGCACCGACGATCCGCACCATGGTCGTCTGCGTACCCGACACCCTGCCCAGTGAGGCCATCGCCTCCGGACAGCTCGGCGAGCACCTGAAAGTCCGGGGCACTCTGCTGCCCCGGTTCTGGACCACCGCTGGGCTCCTGCAGCGCATCAAGCTGTTCGGGTTCCGGGCCGGCAAGCCCGCCTACTGCGCCGGTGGCCCAGTCCGGTTGCTCAACCTCGATGGCATGCGCCAAGCGGCGGGATTCGCCGCCGGCGTGCGCCACCAGCTGTGGCAGCAGGCCATCCACGGCACCCGCCCCGCGCACAGCTGGCCGGTATACCTGCGGCGGCACCTGAGCGAACCGGACCGCTACCCCCGCCAGCAAGCCGAAGACGACTTCCGGCGACAGCCCCGGGTCCTCGCCGTCGAACTCCACAACATCAACCGCCCGCCGGCCGAGGCGTTCGACCTCGCCGAGCTGGACATGTACCAGGCCGGGCCCGCCGCCTACCAGCACTACAGCGCAGCGGCGGCGGTCACCGGCGACGCGGTCCTTACCCGCGACGGCAACCTGCTGGCCCCGGCCAGCGACACCGCCCCCGACCGCGTCACCTTCCTCAACCAGGCCAGCCATTACCTACACGGCGTCACACCCCAGCAACGGCTGCTCGCCCTGTCCCTGTAGAAACCCGCCGCCCGCAGGGCTGGGTGCCTTCCCGGCGCTCGGCCCTCGGGCCTCACCCCGTCGCCCCACCGGTAACCGGCACCTGATCAGAGAAAAGACACCGTGACCGACATCGCCGCCGCGCTGCTCACTGCCGGCCTGCCCGCCGACGATGTCGCCGCGCTGGCTGACGCCCTACGCCGGGCCCACGAAGTCAACGACGAGGACGTGCGAGGCCACGAAGGCGACGAACTGTGGGAGACCGCTCACGGCACCCCGGCGCGCGCCCGTGAACACCACGAGGCCGCAGCCTTCCTGCGAGGTCAGGCCGATCAGTGGCGGCGCCTGCTCCGCGCGCTGGAACCAGCGAAAGGCCACCGGCAGATGCTCGTTCTACCGCTTTGAGTCACCCCACCACCGCCGGAGGACGGCATCGCTAAGAGGACGACCTCCGGGAAGTCGTTGTCACGCGGACAGAGGTGATCCGCCGGGCGCCCCGGGCCAGGGGCGGGAGACATCCCGCCTCGGCCGGCGCAACGGCCTCCCTTTCCCTCTTCGTCAACAGCCATGAATGTCCCCCGGTGCTGACACATGACTTGCGGACCCCACCCTGAACAGCCACCGCCGACGCAAACCCCTCGAAAGGACACCAAAACCACATGGGTGCAACGACCTTCACCAATTACCACGACGGTGCCGATGCCGACACCGCCTTCAACGCCGCATGCCGCGACGCCCGGTACGAATACGGCCACGGCGGCTACACCGGCACGCTCGCCGAAAAGTACAGCTACGTGATAGTCACCCAGACGCTGATGACCTACGACGAGGCGTGCGACCACGCCAACCACCTGCTCGACACCAATGATCACCGCATCGACGACAAGTGGGGACCGGCCGGAGCCATCCCGGTCAAGACCGATCACCGGACCGTCGCCGTCGACGACATTCCCGCTTCCGTCATCGGCACCCTCATCCCCTATGACCTGGAGCGGATCACCCGCATCGCCCGGACCCGCGACCTGATCACCGACGGCGAGACGGTGGCCAGCGGCTGGGTGGAAAACCGATACCAGCCGAACAACAGGTTCCCGGTCCAGGTCGCCCACCTCACGGTCACCAGGAACGCAGCCGAACTGGCCGCGCAGACGAAACCCGACGGCTGGCTCTTCTTCGGCTGGGCCAGCAGCTGACCCTGCTCTCACGGCGACCTGCTGTAACCCCACAGCGCTGCTGAACCGGCCGGTTCCCTGAACACACTGCCGCGCACCCCGAGGTGACCGGACCCTCGAAGCCCTTCAGGGGACATCCGCCGCTGGCACCGCGTGCGGAGCCGATCAAGACCGCCGGTCTCACTGGCCGCCACCGGATCAGCTGCCGCCACTCTCCTTTCCTAAACCTGGCCGTTGCCCGGCCTGAGCGCGCATCCGCGCACCTCCGGGCACGGCCGATCAGCCGTGCCCGGATTCCTATCTCTCCGATCTGGAGGAATCCGCATGAATAAGTCTCCGGCCACCCCCTACCGAGGGCGCCTCGCCATCGCCGACAGCGACGACCGGCTCGCCCTGGCCGGGCTGACCGCCCTCACCGCCTACGGCAACCCCACCGTGCGGACCCTGGTCCGGCAGCACGGCGCGGTCGACACCTACCGGCGACTCACCGCCGACGAGCAGGCCCACGTCCCCGGCCGGGTCGACCGGGTACGCCACGCCCTCTCCGCCCTGCACCGCGGCCTGCAGCGCCTGGTCATTCCCGGCGACCCGGACTGGCCGGCCAACCTGGACGCGGTCCCGCCCACCGGTTTCCGGCAGCCACCGCTAGCGCTGTGGGTCCACGGCACAGCCCCGCTGGCCACCGCCTTGCAGCGCAGCGTCGCCGTCGTGGGTTCGAAGGCCGCGACCAGCTACGGCAACCATGTGGCCACCGAGATCGCCTCCGGCTGCACCGCCGGAGGATGGACGGTCGTCGCCAGCGGCGGGTTCGGCTGCGACGCCGCTGCGCACCGCGCTGCGCTCGCCCAGGACGCGGTGACCGTGGCGGTCCTCGGCGGCGGCCTCGACCGGCCCCACCCCGCCGGCCACAACGCCCTCTTCGACCGGATCACCGAGAAGGGCGTGCTGGTCAGCCCGTACCCGCCGGACACGCATCCCACTCGCGCTCGGCATATCGCACGGATGGCGCTGATCGGTCTACTGACCAGCGGAAGCGTGCTGGTCGAGGCTGCCCAGGACAGCAATGCCTTGGTCACGCTGAAAACCTCGGCGGGGCTCGGCAGGCCGGTGATGGCCGTGCCAGGCCCGGTCACCTCGGCCCTCTCGTCCGGCCCTCACCAGCTGCTGCGCCGACCCCTCTACCGGCTGGTCACCAGCGCCGCCGACGTACTCGCCCACCTGACCAAGCCGCTCTGATACCGCAGACCGGCCGCCGGCCGTGACATCTCCGGCGCGGCAGTGCCGTGATCAGCGCAGCCGGTCTGCGGTGACTTGACTCCACCGCCCGGCGAAGCGTCCATGGCATGCCGCCGGACAGACCAGGCCGGGCAGGCCGGCAGGCGCTGAATCTCAGGGCTGAAACGGCGCTCACCAGCCAATCCGGCTTCCCGGCTGCCGTCCTTCCGGCGGCAGCTCCACGACTCCGCCGGAAGCAACCGGCGGCGAAGGAAAGAGAAAAATACGTATGTCCGACACGATGAGTGCCCTGCACCGGGTGCTGACCGCTCTGGCGATCCTCGGTGAAGCCACCCCCTCCGCCATCGCCGGCAAGGCAGGGCTGGGCTACTCCACCGTTCCCCCGAAACTGCGCCAGCTGGAAACCGACGAGCTGGCCGCCCGGACGACCGACAGCGCCGGCAAGGCTCTGTGGACGTTGACGCCCAAAGGGGTGCTGGCCGCCGCGGTGACTCCGGACGCCGGAACCGCCGAACTGCTGACCCCCGACGGCGCCTTGCCCGGCGAGACCCCGGCCAAGGTCGACACCGAGGCGAAGGCCGTCACCGGAATTGCCGATGAGGGCGACAACGCCACCTCCGCGCTGGCTGACGTCGGCCAGATGCCGCAGGAGCAGCCGACGACTACCGAAGCCGCCACCGGACGGTCGGAGGCATCGCCGGAAACCGGCCCCACCGCCGAAGCCGTCATCGCGGCAGCGGCTGAGCTCCAGCCGGAGCCGGAGGACACCCCAGCTGACTCCACCAGCGACGACGCTCCCGAGGACGTCACCGAGACGCCGCACCGTGACGCGGCCGGTACGACCGAGACACCGCATCCGGACGACGAGGACTCCACGGCAACGGCGGATGGGCCATCGCTCCACGAGGGCCCCGTCTCCACCAGCGACACGGCCCCCGGCCTCGCCACCGAAGACCCGGGCGACGCCGGTGAGGCCGCAGAAGGGCCGAGCGCTGACAGCTCATCCGGTGAGCCGCTGGCAGTGGCCGACGCACCGTCCGAACCAGTCGAGCAGGCTGCCGTCACGCCGTCGGCGGATGCCGAGGATGCCGCCGGGGGAGAGGAGAAGCCGCGACGGCCTGCGGGGCAGCTGCGTGCGGAAGTCCTGCAGATCCTGACGGACAACCCCGGCGAGACGTTCAAGGTCAGCCAGATGTGCAAGGCGATCACCGAGGCCAGCGAGGGGCCGAAAAAGCAGTTGAGCGGCTCGGTCGCCAACGCACTGGCGAAGCTGGCCAACGACGGCCAGGCCCGGATCATCGCCGAGAAACCGGCCACCTACCAGGCCATCTGACCCACCCCACACACCGATGAAGGGCCGGAGTGCCACGCCGACAAGCGTGCGCACCCCGGCCCTTCACCACACCTGCACGAAGGACAAACACCACTCATGACCATCGACTTGTACTTCGACCTGCCCGCTGTCCTGCGGCTGGCCGAACACGCCACCGCCGCCGACGACAACCTGCCGAGCCTCATCGAGGTCGCGGCCGGGCAGACCAGCGGCGCGCCGGCGCTGACCTGGGTCGCCGACTCGGGCACGTACCTGATGTCCAACGGCATCCCGGCGCTGCTGACCGATCCGCACGATCAGGCGAGCAATGTGGTCGTCTTCGCCGACGGCTGGGGGCCCGACAGCGACCGCCACGCACTCGGTGCCAGCGCCGTCGGGCACGACGACTTCGTCGAGCACCTCGCGCTGGACGACGGCCAGCTGCTCACCCTGCTGCAACGCGCCCACGCCTGCGACTTCCGATGGTTCGTGCTGAACGTCACCACCGACCAGATCACCTTTCGGGTCAGCCAGGACCAGCGCCGATGACCACCGGCCATCTCCGCCATCCCGCGATCCCTCAGCCGGCCCGCTCACGCGAGCCCGCAGCGCGGCATTTCCCACCCGCACCGCACTCATCGCAGAAAAGGACCGTTCGCGCGTGCTGCCCCACCACACCGTCGAGCGTCTCACCAAGAGGCTGCTCGCCATCGAAGCCGACGCCCACCGCCGCGGCTGGGACCGCCCACCGGTGCCGCTGGTCATCGTGAACCGTCGCGACACCACCTCCGCCAAGCCGTCGTTGCAGATCATCACCCTGCCACTGCAGACCCGCAGCGCTGCGGCCCGCGACCTGCCGCTGCCGGACCAGCTGCACCAGCTCGCCGCAGCCCTGCACAGCCGCGCCGGCCACGACCGGTCCACCGGCAGCCAGGTCCTGCTGTGCGCAGTGCTCTACCACGATCTGCACGCCACTCTCGACGAACTGTGCCCCAGCCGCCGGCTGGACGCCCTCGACGCCGACGGCCGCCGGTACGAGATCGTGCGACGGCAGAACCGGCCCTACCCCACCGTCCACCGCATCCCCGTCTTCGCCAACGGCCCGGTCCCCGCCACCCACGGCGGCCTCACCGACCTCCTCGCCGCGGCCGGACGGATCCTCACCGCCGGGAGCACTTCGTGACCCATCCGAACGGCCCGCGATCTGATCATCCGGCGAGTAGCTCAGCGCCCGCCGCCGGTACTCCGGTGCGGCCCGATGTAGTGCCGTCGGCCGAGCTGGAACTGGAGGAGTTCCGGCGGTCACTGCGCCACCGGCTCCGGGCGATGACCGTTGACGGCCGACTGGCCATCGACGTGGCCAACCAGCTGCTGATCGCGATTGTCGAACCGCCGTTGCGCAGACAGTGGACGGTCGACGTGACCATGACATTCCGCTGCGATGTCACCGCCGGGCAGGCCCATGACGCCGCCGAGGCCGCCGAGACGATGGTCGCGAACGCGATCGACGACGCCGGCCCCCTAGCGCTGGAACTGCTCTGGGAGAGCCGTACCTCCAGCGACCCCATCCCAGGCGACCTCGATCGCAACAACCCCTGACCACGAAGGAACCGCACTCTGTCATGACCTCACGCAGCAACTTCCTAGTGGCCGTGCTCGTCCCGGCTACCGCCACCACCGCCACCATCAACGCTCATCTGGCCGGGCCGATGAGAGTGTTCATGCCGGGCGTCATCGACCGCTACCGGCTCGGCGGCGGGTACACCGGAGCCTGGGATCCCGACTACGACCCGCGCACGGACCCCACCAACTGGCGGCCCTGCACCGGCTGCGCAGCAACCGGCATGATCGACGGCCAGCCGTGCCCCACCTGCCGCCAAACCCCACCGCAACCACACCGGCCCGGCATGACCCTGGCCGGCCCACAGGACTGGACCGCACACCCGGGAGACATCGTTACCCTCACTCGGCTGCTCGACACCAGCTGGCGATATCCGCAGCTACCCGCCGATACCGCTAGCCCATCGCACCGGTTCAGCGTCCCCGACGCGTACGCCGACGCCTACGGGATGGCCTGGATCGGCGGCCCCGACACCGGCGAAACCCCTGGCGACCTCCAGAGACACTGGGACGCCCTGCTCGACGGCCACCGTCACTCCAGCGGCGAACGGTTCGACCCGCACCGGTGGGCAGTGGCGATCGTCGACGCCCACTGGAGACCCGAAGACGGCACGTCGACGATGCCGGTGACCGGCTCGGTAGTGCTGATCACCGATCCGCAATGGGCCGAGGACGACGCCGCACCCGACCAGCTGTACGTGGTGATCGATGACTTCCGGGCACCGTATTACCAGCTGTTACGCCTGGGCGAGGAAGGCGGTCCGCAGGTGCCGGGGTACGCCCTCACCGAAGTCGACCCCGCCCGCATCCGCCTGGACCCGGCACCGGACGGCACGCCGCCCTACCCACCGCAGCCCGCCACCACGGACAGCTGACCACCCGGCTGCCGGTCACGGCCGAGCAGCCCCTCCTGAACACCCGCCAGGCAGTCACGACCTCGGCATTCCCCTGATCCGCACCTTCTGTTCGGCCCCGTCACCGCCCCTCGCGGTGCGGGGCCTTTGTCATGTCATCG
>NZ_BOMG01000129.1 GCF_016862075.1 Actinoplanes couchii | reverse complement strand
ATGGAAAGGCCCACCCTGGTTCCCGGGTGGGCCTTTCTGCATTTCTGGAGCGTTCACTTCTGGGACGGCGGTGGAACGACCCGAGCGGCGAGGAATTTCGGTGCCATCCCCAGGTAGCTGTCGGTGATCAGCTCGGTCAGTTCGGTCCAGTCGGTGTGCTCGCCGAGGACAGCGGCGGCCACGTTCTGGCCCCAGTCGGCGCGGAAGTACGGGAAGCCGTCGGAGATGAGGCCGAGCAGATCGTCGATGTCCACCCGGAAGGTCATCACCACCGGTGGGTGGCCGGCGACGACGTACGGGCCGTAGACCTCGAATCGGTTCGCGTCCGGGATGTAGACGTGCGCGAAGGTGCGTTGCCGGATCCGCCAGCGGACACCGATCCAGGCGGGCTCCTCGTAGGACTCGGGCAGCTGCCGGCAGATCGGCCGCAGCCGGTTCAGGATCTCCGGTGGCACGTCTCCAGGGCTGGCCATGAGCCGACCCTAGCGGGTTCCCGTTGCTCCTCAGATTACGGGGAAGATGCCTGCCCTGGCAGCGGCAGGAATGGATGCGGCATCTGACACGCGCCTGATCCAGGTGCGGAACGGCAGGCTGTCCACCAGCGGCAGCAGCGCGTCGGTGGCCACGAGTCCTACAACTGCGCCTTGGCCGCCGCGGCGCAGGTCACCTTCGGGTTTCTCGGCTCCGGAACGGCCGCCACACCCACCCTGACATGTACCAGCCCGCGAAGACATCCGGTGCTGCCGTGGCCGCGGGCACGGCAGCACCGGATGTCTCATCACCTCGGTTCCCGGTTACAGGAACTCGCTGCGGTAGGCCGGGGCCAGTTCGCCGGCGCGGCGGCGGCGTTCCATCAACTCGTCCTGCGACAGCGTCGGTGGCGGCGCGTCCTTGCCGGCGAGGACATCGCCGATGCGCAGGAAGTACTCGTCCTGGCCGGCCGGGGTGCACATGCACAACATGCGGGCCGGGGCGCCGGAGACGTTGCGGAAGTTGTGCGGCGCGTTGGCCGGGACGTTGACGGTGGTGCCGGCACGCGCGACGTGTTTCGTACCGCGGAAGGTGAATTCGATCTCGCCTTCGAGGATCGTGAACATCTCCTCGAAGTCGTGCCGGTGCGGTGGCGGGCCACCACCGTCGGGCACCCGCATGTCGATCAGGCAGTACCGGCCGTCGGTCTGTTCGCCGGTGATCAGCATGGCGTAGGTGTTGCCCACCAGCGAGATGTAGGTCGTGCCCGGATCGTCCGGGTCCGCCACGGTCAGCGAACGCGACAGGTCGTCGTCGGGAATCATCAGGTGTCATCTCCTCGGTGGTCGGTGAAGCTGGCGACCCACTCAGCGTGGCGGAGGCCGGCGGCCGGAGGAATGTCACCGTTATCCACGGACCAACCGACCATGGATAACGAACCGTTCAGACACCACCGGCCGGTAGCCGCCTACTGCAGCGGTTCGGAGAAGATCCGGAACTCGCCCCGGCCGGTGTGTGCCTGCCACAGCCGGTCGGCGAGGACGGCCGGGGCGTTGGCGGGGTGGTCCGGCCGGATGGCGCCGGGAACGATCAGCTGGACGACGTGGATGTTCTCGGCGGCGAGGGTGTCGTGCAGCATCCGGGCATAGGCGCCTTCCCCGGCGAAGGCGATGGACGTCCCGGCGACCCTGTTCGCCTATGTGGCCACCTCGGCGTTCGTGTTGCAGTCGATGAACGGGCTGTCGCCGATCGCGTACTCGGTCGACTTCGCCGTCAACGCCGCCGGGATGACCGTGGCCGCTCTGGTCGCCGCCCGTCTGGTCGGCCGGATCGCGACCCGCACGGTCATCCTGGCCGGGCAGCTCGCGGCCCTGGCCGCCGGACTGGTCATGCTGGCCGGGGCGCTGTGGTGGAACACCCCGCTGCCGATGGCGATCGTCTGTTTCTTCGTCCTGATGACCGCGCAGGGACTGATCGGGGCCCAACGGCGGGGCGCTGGCCTCGGCCGAGGTGCCCGAGCATCCCGGCACCGGTTCGGCGATGCTCGGTTTTGTGCAGTGGCTGGCGGCCGGCACGATCGCCCCGATCGCCGGTCTCGGCGGCGAGGACACCGCCGTACCGATGGCACTGTTGATGATCGCCGGGGCCGGGCTGTCGATGGTGGGCCTGCTGGTGCTGGCCCGCCCGTCACAACGGAGATGTCCACGGACAGTCGCCCACTGGAGCGTCGTCCTGGATGACGAACACGATGCCGGGCTCGCCGGCATCGACCTCGGTGCACCTGAGCGGGCCGGCGGTGATCAGACCGGCCGAGGCGAAGGCGACGGCGGCGGCTACCGCCGCGATCTTCAAGGACATGGGCTCTCCTCAGCGGTTGGTCATGCTCTCGACCTGTTCGGAGTAGCGGCCGCCCTGGATCTCGATCTGCGCGGTGGCGGCGTCGATCTCGGCGAGGTCGCCGGGCGTCAGCGTGACGTCGGCGGCGCCGAGATTCTCTTCGAGGCGTTCCAGGCGGCGGGTTCCGGGGATCGGGACGATCCACGGTTTCTGGGCGAGCAGCCAGGCCAAGGCGATCTGGGCCAGGGTGGCGCCCTTGGCGGTGGCGATCTCGCCGAGCCGGTCGAGCAGGGCCAGGTTGGCCTCACGCGCCGCGGCCTCGAAACGCGGGATGGTGGTGCGGATGTCGCCGGGAGTGAACGCGGTGTCGGTGGAGATGGTGCCGGTGAGGAAACCCTTACCGAGCGGGCTGTACGGGACCAGGCCGATGCCGAGCTCCTCGCACATCGGGATGATCTCGGTCTCGGGGCGTTTCCACCACAGCGAGTACTCGTTCTGCAGGGCGGTGACCGGCTGCACGGCATGCGCGCGGCGCACCGTCGCGGCGGCCGCCTCGGACATTCCGAAGTGTTTCACCTTGCCTGCCTCGATCAGTTCCCGGACCGCGCCGGCGACGTCCTCGATCGGCACGTCCGGGTTGACACGGTGCTGGTAGAACAGGTCGATCCGGTCGGTGCGCAGCCGCTTCAGCGAGGCGTCGGCGACCTGCTTAATGTGTTCCGGCCGGCTCGACAGGCCGGTCTGTTTGCCGTCGGCGCCGAAGGCGAACCCGAACTTGGTCGCGATGACCACCTGATCCCGGACGGGCTGCAGGGCTCGCCGACCAGTTCCTCGTTGACGAACGGCCCGTACACCTCGGCGGTGTCGAAGAAGGTGACACCGCGTTCGACCGCGGCGCGCAGCAGGGCGATGTTGGCGTCGCGGTCCGGTCCGGGACCGTAACTCTGACTCATGCCCATCGCACCGAAGCCGATGGCGGAGACGTGCAGGTCCGTGCCGAGCGTGCGGGTTCGCATGATGGCTCCTTCACCGGGTGATCAGCTCTCGTCCCGCCCACGGTAGAACGGGCACGAGCCGAGGCGGGAGGTTCTGGTGTTACCCCCCTCGACCGGTTCGACCGGCGGTCGGCCGGCACGCCGAGGTCGTCAGCGGGGCGGGAAACGCAGGATGCGGTCGTCGCCGTCGCGGATGTCGCCGCGGCCGTCGGTGTTGGACGTGGTCAGCCACAACGCGCCGTCCGGGGCGATCTGTACGGTGCGCAGGCGGCCGTACTGTCCGTCGAGAACGGCGGTGGGTTCGCCGATGGTGTCGCCGGTCAGTGGGAGCGTCCACAGGCGTTCGCCGCGTAGTCCGGCGACGTAGGCGGTGTCACCGGCGATGGCGATGCCGGACGGGGAGGCTTCCCGGACCGGCCAGGTGACCAGCGGGTTGGTGTAGCGGCCGTTGTCGGTGTCGCCTTCACCTTCGACCTCGGGCCAGCCGTAGTTGGCGCCGGGGCGGATCAGGTTGACCTCGTCGAGGTCGTTCTGGCCGAATTCGGTGGCGAACAGGCGGCCGTCGTCGTCCCAGGCCAGGCCCTGCACGTTGCGGTGGCCGAGGCTGTAGACCGGGGAACCCGCGGTGGGGTTGCCGGGTGCCGGGGCCCCGTCCGGGGTCAGCCGGAGGATCTTGCCGTTGGGGCTGGCCGGGTTCTGGGAGCCGGCGGTGTCGCCGGCGTCGCCGGTTCCGGCGTACAGCAGGCCGTCGGGGCCGAACGCGATGCGGCCGCCGTTGTGGTATCCAGCGGCGGCGATGCCGTCGAACACCACCTCCGGGTCACCGCCGTCGAGGCGGAACCGGATGATGCGGTTGTCGGATTCCGTGGTCAGGTAGGCGTACACCACATTGTCCTGGGAGAAGGCCGGGGAGACGGCGACGCCGAGCAGACCGCCCTCGCCCCGGGCCTGCACGCCGGGGACCGTGGTGACCGGAACGGGTTCGCTGCCGGGGGTGAGGCGCAGGAGCCGGCCGGTGTCGCGTTCGGCGATCAGCGCGTCGCCGCCGGGCAGGAACGTCAGGCCCCACGGCACGTCCAGACCGCGGGCGACCTCTTCCGCGGCGCCGAACCCGGGCCCGATCCCGGCCGGGGTCTCGGGCGACGCGGCGGCCTCCGGTTCGGTGGAGCAGGCGGCAAGGCCGGCCGCAAGAAGCATGGTGAGGACCGATCCGGCCCAGGTGTTGCGCATGGTTCTCCATTCGATGCGGTGGCTGCTGTTCCCAGCGGACCAGACCATGGCGAAAGACCAGGGAAAGAAGCCGCTGCGAGGGGTGCCCTGTCAGGGCCTTCTACCGGTCGCCTCACTCGCTGAGCGGGTTCTCGGGTGGGGGTGGGTCCTGGCCGGTGCGGTCGGCGGCCGGTAGCCAGAGCACGAAGGTGCTGCCGACGCCGAGTTGGGAGTAGGCGGTCACCTGGCCGCCGTGGGATTCGACGATCTGGCGGACGATCGCCAGGCCCAGGCCGGTACGCCGTTCCCGGCCGGTGTTGCCGCCGGGGCTGCGCCAGAACCGGTCGAACACGCGGGGCAGGTCGTCGGCGGCGATGCCGGGGCCCTGGTCGGCGACGGCCAGCCACAGCCAGGATCCGGCCTGCCCGGTGGCCACGGTGACCGTGGAGTGGTCGGGGGCCAGGCGGGCGGCGTTGGACAGCAGGTTCCCGGCGGCCCGGCGCAGGGCGTCGGTGTCGCCGATCAGGTGCAGGCCGCCTGCCGTGTCGTACCGCAGATGCAGTGGTCTGTCCGGCAGGAACGTCTCCTCGCCGGCTTCGCGGGCGATGACGCTGAGGTCGGCGTCGGTGTCGTTGTGGGAGTCGGCGTCGCGGCGGGCGGTGGCGAGCAGGTCCTCGACCAGGCGGGACATGCGGGTGGTGGCGCGGTCGACGATGGCGACCGCGCGGCCGCGTTCGTCGGTGGTGGCTTCGGGTGCGGTGAGGGTGGCGTCCAGGTGGGTGCGGATGATGGCGAGGGGGCTGCGCAGTTCGTGGGAGGCGTCGTCGATGAGTTGCCGTTGGGCGCGGAAGGCCTGGTCGAGGCGGTCCAGCATGGAGTCGATGGTGTCGGCGAGGTCGCGCAGTTCGTCGCGGGGGCCCTGCAGGTGGATGCGGCGGGACAGGTCGGTGGCCTGGATCTCGCGGGCGGTCCGGGCGATGGCGCCGACCGGGCGCAGCACCCGCCCGGACAGCACCCAGCCGATGGCGAGGCTGGCCAGGAACAGGGCGGGCAGGGCGATGACGGTGAACGTACGCATGCTCTGCAGGGTGTTGTAGTTGACCGCCGCCTCGATCTGGCTGACGTCGGCCACGGTCATCGTGCCGACGTACTGCTTGTTGTCGTTGTAGACCTTGGCGGTGCGTTCGGTGATCGGCTGCGGTGAGGTGGCCTGGGCCACGGCCAGGTAGGTGATCGCCATGGTGACCCCGGCCAGCGCGAACAGCAGCGTGGAGTAGACGACGGTGAGCCGGAACCGGATCGACCGGAACACCTCGGGGCGTCTCACGGCTGCTCCCGGAGCCGGTAACCGCGGCCGACGACGGTCTCGATCCGGTCGTCGCCGACCTTGCGGCGCAGGGTGCCGACGGTGACCCGGACGGTCTGGGTGAACGGGTCGGCGTTGGCGTCCCAGACGTGTTCGAGCAGCTCCTCGCTGGAGATGACGTGCCCGGGGCGGTGCATCAGGTATTCCAGGACACCGAACTCCTTGGGCGTCAGCGCGAGGGGTTCACCGGCGGCGGTGGCGGCGTGCCGGGCCGTGTCGAGAGTCAGATCGCCGGCGGTCAGGGTGGCCGTGCTGCCGGTGGTGTCGCGGCGCAGCAGGGCCCGGATCCGGGCCAGCAACTCGGCCAGGTGGAACGGTTTGACCAGGTAGTCGTCGGCGCCGCCGTCCAGGCCACGGACCCGGTCGTCGAGGCCACCGCGGGCGGTCAGCATCAGCACCCGCAACTCGGTGTCGCCGGGAGTCGCCACGGTGCCGTCGCGGATGGCCCGGCACAGGGCGAAACCGTCGCCGTCGGGCAGGTTGATGTCGAGCAGCATCAGGTCGTACTCGTTGATGGTGAGGTGCTCGTAGGCCTGGGCGGTGCCGTCGGCGACGTCGACGGCGTAACCGTTGCGGACCAGGCCGACGCGCAGGCCCTCGGCCAGGTCTTCTTCGTCTTCCACCACGAGCAGGCGCATGGTTCGACTATCCCCGTCCGATGATCGTGGTGACCACCTGCCGGGCCCGGTCGATCGGCACCGCGAAACCGATGCCGATGCTGCCGCCGCCTTCGAGGGTGGCGATGGCGGTGTTGACGCCGACGACCTCGCCGCGGGCGTTGACCAGCGGGCCGCCGGAGTTGCCGGGGTTGATCGAGGCGTCGGTCTGCACGGCCGCCTGCCGGGTCGCACCGCCGAGGCGGACTTGCCGGTCCAGGGCGCTGACGATTCCCGCGGTGACCGTGCCGGACAGCCCGAGCGGGGAGCCGACGGCCAGGACCGGCTCACCGACCCGGGTGGTACCCGGGGCAGCTGGAGCCAGTGGCCGCAGTGCGGCCGTGGGGGAGACGCGGAGCACGGCGATGTCGTTGGCCGGGTCGGTGCCGACGACCTCGGCGGTGAGGCGGCGGCCGTCCGAGCCGACCACGCTGACCGCTCCGCCCGCACCGGCGACGTGGTTGTTGGTGACGATGTGACCGCGGTCGTCGAAGACGAATCCGGAGCCGGAGGAGCCGCCGGAGCCGGTGCGGACCTGCACGGACACCACTCCGGGCAGCGCCAGCGCGGCGGCGCCGACCAGATCGGCGGAGGGTACGGCCGGCGCGGGAGGTGGTGGGTCGTCCGCACGGCCGGTCAGATAACCGCCGGTGACGCCCACCGCCACCAGCCCGGCGGTGGCGAGCAGGGGCCATCGCCGCCGTGCCGGCCGGTCCGGTGGTGCCGGGCGATCAGATGCCGGCCGATCGGAAGGTGTGATGAAGGAGGGGCCGCGTGGGGTGCCCAGTCCGGTGATGGTCACGGTGATCTCCCGTCGATCAGGGCAGGCGGGCGAACCAGAGCAGGGATGTCAGCGCCGCCAGGACCGCGAACACCAGGCCGGCGCCGACGAACCGGGCGGACACGTCCTGGACCTCGGTCTGGTAGCCGACCGAGCTGCCGATGTCGGCGTACGCGGCACGGAGTTCCTCGGCGCTGCCGGCTTCGAAGTAGTTACCGCCGGTGGCCTGCGCGACGGCCTGCAACGTCTCTCCGTCAACGGGCACCGGCTGACTGGTTCCGATCATTCCGGCGGCGGTACCGAACGAGATGGTGTCGACCGGCACCCCGAGTTCGGTGGCCAGCCGGGCGGCGTCGGCGGGGTCACGGCCGGAGGTGTTGTCGCCGTCGGACAGCACCACCACCCGCGCCGGGGGCACGTCCGCGCCGGCCTGGGCGTCCAGGCCACGGATCGCGTCGAGTGAGGTGGCGATGGCGTCGCCGATGGCGGTGCCGGCCCGTCCGGCGGTGCCTTCGGCGAGCCGGTCGATGCCGGTGTTCACCGCGGTCCGGTCGGTGACCGGCGGCACGAACACCGACGCGGCGCCGGCGAACCCGACCAGCCCGACGTTGAACTCCTGCGGCAGGTCGGCCACGAACCGGTGGGCGGCGTCCTTGGCCGCGGTCAGCCGGTCCGGGCCGACGTCGGTGGCCAGCATCGACCGGGACACGTCCACGGCCACCAGCACGGTCGCTCTCTCCCGGGGCACCTGCACTTCGGTCTGCGGGCGGGCGAATCCGACGATCAGCAGCCCGAGCATGACCAGGAACAGGCCGGCCGGGACGTGGCGGCGCCAGCCGGGGCGCTTCGGGGCGACCCGGTCGAGCAGTTTCAGGTTGGTGAAGCGGACGGCGTAGCGGCTGCGGCGGCGCTGCGCGATCACATACGCGGCGGCGAGCACGACCAGGGCGGTCAGCAGCCACAGGCGCTCGGGGCTGAGCCAGGTCACGAAGTAGCTCCTCGGAGACGGCGCTGGGCGTGGACGTGGCGCACGATGTCGGCGACCCAGTCCCGGTCGGTGCGCAGCATCAGGTGCGCGGCCCCGGACCGGCGGATCGCGGACGTGACGGTCTGTTGCTGTTGCCGGGCTGCTTCGGCGTACCGCAATCGCAGCCTTTTGCTCGTGGTGTCGATCTCGCGGCGGCGGCCGGTCTCCGGATCGATCAGTGCCAGGAGGCCGACCTCGGGCAGTTCCTGTTCGCGGGGATCGCCGACCTGCACGGCGAGGACCTGGTGGCGGGTGGCGAGGCGGCGCAGCGGCAGCTCCCAGTCCGGGGCGGCGGGGCCGAGACCGTCGGCGTCGAGTCCGTCGAGGAAGTCCGAGACGATCACCATCAGGCCACGCCGGGGGACGGCACGGTGCAGGCCGTCGACGGCCGCGGCCAGGCCGGTGGTCGCGGTGGCCGGGGCGGCTCGCGGTGCGTTCAGCAACGAGCGCAGGATCTCCAGGATTGCCGTACGACCGGAGCGGGCCGGCCGTCGTTCGACGCCATCGGCGGTGAGCAGGTGCGCGCCCAGCCGGTTGCCGGTGCCCGTGGTGAGGAACCCGACCGCGGCGACGGCGGCGACCGCCAGCTCACGTTTCTCGTACTCGGCGGTGCCGAAGTCCATGCTCGCGCTGGCGTCGACCAGCACCCAGGTGGACAGTTCCCGGTCGGCGTCGACGGTCCGCACGTGCGGCACGGTGGTGCGGGCGGTGACCGCCCAGTCCATCCGCCGGACCTCGTCCTCACCCGCCCGGTACTCGCGGCTGCCCGCCGGTTCACTACCCGGACCCGGGAGAAGTCCCAGGTGGGAGCCGTGCAGCAGGCCGTCGAGGCGGCGGGTGACGGTCAGTTCGAGGCGGCGCAACCGGCGTTCCGGGGCCAGTTCGTTCAGGGAGGCGCTCTCGTTCACGCTGCCACCGCCTCCTGCTGTGCGGGGGCGATCACCGGTGGGGTGACCGCCTCCAGGATGCGGTGCACGATGCTCTCCGGCTCCACCCCGTCGGCGACCGCGTCGAACGCCAGCACCAGGCGGTGCGCGAGCACGTCCGGGGCGATGTCGACGACGTCGGCCGGGAGCACGTACTCCCGGCCGCGCAGCAGCGCCAGCGCGCGGGCGGCGGCGACCAGGCCGAGGGTGGCGCGCGGGCTGGCACCGTAGGCGAGCTGCCCGGACAGTGCCGGATCCCGGGTGGCCGTCACCAGCCGCACGATGTACTCGGCGAGCGCGTGGTGCACGAACACCTTCTGGGCCCGCTGCTGCAACCCGATCAGCCGCTGCGGATCCAGGACCGGTGACGCGTGCGGGCGCGGGCCGCTCATCCGGTAGAGGATGCCCAGCTCGTCCTGTTCGGACGGGTAACCGACGACGACCCGCATCAGGAACCGGTCGCGTTGCGCCTCCGGCAGCTGGTAGACGCCTTCGCTCTCGATCGGGTTCTGGGTGGCCAGGACCAGGAACGGTTGCGGTACGCGGTAGGTGCGGCCGCCGAGCGACACGTGCCCCTCGGCCATCACCTCCAGCAGCGCCGACTGCACCTTCGCCGGCGCCCGGTTGATCTCGTCGGCCAGCACCAGGTTCGCCATGATCGGGCCGAGCTCGACGTCGAAACTCTCCTTGCCGGCCCGGTAGATGCGGGTGCCGACGATGTCCGACGGCACCAGGTCCGGAGTGAACTGGATGCGGTGGAAGGTGCCGCCGACCGCGGTCGCCAGGGTTTCGGCCGCCAGGGTCTTGGCCACCCCGGGCACTCCTTCGAGCAGGATGTGCCCGCCCGCGAGCAGGGCCGTCAGCAGCCGCTCGATCAGCCGGTCCTGCCCGACGATCACCTTCTTGACCTCGAACAGCGTCTGCTCCAGCAGCCGCACGTCGGCATCGGATGCGATGTCAGTCACGGAACTCCCTCGGATGCGCTGTCATGTGCGGGCGGGCGCCCGGGCGTCGGGGGAGTACACCGAACGCCCGCCCGGTGAACCCAGCACACCAGCCGGCACCGAAAGCCGACCGAAACAAGCGCTCCTCACTCAGGAGAGGACGTCTGTCACGTCACTGTCGGAGGCGGCCCAGCTGGCCGGAAGACGGAGCTTGTCCTCGGAGTCACTGCCGGGTTCGGTGCCGTAGGCGAGCAGGGCCAGGCCGTCGGCCGGTAGTTCGAGTGCCTCGTACGTCAGATGCAGGGTGCCCACCACCGGATGGTGGTAGGCCTTGGCGCCCCGGTGGTGGATCCGGACGTCGTGACGGGCGTTCGCGATCAGTTGCCGTACCTCGGCGTAGGTCGCCCCCGCGCTGGTTACCGGCCATCCGGGCCCCCTCTGAACTGCTGTCAGCTGCGGGCGGTGAGCACCTCGTCGAGCAGAGCGCCGGCCCGCGTGCCCTGGGCTCGCCCGACCCGGGTTCCCAGCAGTGTCACCAGGTCGCGCAGTTCGGGCACGGTCACTCCGGTGTTGAGGGCGATGCCCAGGTGTGACTGCAGCTGGGATTCGGCGCCGCCGAGGTTGGCCAGGGCGGCGATCGTGGCGATCTCGCGGCCGGCCCAGTCGAGGTTGTCGCGGCCGAAGATGTCACCGAACAGGTGCGATTTGAGGAATTCGTCGATGGCCGGGGTGAAGTCGAACACTGGCCCGGTGACCGGGCCGCCGGCCAGTTTCGTCTGGTTCTCGGCACCCCGCCGCAGGCTGGTGTCCTCGGCGGGCGGCGGGCTGGGCTCGGCTCCCACCGGATCGTCGACGCCCCGGGCGGTGCGTTCCTGCAGTACGGCCATGAACGCGCCGAGGGCGTTGAGACTGCGGGGGAACCCGGCGTACGCGTACAGCTGGACCAGGATCTCTTTGATCTCGTTGACGCTCAGGCCCGTATCCAGGCCGTCGGCGAGGGCCTGGCGTTTACAAAGTCGCGATCAGGCGCTGTAGCTTCTCCTCGCTCGGCGAGTTCCGGGTGCAGGTAGCGTTTGAGGTCGAGGTGGTGGGTGACGTCCACCTCGTGCCGGCGCCAGACCTCGGCGAACTCCGGGCTGACCGCCAGTAGTGCCTCGACGATCTCCCCGGCCGTGCCGGTCGGGTCGGCCGTGTACACCGCCCGCAGGTCGACGGTGAAGACCCGGCCGCGGATGTCGTGGTCCTCGGGCGGGTAGAGGGCGCGTTGGCCCGGGTCGGTGAACCAGCGGTAGACCAGGTAGCGGGACATGCCGGTGAATCGCATGTAGTCGCCGAACAGGGCGATCGAGGCGCGGGTCTGCATCAGTGTCTCGCCGAATCGGGAGCACACCATCGCGGGCACCTCGGTGAGGTGCTCGACGATGCGTTGCATGGCCGGGCTGACCTTCTCGTCGCGTTGGGCACGGCGCGGTGCGGAGTGGCCGCCGAGGTCGAACAGATGCCGCTGTTCGCTGGGGCTGAGCTGCAGTCCTCGTGCCAGGGCCGCCAGGATCTGCTCCGACGGCATCGGGCCGCGTTGCTGCTCGAGCCGGCTGTAGTAGTCGGCCGAGATGCCGGCGATGATGGCGACCTCTTCGCGGCGCAGCCCACCGGTGCGACGCCGTGCACCCCGGGGTAGCCCCACGTCCTCCGGCTGCAGCGCTTCCCGGCGCGCCCGGAGGAAATCAGCCAGCAGTGCTCGGTCCATTGCCAGTCCGTCTTTCATGAATCCGGTCGGGACCGGTCTGCGGGTGAGGAGGCCGGATCGTCGAGAAGTGCCGTGCAGGCGCCGGCGAAGAGCCACTCCTGAGCGTGGGTGAACGTCCAGCCGCGGTCGGCGACCAGGCCGTACCACGCGTTGTTGCCGAAATAGAACCACAGGATGTCGACCGCGTCGTCGCGGGTGATGTCGGGGCGCAACGCGCCCAATGCGGCCAGGCGATCCGCTGTTCCGGTCAGGCCGCCCAGGCATTTGGCCGTGACGGTGTCGACCACCTGTTGCGCCGCGGGCTCACCCGGTGCCTTGCGGACGAGGTCGTTGAGCAGGTCGCGATACTGTTCATGCACGCGCCTGGTGCCGGCCGCGGCGAGGGAGATCACCTGAACCGGATCGGTGGTGTCCGAGCCGGTGGCGTTCGCCTCGCGGGCGGTGGTGTCGTCGATGATCGGGCGCAGCAGTGCGCTGAGGATCCCGGATTTGCCGCCGGTGCTCGCATGGACGGTCTGCGGCGCGACTCCGGCTGCCCGGGCGATCTCCGGGACGGTGACGTGCGCATAGCCGCGCTCGAGAAACAGGCGCCGCGCGTGCTGGAGGATCGCGGCGCGGGTCGAGGCGGCGGCACCTTCCCGGAGCGGTGAGTGATAGCTGCCCCGTGACATGCGCTGATCATACCGCTCTATTGACTAGAGCTAAATCTAATGAATAGTGTCACATTCGGGAACGTACGGCCGACGGCGCCACCGAGCCGGAACGGAGTCACGAATTGACCGACGAAGACGTCGTCGTCACTGGAGTGGGTGCGATCACGCCGCTGGGCAGGGACGCGGAATCGACGTGGGAAGGCCTGATCACCGGCCGGTCGGGTGTCCGCCGCATCGATCACCTCCTGGCGGGTTACACCCATCACATTCCGATGCCGGTACGAATCGGGGCACCGATGGCCGTCGATCCGGGCACTCTGCTGGGGGAGGACGAGGCGGCTCGGTTCGATCCGGTGCAGCGGGCCGCCGTGGTCGCGGCTCGTGAGGCGTGGGCCGACGCGGGCGCACCCGACGTCGAGCCCACCCGGTTGGC
The DNA here is from genome assembly GCF_016862075.1 of Actinoplanes couchii. Taxonomy (GTDB): domain Bacteria; phylum Actinomycetota; class Actinomycetes; order Mycobacteriales; family Micromonosporaceae; genus Actinoplanes; species Actinoplanes couchii. The sequence goes on along the minus strand of NZ_BOMG01000129.1, from coordinate 32,388 downwards.
GGTGGTGGTCGGCACGGCCATGGGAGGGGTGCAGACCTCGCTCGGGCAGCACGATCTGCTCCGGGAGCAGGGTGCCGAGGCGCTGCTGCGGTTGGGTACGGCGATGGCCATGCCGGCCGGCCCGGCAGCCGCGGTGAGTATCGCGTTCGGGGCGCGGGCCGGCACGTACGCCCCGGCGTCTGCCTGTGCGGCCGGGGCCGAGGCCGTGGTGACCGCCGCGCGACTGATCCGGTCGGGCGAGGCGGACGTGGTCATCGCCGGCGGCGCGGACACGCCCATCACGCCGGTCGTGGTCGCCTCCTTCGCCCGCATCGGCGTGTTGTCGCTCCGTCACGACGACCCGGAGTCGGCAAGTCGCCCCTTCGGGCGGGAGCGTGACGGCTTCGTGGTCGGCGAGGGTGCCGGCATGCTGGTGCTGGAGCGCTCCAGCACCGCGAGAGCCCGGCGGGCTCGTCCGCTCGCCCGGCTGGCCGGGGCGGCCATCACCTCGGACGGGTTCCATTTCCTCAAGCCCGACCCCAGTGGAGCGGGTCAGCAGCGGGCCATGCGCGGTGCGCTGGATCGTGCGGGGTTGCAACCGTCGGACGTCTCCTACGTCAACTGTCACGCGACGGCGACCACGGTCGGCGATCGGGAGGAGGCGCTGTCGGTCCGGGCGGTGTTCGGCGAGGGCACGACGGTGACCGCGATCAAGGGCGGCACCGGTCACCTGATCGGCGGCGCCGGTGGTCTGGCCTGTGCCGTCACCGTCATGTCCATCGCCCGGTCCACCGTGCCGCCGACCCGGCTTTCCGGCCCGGCCGACGACGAGGTCGCGCTGGATGTGGTCACCGGTGAACCACGCCGTGGGGCGCTGTCCGCGGTGCTGTGCAATGCGTTCGGGTTCGGCGGCTACAACGCGTCGATAGCTTTCACGGCCTGCTGACTACGTTACGCGGCCGTAAAGGAACTCCGATCAGGCGATCAGGCGGTCGGCGGTGAGCTTGCGGGGCGTACCGGCGATAAGTTTTCGCAGTTGGTTTGCGGTCAGTGGGGTGCCCGGGTCGGGGGCGGGCATCTGCGGGGGAGTGCCGGTGCGCAGGGCTTCGGTGAGCTGTTTCCACGCGGCCCACAGGGCGTCGGGGTCGGCGCAGTACGGCAAAGTGTAGGCGTCGGTCTCGGGTTCGAAGCGCCAGCTCTCGGACAGCGGACCGGCGTCGACGGTGTCGAAACCGAGCCGGCTGATCAGTGCGGCGGCGGTGGCTTTGGCCTGCGGGTCGTCGCCGGCGATGGGTAGCGCAGAGCGGTCGGCTGCTCCGGCGGGGCGTGCCAGTGCGGGGATGTGGTGGTCGCTGATGTTGTTGAAGGCTTTGACGAGTTTGGCGCCGGCCAGATGCCGCTGGACGAGTTCGCTGGTGGTGATCTCACCGGCGTCGAGGGCGGGGATGTGGCCGTCGCGTGTGGCGTAGTAGTTGCTCGTGTCGAGCACGACCTTGCCGGCCAGCGCCGCGGCGGGGAGCTGCTGGTACGCCCCTAGCGGGATGCTGACCACCATCCAGTCACCGGCGCGGGCGGCTTCTTCGGGGGTCGCTGCCCGCGCGCCGAGTCGCGCCACGATGTCGGTCAGGGTTTCCGGGCCGCGGGAGTTGGCCAGGACGACGTCGATGCCCGCCGCGATCGCCTGCCGGGCGAGCCGGGTGCCGATGGCGCCCGCGCCGATGATGCCGAGTGTTGCCATGAAGGATCTCCCCAAGTGAATCGGAGCGGTTGCTCCGCTTGAAGCTAGCATCAAACGGAGCAATCGCTCCTGTTGTGCCGGTCACAAACGGAGCAGGCGCTCCGCCCATCTCGTACGCTGGACGCCGTGACCTCCGCCGATCCCGCCACCCCCGCGTCCCGGCCCGGCCGCCGCGCCGACGCCGAACGCAACCGGGCCGCCATCATCGAAGCGGCCGGCCAGGTCTTCGCCGAACACGGCGGTGGCGTGGACGTCCGGGAGATCGCCCGGCGCAGCGGAGTCGGCATGGGCACGCTCTACCGCCACTTCCCGACCAAGGACCAACTGCTCAACACCGTCCTGGAGCAGCAGTTCGACGCGTGGCTCACCGCCGCCCACCAGCAGGCCATGGCCACCGCGGACCCCTGGCGGGCACTCGCCGGATTCTTCGAACAGCTGCTCGCCGACCACGCCGGCAACCGCGCCGTCGTCGAGAGCTACACCGCCACCGGCGGCCCCAGCCTCTCCTGCATCCAGCGCTGCTACGACTGCATCGACCAGCTTCGCACCCGCTGCGCCGACGCCGGCGTCCTACGCCCCGGCATCACCACCGACGACCTGTTCCAGCTCAGCGGCGCCCTCAGCCAGGCCGTCCTGACCACCGCCGAAAGCCACCCCGGCCAGTGGCGCCGCCTGCTGCGCATCTCCCTCGACGGCCTGAAAAGCCGCAACACCGACCCCCTTCCCGAGTACGGCACGGCAACGCCGCAACCCCGGTTCTGAAAGACGCCGGTCCTTCCTGGACATCTCCCGGTGACAAGCAGACCGCTCCGGGAGGGCACCAGGTCGGCACCGAACAGGCACGCCGTCTGCTCGCCGACGAACTGCCGATCCTCGCCGAACAGGCGGTAGCCATCGGTCTCGTCGACGAGGTCGGCCCCCGGGATCCCCGGACCTGGGGCCAACGGCTGACCGACGAAAGACGACGGAGAAACAGCTGCCCCTTTCTCTCTGTCCTTCTGGCCCTGTGACGTGCGGTTGTTCACCTCTGCACGGGACTGGTGAACAACCTTGCCGCTGGGTTCGCTGTGAGCCGGGGCCCGGAACAGCGGGGTCTGCGCACAGGTCGAACTGCGTTCAGGGAGAGGTGAGGATGAGAATCACCAGAGTGATCGGGGAGTCGTCAGTGGTCGCGGAAGCGTCTCAGCGGAGGCGGTCCGCATGACGACGAAGAGCACGGTGCGAAGGCTTGCGGTGATCGCGGTGCTGCTGTTGGCCGCGACATTCGCCCAGCCGCCACAAGCCGCCCAGGCGGCTTCGCGCTGGCAGATCAAGTCCTACGGTGGCAAGTGCATCGACGGCAACAACGCGACCGGACAGGCATACATGTGGACCTGTCTCCGGACCAGCAACCAGTATTTCTACTTCGACCTGGTGGAGGGTCTCTACTACCGGTTGCGGAACGCGAAGACGGGCCGATGCCTCGGATTCGACGGCACGGCGGGCTGGTCACCCACCTACAACCTGGCCTGTGACGGCAACTGGGCGACGCACTGGAGCGTCCGCCTGAACCAATCAGGCCCGCCCGACTACTACTTCATCCAGCCGCGATACCTACCCGCCTACACGTCCTGCCTGTCGCCGGAGCACCTCGATGTCAACGGGTCCGCCATCAGGTCGGACGCCTGTGTCAATGAGTGGATCAGCTGGACGTGGTACCAGGTGTAGGGCCCTGTGGCTGGTCCCCGGCCGGCCGGGGACCAGCCACGTGGGAGGTCGGGTTCAGCGGAGGCGGGTCGTGACGATGCCTCCGTCCGCGTCGAGGGTCGTGCCGTGGATCATGGAGGCGGCGTCGGAGGCCAGGAAACGTACCGCCGCGGCGATGTCCCCCGGGATTGCCACCACGCCGGCCGGGGTGCCGGCGGTCTGGTGGTCGAGGATCTCGCGGAAGGCCTCGTTGTCGGGGGTGAGCGTGACGCCCGGCGCGACCGTGTTGACGCGGACGCCGCTCGGACCGAACTCGGCGGCCCAGGTGCGGGTCATCTGTTCCAGCGCGGCCTTCGTGGCGGTGTAGCCGGCGGCGTACGGGACGCCGACACGCGACATCCACGAGCCGATGTTGATGATCACGCCGGTGCCGCGTTCGGCCATGGCGGGGGCGAGTGCGGCGCCCAGCACGTGCGGCGCGCGGCCCGGAAGAGCAGGGCGAAGAAGACCGGTGCGATGACCGGATCCAACCTGCGGGCCGCGACCAGCATGCTGGCGGCGGCCACCAGTTCGAGCAGGTCGACACCGACGGGCATCAGGCGTCCGGTACGGAACTCCAGCATCCGTGGCACGACCAGACAGGCGAGCAGTATCGCGGTGAACGTGGCCTCGGCCGGCAGCGGCGTGTCCTGTGCCCACACCTGGGTCACCGCACTGAGGCTGCCGACCAGCAGCCCGACGAGGAAGAGCAGGCGCAACGACCGGATCGGATCACGGCGAACGAGGGCGTCCACCCGACCATGGTCACGGCCGTGCGGAGCAGGGGCGGTGCCGTCCGGTTGTGGTCAGGGTGCCGCGGGGGTGTCCGGAAGGATGAGGTGCCGTTCCATGATCGCCGTCATGTCCTGCACCAGGTCGGTGAGCCGGGCGAGTGTCTCCTGGTCGTAGCGGGTCATCTCGGCGGCGAGATCGGTGCCGACCTCGGCGAAGAACGCGTCCACCCGGCGGTGCACCGTCTCGGTCGACCGCAGGGTCACCATGCGGCGGTCGGCGCGGTCCCGGTGCCGCTCGATGTGCCCGGCCTGTTCGAGACGGTTGAGCAGGGACGACGTCGCGCCGCTGGTCAGGCCGATGCGGCGGCTCAGAGCCGACTGGGTCAGCGGCGTCCCGTTGTCCTCGGCGGCGACGATCAGCACCAGCGCCTCGGAGTCGGTGACATGCAGTCCCGCGTCGCGCCCGAAACGGCGGCCGAACTCGTTGAAGGCTGCTCCCCACGCTCGCAGGGCCGCCATCATCTGCTCCGCGGACTCGTCCATCACTCAGCCTCCCGTTCCGTTGGACAACCTACACAGCCACCATGTAGCTTCAAAATCAAACCTCTTGAAAATCAAGCTTTCCGTACGCCGTAACAACGGGAGATGGGTATGACCGCACCACGAGCACTCGTATCGGGGGCCAGCATCGCCGGCCTCACCACCGCGTTCTGGCTCAGCCGCACCGGATGGGACGTCACCGTCGTCGAACGCGCCGGCGCCTTCCGTGACGGCGGGCAGAACGTCGACGTGCGCGGCACGGCCCGGCAGGTCCTCGAACGCATGGGCCTCGAGGACGAGGTCCGCCGGCTGAGCACCACCGAGGAGGGCACCTCGGTGCTCGACGACCGGGGGCAGGCGATCGCCCGGTTTCCCGTCGAGGACCCCGACGGCCTGACCGCCGAACTCGAGATCCTGCGCGGAGACCTCGCACGGACCATCCTCGACCAGCTGCCCGAGCACGTACGGGTCCGGTACGGCACCCGGATCGACGACGTCCGCGACCACGAATCCCACGTCGAGGTGACCCTGGATGCGGGACCGGCCCAGCCGTACGACCTACTGGTGATCGCCGAAGGCGTGCGATCCCGGACCCGCGACCGTGTCTTCGGCTCCAGCGTGTCCAAACGGGAACTGGGCCTCAACATGGCCTACGGAACCATTCCCCGCACCCCTGACGACGACCGCTGGTGGCGCTGGTACTCGGCCCCCGGTGGCCGGCAGATCACCCTGCGACCGGACAACACCGGCACCACCCGGGCCACCCTGGCCTACACGAGCCGGGACACCGATCTCGCCGGCCTGCCGCCCGACGAGGCCCGCGCCGCACTGCGCACCACCTTCAGCGACGCCGGCTGGCAGGCCCGGCGCGTCCTCGACGGCTTCGACACCTCCGCCGACGTCTACATGGACCACCTCACGCAGATCATGATGCCGGCCTGGTCCCGCGGGCACGTCTGTGTCACCGGGGATGCCGCCTGGTGCGTGACACCGCTGGGTGGCGGCGGCACCTCACTGGCCATGACCGGCGGATACGTCCTGGCCGCGTACCTCAGTCAGGCCGGTCCCGGTGGGTACGGCGATGCCCTGGCCCGGTACGAGCAGTGGATGCGGCCCCTGATCGAGGACACCCAGAAGCTCCCGCCCGGCACACCGTCACTGTTCTACCCGGACTCCCGCGCCGGTGTGCAGGCCCTGCGGCTGATGGCCCGGATCGGCGGCACCGCACCGTTGCGCAAGCTGACCTCTCGGCTCGCCCACGTCGCACGCTCGACCAACGTGCTCCCCGACATGCGGCAGGAGGAGGCATGACCGTCGACGTGCAGTCCTTGACCGACGGTCTGTGGCGGGTACCCACCTCGGCCAGCAACGCCTACCTGTGGCGTACCCGCGCCGGTGGTTTCGTCGTGGTCGACCCCGGCCTCTACGGCGACGAGACCATCGTCCAGAACGCGCTCCGAAGTCTGGAAGCCTCCACCGGGGACGTGCAGTCGATCGTCGTGACCTACTTCCACAGCGATCACGCCGGAGCCGCGGCAGCCCTCGCCGCAGTTACCGGCGCCCCCGTCGGCGCGAGTTTCCGCGACGCCGCCGTCCTGCGCGGCGACGCACCCCACCCGCGCCCGGCGAGCGCTGACCCGCCTCGCCGCATTGAGACCCCGGATCGCCGGCCTCGGTCACGGAGCGCCCCTGCTCGACGACGCCCACCGGGTCCTGGCCGGACTCGCCGAACAGCACGTGGGCTCGGTACGGCGGTAGCCACGCGACCGGCTCGCCGCTCATCAGCAGTCGGTCCGGGCCGTGAACTCCGCCTTATCAGGCGCGGGTCGCCGGGGCAACCTTCGGTTCCGTAGATGTCCGGGGGAGCGGGCCGTGCCGACGATGTACCTGGGCGGTACGTCCACCGCCACGGCATCGGCGAAGGGAAGAGACACCGTGCGAAAGAGACTGTTGCGCCTGCTCGCGGCCGCGTTCCTCGGTGCTGGTCTGGTCACCACGACGGTGGTGAGCCCGGCCAGCGCCCGAACCGACACCGGTTTCGGCCCGTTCACCAACTCCAGCGTGGACTGCGGGCAGTCGGTCTACATCAGCGACTACAGCGTCAAGTACTGGGCCTGCACCTGGCACACGCTCAACGGCGGCACCGCCGGCCACGTGAAGACCGGCATCGTGATCCAGAACTACGGCAGTGTGACCCGTGGTGTCACCGCCAACTGGACCCGGTACTGGGAACTCGGCGGCAACAACGCGACATCACATTCCCAGCTTTTCGGTACGGGGGTGTCGCTGCCGGCGGGGCAGTACCGGACGCTGTGGGACTGGTACACGTACACCGGAAACGGCGGGACCATTCCCTACTACGGCACCAAGGGCCTGGTGAAGATCGTCTCGGGCAGCACCGTCCTGAAGACCGGTGGTAACGCGTACTCCCCGCTCCAGTCCTGGAACGTGGGTTGCAAGGACTCCACCACCGGAGTGTGGAACTGGGTCGACACCGGCCGCAACTGCGACGGCTGACCGGCGAGCGCCTGCCCGGCCGGCGCCGGCCGGGCAGCGCCCCGGATCGTCATGGAACGCGAGAAGCGGTGAACGGTCAACCGACGGTTGCCAGGAACTCCGGGAAGGACAGGGGGCGGCGGCCGGTCAGATCCTCGACCACTGAGCTGACGCGATCCTCGGCGCCCGCGGCGATCGCCTCGTCCAGTGCGGCCAGCAGTTCGGCGAAGGGGCGGGGTACGCCGTCCTTCTCCCAGCGGGCGCTCAGCTCGGTGGCGTCGACCCGGCGGTGGCGGATGGTGCGGCCGGTGAAGGTGCTCAGCTGGTCCGCCACCTCCTGGAAACTCAGCGGCTGAGGACCGGTCAGCAGCAGTGCCTGGTTGACCGGGGCCGGAGCGGTGAGGGTGTGTGCGGCGACCGCGGCGATGTCCGCCGGGTCGATGAACGGGATCCGGCCGTCGCCGGTGGCGCTGACGATCTCGCCGGATTCCCGGATGGAGCGGGCGTGTGCGTGCCGGCCGGTGAAGTTGCTGGCGAACCAGGACGGGCGCAGCACCGCCCAGCCGGGCACGTGGTCCGGCAGCCGCGCGGCCACCTCGCCCGGGCCGGGGCTGCCCACCGGGATGGCCGACGAGCTGAGCAGGGTGATCCGCCGTACGCCGGCGTCGCGGGCCTGTTCCAGGAAGGGCCGCACCACCGGCTCGGGGTCGTTCGCGCCGTCGGGCAGAACGAGGTAGACGCCGTGCACCCCGTCCAGAGCCTCGGCGAACCCGCTCGGCGAGTACCAGTCGAACACCACGTCGGCGGCACCGGGCCGGCGACTGGCCGTACGTACGGCCTGGCCTGCCGCCTTCAGGGTTTTCGCCACGAGTGAGCCGGTCGTCCCGGTCGCGCCCAGAACCAACGTGGTCATGCTGTCTCCCATCCGGTGATCTGGCCGGTCGCCAGCATCGGGTTCCAGTAGTCGCGGTAGTGCTGGATCCGCCCGTCGCGGATGGTCAGCACGGCGATGTATCGCGCCTGGTAGGGGGTGCCGGGCGCGACCATCAGGCCGCGGGCGGTGAACTCGGCCACGATCACCTCAGGGTCGGTGGTGGTCATGAGGTTGACGTCGATGATCTCGTGGATGTCGATGTTCGACGGGTAGTCGATCAGGTAGTCGTGCACCTTCCGGCGGCCTTCGAGACGCTGGGGCGCGCCGGGTGGGGCGAACGGGAACTCCATCACGGCGTCGTCGGCGTAGAGGGCGATGAAGCCGGGCATGTCCTTGGCCAGCAGCAGGTCGAGACCGTGCTGAAGGACCTCGGTCGGGGTGGGCATGGGACACTCCTCACGATGATTCGGACTGGTGGTCCGTTTCGACTGTAGCGGACTACTGGTCCGCTTTTTAAGGAGGTCGCGATGGTGAGAGCCGACAAGGCGCGCAACCAGGAGATCGTGCTGGCCGCGGCCGGGCGGCTCTTCGACGCCGCCCGGGATCCCGACGACGTCTCGATGGACGCGGTGGCCGCCGAGGCCGGCGTCGGCAAGGGCACCATCTTCCGGGGCTTCGGCGACCGGGCCGGGCTCATCCGGGCGCTCTACGAACAGCGCGCCGCCGCATTCGTCGCGCAGACCCACCGGGAGGCCCCCGCCCACCAGGGTTCACCGGCGGATGCCGTGCACTTCCTGCTGTTGCGGCTGTGGCAGTTCAAACGGCAGAACCGGATGCTGGCCCTCAGCCTCGACCGGGCGGGTCAAGGCAGCCCGTACCGCAACGACTCCTACGACGACGCCCTCGGCCGGCTCAAGGACCTGCTGGCGCACCACGGCGAACAGGCCGATTTCCTGGCCCACGCCCTGCTGGCCGCGGTCCGCAGCGACCTGGTCGAACACCTACGCGATCGGCCGGACGAGGAGATCGCCGCCGGCCTGCGGACCCTGGTCGACCGGGTCGCCGGCCGTCACCCGAACCTTCCATGCCCCGCAGGGAACGATCCGCAGTGACGGCCAGGCGTAGGGGGTCACTCCTGGCGTAGCTGTTCGGTGCTGGTCAGGCGGCGGGCCGCGGGGAGCAGGACGGCGACGGTGCAGCCGATGATCAGGGCCAGGCCGCCGGCTACCGGGGTCAGCAGGGGGCCGGGGCTGAAGCTGATCGGGATGTCGTCCATGCGCATCAGGACCGTGCCGACGATCGCGCCGGTGCCCACCGCCAGGAACAGACCGGCCACCACCGGGACCACTGCCTGCGCTGCCGACGACACGATGATGGTGGTGCGGGAGGCGCCGATGGCGGCGAGCGCGCCGATCAGCCGGCGGCGGTCGTGCAGGCGGTCGGCGACGTCCAGGAGCAGGCCGAGGCCTATCAGCAGCAGGATCACCGTCGCGCCGAGGTTGAGGGCGGTCCGGAACACGGCGAACTTGTCGCCTTCCGGGACGAACACGGTGACCATCAGGAACGGGTCGATCCCGGCGGCCACCCCGCGGATGTTTCCGCCGGTCTCGGTGGCGGTGACCCCGTCCAGGCGCAACCGGGTGGTGACGAAGCCCGGGGTGACCCGGGACAGGGCGGCGGGGGTCGCGGCGGGGGTCAGCAGGACGGCGGTGCCGATGTTCTGGGCGAAGGAGCCGGTCAGGACGGCCGGGCGGGGCTTCTTCGGCAGGTTGATCGTTTCATCGTTCTCCAGCGGCAGCTTCTTCGGCGGGGTGCCGACGGTGAAGGTGTCACCGTCGGCGCAGCCGTCCATGTCGGCGATCACGTCGAGGGCCGCACAGTCGCCGACGTAGACGTTGCCGATGCCCCATCCGGTGGTCGGATCCAGGATCATGTATTCGGCGTCCGTGGTGGCGCGTACGCCGGCAATGGTCTGGAATGTGGTGTTGAGCCGTGCCATCGCCGCCGGTGTCGCGTCTGTCGTGCCGATGATCGACGCGTCGGGGTCGGCGGGATGGTCGCGGACGTCCGGCCGGACGTTGATGGCCGCGAACACGGAGTTCAGGGCGACCACACCGGCGACGCCGACGACGATGCCGGTGACGGCACGGGTGGAGGCGAGCGGGTTCTGCCGCAGCTGCCGGGAGGCGAGCTGCCAGGACACCGGGCCGCCCGGCGAGATCCGCGCGACCAGCGGGATCAGGTACGGCACCAGCGGCACCACGCCCAGGATCAGCAGGATCATCCCGAGCATCACGATCTCCTGCGAGACCCGCCCGGAGGACAGGAACACCGGGGACACCAGGGCCAGGCCGAGGACCGGCAGGATCAGCCGCCACCACAGCCGTCCCCGCCACACCAGCGAACGCCGGAACACACCGAGCGGTTCGATCGTGACGCCGCGCAGGCCGTGCAGGGTCATCACCGCGGCCAGCGCGAGCACGATCAGGACGGTGAGCGCGGCGAACAGCGGCACCGGGCGGACATCGGCGGGAAAGACACTGATCTCGAACAGGCTGATCTGCCCGGCCACGCTCCGGGCCAGCAGGAAAAGACCGGAACCCAAAATCAGACCCGCGATTGCCGGTACGAGACTCTCGGCGACCGCGATCCGGCGGGTGACCCGGCTGTCGGCGCCGGCGAGACGGATCGCGGCGAGGCGCCGGTCCCGGGCGTCCGCACCGAATCGCAGCGCCGCCCCGAGGAAGATCGCCACCGGCAGCAGCAGAGTGGTGATCAGCACCGCGAGGATCAGGTACGTGCTGGTGTCCGCGGGCTCGGCCTCGGGGATGTCACCGAACCGGGCGAGGCGGGACGCGTGGACGCCGACCCGTTCGGTCAGGTCCGCGCGGCCGGCGTAGTAGGCGTACTCCTGCGGCCCGGCCAGCCCGGCCGCCGTGATCGTGCCGACGGCCCGGTACGGCAGTTGCCCGCGCAGCACCTCGGCGCCCGGGCCGGCCAGCGCGCCGGCCAGCGCCGGGGAGACGTACATCTCGCCGTCACCGGGGAACGCGGGGATGCCCGGCGGCAGCGGCGCGGCCGGGGACTCCGGCCAGAGCAGCACACCGAGCAGGTCGACGTCCTGCCACGCGGAGTCGATCTCGGCGACCAGGACGGTGTCGCCCGGCGGCAGTTCCTGCTGCTGGGGGTTGAAGACGCTGCGGGAGTCCAGGCGGGCGCCGCGGTCGGCGAGCATCGACGGGACCGAGGCGCCGAGCAGCAGCACCGTCGTGCCCAGGGCCACCCCGACGGCCGACATCAGGGTCCGGGACCAGCCGCGCCGGCCGCCGGTGAACGCCAGCCGCATGCCGAGCCCGATCTCGGTCAGCAGTTGCCTCATCGGATGCCGGCCCGGGCGGGGGTGCGGCCGTCGCGGACCACGATGCCGCGGTCGGCGTACGCGGCGATCCGGGCGTCGTGGGTGACCAGCACGACCGCCGCGCCGGACCGCCGGGCGGCGCCGGTGAGCAGGTCCATCACCTGCTCGCCGGAGACCGAGTCGAGAGCGCCGGTCGGTTCGTCGGCGAAGATCACCTTGGGTTCGGTGACCAGGGCCCGGGCGACCGCGACCCGCTGCTGTTGGCCGCCGGACAACTCGCCGGGGCGGGCCTTGGCCTTGTCCGACAGGTGCAGCCGCTCCAGCAAGGCGGCGGCCCGCTGCTCGGCGGGTTTGCGGCGCACGCCGTCCAGGCGCAGGGGCAGGGCGACGTTCTCCAGCGCGGTCAGCTCCGGGACGAGCTGCCCGAACTGGAAGACGAAACCGAACTCGCGGCGGCGCAGGGCGCTGCGGCGTACGTCGTCGAGTTCGGACAGGACCCGGCCCAGGTAGGCGACCCGGCCCTGGTCGGGGGTGGTCAGCCCGGCCGCGCAGTGCAGCAGGGTCGACTTGCCGGAACCGGACGGGCCCATCACCGACAGGATCTCCCCGGCGTACAGCTGCAGGTCCGCGCCGGCCAGGGCGAAGGTCGGCCCGTACGCCTTGTGCAGCCCCTCGGCCGTCAGCAGCGCGTTCATCCGCGCACCTGCTCGGCCAGTTCGTCCAGGTGCACCGCGGTGTGCTCCAGCCAGCGCAGGTCGGCGTCCAGGTGGAACAGGGCGTGGTCGCAGATCAGCCGGTCGGCCAGGTCGCCCTGGCCCTTGCGCCGGGTCAGCTCGCGCATCGCGGTCAGGTGCTCGTCGCGTTGCGCGTCCAGCACGGCGGCCGCGGACCGGCCGGTCAGCAGTGCGCCGATCACCTTGGCGTACAGGTTCGACTGCAGGTACTGCTGGGGTGTCTCCGGTTCCTCGAGCCAGCGTTGTACGTCGGTCACTCCCGCTTCGGTGACGGTGTACCGCTTGCGGTCCGGCCCGCCGCTGGTCTCGTCACCGTCGACGGTGACGAGACCATTGCGCAGCAGCTTGGCCAGGGTGGTGTAGACCTGCCCGTAGTGCAGCGGCCGGTCGTGACCGAAGTGCTGGTCATAGGCCTGCTTCAGGTCGTACCCGTGCCGTGGCCGGGATTCGAGCAGCGCCAGGAACGCCGTCGCGATCGTCATGCCGGCGAACTATACACACGGGTTTATAGACCTCAGGTGAGGAGCCGCTCGGTGACCTCCCAGAGGCGGCGGGCCTGCACCGGGTCGAGCATCGCCGAGTTCGCGTCCGACGGGATGTTGTCCGCGGTGAGTGGGCGGACGGTGTCGTCCAGCGGCGCGACGTCGTTGTCCTTCAGATACCGGCCGCCGATGCCGTCGAGCACCGGGCTCACCGCACCGAACACCAGGGTCGCGGCACCCTGGGCCACCGTCTTCTTGCCGGCGGCCGGGTCGACGATCGTCGTGCCGTGCTCGTCGACGAGCCCCTGGGCCCGGTAGGACGGGATCTGGTCCGGGCGGTGCGGACCGGGCCCGATCACGACCCCGGGGTGCGCCGCGAAGGCGCGGATGCCGTCGCCGGCGTACCTGCGGTCGAGTTCGACGGTGAACAGGACGTTCGCCCGCTTGGCCTGCCCGTACGCCGCCCCGGGGTCGTAGCCGGTGGCGAAGGCCAGGTCGTCCCAGCGGATCTCACCGAACCGGGCGGCCCCCGACGTCACGGTCAGCACCCGGGCACCCCCGGCCTGCCGCAGCGCCGGCAGGAGCGCCCGGGTGAGCTGGAAATGGCCCAGATGCGACGTCGAGAACGACAGCTCGTTCCCGCGGGCGTCGAGTCGCCGTTCCGGGTTGAACAGCGGCGTGGCGTTGTTCACCAGGGCGTGCAGCGGCCGTCCGGCCGCCGTCCACCGCGCCGCGAACGCCGCGATCGAGGCGGGGTCGGTGAGGTCGAGCTGTTCCACCCGGGCTCCGCCGACGTCCCCGAGCGCCGCCCGCGCCCGCTGCGGGTCTCGGGCGGCGACGGTCACCGACGCGCCCGCGGCGGCCAGCGATCGGGTGACCTCCCGGCCGAGCCGGCCGTGCCCGCCGGTGACGATCACCTCCCGGCCCGTGAGGTCGACACCGGCGAGAACGTCGTCAGTGGTGGAGGCGGCGGTGAACCCGCTGCCGATGGGGTGCTGGTCGTCGATCACGACGGTGTCTCCTCGGCGGGATCCGATGGTGCCGGTCACTTGGACTCGATCTGACCGATCGGCTCGGCAGACGTGGCGCTGACCTCGGACCAGGCCTTGTCGTCGACACCGAGGACGGACTTCAAGAAGGCGGTCGTCGTACGCCGGACCAGCTCGACCCGCTCCGGGCTCTCGTCGGTCGTGACGGTCGACGAGTAGTCCTGGATGCCGCCCAGCAGGTGCTCGCCGCCGAACAGGGTGACCAGGTGCTGCGCGCCGGGGCTGTAGTGGTAGACGTCGGTGAACCAGTCCGGGCCCCGGCTGGACAGCACCGACTGGTCCTTGTCACCGGCGACGACGATCGACGGAGTGGTGAGCCGGCTGAAGTCCGGGCTCATGAAGGCGAAGTTCTGCTGGGCGAACGGGGTCAGGTCGCCGCGGTTGAGGCCGGTGGTGGACAGCAGCACTCCGGCTTTCACCCGGCTGTCGGTGCGGTCCTCGCCGGGGTTGCCGTCGGCGTCCAGGACGCGGGCGCCCAGCAGCATGCCGACGGACTGCCCGCCCCAGGAGTGACCGGCGACGGCGAGACGCTCCTTGTCGACGCGGCCGGTCAGGCCGGGCACCGCAGCGATGATGGTGTCCAGTTCGTCGAGGACGTGCACGAGGTCGTCGACCCGGGTCTGCCAGATCGTCGGGTAGCGGGGGTCGGCCGGCGTCAGCCCGAGCGTCGCGGAGTCCAGGAAGGTGGGCTGCACGACGACGAATCCGTTGGCCGTCCAGTGGTCCACCAGCGGGTCGGCCGCGGTCATCGACTGGCTGAATCCGTGCGCGAAGACGATCACCGGAAGGTCCGTTCCGGCGGCCGGTGCGGTGATCCGGACCTGGAGGTCGTCGCCGCGGCCGGGGGCGGGCAGGGTCACCGGTCGGGCGCTGATGACCTGGGTGTTCGACATGGTTTTCCGATCGTGAGAGGAACCGCCGACCCGAAACGGATCGTCGTTCCGCAAACGATACGGAACGCCGATCCGCTTTGTCGAGTGAAACGGATCACCGTTCCGTTCCGGCGTCGGGCATGGGCTTGTCGCCGACGGGGGAGTCGCCCTTGACGACGTAGACCTCCCATGGCTCGTTGCCGGGCCCGCGGACCCACACCTTGTCCTGAAGTGCGTGGCAGCACTCGGTGTCGTCCTCGGTCAGGGTGATCAGGCCGGACTCGGTGAGCCGGGTGGTCGCCGCGTCGACCTGTGCGGTGCTGTCGACCTCGACGCCGAGGTGATCCATCACGGTCGCCTGGCCGGGCTCACCCTCGAGGAGAACGAGCTTGAGCGGCGGCTCGGCGATCGCGAAGTTCGCATAGCCGGGACGGCGCTTGGCCGGCTCGGCACCGAACAGCTTCGAGTAGAACGCGACCGACGCCTCCAGGTCCGAGACGCGCAGTGCGAGCTGGACACGGGACATGAAGCACCTCCATGTTGTCTAGATGATTCTCTAAGCAGCTTGCATCTCCATCTAGAGACCTGTCAACCTAGAGAGGTGTCTAGTCAACAGAACGCGGAGTGCTGCGAACCGACGCTCAGCGAAGCGCTGTCCCCGGACCGCGCGGCCGAGCTGGCCCGCTCGTTCAAGGTCCTCGGCGACCCGGTCCGGCTGCGGGTGCTGTCACTGATCGCCGCCCGCAGAGGCGGCGAGGTCTGCGTCTGCGACATCACCGACGCCTTCGACCTGACCGGCCCCACGATCTCCTACCACCTGCGCCAACTGCGCGAAGCCGGCCTCGTCGACTGCGAACGCCGCGGCACCTGGGTCTACTACTGGATCATCCCGGCCAAACTCGGCCTGCTCTCCCAGTTCCTCGACCCCGCCGACACCGTCACCCCGACGGCCGGGGCGTGAACCTGGCCCGGCGGGCCACCGCCGAGCTGGCCGGCACCGCCCTGCTGGTCGCCGCCGTGATCGGCTCCGGGATCGCCGCGACCCGGCTCTCCCCGCACGATGTCGGGTTGCAGCTGCTGGAGAACGCGATCGCGACCGCTCTCGCACTGGGCGCGCTGATCCTGACCTTCGGCCCGGTCTCCGGCGCCCACTTCAACCCGATCGTGTCCGCCGCCGACTGGTGGTCCGGCCGCCGCACCCGCACCGGCCTGACCAGCCGCGACCTGGCCGCCTACCTCGCGGCACAGACCGTCGGCGCGATCAGCGGAGCGGTTCTGGCGAACCTGATGTCCGACCTGCCCGCCGTCACCCTGGCCCACACGGTCCGCGGCGGCGGGCACCTCTGGCTGGCCGAGACCACCGCGACCTTCGGCCTGGTCCTGCTCATCGCCGCGCTCACCCGATCCGGGCGCACCGGCGCCGCCCCGGCCGCGGTCGGCGCCTACATCGGCGCCGCCTACTGGTGGACATCCTCGACCAGTTTCGCGAACCCGGCCGTCACCGTCGGCCGGATGTTCAGCGACACTTTCGCCGGGATCACCCCGGCCTCCGTTCCCGGCTTCGTCGCCGCCCAGATCATCGGCGGCGTGCTCGCGCTCGCCGCCGTCGCCTGGTGGTTTCCTCTTCCAGGCCGCCCGATCCCGATCGCCGCACCGTGACCACGACAAGCACCGGCATCCGGATCGTCGCGATGGCCGACGAGCACGCCGCGCAGGTCCTGGAGATCTACCGGCTCGGCATCGCCACCGGCAACGCCACCTTCGAGACCGAACCACCCACCTGGGACCGGTTCACCACCACCCGCCTGCCCGGGCACCGTTTCGCCGCCCTCGACGCCGACGGCAACGTGCTCGGCTGGGTTGATTGCAGCGCAGTGTCCGACCGCTGTGTCTACACCGGCGTCGTCGAGCACTCCGTCTACGTCCACCCCGACCACAGCGGCCACGGCATCGGCCGGGCCCTGCTCGACACGCTGATCACGGCCACCGAGAACGCCGGGATCTGGACCGTCCAATCCGGGATCTTCCCCGAGAACACCGCGAGTCTGGCCTTGCACGCCGCCTGTGGCTTCCGCACCGTTGGCACACGCACACGCGTCGGCAGACATCACGGCACCTGGCGCGACGTCATCCTCGTCGAACGCCGCAGCACCCTCATCACCTGACCACCGGAGAAGAAGACCCGTGACCGCCACACCCAGCGTACTGTTCGTCTGCGTCCACAACGCCGGCCGCTCCCAGATGGCCGCCGGCTGGCTGCGCCACCTCGCCGGCGACCGCGTCGAGGTCCGCTCCGCCGGATCCGCACCCGCCGACCGGATCAACCCCGTCGCCGTGCAGGCCATGGCCGAAGCCGGCATCGACATCACCGCCGAACAGCCCAAGAGACTCGACCACGCCGCCGTCGAGGTCAGCGACGTCATCATCACCATGGGCTGCGGCGACACCTGCCCGATCTTCCCCGGCAAACGCTACGAGGACTGGAAACTCGACGACCCGGCCGGCCAGGGCATCGACGCCGTACGCCCGATCCGCGACGCCATCCGCACCCGCATCGAGCAACTCCTCACCGAACTCGACATCCGCTCGTCTTGAGGGCTACGGCTGTTCGGGCGTGCAGTTGTCCGACCATCCGTTGTCTCCTGGGCCGGTCACCTGCACGGTGTATTCGTCGGTCTCCGCGCCGGAGGAGTCGATGAAGAACTGGACGAACTGGTCGTCCACCTTGGTGAAGAAGCAGTTGATGCCGGTTGCCGGGCGGGTTGTCCCGGGCGGCACGGCGGAGTTCGGGCTCGACTTCCAGCCGTCCTCGACGAGGGCCTTCTCGTAGAAGGTGACGATCTCGGTGCGCGTGATCCCGCTGCGATAGCCACGCGATGCGTACGCGTAGCCGTCGAAGGAACTGCAGGCGTAGGAGCTTTCCGTCTGTGTGGAAGCCTCTGGCCGAACCTCGAGAATCGGTAGCTCGTTCAGCTTCTCGGAGAGCGAGCAGTATTCTTTGCCGTCCCGGAAAGCGCAGCCGGCAAGAGCGCTCGTCGACAATGAAACGACGGCTGCGAGAGCGAACGACCGGAGCCGGGCCGGTTGTCGGCTCATCGGGCGTCGAGCTGCTCGCGGATCGGGGCGGCGAGGCGGGCGAGGGCCGCGCCGAGCTGGCGTTGCTGGGCGGCGGTGAGCGGGTCGAACACCAGCTGACGGACCCGCTCGACGTGGGCCGGGGCGCTGTCGGTGACCTTGCGCAGGCCGTCGTCGGTCAGGGTGGCGAGGGTGTAGCGGCCGTTGCCGGGGTCGGGATGCCGGCTGACCCACCCCTGTCGCTCGAAACGGACCATCAGTTTGGACAGCCGGGGCAGTGTGCTGTCGCACTGGGCGGCCAGGTCGCTGAGGCGCATCGTGCGCGTCTCGGTCATGGACAAGCGGGCCATGACGCTGTACTCGAAGTTCGAGATGCCCTCGTCGCGTTCCAACTGGCGGTCCAGCAACGCGGGCAGCGCGATGACCACGGTGCGCAGGTCCTCCCACACCTTCTGCTGATCGTCGTCGAGCCACTGCGGAGAGCCGGTCATGGAGGCAGCTTACGCGACCCATTTGACTTGCCTGGGCAAGTGAGCAACACTCCTTCTCACTTGCCCAGGCAAGTCAAATGACCGCCTGCCCGCACCAGGAGACACCCATGAAGGCGATTCGCTACCACGAGTTCGGCACCACCGACGTCCTGCGCCACGAGGAGATCGAACGCCCGGTCCCCGGGGCCGGACAGGTTCTCGTCCGGGTCGCGGCCACCTCGTTCAACCCCGTCGACGCCCACGTCCGGCTGGGCGTGCTGGCCGAGATGATCCCCACCCCGCTGCCGATCACCCCCGGCCTCGACCTCGCCGGCACCATCGCCGAACTCGGTGAGGGCGTCACCGGGCTCAGCGTCGGCGACCCGGTCATCGCGATGTTCCCCCTCGACGAGCACGGCGGAGCCGCCGAGTACGCGCTCGTCGCCGCTGACCTGGTCACCCCGGCACCTCGCGGCATCACCCTGGCCGACGCCGCCGCGCTGCCGCTGTCCGGGCTCGCCGCCCGGCAGGCCGCCGTCGAACTCGCCGGCCTCACCGCCGGGCAGACCGTCCTGGTCAACGGGGCCGGCGGCGCGGTCGGCAGCATCGTGGTCCAGCTCGCCGTCGCGGCCGGCGCGACGGTGACCGCCGTCGACAGCGGCCCGCACGCCGACCGCCTGACCGGCTACGGCGCGGCGAACGTCGTCGGCCCCCTGGATCTCGACGCCGGCCCGTCCGCCGTCGGCGGCCCCTTCGACGTGGTGCTCAACCACGTCCGCCTGGCCCCCGAGGACCTGCCGAAACTCACCCCGTACGCCGCTGACGGCGGCATCGTGGTCAGCTCCGCCGGCCCGGTCCCGGCCGACGAGACCCGCTCGGTACGTACCGCAGGGGTCTGGGTCGTCCCGAACGCCGCGCATCTCGCCGACCTGGTCGACCGCATCGACGCCGGCACCCTGACCCTGCACATCGCGGCCCGTCGCCCCCTGGCCGACCTGCCGGCCGTCCACGAGGAGGCAGCCGCCGGCAAGCTCCCCGGCAAGACCGTCATCACCGTCGCCTGACCGCAGCCCCGGCGCCCACCGTCACGCCATCCGGTGGGCGCCGAGCGTCCGCCGGGCCGCCCAGATGTGGATGCACAGGCCGACACCCCAGCCCACGATCGACCACAGCGGCCGGAAGAACGTCTCCGGGGTGGCGTAATACCAGGTGAAGACCGGCCGATTCGCTGGGGTTGACCGACAGGCACATCATCGGGCCGGGTGGCGAGACCGTCTCGGTCACCGCGGGTGTGATCACGTTCACCGCCGTGGTCCGGCTGGACACCGCACGCGAGGTCGACCACCAGCGGCACGGCGGGATCCTGCCCTACGTGTTACGGCACCCCGGCTGACAGGATGGTGCGGTGATCGCGGGTTTCGAGGTTGAGATCGGCTGGGCGGAATCGGCGTGGCACCGTCGGATCGTCGACGTTCGGCCGCTCACCGGTGGTTGGACGTCGACCATGCTGGCCCTGACCGCGGACGACGGTGAGCGTGCGGTCCTGCGGCTGATGACGAAGGAACCGTGGCGGCGGCATGCGGCCGGGCTGCTCACCAGAGAAGCGACCGTGCAGCGGCAACTACACGGCTCCCGTATTCCAGTGCCGCGGAGCATCGCCCTCGACCCGCCGGCTCATCTGATGTCGTGGCTTCCCGGAAATCTCCGCTTGGACTCCGCCGCGGAGGACGTCCTGGAGGTGATGGCGCAGACGCTTGCCGACATTCATCACTTCGATCCCGGGCTGGACAGGCCCCGGCTCTACCAATCATGGGCGCCGCCCGGTAAGCGGGTCATCGTGCCGTGGATGCGACGGCCGGAGCTGTGGGGTCAGGCTTTCGAGCTGCTGGAACAGCCCGCACCCGCTTATGCCGGTACGTTCCTGCACCGCGACTTCCACCTGGGCAATCTGCTGTGGTCGCGGGGGCACATCAGTGGCGTGGTCGATTGGGTCGAGACATCGTGGGGGCCGGCAGATCTGGATGTCGCGCATGCAGCCACCTATCTGGCCATGTTGCACGGCATCGAGGCGTCAATCAGATTCACGGACGCGTACCGCCGCCGCACTGGCGATCGAAGCGACGAGGAACAGTGCCGGTACTGGAACGTCCTGGACATCGTCGGCTATCTGCCGGACCCGGTGAAGGTGGTCCAGCCATGGCGTGACTCCGGGCTGGACATCACCGACGATCTCGCTCGCCGCCGCCTCGAACAGCGCCTCGAGCACGTCCTCCGGGCCGGGCTCAACTCCCGGTAGCAGGGCCCCTTCAAAAGTGTCGTCACGTTGTGCTGTTCTATGGCTCCGGGTGGTGTTGGAGCGCCGTGGTGAACCAGGTGAAGACCGGTGCGAGTGTCGTCATGGTGGGTGAGCCGTTGATGGTGGCGATCAGGTGCCAGTACCGTTCCACCCGCGGATCGTTGGCGATGCTCAGCCGGATCCCGATCTTGGCGCGGTACTCGGAACTGTCGGCGGTTCCGAAGGTGTCCGCGTAACGAGCGACCAGCTCGGAAACCACCGGCCCGGCCTGCGCCGACGCGGGCTGGATCCCAGCGGCGATCACCGCCGTGACCTGGTCCCGGACATGGTTGGTCAGCTCGTGGTGCAGCCCGGTCCGGTCGCCGTCGGCGCGCTCGGCCGCCTGATGCTCGGCCATCCGCCGGACACTGGCTTTGAAGTCGTCGTCCTGCACCAGTTCCGCCAATTCGATCCAGGACTCGACCTGCTCGGCGGTCGGCTCGTCCGGCAGATCCGGCATCGCCGACCGCAGCAGCTCCAGCAGGTCGGAGTTGGCGTCGACGTTGCCGAACGTACTGTCGACGAAGTCGTCGATGAGCCGGTGACGTTCGGCCTCGGACAGTTGCACGATACGGTGCATGAGCTTCATCTCCTCAGGGCTGGAGTTCCGTTTCGCCGCCGCACGAAGAATCGCCCGCCGCAGGCGGAGAACCCGGATCTGCAGGTCAAGCGCCTCGGCGTGGGCTGTTACGGCCTGTGCCAGAGTGATCTCATCGGCGAGCACCCGATCAATGCTGGCCAGATCGACACCCAGCTCACGCAAGGTGCGGATGAGGTCGAGGCGCGCGACCGCGGTCAGGTCGTAACGACGGTGGTTGGCGGAACTGCGGTGTGTGGGCGGCAGAACGCCGGCGTCGGAGTAGAACCTGATCGTGCGTACCGACAATCCGGTTCGCCGAGCCAGATCCCCGATCGAGTACAACGTCCTGTGATCCACGTCGAACACCCTCCAACCTCCACCAGGTGGAGATGCAACCCGTTGTTCATTCCGCAGGAGGACGGCGGCGTGACAGAGCGAGCCGGCGCCGGACCGGGTCGATGTCCGTGATGGTGACGGTTACCTCGTCGCCGATCTGGACCGCCTCGTCGGGTGTCTCGATGGGCGTGTCGGAGAGTTCGCTGAGGTGGATCAGGCCATGGATGCCGCCTTCGACGCGGACGAACGCTCCGAAGGGCACCAGCTTGGTGACCGTGCCGTGCAGGATCTGCCCGACGTGCGAGGTGGAAGCGAAGTCCAGGAAAGGATCGGGCTGGGTGGCGCGCAGCGACAGACGGGCCTCGCCGTTGGTGGTGTCGAAGGCGCGGAATTCGCAGACGACGTGCTCTCCTACGGAGATCACCTCGGACGTGTCCTCGAACCAGTGCCAGGACAGTTCGGGGATGGTGATGAACCCTACGCCGGGAAGGGTGGGGTGTTCCGGCCCGTCGTCCAGGTCCACGAAGACACCGAAATTCTCGATGGCCGCCACGGTGCCCGCCAGGTGCTGTCCCGGCTGAAGCGCTTTAAGGAAGGCCCACAGCTGTGGATGCTCGGTTGCCGACCGGGAGAGCAGGATCTGGCATCTCGGGTGATCGACGGCGAGGACTGCGGTGGAGACCCGGTCGCCGGCCTGAAGGCTCGCGCCGGATGATCGCCGGGAGTAGTCCAGGCTGCCGATGAAGCCGATGGGGGCTTCGGGGAAGCCGTCGAGCAGGATCACCGCACCCGACCGCGTGACTTCCGCAACGGTTCCCGCCAGGGTGTCCCCGACGCTCACCGTCGCCATGAACGCGGCGCGGGATCGGTCGTCTTCCATCTTCCGCATGATTCCAGGCCGCTGGGTGATCGACCCCAAGGGTCGGCTTCTCGGAGGTGATCACGCTGGTGTCGACTTCAGGCCGTCGAGGTGGCGGTCGAGAACCTGTACTGCCCAGTCGGTGCCGTCCGTGGCGTCCTGTCTGACCAGGTGCAGGGCCAGGCCGTCGGTCATGGCGTGGAGCCGGTCGGCTTCGAGCGGGACGTCCGTGGGGCTGACTCCCCGGGCCAGCACCACGCGTTCGCACAGGTTCCAGATCGCCTGATGTGCGTCTCGGTAGGTGCCGGCGAGGGTGGGGTCGGTCATCGCGGCGGTGCCGAGGGCCAGGAACGCCTCCATCTCCAGGCGCCGCTGCTCGTCCAGGGGCACCAGTTCCAGCAGCGCCCGGCGGGCCCAGTGGCGGTCGTCCTCGGGTATCGCGGCGACTCTGGCCAGGACGCGCTCGACGATCATCTCGTAGGCCCGGATCCGCACGCTGGCCTGGGTGGGGAACGTGTAGCGCAGCGAACTCGGGGGGAGGCCGGCCTCGGCGGCGATCCTGCGCACCGACAGGCCGGGCAGACCGTCCCGGACCAGCACCTTCCAGGCCGCTTCGGAGACCAGACGGCTGCGTTCTTCGGCGTCGAGGATGCGAGGCATACCACGATAGTCGCACAGTCGTACGGAAACGTGCTACAAAGGTTTTGGCACAGTCGTACGAGAACGAGGGTGGGGTTCCGCGATGGCGTGGATCGTGTTGATCGGATCAGGGGTGCTGGAGGCCGTCTGGGCCACCGCCCTCGGTGAGACGAAGGGGTTCAAGCGCCCGGGCCCGACCACCGTCTTCGTGGTGGCGCTCGTGCTGAGCATGGCGGGGCTGGCCTACGCCATGCAGACACTGCCCACCGGCACCGCCTACGCGGTGTGGGTCGGCATCGGCGCCGTGCTCACCGTCGTGGCCACCGCGGTGCGCGGCCAGGACCGGCTGACCCCGGTGCGTGCGGCACTGCTGGCCGGCCTGATCGGCTGTGTCATCGGGCTGAAGGTGGTGAGCTGACATGGCGTGGATCGTTCTTGTCGTCAGCGCGCTGCTCGAAGCTGTCTGGGCCACCGCCCTGGGCGCCAGCGACGGTTTCACCAACCTCGTACCCTCGCTGGTCTTCGCCGGGACGCTGGTCGTGAGCATGGTGACCTTGGCGTACGTCGTGAAGCACATCCCGATGAGCGTCGCCTACGCGATCTGGAGCGGCCTCGGTGCCGCCTTCACCGTCGCCTGGGCGATGATCACCGGAGGTGAGGCCGTCAGCGTGCTCAAGGTCGTGTTCCTGGCCGGCATCATCGTGTGCATCGCCGGACTCAAACTGCTCAAACCGCCCGCTCCCGCGTTGTGACGCGCTCGGGCTGGGTATAGACGCGGCGCTGGAGAAGAAACTGCGAAGGAGCGCCGGTGCCGTACCCCGAGAAGTGGATCGTTCTGCTCCCGGTGTTCAAACCGGGCCCGCATCTGTCCGAACTGGTTACCGGGCTGCTCGCCGAGCTTCCCGAGCCGGCCCGGGTGGTGATCGTCGACGACGGTACCGGGCCGGCCGCCGACGATCGGCTGGCGGAGGTCGAGGCGCTGGGCTGCACGGTGCTGCGGCTTCCGGTCAACCGGGGCAAGGGTGTGGCGCTCAAGGCCGGGTTCCGGCACATCCTGTCCGCGTTTCCGGGGTTCGCCGTGGTCTGCGCCGATGCCGACGGCCAGCACAGCGTGCACGACATCCGCGCGGTCGCCGACCGGGGCGAACCCGGGCACATCGTTCTGGGGGTGCGCCGCTTCGACGGGATGCCGCCGCGCAGCCGGATCGGCAACACCGTCACCCAGGCCGTGTTCCGGAAGGCTACCGGCCGGACCGTCACCGACACCCAGACCGGGCTGCGGGCCTACCCCGCCGACCTGATCGGGCAGCTCTGCGCGGTGGACGGTGAGCGCTTCGAGTACGAGATGAACGTACTGCTGCACGCCGCGGCCACCGGGCACCCGATCGACGAGGTGCCGATCCCGGCCACCTACCTCGGCGACAACGAGGGCTCGCACTTCAGCGGCCTCACCGATTCGGCGCGCATCTACCTCCCGCTGCTGCGCTACGCCCTGCTCAACCGGCGGGTCACTGCGGACTGATCGGCTGCTCCCGCCGGACCCGCACCCCGTTACATTTGCGGTCGTGGATGTTGAGCAGGACTTGGGCACCGGTCCTCGACGTCGGGTTCGACCAGCGGGTGCCGGTGCACCGGCTGCTGCTGTTCGGCACGCAGCACCTGGTCACCCTGTCGGCGATCTGGGTCTTCCCGGTACTGATCGGCGTGACGCTCGGACTCGGCGGCGACGACGTCAGCCACCTGATCCAGGCCTCGTTCCTGCTCGCCGGGATCGTCACCGTCGTACAGTCCAGCCGGGTCGTGCGGCTGCCGATCGTGCAGGGCCCGACGGCGGCGTTCTTCGCGGCGCTGCTCGCGGCCGGTGCGACATACGGGCTCGGGGCGGCGTTCGGGTCGATGGTCGTCGCCGGGCTGATCTTCATGCTGCTGTCGCTGCCGATCGGGCGGCTGGGGGTGCTGACCCACGTGGTCCGGTTCGCCGCCGAACCGCTCGTGTACGGGACGCTGTGCCTCATCATCGGCGCCCAGCTCGCCACCCTCGGACTGCCGAACTGGTTCGGAGCAGAAGGCGAACCGGCGTACGGCTGGAAACTGTTCGGAATCGGTCTGGCCACCCTGCTCGTGGTGGTGGCGTGCCTGCTGTTCGGCGGCGACACCATCGTGAAACGGGCGGCCGTCCTGATCGGGATGCTCGCCGGAACGCTGCTCGCCCTCGCATTCGGGTTGTGGAGCCCGCCGGCACTCGGCGGAACCGTTCTGGTCGGGCCACCGGCCTGGCTGCCGTTCGGTTTCGACGTGCGCTGGCCGGCCGTACTGCTGATGCTTCTCGCCTTTCTCGAATCCAGCGCCGAAGCCGTCGGAATGTACGCGCTGGTGTCCCGGTGGGGCGGCGTCACCCTGACCCGGA
Source organism: Actinoplanes couchii (assembly GCF_016862075.1). Lineage (GTDB taxonomy): Bacteria > Actinomycetota > Actinomycetes > Mycobacteriales > Micromonosporaceae > Actinoplanes > Actinoplanes couchii. The sequence continues at coordinate 7,106 of NZ_BOMG01000129.1, read as the reverse complement.
CGCGCATCACCCGCGGACTGTTCACCGAATACGCCGGAACCGTGGCCGGCGCCCTGTTCGGCGGAGTCGGAACGGCCACCTATCCGGAGAACGCGGGAATCGTCCGGGTGTCGCGGATCGGCAGCCGATACGTGACGATGACCGCCGGGCTGATCGCGATCGCCCTCGCCTTCGTGCCTGTTCTGGCGACCTTCGTCGCGGGACTACCGGGCGCGGTTCTGGCCGCGGCGTCCACAGTGTTGTTCGGCATCATCGCGTTGAGTGGCGTACAGATGATGTCGGGGGTGGAATGGGACGATCTGAACCTCACCGTGGCGGCGACCGCGTTCATTCTCGCGCTCGGCGGGCAATGGTTGCCGGAATCGATGGTGGCGACGATGCCGGACTGGGTGCGGGCGGTGGTGACGACGCCGATGATGTTCGGCGCGGTGCTGCTGATCGTGCTGAACGCGCTGATCAACCACGGGTTGCGGCGGGTGCTCGGCCGATGACGACGCTGCGGGTCAACGAGCAGCAGTTGGCTTTCCTGTCGATGGTGGCGGCGCGGGAGAATCGTACGGTCGCGGAACTGGTTGTTTCCGCTGTTGCGGCCGCACCCGCGTTCACCGGCTCTTCCGGATCACGGCCGCCGATTCCGGCCCGGGGGCACGTGCTCGAACCGGGGACGGGAAAAGCGTTCGCAGTGCCGGCGGGGCACGTCCTGCGCGTCGAACAGATCGCGGGCGGCCAATGCGTTGACCTGAACGTGTTCAACCTGCACGACCGCCGGGAACGGCTGCACGCCGGCCGTACCCGCGGAATGCAGGGACCACATCCGGGCCTGGGCGATGTGCTCTGGTCGAACGCACCGTGGGAACGCCCGATCATGGCGATCGTGGCGAGCACGACCCGGACCGACACGACGTTTCCGTTCTGCAGCCGGCTGATCTACCGCGCGATATTCGGCGTTCAGGACCGGACCAACTGCCAGGAGATCCAGAACGAGGCACAACGCGAGTACGGGTTGGCGCCGTGGGAGCTGCACGAATCGGTGAACCTGTTCATGTACACGGCCGACGGCGAGATCCTGCGCAACGAGTCCGGCCCGGGCGACCACATCGTTCTGCTCGCGCTGACGGATCTGCTCGCCGTACCGAACGTCTGCGGCGACGACCTGACCGCGTGCAACAACTTCGGCCTGCGTCCGGTGTCGGTTTCGGTCACGCCGGGCAGCGCGGCGGAGCTGTCACTCGGTCAGGAAGCGGTGGCCCGGGCCGCCGGCCTGGGGCTGCCGGAGCCCCAGCACCTGCCCGCACCGCAACCACTGCACGCGGACCCGTCGTACGAGCCCGCGTTCCCCTACCTGCCACAGCTGGCCGAGGTGCTCGTGCCGGTGCGCTACGACGAGGCGCGCATCGCGGACGCCGCGCTCCGTGACATCGTCCTGACCTGGGCGATCGCCCGTCTCGGCACCTTCGGCGGTTAGCCGTCCGCTGCTCGTCGCCGCGCGGTCAGTCCCGCTTGTGCCGGGTACCCAGGCCGCCGACGGAATTCCCGGACGTCAGTACGTCGACGAACGCCGCCTCGATCCGGTGGACAGGCGGTTCCCCGCTAGCGGACGTGTCGACCTCGATGACCGCATCGACGCCGTCGGGGGGGCGCGAACTTCGCCCGCTCCATGTCGCCTCGTTCGAACGCCGCCGCCATCTGCTCGTCCACGGCCCAGCCCTTCGCCGCCCGAACACGCAAGCGGGCACCGACGACCGCCTCGTCAGCAACCACGTGGACGGCGAGCACTCGCGCCTGACACTCGTGCAGCCCGTCCAGCAACTCCCGCGACAGCACCGAGGATTCCACCACGAGACCGACCCCGGACGACGCCAGAACGCGTGCCGCCTGAACCATCGCCGCCTCGGCGCGGCGGCTGAAGGGTCCACCGGCGACAAAGAAATCGGGGTCGATCCGCACCGTCGCGTCGTCCGCCGACGCGGCTGAGGACAGGCCGAGCCCAGCCTTGATCTCGTCCCGGGCCAGCAGCGGTACCCCGAGGTGAGCCGCCACCGCGGCGGCGACGGTGCTCTTCCCGGCCCCCGGCGATCCGCACACGGCAACCACGACGCAGCGGTCTGTCTTCGGCATCCGCCGATCCTGCCAGAACCGATCCGGCCCGTACCGGGCAGCCACACCGAGACGTCAGCCCTCTGTCTCAACCGCCGAACCGGCTGGTACGCGGGCCGTGTGTCATCAGAACCAGGTCGCGGTACGGCAGCCGGACCACCTCGTGGCTCACCAGGTCGAGTTGCTGTTCCACGTGGCCCAGCAGCGCAGTCGCCGCGTCGGAGCCGGTGGCCATCACGTCGGTTGTCGAGTGTGTGGCGGCGATGGACGCCGGCATGTAGGTGATCTCTGCGTGCTGCCCACTCAACGTGGGTATGGGGGATCCCGCGTTCCGCGGCATCGTCCTCACTTGATCTGCCATCCGGACGAGCCGCCGCTGCGGATGAGCCCGCAGCGCGAGGATGTCAATCGGATCGTCGGGGCAGCCGGATGGTGAAAGTCGTGGTGGCCTCGTCGGGTTCACTGAGGGTGAGCGTGCCGTGGTGTTGTTCGATGATGGCCCGGGCGAGGGTGAGGCCGAGTCCGGTTCCGGGGATGCCGCCGTGGCGCAGAGTGTCGCTGCGATAGAAGAGTTCGAAGACTCGTTCGTGGTTGTCGGTGGGGATCGGCGGGCCGGTGTTGGAGACCGCGATGGTGACGCTGTGCTGGTGGGCGTGAACCTGGACGCCGATGCGGCTGTCGCCGGGTGCCCAGGTGACGGCGTTGGCGAGTAGTTCGCCGAGAGCATCGCGGAGCCGGTCGGGATCGGCGTCGATGGACACTGTGGGTGGCGTGTCGACGTCGATCGTCGCGCTGGTGCTGGTGCGGATGGTGTCGGCGGCGGCGTGAGCGAGGGGCGCGAGGTCGATGCGGCGTACCACCAGGGCGGTGTGGCCGGCCCGGGTTCCGGCGACGTCGAGCAGTGAGGCGACGAGGTCTTGAAGCTGATGGGCGCGCCGGTCGATGACTTCCAGCATCTGTGCCCGGTCGTCGTCGGTCAGATCGGTCTCGGTGCGTAGGAGTTCGGCGTTGGATTGGATGCCGGTCAGTGGGGTGCGTAGTTCGTGGCCGACCAGGGAGATGTATTCGTCGCGGCTGCGTTCGAGTTCGGTGGTGATCCGTGCGGCGCGGCGGCGTTCGAGGAACTCGCCGACATGGGCGGCGATGCCGGTCAGCACGGCGGTGCGCATGTCGTCGGGAGTTTCGTGCAGGTCGCTGTAGAAGATCAGGGTGCCGAGGACGGCGGTACCGCTGGGAATCGGCACGGCGAGGGCGGAGACCAGGGTCTCCCGTCCGCTGTGGTCACGGGTGATGGGATCGGTGGTCAGGTCGGTGACCCAGATGGGCTCGGCCCTCTGCCAGGCCCGGCCGGCGAGGCCCTCGCCTTTGGTGTGCTGCGACTGCTGGGGAACAGCGAGTGACTCGTCGGCATGCCAGCAGTTCTGCCGGCGGGTGACTTTTCCGAGGTCGTCGATGGTCCAGAATTCCACTGCGGCCCAGTTGAGCATGCTGCCGACGAGTTCGACGGCGTTGGCGATGATCATGTCGGCGGGTTCGGGTTTGGCCAGTATCGTCGCGACCTGTAGTTCGCATTGTTTGAGGCGTTCGGCGCGGCGTTGCAGGGTGATCTCGTGCATGGCGAACAAGGCGGTCAGCCGGTCGGCGAGTGTCACGGGTCGGCCGTTGACCAGGAAGTGGCGGACCGGACGGCCGGGCTGCCGGATCAGGATCTCGACGTCACGCAGGTGTTCACCGGCCAGGATGCGGCGGGCGGGGTGCTGGTCGGCGTCGAGCGGCCGGCCGCCGGTGTCGCGCAGTTCGGTCTGTTGTTGCCAGCGGTCGTCAGGTGTCGCTGCCTCGGGTAGGGCGAACAGCGTGCGGGCGGCCTGGTTGTGCAGGATCGTGCGTCCGGAGTCGTCGCAGCCGATCACGATCGCGTCGAGACTGTCCAGGACAGCGCCCAGGGCCTGGTTGTGGGTGACCAGTTGGTGGCGTGCGACGGATTGCGCTTCCATCTCGGGATGGCGAAGTGCCAGGCCCGCGGCCAGATCGAGTTGCGCGGGGTCGTCGAGACGTTCTCGCACGTAGGCGGTGACATCGTCCCAGCGGTGCAGGATCCACGCCAGGGAGCCGTCCGGGTTCAGGACCGGCGCGTTGGTCGGCGCCCAGAACCTGGTCTCGAACCGGTCGGCCTCTCCGGCTGACCGGATGGCGTACCGCTGGATCGGCATGACGTCGACAACCAGGTCGTCGATGACCCGGTGCAGCGAGGCATGGAGGTCGGCGGCGCCGGTGGCGGTGACCTCGGCGGGATCATCGGGAAAGACGTCGAACAGGCTGCGGCCGAGGATGGCGTGCCGGGTGGTGTTCGTGGCCGCCAGGTAGGCGTCGCTGGCCTGCTGGATGGTCAGTTCGGGGTCCAGGACGACCATCGCCACCGGCGCTGCCTCGAACAGGCGTTGGAAATCCAGGTCGTCTGTCGTCTGCACGCTGGCTCCTCTCGGCTGGTGCTTCTGATGACAGCATCGATGCGACCTGTCCGGTACACGGTTCTGTGATATCAAGCCGATGGGTTCACGCTCGGGCGGTGATGCGGCGAAGTGTTTTCGACACTTTGGGCTACTCATACTTTCGGCTAGATTTACGCTCGACCGTTCGGCTATGGTTCTGCTGCCGGACGGACATCCGTCCAGGCAGGGCAACTGGAGGACACCATGACCGCGACATCCACCGAGACGACCGGCACCACGATCGCCGTCTCGCACGACACGATCAGTGACGATCGTGCGCAGGACATCGCGGGTGATCTGATCAACGCCCTGACCGCGATGCCCGCCGGTCACCCGTCCCGCGCCGCGCTGCGGGACCGGACCATCGAGGCGTGGCTGCCGATGGCCCGGCACCTCGCGAAGCGGTATTCCGGCCGGGGCGAGCCGACCGACGACCTCGTGCAGACCGCCACGATCGGACTGATCAAGGCCGTCGACAGGTTCGACGCGAGCCGCGGGGTGGATTTCGCCGGATACGCCATCCCCACCATCCTCGGTGAGATCAAGCGCCACTTCCGGGACCGGACCTGGTCGATCCGGGTACCGCGCCGCTTGCAGGAACTACGGCTGGCCATCACCGAGGCCAACAACACCCTGACCCACAAACTCGGGCGCCCGCCCCTGGTCGCCGACATCGCGGCCCACATCGGCATCACCGAGGAAGAGGTCCTCGAAGGCCTCGAAGGCGCCCGCGCCTACAACGCCACCAGCCTGTCCACGCCGATCGGCCCGGACGGCAGCGCCGAACTCGGCGACACCCTCAGCGACAGCACCGACGACTACGAGGTCGTCGAGACCCGCACCACCCTCGGGCCCGCCCTGGCGATGCTCGACGACCGCGAGCAGAAGATCGTCACCCTGCGCTTCTACGGCAACCTGACCCAGCAGCAGATCGCCGAGCGGGTCGGCATCTCCCAGATGCACGTCTCGCGGCTGCTCACCAAGGCCCTGGCCAAGATGCGCCAGCACCTCGGCACCGAGCTCCTCTGAACTGACGTCCCGCGTTCACCGGAGGTCTTGCCCGGCGGCGAAGGCCTCTCCGAGACTGATACCGACGATCGGTGATCGCCGAGCTGATCTGCAATCTCCCTCGACGGTGTCGGCCAAGCGAGAGAACAGATCCAGTCCGCGGTTGGACAGCCCGTCGGTGCCGAGCCGCACGATGGGCCGGTGACGTTCGGTGCGCTGCCACGATTGCTCCGAGTTCAGCGATGACCTCGAGTTTCCGAGGCGACCACACCCGCGGTTCGGTGCTGCCCACCCCGACGATCCCGCCGCTCATACCGGTGGGGTCCGCAGAGGCGTCACCGCCCACGCCCGCCCCCACGGCACCGCCAATATCAGCTCCTGTTCGTGAGCAGCAGTTCGCTCCCTCGTGGACCGGTCCGCAACGATGCTGACGGCGAGTCTGGGGCCGGCCGGACCGCCGCGACCATGTCGCGCGCCGCGACGTGGCCGCCGTAGCACCCGGTTTCAGCACCTCACGACAGGGGTCGGCAGTCGAAGAGTGCTCCGAAGCCGGGCAGTAATCTAAACTCTGTCGGATCACTTGACACCGAGGGCCTCGCCCCGAGGCCACCGATGGAGAGCAGGCGCGTGCCGATGGTGACGGATGTACCCGAGCCCTCAGCAGAACTACCGGAGTCGGTGCTGGATCCGCAGCGCCTGGCGGCCGTCGCGGCCAGCGGACTGCTGGACACGGCGCCCGAGGGCGCCTTCGACGATCTCGCCCGGCTGGCTCTGGCCATCACCGGGGCGCAGATGGCGTTCTTCACCGTTGCCGACGGGCGGCGCTCGTTCTGGAAGTCGGCGGTGGGGCTGGACACCTCGGCGGGCCGGGAGAACGACATCCGCGACAGCCCCTGTCACATTCTGATCGGCACCGGCCGGGAACTCATCGCGGAGGACGCGGTCACCGATCCGCGTATCGGCCATCTCGCCGCGGTCGACGCGCTCGGGATCGGCGCGTGGGCGGGTTATCCGGTGACCTCACCGGAGGGCCAGGTGCTCGGGGGCTTCTGTGTGATCGACCGGAGCCCCCGGCCTTTCAGCGCCGAGCAGACCCAGGCGCTGCGGACCTTGGCCAGAACGGTGTCCTCCGAGATCGCCCTGCGCCAGGCGTTGCGGCAGGCACAGCATTCCGGGGACGCCTCCGCGGCCCTGGCTCGTACCCTGCAGGACAGTCTGCTTCCGCCTCGGCTGCCCGACGCGCCCGGCCTGGACGTCGCCGCGGTGTACCTGCCGGCCGGCACGGATGCGGGCGAGGTCGTCGGAGACTTCTACGACCTGTTCCGGACCCGCGGACAGAGCTGGTGCGCGGTTATCAGATTCCTCCGTGGATAGTCCGGCCTTCAGGCCGGAGAGGAAACGGACTCCTGCGGAGCGGGTCAGGAATAGCCGATTCGCCGTCAAGGCGGATCGGCGTCAAGGCGGATCGGCGTGCACCCTGATGGGTGACCCGCATGGTCATCTCCGAACAGT
>NZ_BOMG01000128.1 GCF_016862075.1 Actinoplanes couchii | reverse complement strand
CCGAGAGCGACCCCCCGGAACGGCAGCAGGGCGCGTGACCCGAGCAGCGACCCGGCCACGGCCACGTCGTCGGTCTCGGGGGCCGAGGCGACCGCTTCCAACCGAGCGGCCTGGGCGCGGAGCGCTGCCTCCGAAGCGGCTGAGAACACCCACGGCACCACCTCAGGACGCGGACCGGAGAGTGCCACGGCCGGCTCCGGCCAGCCGCCGACGATCACGTGACAGTTCGCCCCGCCCATGCCGAACGAGCTGACCCCGGCGAGCAATCCGGCCGGATCGCCGGCCCACGGCTCGGTCGCGCGCTGGACGGCCAGTACGCCGTCGGCCAGTGGAATGGCCGGGTTCGGCGCCACGAAGTGGAGGCTGGGCACCAGTTCGCGATGCCGCACGCTGAGCACCGTCTTGACCAGTCCCGCGATGCCCGCGGCTGCCTCCAGGTGACCGATGTTGGTCTTGACGGAGCCCACTCGCAGCTCCCGTCGACGGCCCTCGCCGTAGACAGCACGCAGGGCCGCCGCCTCGATCGGGTCGCCGACGCGGGTACCGGTGCCGTGCAGTTCGACGTAGCCGACCTGCCCGGCCTCGATTCCCGCCGAGCACAGTGCGGCGCGCAGCACGGACTCCTGCCCGGCACGGCCGGGCACGCCGAGCTCGTTCTCGTCGCCGTCATGGTTCATCGCGGTGCCATGGATCACCGCGACGACCGGGTCACCGTCGGCTAGGGCGTGTGCCAGCGGCTTGAGGACGACGAACGCTCCGCCCTCACCTCGGACGAAGCCGTTGGCCCTGGCGTCGAACGTGTGACACCGGCCGTCGGGAGACAAGGCACCGAAGCTGTCCAGCAGTGCGAAGCCCTCGGGGGCGAGGTCGAGGTTGACACCGCCGGCCAGCGCGGTGCCGCACTCGCCGCGCCGCAGGCTCTCGACGGCGAGGTGGACCGCGACCAGTGACGAGGACTGGGCCGTGTCGACGGTGAGGCTCGGACCGCGCAGACCGAGCGTGTGCGACACCCGGTTGGCGATCATGCCGCGGTGCCGGCCAGGGACGGAGTGCGATCCGATGGTGTCGTCGCCGTGTCGGGCCAGCACCTTCGCGAAGTCGTCCGACGCCACCCCCACGAACACACCGGTGGCGGTGTCGCGCAACGCGTCCGGAGCGACGCGGGCCGACTCGATCGCCTCCCAGCCGAGCTCGAGCATCAACCGCTGCTGCGGATCCATGGCCGCGGCTTGCTCAGAGTTCAGGCCGAAGAAGTCGGCGTCGAACGCACCCGGCTCGTCGAGGAAACCGCCGCGGTAGCCGGCGGCCGCGTGGTCCGCGGGCGCGTCGGTGACCGCATCGGTTCCGGTGCGCAGCAGCTCCCAGAATCGGGCTGGCGTCGCGGCGCCCGGAAACCGGCACGCCATGCCGACCACTGCCACCGCACCCTCGGGAATCGTTGACATCGGCTCTTTCCTCCCCGTTTCTTCTCAGCTGAGAATGCCGCTCTCCGGTGCTCGGCTGAACCGGTCGAAGAGGACCCCGAGCCCGGAGGCCATGGCCCGGACCGGGCCGGCGTCGAAGAGATGCGTCTTGTACTGGATGGACACGATCGACTCGGTCCGGCGCTGGACGGCCTCGACAATGAGGTCGTAACCGCCTGGCGGGCTGCATCCGGGCAGCGGTGTCACCGGCGCGTCCTCGACGCTCAGGTCGAATGGCTTGCCGGGCAGGAAGTTGAACAACACCTGCACCAAAGGCGCCCGGTCCCGGGAACGCGGCGCCCGCAACAGCCCGGGCAGTAGGGCGAATGGGTAGTTCAGGTGCGGGAGTGCTGAGCCGAGCTGCCGACCGCACCCGGCGAGTACTTCGGTGAAGGTGGCGTCGGGGTCCAGTCGTACCCGGTAGGGCGGGGTGTTGACCAGATAGCCGACGGTGTTGCGTGATCGCGGCCGTAAGCGGGTCGAGGCGGTGTAGCCCAGTAGGAAGTCCTCCTGCCGGGTTTCCCGGTAGAGCTGAATCTGAAAGATCGTGAACAGGTAGACGAACGGCGTGACACCCGCGGAGCGCGCCGCAGTGTCCAGCCGATCACTGAATTCCGGGCCGTAGGAGACCCTTTCGGTGGCACTCGCCGTGGGCGCCGGACCGGTCCGCCCGGGGCGCAGGGTCAGGTCTGGCGGAAGCGGCAGGCAAAGCTCCCGCCAGTACGCTTCGGCCCGAGTCCGGCGCGGCCCGGCCAGCAACGCCTGCTCGTCGGCGACGAACTCGTCGTAGTCGGCCGCGGCCGGCAGTTCCGCCCGGTCGCCGCGGCTCAGCGCGGCGTACTCCTGCAGTAGGTCGCGCAGCAGCAGCATCTGGGCGGTCACGTCCATGGCGATGTGGTGAGCGGTCAGCACGAGGACCGACTCGGCGGCTGTGCTGGTCAGGGTGAACCGGAACGGAACATCCTTCTCCAGGTCGAACGGCCGGGCGGCAAGCTCTTCGACGATGGCGGCGATCCCGGCCTCGGTCACGTCCGCCGAGGCGCGCACGTCGAGCGGCGGCACCCGGTCGTCGGCGACCAACCGGATCGGGCCGGCCGGCCGAGAGGCGAACGTGGACCGCAGCATCGAGTGTCGCTCGGCGACCAGGCGCAATGCCCGGCCGAGCCGGTCCGCATCCACCCGGCGGGGGATCAGGACCGGCGTGGCGCCGTTGAACGCACAGTCGTCCGGACGCATGCAGTACAGGAACCAGAGCGCCTCCTGACCGACCGACAGGGAATGTTCCGTGATCACGTCATCGTCTGCTCTCCCGCCGGAACGGCCGCAATCTGCTCGCTCAGCCCGGCGGCGATGCTCTCGACGGTCAGGTGCACCTGGAAGAAGTCCTGTTCCAGCTGTACACCGAAGGTCTCCTCCACCTCGGCGCCCAGGGACGCCTTGGCGAGCGAGTCGACGCCGTACCGGACCACGTCCTCGTCGGCGTCGATCTCACCGGCGTCGATCTCGAGGTAGTCGGCGAGCCGCTCGACGAGCCAGCCTTCCAGGTATGCGGGTGTGATGGTCATCAGGCGCTCCGGACGCTGACCGGGCGCATGTCGGTCCACACCAGCTCGATGTGGTCGACGCACTGTTGCTCGGTGCCGGTGAAGTCGGCGTAGTGCCAGCCAGCCGGCCGGTCGCGATCGGTCCACCAGATCGAGTACTGGCCCTCGTCGTTCACCACGACGTGGAACTGGTCGTCGATGTCGGTCATGGGGATTACCTCCGTCACTGGTTGTCGTCTTCCGCCTGCAGCTCCGCGATGCGCGCGGACAGGTCGGCGATGGTGGGTGATTCGAAGATGTCGGCGAACGACAGCTCGATGCCGAGGCGCTGCTTGATCTGCCAGATGATCTGGATGATCAGCATCGAGTGGCCGCCGAGTGCGAAGAAGTCGTCGTTCACGCCGACGCCGCTGAGCCCGAGCGTGCCGGCCCAGATGTCGGCCAAGGCCAACTGCAGCGGCCCTTCCGGCGCGACGTAGCCGGCGGCCAGCTCCGGCCTGATGCCCTCGACCGGGGGCAACGCGGCCCGATCGGCCTTGCCGCTCGGCAGCAGCGGGACGGCGTCGATGGAGACGATCACCGACGGCACCATGTAGCCGGGCAGGGCGTCACGCAGGAACGGGCGGATCTCGGCGAGCTCGGCGGTGTCGTCGCGGGTGACGACGTGAGCGACGAGCCGGGCACCGCCGGGGCCGTTCTCGTCGACCGAGGCGACCGCGTCCACCACGTCCGGGTGGCGGGCCAGTGCCGCCTCTACCTCGCCCAGCTCGATCCGGTGGCCGCGGACCTTGACCTGCTGGTCGACCCGGCTCAGGTATTCGAGCCGGCCGTCGGCCAGGTAGCGAACCAGGTCACCGGTCCGGTAGAGGCGTGCGCCCGGCGCCGTTCCGTACGGGTCGGGCCGGAAGCTGAGGGCCGTACGACCGGGGCTGTTGCGGTAGCCGCGAGTGACGCCGATCCCGCCGATCCACAGCTCCCCCGGCACGCCCTGCGGAACCAGCCGCATGCGCTCGTCGAGGACGTACACGGTGGTACCGGCGACCGGCCGGCCGATCGGGATCGTGCGGCCGTTGGCCATCTCCGGGCGGCACCGGCCCATGACCGACACCACTGTCGTCTCGGTCGGGCCGTAGCAGTTGTACATCCGTAGCCGGTCCGCCCACCGGCGCACCACCTGCGGAGTCACCGACTCGGCGCCGGTACCGATCGACCTCAGCGACGGCAGGTCGCTCTCCGGCAGCGATTTGAGTACAGAGACCGGCAGGTGAAGCGCGGTCACCTCGTTCGCGTCGATGTGCCGGGCGAGTTCCGCGCCGTACCGGTACGTGTCCGGAGGTTGGATGTACAGCGTGCCGCCCTGGGTGAGCGGCAGTACGGTGGCCGACAGCGCCGCGTCGAAAGCTGGGCCGAAGGCGTTCGACGACCGGGTGTCCGGAGAGATCTCGAACAGGTCGGCCTGGTAGCGCACCAGGCTGACAAGGCCGCGATGGGGAACCTCGACGCCCTTCGGCAGGCCCGTCGACCCGGAGGTGTAGATCACATACGCGAGGTTGTCCGCGCCACCGAGCTGCGGCAGGTCGGCAGGGCTGAAGGCCGACAGGTCGACACCGGTCCGGACCACCCGTGCGGTGTGCGCGGGGAGACCGGCGGCCAACTCGTCGTCAGTCACCAGGGCCACCGCACCGGTATCCGCGAGCATGTAGGCGATCCGCGGCGACGGGTAACTCGGGTCCAGCGGCACGTACACGCCACCGGACTTGAACGTGGCCAGCAGGGCTACCACCGCGTCCACGCCGCGCGGGAGCAGTACCGCCACCGCCTTCTCCGGACCGGCACCGATCGAGCGCAGGTAGCCGGCCAGGCGGTTGGCACGCCCGTTGAGTTTCGCGTAGGTCAGCCGGTCGTCCCCGCAGGCAACCGCAATCGCCTGCGGCGTCTCCGCGGCCCGCCGCTCGATCATGCGGGCAACGGTCGTGTCCGCCGAGAGGTCGGGGACCGCGGGGCCAGTGCTCCACTCGCGGGTCAGCCGGTACCGCTCGGCGTCGCTCAGCATGTCGATCTCGGAGGCGCGGATGCCCGGCGAGGCCGCCACCACGTCCAGGATCCGGCGGAAGTGCGCGACCATCCGGTCCAGCGTCGTCTCGTCGAAGAGATCGGTGCTGTAGACGACACGACCGTAGAGCCCGCCGGACAGATCGTCGCCGGCACCGGGCGGGAGGATGTCCAGCATCTCGGCCGGCACCTCGACGTCCAGTGGCACCTCGGTCAGGTAGACCTCGACGTCCAGATGAGTGGTCAGCTTGCCGGTCATGAAGAACGACGACTGCAACTCCGCCATCTCCAACAGGCCGAGCGGCATGTTCTGCAGCTGGAACCCGACCTGCACGAGCGGATTGCGGCTCAGGTCCCGGGGCGGTGCCAGGGCGGTCACCAGGCGTTCGAACGGGATGTCCTGGTGGGCGTACGCGCCGAGGGTCGTCTCCCGGACCCGTTCGACCAATTCGCTGAACGAGGGATCGCCGGAGCAGTCGGTGCGCAGCACCAGCGTGTTGATGAAGAATCCGACGAGATCCTCCAGCACCGCACTGCGCCGGTTCGCGACCGGCGCGCCGATCACCACATCGGTCTGCCCGGTGTAGCGCACCAGCAGCGCCTTGAACGCGGCCAGCAGCACCATGTAGAGCGTGGCGCGATGTTCTCGTGCGACCGCGCGCAGACCGTCCACGACCGAGCGCGGCAGCGTGAAGAAGCGTGTCGAACCCTCGTAGGTGGAGACGGCCGGGCGCAACCTGTCGGTCGGCAGTTCCAGCACGGCCGGCATCCCGGTCAGTTTGCCGCGCCAGTAGGCGAGCTGGGCGTCGATCACCGTCTCGGTCAGCCACTCGCGCTGCCAGACCGCGTAGTCGGCGTACTGCACCGGCAGCGGGGGCAGGCCGGGGTCCGAGCCGGTGGCGTATGCGCCGTAGAAGGCACCGAGCTCCTTGGCGAGCAGGCTGGAGGACCAGCCGTCGCCGACCATGTGGTGGATGACCATGACGAAGACGTGGTCGGTCGGCGAGATCCGCAGCAGCGTGGCCCGGAAGACCGGCCCAGCCGACAGGTCGAACACCCGGGCGGCCTCCTCCGAGCTGATCCGGGTCGCCTCGGCCAGCCGCTCCTCGGCGGTCTCGCCAGCCACCTCGATCACCGGCATCGGCACCTCACCGGCGGGCAGCACGACCTGCACCGGGCGGCCGCCGGACGGTGCCGGGAAGACCGTGCGGAGCACCTCGTGCCGGTGGACGATCGCGGTCACTGTGCGGTGCAACGCCTCGACGTCGAGCGGTCCCAGCAGGCGGTAGGCGGCTGGCAGGTTGTAGAACGGATTGCCGGGGATGAGCTGGTCGAGGAACCACAGCCGCTGCTGCGGGAAGGACAGCGGCAGCTGCTGGTCGCGGTCCACCGCCACGACCGGCGGCAGCACCGCGGTGGCGCCGCCGGCCAGCATCCCGGACACCACCTGAGCCAGCCCCGCCACGGTCGGCGTGTCGAACAGCGCGCCGAACGGCACCTCCACGCCGAACGCCTCGCGCACTCGGGACATCACCCGGGTCACCAGTAGCGAGTGGCCACCGAGCGCGAAGAAGTCGTCGGCGGCGCCGATTCGGTCGGCGCTCAGCAGGTCCGCCCAGATTCCGGCGATGACCTCCTGCACCGGGCCGCTCGGTGCCACATAGCCCTCGTCCGCTCGGGTGATCACCGGGACCGGTAGCCGGGACCTGTCGACCTTGCGGCTGGCCAGCATGGGGATCTCGTCGACGGCGACGATCAGCGAGGGCACCATGTAGCCGGGCAGTGACTCGGCCAGGTACCCGCGCAGCCCCGGCACGTCCACCGAATCATCGGCCGGGACGACGTAGCCGACCAGGCGACGGTCACCGGGGATGTCCTCGCGCACGATCACTGCCGCACGGGAGACGCCGTCATGCCGGGAGAGCGCCACCTCGATCTCACCCAGCTCGACCCGGTGCCCACGGATCTTGACCTGGTGGTCGATCCGGCCGAGGAATTCGAGATTGTGGTCCGGCCGGTAGCGGACCAGGTCACCGGTGCGGTAGAGCCGCGCGCCGGGTGCGCCGAACGGGTCCGGCACGAACTTCTGCGCGGTCAGGCCGGCCCGGCCCCGATAGCCCCGGCCGACGCCGACACCGCCGAGGTAGAGCTCGCCCGGCACGCCCACCGGCAGCAGCCGCGCGCGGTCGTCGAGCACGTACGCCGTGGTGTTGGGCAGTGGGCGGCCGATGGGCAGCACACCGGTGGCCTGCTCGGCGCCGTCGATCCAGTTGAACGTCGTGCCGATGCTGCCCTCGGTGGGCCCGTAGTGATTGGCCAGGCGCACCCGCGGGGACTCGGCCAGCTCGGCGAGGAGCCCGCTGCGGAGCACCGCCTCGCCACCGACGAGGAGGATCCCGGTGAGGTCGGCGACCTGGTCGGCGGTGAGGCGTTCCTCGGCTGCCAGCTCGGACGGTGTCATCTTGAGGTAGGACAGCCGCTCGCCCTCGGCCAGGAACGGCTCCGCCTGGATGACCGACTTCTCGTGCGCGGGCAGAATGTGCAGCCGCTGACCCGCGAGGAGCGGGCAGAACGTATCCCGGACGGTGGTGTCGAACGCAAGGCTGTAGTGGCTCACCCCGCCGTCGCCCTGGCCGTCGATGATCCCGGCCCACCAGCGCAGGTAGTTGGCCACGCTGCGGTGGGTGATCTCGACGCCCTTCGGGATGCCGGTCGAACCGGAGGTGTAGATCAGGTACGCGAGGTTGCCCGGCCGGGCGGACGAGGGCAGGTTGCCGCCCTCCTGCTCGGCGATCAGCGGCCAGTCGGCGTCGATCCGCACCACCGGCACGTCGTGCTCGGGCAGCTCGCGTGCCTCCGCCTCAGCGGTGAGCACCATCGCCGCGCGCGTGTCGGCAAGCATGAACGCCTTGCGAGACAGCGGATAAGACGGGTCGATCGGCGCGTACGCGGCGCCCGCCTTGAGCACGCCGAGCATCGCGATCACCGATTCGACGCCGCGGTCGAGGCTGATGGCCACCACCGTCTCCGGGGCTGCGCCCAGTGTCCGCAGGTGTCGGGCCAGCCGGTTGGCCCGCTCGTTCAGCTCCGCGTAGGTGAGCCGGTCGGTTCCGCAGACCACGGCCACCTCGCCGGACGAGCGTGCCGCCTGCCGCTCGAACAACTCACCGAGGGTGGCGTCCGGCCCGAGGTCTGCGCCGGTGGCGTTCCACTCCTCGACCAGCAGTCGCCGGTCGGCGCCGGTCAGCACGTCGAGCCCCGCCACCGGCTTGTCCCACTCGGCGACCAGCGCGTCGAGGATCGCCAGCAGGTGCCGGCTCAGCTGGTCGACGGTGGGCTCGTCGAATCGGCGGGTGTCGTAGTTGATCTTCAGATCGAGGGTCTGGTCGAACTCGGCGATCAGCGTCAACGGGTAGTTGACCCGGGTCCGGTAGTCGACGGCGCCCACCTCGACGACTGGCGCCGCGGTCGCCTCGGCCAGCGGGTAGTTCTCGAAGGCCAGCATCGTCTCGAACAGCGACGCGTCGGTCGCCAGCCCGGACCAGCGGTGGATATCGGTCAGTGGCGCCCGGCCGTACTCGCGCGCCTCGGCCTGGTGGGCCTGCAGCGACCGCAGCCAGTCGCCGACCGTCTGCCCACGGCGTACCTCCGCGCGGATCGGCACCGAGTTGAGCATGACGCCGACGATCCGGTCGGCGCCGGCGAGTTCTGCCGGCCGCTCCGCGGCGCTCAGCCCGAACACCACGTCACGGGTTCCGGAGTAGAGGGCGACGAGCAGGGCCCAAGCACCGGAGACGACGGTGTTGACGGTGATCCGCTGCGCCGCCGCGAACGAGCGGATCCGCTGGAAGCCGGCCGCGTCCACGGCCAGCTTGCGGCTGCCGTCGGTGTGCCAGCGCGCGGTCCGGCCGTCGCCGAAGAGCGGGGCCGGTTCGTAGCCGGCCAGCGCATCGCGCCAGAATCGGTCGGCGCCGTCCGGTTCGCTGCCCTGTAGCCACGCGAGGTAGGCGCTGTACTGCACCGGTTCGGGCAGGTCCGGTTCCCGGCCGGTGAGCAGCGCCGCGTACACCCGGGACAACTCGCCGTAGACGGTCTGCAGGCTCCACCCGTCCATCAGCAGCTGGTGGAACGACCAGACCACGTGCGTGCCCTCGGTGGTATGGAAGGCCGTCACCCGGTAGAGCGGCGCCGTCGCCAAATCGTACCGGCGGTCCAAGTCCTCCTGCGCGTACGCATCGATCGCCTTCCGCTGGTCGTCCTCCGGCAGACCGGTGAGGTCCCGGCGGTCGACGGCGAAGCCGACCCGGCGCCAGACGATCTGGACCGGCTGGTCGATGCCCTCCCACTCGAAGCTCACCCGCAGCGCGTCATGCCGCTGGATGACGATCTGCCACGCCTTCTCGAAGAGGTCCATGTCGAACTCGCCGCGGACGGTCCAGCGGTACTGCGCGACGTAGATCGAGTCGTCGTCGTCGAGCAGGCCATGGAACAGGATGCCCTCCTGCAGCGGGGTGAGCGCCTGGATCTCCTGGACATCTCCAACGTCGTAGGTCACTGTCTCAGCTCTCCCGCCGGGTCATACGCTTCATCAGCTTGGCCATGTCGCTGTCGGAGACACCTGTGGTGGGGACCCGGGTGTCCTGCGCCGCCGTGTCGCAGATCTCGCGCAGGGCGCCGGTGTACGCCTCGGCCAGCCGCACGACGTCAGGTGCGCCGATCCGGTCCGGATCGAAGGTCCAGGTGGTCACCAGCCGATCCGACGCCACCCAGGCGTTGATCTCCACGACGTGCGTGCCGTCGCTGCGCGAGCGCTGGTTCGGCCCGGTGGTCATGTCCTCGGCGGTGAGCACCTGCCGCAGCAGGCCGTCACCGGTGACGAGCAGCTCCGGCCGGCCTGAATAGTTGAACCGGACCGACGGGCGGGGCAAGCCGGCCAGCCCGCCGGCCGACTCCGGCGGCGCCAGGTAGCGGAGAAGCCCGTACCCGATCCCGTGCCGCGGCACCGCGCCGAGCCGGTCGCGCATGTCCCGCAGCCGGGTGGCGACGTCCTGGCCCGCCCGCGGCGCCGGGAGCAGCAGCGGGTACATGGCGGTGAACCAGCCGACGGTGCGGGACAGGTCGACGTCGTCGAACATCTCCTCGCGACCGTGCACCTCGAGGTGGATGGAGATCGCCGATTCGCCCGCCCACGAGCAGAGCACCGGGGCGAGCGCGGTGAGCAGGCCGGCGTCGATTCGGGTGCCGAGCACCTCGGGCACCCGGCGTAGCAGGATGTCGGTTGCCGTCTCGTCCAGCGAAACGGTCACCGTGTCCACTTTGCCGGCGCCGGTACCGGCCGGTGCCGGGCCGGCGACCAGCTGGGACCGCCAGTACGACAGCTCGTCGTGTAGTGCCGGATCCTGCGCGTGCTCCTGTAGCCGACCGGTCCAGGTGCGCCAGCTCGTCGTCTCGGGGAGCTCGGGTGGCCGTCCCCCGGCGAGCTGACGGTACGCGTTCTGCAGGTCGTCGAGCAGGATGCCCCACGAGACGATGTCGACGGCGACGTGGTGCACGACCACGACCAGTGCGTCCTTGCCGGCCGAGCCGCCCACGACGATGGCGGCCCGGAACAGCTCGCCGTCGGCCAGGCTCAACCGGCCGCTCAGCTCGGTCGCAACCGCGTCCAGGTCGGTGACGCCCTCGATCCGTTCCAGCATCGGCCGCGGCTCGCCCGCCGGCACCTCCGGGATCTCGTGTCGCCAGGCGCCGTCGGCGTCGCGGCGGAAGCGGCCGCGCAGCACGGCGTGGTGCCGCCACACCGCGCCGAACGCGCGGTCCAGCAGCTCCGGATCGACCGCGGCGTCGAGTTCGCCGATGTAGCGGTGCCCGAACTCGTCGCGGCCGGTCTCGATCTCGGCGAAGAACCACCGCTGGATCGGGCTGAGTGCGGCCGGGCCGGTGGGGTCACCGGTCACTGTGAGCGGGATGCGGGTGCCGGCCTTGGCGAGCTCGGCCACGGTCTGGTGCTCGAAGACGTCCTTCGGCTTGAGGATGATGCCCTCCTGCCGGGCCCGGCTCACCATCTGGATGCTGGTGATCGAGTCGCCGCCCAGTTCGAAGAAGTTGTCCGCGGCGCCGACCCGGCGCAGGCGCAGTACGTCCGCCCAGACCCGGGCGAGCGCCGCCTCGACCTCGTCGGCCGGTGCGACGTAGCTCTCGCCGTCGCGCAGCGTCTCCCCGTCCGGCGCGGGCAGGGCGGAGCGGTCCACCTTGCCGTTGGCGTTCAGCGGCAGTTCGGTGAGGACGACGAACCGGGACGGGATCATGTAGTCGGGCAGGTTCGCCGAAAGGTGCTCCCGCAGCTCGGGCGCCAGCCGGTCCTGCGCCTTGCTGGTGATCCGCCGACTGATCGGGTGGTTGGTCATCCGGCCACCGGGTGCCGACGGTGCGAAGTCGACAAGGACCGGTGCCGCGGGTTTCGGGATGAGAACCGCGTCGAAATTGCCAGCGCTGTGCGGCGACAGCAGACTCAGGTGCGCCTCGTAGCCGGACTCCTCGGCCATCGCGTACACGTCGGCCGGGTCCAGCGCCGCTCCGCCGCCTTGACGCAGGGAGCTCTCACCCCGCAACGTCGGCAGGAATCGCGCGGCGGCCTGAGCGGCCTCGGCCGTCCGGGCGTTCGGGATCTCGCGGTACGCCAGGCAGGCGGGCCGCTCGCGCAGAGCCTCGCGCAGCGTTCCGGCATCACCGTTCCAGGTGATCCAGGCCGGCGGCCGGAGCACCGGCGCCGGGCGCCGTACGTGCACCATGACGTCATAGCGGTAGCAGCTCATCTCATTGCGCGACCGGGACCGCTTGGGCATCACCTCGACATGAGTGATCTCCGGATGCCGCTCGGCCAGCCGCAGGAAGTACGCCGGTGCGACAAGCAGCTCGTTCTCGCCTTCGAGTGCCAGCTTGACGCGCTCCCGGACCGTCTCCTCCCCATCGGCCGCCTGTACCAGGCTCACCTGGAACGGGACCTCCAGGCCCAGGTGGCGGACGTCGCCGACGAAGATCCGCCCGTGGTCCACCACGCTGACGGCCCGGTCCAGCACCTCGTCGAGATATCCGGCGTCCGGGAAGTACTGGACGATCGAGTTGAGCACCACCAGGTCGAAGCGTTCGGTGTCGAGACCGGTGAAGTCGGTCGCCTCCTGGGTCTGGAAACGGGCGTTGGCACGTCCCGCCTCACGGAAGTGCCCCCGCAGGTCCTCCAGGGTGCCGGGGCTGAAGTCGGTGCCGACGTACCGCCCGGCTCGCTCGGAGAGCCGCCAGGCGAGCAAACCGGTGCCGCAGCCGATCTCCAGCACGCTCGCACCGTCGCTGGCCGGGAGCCGGGCGAGCGTGTCGTCGCGCCACTCCCGCATCTGCTCGGCACCGATCGGTTCCCGGCGGTAGGAGTCGTTCCAGCCGAAGATGTTGAAAGTGCCGTCCATCGTGTGGTGCGTTCCGGTGGACTCCTCGAACAACGCCCGCCACTCGGCCAGGTGGTCGGTCTCGCTGGCGCGCCGGTCACTCTCGCCCCGGCTGACGACGTACGCGACCAGGCGCCGCTCGCCGGGCACGTCCTCGCGGATCATCGCCACCGCGTCCGCCACCTCGGGATGCGCGCTCAGGCTGCTCTCGACCTCGCCCAGTTCGACCCGGTGTCCCCTGATCTTGACCTGGTCGTCCACCCGGCCGACGAAGTCGAGGTTGCCGTCCGGCAGGTAGCGGACCAGGTCGCCACTGCGGTAGAGCCGGGCGCCGGGACTGCTGCTGAACGGGTCCGGCACGAACCGCCGGGCCGTCTGCCCGGGCCGGCCGTGGTATCCGCGGCAGACCGCGGCGTCACCGATGTAGAGCTCGCCCTGGGCGCCGATCGGCACCGGCCGCATCCCGGCGTCGAGGACGTAGAGCGTGGTGTTCGGCAACGGCCGGCCGATCGGCACCGGGCGGTCGGTAGGCAGGGCGGCGGGAACCGGGTACATCGTGGTGGCGGTGCCGGCCTCGGTCGGGCCGTAGCCGTTGTAGATCCGCACGTGCGGATACCGCTGCTGCACCTTGGCGACGTGCTGCGGCGACAGCACCTCGCCGCCGGTGAGAATCGCCTCGACCCCGGCCAGCGCGTCGAGCGCGACGTCCGCGAACTGGTGGAGCAGCGGCGCGGTGAGCCACACCGCGGTCACGCCCTCACGCTGGATGGTCGCGCCCAGCTGGTGCGGGTCGGGGACACGGCCCTCCTGAACGATCGTGCGGCCGCCCTGGGTGAGCGGGCACCACAGTTCGAGCAACGCGGCGTCGAACGAGATCGGAGCGAGCTGGGTGGTGACAGGGGCACCGGCCGACCACCCGTTCGCCATGCCCGTCAGGACCCGGGTCAGGCTGATGTGGGTGATCTCGGCGCCCTTCGGGATTCCCGTCGAGCCCGAGGTGTAGAAGATGTACGCCAGATCCTGGGGCCGGGCGTGGGCGCCGGGGTTCGTCACCGGCTGCCTGTCGAGTTCGGTGCCCTCGTCGTCCAGCAGCACCACGGTCGCCTCGTGCGGCGGCAGGACGCCGGCCAGCGCCCGCTCGGTGATCACCACCGCAGAGCCGGTGTCCGAGATCATGAACGCCAGTCGCGACCGCGGGTACTCCGGGTCCAGCGGCGCGCAGACGCCGCCCGACTTGAGTACCGCCATGATCGAGACCACCGCTTGCACCCCGCGCGGCAGGCACACCGAGACTACGGTCTCCGGACCCACGCCCAGCCCACGCAGGTGATGGGCTATCCGGTTGCTGCGCTCGTTCAACTCGCGGTAGGTGACGCGTTGTTCTCCGCAGACGACGGCGACCAGGTCGGGTGTGCGTTCCGCCTGCTCCTCGAACATGCGCGCCACGGTCGATTCGGCCGGGAAGTCCGCAGCCGTGTCGTTCCACTCGACGAGGAGCCGGTGCTCCTCGTCGGCGGTCATCAACGGCACGGAGAACAGGGAGAGTCCGCCGGGATTCAATGCCATCCTCCTAGAACCGCGGGTCGGCCGACCAGGCGCGGGAGATGTGTTCGAGCAGCTGGATGTACGAGGCGATGAACCGGTCGATGGAGGTTTCGTGGTAGATGTCCGCGGCACAGATCCAGCGGCCGGTCAGCCCGCCGCCGACCTCCTGCAGGTGCACCTCGGTGTCGAATCGGGTGTTGATGAAGCCGTCGTCGAACCGGGACACCTGGGCGTCGCCGAATCGGGGCGGGGCCGCCTCGGTGTTCTGTAGCTGGAAGACCACCTGCACGAGCGGGTTGCGGCTCAGGTTCCGGGCCGGCGCCAGCTCGGTGACGAGGCGTTCGAACGGCAGGTCCTGGTGGGTGTACGCGCCGAGGGTCGTGTCCCGGACCCGGCCCAGCAGGTCGCGGAACGACGGTGTGCCGGCGCAGTCGGTCCGCAGCACCAGGGTGTTCACGAAGAACCCGACCAGGTCGTCCAATTCGGCGCTGCGCCGGTTGGCGACCGGCGCGCCGACCACGATGTCGGTCTGCCCGGTGTACCGGGCCAGCAGCACTTTGAAGGCGGCCAGTAGCACCATGAACAGCGTCGCCGCCTCCGCCTGGGCGAGAGCACGCAACGCGCCGGTGACCACCGGGCCGACCGTGAACTGCCGGGTGACGCCGCGGTAGGAGGCCACCACCGGCCGGGGCCGGTCGGTGGGCAGTTCGAGCGTCGGCGGCATGCCGGCCAGCCGGTCCCGCCAGTAGCCCAGCTGGCCGGCCAGAACGGCCTCGGTGAGCCACTCGCGCTGCCAGATGGCGTAGTCCCCGTACTGGACGGTGAGCGGCGGCAGCGGCTCGGCGGCGTACAGCCGGGTCAGGTCCCGCGCGATCACACCCATCGACCAGCCGTCGCCCGCGATGTGGTGCAGCACCAGCACGAGCACGTGGTCAGTGTCCGACAGCCGCAGCAGTGCGGCCCGGAAGACCGGGCCGTGGGCCAGGTCGAACACCCGGCTGGCGGTACGCTCCACCATCCGGGCCGCCTCGGCGAGCCGAGCCGGTGCCGTGTCACCCGGCACGTCGAGGACCGGCATCGGCACCTCGCCGCCCGGCTGGACGACCTGCACCGCCCGGCCGTCGGAGGTCTCCTCGACGGTGGAACGCAGCGCCTCGTGCCGGTGCACCACTGCGGTCACCGCCCGGTGCAACGCCTCGACGTCGAGCCTGCCCTCGATCCGGCAGGAGACGGGCAGGTTGTAGAAGGGGTTGTCCGGAATGAGCTGGTTGAGGAACCAGAGCCGCTGCTGCGAGTACGCCAGCGGAAGGTCACCGTCACGCCGCCCGGCGGTGACCGGCGGAACCGGCTCGGTCGCGCCGCGGGCGGCGAGCGACATCACCACCTCGGCGAGACCGGCCGCGGTCGGCGCCTCGAACAGCGCGCCGAACGGCACCTCCACCCCGAACGCCTCGCGTATCCGGGACATCACCCGCGTCACCAGCAGCGAGTGGCCGCCGAGTTCGAAGAAGTCGTCGTGCGGGCCCACCACCTCGACGTCCAGCAGGTCGGCCCAGATCGCGGCGATCATCCGGACCACCGGCTCGTCCAGAAGCCGGGCTCCGGCTACCGGGGTGGGACGTGTCACCGCCGGCTCGGGCAGTTGCGAGCGGTCCACCTTCCCGCTGGGCAGCAGCGGGATCTCGTCGATCGAGACGACCGCGGCCGGCACCATGTACGCCGGCAGGTGCTCACCGGCGAACGCGCGCAGTTCGGCCGGCTCCGGCGCTACTCCGGCCGGAACCACATAGGCCACGAGACGGAAGTCTCCCGGGGTGCTCTCCCGGGCCATCACCACCGCACGCGCCACAGCGGCGTGCCGGGACAGCACGGTCTCGATCTCGCCCGGCTCGATCCGGTGGCCGCGGATCTTCACCTGCTGGTCTCGCCGGCCGAGGAACTCCACGTTGCCATCCGGCAGGTAGCGCACCAGGTCGCCGGTCCGGTAGAGCCGTGCGCCGGGCTCGCCGTACGGGTCCGGAACGAACCGTTGCGCGGTCAGGCCCGGCCGGTTGCGGTAGCCGCGGGTGACCCCGGTGCCGCCGATGTAGAGCTCGCCGGTCACGCCGGCCGGCACCAGCCGCATCCGCTCGTCGAAGACGTAGATCGTGGTGTTCGCCAGCGGGCGCCCGATCGGGACGGTGTGCGGCGGTCGCTCGGTGCAGGTGTAGCTGGTCGACCAGATCGTCGTCTCGGTCGGCCCGTACACATTGGTGAAACTGCCCACCGCGTCGAACAGGCGGCCCGCCAGCGACTCGTTGATCGCTTCGCCGCCGGTGAGGCAGCGGATCCCACGCAGCCGGTCGCTGCCGGCCCGCAGCACGAGTTCCCACTTCGACGGAGTGGCCTGCGCGGTCAGCCGTTGCGGCCGGGCCGCGATGTCCGCCACATACTCGCCTGTCGACACGATCACCGTGCCGCCGCTGACCAGCGGCCCGAAGAGTTCGAGAGCCGCGATGTCGAAGGTCGGCACGGTGCCGAGCACGAAGTCCGGGAAGTCCGTCGACACCAGGTCCCACAACAGGTTGACGACCCCGCGGTGGGGCACCTCGACGCCCTTCGGGGTGCCTGTCGAGCCGGACGTGTAGATCAGGTACGCGAGGTTCTCCGGTCCGGCAGTTCCGGGCAGGTCAGTACCGTCCTGCTCGGCGATCGCGCGGCGGTCGGTGTCCAGGCGGATCAGCGGTATGCCGTTGTCGGCCAGCACCGCGCCGGTGGGCTCGTCGGTCAGCACCGCGACCGCGCGGGTATCGGCCAGAAGGAACCGCAGGCGGGCCTCCGGGTAGGCCGGATCGAGCGGCGCGTACGCCCCGCCGGCCTTGAGGATCCCGAGCAGGCCCACCACGAGGGCGGTGCTTGGCGGCAGGCACACGCCCACCACGCTCTCCGGCCCGACGCCGCGGTCCCGCAGGTGCCGCGCCAGCCGGTTGGCACGGGTGTCCAGTTCCCGGTAGGAGAGCCGCTCCGCGCCGCAGACCACCGCCGTCGCGTCCGGCGTCCGGGCCGCCTGCGCCGCACACAGCCCGGCGATCGTCGCGTCCCGAGGGAACCACGCCGCGGTCGCGTTCCACTCGGTCAGCTGCCGGTCCCGCTCGGCGGTGGCCAGCATCTCCACCGCGGCGATCGACCGATCCGGATGGTCTGCGACCTCGCTCAGCACCGAGCCGAGGTGGCCGGTGAGACGCCGCATCGTCGACTCGTCGAACAGGTCCGTGCGGTAGCTCAGCCACCCGTCGAGGCCGCCGTCCGGCCGGCTCTGACCGGCCACCCGCAGCGCGAGATCGCATCCGCCAGGCACCGGGGCGCCGGCCGTCTCGGACTCACCGGTGTCGAAGTAGATCCGTGCCCCCGGAGCCTGCGGGCGCTCCGCCGCGAACTGCCCCTGGTGCGCGAACGCCTCCAGGACGGTCTGCCGGACCCGGCCTGCCAGCTCGCGGAACCCCGGCCCACCGGAGCAGTCGGTGCGCAGCAGGAGGCCGGCCGAGGTGGCGACGACGATGTCCGTCTGACCGGTGTACCGCATCACCACGACCTTGGTGGCCGCGAGCATCACCACGAAGAGCGTGGCCCGCTCGGCCTCGGTGATCTCACGCAGGCCGTCGAGCACGTCGGCGGGAACGGTGAAGGCGATGGTGTCCACTGTCGATGAGTGAGCGGACTGAGCCATGGCGCGCGGCCGGTCAGCCGGCAACTCCGGAGCCGCCGGCATGCCGGCCAGTTTCTCCTGCCAGTAGCCGGGCCGCAGTCCCGCAATGGCACCGGCCTGTTCACTACGTGTCGAAGTCACTGACCACCATCTCCGCTGCCGAATCCATGAATGCACCGGATCGGAACGCTACGGAGGCGGTTGTGCAGCGCCAACCCTTAAACGGCGCCCCCGGCACCCCTACGGCTACCTGCACCACCCCGACCCGGCGCATAAACCGTGCGCCGAGCAGGCCATACGACAACCGGGGTTGACCCACCGCAATATGTATTTCTAGTGTCAACTCGCCTCACTCGACCTCTTTGATATCTGACCCGACGCCATTGGGGCGCGATCAGCGGGGGATATATTGGAAACGCCATTCCTGAATCGAATAAGCGACGTCGTCGTGGTCGTTTCCAGCCCGCGAGGTGGGTCCTCCCATCTGGCCGAGCTGCTGCGTGGCTGCCCGTCGCTGTTACACCTGCCGGGCGAGACACCACCTCTACTGACACTGGCCGGGCTCGACCCGCTGAGCCGCACCGGCTGCGAGGAGCTGGGCGCCGCCGACGCCGCCGACTTCGCCGAGGCGCTGGACCGCGAGTTCGCGCGTGAGGCCGGCGCTCCGGCCGATCGATGCGACCTGCCGGAGCTGGCGGCCTGGCTACACCGCCGGCTCACCATGCAGTGGCCGGACGAGACCTTCGAGACCGATGAGGTGGCGGGTTACGTCGCCGAGGCCACCGCGGTGGCCAGGCTGCCGGAGCGAGCCGCCGAATTCGGCGACCTGGCCGAGTTCCATCTGGAGTTCTTGGCTGCGGTACGCGCAGCGCATCCGCGCGTGGACCCGTACTACTACGACCTGGACGAGGACCTGGTCACCGCCCGCTTTCCCGGGCTGGACGTGCCGCAGGCCCCGCATCAGGCAGACCGGCTGGTCGAGGTCGCTCCGTTCCTCATCGCCCGGCCATGGCGCCTGGCCGACCCGGACGAGTTGGCGGGCCGCACCCTGGTGATCAAGGCGCCGGGATGCTCGTACCAGATCCCCTTCTTCCGAGCGCTCTTCCCGCACGCCCGGGTACGGATCCTGCACCTGACCCGCGCGCCCGGACCATCGATCAACGGGCTGATGATCGCCTGGCTGCACCGGGGATTCTTCTCCCGCACGGTTCCCGAGGAGCTCGCGATCGGCGGGTACAGCGACGTCCATCCCGAGTGGGGAGACCACTGGTGGAACTTCGACCTCCCGCCGGGCTGGACCGACATGACCAAGGAGCCGCTGGAGGCAGTCTGCGCCTTCCAGTGGGCGTCCGCACACCGGGCCGTCGGCGCGGAGATCGCCCGCTCACAGGTGGACCACCTGACCGTGCGACACGAGGACCTGGTCGGTTCCGGCCGAAAGCGGCACGCCGCCGTCCACCGGCTGGGCTGCTGGCTGGGCCTGTCCAGTGCCGAGATCGAGCGCCTGGCGACGGCGACAATCGATCCGGTCTCGGCGACCGCCAAACCGGACGAGAACCGCTGGAAGCGCAACGCGCACGTGATCCTGCCCGCGATGCGGGCGCCGCACATCCGCGAGGTCGCCTCCGACCTCGGCTACCACGACTTCTCCGCATAGACGGGACGACGCGATGACGACGATCGACCATGGACGGATACTCCGGCTGGGCTCCTCGACGCTCTTCGAGGCCGGCCGGGCAGCCGGTGCCACCGACATTCTGGATCCGGCCATCCGGCCGCTGTGGAACGGCGCTGCCGTCTGCGGACCGGCCTATCCGGTGACCTGTGACTCCGCGGACAACCTGGCCGTGCACCGGGCGGTGGAGCTGTGCGAGCCCGGCGGGGTGCTGATGGTGAACGGCTGGGGTGTCGCGGCCGGCTACTGGGGCGAGATCCTCACCGCCGCGGCCCAGTTCCAGGGCATCGCCGGTGTCGTGATCGACGGCGGCGCCCGGGACCTCGACGGACTGCGGGCGCGGGGCTTTCCGGTCTTCGCCCGAACGATCGGCATGCGCGGCGCGGCCAAACGATCTCCGGGCGAAACGGGACAGCGGGCCAAAGTCGGAGGGGTTACGGTCGAGTCCGGCGACCTCGTGGTGGCCGACACCGACGGCGTCCTCGTCGTGCGCCGCTCCATGGTGTCCAAGGTCACAGCTGACGCCGAGGAGCGAGTCCGGTATGAGAACGAACTCCTCAACAGGGTTACGAAGGGCGAACGCACATTGGACCTCTTGCAACTCCGCGCGACCCTTGACTGAACATTGACGGATTTGAGTAGCCATTCAAGGATTCCAGAGTAGAATCCGGACTGCCAATCACTGAATGTGAAGGCCAAAGAGCACAAAACCGTAATCGGGGGATGGCGGATGAGCTTGGCTGAACGGGACCAGTGTGTCCACAGCTTGATGAAATCCCTGGACGAATGCCGGCAAGGGAAAGGCAGCGTCACTCTGGTCAGCGGCTCCATAGCAAGCGGGAAAACAGCTTTACTGCACGAATTCGCCGAGCATGCGACGACTTCGAACGCACGATTCCTGAGCGCCACCTGTTCAGCAGCTGAGAGCGACCTACCCCTTGGCGTCATCGATCAGATCATTCTCAACGCCCGGACGGCGTACGGCTACGAGCCGGGCGGCGACGACGGAAACGATCGGGAGCCGGCCGGCGCCCGTGCCCTGCACCGCCTCTGCCTCGACATCGCCGACCGGGACGCGGAGCGTCCACTCATCATCGGCATCGATGATATCGAATACATCGACACCGCATCGCGGCAGTGCGTTCTCTACCTGGCGCGCCGGCTGACCGCGAGCCCGGTGATGGTGGTGCTCGCCGGGTCCTCCGACCCGCAGTCGGTCGGCTGGCAGTTCCAGGCCGAGCTGCTGCGGCAGCCGCACGCCTCGGCCATCCGGCTCGCTTCGCTGACGCCGGCCGGCACCGCCGACGTGCTCGCCGATCACCTGGCACCGGCCGAGACACAGCGGCTGGCGGCCGCCTGTCACCAGATCAGCGGGGGGAACCCCCTGCTCGTGCACGCCCTGGCGGAGGACAACCAGTCGCCGGCCGACCCCTCGGCGCCGATCGAGGTCGGCGACGCCTTCAGCCGGGCCCTCCTCAACTGTCTCTACCGGTGCGACCCGCCGACGCTCTCGGTGGCCCAGGCGCTCGCCGTCCTCGACGGGCTGCCCACCGGCCTCCCGGCGCTGGTGAACATGGAGCCGGAACAGGTCGAGGCCATCCTCCGCTCACTGCAGTCCGCCGGGCTGGTGAACCGGGGTCACTTCCGCCACGCGGTGGCGCAGACCGCGGTGCTGCAGAGTCTCGACCCGCAGGAGCGACGGCGACTGCACCTGCGGGCCGCCGTCATCCTGCACGACATCGGCAGCCCCGCCACCGAGGTGGCCGGCCACCTGGTGGCGGCCAAGCGGGTGACGGACGCCTGGGGTGTCGGCGTACTGCGGGAGGCCGCCGAGCAGCGGCTGTCCGACGGGGACGTCGGAGCGGCACTCGACGCGCTGGACCTCGCCTACCAGGCCAGCTCCGGCGAGCACGAGCGGGCCACGGTCAAGTCGCTGATGGCGGTGGCCGAATGGCGGATCAACCCGTCCAGCGCTCGGCGGCACCTGCCCGAGTTGAGCGCGGCCGTGCAGCGAGGCGACCTCGCCGGGCGACCGGCGATCGACCTCATCGACCGGCTGCTGTGGCACGGCCGGCCCGAGGACGCCGTCGATCTGCTGGACCGGCTCAGCGAACGCGACCGAGCCGGCGAGCTGGACGCCGAGTCCCAGGCCGCGCTCCGGGCGATCGCCCTCAGCATCGCCTTCCTCTACCCCGACACCGCCGAGCAGGTCCGGCCCGAGGCCACGGACGGTGACCACACCGACGAGGCGATACCGGCCAGTCCACTGAGCCTGCGACTACAGTCCGCCACGGTCCGGGCCGCGATCCTGGCCGACGGTCCGGACAGCGCCACGGTCAGCCACGCGGAGCAGATCCTGCAGGTGGCCCGGCTGGACGACACCACCCTGGCCCCGATCACAGCAGCGTTGCTCGCCTTGTTCTACGCCGACCGCGCGGACAAGGCCGCGGCCTGGTCCGCGCCCCTGCTGGCCGAGGCTGACCTCCGGCACGCGCCGACCTGGCAAGCGATCTTCGGCACCCTGCACGGATTGGTAGCGCATCGCCAGGGTGACCTGGCCGCCGCCGAGCAGCACGGGAACACCGCTTTGACCCGGATCTCGCCCCGATGCTGGGGCGTCGCGATCGGTGCCCCGCTTGCGCTGCTCATCCTGGCCAAGACCGAGATGGGCAAGCACGACGACGCCGCGGAGCTGCTGCACCACCCGGTGCCGGACGCCATGTTCCGGACCCCGTACGGACTGCACTATCTGCATGCCCGTGGGCGTCACATGCTCGCGACCAAGCACTTCGCCGCGGCACTCAACGACTTCCAGGCGTGCGGCGAGCTGATGCAGAGGTGGGGCTTCGACCTACCGTCCGTGGTGCCCTGGCGCAGTGAGGCGGCGCAGGTCCGCCTGGCGCAGGGCCGGGGCGACGAGGCCCGCCGTCTGGTGGAGGAGCAACTGAGCATGCTCGGGCCGGGGCACACCAGGGCCCGCGGCATCTCGCTGCGCGCGATGGCCTCGATCACCGAGCCGCGTCAGCGCCCCCAGTTGCTCAGGCAGGCCGCGGAGGTGCTGCAAGCCTGCGGCGACCGGCTGGAACTGGCGCGCACGCTGGCCGCGCTGAGCCATGTCAAGGAGGAGGTCGGCGAGTCCAGCCGGGCCCGGGCCCTGGAACGCTGGGCACAGAACCTGGCCGCGACCTGTTACGCCGAGACGCCGTCGACGGAGCCGCCCGGGCCCGGCGACGGCACCGAGCAGCATGCCACCGTCGACGGCGGTGCTTCCTCGCTCAGCAACGCGGAGCGCCGGGTCGCCGAGCTGGCGGCCAAGGGCTACACGAACCGCGAGATCTCTTGCAAGCTCTACGTCACCGTGAGCACGGTCGAGCAGCATCTCACCCGGGTGTACCGGAAGTTGAACGTCAATTCCCGTGCCGACCTGCCGCTGGGTCTCGACTTCGACGACCTTGACTTCGACGACCACACCAAGGCGATCGCCTGACCATCGGGAGGTATCCGTGAGAGCGGAGTTCATCGAGACGGTAACCGGCGAGACGGACGCCGGCGCGGTCGCGGCCCTGCCCGTGCCCGACCACTATCGCGCGGCGGTGCTGCTCGAGGACGAGCAGACCATGTTCGAGGGTGTCTCGATGCCGGACCGCAAGCCGGCCGACGCCGTGCACATCCAGGAGGTGCCCACCCCGGAGCCCGGTCCCGGCGAGGCGCTGATCGCGGTGATGGCCAGCGCCGTCAACTACAACACGGTCTGGAGCGCGATGTTCGCCCCGGTGCCGACATTCGCGTTCCTCCGCCGGTACGCCAAGACCGGTGGCCTGGCCGCCCGTCATTACCAGCCGTACCACGTGATCGGGTCGGATCTCGCCGGGGTCGTGCTACGCACCGGTCCGGGCGTCCGCCGGTGGAAAGCGGGTGACCGGGTGGTGGCGCACTGCCTGTCGGTGGAGCTGGAACACCCGGACGGCCACGACGACAGCATGCTCGACCCGGAGCAGCGCATCTGGGGATTCGAGACCAACTACGGCGGGCTGGCCGAGCTCGCGCTGGTCAAGGCCAACCAACTGATGCCCAAGGCCGAACATCTGACGTGGGAGGAGGCGGCGTCGCCGGGGCTGGTGAATTCGACCGCGTACCGTCAGCTCGTCTCGCACCACGGCGCCGCCATGAAACAGGGCGACAACATCCTGATCTGGGGTGCGGCCGGCGGCCTGGGCTCGTTCGCTGTGCAGTACGCCCTGGGCGGCGGCGCGAACCCGATCTGCGTCGTATCGAATGCGCGCAAGGCCGAGGTCTGCCGGCGGATGGGCGCAGAGGCCGTGATCGACCGGGACGCCGAGGACTACCGGTTCTGGACCGACGAGCACACCCAGAACCCGCGTGAGTGGCGGCGCTTCGGCGAGCGCATCCGCGAACTGACCGGCGGCGAGGACGTCGACATCGTCTTCGAGCACCCGGGCCGGGAGACGTTCGGCGCTTCGGTCTATGTCGCACGCCGGGGCGGCACGGTGGTGACCTGCGCCTCCACCAGCGGCTTCCTCCACCAGTTCGACAACCGGTACCTGTGGATGAACGTCAAGCGCATCCTCGGTTCGCACTTCGCCAACTACCGCGAGGCGTGGCAGGCCAACCGGCTCATTCAACAGGGCCGGATCCACCCCACTCTGTCCACCACATACCGGCTGGAGGACACCGGACAGGCCATCGACGACCTGCATCACAACCGGCACCAGGGCAAGGTCGGCGTGCTGTGCCTGGCGCCGGCCGAGAACGGCGGAGTCACCGATCCCGAGATGCGTGAACGGCATCTGCCCGCCATCGAACGGTTCCGGTCGTGAGATCGGTCTGACCGGCGCCTCAGGCCTGCTGACGTTCAGACAACCGGTCGTGGCGCTGCTTGACCGCCTGGGCGCTGTTGAGGCCCACGCCCTGGGCGATGGCCTGCCAGGTCAGCTCTCGGCCGCGCGCGGCGTTGAGCAGGCCCAGCTCCAACTGGTCCACGTCGGCCCGCACGTGGGCGATCAGCGCCAGCGCGGCGAGGACGTCCTCGTCGGCGATGTCGGGCTCACCGAGATCGAGGTCGATCGTGCCCAGCGCCAGCCCGGCCACCAGGCGCACCGCCTCATGGGGCTCGATGGCCGCCGGGTGGGCGGACCGCCGCCGCTGCTCGTCGGTGGCGGCGTGCCGCTCCGCGATCCGGCTCAGTGCCGCCCACTGCTGTCGCGCCACGTCCGCCGCCGGTGCCGTACTCGTCTCCGTCATGCACTGATCTCATCATTTCAACGAAGTGTTGTCAACACTTCGTTGAAATGATGAGGGGTGCGGACCCTACTCGACCGTGGCCGACTCGATGACGATCTGCTCGCGCGGGACATCCTGGGCGCCGGTCGGCACCTGGGCGATCCGGTCGACGACGTCGAAGCCCTCGGTCACCTTGCCGAACACCGTGTAACCCCAGCCGTCCTGGCCCGGATAATCGAGGAACGCGTTGTCCACGGTGTTGACGAAGAACTGCGCGCCCGCCGAGTGCGGATCGGACGTCCGGGCCATGGCCAGGCTGTACTTGACGTTCTTCAGTCCGTTCTTCGCCTCGTTCTCCACCTGGTGGGGAGCGGGCTTCTGCCGCATGCTCGTGTCGAAACCACCACCCTGGATCATGAAGGTGCCGATCACCCGGTGGAAGATCGTTCCGGTGTAGTGGCCTGAGTTGACGTAGTTCAGGAAATTCGCGACGGTCTTCGGCGCGTTCGCCTCCTCGAGCTCGAGCACGATGTCGCCGTAGCTGGTACGCAGTCGGACTGTAGACATATCGGCAGTTTCTCACAGCCGCCGATCCGCCCGCGGCCGTGCCCGAACTCATCGCCCCGGGCACGGCCGGACGAGCCGTCTATCCGACGAGAAGAGGGAGCTCCTTGGGCCCGTTCATGGTCGGGTCAGGGTGCGGCCGCATCGGGCGATCCGGATCGAGCCGGATCCGGTCGAAGCGGCGCAGCAGCACGCCGAGCGCCGCCTGCGCCTCGAGCCGGGCCAGCGGCGCGCCGAAACAGAAATGGATGCCCTTACTGAAGGCGAGATGCGGGTTCGGCGAGCGCTCGGGGTCGAACTCGCCGGGCCGCTCGAACTGCCGCTCGTCGTGGTTGGCCGACAGCACCGAGCACACCACGATCTGGCCCGGCTCCATGGCCACACCGCGCAGCTCGGTGGCCTTCTTCGTCACCCGCGGCACGATGCCCACGGGACTGCGGTAGCGCAGCACCTCCTCCAGCGCGGTGGGGATGACCTCCGGACGCCGGCGTACCAGCTCCTCGGCCTCGGGGTTCTCCGCCAGGCACAGGATCGCGTTGCCGAGCCACAGGGTGACCGTGACGTGCCCGGCCAGCAACAGCACGGTGGCGAATCCGGCGATCTCCCGGTCGGTGAGCCGCACGCCGTCGACCTCGGCCGTCACCAGGTCGCCGAGCAGACCGGGCTCGGGCTTGGCGCGGCGCCGGACGGCCAGGTCGAGCAGGTAGTCGTGGAACGACTTGGACGCGTTCACCGCCGACTCGTCGTTCGGGTCGAAAGCGCCACCGGCGTACAGGGCGTCTGCCCAGTCCTTGAACTGCGGCCGATCCCGTTCGGGCACACCCAGCAGCTCAGTGATCACCGTGAGGGGCAGCGGGTAGGCGAAATCGTTCACGAGTTCGAGCCGGCCCGGGTCGGGCGCACGGTCGAGCAGATCCTCGGCCAGCTGCTCGATCCGGTCCTTGAGCCGCGCCACCGACCGGGGCGTGAACGCCTGGCTGACCAGGCGCCGCAGCTGGTGGTGCCGGGGCGGGTCGAGCGTGCCGATGTGCCCCTCCATGAGCTGGACCTGATCGGGATAGACGGAGCCGAAGTCCGACGAGAACGTCTCCGGGTCGTGGAGCACGCTCACCGCGTCGTCGTACCGGAAGACCTGGTAGACGCCGCTGGCCGGATCCCGGACCACCGGGCTGTTGTCGCGCATCGTCCGGCACAGGTCGAGCATCTCGAGTCCCGGCCGCACCGCTGGCGCTTCTGCCGACATGATCAAAACCTCCAGGGTGTACGGATTAGCCGGCCACGATCTCGTAGTAGGCGAACCGGAACGCGGTGTTCGGAGCGGAGAGGATGCGCCGGCAGGTGAGCCCGGCCGCCTCGATGACCTTCAGCCAGCCGTCACGCGGGCGCGGGAAGCCCTGCTCGGTGAGGACGTGCACCAGGTAGAAGTCGGCGTCCGAGCCGTCGACGTACAGCTCCGGCTCGCACAGCAGCATGGCCCGGTCCGGCCCGGCGCGGAGCATGTCCGCGTACCGGCGCAGCAGGTCGACGACCGCGTCCTCGCCGTCGCGGAAGTGCTCGTGCAGAGCTCCGACCGCCACGTACAGGTCGGCCGTCGCGGCGACCTCCGCCGGCCACGACTGCGGCTTGAACGCGTCGCCCACCACGAACGAGAGACGGTCGGCCACCCCCTCGTCGTGGGCACGGCGGGTGGCGTACCCGATGGCGTCCTCGGCGATGTCGAGACCGAAACCACGCAGGCCGGGCTCCGAACGCACCAGGTCGAGCAGCAGGCCACCGGTGCCGCACCCGAGATCGAGCACGCCACGCGCGCCGCGGTCGCGCACCACGTCCCGGACGATGCTGCCGCCGAAGCTGCGGAACAGGACCTCACAGCGCAGGCCCAGCTGCTCGGTGTCGCGGTGGACGTCGATGCCGTACGTGCGGCTGCCGTCGACGAGGCCGGCGATGTTGTGCAGCACCGGCCCGTACGCGTCGACGTAGTAGCCGATCAGCGACTCGGCCACCTCGTTGAAGAGCCCCTCGCCGCGCTCGGTGAGACGCCAGCGATCGCCGTCGGACTCGGTCACCTCGCGCAGCTCCAGATAGCGCAGGACCTGGCCGGTCTTCTCGGTCCGTGTGGGGTCGCCGGCCAGCCGGTCCAGGGGCGTGAAGTCCCGGGAGAGCCGGCCGGCCACGCCGGAGCGGGCGAGGCCGACGATCGCCGTACACAGCACGTAGGACGACGCGAGCTCGCCGGCGCCGGCCCGCGCCACCCCCTTCCAGGTGCTCTGTACCTCGTCGTCGAGAACCTTCTCGGACTTGTCGTCAACGGTCATGGTGTCCTCCACTCAGGAAATTCCGCAGCCGGTCCAGGGCCTCCTCCGTACGGCCCTCGTCCCGGACGAACGTCATGCGCATCCACCGCCGGCCTCCGGCCGGGTCGGTGAAGAAGCTGGTGCCCGGGGCCACCAGCACACCGGCCGAGCGCACCAGTTCCTCGGCCAGCAGGTCGCTGGGCCGACCGAGGGTGTCCACCGCGGCCAGCACGAACCAGCCGCCCTCGGGCCGGGCCACCGTGAGGCCGAGTTCCCCCAGCCGGTCCACGAGGTGGTCGCGGCGCCGCTGGAAGTACGCCGAGTCGTCGGCCAGACCCGCCACGTCGACGGCGGCCGCACCTACCTGGAGCGGGCCGGGCGCGCCGACCGTGGTGCGCTCGTGCGCCCGCCGCACCGCCGCGGTGAACGCCGGCGACGCGAGGCAGTAACCGAGCCGCCAGCCGGACATCTGCAGCGACTTCGACAGGCTGCCGACGACGATCGCGTGCTCGGCGGCGCCGGGCCGGCCCAGCGGCGACACGTGCCGGCGGCCGTCGTAGACGTACCCCTCGTACACCTCGTCGGTGATCAGCACGAGGTCGTGGCGGGCACAGAGGTCGAGCAGGCCGGCCACCTCGTCCTCGTCGAAGGCGCGGCCGGTCGGGTTGTGCGGGGTGTTGAGCAGCACGGCGCGGGTGCGCGGAGTCAGCGCGGCGCGCACGGCCTCCAGGTCGAGGCGCCAGCCGGGCCCGTCCAGCGGCACCGGTCGCGCAACGGCACCGGCCAGCTCGATCATGCCGGGATAGTTCTCGTAGAAGGGTTCGAACAGCACGACCTCGTCGCCGGGGTCGGTGACCGCCAGCAGCGCGTTCAGCACCCCCTCGGTCGCCCCGCACGTGATGGTCACCTCGGTCGCCGGGTCGACGGTCACACCGCGGTGGCGCCGGGCCAGCTCGGCGATCGTCTCCCGCAGGGCGAGGAGACCCTCCGGGGGCGCGTACTGGTTGCGGCCGCCGGTGAGGGCCCCGGTGGCCGCCCGTACGGCCTCGGCAGGTGGCTCTCCCGGCGGGATGCCGAGGGCGATGTCGATGGCGCCGATCCCGGCGGCGAGCCGCATCAGCTCGGCCAGCCGCATCGACCCGATGCCGGAGACCCGGCGCGAGAGGCGGGCGCCGGCGCGCGGCGAGTGCTCAAGCGAGGAGGTCACGGATCGCCTCCCCCGCCGCCCGGGTGCCGAGTGAACCGCCGATGTCGGCCGTGCACCGTCCGTCGGCCACCGCGCGATCGGTCGCGGCACGTACGGCCGTGGCCTCGTCCCGGTACCCGACCCGGTCGAGCAGCAGCGCCGCGGACAGCACAGCGCCGATCGGGTTGGCGGTGTCCGTGCCGGCGATGTCCGGTGCGCTGCCGTGCACCGGCTCGTAGAGGCCGAATCCGGTGCCGGGGTTCAGGTTCACCGAGGCGGCCGTGCCCAGGCCCCCGGCCAGTTCGGCCGCGAGATCGCTGAGGATGTCGCCGTAGGAGTTGTTGGTCACGATCACCTCGAACCGGGTCGGGTCCTGCACCAGCCGCATCGCTGCGACGTCGACATACAGGTGGGTGGTCTCCAGGTCCGGGCGCTCGGCGCACGCCGCGCGCCACAGGCGCTGCCAGACCCGTCCGCCGTTGGGCACGGCGTTCGACTTGTCGACCATGCACACCGCCCGCGACGCGGCCGCCATCGCGTAGTCGATGACCCGCCGCACGCCGAGGTGGGTGGTGACCTCGGTGTCGATGGCGACCTCGTCCTCGGTCCGCGACCGCAGCGCGCCGCCGATGTCGGTGTACAGGCCCTCGGTGTTCTCCCGCACGATGGCGCAGTCGATCTCCCGTCGGCCGGCCCGGCGCAGCGGGCTGAGCCGGGCGTCCAGCAGGCGCACCGGCCGGTAATTGACATAGAGGTCCAGCTCGAAACGCAGGCGCAGGAGCACGTCGCGCGCGTACCGGGTGCCCGCCACGCGCGGATCGCCGACCGCGCCGAGCAGGGTGCCCGCGCTGCCGGCGATCCGCTCGAGGTCGACCTCGGAGAGTGCCACCCCGGTCTCCAGGAAGGTGCCCGCGTTGACGTGGTCGAGGACGTCGAACTCCAGCCCCAGGTCGAAGGCGCCGAGCACCAGCAGGGCCTGCTCGGTCACCTCCGGCCCGATGCCGTCGCCGGGGATCACGGTGATCCGGGTCATCGCCCTCACCCGGCCCGGGCCGCGCCGAAGACCGGCAGCCAGTGCGGCCGACCACGCTCGTACGCGGTGATGCCGTCGCCGTCAGCCAGGGTCACCGCGATGTCGTCCTGCCCGTCGAGCAGCAGCCGGCGGGCCCGCGGATCGACCTCGAACGCCTGCCGGCCGCCGTCCCAGCGCACCTCGCACGCCACCAGGTCCACGGTGACCGGGAACCCCGGATCCCGGTCGGCCGCGTCCAGCAGGCCGGACACGACCGCGTCCGGCAGCTGAACGGCGAGCAGCCCGTTCTTCAGCGCGTTGCGCCGGAAGATGTCACCGAAGCTCGGCGCCAGCACCGCGGCGATGCCCCAGTCCCGCAGGGCCCAGACGGCGTGCTCGCGGGAACTTCCGGTGGCGAAGTTCGGCCCGGCGACGAGCACCGAGCCGCCGGCCCGGGCCGGATCGTTGAGCACGAAGTCGTCCGCCTCCCGCCAGCGGGCGAACAGCCCGTCCGCGTACCCGGTCTTGGTGAGCCGACGGCAGAAACGGCTCGGGATTATCTGATCGGTGTCCACGTCACTGCGCCGCAGTGGCAGGACACGTCCGGTGTGCTCGGTCAGCGGTTCCAAGCGCTTGCCTCTCCACTCATCGATCAGCTCAGGTCCGCGGGCGCGGCGAGACGTCCGGCGACCGCGGTGGCCGCCGCCACGGCGGGCGATACCAGGTGGGTACGGGCGGTGTCGCCCTGCCGGCCCTCGTAGTTGCGGTTGGAGGTGGACGCACAGCGACTCGGCCCGCTGAGCCGGTCGGCGTTCATGCCCAGGCACATCGAGCACCCGGACAGCCGCCACTCCGCGCCGGCCGCCAGGAAGACGTCGTGCAGGCCCTCCCTCTCGGCGTCCGCGCGCACCTGCATCGAGCCGGGCACGACCAGCATGCGCACCGATGGCGCGACCTTCCGCCCGCGCAGTACCGCGGCCGCCGCCCGCAGGTCCTCGATGCGCCCGTTGGTGCACGAGCCGAGGAAGACGGTGTCGACCTCGATGTCGCGCATCCGCGTGCCCGGTTCCAGTGCCATGTACTCCAGCGCGCGACGGGCGGCGGCCTGCTCGGCGGCGTCGGAGAACTGCGCGGGGTCCGGCACCGCCTGACTGAGCGGGACCGCCTGGCCGGGGTTGGTGCCCCAGGTGACGACCGGGCTGAGGGCGTCCACGCCGAGCGTCACCGTACGGTCGAACGTGGCACCGGGATCGGTGTGCAGGCCCGACCAGTACGCCAGCGCGTCGTCCCAGTCCGAGCCGGTCGGCCGGCGGGGGCGGGTGGCGAGGTACTCGACGGTGACCTCGTCCGGCGCCACCATCCCGGCCCTCGCGCCGGCCTCGATGCTGAGGTTGCACAGGGTCATCCGGCTCTCCATGGAGAGACCGCGGATCGCCGCGCCGCGGTACTCCAGGACGTGGCCGTGCGCACCGTTCGCCCCGATCTCGGTCAGCAGCGCCAGCATCAGATCCTTGGCGGTCACGTCCGGCGGGAGCGCGCCGGTGAACTCCACGGCCATCGTGCGCGGCCGCGGCATCGACAGCGTCTGGGTGGCCAGCACGTGTTCGACGTCGCTGGTCCCGACGCCGAACGCCAGAGCGCCGAACGCGCCGTGCGTCGAGGTGTGGCTGTCGCCGCAGACCACCGTCATACCGGGCTGGATCGCGCCCAGCTCCGGCCCCACCACGTGCACAATGCCCTGCTGGGCGTCACCGTGCCGGAACAGTTCGATGCCGTGCTCGGCGCAGTTGCTCCGTAGCCGGGTGACCTGCTCGACACTGATCGGATCGCTGATCGACAGGCTGTCGGTGGGCACGTTGTGGTCCTCGACGGCCAGCGTCAGATCGGGCCGCCGCACCGCCCGGCCGGTCAGGCGCAGGCCGTCGAAGGCCTGCGCCGACGTCGCCTCGTGCACCAGGTGAGCATCGATGTAGAGCAGGTCGGGACCGTCGGATCCGGACGGGACGCGGTGGCTGTCCCAGATCTTCTGGAACAGCGTGCGGGGCTCGCTCACGCCTGCGCTCGCAGGGATGCGGCCAGCCGCTCGCGCACCACGTCCAGCTCGTCGGCGCGGCCGTCCGGGCGCTCGGAGACATATTCGAGGTAGAACCGGTCGACCACCTTCTCGTCCACCGGCTCGCCGAGGCCCTCGAGCAGGTACCGGATGATCGCGCGGCCGGAGTGCCGGCCGACCAGCAACGAGCGCTCCCGATGGAACCGGTGCGGGTTGATGAACTCGTACGTCGCCGGGTTCTTGAGAATGCCGTCCTGGTGGATGCCGGCCTCGGTGGCGAAGGCGTTCTCCCCGAAGATCGCCTTGTTGCGCGGCGCCGGCATACCGATCGTCTCGGAGAGCATGCGGAACGCGCGGTACAGGTAATCCAGCCGCACGCTGGTGGCCGCGCCGAAGTACTCGCCCTTGTACGCCAGCGCGGCCGCGAGCTCCTCGACCGGCGTGTTGCCGGCCCGCTCCCCGATCCCGGCCAGCGTGGCCTGGACCTCGTCGGCGCCCGCCTGGATGCCGGCGAGGGCGTTGGCGAGGGACAGCCCGAGGTCGTCGTGGCAGTGCGTGGAGAGTTTGACGTCGTCCGGCAGCAGCGACCGCACCATGGCGCACAGGTCGCCGTACTCCTGCGGCGTGGCGCAGCCGGTGGTGTCGGCCAGGATGACAGTGGTGACACCGGATGACAGCGCCTCGGTCACCAGCGCCTCGATCAGGTCCTTCTCGCCACGGCTGGCGTCCTCAACCCCGTACGAGACGTCCTGCGCGCCCAGTTCGTGCGCGAACCGGATCGCCTCGCCGGTCTCCCGCACGGCTTCGGCCCGGGAGATGCCACGCTTGTACCGCAGGTGCAGATCACTGCCAGTGCCGCAGATCTGCACCTGGTGGTTGGGGCCGGTGCCGCCCGCCTCGATGGAGAGCTTGACGTCGGCGATGGACGTGCGGTTGAAGGTGGCGAACCGCGCGGTGGTGAGCGCCGCGGCGATGAGCCGGGTGGCCTCGAAGTCCACCGGGGACGATCCGGGGTAGCCGGCCTCGACGATGTCGGCGCCGTAGTCCTGGATGGCCAGCGCCAGCCGCAACTTCTGCTCGGCCGTCATGGCGTTGCCGGGAGCCTGCTCGCCGTCGCGCAGCGTCGCGTCGAACAGCGAGATGCGCCGTGGGGACGTCGCTTCGTTCATGATGTTCAGCCCTTCCGGGCCGCGACGATCAGCACGCAGCCCAGCTCGCCCGTCATCTGGCCGACCATGCTCTCGGCCGCTTCCGCCTGCTCGGGTGTGAAGTTGAGGATCTTCGCCAGCTCGTCGCGGTTGTCGTAGGTGATGTCGGTCATCATCGAGAAGGAGGGCGCCACGTTCGCCGAGATGTCCTCGATCTCGACGACCTCGAGGCCGGCCTCGGCCAGCAGGGCCGGATATCCGTCGAGCCGGGGCAGTGCGCCCGGCTGGCCGGCGCGGTCGCGGGCCTCGTCCGCACTGATCTCCTCGCGGTCGAACAGGTCGGTGAGGACCACCCGGCCGCCCGGCTTCACCACCCGGCCCGCCTCCTTCAGGGCCCGGGCGCGGTCCATGTGCACGATGGACTCGAACGCCAGCACCGCGTCGAACGAGGCGTCCGCGAACGGCGTGGCCATGCCGTCGGCGACCTGGAACCGCACCCGGTCGGCCAATCCCTCGGCCGCCGCCCGCTCGCCGGCCACCCCGATCTGGTACGGGCTGATCGTGATACCGACGACCTCGGCGCCGGTCGCCCGGGCCACCCGGACCGCCGGCTTGCCCAGCCCACAGCCCACGTCCAGGACCCGCTGCCCGGCGCTGACGCCGAGCTTGGGGATCAGCAGGTCGGTGAAGCGGTCGGTCGCCTCGGACACCGACACCTTGTCGTCCGGGCCGAGCCAGTACGCGAAGTGGAAGTTGTCGTCCCACACCCGGCGCAGCAGCGGGCCGACCATCTCGTAGTAGTCCATCGCCGGGAAGGCTTCCTGGGTCTCCATGGTTCTCCTTCGATCGGTGTGATCACTGAGGGGTGGTGCCGGTCAGGGACTCGACGATGTGACCGGCCCGCTGCGCGGTGGTCGACAGCAGGCTCGACGAGATGCCGTGCGTGTGTTCCGTGCCGCCCTGCAGATAGATGCCGCAGGCGAGCTTGTCCGAGGTGCGCAGGCGGTAGTCGCGGCCGACCTGGACCATGCCGTCGTCGTCCAGCTCGACGAACTCCATGAGTTCGCCGAGCAACGGCCGCGGGTCCAGCGGGCGATACCCGGTGGCGAAGACGACGACGTCGCTGCGCAGGTCGGTGTGCTCCCCGGTGGGCAGATACTCGACGTCGACCGAGACCGCGCCGCCGATCTCGCGGACCCGCCGCACCCGCGAGACGTTGACGATCCGCAGCCGGTCCCGCCCGCGTACGCGCTCCTGGTACTGACGGCGGTAGAGCTCACGGATCAGGTCGAGGTCGACGACCGAGTAGTTGGTGTTGGCGTGGTACGTCATCAGCGACTCGCGCACCGGCGGAGCCGCCAGGTAGTAGTCGTCGACCGCGGCGGCGTCGAAGATCCGGTTGGTGAACGGGCTGTCGTCGGCGACGCTGTAGCCGTACCGGGGGAACACGGCGTGGACGGTCGCCTCCGGGAAGCGCGACATCAGGTCGTTGGTGATCTCCGCGGCGCTCTGCCCGGACCCGACCACGGTGAAGCTGCCGGTCGCCTCCGGCGGCAGCCCGGCCAGCCGGTGCAGGTAGTCCGCGCTGTGCCAGACCCGGCCGGAGGCCCGCACGCCGTCCGGCAACCGGGGCTGCAGGCCGGTCGCGAGCACCACGTTGCGTGCTCGGCACACATACGGCTCGCGGTGCGCGCCGTCGCGCACCACCAGCTCCAGCAGGTCCACCACGCCGTCGCCGGAGACCGGGCGGATCGCCAGCACCTCGCTGTCGTAACGGACCACGCCGGCGACCCGCTCGGCCGCCCACCGCAGGTAGTCGTGGAACTCCACACGGGAGGGCACGAGCGTCTGGTGATTGATGAAGTCGGCGAGCCGGCCGCGGTCGTGCAGGTAGGCCAGGAAGCTGAACGAACTGACCGGGTTGCGCAGCAGCACCAGGTCCTTGAGGAACGAGATCTGCATGGTCGCGTCTTCGAGCAGCATGCCGCGGTGCCACCCGAACGACGGCTGCCGCTCGAAGAAGACCGCCTCCGTCCCGGCCCGGCGGCATTCGCGCAGCGCGATCGCGAGCGCCAGGTTGGACGGCCCGAAGCCGATCCCGGCGACCTCCACAATGTCTTCCGTCACGTCAGTCGTTCCCCCACTTGTCGGTCAGCGTCCGCAGCAGCGTGGTGATCCGCGTCCGGGCCGCGTTCTCGGGTGGCAGCGCGGTGACCGCGCCGTCGAGCTTGGTGAGTTCCTCCAGCACCATCAGCGCGGCCGCCACTTCCGCCGGGACGTCGCCGTCGGCGATCACCGGTGCCTCGGCCGGCACCAGCGCGGCGTGCAGGTGCTCGGCGAGCGCGGCCGGCGTCGGGTGCTCGAAGATCAGTCCGGCCGAGAGGCGCACGCCGCAGCCGGCCGCCAGCTGGTTGCGCAACCGGACCGAGCCGAGCGAGTCCAGCCCCAGCTCGATGAAGCTGCGGGCCGGATCGAACCGGCCGGGATCGGGGTAGCCGAGCTGCGTGGCGGTGGCGCCGAGCACCAGGTCGAGCACCAGCTCCTCGCGCTCGGCCGGCCCGGCGGCGCGCAGCCGGCCGAGGAACACGCCGGAATCCGCGGCCGGCGCCTCCTCCACCGGCCGGTCACGATCCTCGCCGGGCAGGCCGGCCAGGATCGGCGGCAGCAGACCGGCCCGGTTCTGGGCCCGCAACGCCGCCATGTCGAGCGGCATCGGCACCACCGCGGCGGAGCCGGCCGAGAGCGCCCGGTCGAACAGCGCGAGGCCTGCCTCGGCGCTCAGCGGCACCACGCCGCCGTGCCGGGACAGCTCACGGGCCACGTGACCGGTCATCGTGGTGGCGTCGGCCCAGAGGCCCCATGCCATCGACACGGCGGGCAGTCCGCCGGCCCGCCGGTGCGCGGCCAGCGCGTCCAGATAGGTGTTCGCGGCCGCGTAGTTCGCCTGGCCGGGGTTGCCCAGCACGCCGGCGGCCGCGGAGAAGAGCACGAAGGCGGCGAGGTCCCGGTCGCGGGTCAGCTCGTGCAGATGCCGGGCGCCGTCCACCTTCGGCCGCAGCACCGCGTCCAGCTGGTCCGGGCGCAGTGAGCCGATCAGCGCGTCGTCGAGGATGCCCGCCGCGTGAACGACCGCGGTCAGCGGGTGCTCGGGCGGGATCGCGTCCAGGGCGGCGGCCAACTGGGCGCGGTCGGCCACGTCGCAGGCCCGCACGGTGACGTTCGCGCCGATCTCCGGCGCCGGGCCGCCGCGGCGGCTGAGCAGCAGCAGGTGCCGCACCCCGTGTTTCTCGGCCAGGTGCCGCGCAACCAGGACGCCGAGGCCGCCGGTGCCGCCGGTGACCAGGACCGTGCCTTCGGGGTCGAACGGCGGCTTGGCCGTGGCCGCCGGTGGGACGGGCCCCAGGCGCGGTACGCGGAATTCCGGGCCGCGCACGGCGATCTGCGGCTCGCCGGTGGCCAGCGCGCCGGCCAGCACGGGGAGCGGGACGGCCGGCCCGGCGTCGAGGAGCACGATCCGGCCGGGCTCCTCGGACTGCGCCGAGCGGACCAGACCCCACACCCCGGCGGCGTCCAGGTCGGTCACGTCCTCGCGGGGCGCCGTCGCGATCGCGCCCGAGGTCACGACGGCCAGCGTGGCGGCGGCCGTGGCCTCGTCGGCGAGCCACCCCTGCATCAGCGCCAGCACTTCCTGGACGTCCCCGGCGCGCGCCAGCAGAACATCGGGAACCGGCCCCGCCTCGCGGAGCGCGGCGAGGTCCGGGTAGGTGGGCACGTCCCAGTCGCCGCCGAGCGCGGCCCAGCGTCCCGGCGCCGCGGG
This sequence comes from Actinoplanes couchii, assembly GCF_016862075.1. Lineage (GTDB taxonomy): Bacteria > Actinomycetota > Actinomycetes > Mycobacteriales > Micromonosporaceae > Actinoplanes > Actinoplanes couchii. Next base: position 10,708 of record NZ_BOMG01000128.1, on the reverse strand, counting down.
GGCGGCCGGCCGGGCCGGCCAGTCGACCTGGAGCAGGCCGGTACGCGCGGGAGCCACCGTGAGCCAGTAGCGCTCGTGCTGGAACGGGTAGGTGGGCAACTCCACCGGGCGCGCCCCGGTGCCGTCGAACACGCGGGGCCAGGTGACCGGCACACCGTAGGCGAATACCTCGGCGGCCGATTCGAGCAGGCGGCGGATGCCGCCCTCACCCCGGCGCAGCGTGCCGCAGGCCAGCACGTCGCCGTCGAGCTCCTGCACCGCCGCCGCGAGCACCGGGTGCGGGCTGACCTCGACGAAGCAGACCGGCCCGGCACCGGCCGCCGCCTTCGCCGCGGCCTCGAAGCGCACGGTGCCACGCAGATTGCGATACCAGTAGCCCGCGTCCCACTCCGTCGTGTCGGCCGGCTCCCCGGTCACCGTCGAATAGCACGGCACCTCGGCCGCGCGCGGCCGCACCGGCGCCAGGGCGTCGAGCACCTCGGCCCGGATCGGCTCGACGAGCGCGGAGTGCGAGGCGTAGTCGACCTCGATCCGGCGGGTGCGGACGCCCATCGCGGTAGCCCGGTCGACGAGGTCGTCCAGAGCCGCCGAAGTGCCCGACACGACCACCGAGGCGGGCCCGTTGACCGCGGCCAGCGAGAGGCCGTCGCCGATCAGCTGCCGCGCCCGCTCGGCCGAGACCGCCACCGACACCATGCCGCCCCCGCCGGCCAGCGCGACCAGGGCGCGGCTGCGCAGCGCCACCACGCGGGCGCCGTCGTCGAGCGACAGCGCGCCGGCGATCACGGCGGCGGCGATCTCGCCCTGCGAGTGGCCGATCACCGCGTCCGGCTCGACGCCCCACGAGCGCCACACCTCGGCCAGCGAGAGCATCACCGCGAACAGCACCGGTTGCACGACGTCGACGCGGGCCAGGGCCCTGTCGTCGGCGAGTGCGTCGTGCAGGGACCAGTCCGTGTACGGGCGCAGCGCCGCGGCGCACTCGGCCATCCGGGCGGCGAAGACCGGCGAGGTGGCCAGCAGCTCGGTGGCCATGCCGGCCCATTGCGCGCCCTGCCCGGGGAAGACGAACACGACTCGGGGGGCGGGCCGGGCTCGGCCGGTCACGCCGGCGCCGGCCTCGGCCGCACGCAGCAGCTCGCCGCGGTCGGCGCCGATCAGGACCGCGCGGTGCTCCATCGTGGCCCGGCTCGCGGCGAGCGTGTAGCCGACGTCGACGGGGTCCACCCGCACCTCCGCCAGCCGTGCGAGCTGTTCCCGTAGGGCGGCCTCGTCGCGGGCGGAGACCACCCACGGGATGGCGGGAAGCGGCTCCGGCCGCTGCTCCTCCTCGGGTTCGATGGGCAGTTCGAGCACGACGTGCGCGTTCGTGCCGGTCACGCCGAAGGCCGAGACGCCGGCCCGGCGCGGGCGGCCGGTCGCGGGCCAGTCCACGGCTTCGCCGAGCAGCTCGACCGCACCGGAGGACCAGTTCACGTGCGAGGTCGGCCGCTCGGCGTGCAGCGACTTCGGCAGCGTGCCGTTCCGCATGGCCAGCACCATCTTGATCACACCGGCCACGCCGGCGGCCGCCTGGGTGTGGCCGATGTTCGACTTCACCGAGCCCAGGAGCAGCGGGCGTGCCCGGTCCCGGCCGTAGGTGGCCAGCAGCGCCTGCGCCTCGATCGGATCGCCGAGTGCGGTGCCGGTGCCGTGCGCCTCGACGGCGTCCACGTCGGCCGCCTCGAGCCGGGCGTCGGCGAGTGCACCTCGGATCACCCGCTGCTGCGCCAGCCCGTTCGGCGCGGAGAACCCGCTGCTGGCGCCGTCCTGGTTGACCGCCGAACCGCGCACCACAGCGAGCACCCGGTGGCCGTTGCGGCGGGCGTCGGACAGCCGTTCGAGCAGCAGGACGCCGACGCCCTCGCCCCAGCCGGTGCCGTCCGCCTCCTCGGCGAACGCCTTGCAGCGGCCGTCGGGGGCCAGCGCCCGCTGTCTGCTGAACTCGACGAAGGCCGCCGGGGTGGCCATCACCGCGGCGCCGCCGGCCAGCGCCAGAGTGCTCTCGCCGCGGCGCAGCGACTGGGCGGCCAGGTGCAGCGCCACCAGCGACGAGGAGCACGCCGTGTCGACGGTCAGCGCCGGGCCCTCCAGCCCGAACGTGTAGGAGATGCGGCCGGAGACCGCCGCCGCGCCGTTGCCGGTGCCGACGTAGCCGCCGAGGTCCTCACCAGAGGCGTGCGCCAGGAACGCGTAGTCCTGCCCGTTGGTGCCGACGAAGACTCCCGTGCGGGTGCCGCGCAGCCCGTGCGGGTCGAGGCCGGCCCGCTCCACCGCCTCCCAGGCGGTCTCCAGCAGCAGCCGCTGCTGGGGGTCCATCGCCAGCGCCTCGCGCGGGCCGATCCGGAAGAAGCCGGCGTCGAAGCCCGGCGCGTCGCTGAGGAAGCCACCCGCACGGGTGTACGACGTGCCGGGGCGCTCCGGGTCCGCGTCGTAGAGCGCGTCGAGGTCCCAGCCCCGGTCGCCCGGGAACTCCGAGATCGCGTCGGTCCCGTCGCGGACCAGCCGCCAGAGGTCGTCGGGGGACCGGACGCCGCCGGGGAAGCGGCACGCCATCCCGATGATGGCGACCGGCTCGTCGGTGCCCGGGCGCTCCCCCACCTCCTCGGCGGCCTCCTCGCCCTCCCCGGTCAGCAGCGCGAGGAGATGGTCGGTGAGCAGACCGGCCGCCGGGTAGTCGAAGGCGAGCGTGGTGGGCAGGGCCAGCCCGGTGGCCGTGGCGAGCCGGTTACGGAACTCGACGGCGATCAGCGAGTCGAAGCCGAGGTCCTGGAACCCACGGTCGGCCGGGATCGGGTCGGTGTGCCCGAGCACGGCCGCCGCGTGGGCCCGGACCAGGTCCAGCACCCGCCGGTGGCGGCGCGGCCCGGACAGCCCGTCGAGGGCCACGGCCGGTGTGACCGCGGCGGTCGGCACGGCCACGGCGTCCCGGGCCTCCGGCAGGTCTCCGAAGAGCGGCGCCGGCCGAACCGAGGAGAAGAGCGGAGCGAACCGAGCCCAGTCGATGTCGGCCACGGTGACCGTGGTGTCGCCGTCGCCGACCGCCCGCACGAGGGCGGCCACCGCGTGCTCCGGGTCCATCGGAAGAACCCCGCGACGGACCAGTTCGTCCTTCTCCGCCATGCCGTCACCGGCCCACGCCCCGAAGGCGATCGACGTGGCGGCCCGGCCGAGCGCCCGCCGCCGGCGAGCCAGCCCGTCCAGGAAGGCGTTGGCCGAGGCGTACGCGCCCTGGCCCCCGGCACCCCAGGTGGCGGCGATCGAGGAACACAGGACGAGCGCGTCCAGCGGCCGGCCGGCCAGCAGCTCGTCCAGGTGGGCCGCGCCGGCCACCTTGGCCTCCACGATCGCGGCGAAGGCGGCCGGATCGGTTCCGGCCAGCGGGGCGACGGTGCTCACGCCGGCGGCGTGGACCACCGCGGACGGGGGGTACTCGGCCAGCACGGCTTCGAGCACGCCCCGGTCGGCCACGTCACCGGCGATCAGCGTCACCTCGGCGCCACGGCGCCGCAGGCCCGCGGCGAGCTCGTCCGCGCCGGGCGCGCCGGGACCACGGCGGCTCAGCAGGACGAGGTGCTCGGCGCCCGCCTCGGCCAGGTGCCGCGCGATGTGCCCGGCCACCGCGCCGGTGCCGCCGGTGATCAGCACGGTGCCGCGCGGCGTCCACGCCGGCCGGCCCGTCGGCGGCCGCGCCCGGACCAGCCGGCGCGCGTACGCCGCGGCGGGCCGCAGGGCGACCTGGTCCTCCGGGCCGCCGAGCACGCCGGGCAGGCAGGCCAGCGATGCGGCATCCGGGTCGGCGGGGAGGTCGACGAGGCCGCCCCACCGGTCCGGATGCTCCAGCGCGATCACCCGGCCGAGGCCCCACAGCAGGCTCTGCGCGGGCTGCACCGGCGCGTCGGTGTCACCGCCGGCGTCCGTCGCCGCGCGGGTCACGCTCCACACCGGGGCACCGACCCCGGCCTCGGCCAGCCGCTCGATCAGCGCGAGCGTCGCGGGCACGCCGAGCGGAAGCACGGGGTGCTCCGGCGACGGCCGGTCGTCGAGGGCGAGCAGCGAGAGAACGCCGGTCACCTCGCCGTGGCCGGCCAGGTCGGCGGCCGTGGCGGCGGTGCGGACCCGCACGCCGTGCGCGGTCAGCACGGCGCCGATGCCCACGTCGTCCGGCCCGACGAGCAGCCAGGTGCCCTCCAGCGTGCGCGGCTCCGGCTCAGGCAGTTTCCGCCACCGCTCGTGGTAGCGGCGGCCACCAGTGCTTCCGGCCGCCGCGGCGGCGTGCGGTTCGAGCCAGAAGCGGCGGCGCTGGAACGGATAGGTGGGCAGATCGGCACGCGGGCCCCCGGCACCGAAGAGCCGGGCGCTGTCCAGGGGGACGCCGCGGACATGGAGGCCGGCGGCGGCCGACAGCACCGCCACCGTCTCGTCCCGGTCGGGCCGCAGGGTCGCGATCGAGGCGACGTCCCCGCCGAGCGTCTCGGTGACCATGGGCGCCAGGCCGCCGCCGGGGCCCACCTCGAGGAACGTGCCGGTACCGAGCCGCTCCAGCGCCCGGGCGCCGTCGGCGAACCGCACGGTGGCCCGGACCTGGTCCACCCAGTACTCGGCCGAGGTCGCCTGCTCGGCGGTGAGCAGCTCACCGGTCACCGTGGACACCACGGGCAGCACCGGAGCGGCCGGGCGCAGCTCGCGCACCACCCGCTCGTAGTCGGCCAGCATCGGGTACATCAGCGGCGAGTGGAAGGCGTGGCTCACCCGCAGCCGGCGGGTCCGCCTGCCACGCTCGGCCCAGAGCCGGGTCACCCGCTCGACCGCCGCGCCCGCGCCCGAGATCACGGTGGAGGACGGCCCGTTGACCGCGGCCACGCCGACCGTCGCGGGGAGCGTCGCGGCCACCTCGGCGGCCGGTGCCTGGATCGCGGCCATCGCGCCGCCGGCCGGCAGGGCCTGCATGAGCCGGCCGCGGGCCGCGACCAGCCGGCAGGCGTCGGCGAGGGAGAAGACACCGGCCACGTGCGCGGCCGCGATCTCGCCGATCGAGTGCCCGATCAGCCGGTCCGGCCGGATCCCCCAGTCGCGCAGCAGCGCCGCCAGCGCGACCTCGACGGCGAACAGCGCGGGCTGGGTGTGCCGGGTCTCGTCCAGGGCCGTGCCGTCGAGTACGAGCGGATCGCCGAACGCGGCGGCCACGGCGTCGAACGCGGCGGCGTAGGCCGGGAACGTCTCGTACAGGCGGCGTCCCATCCCGGCGTACTGCGCGCCCTGGCCGGAGAACATGAACGCCAAGCCACCGGTGGTGACCGCTCCCTCGATCACCCCCGGCGCGGGCGACCCGGCGGCCAGCGCGGTGAGACCGGCGGCCAGCGCGCCGGGGTCCGCGGCCACGATCGCGGCCCGCTGGTCGTGCCCCGCACGGGAGATGGCAAGCGTGGCGGCGACGGCGTTCGGGTCCCGGCCGAGGTGACCGCTCAACCGGCCGGCCAGCGCGCGCAGCGCCGGGCGCGTCCGCGCGGACAGCAGCCACGGCAGCAGCGGCCCGGGCGCCGGCTCGGGGGTGTACGCCGGGACGGGTTCGGCCGCCTCGATGATGACGTGCGCGTTGGTGCCGCTCACGCCGAACCCCGAGACGCCGGCACGGCGAGGCCGGCCGTGCTCCGGCCACGAGGTGCGCGCGGTGGCCAGCCGCACCGCACCGCTGTCCCAGGGCACCTGCGGCGACGGCTCGTCGGCGTGCAGCGTGCGCGGCACCACGCCGTGGCGCAGGGCCAGCACGGTCTTGATCACGCCGGCGACGCCGGCGGCGGCCTGCGTGTGCCCGAGGTTCGACTTGACCGAGCCGAGCAGCAGCGGCTCGTCCCGGTCCTGGCCGTAGGTGGCGAGCAGCGCCTGCGCCTCGATCGGGTCGCCGAGCCGGGTGCCGGTGCCGTGTGCCTCCACGACGTCCACCTCGGCCGCCGAGATCCCCGCACTTGCCAGGGCCTGCCGGATCACCCGTTGCTGCGCGGGCCCGTTCGGCGCGGTGAGGCCGTTCGAAGCGCCGTCCTGGTTGACCGCCGAGCCGCGGATCACCGCCAGCACCGGGTGGCCGTTGCGGCGGGCGTCGGAGAGCCGTTCGAGCAGCACCATGCCGGCGCCCTCGGACCAGCCGGTCCCGTCCGCGCCGGCACCGAACGACTTGCACCGGCCGTCGTTGGACAGCCCGCCGTGCCGGCTGAACTCGACGAAAACCGCTGGACTGGACATCAGCGTGACACCGCCGGCCAGGGCCAGGGAGCTCTCGCCCTGACGCAGCGACTGACAGGCCAGGTGTAGCGCCACCAGCGACGACGAGCAGGCCGTGTCGACGGTCACCGCGGGGCCCTGCAACCCGAACGTGTAGGCCACCCGGCCCGACGCGACGCTGCCCGCGCTGCCGTTGCCCAGATAGCCGACCAGCTCGTCGGGCACCACGTCGTGCAGGCGGGACGCGTAGTCGTGGTACATCACGCCGGCGAAGACACCGGTCGGTGTGCCGCGCAGCGAGGTGACGTCGATGCCGGCCCGCTCGAACGCCTCCCACGCCGTCTCCAGCAGCACCCGCTGCTGAGGGTCCATCGCGAGCGCCTCGCGCGGTGAGATGCCGAACGCCTCCGGATCGAAGTCGGCCATGTCGTGCACGAAACCGCCCTCGCGAGCGGACGACCGCACCGTACGGCTCGTGTCGAACAGCCGGTCGAGATCCCAACCGCGGTCGGACGGGAACTCCGAGATCGCGTCGGCCTCGTCCAGGAGCAGCTGCCAGAGATCCTCCGGCGTCCGCACGCCACCGGGATAGCGGCAGCTCATCGCGACGATCGCGACCGGATCGCCGGTGGCGCCCATGGTGGCCGGTGCGGCGGCGGCAGGCACCGGCCCCCCGGTCAGCTCGGCGACCAGGTGCTCGGCGACCTCGGCCGCGGTGGGGAAGTCGAAGACCAGCGTGGCGGGCAGGCGCCGGCCGGTCGCCGCGGCGAGGCGGTTGCGCAGTTCGACCGCCGTGAGCGAGTCGAAGCCTAGCTCCTGGAACGGCCGGCCCGGCGCGACGGCGTGCGGGCCTGCCTGGCCGAGCACCGCGCCGGCGTGGTCGCGGACGAGCGCGAGCATCAACTCGGTGCGCTCGCGCTCCGGCAGCCCGAGCAACCGGCGCCGGAACAGGTCACCGTCCTGTGCCTGCCCGGCCGTGCGCCGGGCGGGCCCGTGAACGAGGCCGCGCAGTAGCGGCGGAACCGGCCGCTGACGCCCGCGCGCGCCGGTGCCGGTGAAGGCGACCGGCACCACGACCGGCACGTCCCGGGTCAGCGCGTCGTCGAACATGGCCAGGGCCTCGGCCGCCGGCAGCGGGCGGATCCCGGTGCGGGTCAGACGGTCGAGGTCGCGGCCGGAGAGCCGGCCGGTGAGCCCGGAGCGATCGGCCCAGAACCCCCAGGCCAGTGACTGCCCCGGCAGCCCCAGTTCCCGGCGGTGGGCGGCCAGCGCGTCGAGGAACGTGTTGGCGGCCGCGTAGTTGCCCTGCCCGGCGCTGCCGAGCGTGCCGGCCGCCGAGGAGAACATCACGAACGCCGTCAGCTTCAGGTCGCGGGTCAGCTCGTGCAGGTGCCAGGCAGCGTCCACCTTGGGCCGCAGCACCGCGTCGAGCCGGTCCGGGGTCAACGACCCGATCAGGCCGTCATCCAGCACACCGGCCGCGTGCACGACGGCGGTCACCGGATACTCGGCGGGCACCGCGGCCAGCGCGGCGGCCAGCGCGTCCCGGTCGGCGACGTCGCAGGCCCGGACGGTCACGTCGGCGCCGAGGTCCTCGACCGGCCCGCCACCGCGGCTCAGCAGCAGCAGATGGCGGACGCCGTACGCGGTGACCAGGTGCCGGGCCAGGAGCCGGCCGAGCACGCCGGTGCCGCCGGTGACCACGACGGTGCCGGAGCCGAGTGCGGGCCGCTCCCCGGCCGACGCGGAGAGCCGGGCCAGCCGGGCCGCGAACACCCGGCCGTCACGGACGGCGATCTCGTTCTCGTCGCCGGCCGCGGCCACGGCGAGGGCCGCATGGGGTACCGTCCCGGCGCCGGCGTCCAGCAGCACGAGAGCGCCGGGGTGCTCGGACTGCGCCGAGCGGGCCAGTCCCCGTACGGCCGCGCCGGCCACCGTGCCGCGGATGGTCAGCACCAGCCGGACCCCGGTGAGACGCGGCTCGGCCAGCCAGGACTGCAGCAGCGTGAGCGCTGCGCGAGTGTTCTCGTGGACGGCGGCGGGAACGTCGTCGCCGGACGCGGCCGGGGCTGCGGCGAACACCACGTCCGGTAGCACCTCGGCCCCGAGCACGCCGGCCAGGTCGGCGTAGCGGTCGCCGCCGACGGCGAGGCCGGTGTCGCCGAGTTCGGCCCAGCGCCCCGACTCGGCCTGCCCGGCGGCCTCCACCCAGTCCAGGCCGTAGAGCGGCGCGGTGCCGGCGATGCCACCGTCGGCGACCGGCCGGGCGGTCAGCGAGCCCACGTACGCCACCGGCGCACCGGTCCCGTCGGCGAGCAGCACCGTCGTCGCGCCCGGGCCCGCCGGCGTGATGAGCACCCGGGCCGCGGTGGCGCCGGACGCCGACAATTCGACGTCCGACCATGTGAAGGGCAGGTGTGCGGCGCCGTCCCGGTCCGCAGTGAGCCCGGTGGCGTGCAGCGCGGCGTCCAGCAGCGCGGGATGCAGGCCGAACGAGGCGGCCGCCCCGCGCTGCGCCTCGGGCAGCTCGACCTCGGCGTAGACCCGGTCACCGTCCCGCCAGGCCGCCCGCAGGCCGCGGAATACCGGCCCGTAGTCGACGCCGGTCGCGGACACCCGCTCGTAGAAGTCGCCCAGCGGCACCGCGGCGGCGCCCGGCGGCGGCCAGGCGGCGAGGTCCTCGGCGACCCGGTCCACGGCCGGGCCGAGTACCCCGGCGGCGTGCCGGGCCCAGTCGCCGCCGTCGCGGCACGCGTGCACCTCCAGGCTCCGGCGGCCCGCCTCGTCCGGCGTACCCACCGTGACCTGGAGCCGCACCGCGCCCTGCGCCGGCACGACCAGGGGCGTCTCCAGGACGAGCTCCTCGATCCGCGGGCAGGAGACCTCGTCACCGGCCCGGATCGCCAGGTCCACATAGGCGCTGCCGGGCAGCACCGCCGAGTCGAGCACCCGGTGGTCGGCCACCCACGGGTGCGCTCGCATCGACACCGAGCCGCTGAGCATGCGGGTGTCGGTGCCGGCCGGCGTGGTCACGGTGCGCAGCAGCGGGTGCTCGACCCTGGTGAGTCCCAGCCCGGTCACGTCCCCGGCGGCCGCGAGCAGCGTGTCCGGCCAGAATCGGCGGCGCTGGAACGCGTAGGTGGGCAGATCGATCGTCCGGCCACCGGGGTAGAGCACCGTCCAGTCCACGGCCACGCCCCGCACGTACGCCTCGGCCAGGGCCGTGCGCCAGCGGCGCGGCCCGCCCTCGTCGCGGCGCAGCGTGCCGAGCACGGCGACGTCGGAGTCGAGGGTCTCGGCGATCTCCCGCATCGCCGGCACGAGCACCGGGTGCGGGCTCACCTCGAGGAAGACGGTGTGACCGTGCTCGGCCGCGAGGCGCACGGCGGACTCGAACCGGACGGTGTGCCGCAGGTTGCGATACCAGTAGCCGGCGTCGAGCGCCGCCGTGTCCAACAGCTCGCCGGTCAGCGCCGAGTAGAACGGTGTGGCCGAGGAGCGCGGGCGGATCGGGGCCAGGGCCTCGGCGAGCTGCCGCTCGATCTGTTCGACCTGCGCGGAGTGCGATCCGTAGTCCACGTCCACCCGCCGGACGCGAAGGTCGCCGCAGGCGGCCACGAGCTCGTCGAGCGCGGCGGTCTCACCCGAGACGACCACCGAGGCGGGACCGTTGACGGCGGCGATCGCGAGGCGCTCGCCCCACGGCCGGATCCGCTCGGCAACCTGCTCGGGCGGGGCCGGCACGACGGCCATGCCGCCCTGCCCCGCCAGCGCGACCAGGGCCCGGCTGCGCAGGGCGACCACGCGGGCCGCGTCGGCGAGGGTCAGGCCGCCGGCGACGCAAGCGGCGGCGATCTCGCCCTGGCTGTGCCCGATCACAGCGGCCGGCTCGACGCCGTACGTGCGCCAGGTCCCGGCCAGCGACACCATGACCGCGAACAGGACCGGCTGCACCACGTCGACCCGGGCCAGCGCCGCGGGGTCGTCGAGCACGTCGAGCAGCGACCAGTCGGTGTGGTCGCTCAGCGCCGCCGCGCACTCGCGCATCCGCTCGGCGAAGGTGGCGTCGGCGGCGAGCAGCTCGCGCGCCATGCCGACCCACTGCGACCCCTGCCCGGGGAAGACGAATGCCACCCGGGGGCCGGTGACGGCGGTGCCGCGGACGATTCCCGGCGTCTCCGCGGTGTCGGCGAGGGCCTGCAGCAGGGCCGGCCGGTCCGCGTCGCTCTCCGGCAGCAGGACGGCCCGGGTGCCGAACGAGGCGCGGGTGGTGACCAGCGACCGGCCCGTGTCGAACGGATCGCCCTCGTACGCCAGGAGGCGCTCCGCCTGCGCGGCCAGCGCGGTCCCGGACGGCGCGGACAGCACCCACGGCACGGTGCCGGCCGGGCGCTCGGCCGGCACCGGCTCCTCAGGTGTGGCCTGTTCGAGGATCACGTGCGCGTTGGTG
>NZ_BOMG01000127.1 GCF_016862075.1 Actinoplanes couchii | reverse complement strand
AGCAGCGGCGGCAACCGCCCGTGCGTCATCCACGGTGTACAGCGGGGCGGTCCCAGGCGTCTCCGCAACAGACTGCAAGAGTTCCTGGATTTTGGTGTACAGGTGCGCCGCCCGTGGCTCGATCGCCTCCCCGTCACGGATCTTCAGGGCTGCGAGCATTGCGCTGGTCAAGGCGAGGTTAAGGTTTGCGGCGCGGCCGCCGCCTTGTTCAAGCCGCTCCTGGAGGTCGGTCGGTACCTCGACCGAGATCTCAATCATGCCGGGTCGTTCCACAGACGGGACGATCCGTTGTGACGCTGAGTCAAACATAAGCGCCCGACGGCGTGCGACAGGCAGATCAGCGTCGTCCTCCGGACTGCCCAGCGCCTCGTGGGATCTGGCGACGAGCCGCTCACCCACGGCCTTGAGCACGGCCCTACGTTCGTCGTCGCCTGTGACCACCATCCATATCGCGATCTGGTCCGGAGGTACTTGTAGGGCCTCTTGGTCGTCGCTTGCCCGAAACGGTCCGCTTTCGCCGACGATCCGCGCGATCTCCATGTCCCACACAGCGGGATGCTCCAAGAAGGCGTCAACCGTGTCCCCAGCCGCGGCCAGATCCAGCACGACGAGCGAGTAGGCCACCGCCGGAAAGGCCACGCTCTCGCCGGCCGAGAGTACGTCGTCGAGCACGTCAGCTAGGGGCCGCGCCACCAGCTGTGTCTTCGCCCAGGCGCGAAGCGCCATCAGCGCCGACATCGCGGTGTACGCGCCGATGCCAGACCGGCGATACCAGCCCCAAGCGGTACCCGGCCCGCTGTACATCACGGCCTCGGCCCAGTGCGGCAGGCTCAGGGGAAGCCTGATCTCACCCCGCGGAACACCGAACGACGCCTCGACGCGGATCCGCGCATCAGAGGCGGCGTCGACTACGGCCCCCACGAGCCTGAGCCCATGTGCCGGGGAACTGGCCAGCAGTACCGCGAACGGCCCCCAGTCAGGTCCGGCCAGACCAAATCCAAAACGGCGGGACGTGTGAGGGGAATGCTCTCGCACGCCGTCCTCATCCTCGTACCCAGACAGGCCTGTACGCTTCCGCCTTGGTCGACGCTTGGCTGAGCGGGCGGGCCGGCGGCTAGGTACCTCCGGGTCCAGCGTGAGGGGTAGATCCAAGTAGCAGCTTCCAGCGAGTTCGAGCAACAGATCCGGGTTGTCTCTGGCCAATGCGGCCGCCACTTCCGGATCCTCGACTACTACATATAGGTCATGTCCACGCTCCTTCGCACGGTCGAGAAGCGCCCGAGCGTCCGGTGATAGGTAGCCGCCAAGCAGTCCCACAACCGCTAGCGCCGCGTCGTACGGATCGCCGTACCAAATGTCAGCTGTCCATTTGGCCACCACAGCGCTCAAAGTAGTGGGGTCGGGGATGAAGGCTGTTGCCTGACGCCCATTCACTTCCAGGCTCACAAGCCAGCGACGCACCAACTGAGTCGCCATGCCATTCAGCCGCTGCGGCAGACGGTCAGAAAGGGCACCAATAAGCGCCACGACGGGCGCAGCCAGCACATCGTCGAGTTGGAGTGCTTCGCCGTCCGGTTGGATCCGGGAAGTAGCCGCGTACCGGCCGGTGATGTCGATGAGTTTGTGCAGCCCAGCGCCGTCTCTGGCAAGCAGCTCAGGGGTCAGATGGGCCAACACGCTGTCCGGGCTACCGATGGAGACGAGTGCTTCATACGACACTTCGTCCCAACGGCTTCCGTCTCGGGCCGCGAGCTCCTGGCACAGGCTCACCGCGTCGCTCCAGGCTCGACGGACATCAACGGCGTCATCCGTTGCTTCAGCGAGTCTGTGCTGGATGGCCAACCTCACCGCGCGGATTAGCGAGCGTGGAGTGCTTGCCGACCCCAGAAGCGCAGCGCCATCGTCTTCGACTAGCCGCATGGCCGTGGCGTAGTCGGCCAAGACGTCATGGGCGAAGCGGTACGCCGAACGATGGCGTTGGAAGATGTCGTCGCTGACGAGCCCACTGATGGCTTTTCCGTCGGCGCTCGGCAGACGGCTGCTTCCGGACCCCGCGATGACGGCTTCTGCAAGCATGATCCACGCGACGTCGCGGTCCTGTGGCGAACCTTGCCCGGGCACGAGCCCTTCGCTGCGCCGCACGACCTTCTCGTGGACCACCGCGATGACGTCCTCTTCGCCAAGTACCTCATTCTCCCCAGGGGCAACCTGGGATCGGGCCAGGAGATCCACCAGATACGGTCGGCGTAGCAGGCGCTTGCTCCGGGGATGGCGCAGGAGGGGCGCCAACGCGGGGAAGGCTGTACTGACCTCGTCTACCTCGAGATCGGATAGTTCGTCGAGCAAGATGTACGTTGTAAGACGGTCCCCAAGTCGCCCGGTCAACTGCACGGCCGCATCCGCACGGCTCGTAATCACAACCGTCCATGGTGGCGAGGCTGTTCCCGCGGTTGGCGCGGCATCCAGAAGTGACTCCAAGAGCCGACCCGCATCTGTCAGCGCGTGCTCAGCTCCGTCGATTAGCAGTACTCGGGGGCCGATTGTGGGTGCGGCGCCCAGCACCGTCTTGAGGTGGGAGACGCCCAACTCCTGCTGTACGGTGGCCAGCGTGTCGCCGCTGCGGGTCGAGAGGCTAATCGCAACGACCGTCGCGGACTCATCTAGGTCTTGGACCGCCCGCCGGGAAAGAACGGACTTGCCGACGCCGGCCGCGCCAGACACGAGCACAATGCCGCCGAGTTGGATGGCCTTACCAAGTTCGCGAGCCGGGGTCGCTCGCTCGAGCCGCAGGCGTCCGCCCATCTGATCAACGGTGCGGGCGAGTTCTTGGCGCGAGGCGTCAAGAACTCGCCCCAGTTCAGTCCGGTGGCGCGGATCCGCTGTCAAGGGGATGCTGCGGGCGTTGAGCGCGGCTCGGAGCATTGGGGCGTCGATGACACCCGCGTTCGGCCCCCAGGCCTCAGCCAGCGTCCGCAGCTCCGAGAACACTATGTGCGCCTCTGTGGCACCCGGCGGAAGGATCGTAGACAGTCGGCTCTGGGCCTCCAGCACGTCACGGCCGTCGTCGCCGACCTCGAAAATCCAGACGTGCAGGTACTTGAGGAGTTCATACGCCAACTCGTCTAACTGGTTGTCAGTCAAGGTCTCGCCGTGGGCCTTGATCGCCACGTCCACGGTGTCCTTGAAGTACCCGTAACGTGTCCGCACCTCCCCGGAAGTAGCACCCGGGACGAGAACCCCTCGGAACGTCGCGACCGTCGAGTGGGACCGGGCGATCTCCGTCAGTCTCTGCAGCTGCTCCAGAGGCCCACGCGGGCCGGAGGCGCCGAATCCCAGCCTCAGGCGCCCCGCGGCGAGCGCCTCCCGCTCCTGCCTCAGCGTGTCGATGCATTGGCCAAGAGCGTCAACGAAGGCGTCGTTTGACGGAGCCGGAGACGCCGTCCGCTTGATCTGAAAATCGATGCCATTCTCGGCGGTGCCTGTGTCCGAGCGCAGCACTAGATCATCAAGCGTGTTCCCGGCCACGCGCCGCTGGAACGCCACGGTGGCGAGGGGCGCCGTGAGGCCCGGCAGCAGATCGCCCGTTAAGAGGCGAGCGAGCGCGACGGCACCAAGGGTGTACTCCTCGATGGTGCCGGCACCGCCTGTGGCTTCGGGCGATACCTGCCTCTGCGGGGGTTGGGTGCTCATGTCCTTGGTTTCCTCATCGCCGCCACACCCACGGGATCTCGACCTCTGGCATCAGGCTGGGCTGGCTCCACCCCGGTGACGATGCATCGACCAGCCAACCAGCCCACCGGCTGATCACGCCGTCCAGATCCTCGCCGGTCAGCTTCGTGAATGGCCAAGCCAGCTGCAATACGTCCATTCCCGAAGACAACGCTCCGGCGGACTCCGGCCCCGGTCCGAGAGCGAACGGCGCGACAGATGACGTCCTTGCCATCAGCGGATTGTGCATAAACGCCAGCTCGTACCAGCCGAACCGGCCCTCTTCGAGGGCGTCGCAGTACCAAAGTGCGTGGCTGCGGCCCTCATACCTGTTACGGCCTGCCGGGATCCGCAAGCCGATCTCGGCCACAGCGATCACATCAAACAACGGATGGCCCGGATCGCCCCATCGGTCGGTAGACGCAGTGATCGGCGGGGTCATCCTGAGCGTGGCCTGACCCAGTCGCATCGTCCATTGGCCGTCCCGGGGAGACGGAATGGCAGCAGGGGAGGGCGCAGCATCCGCCAACGATGCCCGGATCGTGCCCGAGATGCTGAGGTAGTTCTGCCGTGCCGCATCCAGGAGTCGCTCTCGCCGCTCCGAGGCACTGGCCGCCCGCGACGCCGAGCGCTCCTCCTCGGCTCGCTTACCCACCTGCTCGTGATGAGCTGCCTGTAGACGCGACAGTCCGGCCGTTGCAGCCGGGATCAGAACTCCGTCCAGCCGTCGCTCCAAATCCGTGGCGGCCGGGCGAGCTTCAGCTTGCTTGTATAGACACTCCATGACCAAGGCCGCCAGAGTGACCGGAACGTTGGGCAGGGGTGCCGGGGTCTCATGAAGGTGCTGTTCTCGGAGATCCGACACGTCGGGACCGACGAACGGCCGCCGCCCTGTGATCAGCTCGTAGGCGATTACTCCGAAGCCATAGACATCGGTCGCACTGGTCGCTCGTTCGTCACGCCACTGTTCTGGGGCCGCGTACAGCGGCGTCTTGGAGAATTTACGGGTGTCGGGCGCCGTGGTGGCATCGGCGAACCGGGAGATCCCGAAGTCTGCGAGGCACCACCGACCGTCCACCAAGAGCACGTTCTCCGGCTTGAGGTCGCGGTGAACCACACGGCCCGCCAGGTCGCCCAAGGCTTGGGCGATGTCCGTCAACACACCCACCGCCGCACCCACCCCGAGACCAGCGCCGCCAATCTCGTTCAGCAGGTCTCGCAGCGACTTCTCGGCCTGGGGCATGACGATGACCCAGGCGTCTTCAGTCTCGCCCTGGTCGATGACCGGCACGACGTTGCGAGCTTCTCCGAGATCCACAAACAGCAGCTCGCCCTGCGCCCCAGGAAGCCTTTTGACGAATTTGACCGCCGCGTCCTCGCCGCCGCCGGCGGCGGCGTACACCTGGCCGAAGCCCCCACCGCCGAGGCGTTCGCCAATCTTCCAAAACTTGCCAAGTTGGAGCGTTGCTCCTTGCATAAAAATCATTCTTTCGTGGCTATTCGAAGCTGACTATGACTGTCATCTACTCGACCGGTACCGGCCGTCCGATCTGATACCGGTCCCCGGGCAGTCGAATAAACGAGGGGTGGGCGCTCATGATCCGCCTCAGGCCTGCTGCAGTAACTTGTTCGCTGCTGGCCAGATTCATGACATCGCGCAACTCGCCGGGCGTCATCGCCTCGCCGCTGCGGGCCAGCGTTCGAGCGCACCGCTCCGTGGGGGACTCGGCCCGCCAGGGTGGATCGTGCACCGTCAACAGATCAGACCTCAATTGGGCGTATTCGCCCATTTCCGCCAGGACCCGGCGCATTTGCAGGCCCAGATGATCCAGCAGATCGCGACCCCCAGCTTGCACGTCCGCCCGCGCCTGCCACAGCAGCCGCCCCGCGACAGCGGCAAGAACCAAGGAGACAGGCACAGTCCAGGGGAAGCGTCGACCGAGCTTCACGAGCCCGCCAACGCCGGCCCACATCATCTGCGTACTCATGATCGCCACTACTGCACGGTCGATCTGCTCGCCTTCGAGAGCAGCCGCCCGCCTCAGTACCTTCGCCGTGACTGTCCAGTCGCTGGCCTTGTTGGCGTAGCCGAGCCGAGCAAATACTCCGTCCCGCGTGATGATCGCCGCTGGCCCGAGGAAGGCTGCGATGGCAAGGCTCGGCCAGTCATCTGGGTCACCTACCGGCTCGGGTTGCCTGATTCCAGCGATCTCCGGTCGCAGGTACTCCCCGATGGGTAGGTCGACAACCCGGAACAGCGGGGCGACCCGATCTCTCCAGACGCTCGTCGCTACCCCTGCGTCAACGCCGATCTTTCTGGCGATCCGGTCTAGGTGCTCATCCATCTCCCCGGGCACGTGCTCCGCGATGAAGCAGGGCACCCGGCCCGTGAGCACGAGCCGGGTGGCCAACGATTGATGACCCGAGATCGCCTCCATGCAGCAAGCCGTTGCGATGGCATTTGTGTCGAGCACCGCCACGAGCTGCGGCTCCCCGGTGATGTGCATCAGGTCAGGCCGGAGCCGCCACTTCAGAGGGATCTCCCAGCTCACTTGAGCAGGAACGAGCGCGGCGGGATGTTCCCGGCTCGGACCGGGCGACTGGCGATCTTCAAGGTCCACCTGGTCAGCCTGGCAGAAGGGTACGACAACTTTCTTCCGGTTTCTGGCCGTCATCCGGCTCCAGCGGACGTCGCCAGGTCCAGGTCGGGGTTACCTCACGACGTGGCGCTCCCACCCGAGCGGCTCGTATACGGTTCTCCTTGCCGGCGGACCGCTTATATTGACCGGATCGCACGAGCGGGTGTGCGAAAGGCAGCGCGACATCAACGGCGGTGTGCACATTGAGCCTTTTTCATCCTGAGTAGGCCGGGTGCTCGACCTGGTGCAGGACGAGAATGGCCTGCACGATCGGGGTCGCCCGGTGCGGGCTGCAGCGGAGTTTCGTCAGGATCTTCCAGATCTTGAGGGTGGCGTTGGCGCGTTCGCCGATGGCTCGGATCCGGGCGTGTGCCCGGTTGACCTTCTTCTGCCAGGCGGAGAGTTTCGGCCGGTAGCGGTGCCGTTTGAACGGGGTCCGGACGCTGCCGCGGACTCCTTGATAGGCCTTGTCGGCGAACGTCATCACCTTCGCGCTGGTCAAGGCCTTGATGATGGCGTGAGTACGGGCTGCGGTCAGGTCATGGACCGCACCGGGCAGAGCTGCCGACACCCAGATCAGTCGGCCGGCCGCGTCGGCTATGACCTGCACGTTCACGCCATGGCGGCGGTGCTTTCCCGAGTAGTAGGGCTTCTGGTCGGCGACCCGGTCGATCGGGATCAGGGTGCCGTCGAGGATCACGTAGGCAAGCAGCCGGATCCTGGTCATCGCTGTTTCGAGGTCGTTGGCGGTGGCGGAGAGGAGGTCGACGGCCTCACGGACGTAGCGCCAGGCGGTCGTCACGCCGATCTCGAAACCGCAGGCCAGGCGGGTCAGGGTGTCGCCGTTGCGCAGGTGTGCCAGGGCGAGCAGTGCTTGCCGGCCGGGGTCGAGGCGCCGCCACCGAGACCTGCGCTGGTTGCGGTGTGCTCGGATGAGGCCGGCGAGGTGGTTCAGGCTGCGAGTGGACAACGGAATCGCGGCAGGGTAAGACAGCACAGCGAGGCTCCCGGTTGGGGCATCGGATCTTGGTCGACTGCTGTCTTACCGGGAGCCTCATCCTATGTCGACTCCGCCGTGATGCCCCTGCTGTGACCTGCACGGTCACGATGAAAATGGCTGTGAAACTCGGTGTTGGCCGGCCTGGGGTTGGCTGGCAGGGTCGGCGTCATGATCGCGACCGGGTGTGGCTCATGAAAATGGTTGCCCCGCAGGGTGCTCTCAGTGAGATCTGCCCATCCGGTCGTGGGTCGGGCGTCGGCCCTGCTCTCTCTCGGTGGCTTGATCAGAAGCTTGCCCGACCCGTTGCAGCGGGTCGTGGCTCATCACAGTCCTGCCTCGAGAGCACCTTTCCTGGGCCGACGCCGTCACGACGTCTCCCCGGGAAGGCAGTGCGCCGCAATGGCCATCGTCGCAGACCAGTACGACTTCATCGTCGGCGTGGACACCCACGCCGCCTCCCACATCCTCGCCCTGATCACCGCCGCCACCGGCGCGATCAGTCAGCCGGCACAGTTCCCTGCCACCCCCGCCGGGCTGCGCCGTGCCGTCGGCTGGATCCAACGCCACACCCAGACCGCGGCGACGCTGATCGTCGTCGACGGCGCCGGGTCCTACGGCGCCACCTTCACCGAGCAGCTGGTCGCGGCCGGTTTGACCGTCGCTGAGGCACCCGAGATCCCGGCTACCACCCGGCGTCGCCGCGGGAAAAGCGACACGGTGGACGCCGTCGCGATGGCCCAGGCCGCTCGCAGCCTGGATGTCGACCATCTGTGCTGGCCGCGGCAGGCCGGCGATCGCACCGCGCTACGAGTCCTGGCAGCGGCTCGCGAACAGATGAGCGGCGAACGCACCCGCGCGGTCAACGCGCTGACCGCGCTGTTGCGCACGGTCGATCTCGGTGTTGACGCCCGCCGGGCCCTGACCACCACGACGATCGCGACCATCGCGGCCTGGCGCACCCGAAGCGACGGCATCACGCTGGTCATATGCCGCGCCGAGGCCATCCGGTTGGCTCGATGCATCCGCGTTCTCGATGCGGAACTCGCCGCCAACCACACGGCACTTCAGCAAGCCGTCACCGCGCAAGCACCCCAGCTGCTCGCCCTTCCCGGCGTCGGTCCTGTCGTCGCCGCCACCGTCCTGCTCGCCTGGTCTCATCCGGGACGCATCCGCTCCGAAGCGGCGTTCGCCGCTTTGGCTGGCGCGTCACCCCTGCCGGCCTCGTCCGGAAACACCACCCGCTACCGGCTCAACCGCGGCGGCGACCGCCGCCTGAACCGGGCGCTCTACACCGTCGCACTGGTCCGCATGGGACACGACCCCCCGCACCCGCGACTACGTCGCCCGCCGCACCAGCGAGGGTCGCACCAAGCGCGAGGTCATGCGCAGCCTCAAGCGCTACACCAGCAGACAACTCTTCCGGACCCTGAACAGCGCCAGCATGGCCCCCAGCACCACTTGACAGCTATAGAAGCATCTCACTGATGACGAACCCGCCCGCCGATTCAGGTAAATCAGGGGTTTTCGGGGGCGGGTCAAATCACAACGGACAAAAAGAAAAGCCCTGATCAGCGTTACCGCTGGTCAGGGCTTTTTAATGGTCGGGCTGACAGGATTTGAGCCTGCGATCCCTTGTCCGTGGGTTAGATCGACGCTTCGGCCGTTGCGTGGAGTACTCCGGTGGAGAACATGACGACGCCGAGGATCACCACTACCGCTGCGGAGACCAGCGGCAATCTGGTGATCAAGATGCTGTCGCCGGGTGGGTGGATTCTCTGTAGTGCGCCGCGGACCGTTACCAGGAACAGGCCCAGGCCTACCAGGACTGCGGCGAGGCCGATGCTGAAAGCGACGATCATGGCCACTCCGAGGCCGGCGCGGTTCAGGCCTACGGCGAGGATCAGGATGCTCAGTGCCTCCGGGCAGGGGATCATGCCGCCGGACAGGCCCATGGCCAGCAGTTCTCGCCAACTGCGCGGCACATGATGATCATGACTGTGAGAATGGCCGCGGCCGTGTGAGTGCCCATGGTCATGGGCGTGCGAATGGTCGCCGGTATGTGCATGGTCGCTGGAATGTGTGTGGTCACCGGAATGCGCATGGGCGTGCGCGGTTCGGTGGGTGTGGAGGGAGCGCCAGCGGCGGACGGCCAAGCGGATGCCGAGGAACAGGACCACACCGCCGGCCGCCAACTCCAGCGCGGGCACCAGGACACCGGGCATCACCCGGTCGCCGATCAGGACGACCATGGTGCCCAGCAGGATCACCGAGGCGGTGTGGGTCACCGTAATGATGCCGCCCAAGGTGATCGCCTGGCGGGGCGTGCTTTTCGCGCCAACCAGATATGCGGCCATCAGCGTCTTGCCGTGGCCCGGGGTCAGCGCGTGGAAAGCCCCCAGCAACGCACACACCCCGATCAGGACGGCCAGCGTCCACGGCGAACCGAGCGGTTCCCGCAGAGCCGAGAACACCCGCCCGGTATAGCCGCCGGACTCCACCCCTGGAGTGGCCACGACCTCGGCCGCCCGGGCCGTGACCTGGTAGGACAGGATGCGCGACGAGGAGGAGGCCGTGACGGCACCGTTCACCGAGACGTCGATCGTCACCGTCTCGTCCAGGCCACTGGAGTATCCGTCGGTGAAGCCGATCTCGCCGGTCCCGGTGGGCAGGGCGATCGAGGCGAGGATCGCCGTGACACCACCGCCGGACGCCATCACCGCATACTCCGGGTAGCTGGTCCGCCCCACGGTGACCGGCAGCGAAGTCCCGTCGGCGGTCACCGACAGTCCGCTCACGACCGACGCGGCATGGGCCGCGATCTCCGCCGGGCTCAGCGCCCCGTCACCGTCGGTGTCGACGGTTCGGGCGAACGCCCCGGCCACCAACGTGCCGGGCAGGAGGTCGACCTCGATACCCAGCACACCGGTGTCCGGATAGAGCGTCACCTCGTGCACGACTTGATCAAGCGGGTGCGCGGTGGCCGGTGCGGAAGGAAGAAGGATGCCCGCGGCAAGCACCGCGACGGCGGCAGGCAGCCGATACCTCATGCCGCGGCCCTTCGGGACGACGTGTACACCGCGCCCAGGGCCACCGCCGACACGATGGTCACGGCGGCCAGGGTCGGGGTGGTGTGGGTGCCCAGGATGTCGGCGACGGTGGCGACCGGGTTCGGCAGGCCCAGGCGGTCGGCCAGCCAGCCGGTGGCCGCTACGCCGGTCAGGATCGCGCCGGTGACCCGGACGGCCGGGCCGAAGCGGGTGCCGGCGATCACCACCAGGGCGGGCAGGGTCAGGGCCACGATGATCAGCTGGACCAGCTCGATGCCCAGGTTGAAGCCGAACAGGCTCAGGACCAGGCGCCCGGTGGACAGCTGCATCTCGGCCAGGGTGAACGAGAACGCCATCCCGTGTCCGAGACCGAACAGCGCCGCCACCGAAGCTTCCCGGCCGGGGAAGATCGGGCGGATCGCATGCACCGCGCCGACCAGGATGCTCAGCGCGATGAACGCCTCCACCGGCCACGCCGGAACGTCCAGCCGGGTCAGGGCGGTCACCGCCAGGGCGGCCGAGTGTCCGATGGTGAACGCCACCGTCGTACGGCAGATGTGTTTGATCGCCGTGCGGGGTTCGCTGACCGCACGCCATCGCCCGCCGCGCGCCAGCAGCGGCGCCGGGAGCAGCAGGATGAGCAGGAACAGCAGGTGGTCGGTGCCCTCCAGGATGTGACGCCCGCCGAGTTCGGCCATCGCCACGAACCCGGACCAGGCGCTGCCGCCGTCGAGGTCGACGGTGAGCGGGGGCACGGTCAGCGTCCGGTTGTCGATCCCGATGGTGCCGACCTGGACCGCCTCGCCACCGTTCTCGGCGAGTTGCCCGGCGGCCCAGTCCTCACGGACCGAGACGAGCGCGGTGTGGGTGACGACCTGATGGACCACCACGTCGTACGCCAGGGTGAAGTGCCGCACGTCGCCGCCGGCCGGCGGGCTGAGCGTCACGTCGGCGTCGAGTTCCTGGTATGCCCCGGTGGAGTCCGAGGTGACAGCCGTGTCGCCGACCTCGACGGTCCACGCGGCGCCGTCAGTGCCGGTCGGTTTGATGTGGGCGGCCAGGTAGGACGCGGTGTCGGTGAGGCCGCCGGCGAGGGAGAGCTCGCTGAGCGGGATCTGCAGGTGCGCGGTCACCGACGTCTCGTGCACGTCGAGCAGGACCACCGAGTGCGGCATGGGATGGGCCGCGGCCGGCGACGCCCCGAGCAGGAGCGCCGCCGGTACCGCCACCGCGATCCCCGCGAGCAGGCGCAGGATGCGGTTCCGGATCATCAGAACGCGAACTCGGCCCCGTAGTCACGGACGTGGTCGCGGTACACCGTGTGGTAGTGGATCTCGGTGTTGTAGACGACGCCGTTCTGGCAGACGAACTCGATCCACACGCCCGGGCCGTCGATGCGCAGGTAGTCGCCCTGCGTGTCGTAACCGGTGCCGCCGGACAGGCCGACGAACGTCTGGTTCAGCTCGGTCTCGTACGTCTTCATCAGCTGCGCGGTGGTGGCGTCGTCGGCGTTGCCGACCCACTGCCGGACGACGTCCAGGACCAGCTTCTTCTGCTTGGCGTTGAGCGACTTGACCGCCAGTCCGGACTTCGTCTCCGGGAACTGGCCGTCCTTCTGCGGGCCGACCAGCACGTCGGTGAACGACTGGTCGAGCGTCGCGGACGTCTTCTGCGCGGTGGTCAGACCGTTGGCGAGCGCCGTGACGGCCTTCTTCTGCGCGGCCATCGCCTCGACGACGGTGCCGTCCTCGGTGGTGTAGCTGATCGGCTCGACGCCGAGGAAGAACGGGCTGGCGCTGGTGACCTTGCCCTTCTCGTACGTCAGGTGGACGGCCAGGTGGTGCCCGCCGAAGTTCAGCTCCCAGGTGCCGGTGGCCGACGGCGTACCGAGGAACGCCAGGTAGTAGTAGTCGCTGCCGTAGGTCAGGCCGGGCATGTCACCGCCACCGCCGGGCGGCCCGCCGGACGGGGCGTCGGCCGGGACACTGGCCGACGGGTCCGCGGACGGGGCGCCGCCACCGGGCGCGCCGGATCCGGCGTCACCGGCGAGGACCTCGTCGGCGGCCACGATCTTCTGGATCTGGTCGAAGCCGGTGCCCGTCCCGGTGCCGGTGGCCGCCTTCAGCACGGCCTTGGCCAGGGTGAGCTGGTCCTCGTCGAGGTCACCGAGCCCGACGCCCGGACGGCAGGTGTCGGCGCACGGCAGATTCGACCAGGCGGTGGCGTTCTCCTCGGTGAACTCCAGCAGCGCCTTGGCCTTCTGCTCGTCGGTCAGGGTGGACAGGAACGCGTTGGCGGCATTCGCCAGCCCCGGCACGCCTTTGGCCCCGCCGGTGGGATTCTTGATCGCCGCCGCCCTGGTCCCGTTCCCGCCGGTGTTGCGGTCGACAGTGGCGGCGTTCGCGGCAACGACACCGGCACTGAGCAGGGCGGCTGCCGCGGTGGCGATGGCCAGGCCCCGCCAGCGCCGGGACGCCGGCTTGCTTTCTTCCTTCACGGATTCTCCTTGAGAACGGATGCTGAGAATTACCTGCGAGCAATTCTTGACATCCGCGGAATGGAAAATCAACGCATCATCGGACATTCACAGACACATTTGAATTGGCTGTGAATTACGCACATCCTGCAATTGTTGTCATCCCCTGGCGGCGGTATTCGTCTACCGCGGCCGCGGTATGCCGCTGTCGTACACCGCGACGATCAGCGCGGCCCGGTCGCCGGTACCCAGTTTGGCCATCGCCCGGTTCACGTGGGTCTTCACCGTGTGCGGGGAGATGGACAGCCGGGCGGCGATCTCCTCGTTGCTCAGGCCGGTGGCGACCAACAGGGCGATCTCCCGCTCCCGGTCGGTCAGCGTGGTGAGGGCGCCCGGCGACCGGGCCGGGACACGCGCGGTCAGGGCGGCCATCGCCTTCGGGGACAGCAGCGAGTGCCCGCGGGCCACCACCCGGACCGCCTCGATCACCGCCTCCGGGTCGGCGTCCTTGCCCAGATATCCGCGGGCCCCGGCGGCGACCGCGTCGAGCACGTTGCCGTCGGTCTCGAACGTGGTCAGCACCAGCACGGCCGGCCCGCCCTCGGCGGTGATCCGGCGGGTGGCCTCGATCCCGTCCACACCGGGCATCCGCAGATCCATCAGCACCACGTCGATGCCACCGGCCCGGACCGCCCGGACCGCGGCCGCACCGTCGGCGGCCTCTCCGGCGACCACGATGCCCGGCTCGGACTCCAGCACACCCCGCAGGCCGACCCGGATCAGCGCCTGGTCGTCGACGATGAGTACCCGTACAGAATCGGTCATGGGTGTGTTGGTCCTTCCGGGTGCAGCGGCAGGACCGCCGTGACGTCGAAGAGGTGCTCGCCCGCCGTGATCTCGAGTCGGCCGCCGGTGGCGCGGACCCGCTCGCGCATCCCGATCAGCCCGTATCCGCTGGTCCCGGTCGTGTGCCCGGCGGCGACCGGATTCACCGACCGGACGGTCAGCTCGTCGGCGGTGGCCCGCACGGTGAGGGTGACCGGGCCGTCGCCGTGCCGTCGCGCGTTGGTGAGCAGCTCCTGAACCAGGCGGAAAGCGGTCATCCCGACCACGTCCGGCACCAGCGCGGGATCCCCGTCACGGTCGACGGTCACCGCCATGCCGCCGCTGCGCAGGGTCGCCACCAAAAGATCAATATCAGCCAACTTGGGTACGGGGACCGCCGCGTCCCGTTGCCCCGGCTCGCGCAACACCTGCAGCATCCCGGCCAGTTCCCGCAGCACCGCCTTGCCCGCCGACTCGGCCTCGCGCAGCGCGGTCTCGGCCTGATCCGGATCGGACCGCACGGTCCGCCGGGCCAGACCGGTGTGCAGCCGGATCACCGCCACGTGATGACCGAGCACGTCGTGCAGGTCCCGGGCGATCCGCAGCCGCTCCTCGGTGACCCGGTGCTGCGCCTCGGCCTCCCGGGTCTCCAGCGCCCAGCGGGCCCGGTCCTCGGCGGCGGCCACCTGGTCACGGCGGGCACGCACCGCCACACCGAGCCCGGCCGCGCCGAGGGTCCAGGCGATCATCGTGAACCCGATACCCGGCAACATCCCCAGCGGCTCGTAGCTGACGACCACCGCGAAGACCACCGCGAACGTGATGACGGCGGCCACCGCGAGGGGCCGCCCGCCGCGTTTGAGCGCCAGGTTCAGCAGCGCCACCTGGCACATCGCGGCGGCGCCACCGGCCCACTCCCCCGCCACACCGACCACGGCGTAACCGGCCAGGCACAGGATCCAGACCGAGACCGCGGCGCTCGGCCGCAGAGCCAGAGCCAGCGCCTGTACGGCCATCACCGCCAGCAGCGTGGGACTCACACCGTCCGGGTTGGTGATCGCCGAGAACGCGGCCACGGCGAAGATGACCAGCGCACAGGCGGCGATCCCGATCCGTGACCCGACGAAGTAGCGCATGACCGCGCCACCCTAACGGAGGAACCTGTCAGCAGCTGGGCGCCGGTTCACGAGGCCCGCCGGGGTGGCTCGCCTCCACGCGCGGGAGGAGGTGCGTGACGGGTTGCGGGCGGCAGCGATGATGACCGACATGCGACGCATATTGATTGTCATGGTTTCCGCTCTGGTGGGCCTGCTGGCCGCCACCGGGCCGGCCGTGGCACACCCACGGGGGATCGCGGATCGGTTCATGCTGCAAGCGGATGAGCTCGGCGGTGCGACGCCGGGACCGGTCGAGGAAGGACTGGTGTGGCCGCTGCTGCCCCAGCCCTGCACGGACCGGCCGATCCCGCAGCCGACGGCGACCAGAACGCAGGCCGCCGACTACAACACCCGGTTCCGGGTCTATCAGAACGTCAGCCGCTTCCGGGGCGACGGCGCTCAGCAGTACCTCACCGAACTGAAAGCCCAACTCGCCGACTGCGGTGTCGGCGGCGGTGACAACGGCTTCGACCCGGTCGCCGAGGATCACCTCGGGCCGGACAGCGTGCTGTTCCTGGGCAACTACGACCTGGGCGACCGGTGGGTCGCGTATGTCGCGGCAGCGGTGGACCGGCACGTCGTGGTGATCATGGTTTCCGACCCGTCCCTGGGTGCCGGTGATCCGACCCTGGCGAACGGGCTCGCTCAGGCGGCCATGGCCCGCCTCCGATAGACCGCATCCCGGCCCGGATCGCGCGTCCGGGCCGGGCCACGGATGGTCTCGGCTCTCGGTTTCCGGTAACCGACGGGAACGCGGAGGAAACCGTCAGCAGCTGGACGCCGGCTCGCGGGGCCCGGCGGGCGTAGCTCGTTTCCGCGACCGCAGGTGGAGGTAACCGGCCAGGCCGGCGGGCAGCATCAGCCAGAACGAGATCAGCCGGTAGCCGATGACGATGCCGAGTGATTCGGTGGCCGTGGCGCCGGCCGCCGTCAGGCCCGCCAGCAGGCTGGCCTCGATCACCCCCAGGCCGCCGGGGGTCAGCGGGATCTGCCGCACCACCTGCACCGTCAGGTAGACGCCGGCCAGGTGCTCCCAGCGCATCTCGGCGTCGAAGGCCGCCGCCACCAGCATCAGGCAGGCCAGGTCGAACACCCATTTCGCGGCCGCGAAGACGAAGACCGCCGCCCAGTCCCGCAGCCGGACCTGCCGGCCCAGGCGCAGCACCCGGTACGCCTCCCGGGCCAGTTTGCGCAGCCGGGGGTGGCCGGCGAGCCGGTCCTTGATCCGGGACCGGCCGACCGGCAGCCGCCGCCCCACCACGACCGCCGCCACCAGGACCGCCACCGGGATCGCGAGCAGGGCCGGGGCGGCGCTCAGGGATCCGCCCGCGGCGAGCACGACCAGGGCCAGGGCGGACACCACGCCGGACAGGACCGTGACGGCGGCGGCCGCGGCCGAGGTGGCGCCGTGCACCGCGTACTGCCGGAACGTGTAGGCGGCGGAGACCACGGCACCGGCCGGCACGACCGTGCTGATCGCGTTGGCGGCGCTGGTGATCGCCACCGTCTCGGACGGCCGGACCGGCACCCCGAACGCCACCAGCAGCCCGTGCTGCTGCAGCGCGAA
The DNA here is from genome assembly GCF_016862075.1 of Actinoplanes couchii. Taxonomy (GTDB): domain Bacteria; phylum Actinomycetota; class Actinomycetes; order Mycobacteriales; family Micromonosporaceae; genus Actinoplanes; species Actinoplanes couchii. The sequence continues at coordinate 31,666 of NZ_BOMG01000127.1, read as the reverse complement.
GGCCAGTTGCGAGGTCAGCCCGGCGGCCACGGCCAGGGCGGCCCACCCCGGTTCCACGGCCCGCAGCAGGTCGAACAGCGCCTCCGGATCGGGGAACTGCCGGTGCACGAGCACGGCGGTGGCCGCCAACAGGGCGACCACCACCGTGGCACGCCACCATTTGCGGAACGTCGGCCCTGGCTTCACAACGACCGATCATGCCCCGCGCGTGCCACCCGTGTGGTCCCCCTGTCCCGGATCCGATCGACGGAGGACGATGAATGGCATGCGGAGTCTTCTCACGCTCGTCATGGTGGCGGCCACCGCCGTCGCGGCCACGCCCGCGACCGCCGCCACCCCCACACCCGATCTCGTCCGGGTCCGCTCGGCGTCACGGTCGCTGCCGATGCTGGCCGGAGTGGCCGGCGGATTCTTCGCCGCCGAACGGCTGGACGTCGACTATGCCCAGTTCGTGTCGTCGCGGCCGACCTTCGTCCAGGTCGACCAGCAGGAGATCGAGTTCATCGTCTCGTCGATGGACAACGCCATCAACTATCAGCTGAACCCGGGCAATCCGGCCGGCCGGATCCTGGACAACGTGATCGTCGCCGCCCACGACCTCGGTCTCGGGCTGGCGCTGACAGCGGCGCCCGGCTATCCCGACGCGACCAGTCTGCGCGGGAAACGGGTCGGGGTGGACGTACCGCATTCGGGGTTCGGTCTGCCCGCCGAGAAGATCCTGCTCGAACAGGGTCTCGTCGCCGATACCGACTACACGCTCGTGTCGGCGGGCAGCACGCCGGCCCGCTATCAGGGTTTGCTCGACGGCTCGTGGGAGTCGGCGATCATCAACGCCGAAGGGGTGGTCCGGGCCCGCGCGGCCGGGCTGCCGGTGATCGGGACGGTGGCCGACTACTTCGACGCCTACCAGGGCGGGATCGTGGCCGGAAACCGCGAGTGGCTGGCCGCCCACCGGTCGGTCGCGGTGCGGTTCCTCCGGGCGTACGTCCGGGCCATGGTCTGGCTCTTCGATCCTCGCCACCGGGACGCGGCGATCGCGCTGCTCGTGGACACGGAGACCCCACCCGAACTGGCCGCCGCGATCTACGACCTGAACGTGAGCGCGGACGGCCTGGCCCGACGCGGCGCCCTGAGCCCGGCCGGTTTCCGCGCGGTCCTGGAACTCCGCAACGAGTTCCACGGCTTCGAAACCCCACAGGACATCGACCGGTTGGCCTCGCCGGAGGGCGGCCTCTACGACCTGACCTACTACAACCGGGCAGTCGGACACTGAACTGTGGACCGAACTGGAGATCACCCCTGACCAGCGGCTTCACCCCTTGCGATCCCTTGTTACGGTGCCCGGATGCCCCGGTTCCGCATCCTGCTCCCCGTCGCCCTGCTGATCCCGGTCGCCGTCGTCGCCACCTCGCTGTGGGCAGTGAACCGGGAGGCGGCTCGGGCTCCGGAGGTACGCAAGCTCGCCGAGGTCACCCGTGAGGTCAAGGCGTACACCGAAGAACTGGAACGGACCGCCGGCCGCGATCTGGAGTCGTGGGGCGGCGGGCCGGAACCGTGCGAGCTCCGAACCTTGTCGTCGTCTACCTGGGGAACGACTGTATGAGTCCGGCTCCCGGTGAGGATCCGGGTTATCACGGAAGTTGATGTGTTCCACCGTACGGGACGACGACGGTCAAGAATGTCGTACGGCGTGGCTATGGTCTTCGGTGTTCCCCCTCCTGGTGAAAGGTGGCCCGATGCCGGCCGAGACGACCTACCTCGAACTCTCCGAGAACAGCGGGAGTGCGCACAAGTTCTACGAGGTGACCATCGACGGCACCGAGCTGACGATTCGGTACGGGCGGATCGGTGACCGTGGGCAGGTCAAGACGTCGTCGTTCACCACCGATGCCAAGGCCAAGGCCGAGGCGGCGAAGAAGATCGGCGAGAAGGTCCGCAAGGGATACGCGACTGCTGTGATCGGGCAGACCGCGCCGCGTTCGATCACCCGGCGGCAGATCGTCAGCACCCGGTCGACCGCCAAGAGCGCGCCGGTGCTGTGGCGTTACAAGACCGGCAGCCCGGCGTTCGGGGTGTTCGTCGACGACGAGGTCTGCATGGTCGGCAACGAGGCCGGTGTGATCACGACGCTGAACCACCAGGCGCAGGTCCAGCAGCAGTTCCGCCTGCCGGACGGGGTGAAGTGCATCGTCGCCGACGACCGGTGGATCTACGCGGGCTGTGACGACGGCAACGTCTACGACCTGTCCGGCAAGGTGCCGCGCCTGGCGTACCGGATCGCGCCCGAGATCGACATCTACTGGCTGGACATCCACGACGGTGTCCTCGGTGTGTCGGACGCCGACGGGGGCATCGCCGCGATCGACCACGAGGACGAGTTCCTGTGGCAGCGCAAGGGCCGCGGATCGTCGGCGTGGATGGTCCGGTGCGACGACAACGCCGTGCACCACGGGCACAGCGCCGGGGTGACCAGCTACGACTGGCGTACCGGCAAGGAGCTGTGGCACACCGGGACCAGGGGTTCCGTGCTGTTCGGCTGGCAGGAGCGGGACACCGTCTACGCCGGCACGTCCGACCGGCGGGTCGTCGAGCTGGGCAAGGACGGCCGGGACCGGCAGACCTACCTGTGTGACGCCGCCGTGTTCTCGTGTGCCGCCGCTGAGGACGGGCGCTATGTCTTCGCCGGTGACAGCTCGTCGTCGGTGTACTGCTTCGACGCCAACGGCACCCGGTTGTGGAAACTCTCCACCGGCTGCGGCTCGGCCTACTCGATGCAGTACCACGACGAGAAGCTCTACATCGTCACCACCGACGGCTCTCTGGCCTGCATCGACGCCAGCGAGCAGGCGATCCAGGCGGCGGTGAGCGGCACCGTGCCGGTGGCGGTCGACGTGAAGGCCCCGCCGCGGATGGCACAGGTCGCCCCGTCGACGACCGTCGAGATCGTCACCGACCCGGCCGACGGCATCATCGTCGAGTGTGTCGAGGAGTCCGGCCGCCTGCGCATCCGGGTGGTCACCGACGGCTACCACGGCGACTGGCAGGTCCAGTTCCCGAAGGGCATCCGCGAGAGCGGCACCCGCTACGTCGTCACCGGAGTCCGCGAGGCCTCCCGCGGCGGCTTCTACCGGGCGTACGGCGAGATCCGCCGCCTGCGCTGAGCCGTCAGGCGGCTGCTCCCCGGAGGATCGCGTCGACCAGGGCCTCCGGGAAGTCCTCCGCCGGGACGGACGAGGTCATCCGGAGCATCGACTGGATCATGCCGGGGGCCGACAGCATCAGCTGGGTCAGTTCGACGTCGAGATCGGCGCGCAACTCGCCGGTCTCGATGCCGCGCCGCAGCACCTGCCGGGTCACCTCGCGGCGTGGCTCGACGTAGGCCTGGTACATGCGGGCCAGCTCGGTGTCACGCTGCATCTCCGGCAGCAGGCAGGCGGTGACCTTGCTGAACCGTTCGGCGCGTGGGGTGCGGTGCGCTTTGATCAGCGCGATCAGATCCTCGCGCACGGATAGCCCGGCCAGCTCGGGCAGCGGACCCTTCATCGACCGGACCGCGTCGATGATCAGCGTCTCCTTGTTGGGCCAGCGCCGGTAGATGGTGGCTTTGCCGACGCCCGCCTTGGCGGCCACCGCCTCGATCGAGATGGCGGCCGCGCTCTGCCCGTCGCTGAGCAACCCCAGCACCGCGTCGAGGATGCTCTCGTCGGCTTGGGCGTTGCGGGGCCGGCCAGGAGACTTGCGCTCCTGGCCGGCCGTTGTGCTGCTGTTCATGTGGTTCATTGTTGCCGGTGTATTACGCGCCGGCCAGTTCCCGGTCCGGTTCCCCGGCCGTGGTGGGGACGACGGGCTCGGAGCGGCGCTTGCCGGGCAGCCACAGGACCGCCACCACCGCGCCGAGCAGGGCGAACACGGTCGAGCCGATGGCCGCGTAGTGCATCGCGGTGACGAACGACGCATTCGCCACGTCGAGCAGGGCGGGTGCGGCCGGTCCGGCCTGACCGGCGACCGCGTAGGCGCCGGCGATCGACTCGCGGGCCGTCTCGACGACGTCGGCCGGTAGCCCGGCCGGGGCGGTGAGGTGGTCGCGGTAGACCGAGGAGACGACCGCGCCGAGGACCGCGACACCGAGGGCGCCGCCCAGCTGGCGGATGGTGTTGCTGACCGCCGAGCCGACGCCGGCCTTCTCCCGCGGCAGCGTGGCCATGATCGCCTCGGTGGCCGGGGGCATCACGTTGGCCATGCCGACGCCCTGGACGAAGAACGCCACCGCGACCAGCGCGATCGGGGTGTCCACGCCGATGAAGGTCCAGATCGCGAGGCTGCCGGCGACCAGCAGCAGGCCGACGGTGCTGACCGCGCGCGGGCCGAACCGTTTGACCATCGAGGCGCTGGCCGGTGCGAAGATCAGCTGGCCGAGCGCGAACGGGACGAACAGCGCGCCCGAGGCGAGCGGCCCGTACCCGCGGACCATCTGCAGGTAGAAGGCGCCGAAGAACATCGCGCCCATGGCGGCGAAGAAGACCAGGCCGATGATGCCGGTCGAGGCGGAGAACTGCCGGTTCAGGAAGAGCCTGACATCGAGCGACGGGTACGCGACCCGGCGCTCCCAGAACACGAACGCCACCATGATCAGGATGCCGGCGGCGAGCGTGGACCAGGCGGCGAGGTGACCGAAGCCGTCCTCGCCACCCTTGATCACACCGTAGGTGAGCAGGGTCAGGCCGACGATCGACAGCAGCACGCCGATCACGTCGATCCGGCCGGGCCTCGGGTCGCGCGACTCCGGCACGAGCACCGCGGCCAGCGCCACCCCGGCGATCACGATGGGCACGTTGATCAGGAAGACCGAACCCCACCAGAAGTGTTCGAGCAGCACGCCGCCGAGCACCGGCCCGATCGCGACGGCCAGGCCGACCGCGCCGGCCCAGACGCCGATGGCGCGCGGGCGTTCCCGCGGGTCGAAGACGTTCGAGATGATCGAGAGGGTGGCCGGCATGACGGCCGCGGCGCCGAGGCCCATCAGGGCGCGGGCGCCGATCAGCTGGTCGGGCGAGGTCGCGTAGGCGGAGATCAGTGACGCGATCCCGAAGACGATCAGGCCGGCGATCAGGCTGAGGCGGCGGCCCCACCGGTCGGCGAGGATGCCGGCGGTGAAGAGCAGACCGGCGAAGACCAGCGTGTACGAGTTGATCGACCACTCGAGTTCGCTCTGTGTCGCGCCGAGGCCGCGGTCCGGGTCGGCGATGGTGCGCATCGCCACGTTGAGCACGGTGTTGTCGAGGACGACCACCAGCAGGCTGATGACCAGTACCCCGAGGATGGCCCAGCGCCGGGGATGCCCGGTCTGGGGCTGAGCTTGGGTTTCCATGTGCGGGTGTCCCCCGAGAGCTTTCCGAAACGGAACCGTTCCGTTTCACAAAGCAAGCTAACGCCCACCTCGCAATAACGGAACGGCTTCGTATCGAAAGTGTCCCCCGTCACCCCGCCGGGGTGAGATCGGAAGCGTTCCCCGTCACCCCGCCTGGGTGAGCATGTCGTTGACGATCTTCTGGACCGGGGACTTGGTCTCCGGGCGGCTGTAGACACCCACCGCCAGCTGCCACTTCGTGCCGTCGGGGGCGGTGATGATGTGGCTCATGTCCAGGATGTAGCGGCCGTCGGCGTTGCGGGCCACCTCGACGTACGACGTACGCTCGTCGACAAAATCGACCTTCGCACCGTCGTCGAACCAGTCCCGGGCAACCGCCACGACGTCGGCGTTCGAGCAGGAGTTCGGGCACGGGCGCAGCATGAACTGCAGGCGCTTGGTGCGGTCCGGTTCCGGCGCGTTCGCCTCGAACGGCTTACCCTCGTCGATGCACACCCACGCCTTCGCGTTCTTGATCTCGATCTTGCCGGGAATGCAGCCCCAGGTCGGCGGGGTCCGGAAGGCGAACGGCACACCCTTGATGTCCATCGTGTACGTCTGGTCACCGGCCGCCCACGACGGCCCGGCCAGCGTGCGAGCCGGAACCGACTTCAAGGTCGGCCGCACGTCGGGCCACGGCAGCGAAGCACTCGCCGACGGCGTCGCGCCACCGGACGACGGCCCCGTGCCGGCCGGTTCGGAGGTCGACGGCGCGGGTGACCACGGGTCGGCCGACGGGATCGGCACGGGGTTGAAGGTGGGCACGGCGACCGGCTGGCTGGACGTGCGGAAGACGGCCGCGCTGCCGAGCAGGCCGAAGACGCAGAGCAGCGCCACCAGCGGAACGATCATCAGGGCGATCCCGGCGCCCATCCCCCGGTGCCGCTGCGGCGGCGGGCCCATCGTCCCGTCCAGCCAGCCGATGATCGGCGCCCGGTACTCGACCTCCACCACCTGGCCCGGATAGACCGGCACGACGGAGTCGGCGGACCCGATCCGCGGCGGGATGAGATAGGGCACGTGGACGTGCACGTGGTACTGCCCGGCGGGCATCGGGATCACGGTGCGGCCCCAGCTCACCGGCACCTTGTGGCCGTTGATCAGCATCAGCGGCCGGAACAGGCCGAGAATGAAGGTCATCCCGTGGTACTTCGCGGTCAGGGCGATCGCCCCACCGTTCGGATCCGTCGGTGGCTGGTACTGGTCGTACATGGTGTTCCTCTCCCCCGGTTCGACCCGGAAGTATACGAGCCCACCAGAGACCGTCATCTAGCTGCACAAACGCCCGCGCGGAACCACCACCGGGCGTTGCACTACCGGAAAGCGCGATCACATCGATCAAGATCGTGTTCGCACTGAATCATCCGTTTTCAACGGCCCCGGAGTCGTCGGCGTCCAGGGATGCACCCGAGTCGACGATGTCATGGCCGACCAGGAACTCCCAGATGGCCCTGGCGAGCGGTTCGATCTCGTTCTCCTCGATCGAGGCGTAGTCGTCGGCGAGCAGTACGTCGGCGACGTTGCCGGCAGCCCGCCACAGCGGTTGGTCGATCGACATCACGATCAGTTCCTCTCGTCAGGATCTCGGTAGACGTGGAGCAAGAATTCGATCTGGGCGGTTCGCCCGACCCGCCACCGTGCGTGGCAACGAAGAATCGCCTGCCGCGTCGGTCATTGCGGCCTGGATCACATCGCGTGACGGTCTTCGGGGTGCTTGCGGCGCCATGCCCGAGTCCCGGCTGCTCTGACCAGCCAAGGAACCGTGCGTAGAGGTTCGGCAGCGGACCGACCGAGCTGGCCGCCCAGTCGTCGATCGCCTCGATCAGGCACGAGCCGAGGAAGATCGAGAGGCCGTGCGGGAATCGTTGGTACTGCTCGGCGAGCTCGACCTTGGCAACCGCGCAGGGCCACGCCTGACCACACACCCGGCAATCCCAGGCAGGCCGTCCACCCTGATGGTCCGTGCGAGGAATCAGCACGTGTGATTCCCTCTCGCGCGATCCTCCGGCGCCGGCGTGCGGTCTCCCTCACACACGATCAACCCCAACGGCATCGTGGAACCGGCCCCGCGTGGGCCCTCGAATCCCGCAGCCGTCGCAGGCTTCGGGGCCGATCGGCTTTCAGGCTGGCGAATCGCTTCCAGCCTCACCTCCAGGCACTCCCACGGGAGACCACAGAGACACCGCGGGCGACTCAGTAGCTGCCACCACCTGGGTGACCGTTTGCCATGCATCACGCCTCCCCGCACTCGGAAGCTCTCGCCATCACGGGATGATCATGGATAACCATCACTTCCCGCGTGCAACAACGTACGCCGATGCAACCATGCGTGCAACGCGCTCACACGTGCAACTCAAACGGATGACGCAACATGCTGAGCCGCCCGACGCCGGGAACTGCGATTTGCAACACTTGGCCCACCTGCAACAGGAGGCGACGATGGGAACGGCAAGCGCACGAAGCCTCGGCCTGGCCCTACGCAAGCTCCGAATCGGCACGGGCAACGAGCGCAGTCCGCAATGGACCCTCGAAGAGGCAGCCGCAAGCATCCGGGCGCACAAGTCGACCGTCAGTCGTATCGAGCGCGGCTTGGTCGCCGCGAGCCCGAAGGACGTCGAGGCCCTGCTCGGGTTCTACGGCGTCGATGACCAGGAGCTGACCGAATCCGTCGTGGGCCTGGCCAGGGCCGGGCGGCGGCAGAACTGGTGGGCCGACTACCGCGACATCATCCACCCGCAGTTCCGGCAGTACCTCGGACTGGAGGCAGAGGCCGCAAGCCTGCACTCCTGGCAGCCGAACATCATCCCCGGCTTGCTGCAGACGCCCGGCTACGCGCGAGCCCTGGTCACGGCATATCAGAGAGGTAAGAACGCCGAGGAGGCGACGCGGCTCGTCGACGCACGAATGGAGCGCCAGACGCTTTTGCAGGGCAAGGACGCACCGATCTTCCAAGCAATCATCGGTGAGGCGGTCCTGCGCCGGGTGATCGGCGGCAAGCAGGTGATGCACGATCAGCTCACCCGTCTCGCGGGAGCCGCCGACCAGCCGAACGTCCAGGTGCAGGTGCTCCCCTACTCAGCCGGCGCGTACGTGCCCGAGGTCGGCGGTTTCCAGGTGCTGCGCTTCGCCGACAGCGAAGCAGGAGAAGTAGTCTGCGTAGAAATCTTGGGTCGGACGCTCTACTTGGATGACCGAGCCGAGGTCGAGCTGTACCGCGATGCTTGGGAAGACGTGCTGGGAAAGGCCGCGCCACACCAGGAGTCGCTGGAGCTGATCAGGACGGCAGCCGAGGAGATGCAGTGAAGCAGGACAAGGGCTACGGCCACATCAATCAGAGCGAACTGACATGGCGCAAGGGCAGCCGCTCCTCCGGCAGCGGAAGCGACTGTGTAGAGGTCGCCGACCTACCCGACGGCGGCTTCGCACTGCGAGACAGCAAGAACCCGGACGGCCCGACCCTGTTCTTCACTCCGGGCGAGCGTACTGCGTTCGTCGCGGGAGTACGGGACGAGAACCTTCTCTAAGGACCGCATGGGACCATCGCCAAACTCCGAAGATCCGAACGCGAAATCCGATTCCAGACACATGATTGTCTACGGTCAGCTCACCCCTTTCCCCCACGGATCTTGCAGCGGACCTGAGCTCGGGCAGTGACAGAAGAGAAACGGTTCGTTCGGCCGGATAGCTCGGTGGCCGCCTCGAAAGGCATGAAACCAACCCGATCGCCGCTGGCGGTCAACAGGGGATTTGGCGCGGGCTCCAAAAAGGCCTAGGCTCTGACCAGGGTTACCCCTGGTCAGAGCCTACATCTGAGCCGCCCGACGGAATCGAACCGTCGACCTACGCTCCTCGGCCATGGCCCTCTCTAGCTTGCCACTAGTCGTCACGAGTGGTGGTTTACCAGCGCAGACGCGACTGCCCACCGATCAACGTTAGTCGCCAATCGTCAGCCATCAGCATGAGTTTTCGGGGGGTAAACGGGGGCCAGACGGAACAACGGGACCACCCCCGCAACGAACCGTCAACCCGGCCAGCACGGTGTCTACGGCGTTTGTTGGTCGGACCGGCCGTACGGGTCGCCCGCAGCGTGGAACGCGTCAGGGCCGGTGCTGGGTGCTCAGCCTTCCGGCTCCGCCGCACGAAGGTTTGCGAACGGTCTACTTTTCCGTGTTTTGTTCCGTAGTCGTCAGCCTGGTCAGCCGTCGCCGTTTGGATTGGCACCAGGTCGCCTAAGCGACCTGACATGCTGCAACTTTGCACGTAGTTCGGCCGCCTCGGCCAAACGGCCTACTCGATCAAGGAGCTCGGCACGTGTGTCGTATGCGGCGAGGGCGTGACCAGCAAAAAGCTGCGGATTTCCCTCAAATAGCTGCTCGTAAAGCTCAATGGCTTCGTCGATCGCCGTCAGGGCTATCGGCAGGTCCGCGTTCACTCTGACGCACACGCTTGCATAAGTTCGAAGCGAGAGCGCAAGACTCGGAGCATGGACAGCTGGCTGCACCTCGGCCAACCGCCGACTTATATCGATGGCGTTCTTACTTGAAGCCAGAGCCTCCTGTGGTCGGTTCAGTGCGGGCAACCAGGTGGCGAGGTTGGTCAGCGCGGCGGCTAACTCGGGTAAGTAGGTGATCGGATCCGGCACTCCGACTCTCTGATAGATGTCGATACCCTCCTCGACCGCGAGCGCCGCCTCTTCTAGGCGCCCCTGCTCGAACAGGGAAATTCCCAAGTTGTTCAACGACGCGGCGAGTCTTGGAAGGTAGGTGATTGAGTCATCGTTTGCCAGGGTGCGATATACCGCGACCGCCTCCTCAACCGTCGGGGCTGCATCAGGAAGACCTAGCTGCGTACGGACACCGCCTAGATTGATCAATGACATGGCGAGCTGCGGCAGGTTGTCGGCAAGGTTTGCATCGACCGACTGCCGGCTGATACTGGTTGCTTCTTCGGCTGGTGACAGGGCGTCTCGATAACGTCCCAATTGGAAATAGGATGCGACCAGATCAGTCAGTGCGCCCGCAAGGGCCGGCAAATATTTTAGGTTCTTCGCAGCGAGCCGGCGATAGAGCGCCGCAGCTTCCTCTCTCGGAGACAAAGCCTCGATTTGGCGCCCCAACTGCGACAGCCGGATGCCGAGATTCGTCAGCGACACCGCAGCGTTCCGCGCATGGGCGTCCGGTGCCGTCTCGGACAATCGACGATAGATGCTAGCGGACTCCTCTGCTGGCGCCAAAGCATCTTCGTATAGGCCTATATGCGCCAGAAGGGAGGCGAGGTTGGTTAGCTGGCCCGCCAGCTCGGGCAAATAGATCATTGGATTCGTTGCAGCCATCCGTCGGGAAATGGCGACGGCTTCCTGCGTGGAGAGCAGCGCCTCCCTGTGCCTGCCTGATTCCTTTAACGAGGTCCCGAGGTTGTTCAACGCGCTGGCTAGGCGAGGGAGGTGAACAGCCGGGTTCGTCTCGGCTAGTCGGCGGTTTATCGACACAGCCTCCTCGGACGCAGTCAGTGCCTGAGCGTGGTGTCCTAGCTGCAGCGACCGGGCGCTCAAGTTGCTCAGCGACACCGAGAACCCGTGTAGGTAAGCGTTCGGGTTCTTCCTGGCCAGTTGCCGGAAGATTGTGACGGCTTCCTCGGTCGGGGGCAGAGCGAGCTGATACTCACCTAGCTGAGACAGCCGGATGCCAAAATTGGTCAGCGACGTCGCCAGATCCGGCGAGTAGACGGCTGCATCTCTCTTCGCCAATCTGCGATATATCGTGACGGCTTCCTCGGCGGGAGGCAGCGCGTCGTCATGACGGCCGAGTCTGTCGAGCATGTTGCCGAGGTTGGTCAACGACACAGCGAGGTTCGGCTGGTGTTCGTTCGGATCTGTTCTCGCCAGCTTGCGGTTGAGCACGACGGCTTCCTCCATGAGGAGTAGCGCCTCATGGTCATGGCCCAGGCCTGACCGGATCATGCCGAGGTTGCCCACCGAGGATGCCAGATTGGGCAGGTGAGCGGCAGGGATCCGCTTAGCCAACGGACGAAGAATGATGATGGCTTCCTCAACGCGAATCAGGGCCTCGTCATGGTTGCCTAGTTGGGACAACATGCTTCCGAGGTTGGCCAATGACATCGCGAGGTTGGACAGGTGGACGGCTGGGTCTGTCCTCGCAAGTTGACGGTAGACCGCGGTAGCCTCCTCATACTCCAGCACGGCCTTCGTATGTTGTCCGGCGTTAGACAGGCGTCGGGCGTAGTCCATATGTAACTGGGCGTGCACTACCGGGTCGGTGGTGTGACGGAGTCGGTAGGGGACAGTCTTCTCGGTGATCGCGGCCGCGGCGATATCGAGGTCGATGTGGCGGTCGGCGGGTAGGTGCGACTCGAGAATCTCGAGAATCTCGGGGTCAACGTCGGGGATCCCGGCCAGCCGGGTCAGTGTGGCGCCGCCGGCGGTGATGACCAAGTCGGGACGGTGGCGGACGAGCGAGTACAACTGGCCGGTACGGACATGTGGCCATCGATACGCGGTCTCCACCAGGGTAGTGACCACCGCTGGGGCCCATTGTTTCTGGCCAAGGGCGCTGAGTAGCACGTCGGGCGTGGTGAGTGTCCAGTCATCGGTCAGGCCGGGCAGGTCGTCGTGGCCGTGGCCGGGCGTAGATAGGGCGATTAGATCTTCGCCGAGCCGATCAGGGTGTACCGGTTCCAGCACCGTGGTGGGGGCCGTGGGCGGGTAGCACGCGCGGTGGTCGTCGATGATTTGGTCTGCCCCGGTCTCATTACTAGCAAGCGCAGTACACAGGAGTGCCTGCCGCGCGGCGAGCCGCGGCAGGACACCCGTCAGCGTCGCCGTGAAAGCCGTACGATGCATGACTTGCGGCGGCGTCACCATCGGAGGCTCGGACCAAGCGTGGATCTCTTGCCAATGAGCTTGTTCCCGCCGCAATAGGTAAGACGACACCGCATGCGGGCGCACGGGCGGCACATAGCCGTGCCGGTGCGCGTCGACGGCTGCCAACGCGGTCATATGCACGGCTAAGACCTGCGCGAAATCGTCCCCGGATAGATCGGGCGCCGACCAGTTATCGCCTGGCACGTCGAGGGCGTTAGCAAAGCGGGTGGCCGCCACCCGGTATAGCGCTTGCCGGTCGTCGGCACTGTCGGCAGCAAGCGAAGGTAGCGCTATCTGGTCGGCTTGGATGTCCAGGTCGCTGTCGGCGCGGTTGGCTATTGCCTGCCACCAGAAGCCGGCGCTGCGGGCTAGGAGCAGCACCCGTACTTTCGTACTCGCTGCGGCGTGCAGCTGCCGTAGTTGTGTGAGCAAGGCCAACACGGCTGAGAACGGCCACCGGTCCGCATAGTCCACGACCACCAGCAGTGCCCCGCTCGTCAGTTCGACCCGGGACGCTGGCGCGGTAGTAATCTCCCGGCCCGGAACTGAAACAGGGGTATACCTCACCTGCCAGACCGTCCAGCCCGCCCTCGCATACCTGGCGCTCACCTCATCGGCAAGACGGCTCTTCCCCTGCCCGCCCGCGGCGTGGATCAGCCGGGCCGACACCGTATCATCGTCGGTCATCCAGGTGGCGAGTTCTTCCAGAGCCCGGTCGCGACCGGTGAATGGCACCACCTGGTGACGCGCTAGCAGCAGCCGACTCGGTTGTGCCCGCGCCTGGGACGCGCTTATCACCACTGGGACAATCACAGCCGGTGTCACGCGGTAAACCGGCCGGTCAACGCTGATCGTGACGTCCCCGCCCACGTGCGTGATCCGGATGTCGTCGCCGAAAACCACCCTGCCAATCACCGTGGTGGTGATGGGAGCGTTATTGTTGCCGCCAACTGCGACCGCTCCTGGGCCTGATGCCTCCACGCGGACACCTTCTGGCGTAGGCGCTTCTTCGTCGCGTCGCCTTGAAGTCATATCTTCGGACGGTGCTCGGAGCCATTGACGCGGGTGCTGATCGGTGCAGTGCTGTCACCCTCGACGGCAACCGAACCCGTATCGCTTACGTCAACTGCCGTTTCGGCGTTCGCTGGTCCGGAGGTCGGTATCCCCTCAGCAGACGCATCAGTGCAGGGTCCGCCATCACTACTCCTTCCAATACCGAGAGTGCTAGCCCCGCCGTCCGCCGCTATCGGAGATCGCCCCTCCCCCCGCCTGCTCGCGCCATTCATGCAGGCTCCGCCGACTGATCGTAACGTCCGGATGGTCAGGGCCGAGCACGCGAAGTTGATCAACGAGAATCTGCTCATATGCTGCCGCGGCACCCGACGGGTTCCCTGCCGTGCCTTGCAGATCAGCAATATTGGCCCGGGTGAGCAGGGTGTCCGGGTGTTCAGGTCCGAGCACCCGGGTTCGATCGGCGAGAAGCTGTCGGTGCGCTTCGATCGAGCCTGCGAGGTCACCGGCTTTGGCCCGCATGGTGGCGAGATTGCTGCGGGTCTTAAGGGTGCTCAGGTGCTCGGGGCCGAGTTCGCGCAGCTGGTTCTCGAGTACATCCTGAGCGTCAGTTATCGCGCCGGCCACGTCCACCAAGCCCTTCAAAAGGGCGAGGTTGTTGCGTACCACCATCGTTTCGAAGGCATCCGGACCCAGAACATGCTCGAAGTCGTCGAGCATCTGCTCATACTCGGCGGCGGCGCCGGCCGGACCGCCAGCCACACCCCGCCAATGGGCGTTATTTAAGCGAGCCACCAGGGTGAGGGGGTCAGACGGTCCCAGAATCCTATTCAGATCGGGTAGCAGTTGCCGGTAGGCGCTCACGGCGGCATCGGGGTTCCCCGACTCGCCTTGCGCCTGGGCGAGGTTATTGCGTGTTGCCAGCGTGAGGGGGTGCTCCGGTCCTTTCACCTCGATAAGCGCTGGGAGTAAAGCTGCGTTCGTGGCCACGGCTTCGGACGGGTTTCCCGCTCTGACCTGCCACCGTGCCATAAGGTGCCGCAAGTTCAAGGCACTTCCGGAATCGTGGTGGGGCATCCGGACGATGTCGGCGTGGAGCCGTTCGTACGCGGCCACGGCACCGACGGCGTCGCCGGACTCCCCGAGACTGCTCGCCGCTTGGGCCAAAACTGGGTGGATGTCCGGGTGCAGCAGCACCTCCTTGCCGTACCCGTACACAGTCGCGGCATTATCGCGCAACCGCTGAGCGTAGTCGCGATCGCTCGCGACCTGGGGCCACTCCTCAGCCAGCGCATCGGCGGCCGCCCAAGCAAGGTCAGTCAGTTCCTCGTCGGCCTTCGTCTCTCGCATCACTCGCTGCACCAGCGCGTGAACCATGACATTGCTGCTGTCGAGGGTCATCAGGTTGAGACGGTGCAGGCAACGCAGTGCGGAGTGGATCACGCCCGCGCCATTCACTTGTGTGTTAGAGCAATGGTGCGTGAGCCAATTGAGCGCGGCCTCGGTGGTGAATAGCGACGCAGGGATGCCGGCAGGGTGCAGCACGCTGGCCAGTTCCAGCACCGGCCGAGCTAGACCGGCCGGCCGGGCTCGGCCGGCCGGCTCCACGGACAGCGACAGGGTGACGGCAACCGTGCGCTGGTAGTCGTCCGGAAGACCGTTGGGATCCTCGGGGTCGGGCATCAAGTCGTCGAGGCGCACCCGGCGATCGGCCCAGCGTGTCCGGTACACCGAGCAGGGCACATGCTCATCGAGTAGGAACGCACTGGCCTGGCCCAGAGCCAGTGGCAGGCTTCCAAGGTCGGTGACCACGCCGTCGATGTCGTCGGCAAGGTCCGGGTGGCCTTCGAGCCGGGCTTGCAGGTATGCCGCCCCCTCAGCGGCGGTGAACGTGCCCATCTGCACAAGACGCTGATCCGGACCGTCGAGAGCCACACCGCGAAGGCGAGTGGTCAGCACGGTGCGACCGAGATCGCGGCTTGGGGGCCACAGCCCTTGAAGGTCAGCGCTGCGCTCAAGCGTGTCGAGCACGATCAGCCATCGCCGGTCAGTGGCGCTCAGCCAGCCGTGGAACTGGGCGGCATCCGCCTCCGCATCGGTGCCCTGCACGCCGGGCGCCGCGACCGCCAAACCGGCGCGGGCATAGCCGCCGAGGATTCCGGCCCGGGAGGTCGCCGAAATCCACACGAGCAGGTCGAGCTGCCTGTCGCGCCACAGCCGCTCGGCGAGGCTCACCGCAACCTGCGTCTTACCCACCCCGCCCATGCCCGATAGCAGCATGGTCGACCCACCCGGAACCGTCTCCTCCACCGCAGCGAAGTCGGCAATTCCCTCAAGAGACCGATCCTGGAAACAGTCAGCCAGCCGTGGTACCAGACCAACCCGCACCGGCCAGCTCACGTCTCTTGGCAGAATGACGTTCGTAGCGACTGTGCCGTAGTTATCCCGCAACGCGACGCTGCCCGTTCCGGATGCCTCGGTGCTGAAGTCCGCCGGCGGCGGATCCGGCCGAAGGAAGCTCATGGCTTCTTGCCCCGCCAACCCGTCACTCTGGTACGGATCTGGCCGTCGTTATCGCCGCCTACCGCGACTGAGCCCGCACCGGTCGCGTGCACTCCGCTGGCGGGGGCGGCAGGGGTGCCTTGAGGAGTGTCGACGTCAGACGCCTCGGCATCTATGGAGCCACTGCTGCTCCCTGTCACGGCTACCGAGGCCGGCCCGGACGAGGTGGTAGCGGGAGCTTCGGGGAGAGCCGGCGCGGTCCTACGCCAGGTCAGCCAGCTCAACGCGAAACCGGCGAACGTGAACAAGCACGAGGCGATGGATAGAATCTTCTCCGCGCGGTCCAGACCCTGCCGTGCCAGCAGGATGACACACACGGCCGTCGCCGCGATTCCCGCTATCGCCCCAGCTGCGGAGATCGCTATCCGTACTGGCTTCTTCATGGATCCATTATGACGGTTCCGCGCATAGCAATGGCCCGCTTGATGGGCAGTCGGCGGACAGTCCGTCCGCCCGGCACGGCAGGGGCCAGCGGGCCCGACAGGAACTGGCCATCCCGGTCGGGCTTGCAGCCCGTGTGCGAAGTAGGTGACCTCCAAATCGCCTCGGGGCGTGGTGGCGCTAGAGGTCCCTCGCGGTGCCCGGTCTTGGTGTAACAGGTTGAGGCTCGTCGAGCTTGGCCCGCAAGATCGTCCGTGTACATGAAGGAAACAGACGCGAGCAGTTGCACAACGATGACAAGAGTCGACAACCTACGCATTACGATCGCGCGACTCACGCACCTCAGAGCCTGGTGCGGCGGCGCAGCAGCATGATCAGGTAGATACCGCCGAGGAAACCGGTCATCGCGCCGACCGGGATCTGCTGGGGTGTCAGGACCCGCTGGGCCAGCATGTCGGCGGCCAGCAGCAGCACCGCCCCGACCAGCGCGGACACCACCGGCATCGGGGACGCCACCCGGGTGAGGCGGCGGGCCAGCTGGGGCGCGGCCAGGGCGACGAAACCGACCGGGCCGGCCGCCGCCACTGCGGCGCCGGTCAGCCCGATACCGACGGCGATGGCGATCAACCGCTGGTGGTCCGGGCGTACGCCCAGGGATTGGGCTTTGTCGTCCCCCATCTCCAGGATCGTCAGCCCGCGACCGTACCACGCCGCAAGCGGCAGCAGGGCGAACGTCAGGATCGCGCTCATCAGAAGGTGCGAGCCGCGCCCGTTGAGGCTGCCTACCAGCCACACCCCGGCGTTCTGCGCCTCGGTGATGCTCGCCCGGGTGAGCAGGAACGAGTTGACCGAGGTGAGGAACGCCGCCAGCCCGATGCCGACCAGGATCAGCCGCCGCCCGGTGCCGCCGGTCAGCACCGAGACCAGCGCGACCGCGAAACCACCGGCGACCGCACCGGCCCCGGCGGAGATCACCCCGGCCGGCAGCACCAGGATCGCGACCAGTGCCCCGGTCGCGGCGCCGCTGGTGAACCCGACGATGTCGGGGCTGCCGAGCGGGTTGCGGGTGACGCTCTGGAACAGCGCCCCGGCGGCCCCGAGCGCCGCCCCGACGATCAGCGCCAGCCCGATCCGGGGCCCGCGCAGCTCCCGCAGGACGAACAGCGTCCTACGGTCACCGTCCCCGATGAGCGCCGCCCACAGGTCGGCGAGCGGGATCGGCAGGGTGCCGGTGGCGACCGCGACCACGGCCAGCACCAGCGCGGTGGCGAGCAGCACGGTGACGACGACGGCCGGGCGCCTCACAGGTCCGCCACCTTCCGGGTGCGCGCCAGGGCGATGAACACCGGTGCTCCGATCAGGCCCATCACGATCGCGACCTCGATCTCGCCGGGGCGGGCGGCGATGCGGCCGAGCACGTCGGCGGCGAGGAGGACCAGAGGACCGAGGATTGCGCTGTACGCCAGGATCCAGCGCTGTCGCGCGCCGCAGATCAGGCGGGCCGCGTGCGGGACGGCCAGGCCGAGGAAGCCGATCGGGCCGACCAGCGCGGTGGCCGCCCCGCACAGCAGCGCGACGGCGGTCAGGCCCCACAGGCGGGTGCGGGCCGGGTTCGCGCCGAGGGCGGCCCCACTGTCGTCACCGAGCGCGATCACGTCCAGCACCCGGCCGACCCCGACCGCGATGACCAGGCCGGCCAGCAGTACCGGTCCGGCGTACCGCAGCAGGTCGAGGGTTTGATCGGCGAGTGTGCCGACGACCCAGAAGCGGTAGTGGTCGAACGCGTTCTGGTCGAGCAGGGTGATCCCGGCGACCAGGCCGGTGAGGGTGGCGGTGATCGCCGCGCCGGCCAGGATCAGGCTGTGCCCGAGTGCCATCACCAGGGCCGATGCGAGTCCGGCGCCGATCAGGGCCAGGATCAGCCGGGGTACGTCGCCGTCGGGCAGTCCGAGGACCACGCCGAGGACGACCGCGGCGGCGGCGCCCGCGTTGACACCGAGCAGTCCGGGGTCGGCGAGCGGGTTGCGGGTCAGGGCCTGCATGAGGGCGCCGGCCACGCCGAGGGCGGCGCCGACGCAGAGCGCCAGGATCGTGCGCGGGATCCGGACCGCCCAGACGATCTCGCCGGCCTCGCCCTCGCGGGTGCGCAGCGCGTGCAGCACCACGTCCCAGGACAGGTCCCGGGCGCCGATGGCGAGTCCGAGAACGATCGTCACCCCCAGCAGCAGCACGCAGGCTGCGAGTCCGGCTCGTCGTGTCATCCAAAGCACTCCGGTGGAACGTTCCATCTTTAAGTCAGGTTAGGCTACCCTAACGGCGGCACGCCCCCTTGATCAGCCCCCACGCGAAAGACACGACACATGTCTGCACTCAAACGCGCGCTCGCCGCGACGACACTTTTTCTCGCCCTCGCCGGCTGCGGCGATGCCGCCACGACACCGGAGTCCAGCGCCTCGGCAGCGGGTGACACCTTCCCGGTCACCGTCGACCACGCCTTCGGCAAGACCGTCCTCGAGGCGAAACCCGAGCGGGTCGTCGTGGTCGGCTACTCCGAACAGGACTACTACCTGGCGCTCGGCACGGTGCCGGTGGCGATCCGGGACTGGTACGGCGATCAGCCGTCCGCCACCTGGCCGTGGGCCCAGTCGTACCTCAAGGGCGCGAAGCCGACCGTGCTGCCCCGCGCCGACCTGGACTACGAGCAGATCCTGGGACTGGACCCGGACGTCATCGTCGGCGTCTCAGCCGGTCTGACCCAGGAACAGTTCGACACCCTCAACAAGATCGCGCCGACCGTGGCGCAGCCCAGCGCCGACGACCCGTGGGCCGTCACCTGGCAGGACAAGACCCGCAAGGCCGGCCAGATCCTCGGCAGGAGCGCCGAAGCCGAGAAGATGGTGACCGACCTGGAGACCCGGCTGGCCGCCGCGAGCACCAAATACCCGCAGCTCAAGGGCGCGTCCACGGTGTTCGCCTCCGGTTTCGAGGGCCAGTTCTACATCTTCAGCCCGAACGCCACCGGCAGTCAGGTGCTGCTCGACCTGGGACTGACCATGAGCGACGAGGTCGGCAAGCTGACCGACAACGCCAACGACTACTACACGATCAGCAAGGAACGCTTCGACCTGCTCGACGTCAAGGTCGCGGTCTGGTCCGAGGCGCCCGACGACGCGCTGATCAAGCAGCTGCTGGCCAACCCGCTCTACACCGACCGGGCCGTGCACAAGGAGGGCCGCGACGTCTTCCTCGGCCAGGAGGCCAACGGCGCGTTCTCGTTCTCCTCGGTGCTCAGCCTGCCCTACGTCATCGACACGATCGTCCCGGCGCTCGCCGCGGCGGTCGACGGCGACGTGGCCACCACCAGCGATTTCAGCGCCAAATGACCTGGCACGTGTCGGTTCTCGCGGTCCGTCCGGTCGGCTCACACTTCATCCGGGTCGAGGTGGGCGGTCCAGGCCTGGCTTCATTCCTTTCCTTGGGTACGCCCGACGAATCGGTCACGCTCTACTTCCCGCGAGCCGGCGAGTCCTCTCCCCCGCTGATGACCTGCATCGACGGGGTGTGGGGGTATCACGGTCTACCGAATGCGCCGATCGGCCGGAACTACACGATCCGGTCTGTCTCGCCCGACAGCCTGGTGATCGACTTCGCCCGGCACGGCACCGGTGTCGCGTCGAACTGGGCGGAGAACGCGTCACCCGGGGACGGCCTGGTGCTGTGGCGACAGCGGGGCTGGTACAAACCGCCGGCGAACACCGACTGGATCCTGCTGATCACCGACCTGACCGGGCTGCCCGCGGTGGCCCGGATCGTGGAACAGCACGACAGTCCGGTTCCGATCATGGTGCGGGCCGTCGAGGACGATCCCGCGTATCTTGACCATCCGCGTGTACTATCTGACGATTTCGAACCGCCGCCGGGCCGCGGTTACGTCTGGTTCGCCGGGGAGACCAGTGAGGCCCGCAAGGTCCGTTCACACTGGCGGGACGTGCACGGCTTCCAGCGGGACCAGATCACCGCGGTCGGCTACTGGCGGGCCGAGGCGGAGAACTGGGAACGCCGGTACGCCGCCGTCAGCACCGAGATCGAACGGTTCTACCAGGCTTGCGTCGACAACGGCGACTCGATCACCGTCGCCGGCGAGAAGGTGGAGGAGGAGCTGGCGCGCCGAGGACTGTAGAGCCCCGGCGGTGCACCGTCACCGGATGCTCGATCTCGCCACCCGGCTCGCCGGTGAGCAGCCCGTCCAGCAGCGCCGCACACCGGCGGCCCGCTTCCAGGGGGTCGATGTCGATCGCGGTGATCGGCGGCTGCCCCAGCCGGGCGGCGGTCGACTCGGTGCCGGTGGCCAGCTGGAAGTCCACGCCGACCGTCCGGCCGTGCCGTCGCAGGGTGGGCAGCACGGCCGGCGCGGTGTCCACCGGCCCGCAGACCAGCCCGTCGATCCCCGGATGCTCGGTGAGCAGCGTGTCGGCGACCGTGTCGAGCTGGGCCGGAGTCGGTATCCAGTCGACACTCCCGATCACCGGCGTGACCCCGTGCCGGGCACACCAGTCCCGGTAGGCCACACCCAGCTGCGCCGTCCAGTCCCCGGTCTCCGGCGGGATCATCAACGCCGGCCACCGCCCACCGGCGGCCCGCATGTCGTCCAGGACCGTGGTCAGCGCCGCCCGGTGATCACACCAGAGCACTATGTCCGGACTGCTCACCGAGGTTCCGAAGGGCCGCTCGAAACACACCGTGGGCAGGCCCGAGGCCAGCAGCGCGGCGATCGCCGGATCGGTCTCGTCCGGATCGGACAGGATCACCCCGTCCATCGGCGGCAGGGTGCTGCGGTCGGCGCCGCTGAGGATCACCGTGTCCCGGCCACGCGCGGACAGCGGCTCCATCACCCCGAACACGAACCGCATGTAGTACTCCGACAGCGACGGGTTGCCCGGCACGTAGACGCCGACCACCCCGGTCCGGCCGCCGCGCAGCAGCCGGGCCGCCCGGTTCGGTGCGTAGCCCAGCTCGGCGACCGCCGCGAGGACCTTCTCCCGGGTCGCCTCAGACGGGCGGCCGGTACCTGCCAGCACGTTCGACACGGTGGACTTGCCCACCCCGGCCCTGCGCGCCACGTCGTGCAGCGTCGGATTGCCCATCCCCGGATCTTTTCACTCCGGGCCGTAGAAGCGAGGATCGGACAGGTCGATCTCGAGCGTGTTGCGTTCGTTGTTGCTGTTGCGGTGGTTGTTGCTGAGGTACACCTTGTGCCCGTCGACGGTGGCCTTCTCGAACGGGTTCGAGTCGGTGAGTGCGACGACGAAGACGAGCGTGCCGTCCGGCTCCACGAGCGCGAACATGCCGTCGCTGCCCAGCGGGCCCTCGCCGTACCGGAGATGTCTGCCGTCCGGAAGTTCCACAGTCGAGTGATCGACCTTCATGGTGTCGTCCGGATTCTCCCGGGCCTGCCGGAGGACATCGATCGGGCCACCGAACGTGACCCGGGTGAGCTTGGTGCCGTCCGTGTCGAACTCGCGGCCGGTGTCGTCCGGCCAGTAGATGCCGTCACACGGCGCCTCTCCCCGCGACCACAGGGTCGTCACCCATCCCATCTCTTGATCCTTTGGTTTTCGGAGGGCGTCGCGGCGGGCCAGGGCCCGGTGCAGCCAGCGGTGCCGCTCGACCCGGACGACCTCGCCGGCCGGGTTGCGGACGACCACCGGCCAGGTCGTCACCCCGACCATCCGGAGCAGGTAGAAGCCGGGGACGAACACCAGCAGCACCGCGACCTCGAGCGGGAACAGCAAGAACGGCAGAATGCCGAAAGCGAGCAGCACGACGAACAACCAGACCACGAAGCCGATGGCACCACCGATCAGGTCATCGAAATCGAGCATGGCGAGATCCTCAGGGACCTCTATCCCACGAACACGCGGGCGCCAGGGCAACAACCTCAGCTCTGCGGTACGGATCCCGGTCATGTCCATCGAGGATCGCAGGACCGTGCCACCGCCGAGTGGTGGGTTCGGTGCGACTCGCGCCGAACCCACCGGACGGACCCGCCGTTGCTACTTACGGGTGATGTCGGCCTGGGTGACCTTGCAGTTGCTGTTGTTCCAGCCCTCGCCCAGGTACTTCGGCTCGCTGCCCTTGGCGACACCCTGGTACTGGCCGCAGACGGTGGCGCTGGAGCTGTTGGTCAGGGTGACCCGGGTGATGGTGGCGGTGTCGCCCCAGTTGGTGTTGATGCCGGCGACCATGTCGATGTCGTTGAGCAGCACGTTGTCGATCTTCACGTGCCGCTGGTACGAGTTGGTGCAGTTGCCGCAGCCCCGGTAGAGCTTGCCGGAGCCGCTCAGGTAGAAGCCGGAGATGTTGACGGTGCCGTTCCCGTTGTGCTGGAACGTCTTGTCACTGCCCGACCGGGCGCCGCCACCGATCACGTAGCTCGTACCGCCGCCGGTGCCCTTGAACGTGGCGGCGTCCTCGCCGATGTCGTTCCACCACACGTTGCGGATCGTGCAGGTGCCCTCGCAGTGCACGCCGTCGCCGGCCGGGGAGCCGATGATGACGTTCTGCAGGGTGCCGCCGTTGGCGATGGAGAACATCGGGTCCTGCGACTCGTTCTGCGAACCGTCACCGATGCAGCAGAACGTCTTCATGCCACCGTCGTAGACCCCGGACACCGGGACGGTGCCGGAGACCGACACGTTGCCCTGCGACGACGGCCAGGCGCCGGTCGGGGTGCCGGTGCCGCTGGTCGGGCTGGGGCTGGGCCCGGCGGTGGGGCTGGTCGTCGGGGTGGTGCCACCGCCGCTGGAGTACGTCTCGAACTCGGCGATCCGCGGCGCCGCCGACGCGCTGGTGATCTCGAACGTCAGCTTCTTCAGCGAGGTGGAGGTGAACGAGATGGTGCTCGGGCTGCCGCTGCCGCTGGTCAGCACCGAGCCGGAGTCGGCGTTGAGGACACGCCAGGCGCTGATGGTGCCGCCGCCAGAGGCCTGTTTGATGACCGCCGAGGACACCGTGGTGGCGCTGCTCCACTTGACCGAGACGTAGCCGGTGGTGCTGCCCGGCGCCCAGTAGGTGGCGGTGTTGCCGTCCCGGACGTTGCCGTAACTGGTGCCGCTGGCCTTGCTGGACCCGTCGGCGTCCCCGCCGAGGCTCAGGTTGTCGGCGGCGTAGGCGCTCCCGGCGGGCAGCGACAGCGCGATCGCGGCCGAGGCAGCCACGGTGGAGCCCGCGGCTATCCAGCGGAAGACGGTTGGTCTCCTCATCGGTGTCTCACTTCCATGTTGGGGATCGGAGCGCCTTCAAGCGGGGGGAAAGCGCTTTCCCCAGCACGATAGAGACTGATCGATGTTAAGCCAAGGTGTCTTCCGATTTACGGCACGCTCCGCCTACGCTTCCCCGCATGGAGCCGGCGATCACCTCCGGCGGCACGCCGGGACCACGTCTCGCCGACGAGTGGGCGGGGCTCGACAACAACGTGTACGGATCGTTCACCGGCTCCCCGCCCGCGAAGACCATCGCCGCGTCGTTCGCCGCCGCCGGGTGGCGGGTGCGGGCGAGTTCGTGGACGGACTTCGAGGTCGAGCGGGAGTGGGTGTGTCTCGAACTGCGCCAGCTCCCGGACACGGTGATCTTCAGCGGCGTGGTGGACCCGTCCCGGCTCGACGATCTCGGGACCGCTCTGGCCGCGGCCGGGCTGCGGTACTCCGTCGAGTTCTGGGACGGCGAACTGTCGCGGGCCCCGGACCGCACGATCCGGGGCGGCTGATCAGGCGCGGGACCACCAGTCGTACGGCCGCGGGCCCGGTTTGAAGCCGAAGGCGTCGGCCATCGCCACCGCGTCGGGGAAGCCGCGGGCCACGTCTTCGGGTGAGTGGGCGTCGCTGCCGAACGTGACCGCCGTGCCGCCCTCGTCGCGCCACCAGCCGAGGATCGTCGCGCTCAGCGGGATCGTCGTGTTGATCTCCAGGGCCCGGCCGCTGTCGGCCAGAGCGCGCAGCGCCGCTCGGAACTCCTCCTCGTACACGTACGGGTCGAAGGGGCCCGCGGACGCCGGCCAGCGGCGGACCGTGTAGTCGATGTGGGTCAGCGACTCGAAGGCGTCCGATCCGGCGACCAGGTTCGGGATCTCCCGCAGGTAGTCGCGCATCACCTGGTCGGCGGGCAGGAAGGCGAACGCCTTGTTGGCCTCGCTCAGCCCGTCCGGGGTGCTGACCGTGTGCAGCGAGCCGATGACCCGTTCGAAGTCGCCGCCGGCGAGGAGTTTCGCCACCTCGTCGGCGTGCCAGTGCGGCTCGCCCAGTTCCAGGCCGGTGAGGATGCGCAGGCTGGGGAACCGGTGCCGACAGCGGTCGACGGCGGCCAGGTAGCCGTCGACGTCCAGCGGCGGGGCGGTGAAGTCGGTCCAACTGGTGAGATCGAGGTGTTCGGTGAACGCCAGCGCGGGCAGGCCGATCTCGACCGCGCGGGCGCAGGTCAGGACCATGTCGGCGCCGCGCCGGCCGGCGTCCCAGGACCATTCGCTGTGTACGTGACCGTCGGCGGGCAGAACGGGGAACGTCAAGGCAGTCCTTCCGGAGGGTGACAGCGGTGCAGGCCCGCCGTTGGGCTGCCCGGCCCATGATAGGCGGGGCGATCTACGCTGAGGTCATGCCCTACCTGCGGATCGGAGAATCCGACATGTATTCGGAGATCACCGGCGACGGCGAGCCGGTCCTGCTGCTGCACGGCGGCTGGTGTTCGCTGGAGTCGTTGCGGGCCCAGTCGGACGCCCTGATCAGCGACCATCGGGTGGCCGCGTTCGAGCGCCCGGGGCACGGGCGGACGGCGGACATCGACGGGGATTACGACTATCCGGGGATGGTCGCCGACACGCTCGCCTATCTCGGCACGATCGGTGTGCCGTCCGCTCACATCGTGGGATACAGCGACGGGGCGATCATCGGGCTGCTGCTGGCGCTCGACCATCCGGAGCGGGTCCGGTCGCTGACCGCGATCAGCGCCAACCTGGACCCGTCGGGTTTCACCGACTCACCCGGAACCGTGCTGAAACCGCCGCGGCGGGCGAAAGAGGAAGGGCCGGATCGGGAGCGGATGCACTACGACCGGCTGTCCCCGGACGGGCCGGAGCACGCCGACGTCGTGCTGGCGAAACTGTTCCGGCTGTGGACCACCGAGCCGCACATCAAGCCTGCGGATCTGGCCCGGATCACCGCGCCGGTGCTGGTGATGGCCGGTGACCGGGACACCGTCCGGCCGGACCACACCCTGCTGATCGCGGCGTCGATCCCCGGCGCCCAGCTGTGCCTGGTGCCGGGGACCTCACACGCGCTCGTGGCCGAGCGACCGGAACTGATCAGTGCCCTGATCGAGGACTTTCTACGTTCGGCGCAGTAGCCAGACGAAGTAGGGCGCCCCGATCAGCGCCATCATCAGCCCGGCCGGGATCTGCGAGGGCGCGATGACCGTACGCCCGAGGGTGTCGGCGACGCAGACCAGTAGGCCGCCCAGCAGCATGGCCACCGGGATGATCCGGGCGTGCCGGACGCCGACGAGACTGCGGGCGATGTGCGGGGCGACCAGCCCGACGAACCCGACCACGCCGACGGCGACGACACTGACCGCGGCCGCGAACGCCGCGATCACCAGGAGGGTGAAACGGGTGCGTTCCCGGCGTACGCCGAAGATCCTCGGGGTGTCCTCGTCGATCGACAGCAGGTCCAGCTGACGGGTCATGCCCAGGACCACCGGGGTGGCCACGAGCAGCACCACCAGCACCGGGACCACGTCGGCGAAGGTCCGCCCGTAGGTGGTGCCGGACAGCCAGGTCAGGATCCGCGGGGTGTCCCACGGGTCGGCGCGCAGCAGCAGGAACGTGCTGATGTCGCTGAGCGCGTACCCGCAGCCGATGCCGATCAGCAGGAACCGGTCCGGCAGCAGGCCGCCGCGCCAGGCCAGCAGGGCGATCAGCGCGAACGTGGCGAGCCCGAGGACGACCGCGGTGACGATCAGCACCGGTCGCCCACCGGCGATCCCGGAGGTCACCACGATCACCGCGCCCAGGCCGGCGCCGGCGGTGATGCCGAGCACGCCCGGTTCGGCCAGGGGGTTGCGGACGGTGCCCTGCACCACGGTTCCGGCCAGGGCCAGGGCCGCGCCGGCGACGACGGCGGCCGCCACCCGGGGCGCCCGGTCGTCCAGGGCCAGGTCGATCAGGTTCGGTGCGGTGCCCTGCAGCCACAGCATGATGTCGCCGGTGCGCAGCCATCGGGTTCCGGAGAGCAGGCCGGCGACGAACGCCCCGGTCAGCAGTGCCGCCGCGGTGATCGTGACGGTCAGGAACCGGCGGCGGGAACGGACCGCGACCTGGGCGCGGGGCGCCTCGCGGGTGTTGCCGACGTCGCGCAGCCGGAGTGCGAGCAGCACGATGACCACCGCGCCGAGCAGCGACGTCGGGATGCCGGTCGGGATCGACGCGGCGGCCTGTGCGCCCATCACCGCGCGGAGCACGGCGTCGGCGAGCAGCACCAGCAGCGCTCCGGCCAGGCCGGCCGCCGGGATCAGGAAGACGTGCCGGTTCAGGGCGCCGATCCGGGCGGCGGCCAGCCGGACCACGACCGGGGCGGCCAGGCCGACGAACGCGATCGGGCCGGCCAGCGTCACCGAGATGCTGGTCAGCAGCACCGCGCAGAGCACCGCGAAGATCCGGGTGGTCTGCACCGGCACGCCCAGGGAGGCGGCGGTGTCGTCACCGAGGCCGAGCACGTCCAGGCGCCGGGCCAGCAGCAGCGCGGCGATCAGGGTGACGATGACGACCGGGGCGGCCCGGGTGGCGGCGTCCAGGTTCAGCTGGGCCAGCGAGCCGCTGCCCCACGCGTACAGGCCGGTGGTGCTCTCCTTGAAGAGGATCAACAGCATGGCGCTGACCGCGTCGAAGGCCATCGCCACCGCTGATCCGGCCAGGATCAGCCGGGTGGTGCTGATGCCGGAGGCGGCGCCGACCAGACCGAGCACCAGGGCGGCGGCGATCAGGCCACCGGCGAACGCCACCGCGCCGGACGCCCACAACGGCACGGCCAGGCCGAACGCGGCGACCACGCAGAGCGCGAGGTAGGAGCCGGCGGTGACGGCCAGGGTGTCCGGGGCGGCCAGCGCGTTGCGGGTGACCGACTGCAGCAGCGCCCCGGCCGCGCCGAGCGCCACGCCGACCGCGATGCCGGCCAGCATCCGGGGCAGGCGGGAGCCGGTGAGCACGTCGGTGATCGGCACGCCGCCGACGTCCTCGCGGGCGCCGAGCAGCGAGCGCAGCAGATCCCAGAAGCCGACACCGGAGGTGCCCTGGGTGATGTGCCAGAGACCGATCAGGATCACCACGACGAGCAGGGCGGCCAGCACGGCCGCCCCGCCCACGCCGCGCCCGGTCCGGGCAGTCCGCCCGGTCTCGGCGACGCGGGTGTCGGTCACTTCGTGGTCAGGATGTTCACGTAGGCGTCGATCGCCTCTTCGTTGGACTTCGGGCCACCGGCGCCCCAGACACCGGCCGGGAACGGGTACGCGCGGCCCTCGGTGACGGCGGGCAGCTTGGTCCAGATCGAGCTCTTGGTCAGTTCCTTGACGTAGCTGTCCGGGGTCTCGTCGTCGCCGTAGAAGAAGGTGGCGTTGCCGACGGCGGTCAGGCCCTCGATGTCGGTCTGGGCGAGACCGTAGGACGGGTCGACACCGCCGCTGCCGTACGCCGCGTTGATCTGATCGGTCCAGGCCGGAGTGAGACCGAGCTGCTCGCCGAGTTCGGTGAAGAGCGCACCCTTGCCGTACGGGCGGATGACGACGTTGCCGCCCTCGATCCAGCCGTCGAAGAACAGGAAGTCCTTCTTGGTCACGTTCGCCGCGGCGACCTTCGCCTTCGCCCCGGCCAGGTGCTCGTCGAACTGCTTCAGGACCAGATCGGCCCGCTCGGTACGCCCGGTGGCCTGCCCGATCATCGAGAAGACCTTCTTCATGTTCGCGATCTGGCCCTTGGCGTCGGCGCCGACCGTGGCGAGCACCGGCACCCCGCGCTTCTCCAGCTTGGTGATCACCTCGTCGTCGGCCTTGAACGCCTCGACGATGATCAGGTCCGGGTTCGCCCCGTAGAGCGCGTCCAGGTCGGGCTCGCCGCGTTCGCCGGTGTCGACGGCGTCGGCGGGCAGCTTCTCGGCCTTGACGTAGGTGCCGTACCCGGCCTTGTCGGCGACCGCGACCGGGTTGAGGCAGAGGGTGAGCACGTCCTCGGTCTGCTGCCACTCCAGGACGGCGACCCGGGCGGCCGGCTTGGCGAGTTCGACCTTGCGGCCGACACCGTCGGTGATCGAGACCGGTGCGGTCGACGTGGTCGTGGTGTCGTCGGCGCAGGACTGCGACGTGGGGGCGGCCGAGCTGACGGCGGCCGGTTCGACCTCGGTGGTTCCGCAGGCGGTCAGGGCCACCGCGGTCAGGGCGGTTGCGGCAACGAGACGGATCATGCTTTTTCCTCTACCGGTTGTTTCCTGGTGCGGGCCGGGTGCCGTCCGATCGGATCGATGCGGAGGCGCCCGGTACGGGGATCGGTCTCGACCTCGACGGGCAGGCCGTAGACCTCGCTGATGTTCGCGGCGGTGAGCACCTCGTGGGGAACACCTGCCGCGTGAATGCGCCCGGCGCTCATCAGCAGCAGGGTGTCGGCCACCCGGGCGGCGTGGTCGAGGTCGTGCAGGACGATGCCGACGGCGACACCGCGGTCGTCGGCGAGGTCGCGGACCAGGTCGAGGGTCTCGATCTGGTACCGCAGGTCGAGATGGTTGGTGGGTTCGTCGAGCAGGACGACGCCGGTCTCCTGGGCCAGGCAGGCGGCCAGCCAGACGCGCTGCATCTCCCCACCGGACAGCTCGCCGACGGACCGGCCGGCCATCTCCTGTACGCCGGTGACGGTCATCGCGGTGTCGACGGCGGACCGGTCTTCCGGGGACGGCCCGGCGAACCGGCGCCGGTGCGGGTGCCGGCCGAACGCGACGACCTCGCTGACGGTCAGCCCGTGCGGGGCCTGCCGGGACTGCGCGAAGAGGGTGACCCGGCGGGCGAACTCGCGGGCGCTGAACGCCGACACCGCGCCGTCGGCCTGGGTCACCTCGCCGTCGTCGACCTTGTGCAGGCGGGCGAGGGCGCGCAGCAGGGTGGACTTGCCGCTGCCGTTGGGGCCGATCAGGGCGGTCACCCGGCCGGGCGTCAACTCGACCGAGACGCCGTGGACCACCGCCGTCCTCCCGTAGCGAAGCAGCAGTCGCTCGCCGCGTAAGAAGGACATTCATCACTCCGAATTAGGTTTGCCTTGCCTAACGGAGGCTAGATGACCGCGCTCTAGGTCTGCAATCCGGCAGTCTGGACACCCGATACGGGATTCCGGACACCGAGGCGGCCGGGCGTCACCTTCATCACCCGGCTGAACGCGGCGATGAACGTGCTCGGCTGGGCGTACCCCAACCGCTCCGACACGGTGGCCACCTCCGCGCCCTCGGACAGCAGAGCCAGAGCCTGATGAATACGCAACGACTGCCGCCACTGCGCGAACGACAGGCCGGTCGCCCCACGGAACGCCCGCGTGATGGTCCGGTCGCTCAGCTCCAGATGCGCCGCCCACTCCAGCAGGCCACGGTCGTCGGACGGGTCGGCGAGCAGCGCCTCGGCGATCGGGTCGATCCGCGGATCCCCCGGCAGTTCCAGCGCGAACTGCTGCTCCGACGGTTCCAGCACATCGAAGACCACGGCTTCGGTACGGGCCCGCTCCCCCGCCTCCAGCCCGGTACCGGCCAGCCGGGCCAGCAGCGACTCCAGCAGCATGGTCATGGTGATCAGAGTCGGCCCGGGGAACGCGACGGGCGTCCGGTCCGGGGCGAAGAACGCGTCGTGCAGCACCGCCGCCGCGGTCAGCCGGCCGCCATGCACCACCCCGGCGGGCAGCCACAGGCCGAACCCGGGCGGCACCGTGACGATCCGGTTCCCGATCCGCGAGGTCAGCGTCCCGCGGTGCACCCACACCAGCTCGTGCATCGGATGCGAGTGCGGCGTCCAGTCGGTGGCGACCCCGGGCACCTCGGACTCGGCGTAGATCGTGAGCGAACCCACATCACCGGGCGGCACCGACACGGCCCGCCGGACCACCGTGCCCGGATCCCGCCGCCACGTGCCGAGGCTCAACTCCGCGGGGGTCGATGGATTCATGCGGCCGAGCGTAGACGCGGCCGGCCGCTCACTACGCTGAGGTCATGACGACACTTGCCGGACGTACGATCGCGGCTCTGCGCAGTGAGCACGATGCCCTCGCCGCTCTTGTTCCCGGGCTCGGCGACGACCAACTGACCGGCCCGTCCGGAGCCGCCGACTGGACCGTCGCCGACGTCCTGTCGCACCTGGGCAGCGGCGCCGAGATCACCCTGGCCGGGTTCCGGGCCGCGGTGGGCGAGGCCGATGCGCCCGCCGCCGACTTCAACCAGAGCGTGTGGGACAGGTGGAACGCGCTCAGCCCGCAGCAGCAGGCCAGCGGCTCGATCGCGTCGGACCAGGCCCTGGTCACCGCCCTGGAGTCGGTTCCGGCGGACCGGCACGAGGAGCTGACGGTCCGGACGTTCCTGCCCGAGCCGGTGCCGTTCGCGGCCTTCGCGGCGCTGCGGCTCAGCGAGGTCACCAACCACGTCTGGGACGCCCGCGCCGGTCTCGACCCGCAGGTGACGCTGCTCCCCGGCTCGGCGGACGTGCTCGCCGAGCACCTCGCCGGTGGCCTGGGCTTCCTGCTCGGATTCATCGGCAAGCCGAAGGAGGCGCCGGAGCCCGCGGTGATCGAGATCAGCGGCACGCCGTACCGGATCGTCGTGGCCGACGCGGTCCGGCTCACCACCGAGACGCTGCCGGTGACCGCCACGTTCACCGGTTCGCTGGAGGCGGCGCTGCGGCTGCTCTACGGGCGGCTCGCCCCGGCCCACACGCCGGACGGCACCGACGTGACCGGCAACATCACGCTCGACCAGCTGCGGGCGGTATTCCCGGGCTTCTGACCCGGACGCCTCAGCGCCACCGGTCGGCAACCGAACTCAAAGAGTGTGAGCGAGGTGCTGTACGCCAGCGCGCGCACCCGGGTGGTGCGCTCCGGGGACATGGTGCAGAAACAGCCTCTCGGGCCGGATGCGGCCGGACGGCTGGACAACGAGCGGGCGATGCTGCGGCTCCTCGACGGCGTGCCGGGGGTGCCGCGGCTCGACGACCGGCAGTTGCCCGGGACGCTGGTGACCGCCTGTGTGCCGGGCACCGTGCTCAACGAGCTGCCGATGCCGTGGGAGCACGGCCAGCTGATCGAATTCGCCGGTCAGCTGGCCGGGATCCTCGGCGCGATCCACCGCCGTGGTGTGGTGCACCGCGACGTC
>NZ_BOMG01000126.1 GCF_016862075.1 Actinoplanes couchii | reverse complement strand
CCACCGATGAACGATCGCTGGTCGGTGCCGGTGGTGTCCATGGTGTGCTGACCGAACCCGGTGGGGTGGCGGCCGGCGGGCGATCGCATGCCGAGTACTGCCGGGCAGTGCAGGTCACACTCGCTGATGCCGCCGCCCCCGGGACGGCCCGGGCGGGCTACGCCGCCGACCTTGCCGAACCGGTCCCGAGCACCTGATCTCGTGGCCGCCGGGAGGCTGTGTGACTTCGACGGGAAACAGTGGTTCACGGCCGCTCCCGGCGAGTTGTTCCAGCGGATGGACCGCAGCCGGTACACAGACGCGCTTCGGCCGCCCCCACCGGCATCCTGGGTACCTACCGGCGGTTCATGGCCTACCGGTTCGCGCTGCCCGGCGTGATCGAGTCCGTGTTCCGCCCGGCCGGCGGCGACATCAGCTCGACACCACCGCCCGGCGACGACAGGCACCGGCAATCGTGACGGCGGCAGGTTTCTATCGGATGCCGCGAGGCGGTTCTCTGTTAAGGTCCCCTCTGGATATGACATCTCGTCGATGTCTGACGGGAGCGTGTGCCGTGCTGTGGGCGCATTCCGGACAGCGGGGGGTGTATCTGTGCTCGACGGCTGGCAGGTTCAGCTGCGTGGCCGCTCACGGTTCCATCTGCTGGAGTGCTGGCTGGACAGTTTCGGTTCCCACCTCGTTCCCGGTCTGCCGTCGTCCCGAGTGCAAGAGGTGCTGTCGATCGGCCGGGAGGCGGAATGGACGGTGCTTCTCCGTGACGAGGACGTGGCGCGAATCGCGCATGATGGACAGAGGTTCGTGGCTGACCGGGATGCCGTCGGACGTCTCGTCGCGGCCACGGCCACGGCTGCTGAGGCATGTCTCGCTGCTGCGCGAGTGTGCCGTGCCGCGGCAGCCGATGTTCCGTCCCCGGTTGCGGTCGCTGCCCTGACCGACTTCTTCGCCACGTACACCCGCCTGCAGAGTCTCTACCAAGGCACGAGCCCTCTCGTCACCGCCGACGCAGAGAACGAACTGGCGGCGGTGTTGACGGCGCATCCGCAGGCGCCTCCCGACGCCCTTGTCGTCTTGACCTCCGGCGATTCGCGGCGACTTCGATCGTTCCAGGAATCGATCGAGTGGCTGCGGCTGCTGTTGCCGGGTGGGCGGGAGCCGATCGGTCCCGGCGAGCGCGACCGCATACTCCGTCAGCATGCCGAAGCGTTCGAGTATGTGGGCGCCCTCAGTGATCGGCTGGGGGTGGATTCGCTGGCGATCTGTCAGGAGCGATGGCAACGTGACAGTAGTCGCTCCGTCGATGAACTCGCCGACGAACTGCGCCGTATCACCTCTGCCGCGCAGAAGGGTCTACAGGCCCGTGATCGCTTGCTCGAAGGGCTCGACCTCACCGAGCGGGCACGAGGGCTGGCCGACAACCTCGCCCTGCTCGGGGTGACACGCCTGGCTGTCCGTGAGGAGTTCACGCGCGCGGCGCATACCGCCTATCCGGCCTTCCAAGCCGTCTTCGAGACGGTGGGGGACCGGCTCGACGTCCCGGACGGAGTCCGGCAACTGTCCCGTGCCGAGGTGGTGGCGTTGGCCGCTGGAGCCCCGGTGGACCTGCAACGTGTCCGCATGCGCCTGCGGTTCGGGGTGTGCAGCATTCGTCGCGGCGGCAAGGAGCTGTCGGAGGGAGCGGCCGCGCGGGAACTGGTCACCACGCTGGCTCCCCGTCGCGGAGGGATCGACGTGAGCGATCCGCCGGGCACGCTCCTGCCGGGATTGGGTGTCAGCGGAAGTGACCCGGTGGTCGGGAAGGTTCGGGTGCTCCCACCCGGGCAGAGCCGGGAGGAGCAACTGGCCGAGGCCGAGCGGCTGGGCCACGACGAGATCCTGGTGGTCGGCATGACCTATCCGGCACTCGTCCCGTCGTGTGCCAGGGTGGCCGGGATCATCACCGACTTCGGCGGGCTCACCTGCCATGCCGCTGTGATCGCCCGAGCTTCCGGAGTGCCCTGCATCGTTGGCACCCGGGTCGCCACCGACCGCCTTCGAACGGGCGATCTCGTAAGGCTCGACCCGGTCCGGTCCGTGGTGGAGCTTCTCTCGTCAGTTCGTCCAGGTGGGGAGTAAAGATGTACACCGTTGTCCTGGGTGCCAACTTCCAGACCATGACGACGCTACGGAACGTTCCCGCGCCGGTCGTTGTGGTCGGCTCCGGGCGGTTCCCGCGGCTGACCGAGGTGCCGGAGTCTGCTCAGTGGCACGTCCCGGTCGACGACCACACGTCGACGGAATCCGTGCTCATGGGTCTCGCTCGCCTGCCGTCCAGCGTGGCGATCGGCTCCGTCTATACCCAGGACGAGTACGCGATGGTGACGGCGGCTGCGGTGGCGAGCGCTTTGGGGGTACGCGGCCCGGATCCCGCCGTGGCCTGCCGATTCCGCGACAAGACTCTTCAGAAGGCCACGGTACGCGCGACGGGGCTGCCTGTTGCGGATTGGTGCGAGCTGGAGGGCGATCTCGAGGAGATGGTCGCGCAATGTGACGTGCTGGAGTACCCCCTCGTGATCAAGCCGGTGGCAGGTGCCGGCACGGTCGACACCGAGCTGGTGTCCACCTCCGTGGAGGCGCGATCGACGATCTCGCGGGTGTGCGCGAGCCGGCCGGGGGTCCGCATCATGGCGGAGGCCTTCCAGGACGCAGCGGAGGGGTCACTCGACGGGCTCGTGGTGGACGGCCGCATCGCGTTTCTCGGTGTCGAACGCTACCTGTTCAATCTGCTCAAGCGCGGCTCCCGGGGGATGGGCGGGGTGGTGGCGGATCCGAAGCTCTCGCCCGAGTTGTACGCGAGGGCCAATGATTTCGCCGCTCGTGTGGTGGCCGCCCTCGGCATGCGCCGGGGATCGTTTCACATGGAGGTGTTCGACGGCCCTGACGGCTTCATCCTCGGTGAATGCGCAGCACGTCTGGGAGGGCTCTATATCCCGCTGGCCTATCGCCACAAGTTCGGGGTCGATCTGCACAGTGAGGCGTTTCGGCTCCATCTCGCGGGCGAAGCCGATCACGTCGTCGTGCCCACGAGACGCGACGAGGCCG
Organism: Actinoplanes couchii; assembly: GCF_016862075.1. Classification (GTDB taxonomy): domain Bacteria; phylum Actinomycetota; class Actinomycetes; order Mycobacteriales; family Micromonosporaceae; genus Actinoplanes; species Actinoplanes couchii. Next base: position 45,558 of record NZ_BOMG01000126.1, on the reverse strand, counting down.
TCGGATGGGCGTTGCTCGCGTGTCCGCTCGGTGAGATCAAAGCCGTCCCATCGTCCGAGGAGATGCGAACGCTTCCTGGGGTGGTCGATTGCGGCGTGTACGTCCATCCCGGTGAGCGGGCGCCTGACATGAGTCTGAGCAGCACCACACGAGCTGGACAGATCCTCGTCGAAGGCCCGGACGAGGAAGCGGTTGAAGAACGGCTCGAGTACGTGGCTCGATATTTCACTGAGGCTTGCCGGGTGGCTTGAGCAGGACTTCTGCCGACGAGAGGAAGTCATGAGCGTGGCGTCGCGACGGGTATTGATCTTGCCGCCATTCCGGGAGCACGCGCGGCGCTCGCTGCGTGAGATTCCGGAGACCGAGGTCATCGAGGCTCCCCGGGTCGCCGGAGGGCCTGGATCGGCGGACGCGCTCTTCGCCGCTGCCAGTGACGCGATCACCCGGTACGGCTGCACCCATGTGGTCGCCACGGCAGAACGCAACATGGCATTGGCGGGCCGGCTCCGCGACGCCCACGGCCTGACGGGTCTGAACTGGATTCAGTCGCTGGGTGTCACCGACAAACGCTGCATGCGGCTCTGGGCTGCGCCGCTGGTCCCGATGGCGGCGGCTTGGCCCTCGAACGAGGTTCTGGCGAACCCCTCGGTCTTGGACGGGGTTCGTGAGGTCGTGGTCAAGCCGGCCATCGGCGCGGCATGCCGTGATGTCGAGCGTCTGCCGGTGGGCGCGGCGATGTCGCGACTGCGAGCAGCGGCGGGGCCGTGGCAGGTGGAGGAGGCTCTGGACGTCGACGTCGAGCTGCATTGCGATGGCTACTTCACCGACGATGGCGCACTCACGATGGTGGTCTCCGCCTACGACCGCCCGTTGCTCGTTTCGATCGGAACGACGCAGGCGAGCTTTCATCTGCCACCGGAACACTCGTTGTCACAGCGCGCCGGGCAGCTCATGAATACCCTTCTGGCAGGAATACCGGTGTCGGGCGCAGTCTTCCACGCCGAACTGCTCGTGGTCGGTGAACGCACGCTGTTGGGCGAGATCGCGCTGCGCCCGGCCTCAGCGGGCATTCCCGAGTCGCTCCTCCTGCATCACGGTGTTGACATCTGGGGTGCTTTCGTCCGTCTGCAACTCGGATCGAGCCCACCTCCGGTGGTGCCGGCGCCCGCGAGCTGGTCCGGATTGGCCGGGGTGGTGTCCGACGAGGCCGGTGACCTCCGGTGGCAGGAGAGAAGGCTGTCCGGATTGGCCGGGGTGGAGAGAGTGGAGCGCGCCGGCGTGCGGTGGTCGGATCGGCCCGGCACCTCGTCAGCCTTCATGTGGCACATCTACTTCCGGGCCGTCTCGGAGGCCGAGGCAAGGGCGTTGCTCGGCAGGATCGCCGCGGTGTCCGCTGAGCTGCGTCACCAGGATGAGGCGTCACAAGCCTAAGAGGGGTATCAGTATGGCGACTTATTGTCTATTGTGTATATATGTCAGCAGTTGAGGCGATCGATCTCCGGCGCAGCTTCTCGTCACGGACCAGCGTGCTGCGCAGGGCGAAGGAGACGGTCGAGGCCGTGCGCGGAGTCAGCTTCGTGATCGAGCGCGGCGAGATCTTCGGGCTTCTCGGACCCAATGGTGCCGGCAAGACGACCACGATCAAGATGCTGATCACTCTGCTGCTGCCGTCCTCGGGTTCGGCGAAGGTGCTGGGATACGACGTCGCGCGCGACGCGGTGAAGGTGCGGCGGCGAATCGGTTACGCCTTCGGCGGCGATCGCGGGCTCTACGACCGTCTGTCCGCGCAGGACAACCTGCGCTACTTCGCGGAGCTTTACGCCGTCCCACCTCGTACGCAGCGAGCTCGCATCGGCGAACTACTCGAGTTGGTCGGCCTGCGCGGTCGTGAGAAGGAACGCGTGGAGGGCTATTCGCGCGGAATGAGACAGCGTCTGCATATCGCTCGAGCGCTGCTGCACGACCCGGCGGTCCTGTTCCTCGACGAACCGTCGATCGGCATCGATCCCGTTGGTGCCCGTGAACTGCGTGCCACCGTCGCGGCGTTGGCCGGCCAGGGTAAGACCATCCTCTTGACCACGCATTACATGTTCGAGGCCGACGAACTCTGCGACCGCATCGCGGTCATAGGTTCGGGTCGCATCCTCGCGGAGGGGACTCCGGCCGATCTGAAGAGCCGGGTGAGGGGCGGCCGGGTGCTCGAGGTGGAGACGTTCGGGGTCCTGGATGAGTCGGTCGACGACGTGCGGCGCCTCGACGGGGTTCGTTCGGTGACGGTCGAGGCACGTACGCAATCTCAAGTGCTGCACGTCAGCATGGACTCGGAAGCCGAACTCACCGCTGCGGTTCTGGGGCGGATCGGAGACGTCCGAGTAGGTCGGGTAGCGTCCCGCGAGCCGACGCTCGAGGATGCGTACGTCGAACTGATCGGTGAACGATGAGCCGATGGGGGCGGACTGCCCGCCGTATCCCCAGGCAATTTGCCGTTGTCTGGTGGTTGCAGTTGAAGATGTTGGCCGCGGACGCCTTCTCCGGCATCCTGCAGATAGTCTGGCCGCTGTTCTTCGCCACCACGGCGTTTCTCATGTTCCGTATCTCCGGTGACCATGAACTGGTGTTCTACGCCGGACTGGGAGCGACCGTGATGGGCATCTGGTCGTCGGTTGCGGCCAGTTCCAGCAGTGCGTTGCAGCGGGAGCGATGGCTGGGCACGCTGGAGCTGATCGTCTCCGCACCGATGCCGTTCGCCTTGGTGTTGTCATCGATCACCACGGCGATGGCCACGATCGGGCTCTACAGCATGGTGGCGACCTTGATCTGGGGATGGCTGGTCTTCGGGATGAGCCTGCACATCGTGCAGCCGATCGCCTTCGGCTGCGCGGTTGTCGTGCTGGTGTTCGCCATCGCGATGATCGGTTTCCTGCTCTCGGTCACGGTGGTCCGATATCGGTCGGCCTGGGCGATAGGTTCGCTACTGGAGTGCCCGGTCTGGTTGTTATGTGGCCTGCTGGTTCCCGTCGCGTTGCTCCCCGTCTGGGTTCGCCCGCTCTCGTACGTCCTACCGCCCACCTGGGGCGTGCGGGCCATGCGGGAGGCCGCCTCGGGCACGTCACCCTGGGTCTCGCTGCTCGTGTGCGCCGTACTCGGTGGCGCGTATGCCCTGATGGCAGCCCTCATCGGCCGATCGTTGCTGAAGTCGGCCCGCCGTCAGGCCACGCTCGCATTGACGTAGGAGGGTAGTTGTCGGCGATTCGCATCTTCTGGATCGGCGGGCTGATCAGTTTCCGCGCGCTGTTCCACTGGCTCAATCCATGGATCTATGTTCCCACGCTGCTGGTCGCGCCGCTCTTCCAGATTCTTCTCTTCGTCTATGTGGGACGTGCCGCTCGTATCGAATCGGACAGCTTCTTCCTCATCGGCAACGCATTGCAAGGTGCTGCGGTCCCGTGCCTGTTCGCGATGGGGCACACGATCGCAGGCGAGCGTTTCACGCAGACGCTGGGACTGCTCCTGACGACACCGGCGTCTCGCGTCCCGCTGTTCCTCGGGCGTGCTGCGCCGGTTGTGGCCAATGGCTGGATCGTCTCCATGTTCGGTCTGGGGGTGGGCGGTGTTCTGGTCGGCGTCGATATCCCGCCGGACCGATGGGTGCCGCTGGCCTTGGTCGTCGCACTGGCGTCGGCCTCGTGCACCGGCCTCGGGCTGATCAACGCGGCGCTCGGGCTGAAGGTTCGGCAGACGGCGACGTTCTCCAACATCATTGTCGGGATCCTGCTGGTCGTCTGTGGTGTGAACGTCCCGTTGGCTGCTCTGCCCACCTGGCTGCGGGCGGTGAGCGAATGGCTGCCCCTGACGCACGCGGTCGAAGCGGCCCGACTGCTCGCGGACGGCGATACCCTGCGTTCGGTTGTTCCGCTCCTCGGCCGTGAAGCCGGCCTCGCCGCCGGATTCATCGTCGTGGGACTGGTCATCCTCCGAGCGTTCGAACGCTCGAGCCGCCGGACGGCCAGTCTGGAGCGCCAATGAACCCATCGAGCGCTTGGCGGCGTACCGGCACCGAATCCGCAGATCACATGAAGCGGCTGGGGCAATGCGGGCAGCCCAGGTCGCCCAGTCTCTCCGGGGCTTCCGCCTTGATGCCGCAGATCTCGCACCGCAGTGAACCGAATTCGGCCAGGACGGACTCGTACTCACGGATAGTCTGCCGGTCGTCCGCGTCCACAGCTCGATGTGGGGTGCCGATTGACAGCAGCACGTGGTCGGTGATCGCTCCGACCGCATGGGGTACCGCGCCTTCCACGAAGTAGACCTGACCCGGGTTCGTGGGGTAGACGCGGCCGTCGTAGGTGATCGTGCCCTTGCCCGAGACGACGAAGAGCAAGTGATCGCCGATGTGGGTGTGTGGCGCGAAGCCTCCGCCGGCGGCGCAGCGGATGACGTCGGCGCCGAGATGGCCGTTTCCGACCAGCGGCTCGCCGGAAGCCAGGTGCCCCTGCATGGTCAGCGCGCGCGCTGAGGCCGGAACCCGCAGCGTCTCGTCGCCGGTCTGCTCGGCCCAGTTCACGATGCGGAGCGTTCCGTCCGGATCCAGGAAACCGGACCGGTGCGGATTCGGGCTGGAGGCCAGCATTCGGTTGGTCAACAGATCTCTGAGGCGTAGTGCCTCCTGGACATTCAGGTCGCCGGCGGCGATGCGCTCACGGAGCGCCTCGGCCGCCTCAAGCACCTCGGACTTCAGTTTCGCGTCGACCGACTCGGACCCGGAGACGGGCACCGGAGGGTCGTCGGATGGCATGGGACTCCCCGAAGACGCACGCATGACCGTTGAGGCTAGCTGCTTTCTCCGGAATGTGAAGAGATAGATCGAGATCATTTGTGTGGTTGCGAACCCATCCCGTGGATGCATATCATGGTCCATCGAATGCTGTAGATCGACTAGCTCGTGGGGTTTTTTGGCCTTCGAGTCGGTTCGGGTACCACCTGACGGGGCGTTTCTAGCGAAAAGGTGGCGGATGACTACTGGAGCTGAGCAAGATTTGACGGCGGTTGGCGACGGCATACATGCGCTGAACGCGGCCTGGTCCTTCGCGGGCGAGTCGAGCGTCAACTTCGATGATCACGTCTCCAAGAGCGTCCCGTTCTACCAGGCCGGACATGATCTGGTCGAGAAGCTGTCCGACTTCTTCGTCGGTCCCGCCAGCACCGTTTATGACCTCGGGTGCTCAACCGGTGCGCTGACTGAGCGCCTGGCCCGCCGCCACCAGGGCCGTGACGTGCGCATGGTGGGCGTGGATCGGGAGCCTGACATGGTGGGGCTGGCGCGGGACCGCTGCGGTGGCCTGCCGGGCGTGGAGATCGTGCAGGCTGACCTCCGGGACATGAAGTGGGAGAAGGCCGACCTGATCGTCATGTACTACGCGATGCAGTTCGTGCCGCCGCGATGGCGTCAGGAGGTTCTCGACCAGATCTACGAAGCGCTCAACTGGGGTGGCGCGTTGATCATATTCGAGAAGGTGCGCGGACCCGATGCGCGTTTCCAGGACGTCATGACTCAGTTGTATACCGAATACAAGCTCAGTCAGGGCTACACCCCGGACGATATTGTCGCCAAGAGCAGAAGTCTGAAGAATGTTCTGGAACCGTTTTCGACGCGGGGCAACATCGACCTTCTCTCCCGCGCCGGTTTCGTTGACTACATGACGGTTCAAAAGTATGTCTGCTTCGAAGGCTTCCTGGCTATCAAATGATGTTTTCAGTGCCTGCGAATGAGTGGGAGATTCAATTCCGCGGATCCCTTCGATTCCATATGTTGCAGTGCTGGATGGACAGTTTTCAGTCCGCGCACACTCGTGAGCTGCCGGGCTGCGGGGTGACCGACGCGTTCGCCGAGGGGCGCGACGCGGTCTGGACCATCTATGTGAGCCGAACCGACGCTGCCAGCGCGGCGGACCGCGGACGGATGTTCGTCGGCGACGAGGGTGCCGTCGCCGACTACGAGCGAGCGGCCGTCGCGGCGAGCGACAGGTGCCTGCGGGCGGCCGAGGCGTGCGCTGAGACCGCCCGGCGACATGGCGTCCCCCATCTCCGTACGGCTCAGGCGCTCGTCGCCTATTTCGACGCGTATACCGTCTTGCAGGGCTACTTCCAGGCGACCAGTCCGTTGTTCACCTCCGGCGCGGAGCAGGATCTCGATGCGGTCGTGCAGGCACGGATCCATGACGGTGCGGCCGGATCGCTGCCCCGCTATTCGGGCCACGGTGGCTTGAAGGCGGTCCAGGAGGCGAGCGAATGGTGGCTGACCCTCCTGGCCGCGCGGCGCCAGAGGTGGACCCCCGACGAGCGCGACGATGTCCTCCGCAGGCATTTGGATCGATTCGTGGAAACCGGAGCGATCGACGGGCATGTCGGCGCCGATCCGTTCGAGTCGATGCTCCGGCGGTGGGCACACGACGAGACCCTGTCCACGCCGGAACTGGAAACCCGGGCGATGCGCGCCACCAAGGACGTCCGGGACTGGCTGGACCGGCGGCGGAAGGCCGCACGTGAGCTGTCCCTGGACGAGCACAGCGTCACTGTCGCGGCCAACCTCGACACGCTGGGCCTGCGACGGATGGCGATCCGCAGCGCGACGTCGGAGACGACGCAGGTCGCCTATGAGGCGTTCACGCGAGTCTTCGCGCTGGTGCGGGATGAGATCGACCCGGTGGACGGCGTACGGCAGCTGTCGCGCGACGAGGTCCTGGCCCTAGCCCGCGGCGAGCACGTGGCCCTGGACTCCGCTCGCGAGCGCCTGCGCCGAGGGTTGTACCAGATCCACGGCGCCGAGCGGACGACCCTCTCCGGATCCAGGGCTGATGCGGCGATCGCTGGCTGTCACGGACGGCCGACCGTACGGTCCATGGGATTCTGACATGGCGGCCGAGATGATCACCTGGCTGAGCCGGGGCAGTCCCGTGTCCGGCGACAACTGGGGCGGCAAGAACAGGAGCCTGGTCGCTCTGACCGGAGCCGGCCTGCCGGTACCGCCCGGATTCGCCGTGTCGGCGGCGGCCTTTCGCGCGGCGCTCGAAGGTGACGGCGCCGTCGGCCGGTTGGCTACCTCGGTGTCGTCGGTCGATCCCGGCGATCCGGCCGCGCTGGCCCGATGCGGGACCGAATCACGGGCGTTGGTTCAGCGAGCTGGCCTGCCACGGGCTACGGCGGCTCAGCTGGACGACGCGTACGCGATCCTGTCGCGCGGATTCCACGTGGAGAACCTGCCGGTCGCGGTCCGGTCGTCGGCTGTCTGCGAGGACCTGCCCGGTCTCACCGCCGCCGGCGCCCACGACTCCTATCTGGGTGTGCGGACGCCGGAGGCGGTCCGGGACCGGGTGCTGCGCTGCTGGGCCAGCCTGTACAACGATCGGGCCATCGCCTATCGCCGGCACCACGCGGTCGTCGAGAACGACGTCGCGATGAGTGTCACGGTTCAGCGGTTGGTACCGGCCGAGGTGGCCGGCGTCGCGTTCACCGTCGATCCGATGACCGGCGACGACGGGCATGTCGTGGTGGAGGCCTCCTGGGGCCTGGGGGAGGCGGTCGTCAGTGGCGCCGTCGTACCTGACTACTACCTCGTCGGCAAGCACAGCGGGACGATCGTGGAACACCGGGTCGGCACCAAGGCTCGCGAATTCCGGCTGGGCGAGGACGGAGTCGTCGGTGACCGGGACGTGACCGCTGCTCGGCGCCGTGTCCCCTGCCTCGCTGACGACGAGGTGCGGGAGGTGGTGGAACTCGCATGCCGTGCAGAGAGGTTGTTCGACGCGGCGCAGGACGTGGAGTGGGCCGTCGAGCGGACGTCACCCGGCGAGCGCCGGGTCTGGCTGATGCAGAGCCGTCCGGAGTCGGTCTGGCAAGGGAGACGGCGCTCGTGACCACGGTGATCGGGACAGCGGCCTCGCCGGGCGTGGCGGAGGGACCGGCGAGGGTGGTCCACACCGCCGCCGACATCGCCGAAGTGAGGCCCGGCGAGGTGCTGGTGGCGCCGATGACGTCGCCGGAATGGCTCGCGGTCTTCAACCGTGTGATCGCGGTGGTCACCGACAGCGGCGGCGTGACGTGCCACGCCGCGATCGTGAGCCGTGAGTACGGCATTCCGGCGGTGACCGGGACGTCGATGGCGACCACGGCCATTGTGACCGGTGCCCGGATCCGAGTGGACGGCGACCAGGGCGAGATAACGGTCCTCCGATGAGTGTCACGGGAGGCGCGATGCGCACGGCGGAGTTCCAGGAACAGGGCTACATCGTCGTTCCCGGTCTGCTCACACAGGCCGACCTGAGACCGGTTCGCGACGAGTACGAGCAACTGCTGGACGATCTGGCCGAGAAGTGGCGTGGCGAAGGCCGGATCGGCGACACGTACGCCGGCCTGCCGTTCGAGAGCCGTCTGGCACGCATCGTGGCCGACGGAGACGTGCCGTACTACAAGCCCTTCGACATCAGCCTGCGGTTCGGCACGATCCGGCCGGACGATCCGATCCACCTCGGCCCCGCGGTCTTTCGGCTCTTGACCCATCCGGCGATCCTCGCGGTGGTGAGTGAGCTGATCGGGCCGGAGGTGTCGGCCAGCCCTATCCAGCACAATCGGATCAAGCTGCCCGAGCGCCTGCTCTCGGCCAAGAACCGAACGTCGCTGAGCGCGCGGGCCACTTGGCACCAGGACCAGGCGGCGGGCCTGCCGGACGCCGACGACACCGAGGTCATCACGGTCTGGGTCGCCGTGTCCGACGCCACCGTGGGAAACGGTTGCCTGATGGTCGTGCCACGCAGCCATGACGCGTTGATGCAGCACTGTTCCCGCGGAGCCGCTGGGCGCAATCTGTCCATTCCCGAGGATCTCCTCCCGGGCGAACCGGTGGACCTGGAGGTGAGCAGCGGATCGGTCATCTTGATGCATCGGCGGCTCATTCATCAGTCCCGGGTCAATGAGAGCGATGGGCTGCGCTGGAGTTTCGACTTCCGCTACCAGCCCGTCGGAACCCCCACCGGCCGGCCGCAGTTCCCCAGCTTCGTGGCGCACAGCGCCAGCGATCCGCACAGTGTGGTCGATGATCCGGCGGAGTGGGCACGGATGTGGCTGGCCACCCGGGCTCGATTGGCGGCCGCCGGTGCCGACGAGAAGTATCGCCGGTGGAACGGGCCGGAGGCGGCGTGCTGACCGGTGAGGCGCGCTCTCGACTCGAAGCCGGATATGCGACCTTCGCCGCGCTCAACATCGAGGTGAAGGAGATATGCACGCGATGGCAGGTCCGGGACACCGCCACGTTTCCGATGCGGGTCAACGACCATTCCGATGCGGCCTACGACTTCCAGGTGCTGTCCCGCTTGGCAGGGGTGCACGACCGAGCGCTGGCATGGCTGGCCGAAGCGTCCGGTCTCGTGCCGCGCTGGCGGGACTACGGCCTTCATCTGGACGCGGCCTTGCGTGCCACCCGTGCCGGTGACATCACGATGCTCACCGGCACGGCGGCGGAGTCGTACCACCATGTCTGGATGCATCTGCACGATGAGCTGCTCACCGAGCTCGGGCGGATGCGATCGGAGGAGGACGCATGAGTTCCCGCTCCGACTCAGCCGACCAATGCGGGTCAATCCCAGCCCTGGCAGAAGGAAACCGCGGCCTCGGTGATTTCCGCCCAGCGGGGGCTGAAGCCGGTCTCGTTGAGCATCAGATAGTCCGGCCTCAGCTTCGCCACCCAGTCGAGGGCACGTTGCTCCGCGTCGGTGAGCCGATACGGCGAGGTGAGCAGGCCGCGGAAGAAGTTCGAGGCGAACACGACGATCGTGCCGGAGTCACGTGCCACCGCGGTCATCCGGGTGGCGACTCGGTACATGTCGTCCTCGTCGAGGAACGCGGCGAGGTCGCCCCGGGCCAGCATGACACCGTCACAGGCCGGCGCGATCGCATCGAGCGCCTCGACGCCGCGCGGAGTCTCGATCTTGGCGATCACACCACGCCGCGACGGCAACGGGCCGGCCATCTCGACGGAGTCGGTGAACGACAGGCACAGATAGTCCACGTGCGCGCCGACGAGGGAGGCCAGCCGGCGGTCGCGGATCGTGAGCACACCCTGCGGCCCGCCCGGCGCGGCGACCACCACGCCGGTGTTACGGGGAATGCCCTCCCCCTGGAGGACCCGGCATCGCAGCCCCACAGCATCCACCCCGTCCACCCGCATCCGCACCCGGCCGTCGTCGAGCACCAGGACGTCACCGACGGCCGGAGGGGCGACGCCCTCCGGCATCTCCAGACGAATCCGCCGGTGGCCGGCCGGACCCGGCCAACCGAACTCGAGCACAGATCCGGGGCGTACCGGGAGCGGCGAGGGATCGACGTCACCGATGCGGCCCTTGATCCCGGGGAGGTCGGCGAAGAGCACGGGTGGCCGCGTCGGCCGATCGCCGGCCCGCCGCAGCAACGCGAGGTTCTCCGCCGGGTCACGACGGCCGAGGTTGACGCGGATCGCCGTCACGCCGCGGTCGAGCAGCCCGGTCAGCTTGGCCTCGTCGTCGGCGGGGGAGGAACCTGGCTTCACGGTTGCCAAGACCCGGGTCATGGGGTGACTCGCTTTCGTGGCGGGTTCGGGCGGACCGGACCGATCGTACTGACGGGCGGCGGGCAGGGCCGATGCTGAGGCCGAGACCGCATCTCACCGGCAAGGGGAACGTCCGTCCACAGCGCGCCGAGTCCGTCGAGGCCCGGCTGAGGCTGCATCGCAACGAGCGGACCATATCCTTTTCGGACGATGAACACACCGGCATGACGGTGGCGATCCGGCCGGAGGACATCGTCCGATACCCGGACGAGGGCAGCACCGTCGAACTGCTGGCCGAGTGCACAGGGTGGGATCGGAGCGAACTCACCGTCTTCGCCGGCGCCGAGTCGGCGGTACGCGCGGTCTTCGACCTGATGATCGACCCGGACGACGCGGTGGTGTGCCTGCATCCGTCCTATCACGGATACTTCCGGGAGGCCGATGCCCACCAGGCGCAGCTGCGCGCCGTTTCCTACGCGGACCTCCAGTTGGTCCCCGAGGCCGTACTCACTGCCGTCAGCGACGACACGCGGCTGGTCCTGTTGGGCAACCCGGACGGGCTGGGCCGGCCGCTGCCGGACAGCCTCGTGCGGTCGGTGCTGGAGCGGCTCTCCGGGAGCGGCGGCCTGCTCGTCGTCGACGAGGCCTATCACCACTTCGGTGCTCCGGCGATGCACGACCGCATCGGCCGCCATCCGCAGCTCGCGGTGTTGCGCAGTTTCTCGAAAGCCTGGGGTATGGCGGGCATCCGCTGCGGATATGCGACAGCTTCGGCGGACGTCTCGGCGATGCTGAGGCGGGTCCGGATGCGCAACGAGGTCAGCGGGCCGACGCTCGCTCTGGCCCGCTGGGCGCTCACCCATCCCGGCACACGTGACGCCTACACCGCCGCGCTCGCCGAGGGGACACGACTCGTCACGGCGGCACTGCGCGAGAGCGGGTTCGAGACGGTGCCCACGACGGCGAACTTCGTGGTGGGCCGTACCCCCGCCGGGATGTCCGCCGATGAGGTGCGCCGCCGCGCGGACAGTGCCGGAATCGCCATCGCGGTCCTGCCGGGAGACCTCGTGCGGATCACCGCCGCCCCGCCCGAACAGGCGGTCATGATCGCCGACGTGCTTCGGTCCATAACGGATGGGCGTGACGACGAGCAGGCTACGGCACAACCGAATCTCATCATGGGGAGCTGATCAGTGGACGTGCAGTTCTACCGGGAGCAGGGTTACACGCCGGGTATTCCGGTGATGGACCGCGACTTCGTCGATCGCAGTCTGGCCGAGTACGAGCGCCTTGCCGCCGCCGACCCGGAACGAGCCGGTTTCGGTTTCCAGAACATCCACTTCCAGCACCGCTTCGCGTGGGAGATCGCCACCAACCCGAGACTGCTCGATCTGATGGAACAGCTCCTGGGGCCGGACCTCGCACTGACGAATGTCCGCTTCCTATGCAAGGACGGCACCAAGCACGAGGACGCGTATTTCGCCTGGCACCAGGACGTCGCCTACTACGGCATCGAGCCACCGACCGCCGTGGTCGGGTGGGTGGCTCTGGACGACAGCACCATGGAGGCCGGGTGTCTGGAAGTCATCCCGGGATCGCATCGGCACGGGGTGGTGCGGCATGAGCTGTCCGCCCCGGCAGGCAACGTTCTCCGGGCCAATCAGGTCATCCCCGCTGAGCTGATCGATGAGGCGAAGGCCGTGCCGATCGAGCAACAGGCCGGCACGGTGTCGTTCCACGACGCCGCCCTGTTCCACTCCAGCCGCCCCAACCGATCAGGGCGCCGCCGGTGCGGGGTGCAGCTCGGGTTCGTCTCCCCCTCGGTCAGTGAGGCGGAGAAGTTCGTCGATCAACCGCGCCCGCCGGGGTGGAGGTGGCATCCGTTCCGCGCTGTTCTGGTACGCGGTGAGGACCGCTGGGGCCGTCTCTCGATGCGCGAGGCGCCATTCCCGGTGCCGGCATGACGTCAACCGCGGGCACGCCGGTGGTCGCTCGCGGCCCGGCGATCGCGCGAGCACTGGTCGACATCGGGCGGGAACTGGAATGGGCGCGGACCGGCTCGGTACCCGGCGTGTCGGTACAGCGGCACGCCCGGCCCCCAGGAGCGCCGGAGACAACCGCGCCACGGTGCCTCTTCGTGCCCGGACGTTTCGCCACCGCGCTCGGGTACACCGACGATCCGGACCGGGACATCCGCCTCTACCTGGCCGCACAGGGTGTCGAGGTCGGCTCGGTCGAGCACCCGACAGACACTCCGGCAGGCACGGGGCAGCTCCTTGTGCAGCTCGCGTCGGCGCTGGGCGGCCTCGGGGATCGCCGGATCGTGCTGATCGGCCACAGCATGGGCGGCTTCCTGTGTTACCTGGCCGCCATACTCTGGCCTCACCGGGTGGCCGGCATCGTCGCGCTCGACGGTGGCGTCATCTCGCCGTGCCGTGGTGCCCCGGAGACCATCGGCCGGGTGGCGGCCGAACTCGTTGACGAGCGTGCCCAGCGATGGGAGACCGTGTCGGCCCGTCCGTCCGTCCTCCGGTCGCTTGCCGCCGATGTGCTGGCCGGTGACTCAGGTGCCGTACGGTCCCTTGCCCGAGTGCTGGCGGTGGCGTCCGGCAGCGGGGACGGCTGCATGGTGGCGCCGGGCACCGATCCGGGCACGGTGAAGGTGGCGGCCGCCTATCTGACGGGCCTCCGGGACACGTGGTCGGCACTGCAGAGCCGGCAGGCACGGTTGCTGGCGCTGGCCGGGCCGGCCGAGTGGCCGCAACGGAGTGTCGCTGGCATCCAGCGCAGTGGCATACCGGTCTTCGCCGCTTTCGGCACAGAGAGCGGCACCCATCGTCGTGCGCGTGACCGGCACACCGCCGTGACGGCCGACCCGAACGCGGAGATCTGCGAGGTGCCTGGGTATGGCCACCTCGACGTGCTGTTCGGGCCGGACGTGCGCCGGCTGATCTTCCAGCCGGTGCTGCGCTGGTTGATCGCGAGAGGGCTCCCGGCATGACGACGGCACACGCCCTGCTCGAGGAGTTCTACGGTCCGGCCGCTGTCGTCTCCATCAGTGAGGTGACCACACCCGGCCGTGTCGGCTCGTTCAGTCAGGTCGAGCTGGCCGAGATCCGCCAGGACGGTGAGACCAGAAGGGTGATCGTGCGTGGCGGGGGCCGGCAGGGCCCGTTCCAGCAGCCGGAGGACGCCGCACGGCAACTGCTCTGGTACTCGCGGGTGTCCGGGCTGCCCCGGCATCCCCGCGTCCTGGCGACGGCGGTGATCGACGATGCCGGGCACTGGCGGCGGTTGTCCGGCACGGCGCGTATCGCGGTGATCGAGGAGTTCGTGGACGGTGTGCCGTACGCGAACGACTTGACCGATATCCGCGGCGGACGGTCCGTGACCGAGCATGACCACCGGCGTGCCGCCGACCTGGCCCGCTACCTGGCCGAGATACACCGGGACCGGCACGTGGATCGTGTGGCCCATCTGCGCGGCCTCCGGGAACTGGTGGGAGGCGCCGAAGGCATCATGAGCGTGATCGGGCTGTATCCGCCCGAGTTCCGCCAGCGCCATCGGACGTTGCTGGACCGCCTTCAGTCGGTGATCTTCGAGCGCGTCATCGAGTTGCAGTCGGTGGTTCGCCCGGTCGCCCAGGTGCACGGTGACTTCCATCCGGGAAACATCCTCTTCACCGCCGCGGACGAGCTGCACGTCATCGACCGGGGCCGGACCGAGCGCGACGAGCCGATGGTGGACATCGGGGCTCTGCTCGTCAACTACCTGGCCCTCGGCGTTCCGGGCACCGGGCTCGGACAGACGTTCCTGAACGAGTATCTGGCCGGGACCGGAGATCAGGACGCGTCGACGGTGCTGCCGGTGCACACCGCGATGCGGGTGGCCGCGGTGGCGTCACCGGCCTTCTACCCGGATCTCGACGAAGACCATCGCGTCGCGATCCTGGCGGGCGGGATCACCATCGCGCAGCGCCGCACGCTGACACCCGACGACCTGGACGGCTGTGCAGAGCGCATGAGGAGGTTGCCATGAAGGTCGCCCTAGTCGAGCCACCGGGCCAACGAGGCTACGTCCCGATCGCGGTGGCCTACCTCGCGGCCATCGTGCAGGCAGACCCGGAGCTGAGTACGCACGTCCAGCACCGGCTGCACCTGGGCCACATGAGCGAGTCGGTGGACGACGTGGTCAGCGCGATCTTCGTCGACGGCGCCCCGGACGTGCTCGGTCTGTCCTGTCAGGGCTGGAGCCTCGCGCATGCCGACGCCATCGCCGCTCGAGTGGCCGAGAAGAACCCCGATGTTCTGGTGATCTACGGCGGGAACCACGTCTCCAATGGCGGTATCGCACTGCTGCGCGAGCGCCCGTTCGTCGACGTCGTCGCCGACGGCGAGGGTGAGTTCCTGTTCCGGGAGCTGTTGCGCAGCTGGCGGCGAACCGGCCGGGTGGACGATCTCGCCGGAATACCCGGAGCGACGGTACGCAAGGAGGACGGCACGGTTGTCCAGGGAGCTGAGCGGCCACGCGCGACAGACCTCAGCCAGATTCCCTCGCCGTACCTGAACGGCTCTCTCGACGCGCTGTTGCGCCAGGATTGCACCGCCCTGCTCGAGACCAACCGTGGGTGCCCCTACTCCTGTTCGTTCTGCTACTGGGGTGAGGCGATCGGCGCGCGGGTGCAGCATTTTCCGACCGAGCGGGTGAAGGCGGAGATGCGCTATCTGGCCGAACGCCAGGTCGACTCCTGGTACATCTGCGATGCCAATTTCGGCATGTTCGACCGTGACCGCGAACTGGTCGACTACATGGTCGAGTTACGAGCGGAGTTCGGCTTCCCGCGCACCATGCACACCAACTGGGCCAAGAACGCGAACGAGCGTGTCGTGTCGCTGTGCGCGAAACTGAACAACGCCGGCATCCACAGCACCTACACCCTGGCATTGCAGAGCGCCACCCCGGAGGCGCTGCGCTTGGCCCATCGCAAGAACATGAAGATCAACCGCATCGAGGAGCTGGCCGCGATCTGCCGGCGTCACGGCGTGGTGCCGCGCGGCGAGCTGATCTGGGGTCTGCCGGGCGAGTCGTACGCCGAGTTCCTCGAGTCGTTCGAGGTGCTGGCGCCGCACACCGACGCGCTCAGCGTCTATCCGCACTATCTGCTGCCGAACACCGAGTTCTCCAGGCGAAAGCAGGAGTACGGGCTCGTCACCGAGAAAGCGGAAGTCGACACCGACTACGCCTACTGCGTCGAGCACCCCCTGATGTCGCGCTCGGAGTTCCTGGACGGCATGCGATTCATCATCTCCAACAACATCCTCCGGGTGGCCAGCGGCTTCTACCGGGTCTACCCGCGGGTCATGAAAGAGCTCGGGGTCTCCCTGGCGAGCACCACCGAGGCACTCGGCGGCTGGATCCGGCACAGCCCGGACGCGACGGCCAAGCGATTCGCTCGTTTCTACCGCATTCCGATGGCCACCCACCGCCTGTCGCTGGGCGAGGTCTGGGCGGCGATCCGCGACGACCGGGACGGCTTCGTCGACATGCTGCGCCAGTACACCGAGGAGACCTTTCACGTGAGTCTGCCCGCGGACCAGGCGGCTGTGGCACGAGTGGCATTCGAGTTCGACGCATTGACCTTCCCGGTCCTGCTGTCCGGTAGCGGATTTCACGAGGAGTTGGTGGACGTGGAGTACGACGTGGTGTCCGTACGGCTGGGGAAGACTCTCGTGCCGGAACGTTCGCCCCGGACGTATCGAGTTCGGTGGCCGCGTGGGCTACGCGACTACCCGGACGGGAAGTGGTACTTCGGCCTGCTCTCCTATGCCGCCGAGGTCGTCGACGTGACCGCCGACCGCTCCGTGGCGCGGGATGCCCGATGATGCCGGACGCCGCGTTCACACCGGAGGAGTCGTTGATTCTCCGGGTCTGCCGGCCCGGTCCTGACGCAGACCGGGCCGCCGAGGTCGAGAAGATGCTCTCGGCCCCGCTGGACTGGAATCGGATCGTGCCGCTGGTCGCCAAGCACAAGGTCCTGCCGCTGTTCTGGGACACGCTGTCCCGGCTGGACCTGATCCGCGCCGCCATGCGCACCGGCGGTCTCAGCAAGCTCTGGGCTCACTACCTGTCCCAGCTGTACGTGGCCAACCGGGAGCGCACCCAGTTGTTCCTCGACATGCTGGAGACGCAGGCGGACGAGTGGCGCACCGCCGGACTGGAACTGGTGGTGCTCAAGGGCGGCGCGCTGATCGGCTCGCTCTATCAGCCGGCCAACCGCATGCTGCACGACATCGACCTGGCGATGGATCGTGCGATCGCGCCGCAGGTGCGTCAGCACTTCTTCGCCGCCGGTTACCGGCACGGCGTGCTGGACGTCGCCTCCGGCCTGCTGGAGCCACTCGGGCGCAAGGCCGAACGGATGTGGTTGTTCTACAACCACACCCTGCCACCGTTCTACAAGGCAACCGGATCCGTCCTCACTCCGTACCACAAAGTGCAGGTCGGATTCGACTTCTTCGACACGGAGGACGAGTACGCCTTCGGTCTGGCCGCGGTCGCCGCCGAGGCGCTCGACAAGCCCGGATCTCGCCTGCGCGTGCCACGGCCGGAACACATGCTGCTGAACCTGTGCACCCACATCTATCGCGAGGGCATCTCGCTGGTCTACGCCGATGTCAACGACAACTGGCAGCTGATCAAATTCTGTGACCTCCTGGGCTATCTGCATCTGGCGGGAGCAGAACTCGACCGGGAGCGGTTCGCCGCTACGGTACAGGAGGCGGGGCTGGCACCCGTGTGCGCATTCGCCTTCCACTACACCGCCCGGGTGTTTCCGGACGAGGTGCTGGCCGAGTGGTGCACGCGCTATCCGATGCCGGTCGAAGCCATGACACCCCACCTGCGTGAGGGATCTCGTGAAGTGCCGGGTGAGGACACCTTCGAGCGGCAGCTCTTCTCGTTGCGGGCGCACCGGCCGGCGCGCAGCCGGTGGAATCAGAAACTCGGGCAGGAGGAGTGGTGACGTGAACATCCCGCAGTGTGTGGAGTGCCGATGATCTCGGCGACGGTGACGTTCGCTGGACGGCTCGTGCGGATCGACGGCCCGGAGCCGGTGATCGGTCTGGCCCGAGTGGTCCTCGCCCATCACGAGGTACCTCGCCCGGCGGCTCCGGACGCGACCCTGACGTGTGCGGTCGCCCCTGGCGGGGCGCCCGCGACGATGTCGGGCGAGGCGGGGCGCCGGACCTGGACGCTGCCGGCCGACATCCTGGACGGCGGCGCCAACTGGTTCTTCTACTACGGCTTCGCGAAGGCGCTGCACGTGGTGTGGGCAGATCTGGGACTGATCGCTGTGCACGGTGGCCTGTTGGTGGACTGCGACGACACCGCCGTCCTCGTCGTGGGTCACCGTCACGACGGGAAGTCGTCGACGGCCGCGGGCTGGCTCGACGAAGGTGGCCGGCTGGCCGGTGACGACACCGCCCTGATGGACATGCGCTGTGATCCGCCGCTGTTCAGCGGCCTGCTCCGCGAGATGCATCTGGACCGGGAGCTGGCCGCGCTGCTTCCAGGACTCGACGGTGTCGCCGATGCCGAGCCGTACCTACCGGGACGCCCCCGCGTCGGATACGACTGGGCCGGACGGTTTCCCGGACAGGTGATGGCGAAGCCGGTCTCGATCTCGGCGGTCGTCCGCACCCGGGTGGACCGCACCCGGGAGACGTCCGCCCGGCCCTTACCGGCAGGCTCGGGGTGGGACGTCGTCCGCAGCACCCTCGAGGCCGACCCGGGCGTTGCCGAGGCGATCCCGGCCGCGCGTCGTCACCTGGGTCGCTTGACCGCCTGGGAAGTGACGTGGGGCCCGGACATCTGGACGAGCCGGGGGAAGCATCTCGGATTTCTCCGGCGCCTGCTGGGGGCGGCCGGATGACTTCAGATCCGACGACTCTCGCGGACGTCGTCAAGCTGTTCCTGGCTCGCGGGGACAGCCCGGCGCTGAGCGAACCGGCGACGGGTGACGACACGATGACCTACGCCGAACTCGGGACAGCCGTACTCCGGGCCGCCGCGATCCTCCGCGACCGGCACCAGGTCCAGCCGGGCCAGCGGGTCGCGACAATCGGTCACAACGGCATCGATCTCGTCGTGGCCGACCTCGCCGTCATGGCGCTCGGTGCCGTCGTGGTCCCGATGGATCCCCGGGACACCCCCGAAGCACTGGGCTGGTCGGCCCGGCGGTTCGGGGCGGCCCTGTTGCTCGGTGACGCGCGCAGCGCGGATCTGGTGGCTGCGGTAGCCGACGCCGAGCGGATTCCGGCGGCTTCTCTGCTGTCCCTGCGCACCGGCGGACCGGTGGCGGACGCACCGATGCGCCGGCTCGCACCGCACGACGCGGCCGTGATCCTGTCCTCCTCGGGTTCCACCGCGCGTCCGAAGGGGATCGTCCTCACGCACGCCAACCTGGTCGCCAACGCGGCGTCGCTGAAGGCCGTGCACCGGATCGGGCCCGGTGACCGGCATCTCTGCGTGCTGCCGATGTTCCACGCGAACGCCTTCGGCTTCTCCGTCACGGCCGTGCTCGGGCACGGTGCACACCTGGTGATAATGGACGGCTTCCAGCCGATCGAGTTCGCCACGGTGGTCCTTCAGTACCGGGTTCACGTGGTGAGCCTCGTTCCCGAGTTGCTTCGAATCCTGGCGTCGCGGCCGAAGCTGCTGCGGGCCGGCGGATCGTTGCGGTATGTCGTTTCCGCGGCTGCGCCGCTCCCGCAGACCGTCGCCCGCCAGTTCACCGCTCGTACCGGTCTGGAGATCCACCAAGGTTACGGGCTCTCCGAGTGCACCAACTTCGCCACGGCGATCGGTGCGGACATCTCGGCCGAGACCTACGCCGAGGTGGTACTCGACGCGAATCCGCCGTCCATCGGTACGGCGATACCCGGGTGCTCGGTAGAGATACGGAGCGACGACGGCACCTTCGCCGCCGACGAGCAGGAGGGTGAGATCGTCGTCCGGGGCGACAATGTCATGACCGGGTACTGGAAGGATCCCGAAGCGACAGGGGCGGCCCTCACCGACGGCTGGCTGCGGACCGGCGACGAGGGCTTCGCCCGTACGGTGGCCGGGCAGAGGTTCTTCTTCGTCACCGGCCGGCGCAAGGATCTCATCATCCGGCTCGGCGAGAAGGTCAGCCCCAGCGCTGTCGAGCGTGAGCTGGCCGAGCGTGGAGTGGCCGGGCGCCTCGCGGTGGTCGGGTTCGGCAATACGGCGACCGGCGAGGAGGTCGGGCTGTACTTCGAGGACTCGGAGCCGGCGCACCGGGATCTCGTCGAGGCTGCCGTACGGGAGCTGCCGTTCGAGCGGCAGCCGAAAGTGATCCTGTACGGCGACCGGCCGATTCCGCGGACCAGCACCGGAAAGGTTCGCCGACGGGAGTTGCGCCGTGCGTTCGACGACTGGGGAGAAGCGAGATTTACCCCAGTCGTGTGCCCAGTCATTGCCGACCATCGGAAGCCGCCGGTTGTTCCGGCTGGACGAGGAGCTTGAATGCCTGCCAGTGAGAGCCATGCGGCTACGCGTGCCGCCGTCATCGCCGCCATCGTCAAGTTCACTGGCGACGAGACGTTGACCGACATCCCGGACAGTGCGTCGCTGGCCCAGTGCGGCATCGACTCGCTCGCTGTGCTGGAGTTCGTCGCGCTGATCGAGGACGAGTTCCGGATCGAGTTCGACGAGGCGACGTTCACCAGCGCGAACTTCCGTACAGTCGGGCAGATCGTCGAGGTGGTACAGCAGGTGCGCCGGGCGGAGCGGACATGACGGAGCGCTCGGGCGCGAGCGCCCCGTGGGAACGGCCCGGCGACGAACCGCCCCTCGACGTGTTGTGGCTCTGCCTGCCTTGGCAGGCGGTCAGCCGGGCGAATCTCGGCCTCGCGCTGATATCGGCGTTGACCCGGGACAGCGCCCGGGTGGGGACGAGGTACAGCAACATCGATTTCGCCCGCCGGATCGGACCGGGTCTGTACCAGCGGTTGCAGGCGTCGCGGTTGACCGCCGAGGGCCTCTTCGTGCCGGCGGCGTTCGATCTGCGCGATTCCGTGCGTGAGGACTGGGCGTCGCGTGCTTTCCCGCTGATGCAGCAGGAGACCGGGCTGGAGGCCGAGCAAGCCGAGCATGTGATCGGCGTCGAGGTGCCGCGGTTCCTCGATGCGATGGTGGACGAGATAGTCCGGCGGCGCCCGGCGATCGTCGGCTTCAGCCTCTTGGTGAGCCAGACGGTCCCGGCACTTGCTGTAGCTCGACGGCTGCGTGCCGTCTTGCCGGAAGTGCGGGTTCTGGTGGGGGGATCTGCCTGCGCCGGTCCGATGGGCGCCGCGCTGCTCCGCAACTTCCGGGACTTCGACGTTGCGGTGACCGGCGAGATCGGTCTCTCCATCACCTCGCTGGTACGTAAAATGCTGGCTCGGGAGGATCTGAGCGATGTTCCGGGAGTGGCGTACCGCGAGGACGGCGTGGTCCGCAGCAACGCCCCGGCCTCTTTGGACGCACTGGAGACACTGCCTCCGCCGGATTACTCCGACTTCGTCAGCCAGTTCCGGGCCAGTGGCCTGGACGAGGCCCTCTGGCTTCCCTTCGAATCCAGCCGGGGGTGCTGGTGGGGTGAGCGGGTGATCTGCTCCTTCTGCGGACTCAATGGCGAAAACGTCATCTATCGGCGTAAGCCGGCAGCTCGGGTTGCCGAGGAACTCCTGCTGCTGAGCGATCGGCACGGGGTGGACCAGTTCTGCGCAACGGACAACATCCTCCCGGCCGATGCCGACAAGGAGCTGCTGCCGGCCCTGGCCCGGGTACGAGAGCGGGTTCCCGGACTGCGCATCTACTACCAGATGAAGAGCAACTTCAGCCGCGCGCTGCTCGACCGGCTGGTGGCCGGTGGCGTCACGATGGTCCAGCCCGGCATCGAAAGCTTCGACGACTCGATCTTGCGGCTCATGCGCAAGGGCGCGACCGGCCTGTCACAGGTTCGTGCTATCAAGCTGACGACCGAAGCAGGCGTGGAAGCCATCTACGGCATTCTGCACGGTACCGTGGGGGAGACCGCCGACAATCTTCGTGATCAGACCGAACTGCTGCCAGCCCTGCATCACCTCCAGCCGCCCTCGTACTACAGCCCGATCAGCCTGGACCGCTTCAGCCCGTACGCGGAGGAGTCGGAGAGGTTCGGCATAGAACTGCTTCCCAGTGAGTACTCGGAGCTGCTCTACCCGGACCCGGATGTGGACCGGATGGGAATCACCGGTGTCTTCCAGACCAGGCGTCAGGTCACCGACCCGGAACTCGAAGCGGCCGTCGATGAACTGGGCCGGGCGGTGGTGGATTGGCAGCAGTCTCACGACCGGTCCACCTGCGACTACGCGATGCTGCCCGGTCCGATCGTGCAGGTTCGTGAGGGACGCGATGGGAACGACGAGACGATCCGGCTCGATGGCGCTTTGGCTGAGGTGCTTGCGCTCACCGACGAGGTCACGTCATTGCGTGCGGTGGCTCGTCAGGCCGGCCGGCCCTTCGAGGAGGTCTCCGCGGCCGCGGATGAGCTGCACGCCGCGCGGCTGATCGTGCGTCGGCGCGACCGCGCGGTCGCGCTGCCGCTGAGGCGCCGCCGTGGCGCGATCATCGGGCTCGCCGGGCTTCCCTGCGCGGGTAAGTCGACGCTGGTCGGTATCGCGCGGGAGATGGGCATCGCATGCTTCGACGTGGGGGAGTCGATCCGGCGCAAGTTCGGGACCGAGGCATACGAACTCTCCCCAGCTGACAAGATTCGGCTGCTCGGCAAGTCCGACTCGGTGTTCCGTTCCCTGGGCCCCGAGCTTCGTGAGGCTTTCGTCCCGGGCGAGGTGCTTCTCGTGGACAGCTTCAAGGCCGTTGCGGACCTGGCCGTCGTCCGCGAGGAGGTACCGGAGGCGATGGTCGAGTCCTGGCATGTCACCGCCGACGAAGGTCTGCGAGGGGCGCGGTTCGTCACCCGGGCCCGGCCGGATGACGGACCGTCGCTCACCGCCAAGGAGGAAAAGCTTCGCGCCATCGACATCGACGGTGCGGTGCAGGCCTCAGCCTGGACCATCGTCAACGATGGCAGCCGCGAGGAGCTGGCAACTCGTGGTCGTGAGTTCCTGACGTCGGTGCTGGCGGCTCTGCATTGGAACGCTGGCTGAGCCGCCGTACGCCCCGACTCACCGCCCCGACGGGCTGCCCCACACGACCGAGGCGACAGTTGTCACGAGGAGTGTGCCGTCCGCAGCCGCGTATCCGTCGACGACCGCGGTGACCTCGTCGGCGAATCGTGTCGCTTCTGCGTCCGTCATCAGCTCGCGTGCCAGAGAGGCGGTGGAGAAGAACTGCTCGACGTAATCGTGCACGGATTGGCGTAAGACCATCGGGGCGGTGTGATGCTGACCCCGGATATCCAGCAGATGCTGTTCGCTCAACCTGTCGGTGACGGAGAAACCAGGATTGTAGGCCGGGTTACGGGAATACCTGCCGATCACCGGTGTGAGTTCCGCAGCCCAGGGCAGATCGTGGTACTTCTGGTCCACGACGGCAAGCACACCACGTGGACTCAAGACTTGCGCGAGGCGACGGAGTGTGACCTGACCGTTCATCCAGTGCAGGCTCGCGCCAGCGGTGACCAGGGAGTACGGGCCCGTCACGGTCATCGTCTCGGCAGCCTGCGCCAGCCACCGGAGATTCTCTCGGTCGCCACCCGGTCGTTGCTTCCCGGCGGCGATCATCGCCGGGGAGATCTCCACGGCGTCGACGTGTTCGACGCGCTCGGCCAGCGGCCGGGCGATTTCTCCGTCACCGGCACCGATGTCGAGCACCCGTCCCGATTCGCCGGCCAGTGAGGTGAGCAGGTCGAAGACCTCCGCCGGATACGGTGGGCGGAAGACGTATGCCGCGGCGACTCCGGGATGGCGGAAGCTGTCGGCGAGTTCCGTCCGGCCCGCCCGCGCGGGCGTGATCATGGCGCCGTCTCCACGACCCGATAGATGCTCTGGCATCCCCACCACTTCTCCCAGATGCCGGGTAACGAGAAGCTGGCGACGAGTTCGGCGGGAAAGCTCAGCGGCCCGGACTTCTCGATGCGCACATACCGGTCGTCCGCGGCCTGACCCACTGACACGCTTCGTTGGGATTGCAGCCAATCGAAGACGTCCACCGCCGTGCCGCGATCCCAGATCTCCATACGCTGACGATAGTGGTCCGGAACCGGGAGCCCGGCCATGTCGTTCACCGCGGTGGGGAATTCGATCAGCGCCACACCCTCCGGCCGGAGCGTGCGCGACACCTCTTCCAGCAGACGCAGCTTGTCGCGGATCGAGTGCAGCGTCGCAACGCTGAAGATCAGGTCGAACGTCTCGTCAGCGAACGGCACACCGTTGTCAGCGTCGTGGACGTGGATGGTGGGGGGTGCGATGCCGGGGATGTCCAGCCCTTGGTCCCGGGCGAACTCCTCGATCAACTGTTGGTTGTAACCGGGTTCCACGTTGATGCCGTGCAGTTCGAGGCGATCGGAAGCCATCATGCGGAGGTCCAGAAGGACGTGCGCGTATCCCGTGCCGATCTCGAGGATCGTGAGCGACTCCCGGTCTTGCAGCAGCTGAGCGAACGTGGCACTCAGCGCGCCACCGAGACGCTTGTCTGCCTTCTGCAAGCCCCGCGAGCGACCGGCGTTCCACAGGCGTCTCCGGTCGCCGTCCTCCTCGGTCCACCAGTAGGTGGCCCGCGCCTCGGTCGGATTGTGTGCCCGGTACTTGCCCCCCGTCTGCGGGATCTGCACCGAAGTGTCGAAGTCCTCCACGACAGTTCCGTTCCTTCCTGTTCGCTGTCCGGGCCGCCGGCCGCGGCTCACGGATGTCGGCGGGCGATCACGAGTGAGCCGATGATCTGCGAGGTGCTGTGGCCGATCGCAAGCGTCACGGACGTGGCCCCGGGTAGTCGGCCGACCAAGGCAGACCACTCATCCGGGCGCAGGAAGCCGATGTCGGCGCGGTGCGGGCCGAGGGATACCTGCCCCCAGCCGGGAAGCAGAGCGAAAATCAGCTCCGGTCGCCACACGCGGCCGTCCGCAGGACGCGCTCCCTCCGTGAGAACCAGGTAGCCGCCCGGTGCGACCAGGCTCCAGCTGTGCAGGAGAGCCGCTTCGACGTCCGCCGCACAGTGCATCGCATTGGCGCCTGCCACGATGTCGAACCTCCCGGGGGGCAGCGACTGCTCCGCTGCCGGACGGGTGAAATCGAACGGCGCATACGCCATCCACCCGGGAGTGAACCGTCGGCGTGCGTCGCGAAGGAAGGTGGGGCTGATGTCGGTCATCACGTATCTGGACGGCGCGGCGTTTTCGGCCCGGCGGACGTATTCGGCCGTGAGGGCGCCGCTGCCCGCGCCGAGCTCCAGGATCCGTGCTCCGGCCGGTGCCAGCCGCAACATGGCTTCCACTGCCAGCCGCGCATAGGAACTCATGTGGTGCGAATGCGCTTGCAGGTCCGCCCACAATCGGCGATCCCCCTGCGGGAACACGAGGTCGACACCGGTACGGCGTCCGGATACGAAATCCGGTAGTGCGACCCAGCAGCGTTCGAGCATGCGGAACATGGGATCCTCGATGGCGGGCGCCGATCGTTCATTGACTCCGGCGGCCCGACCGGAAGACTCGTCCTCGGCGAGGATCCGGTCGATCAGGGCCAGGCCAGGCGCCGCCTGTGGCGCTGCTGACCGTCGCAGTGCGGTCATCGCGGCGCTCAGTCCCGGTTCCGGGCTGCCGGGACAGGCGGTCCGGGCGAACTCCCGGCAGAGCTCTCCCGCCCTGATGTCGAACTCGGCCATCACCTGTCGCGTCCTTGGCGGAACGGCCTCGCCGGAGAGCCGCGCCAGATCCGCGATAGGCGCCGGCATAGCCGTCACGAGATGTTGACCGTGATGGTCTTGGGTCGTTGATACTCGGCCAGTGCCAGGACGCTGAGGTCCGTGCCGTTTCCGGACTGCTTCCGCCCACCGTGCGGTAGGTCGCCGGTCTGCTCCAGATGGCAGTTCACCCAGACCTCGCCGGCGGAGAGCACGCGGGCGATTCTCATGATCTGACCCACGTCGCGTCCCCAGACGCTGGCTGCCAAAGCCTGTGAAACCCCGTTAGCGAGCGCGACGGCGTCCTCCAGCGATTCGGCCCGCTGCACGGTCAGAACCGGGCCGAAGACCTCCTCACGCACTGCCGGGTCCTCAGGGTCCAGGTCGGCCAGGACGATCGACGGGCGCCAGTACCCCTCGGACTCATCGGGGCTGACTGCCGTCGGCCCGCAATGGCGAATCTTGGCAGTACTCCGGTCCAGGATCGCGTCGAACCTAGCTGCCTGGTCGGTGTTGTTCAGTGGCCCGAAATCGACGCCGGCGCGACGTTCCCGCATCGCGTCGCCGAGCCGGCTCACCACCGTGTCGTACTGATCGGGCAGGGTGATGACTCGGGCGGGTGCCGCGCAGCTCTGGCCGGCATTGAGCGTGCTGGCCCGGGCCAGAGACACGTAGGTCTCGTCCGGTGCGTCCGGCAGAACGATGGCCGGGCAGTTGCCGCCGAGTTCGAGGCTCACCCGCCGCAGCCCGCCCCGGGATGCCACGTCGAGACCACCCACGGGGCTGCCGGTGAAGGCGACGGCATCGACAGCGGCCTCGACCAGGATGCGCCCGGTGTCGCGGTCCCCGGTCGCCACCGTGAGCACCCCCGGCCCGAGGGCCTCCGCGGCGCACTCGGCGGCCAGGAGCACGCTGTCGGGAGTGGTCTCGGCCGGCTTCAGCACCACAGTGTTGCCCGCGGCGAGCGCGGGTGCGCACCGCCACACCGCCATCAGCAGCGGATAGTTCCACGGGACGATCGCCGCCACGACGCCGAGAGGCTCCCACCGGACCCAGCTCTCCCGGTCGGCCAGCCGGTGCCCGCTGCCTGGGGTCAGATCACCGCGGACCACGCCCGCATAGAACCGGAGCAGATCGATGCACTCCGCGATCTCCGCCTCGGCCTCGTGCCGGGGTTTCCCGGTACCCGCCTGCTCGGCGGCGACGAAAACGTCTGCCCGATCCTCGATCGCGGCGGCGAGGTGCCAGATCCGCCGCGAGCGGTCGGCAGTGGCCAGACCGGCCCATCCAGTCGTCGCCCGGCGGGCTGCCGCGACGACCTCGGTCACTCTGTCTGCCCCCATGATCTCGAACGAGGAGCGGTGCCGAGCCGTTCGTGGATTGGTCAGCATCGACTTCATGAGCTCAAGACTATCGATCTATGGGGAATCGGCAATCCGTATCCGTCAATCCTGGCGCAGAGAGAGGGGGCGCATGTCCGTCCACACCCGGTCGATGTGGGCCAGGCACTCCTCCTTGCTGCCGTGGACGCCGGTGTCGTGCCAGCCTGGTGGGAGTTCGGCGGACTCCGGCCAGAGCGAGTACTGCTCCTCGTGGTTGATCAGGACGGCGTGACGGGTGTTCGGCACGAGCAGCGCCTCCGGTGTCAGCGAAAACGGTTGATGGCGGTCAGGTGGTGATCGCGCGTGGCGGGATCGGTGACGCCGCGGTCCTCAGTGGGGGACAGGCACAGGACCCCCACCTTTCCCTTGTGGCGGTTGTGGTGCAGGTCGTCGACGGCCCGGCCGACGTCGTCCAGGGCGTACACCGTGGACAGGGTGGGATGCACGCGGCCGCGGAGGATGAGGCGGTTGGCCTGCCAGGCCTCGTGGTAGTTGGCGAAGTGCGAGCCGAGGATGCGCTTCACGTTCATCCAGAGGTAGCGGTTGTCGAACTGGTGCTGATAGCCGCTCGTGGACGCACAGGTGACGACGGTGCCGCCGCGGCGGGCGACGTAGACGGAGGCGCCGAAGGTCTCCCGGCCCGGGTGCTCGAAGACGATGTCGACGTCCTCCCCGCCGGTCAGGTCGCGGATGCGGGAACCGAAGCGGCGCCATTCGCGGGTGTTCGGGGTGTGTTCATCGCTCCAGAAGCGGTAGCCCTCGGCCTCGCGGTCGATGACGGCCTCGGCGCCCATGCGCCGGCACACCTCGGCCTTGCTTTCGCTGGAGACCACACAGATCGGAGTCGCGCCGGCGGCCAAGGCGTACTGGACGGCGTACGAGCCCAGGCCGCCGGCGGCGCCCCAGATCAGCACGTTGTCGCCCAGCTTCATGCCGGCGCCGTGGTGGGAGACGAGCTGGCGGTACACCGTCGAGTTGACCAGGCCGGGCGAGGCGGCCTCGACCCAGGTCAGGTGGGCTGCCTTCGGCATGAGCTGGTTGGCCTTGACGAGGGCCAACTCGGCCAGGCCGCCGAAATTCGTCTCGTAGCCCCAGATGCGCTGCTCGGGATCGAGCATGCTGTCGTCGTGACCGGCAGCATCCTCCAGCTCCACCGACAGACAGTGCGCGACCACCCTGTCGCCGGCCCGCCAGCGCCGCACCCCGGGGCCGGTCCGCAGCACGACTCCGGCGAGGTCCGAGCCGACCACGTGGTACGGCAGGTCGTGCCGGGCCGCCGAACCCCCTGTGCGTGCGTATCGTTCGAGCATCGCGAAGGTGGGCACCGGGGTGAACAGCGCGCTCCACACGGTGTTGTAGTTGACCGCGCTGGCCATCACTGCGATCAGCGCCTCGCCCGGGCCCGGATCCGGTGTCGGAACCTGCCGGACGTGCAGGGAGTCGGCAGGCTTGCGGTCCCGGACCGGGACACCGTCGAACATCGTCTGCTCGTCCTTGAGCAGGACGGCGGCGCGGTAGCTGCCGGGCACCGGCAGCGCGGCGACCTCGCCGGGTGACGTGGCCTGCTCGAGTGTCTCCGCGAACCCGGGGATCATGGAGAGACGCCGGCGGTGATGACCCGGCCGATCGCTTCGGTGATCTGTGCTGCGTGATCGTTCAAAAAGAAGTGCCCGCCGCTGTACGGGGTCAGCGAGAAGCCCGCCGTCGTGTGCTCGCGCCAGGCCGAGGCCTCGTCGAGGGTCACCCGCGGGTCCGAACGCCCGGTGTAGACGTGGATCGGTGTCCGCAACGGCGGGCCCGGCACCCACCGGTACGTCTCGGCGGCTGTGTAGTCACCCCGGATCGCCGGCAGCGCCATCCGGATCAACTCGTCGTCGACGAGCAGCGACGCATGGGTGCCGCCGAGTGCCCGCATCTCGCGGAGTAGGCCCTCGTCGTCGAGTTGGTGAGTGGTCTCGACGTGGTGACGGGAGGGTGCCCGCCGGCCGCTGACGAACAGGGCCAGCGGTATGACGGCCCGGTCCTCGAGCCGCTGGGCGAGCTCGAAGGCGAGCGAGGCGCCCATGCTGTGGCCGAAGAGCGCCAGCGGCCGGTCGGCTTGGGCCAGCACGTAAGGGACGAGGGCGTCGGCCAGTTCGGCGATCGATTTGATGCACCGCTCGCCGCGACGGTCCTGACGCCCGGGGTATTGCACCGCCAGTACCTGCACCGCCGGGCTCAGCCGGGCTGAGACGGGGAAGAAGTAGCTGGCGGAGCCGCCGGCGTGCGGCAGACAGACCAGCTTCGTGGTAGCCGTGGCGGCCGGGTGGTAGGAACGGATCCACAGGTCCGCATCGGAGATGCGCGGCACACCGGTCACGATCGGCCCCCGGCCGGTGCGGCGGTGGCGACGAACAGCAGGCAGCCCAGGTCGGCGGCGGCACTGAGCGGCATGTTGGCCGCGGCGACGGCCTGCTGCTCAGCCGGGGCCATGGCGGTCGCGAAGGCCGCTTGGTCCTCCGGGGAGGCGTTCATCATCCGGGCCAGGGAGAGATGCACCGTGTTGGCGGTCAGATCCAGCAGCTCGACCGGCTCTAGCCCGGTGTCCTTCAGTAGCCGCCGATACTGCGCCAGCAACGGCAGCGGGGTGAACGTGGCGTTCGCCGGCGCCGTCACCTGATCGGGATCGGCACGCTCCACCAGGTCGGTCGCGACCAGCCGGCCGCCCGGCCGCAGCACCCGGCTCACCTCACGCAGTGCCCGGTCGCGGTCCATGTGCAGGATCGACTCGAATGCCAGGACGGCGTCGAACGAGTCGTCGGCGAACGGCATGCCGGTGCCGTCGGCCACCTGGAAGCTCACCCGATCGGCCAGGCCCTCCCGCCGGGCCCGGTCGTTGGCTTGCTCTACCTGACCGGCGCTGATGGTGATGCCGACGACCTCGACCTCAACGGCGCGAGCCAGGCGCAAGGCCGGCTTGCCGATGCCGCAGCCCAGGTCTAGGACGCGGCTGCCGGGGGCGGCCTCGAGCCGGCCGATCACCAGGTCGGTGAATCGGTCGGTCGCCGCCGCGACGGAGCTGGTGTCGCCGGGGCCGTCCCAGTACCCGAAATGGAAATTGTCGTCCCACAGTTTCTGCATGACGGGGCCGACAATGTCGTAGTAGTCGACTACGGCCAGGTCGTCATGATGAGGATCGGCCAACGATTTCACGCTCCCCCGGGATGGCGCACGGATTCTCTTATTCATGTAACGCTACGTATACGAAGAGTTTTACCGCGGCCTCGGCGCCAACGGTGAATGCATATTCATTCGACGAATGCGGGAGCTTCCTGGAGCCGCCTCCGTGAGTGGTGGCCGTCTCTGGCGAACCGCTCGGCGGGTAGATGATCGTCTCCCTGCGCTTCAGTCACGATAGACCATCGATGCCTTCCGGGTGCAACCCCTTGATCGTCAAGGATCGATCATCGGCTGCTTTAAGGGGTTGCCCCTAGCGGCTTCGACCTGCTTAGACGTTAACCACGAGCGGACTCGTGTTTTGGTCCACTTCGGGTGATGGTCATCTTGAGGGCGGTGTGACCGTGGTTGCGGTGGTGCCTGCCGGCGCGACTTCCATCTGGTCGTTCCGGTCTGCCGGGCTTCCGGTGCCGCACCCCGCACTCGCCGGCTATGGATCACGCGCGTCGATCTCTCTTGACGTTTCGGATGCCGGGCCGGGCGGGAGAATTTATGTGATCTGGGTCACATTGACATCCGTGTCATGCAACTTGCAGTCTCGGTTGCATGGCGTGGGGGGCGGCCGGAATGGCCACGAAGATGTTCATTTCTCGCTCGATGTTGGGGTTGCTTTCCCGGACCGGAGATCCGGTTGCCCGTCTTATTTCGAGGCGACCCGAGGAAGATCCGTACCCCATTTATGAACGCATCAGATTTGGTGGCGAGATAGTGAAAGGCAGCATCGGTGCCTTCGCCACCTGCGATCACGCCATGGCGTCCGCGATCCTCTCCGACAGTAAGCGGTTCGGCTCCTTCGCGGTGGCCAAGCACAAGCCGATCGACACCACCGTCCACGACGACGAGGGCCGGAGGCTCATCGTGCCGATGGACGACTCGTTCCTGTCGATGGACCCGCCCGACCACACCCGCCTGCGCCGCATGGTGGCGCCGTGGTTCTCGCCCCGGGCCATCCGGCAGCGCACCGAGACGATCGAGGCCATGCTCGAGGAACTCCTCGACGACCTCGGCCGCCGGGGCAGCTGGGACGCGGTCAACGATCTGTCCGTCCGGGTGCCGATCCGGGTGATCGCCGCCTTCTTCGGTATCGGCGAGGACAACTACGAGGACTTCCGGCGCTGGGGTGGCATCATCGGCACCTCGGTCGACGGCATTCGGACGATGAGCGACCTGCGCGACTTCCGGCAGATGCTGATCGAGATGCGCGACTTCTTCAACGATTTGATCGACAAGCGCACCACGGATCCGGGCGACGACCTGGTCAGCTTCATGGTGCAGGCCGCGCCCGAAGGCGAGCCGCTCACCGGCGACGAGATGATCGCCACCTGCGGTGTACTGCTCGGCGCGGGGTTCGAGACGACTGTCAACCTCATCGGCAACTGCGTCCTGACCGTGCTCGGCAACGAGGGCGTGCGGCAGCGGCTGTTGGCCGACCCAGAGCTGATCTCTGGTGCCGTCGAGGAAGTACTGCGCTGGGACGCTCCCGTCCAGTACCTGCTGCGAGTCACCACCGAGCCGGTGACCATGGGCGGCGTCGAGATCCCGGCCGATGCGCCGGTGTTCGTCGTGGTCGCCGGGGCCAACCGGGATCCCCGCGTTTTCGGCGACGATGCCGCCGAGCTCGACATCACCCGGCCCAACAGCCGTAAACACCTGACCTTCGGCGACGGTATCCACCTCTGCGTCGGCGCCGGTCTGGCCCGCATCGAGGCCGCGGCGACGCTGCGAGTGCTGCTGCGGAAGTTCCCCGATCTACAGCTCGCCGAAGGTGCGCAGCGCCGGCCGACGCGGGTGGTCCGGGGCATGACCACGCTGCCCGTCCGGCAGCCCGTCGCCGGAGCGGCCATGGCCTGACCGCCCGCACGACAGCACCACGGAACAACAAACGGGGGAAGGAAACACCATGACGGACCATGTGCGGCAGATGCTTGCGGCCGCCACCGACCAGTTCGTGCCAGCTCCGGGCGACAACACCTTCGTCGAACTGGCCACCCGGGGTGAACTCGCCCGGCCCACGATGCTCGCCTACGTCGCCGCCGAGACCGTCATCTTCACCAGCGATCAGGGCAGCTTCCTCACTCTGGCCGGCCGCTCGGCCGCGGAGCGCCAGTTTTTTCTCGGCCTCGCGATGGGCGAGACGATGGGCCTGGCCGCCCTTCCGGCGCTCGCGAGCGCGTACCGGGA
Source organism: Actinoplanes couchii (assembly GCF_016862075.1). Lineage (GTDB taxonomy): Bacteria > Actinomycetota > Actinomycetes > Mycobacteriales > Micromonosporaceae > Actinoplanes > Actinoplanes couchii. Next base: position 13,302 of record NZ_BOMG01000126.1, on the reverse strand, counting down.
GACCGCGCCGCCGTTGAGCGCCGAGGCTGACGCACTGTGCCGCGCCTACCCGTCGTACGTCGGCTGGCTCGCGCTCAACGCCGACCCGGCGGACGTCGTCTTCGGCCTGCTCGCCAACCTCCCCCACTGGTGCCAGGGGTTCGCCGGGCTGGCCAAGGCGCTGCGACAGCACCATGGCCTGGATGATGCGTCCGCCGCCTTCCTCGACGCGCTCAGCGTGCCGAACGCCCAGCTGCTGGAGCAGGGCGCGGCCCTCCTCGCCGACCGCCTCGCCGGTGGCTGGCGACCTGACACGGCGCAGTCCTACGCCCGCCTGCTGCGGAGCTACGACCTGCTGTTCTGGAACACCCTTGCCGCCTCGCAGCGCTGAGATCACGCTCCACGGATCGGACGCCACATGCTTGTGCCCCGAAATTTCGCGATCGAGAACGCCGGCCCCGTCGTCGAGCTGATGCGATCGAATCCTCTGGCCTGTCTCATCCTCGCCGGGAATACCCCGTCGGCGTCCCATCTGCCGGTGGTCCTCGCCGACGAGGAGCACGACGACCTCGCTGGAATCACCCTCCTCACGCACATGAACCGGAAGAACCCGCTGTGGGCGTCGCTCCGCGACGGTGTCCGGGTTCTGGTGATCTTCCAGGGACCGCGCGGCTACGTGTCACCGACCGTCTACGGCGTCAGTCCCGCCGCGCCGACGTGGAACTTCACCGTCGTCCACGCGCACGGCGTGGTGCGGCTGATCGAGGCCGGTGAGCCCACGCTGCGCGTGGTGAAGCACACGGTGCAGGTTCTCGAGCGCCGCTTCGGGGCGGGCTGGGACATGACCGGTTCGATCGGATACTTCGAGCGCATCGTGCCAGCCGTCGGCGCACTGGAGATCCACGTCGACGCGGTGGAGAGCATGTTCAAGCTGTCCCAGGACCAGCCGGCCGAGTTGCAGGCCAAAGTGGCGGCCGCGTTCGCCGGCAGCGGCCGCGGTACGCACCGCGAGCTCGCCGAGCAGATGTACACGCACCTTGACCTGAAGGTGGACGTCGATGGCTCCTGAACCGCTGACCGGCTTGCAGAACGCGCTGCGCCGCCTCAGGGAGCACACTCGGGACGCCGGCCCGGACGCCATTCCGCGTGCCGACCGTAATGCCACCCTGCCGCTCTCCTTCGCGCAGCAGCGGCTGTGGCTGGTGGATCGGCTCGCCCCGGGTGCGGCGTACAACGTGCCCCTGACGCTGCGCATGCGCGGTTCGCTCGACCCGGCTCGGCTCGGCGCGGCGCTGGCCGCCGTGGCCGAGCGCCACGAGGTGTTGCGCACGGTCATCCCCGACGAGGGTGGCCAGCCGGCGCAGCTGATCCAGCCGCCGGGCCCGGTGCCGGTGGCCGTCGCCGTCGCAGCCGGCGAGGACGCCGCGGCACGCCTGGTCGCCGCCGAGATCGCCCGGCCGTTCGACCTGGCCCGCGGGCCGTTGATCCGGGCGCTGGTGGTCCGGCTGGCCGACGACGACGACCAGATCCTGGCGCTGACCATGCACCACGTGGTCACCGACGCATGGTCGCAGGCGATTCTGTGGACCGAGCTGTGCACGGCGTACGCCGCGCTGGCGGACGGGAGCGAGCCGGCCTGGGCGCCGCTGCCGGTGCAGTACGCGGACTTCGCCGCCTGGCAGCGGCAGTGGCTGGCCGGCCCGGTCCTCGACCGCCAGTGGACATACTGGCGGCGTCAACTGGCCGGCCTGCCGGCCGCCCTCGAACTGCCCACCGACCGGCCGCGCGCGGCAGTGACGGCGTACGAAGGCGGCTCGTGCGAATGGAAGATCTCCCCGGCGGCGGCTCGCGCCGTCCGTCTGCTCGGCGAGCAGGAGAACGCGACACCGTTCATGGTGTTGCTGGGCCTGTTCCAGTTGGTGCTGGGCCGCTACGCCGGTACCGACGACGTGGCGGTGGGCTCGCCGGTGGCGAACCGGTCGCGGGCCGAGCTGGAGGGCCTGATCGGTTTCTTCGTCAACACGGTGGTGCTGCGGACGGATCTGTCGGGTGACCCGTCGTTCCGGGAGCTGGTGGTCCGGGTCCGTGAGACGGCGCTGGGTGCGTTCGCGCATCAGGAGCTGCCGTTCGAGCATCTGGTGGAACGGCTGGCCCCGGAGCGCGACCTGTCCCGCAACCCGCTGGTCCAGGTCGTCTTCCAGCTCGCCGGCAGCGTTCCCGACCTCGCGGCGTGGCCCGGCGCCACCGCGTCGATGTTCCCGGCCGGCCGTGAGTTCACCCGGATGGACCTTGAGGTCTACCTGTTCCCGGCGCCGGATGGTGGCCTGTACGGGCGGATCGTCCACAGTCGTGCGCTGTTCGACGACGCCACCGTCGAACGCCTCGCCGATCACCTCGGTCGCGCCCTCGACCAAGTCCTCGCCGACCCGGACCGGCCGACCTCGGCGGTCGAACTGCTCGGCACGAGGGAACGGGACCAGGTCCTGCGTGCCCGCAACGACACGGATCGGCCGCTGCCCGAGGCGTCACTGCCCGATCTGCTCGACGACGTGGCGACTCGCGTCCCGCAAGCCGTCGCGCTGGACCTGCCCGGCGGTGGCCGCGTCACCTACGCCGAGCTCGCCGCGCGTGCCTACCGGCTCGCCCACCGCCTGCGAGCGGCCGGGGTCTCGGCCGAGGAACCGGTCGGGCTGTACCTCGACCGTGGGGCGGGCATGATCGTGGCGATCCTCGGCGTGCTCGCCGCGGGCGGCGCCTACCTGCCCCTCGATCGCCGGGATCCGCGCGCTCGTACCCAGCAGATCCTCGCCGGATCGGGTGCGCGACTGGTGCTCAGCGACCGGCCGGACTCGTTCGACGGCGTCGCCGTGCTGCCGGTCGAGATGCCCGGCGGCCTGTCGGCCCGGCCCGCCGTGCGGCCGCACCCGGACGCCCCGGCCTACGTGATGTCGACGTCCGGGTCGACCGGCGAACCCAAGGGCGTCGTGGTGACCCATCGCAACGTGATCGCGCTCGCGCTGGACGAACGGTGGCGCAACGGCAACCACGACCGAGTCCTGCTGCATTCGCCGTACGTCTTCGACGCCTCGACCTATGAGATCTGGGCACCGCTGCTGGCCGGCGGCTGCGTCGTGGTGGCGCCGCCCGGCGATCTCGGGCTGCACGAGCTCGGCCGGGCCATCGTGGACGGGCGGGTCGGTGGTCTGTGGCTGACCGCGGGCTTGTTCTCCGCGCTGGTAGCCGAGAATCCCGGATGCTTCCGCGAGGGCCGGGTACGTGAGGTCTGGACCGGCGGCGAGGCGGTGCCGCCCGAGGCGGTGGCCGCGCTGCTGGCCGAGAACCAGGCGATCACCGTCGTCGACGGGTACGGACCGACCGAGACCACGACTTTCGCGACCTCGTACGCGATGACCGCCGACCGGTCGCCGCACGGTCCCGTCCCGATCGGCCGTCCCATCGACAACAGCCGGGTGTACGTACTCGACCGTCGGATGCGGCCGGTGCCGGACGGCGTGGCGGGTGAGCTGTTCATCGGCGGTGCCGGTGTCGCACGCGGATACCACCGCCGGCCCGGCCTGACCGCCGAGCGGTTCCTCGCCGACCCGTACGGTGCACCCGGTAGCCGGATGTATCGCACCGGTGACCGGGCGCGATGGACCGCAGAGGGCGTCCTCGAGTACCTCGGCCGGGCCGACGACCAGGTCAAACTCCGGGGTCTGCGGATCGAGCCCGGCGAGGCCGCCGCCGTCCTGGAGCGCCAGGAGCCGGTGACCGCCGCGGCCGTCATCGTCCGTGAGGACCGGCCGGGTGACAAGCGACTGGTCGCGTACGTGGTACCGGCCGTGCCCGGCGACGACCCGTCCGCCCGGCTGCGCGCCGCTCTGGAGGACCGCCTGCCCGGTTACCTCGTACCGTCGGCCTTCGTCATGGTCGATGCTCTGCCGCGTACCGCCAACGGCAAGCTCGACCGCCGTGCCCTGCCCGCCCCCGGCCGGCCGGAGACGGAGGCCGGCGCAACCGCCCCCGCGACCGACCGGGAGAGGGCCATCTGCGCGGTCTTCGCCGAGGTGCTCGACCGGCCCGCGGTCGGACCCGATGACGGCTTCTTCGCCCTCGGCGGCCACTCGCTCATGGCTGCCCGGGCAGCGGCGCGATTGCAAGAGCGGCTCGGTGTCGAGGTCCCGCTGGGGCAGATGTTCCGGCATCCCACCGCGCGGGCGCTGGCGACCGCCCTGCCATCGGGCGGGACGCAGACCTGCCGCATCACTCCGGCCCGCCGGGACCGGCCGCTGCCGCTCTCGTCCGGGCAGCAGCGGCTGTGGTTCGTCGACCAGCTCGCGCCCGGCGGCAGCGCGTACAACGTACCCTTCGCGGTTCGCGTGCGCGGCCCGGTCGACGCCGGCGTACTCGCTGCCGCTCTGTCCGCTGTGGTGGCACGGCATGAGGTGCTGCGCACCGTCTTCCGCGAGGACGGCGACGAGCCGGTCCAGGTGATCCGGCCGGCAGCGCCGGTGCCGGTACCCCTCGTCGACGCCGCGGACGAGGCGGAGGCCCGCCGCCGGGTGGGCGAGGACGCCGGGCGCGGCTTCGATCTGGCGACCGGCCCCCTGGTCCGGGCCCTGCTCGTGCGGCTCGCCCCCGACGACCACGTCGTCGCGGTGACCATGCACCACGCGGTGACCGACGCCTGGTCGCAGGGCGTTCTCGGCGCCGAGCTGTCGGCGGCGTACGCCGCGCTGGCGACGGGTTCACCGCCGGCGCCGGAACCTCTTCCGGTGCAGTACGCCGACTTCGCCGTCTGGCAACGTGACAGGCTCTCCACCGAGCGCGTGGCGGATCTGGCCGGTTACTGGCAACACGTCCTGGCCGGCCTGGTCCCGCTGGAGCTGCCGGCCGACCGGCCACGGCAGCCGGTCGCCGCGCCCGAGGCCGGCTGGTACGACTTCCGGCTGCCGGCCGATGTGGTGACCACGGCGCGAGCGCTGGCCGAGCGTGCGGACGCGACGCTGTTCATGGTGTTTCTGGCCCTCTTCCAGATGGTGTTGGGCCGCACCGCGGACACCGATGACGTCGCCGTCGGTTCGCCGGTCGCCAACCGGCCGCGCCCGGAGCTGGAGGGCTTGATCGGTTTCTTCGTCAACACGGTGGTGCTGCGGACGGATCTGTCGGGTGACCCGTCGTTCCGGGAGCTGGTGGTCCGGGTCCGTGAGACGGCGCTGGGTGCGTTCGCGCATCAGGAGCTGCCGTTCGAGCATCTGGTGGAACGGCTGGCCCCGGAGCGCGACCTGTCCCGGCATCCGCTGGTGCAGGTGGTGTTCCAGATCGTCAACACGCCGTCGTTCGGCCGGCTGGACGACGCGACCGGGCCGGTGGAGATGTTCACGCCCGACCGGATGTCCACCCGGGTCGATCTGGAACTGCACCTGGTCGAGCAGGATGACGGGTCGATGGCCGGGCGTGCGGTGTTCAGCGCCGCCCTGTTCGACCGGCCGACCGTGACGCGGCTACTCGACCGGTTCACCGAGGCCGCCCGCGAGGTCCTGCCTGATCCCGACCGGCGGATCGGTGCCTATCGGCTGCTCGGCCCGGCTGAGTTCGACGCGGTCCTGCACGGCTGGCAGGGCGCGGAACCGGAGGTTCCGGACGCCACGCTCACCGAGCTCTTCGCCGAGCAGGCCCGGCGGACGCCGGACGCGGTGGCCGCCTGTCAGGACGACCACACGGTGACGTACGCGGAACTCGACCGCGCCTCGAACCGTCTGGCTCACCGGCTCGTGGAACTCGGCCTGACCGCCGAGGGTGTGGTGGGCCTGGACCTCGGCCGCTCGCCCGACGTGGTGACGGCGGTGCTGGCGGTGCTCAAGGCCGGGGGTGCCTACCTGCCGCTGGATGCGCGCAACCCGGCTGCCCGCCGGCTCACGATGCTCACCGAGGCCGGCGCGCGCCTGGTCCTCACGGACTGGCCGGAGCGGACGGCCGAAGCCGTACGGGGTACCGGGATCGTGGCCGTGGACGTACGCGAGAGCGTCGCCGGCCACCCCGGCACGCCACTGGAGCCGCGGGCACGGCCCGGCTCACTGGCATACGTCATCTACACCTCCGGGTCGACCGGCCGGCCCAAGGGCGTCGGAGTGACCCACCGCAACGTCGCGGGCTTCGCGCTCGACGAGCTGTTCACCGGTGGCCACTACGAACGGGTGCTGGTGCACTCCTCGTACGCCTTCGACGTGTCCACCGCGGAGACGTGGCCTGCGCTGCTCGGTGGCGGGACGCTCGTCTTCGCGCCTCCCGGCGACCTGGACGCGTCGACGTACCACGACATCGTCCGCCGGCACGGGGTCACCGCGCTGTTTCTCACCCCGGGTCTGCTCGACCTGCTGGCCGACGAGTGCCCGGAGACGTTCGCCTCGGTGCGCGAGGTACAGGCCGGCGGTGACAAGGTCTCCGCGGCCACCGTCTCCGGCCTGCTCGACCTGCATCCCGGCCTGGAGGTCGTCGACGTGTACGGGCCGACCGAGGCCACCGTGATCGCCACCGGGTTCCGGATGAACGCCCGGTCCCGCCCGGCCGCCGGCGCCGTCCCGATCGGCCGGCCGCTGCCCAATCGTCGGGTGCTCGTCCTCGACCGGCAGCTGCGGCCGGTACCGGTCGGTGTGCCCGGCGACCTGTACGTCTCGGGCATCGGCCTGTCCCGCGGCTACCTGAACCGCCCCGGCCTGACCGCGGAGCTGTTCCGGCCCGACCCGTACGGCCCGCCCGGCAGCCGCATGTACCGCACCGGCGACCTCGGCCGCTGGCGCCCCGACGGCAACCTCGAATACCTGGGCCGCGCCGACGAACAGGTGAAGATCCGTGGCTTCCGGGTCGAGCCCGGTGAGGTCGAGGCCGTACTGCGCGACCACGAGCGGGTGGCACAGGCGCTCGTCGTCGCGCGGGACGGCGGTCCGGCCGGCCTCAGCCTGATCGGCTACATCGTGGCCGGCGCCCCCGTGAGCGAGGAGGAACTGCGCGCCCACGCGGTCGCCGCCCTGCCGGACTACATGGTGCCGTCCGCGTTCGTGGTGCTGCCCGCGCTTCCGTTGACCAGCACCGGAAAGGTCGACCGGCGGGCGCTGCCGGACCCCGGCCCGGCCGTGCGCCCCGGCCTGGTCGCGCCCCGCACACCGGACGAGGAACTGCTCTGCGGCATCTTCGCGGACGTTCTCGGCGCGGCGGAGGTGGGCATCGACGACGGTTTCTTCGCCCTGGGCGGCCACTCCCTGCTGGCCACCCGGATCGTCTCCCGGATCCGTGCCGCCACCGGACTGGCCGTGTCCCTCGAAGCACTGTTCCGCAACCCGACCCCGCGCACGCTCGCCGAGACCCTGCCGCGCCGGCGGCCCGGCGCGGCGGAGTCCGGCACGATCCGGCCGGTGGGCCGCGACCGGCCGCTCCCACTCTCGTCCGGACAGCGGCGGCTCTGGTTCCTGGACCGGCTCGCCCCCGGCACCGATTCCTGGAACGCCACCTCGGCGATCCGCCTCCGCGGTGCGCTGAACGTCAGCGCCCTGCGCACCGCGGTGTCCGCCGTGGTGTCCCGGCACGAGGTGCTGCGCACCGTCTTCGACGCCTCCGGCGGTGAACCGCGCCAGGTCGTACAGCCGGCCGGGCCGGTGCCGTTCGAGGTCGTCACCGGCGACCCGGCGACGGCGGTGGCGGCCCTCGCCGCCCGCGGCTTCGACCTGACCACCGGCCCGCTGCTGCGCGTGCTGGTGGTGGCGCTCGCCGACGACGACCACGTGGTCGCGTTCGGCATGCACCACGTGGTCACCGACGCCTGGTCACTGGGGGTGCTCTGGCGGGATCTGGTGCGGGCGTACGACGCCGCGCTCACCGGGGCCGCGCCGGACTTCGCGCCCCTGCCGATCCAGTACGCGGACTTCGCGGTCTGGCAGCGTGACCGGACGAGTGGCCCGGAGCACGAGCGGGAGTGGGCGTACTGGCGTGAGCGGCTCAGCGGCTGCTCGTTCGTGCTCGACCTGCCGGCCGACCGTGCCCGGCCCGCGGTGGCCGCCCATGACGCCGGCACCGTCGAATGGGTCATCCCGGCCGAGGTGGCGAACGCGGTGCGCGCACTGGCCGAGTGCTCGAACGCGACCGTGTTCATGGTCCTGCTCGCCGTCTTTCAGCTGGTCCTCGGCCGGCACGCCGGAGCCGACGACGTTGCGGTCGGCTCGCCGGTCGCCAACCGGCCGCGCCCCGAGGTCGAGGACCTGCTCGGGTTCTTCGTCAACACCGTGGTGCTGCGCACCGACCTGTCCGGCGATCCGTCGTTCCGTACCCTCGTCGGCCAGGTACGCGAGACCGCGCTCGGCGCGTTCGCGCACCAGAGCCTGCCGTTCGAGCATCTGGTGGAGCGGCTGGCCCCGGAGCGCGATCTGTCCCGGCATCCGCTGGTGCAGGCGGTCTTCCAGATCGTCAACACGCCGTTCGACCGGATGCCGTGGCCGGGAGCCGACGCCGAGGTGTTCGAGTCCGGCACCGCCGGCACACGCCTCGACCTCGAACTGCACCTGGTCGAACGGGACGACGGGATGATCAGCGGCCCGTTGGTCTACAGCAGCTCGCTCTTCGGCCCCGCGACCGCGGCCCGCCTCGTCGGCCACCTCGGCACCGCGCTGGCCGCCGCGGTCGCCGACCCGGACCTGCCGCTGTCCGGCATCCCGCTCAGTGACTCCGCCGAACGGACCGCCCTGCTCGCCCTGGGCACCGGCGCCCGGAGCGACATCCCGGCGACGCCGCTGCCGGTCCTGCTCATGGAGCAGGCGCGCCGCACGCCCGAGCTGACCGCGGTCGAGTACGAGGGCGACAAGCTCACCTACGCCCAGCTGCTGAGCCGTGCCAACGGCCTCGCCCACCGGCTCCGCGCGGCCGGGGCCGGACCCGACCGGCTGGTCGGGCTCTGCCTGCCCCGCGGCCTCGACATGATCGTCGGACTGGTCGGCATCCTTCAGGCCGGCGCCGCGTACGTGCCGGTCAACGCCGATCACCCGGCCGAGCGCGTCCGCTACGTCATCGCGAACGCACGGATGGACGTGGTGGTCACCGAACCCGGCGCGCGTGGCCTGTTCGACGGGCCGGTCCGCACGGTCGTCGAGCTGGACGGCGCGGTCACCGAGACGCCACCGGACACCGGCGTCACGATCGACCACCTCGCCTACGTCGTCTACACCTCGGGCTCGACAGGCACGCCGAAGGGCATCGCGATGCCCGGCCGGTGTGTGGTCAACATGCTCGAGTGGCAGAAGCGGGCCGTGCCGGGCGGTCCGGGCACCCGCACTGCGCAGTTCACCGAGCTCACCTTCGACGTGCACGTCCAGGAGGTGCTGTCGGCGTTGCTGTACGGCGAGACGCTGGTGGTGCCGCCGGCGGCGATCCGGCGTGACCCGGTGGCGTTCGTCGGCTGGCTGAGCCGTACGGCGGTCAACCAGATGTTCGTGCCGAACGTCATGATCCGGGCGGTCGCCGGGGCCGCCCGCCGTACCGGTGCCGACCTGAGCGCGCTGCGGCACATCAGCCAGGCCGGCGAGGCGCTCTCGCTCGACGACGACCTGCGCGCGCTGGCCGGACGTCGCCCGCGCCCGCGGATCCACAACCACTACGGCTCCACCGAGGTGCAGGTGGTTACGGCGTACACAGCGCCGGAGGATCCGGTGGAGTGGCCCGGCGTGGCGCCGGTCGGCGCGCCGACGTGGAACCACAGCATCTACGTCGTCGACGAGCTGATGCGGCTCGTCCCGACCGGGGTGGCCGGCGAGATCTGCGTGGCCGGGCCCGGACTGGCCCGCGGCTACGTGGACCGGCCGGGGCTGACGGCCGAGCGGTTCGTCGCCGACCCGTACAGCGAGCCCGGCGCCCGGATGTATCGCACCGGCGACGTCGGCCGATGGCGCACCGACGGTCTGCTGGAATACCTGGGCCGTGCCGACGACCAGGTGAAGATCCGTGGCTTCCGGGTGGAGCCCGGTGAGGTCGAGACGGTGCTGCGCCGGCACGACGCGGTGTCGGCGGCCGCGGTCGTCGCGCGGCCCGACGGCGCCGGCGGCCGCCGGTTGGTGGCCTACGTGGTGCCGGTGGCCGGTGCCGACACCGGTTCGCTGCGGGCGCACGTGGCCGCGGCCGTGCCGGAGTACATGGTGCCGTCGGCGTTCGTGACCGTGGCCGAGTTCCCGCTCACCTCGACCGGCAAGATCGACCGGCGTGCGCTGCCCGATCCGGGCGTGCGCGGCGAGGTCACCGCCGGATATGTGGCGCCCCGCACAGCCGAGGAGATCGCCGTCTGCGCGGTCTTCGCCGAGTTGTTCGGCGGCGGGCGGATCGGCGTGGACGACGACTTCTTCGCACTCGGCGGCCACTCGCTGCTGGCCACCCAGGTGGTGACCCGCCTCGAAGGCGCCACCGGCGTGCCGCTTCCCCTGGCGGACGTCTTCCGGCTGCGCACCCCGCGCGCGGTGGCGGCCGCGCTCGCCGAGGCCCCACGGGCGGCGGCCGGACGCGTCGAGCCAGCTGGCCGGGAGCGGCCGCTGCCGCTGTCCTACGCCCAGGAGGGCTACCTACTGATGGAAGGACGGCAACCCGGGAGTCCCCTGTGGAATGTGCCGTTCATGATGCTGGCGGCCGGGCCGCTCGACCTCGGCGCGCTCGGTCACGCCGTGACGCTGCTGCTGAGCCGGCACGAGGCGCTGCGAACGACCGTCACCGGGACGGCCCAGCACATCGGCCCGGTGACCCCGGTGACGCTGGTGGCCGAGCCGGTGCCCGGCCGCACGCCGGAGGAGCGCGAGCGGGCCGCCCGGGATCTCGCCGCGGAGGAGGCGGCCCGGTCGTTCGACCTGGCTCGGGGGCCGATCCTGCGGGCTCGGGTGCTGCGGCTCGAACCGGATCGCCACGTGATCATGCTGACCACCCATCACATCGCCACCGACGCCTGGTCACAGGAGTTGCTCTGGGGCGAGCTCGCGACCGCGTACGCGGCCCGGCTCGAAGACCGGAAACCCGGGCTGTCCCCGCTGCCCGTGCAGTACGCCGACTTCGCGGTGTGGCAGCGCCGGGCCCTCGACATCGAACGCCTGTGGTCGTACTGGTCGGAGACGCTGTCCGGGCGGGCGCCGTTCGCGCTGCCCACCGACCGCGCGCGGACCGTCGCCGACGACCCCGGCGGCGACTCGGTCGTGTGGCCGATCGACGCGGACCTGGTGCGCGCGGCCACCCGGTGGGGCGCCGAGCAGGACACCACGCTGTTTACGACGCTGCTCGCCGCCTTTCAGCTCACCCTCGCCGCGGCCGCCGGCAACGACGACGTCGTGGTGGCGTCGCCGGTCGCCGGTCGCACCCGCGCCGAGATCGAGCCGCTGGTCGGCGGCTTCGCCAACATGCTGCTGCTGCGTACCCGCGTCGGCGGTGACCCGACCGGCCGCGAGCTGCTGGACCGGGCCTCGGCTACGGCCACCGGCGCGTACGCGCATCAGGCCATGCCCTACCACCTGCTGGTCGAGCGCCTCGGCGACGACCAGCCGGCCCGCGTGATGTTCCAGCTGATCAACGCCTCACCCACGCGGGTGTCGCTGGCCGGCGCGCGGCTGGAGCCGTTCGACTACCGCCGGGTGACGGTCCGGATGGAGCTGGAGGTGACCCTGATGTCCCACGACGGTGAACTCACCGCGCACGCGCTGTACCGGACGTCGCTGTTCGACCGGACCACCGTCGAACGGCTGCTCAGTGACTTCACCGCGGTGCTGGGCGCGCTGGCGGCCGACCCCGAACGGCCCGTCTCCACCGTGCTCCCGGCGGCCGTCGAGGCTCGGCGATGACCGCGATCGCCCTGGTCGGGATCGGCTGCCGGCTGCCCGGCGCGCACGGCCCGGACGCCTTCTGGCGCCTGCTGCGCGACGGCCGCAGCGCGGTCACCCGCTCCGATCGGCCCGGCACGCCGGCCTGGGGTGGCTTTCTCGACGGCCCGGACCTGTTCGACGCCGCGTACTTCGGGATAACACCGCGCGAGGCGGCCGCCATGGATCCCCGGCAGCGGCTGCTGCTGGAGGTGTGCGTCGAGGCGCTGGAGGACGCCGGCCTGCCGCTCGATCGTCTGCGGGGTACCGATGCCGCGGTCCTCGCCGGCGCCATGTGGGACGACTGGTCGAGCGTCACCGCGGCTGCCGGGCCGGCCGCGCTCGGCCCGCACACCATGACCGGCGTGCACCGCGGCCTGCTGGCCAACCGGGTGTCGTACGCGCTGGGCCTGCGCGGGCCGAGCCTGACGGTCGACACGGGGCAGTCGTCGTCGCTGGTGGCGGTCCACCTGGCGGCCGAGAGCCTGCGCCGTGGTGAGACCGGGCTGGCCCTGGTCGCCGGTGTGAACCTGATGGTGGCGCCCGAGTCCACAGCGATCACCGAGAGCTTCGGCGGGCTCTCACCGGACGGGCGCTGTTTCACGTTCGACGCGCGGGCCAACGGTTTCGTCCGCGGCGAGGGCGCCACGGTGGTGGTGCTGAAGACGCTGGACGCCGCGATGGCGGCCGGCGACCCGATCTACTGCGTGATCCGCGGCAGCGCGGTGAACAACGACGGCGCCACCGACGGCCTCACCGTGCCCAGCTCTGCCGCGCAGGCGTCGGTGGTGCGGGCCGCGCAGGAATCGGCCGGCGTGCGCGCCGGGGAGGTGCAGTACGTCGAGCTTCACGGCACCGGCACCGCGGTCGGCGACCCGATCGAAGCGGCCGGCCTCGGCGAGGTGTTCCGCGGTGGCGCCCGTCCGGTCCGGGTGGGCTCGGTCAAGACCAACATCGGTCACCTCGAGGGCGCGGCCGGTCTGGCCGGCCTCATCAAGACCGCCCTGGCCGTACGCCATCGCGAGGTGCCGCCCAGCCTCAACTTCGCCACGCCGAACCCGCGGATCCCGCTGACCGAACTCAACCTCGAAGTCGGGCGGGAACGGTCGGCCTGGCCGGACGGCGACCGTCCACTCGTCGCCGGGGTGAGCGCGTTCGGCATGGGCGGGACGAACTGCCACGTGATCGTCGGCGAGGCGCCGGCGGCACCGCCCGCGCCCACCGGCGAGGCAGCCGGGCCGTTCCCCGTGCTGCTCTCCGCCCGCACGCGGGAAGGACTGGCCGCTCAGGCCGGGCGCCTGGCCGCATTCCTGGACTCGCGGCCCGGCCTCAGCGCGGTCGACGTGGCGTACTCGCTGGCCACCACGCGGACCGCTCATCCGCACCGGGCGGCGTTCCTGGCGGCCGACCGCGCCGAGTTGGCGGAGCGGCTGGCGACGTGCGCCGACGGTGCGGG
>NZ_BOMG01000125.1 GCF_016862075.1 Actinoplanes couchii | reverse complement strand
GACTGTGCCAAACCCTGACGATCTGGTTCGCGAACGGCTGACCGGCCACGGCAGGATGGCGGGGTGCGTGCGCCCCGCCTCTTCAAGATGGTCCTGCTGCTCCAGTCGCGGGGCTCGGCCACCGCCGCCGAACTCGCCACCGAACTGGGCGTCTCCGAGCGGACCGTCTACCGCGACATCGGTGAGCTGGGCGCCGCGGGCGTGCCGGTCTACGCCGAGCAGGGGCGACTCGGGGGTTACCGGCTCGTCGACGGCTACCGGACCCGGCTGACCGGGTTGAGCCCGGACGAGGCGGAAGCGCTGTTCCTGCTCGGCCTGGACGGCCCGGCCAAGGACATGGGCCTGGACGAACTGCTGGCCAGCGCCACGTTGAAGGCGCTGCCGGCCAGGTCGCGGCCGATCCGGCGGTTCCATCTGGACGTGCCCGGCTGGTTCCACGACGCCGAACCGCCGCCGGTGCTGACGGCGCTCGTCGAAGCGGTCTGGCGGGACCTGACCGTGACGGTGCGGTACCGCCGGAGGGACGGCGAGGTGACGCGACTGGTCCAGCCGTACGGCATCGTGTTGAAGGGTGGTGTCTGGTACCTGGTCGCCCGGATCGACGGTGACCAGCGCATCTATCGCGCCGACCGGATCCTCGACGTGACGGCGGGCGAACGTTTCGACCGGGACGCGTCGTTCGACCTGGCGGCGGTGTGGGCGGAACGGGCCGACGGTTTCGTCCGGCGGATGGCGACCGTGCAGGTCACCGTGCGGTTGAGCGCGGAGGGCCGGCGGGCGCTACGGCACGCGGTGGAGCCGCCCGCGGTCCGGGCCGCCGAACAGACGGCTTCCGAACCCGACGATCAGGACCGGATTGTCGTACGCCTGCCGCTGGAGTCCCTGGAGGTGGCGTACCACCAGCTGCTCTGTCTCGGCCCGGAGGTGGAGGTGCTGGAGCCGGAGCCGTTGCGCGAGCGGATGGCGGCCGCCGCGCGACGGCTCCGGGACCTGTATCAGCGGTAACCGGTCACGTCGGCCGGTTTACCGGTGTCCTGCACCTCGACCAGATAGCGCCAGGCGTCGGGGCGGCTGCCGTCCAGATCGGTGAACCCGTAGACCTGCGCCAGCTGCCCACTGGACAGCGACTGCCCGTTCCAGCGGGCCACCTCGGGATCGGCGGCGAGCGCGGCAACCGCCCGCCCGACATAGGCGGGAGTCTCCGAGATCGCGAAATGCGGCTCGGCCGTCAATGCGTCCCGCCAGTTCTCCTCGGTCACCCCGTAATGCTCGAGCATCATCTCCGACCGCAGCCAGCCCGGGGTCAACGCGACGGCGGTCCCCGCATGCTCCGCCAGCTCCTTGGATTGGGCGAACGCCATCCGCAGCACCGCGGTCTTGGCGAGATCGTAGAAGAACGACACCCGATAGTTGGCGCTGTTGTATTCCAGCGTCCCGTCGGTCATCTCGACAACCAGTCCACCCGGCCGCCGGATCAGCAGCGGCAGCGCGTAATGGCTGGTCAGGATGTGGGTGTCGATCGCCAGCCGGAGAATGCGCAACCCTTTGTCCAGGTCGTGCTCCCACAGTTTCTCGTCCCAGCTGAACAGCTGCTCGCCACCCCAGATGTCGTTGACCAGAACGTCCAGCCGCCCCTGCTCCGCATCGATTCTCTCGACCAGCGCCCGCACCTGCTCCGGCACCAGATGATCGACCTGAACGGCGATCCCGGTCCCCCCGGCAGCGGTGACCAGCTCCGCCGTCTCCTCGATCGTCTCCGGCCGGTCCATCTCCGAACGCTGCTCCCGGGTGGTGCGCCCGGTCGCGTAGACGGTCGCACCCCGGGCCCCCAGCTGAACGGCGACCTGCCGCCCAGCGCCACGCGTCGCCCCGGCAACGAGAGCAACTTTCCCTGTCAGATCCTGTTCCATGAACCGGACCCTGCCAGCAAAACCTGACGCCGGTTGTCAGCCTTTCCCGGTGGTTACCCGGTAGATCGCGCCCGCCTGGTCGTCGCTGACATACAGGGCGCCGTCCGGTCCCTGCACCGCCATCACCGGGCGCCCCCACCGTGAGCCGTCTGCCAGCTGGAAGCCGGTGAGCAGGGTCTGCTGGGGGCCGAGTGTGCCGTTCTCCCACTTGTAGAACGACACCTCCGGCGGGCGCGGCGGTTTGCGGTTCCACGAGCCGTGGATGCCGACCAGTGCGCCCGGCTCCGGGAGGGTGACGAAGCTCAGGCCGAGCGGGGCCGAGTGCGCACCCATCCCCTGTTCGGTCGGCGCCAGTTTGTCGCAGTCGAGTTTGGTGCCGTCCGGGTTGGTCTGCACGTCGCGCAGGAACGGCCGGTTGCTGTAGCTGACCGTGGGTTCCAGTTGCGGGTCCGGGTTGCAGTACGGCCAGCCCAGTTCGCGGCCCTCGGTCAGCCGGGCCAGCTGCTCCATCGGGTGGTCGTTGACGTACGCCTGTACCACGTCGTGTTTGTAGCCGCCGTACCCGTCGGCGGGCAGTCCGACATTGTCCCGGTGGTTGACGGCGGTCCACACCGCGCCGTCCGGGTCGACGGCCAGCCCGGTACCGTTGCGCACTCCGTGCGCGTAGACCGTCGGCTTTCCGCCGCCGGGGGCCACCTTCAGGATCGACGCGCGTTCCGGGGTGGCAGTCCGGTCCTGCTCGGAGATGTTGCCCGTCGACCCGACCGACACGTAGATCGCCCCGTCCTTACCCACGGTGACGCTCTTGAGGGCGTGCGAGTAGGCGCCGCGCAGTTCCGGGCTCTTGTCGTCCGGCAGATCGTCCACGACGATCCGGCGACCCGAGACCACACCCTTGCCGTACGTGTACGCATTGACCTGATCACTCTCGGCCACGTACAGGGTGTCCTTGTCGAATGCCAGCCCGTGCGGCTGGTTCAGTCCGCTGACCAGGGTCTGCTGCGTCGCGTCCTTGCCGAGCGAGATCACGTCGCCGAACTTGGGCCGTGACACCAGCAGCCGCTCGTCGGGTGTCCACGCGAGCAGCCGCGCCTTGTCCACCCGGGCGAACACGCTGACCGTCCACCCGGATGGCGCCATCAGCTGCCGGTCGGTGTCGAACGGCGCCTGCCCGGTCGCCGCGACCGTGGTGGCGACGAGACCCGTCGTCTGCTGGGGCGCCGGCTCTCCGGCGGGCTCCGACGAGCAGCCCGCCAGACCCAGCACCAGTACCGCCAAACCGCGCGTAATCGTCCTCACCGGTGCATCTCTACCGACCGGGAGGCGGCGCCGCAACCTCCCGGTCGGGTGTCGACTCCTCGAACAGCAGCAGCGTGCGGGTGTTGATGACGCCCGGCATGCCCTGAATCTCGTCCAGCACGAGGTGCCGCAGCTCGGTGTTGTCGGCGACCCGGACCAGAAGGATCACGTCGAAGTCGCCACCGACCAGGCCGATGTGCACGACACCCGGCAATGCCCGCAGCTTGCCGAGGACCTCGCGCCAGTTGGCTTGCTGCAGGTTGAGGGTCACATAGGCCGCGGTGGTCAGCCCGGCGGCGACCGGATCCACGTCGGCGTGGAATCCACGGATCACCCCGGTCTGCTGGAGACGGGCGACCCGGGCGTACGCGTTGGCCCGGGAGATGTGCAACGTCTCGGCGAGTGTCCGCATCGACATCCGGCCGTCGGATGCCAGCGCCCGCAGAATCAGCCGATCGGTATCGTCGAGCATCGTCGCTCCCTCACCCGTTGGACGTTCGGCCACACGTACGGCCGAAATCTGGAACTTTTTCTCGTTCTTCGGCCACCTATGGTGTTCGATTGGCTCGCTGGAAACAATCCCTGCATGACACGTGACGCAGCTCTCCTGCTGCCGTCCACGGAGCCGGTGACGCTCATCGACCCGGACGGCCACCCCGTTCCCGTCGGCCAGGACATGCCCGACCCGCAGGCACTTCTCCACGCGTACGCTGCCCTGATCGCCGCCCGGCGCCTCAACGACCAGGCCGGCGCCCTGGTCCGGCAGGGCCGGCTCGCGGTCTACCCGTCGTCGCACGGCCAGGAGGCCTGCCAGGTCGCCTGCGTGCAGGTCCTCGACGACGGCGACTGGCTGTTCCCCACCTACCGTGACACCGCCGCGATCGTGGCCCGCGGTGTCGACCCGGTGCAGGCGCTCACCCTGCTGCGCGGCGACTGGCACAACGGTTACGACCCGGCCGCCACCCGGGTCGCGCCGCAGGCCACCCCGCTCGCCACCCATCTGCTGCACGCCGTCGGGGTCGCGCACGCGGCCCGGCTGCGCGGCGAACCGACGGTGGTGATGGCCACCTGCGGCGACGGCGCGACCAGCGAGGGCGACTTCCACGAGGCCCTCAACTTCGCCGCCGTCTTCCGTACGCCGGTGGTGTTCTTCGTGCAGAACAACCACTACGCGATCTCGGTGCCGCTGGACCGGCAGACCGCCGCGCCGTCGCTCGCGCACAAGGGCGTCGGCTACGGCATCCCCGGCGAGCGGGTCGACGGCAACGACGTGGCCGCGCTGCTCAGCGTGCTCGGCGCCGCCGTCGACCGGGCCCGCTCCGGTGACGGGCCGCAGCTGATCGAGGCGCACACCTACCGGGTGCAGGCGCACACCAACGCCGACGACCCCGGCCGGTACCGCTCCGCCGACGAGGTCACGCCGTGGCTGGCCAAGGACCCGATCATGCGGTTGGAGACGTTCCTGCGGGGTCGCGGTCTGCTCGACGACGACACCATTGCGGCGTACGTGGAACAGGCCTCGCTGGTGGCCGAGCGGATGCGCACCGGGCTGGCCGGCGAACCCGAGACCGACTACCGGGATCTCTTCGCGCACGTCTACGCCGAACCCACTCCGCAACTGCTGGACCAGCAGGCTCTGGTGGCTGACGAGGTGTCCCGTGACTGAAAAACTCACCATGGCCGCCGCCCTCAACCGGGCGCTGCGCGACGCCATGCGCGCCGACGACACCGTGGTGATGTTCGGTGAGGACGTCGGCCCGCTCGGCGGCGTCTTCCGGATCACCGACGGCCTGACCGCGGAGTTCGGTGACCAGCGCTGCTTCGACACCCCGCTCGCCGAGTCCGGCATCCTCGGCATGGCGATCGGGATGGCCATGAACGGCATGCGCCCGGTCGTGGAGATGCAGTTCGACGCGTTCGCGTACCCGGCGTTCGAGCAGGTGGTCAGCCACGCGGCGAAGATGCGCAACCGGACCCGCGGCAAGCTGACGGTGCCGATCGTCATCCGGATCCCGTACGCCGGTGGCATCGGCGGGGTGGAGCACCACTGCGACTCGTCGGAGGCGTACTACGCGCACACCCCCGGGCTGCACGTGGTCGCCCCGTCCGATCCGGCCGACGCGTACGGGCTGCTGCGGCACGCCATCGCGTCCGACGATCCGGTGGTCTTCCTGGAGCCGAAGAAGCTCTACTTCGCGCGGGCCGAAGCCGACCTGACCGCCCCGGTTCCCCCGATCGGCACGGCGGTGATCAGGCGGCCCGGCACCGACGCCACCCTGATCGCTTACGGTCCGGCCGTGCCTGTCGCCCTGGAGGCCGCCGAGGCCGCCGCGCAGGAGGGCCGCAGTCTGCAGGTGGTCGACGTGCGGTCGATCGTCCCGTTCGACGACGACACGGTGTGTGACGCGGTCCGGTCCACCGGCCGGGCCGTGGTGGTGGCCGAGGCCGCCGGGTTCGGCAGCGTGTCCGCCGAGGTGGTGGCGCGGGTGACCGAACGCTGCTTCCACTGGCTGCACGCCCCGATCAGGCGGGTGACCGGTTTCGACATCCCGTACCCGCCGCCGAAGCTGGAACACTTCCACCTCCCGTCGGTGGACCGCGTCCTGGACGCCGTCGACGACCTGCAGTGGGAGGACGCGTGACCACCTTCCTGCCGCCCGACCGAGGTGAGGGGCGCATGACCACCCTCCTGCCGCCCGACCGAGGTGAGGGCGCATGACCACCTTTCTGCTGCCCGACCTGGGTGAGGGTCTGACCGAGGCGGAGATCGTCCGCTGGCTGGTGGCCGAGGGCGACCTGATCGAGGTCGACCAGCCGGTGGTCGAGGTGGAGACCGCGAAAGCGGTGGTGGAGGTCCCGTCCCCGCACGCCGGCCGGGTCGCCACCCGGCACGCCGCCGAGGGCACCACCCTGGACGTGGGTTCCCCGCTGCTGACCGTGGCCGAGCCGGGCACCTCCGGCAACGTCCTGATCGGCTACGGCACCACCCCCGACCGGGCCACCGGCCGCCACCGCCGCCCCCGGGCTTCCCGCCCGGCCGACCTGCCCCTCTCCCCCGCGCCGCCACAGCCCGCCGCCCCGCAAACCGCGCCGCCACAGCCCACCGCACCCACGGCCGCGCCTCCGCTACCCGCCGCGCCCGAAGCAGCGCCGCCGCAACCCTCCGCACTCACCATCGCGCCTCCGCAACCTGCCGCACCGGAGACTGTGCCTTCGCAGCCCACCGCCCGGAAAGTCGTGCCGATGGTGTTGTCGCCGTTGGTTCGCCGCTTCGCTCGGGAACAGGGCGTGGACCTCACCTCCCTGACCGGCACCGGACCCGGCGGGGTGATCACCCGGAGTGACGTCGCTGCGGCGACGGCACCCTTCTCACAGCCGGTGACGGCACCCACCCCACAGCCGGTGACGACGGCGGCCAGCGGTGAGCGGCGTGTTCCGCTGAGCGGGTTCCGGAAGCAGGTCTCGGCGGTGCTCAGCCGCAGCCGCGCCGAGATCCCCGAGGCGACCATCTGGGTGGACGTGGACGCGACCGCCCTGTGGGAACTGCGCGAACGCGGCCGGTCCACCCCCGGATCGCCCGGTCTGCTCGCCTACGTGGCCCGGTTCGTGGTGGCCGGCCTGCGCGAATACCCGGTGTTCAACGCCCGCCTGGACACCGAACGCCAGGAGATCGTCGAACTCGACCGGATCAATCTGGGCATCGCCGTCCAGTCCGACCGCGGCCTGGTCGTCCCGGCGATCACCGCCGCCGAGACGATGACCACAATCGGCCTGGACGTCGCGATCCGTGACCTGACGGCCCGGGCCCGCCGGGGCGAGTCCACCCCGGCGGAACTGTCGTCGGGCACGTTCACCCTGAACAACTACGGTGCGTTCCGGGTCGACGGCAGCGCCGCCATCATCAACCACCCCCAGGTGGCGATGATCGGAATCGGCCGGATCATCGACCGCCCCTGGGTGGTGGACGGGGCGTTGACCGTACGGAAAGTGACGCAGTTGTCCTTTGTCTTTGATCATCGGGTGTGTGACGGCGGTGCGGCTGCCGGTTTCCTGCGCTCGGTGGCCGACGCCATGGAGGACCCGCCGTCGGCTCTGGACCGGCTGTGATCGGAGACTTCGGTGAGCGTGCCGGGCCTCAGTCCGGCACGCTCTCCAGGTCGAGCAGGTAGCCGCGCCCGGCCGGATCGTGCTCGATCTCCTGCACCGGATGCTGATAGCCGGCGCCGCTGATCCGCACGATCCCCCGCACCAACCATGACCGATTCAGATCAAGACCCCAACGTTCCCGAACCGCTTCCACGAGCTGCTCCCCGGCGACGCCGACGGTCCCTTCGACCCCGACGTGGGTGAGCCCGACCCGCGCGCGGACCTCGGCGATGAACGCCACCTCGTCCTTGGCCGACTCCTCGGTGACGTGGAACGGGATCCCACCGGACCGCAGAACCCACCCGCCGTAGAAGGAGTCCCGAACCGCCGGAACCACCAGCCCGACCAGCCCTCCGGTGTCCGGCCCGGCCACCACCCGCCGCCGGCAGCGCAGACTCAGCCCGAGCGGCACCGGCGCTCCCACCCGGGCCCGAAACCCCGTACCGACTTGATCAGCGGACACCAGAACCCCGAGCAGCTGCATGCCGCCCTTCTTCCCCGTCGCCGCCGATCTCATGCCCGGCCGGTAGCGTTCGGCGGCATGTGGAACGAGATCACCGTGGCCGGGCTCCCGGCCTGGCAGCACACCCCGTCCGGAGTGGTCTTCCGGGCGGTTCCGGGCGGCACCTTCCGGATGGGCCTGTCCGAGGAGGAACTGGCGGCGGTCCGCGCGATCGACCGCAACGGCGGCACCGAGGACTCCCTGGACTCGTTCTTCGCCGGGGCCGGGGACGCCCAGCCGGTTCGCGAGGTGCGTGTCGAGCCGTTCCTGATCGCCCGGCACCCGCTGACGGTCACGCAGGTTCGGCATTGGCTGCCGGAGTACGAGGACGACTACGCCGACGCCGATTCCGGCGCCGCCCACCTCGAGGACGACCTGGACGACCTGCTCGAGGCGCTGCCGTTCCGGCTGCCGAGCGAGGCCGAGTGGGAGTACGCGGCCCGGGCCGGCACCACCACCCTGACCTTCCGCGGCGACGGCAAACCGGGCGCGGACCAACTGGTCGACGACTTCGGTGACGAGCAGCGGATCGCCGCCGCCGAGAACGCGTTCGGCCTGGCCGGGATGGGTTCGTCGAACGAGTTGTGCGCCGACGTGTGGATCTCCGGTTTCACCGGCGCCCCGTCCGACGCCCGCCCCCGCACCGGCGACGGCCCCCGAACCGCCCGGGGCGGCGCCGCCGACCTCTACCCGTGGCAGGGCTGCGACGAGTGGCTGCTTTTGCTCGCCGCCACCCGCTACGAACAGCCGGAGTTCACCTCTGTTCGTCCGGTCGCACCGCTGCCCCGGGGGTAGCGGCCAGGGGCGGGCCGCACGGGTCGCAGAAGGTGTCGGCGGGGGTGGGCTTGGTCAGGCGGTTCGGGATCAGGAACCAGGCCAGCACTCCGCCGGCCGTCATCAGGGCCGCGCAGATCAGCATCGACGACCGGTAGACCGGGGCCAGCGCCTCCGCGTCGGTCAGGCTGCCGGCTCCGAGGCCGGCCGCAAGCGGCAGCACCGCCACCGACAGCAGACCGGCAGCCCGGGCGACCGCGTTGTTGACGCCGGAGGCGATGCCGGCGCGGGAGTCGTCCACCGACCCGAGGGCGGTCGCGGTCAGCGGTGCCACCAGCAGAGCCAACCCCAGACCGAAAAGGATCACCGGCGGCAGTACGTCGACCAGATAGCCGGCGCCGTAGCCGACCGCCGACAGCCACACCAGAGCGGCAGCGCAGACCAGTGGCCCGGCGGTCATCGGGATGCGCGGCCCGATCCGCCGCGCCAGCCCACCGGAGCGGGCCGACAGCAGCAGCATCAGCACCGTGATCGGCAACAGGGCCAGACCGCCGGCCAGCGGGCTGAACCCGGCGACCACCTGCAGATTCAGCACCACCAGGAAGAACACGCCACCGTTGGCGGCGTACACCAGGAAAGTGACCGCGTTGGCGCCGCTGAACGCCGCCGACCGGAAGATCCCGAGCGGCAGCATCGGATCCGCGGACCTGCGCTCCACCAGCACGAACGCGACCAGTCCGGCCACCCCGGCGATCAGCGAGGCCAGCACCACCGGGTCACCCGGGCCGTCGGCGGGCCACGCGGTGAAGCCGTAGGTCAGGCCGGCGAGCCCGATCGCGCCGCAGAGCAGGCCCGGCACGTCGAAGGAACGGGCGGCGGCCGGATCCCGGGACTCGGGCACGTGCCGGGCGGCCACCCACAGCACCAGCAACGCCACCGGCACGTTGATCAGGAAGATCAGGCGCCAACTGCCGATCTCCACCAGCCAGCCACCCAGGAACGGGCCCAGCGCACCACCGATGCCACCGAGCCCGGACCAGGCGCCGATGGCCCGGGGCCGGTCCTCCGGGTCGAAGCCGGCCTCCAGGATGGCCAGCGCGCCGGGCGTCAGCAGGGCCCCGCCGACCCCTTGCAGGATCCGGGCGGCGACCAGCAACTCGATCGAGGTGGCGAGCCCGCAGAGCAGCGAGGCCAGCGCGAACCAGGCGACGCCGGTGACGAAGACCCGCTTACGCCCGAACCGGTCCCCCAGCGATCCCCCGAGCAGCACCAGCGACGCAAGGCTGAGCGCATACCCGTTGACCGTCCACTGCAGGCCCGACGCCTCGGCCCGGAGGTCCTCCCCGATGGTCGGCAGCGCGATGTTGACGACGGTGGAGTCGATGAAGGCCAGGCTCGACCCGAGCACGGTGGCCAGCAGAACCCACCGCCCGGCCGCTGATCCGTAACGCATGCCGAGATCTTATGAGGACGACGCCGTCAGGGACTGGAAGCGGAGCCCGTGCCCGGCGTCGACCGGATGGAAGTCGACCACGCCGAAACCGGCAGTGGTGACGAACCCGAGCAGTTCGTCGTCGGTACGCCGGGAGAAGAAGCGTGGCGGATCGTGCTGGTCGCCGTCGATCGGGCCCTCGGCGCTCTCGGTGCCGCCGTACACCCCGGCGAACAGGAGCCCGCCGGGACGCAGCACCGCCCGGATCGACGCCAGCACCGCGGCCAGGTCCCGGTTGGGCACGTGCAGCAGGCAGTTCATGGCGTACACCGCGTCGAAGGTTCCGGCCGGGAGGTCCAGATGCAGGAAGTCCCGCACGTGGGCCTCGACGCCCTTGGCCCGGCAGTATTCGACCATCACCGGTGACAGGTCCACCGCGACGACGGCGAGGCCCTCCCGCTGGAAGAACACGCTGTCCTGACCGGTTCCCGCGCCCACCTCCAGCAGCCGGGAGCCCGGCGCCAGGCGGTCCCGGAACGCCTGTCGTTCGGCGAGCTTCCACGGCTGCTTGGCGGAGCTGTCACGCCGGCCGGCATCGGAGTCGTATGCCCGGCGCAGGGGGCCGAGGAGGTCGTCGTATCTCATGCGCGGGTCAGGGCGGTCGACGGGGCCATCACGATGCGCGGCTTCTTGGCCGGTTTGAGCCACTTCAACAGACGGACCATGTCGGTACGGCTGACCGAGACGCAACCGGCGGTGGAGCCCTTGCCGCTCGCGTGCAGGAAGATCGCCGAGCCCCGGCGGGTGTCGGCCGGCTTGCTCGCCACGTACTGGCCCCGGGCCGCGCTCCAGCTCACCCCGGACGGGCGGTTGAAATTGATCACCGCGGCGTGCGCGTACTGGGTGGGGTAGGACGCCAGCCGTTCGGCCTGCCCGACACGCCAGGTGCGCTTGGCCGACGCGTACGGCTGGAACATGTTGTAGGTCTTGGCGTCCCGGTTGTCGCCGGTCCAGTAGTCGTTCTTGTCGACCTTGCGGTACGGCAGGGTGGTGCCCGGGTCGGCGCGCACCCCGAACGCCTCGGTGATCCGGTAGGTGCCCGCCGGTGTCGTCCCGGTGTCCTGGACACGTTGCGCGCCCCACACCCACCCGCCGTACCCGATGCGCGCTTTCATGGCTGTGAAGTGCAGCCGCCATTTGCCGTCGGAGCCGCGCTGGTAGGCGCGCACCGTGCCGTACGTCGACTTCCAGCTGTTGCCACTGACCACGATCAACTGCCGGGCGTTGCCGACATGCGCCAGTTTGTCCGGCAACGCCGCCGACGCGGGCGCCCCCGGCAACAGGACAGCGAGTAACACAAGACTCAGAACCGCCGCAATCCTTCGCACAATCGTTCACCCTCACCCAGCGCGGAGCGGATCTCCATAGGACGAACGGTCCTACCCCGCCCCGCGCTGAGGGAATCAGGCGAAGATCGCCTGTTGTGCGTCCGCGCGGATCCGGTCCAGATCGGCCGGAGTCAGTCCGGCCCGGGCGGCGGCGTCGGCGTACTCGCCGGACAGCGTGATCCCGGACGTGCGCGGATCGTCGGTGCACAGGGCCACCGGCACCCCGGCGGCGAGCAGGCGGCGCACCGGATGGTCGGCGTACCCGGTGACCGCGCTGGTGTGCACGTTGCTGGTCAGGCACACCTCGAGGGTGATCCGGTGCTCGGCCAGGTGCTCCAGCAGGCGCGGGTCCTCGGCCGCGCGCACCCCGTGCCCGATCCGTTCCGCGCCGAGATGCCGCACGGCGTCCCACACGCTCTGCGGGCCGGCGGCCTCCCCCGCGTGCACGGTGACGTGCAGTCCGGCGTCGCGGGCCCGGGCGAACGGGCCGGCGAACTCGGCCGCCGGGACTCCGGCCTCGTTGCCGGCGATGTCGATGCCACCGAGCAGGTCACGCCGGGACAACAGGGTGTCGGCCTGGGCGTACCCGAGGGAAGGTCCCAGATCCCGGAGAAGGATGCCGATCAGGACGACGGGCAGCCCGGCCTTCTCCGCCGCCGACCGGGCGCCGTCGGCGACCGCGTCGATCACCGCCTCCGGGGCGAGCCCGGTCTCCTGCCGGATGAACCAGGGACTGAACCGGATCTCCAGGTGGTCGAGGCCGTCGGCGGCGGCGTCCTCGACACATTCGCGGGCGGCCCGCACCCAGTCTTCCAGGCGCGGGAACGCCGACGGCGCGGCGTCGACCTTGGCGAGGAACGGCAGCAGCCCGCCGAGCGGCCCGCGCGCGACGAGCAGGTCCTCCGGGTCGGCGGCGGAGGCGAGCGGATGACCGTCCCGGTGGGCGAGTTCGAGGGTGGTCGCCACCCGCAGCGACCCTTCCAGATGACGGTGCAGATCGATGAGCACAAGGATTCCTGTTCCAGTAGGTCTCGTCAGCGGGCCGGGGCGCGGACGGATTACTGGTAGAAGTCCTTGCGATACGAGTGATCACCGAAAACGGCTCTTGTCATGATCACAGCCGCACCATAGCACCGGTTAAACTGCACCGCCGTTGTCCGAACCGCGATTGGCTCCGAATGTCCCTCTACAGCACCGGCCGTCTGCACTCACTGCGCATGATCGTCACCGGCGGTGGCACCGGCGGGCACACCTACCCGGCGCTGACCACGGTGCACACCCTCCAGGCCCGGCTCGCCGAGAGCGGTGACGCTCCGGAGCTGCTGTGGGTGGGTGTCGCCGACGGCCTGGAAGCGAAGATCGCCGTCCGTAACAACATCCCGTTCCGGGCGGTCACCACCGGCAAGCTGCGCCGCTCCCCGAACCCGAAGGAGCTGGCCCGCAACTTCGTCGACGCGTTCCGGATCCCGCTGGGCATCCTGCAGGCCGCGATGACGGTGGCCCGGACCAGACCGGCGGTGGTGCTGAGCACCGGCGGGTTCGTGTCGGTGCCGATCGGGCTGGCGGCGGCGCTGTTCCGGGTGCCGTACCTGATGCACGAGCAGACCCTGAGTCTCGGCCTGGCGAACCGGATCCTGGCCCGGGTCGCCACCCGGATCCTGCTCAGCCACGAGGCGTCGCTGGAGCACCTGCCGCCGAAGGCACGCGCCCGCGCGGTCGTCACCGGCAACCCGGTGCGGCCCGCGGTGCTCAGTGGCGATCCGGCGAAGGGCCTGGCCGCGTACGGGCTGGATCCGTCCGTCCCGCTGGTCCTGATCACCGGCGGCGCCTCCGGGGCGCAGCAGATCAACCGGATGCTGACCGGCGCGCTACCCGGCCTGCTGCAGCACTGCCAGATCGTGCACCAGTGCGGCAACCTCAGCCTGTCCGAGATGCAGGAGGTGGCGCGGGGTCTGCCGCCGCAGCTGGCGCAGCGCTACCGGGTGGTCGACTTCATCCACGACGAGCTGCCCGATCTGCTCGCCGCGGCGGCGGTCGTGGTGGCCCGCAGCGGGGCCGGCACGGTCGCCGAGCTGACCGCGCTGGGCAAGGCGTGCATCCTGATCCCGTACCCGGTGTCCGCCGGTGACGAGCAGCGGATCACCGCACGGCACCTGTCCGCCTCGGGCGCGGCCGTCATGCTCGACGGTGACACCGCCACCCCGGAACGGCTGCACGCGTCGGTGTCGGAGCTGCTGCTGGACCCGCAGCGGCGGGCCGGGATGGCGCAGGCAGCGGCTGCTCAGGGGCGTCCGGACGCCGCCGACCGGGTGGTCACCGAGATCCTGACGGCAGCCGCCGGGCGTACCTCGCGCGGGTAACAGAAACCGGGCGGCGCGACTTGGGTATGGCGCCGCCCGGACGCGGGGCGGGGCATGTGCTAGTTTGGCTCCGTTGCAGTTTTGATTTCCGTAGACGTTTGCCGGCGCTCGATGGGTTATCTGAACCCGTACGGGCGCTTTTTCGTTCTTCGTGTCGTTTCGACGCGGGTGATCAACGCGGCGGCAACCGGGGCCACACAACGTGGCCTCACCTGGCCTGCGAAGGAGCAGACATGACCATCGGCACCGTGAAGTGGTTCAACGCCGACAAGGGCTTCGGTTTCATCAGCCCGGACGACGGCGGCGCTGACGTCTTCGCCCACTTCTCCGCGATCGCCACCAGTGGCTACCGCAGCCTGGAGGAGAACCAGAAGGTGGAGTTCGACATCACCCAGGGTCAGAAGGGCCCGCAGGCGGAGAACATCCGCCCGCTCTGAACCACCCCGCGAACGGCGGCCCTGCTGTGTCAGCGGGCCGCCGTTCGGCCTTTTCCGTGAAGTGTGCTTTCGGTGAAATCTGGAGGACAGGGGCATGGCCACCACCTATTCCGGTCCGGCACGGCTGATCCTGGTCGACGGCGCGTTGATCCCCGGCATGGTGTCCCTCAACACCTATCAGCGCGGTGGAGCCAACGGCTGGGGTGGCTCGTTCCGCCCGGATCAGACTCCGGCGGAGCTGACCGAGGCCGGCGACGAGATCAAGCTGGAGTTGCCGTACGACCGCGAGGGCACGGTCACCGTGACCGGCACCCGCAAACTGCTCGCCACCCAGGTGCTGATCTCACTGGCCGGGAGCGGTCCCGTCCCGTTCTGATCTCTCGAACACCGGCGCGGCCCGTGCCGTTCTGATCGTTCGAACGTCGGTGCGGCCCGTGCCGTTCTGATCTTCGAACATCGGCGCGGCCCGTCCCGTTCTGATTTATCAGCCGCCGACCTGGATCCGCCGCGCGACGGCCGGGTCCAGGGGGTAGGGCCGTTCCGGAGGCAGCAACCGCCGAACCTTGGCGCCGTGCCCCGACCGCACCAGCCCGGCGATCCGCTGCACCGTAGGCGTGAGATCGGTCAACCCCACGACCCATTCCTCGGCGTACGCCCGGATCAGGTCCCGCCCGATCCCGACCTGAATGCTGTAGTGGTTGAGCGCGGCCCCCCGCAACGACCGCTCCGGATCCCACTGCACGTGCACATCGGCCTTGCTGAACGCGGCGTGCCAGGCGGCCGCACTCCCGTGCACCCCGGTCTCCGGCGAGGTGAGCACCCCTCGCGAGAGCGCATGCTCCCACCCCGAACGGGTGATCCGCACGGCGAGAGTCCGCTCCTGCCCGCTCTTGCTCCCCCAGTTGCTGCGATGCATGAGCCACAGCAGCGAGGGTTTGATCCAGGTCATCCGCGAGAACGAGAACGGCGCCACGAACCGCCCCGCCGCCAGAGCCGCATCAGCGACAACCGGCGAGTAGGCCTGGTACATGACGATGGTGTCCGCGTCGAAGTCGGCCCGAATCTCCCGTAACACCCGGCGACGATGACACAGTCACCTCTCCCCGGGCGACTCGTTACCGCCCGGGCGCACCCGGTGCAGGCCGGTCGGGGTGGTGAGCAGGACGGCGTTGTGGTGTGGGTCGTCGTGGACGGTGTGGATGTGGGGGTGTTGCGGGTAGTGTTCCAGGATCTGCCCGGTCGCGGCGTCCAGCAGGAGCAGGCCGCCGGTGGTGCCGACGGCTACGCGGGTGCCGCCGGCCGTGAAGCAGACGCTTGTCGGGAGCAGCGGGCCGGTGAAGTCGCCCATCGCGGCCCGGGTGGCGGCGTCGAGCGACAGGGTCCACCGTTTCCCGCCCTGCGCCAGCAACAGGGCCACCGACCCGGGTTCGCCCTTGGACCACCGCAGGCCCTCCGGCCGTGCGCCGCTGGCCAGGAAGGTCTTGCCGTCCGGCGCGTACGTCAGCGCGTCGATCTGGCAGTCCGTCCAGTAGTACTCCTCGGCCAGCGGCAGTTCCTCCACCTCCGCGTCGTAGTCGCCGCTGATGAACCGTTCGATGTCGATCACGTTGAGTTCGGTCTGCACATCGCCCAGCCAGGCGACCACCAGGTCACCGCCGGGTTCGAAGACGATCGCGTTGGCGCCGTGATGGAGGGCGTCGTGTTCCAGCAGTTCCCTGGCGGCCACGTCGAACACGGCGACCGCGGACCCTCCACCGGGCGACCACCAGCCGGCGGCGAGGTGGCTGCCGTCGGCGTTGAAGGACAGCCGTTCCGATCGTTGTGGCAGCGGGAACTCGTGGTCGACCGCGTCGAGACGGTCCCATCGGCGCAGGTGGACGGACTGGTTGGCGAAGCCGCCGAGGGCGAGCAGCGTTCCGTCCGGCGTACCGGCAAGGGTGTGGAACGGGGGTTCTCCGGTGTTGACCACCTCGACCGGGCTCGGCTGGTCGCCGTCGAGGGACCATCGGACGATCAGGCCCTCGGCCGCGCCGGTGACCGCCGACCGCCCGTCCGGGTGCACGACGGCGGCGTACTGCGCCAGCCGTCCGGCCTCCACCAGGGTGAACACCTTCAGCGGGACGTCCAGCAGGGGCCGGAGTCGGTCCCGCAGCGCCGCCTCGTCCGGGTGTTCGCCGGACACGCTCCGGTTCCGGTGGGTCAGGTGAACGGGTGCGACACCCCGGTGGTTGCGCCGGGCCGGGTCGGCGCCGTGTGCGAGCAGCAGCCGCACGGCGTCGACACCGATCTCGTGGGTGTTGCGATAGCTCACCGTCATGGTGAGGCACCACCACAGCGGGGTGTTGCCCGCATCGTCGGGGGTGTCCACCGGCACCCCGGCGTCCAGCAGCAACGCCATCACCTCCGGATCGCGCACCAGGTGCAGCGGGGTCCGCCCGCCCTCGTCGACGGCCATCGGGTCGGCGCCGGCCGCCAGCAGCTGCGCGGCGATGGCCGGCTGGCGGACGTCGTGCAGCGGTGTCACGCCCCGCTCGTTGGCGGGATCCGGTACGGCACCGGCCGCGAGCAGCATCCGGGCCGTCTCCGGGGTGGTCGCCCGGTGCAGGGCGGTGTAGCCGTGGACGTTGTGCCAGTTCGGGTCGGCGCCGTACTCCAGCAGCACCGCGATCACCTCGGTCCGGCTGTGGATCACCTGCTGGTAGAGGGCCATGCCGTCGGCCTGCCCGGAGGCGGCGCACAGGGCGCGGGCCACGTCCGCGGTGGTCGCCGCGTGCACCGGGATCTCCTTGCTCCAACCAAGCGCGAGAGGGTCGGCGCCGGCGGCCAGCAGCAGTTCCACGATCGGCAGCGAGCCCTGCTTGGCGGCCAGGTGCAGCGGGGTGGTGCCCGGTTCGCCGCCGCTCGGGTTCACGCCGTCGGCCAGCAGGCGCCGGACCTCGTCCAGGTCGCCACCGTTGACGGCAGCCATGATCGGAGTGAAGGCCATCGCCGGAACATATCGGTTGCGGGCCGGGCCGGTCACCGGAGATTCTCGCGATCATGACGTTCCCCTCGGGCCTGGTCGTCCGCCCGCTCACCGCCGACGACGCGCGGCTCATCGCCGGGTGGCGCTACGACGGCCCGTGGCGGATCTACGACTCGCGTGACTCGTTCCTCGGCAATCCGGACTATCTGGCGGTCGCGGGCTCGGACGGCGGGCCCCTGGTCGGCTTCTGCTGTTCGGGCGCCGAGGCCCGGGTCGCCGGGCTCCCGGCCGAGGACGAGCTGCTGGACGTCGGCGTGGGCATGGACCCGTCCCTGGTCGGCCAAGGTCACGGTCTGCCATTCGTGACGACCGTTCTAAACCACTATTGCGGTACGTCCGGAGCACAGCGCCTGCGGGCCGTGGTCCAGTCGTGGAACGAGCGCAGTCTGCGGCTGACCCGGTCGGCGGGTTTCGAACCGGTCGGCGTGCACATGGCCGGCGACGTCGCCTACACGGTCCTGATCAGGGAGTGCGAGGGATGAGCCGCTCGGCGAATGCCCGGATCGCCTGGTCCGGGTCCACCCCGGCGCCGATCGAGGTGGTGACCATGTCGAGCAGCAGCCCGTCGATCGCGTAGTGCAGCAGGGCGATCTCGAAGGCTCCGCCGGGCAGCCCGGTG
The DNA here is from genome assembly GCF_016862075.1 of Actinoplanes couchii. GTDB lineage: Bacteria > Actinomycetota > Actinomycetes > Mycobacteriales > Micromonosporaceae > Actinoplanes > Actinoplanes couchii. The sequence goes on along the minus strand of NZ_BOMG01000125.1, from coordinate 33,584 downwards.
CCGGTGTGGAACGTCACGTCGGCCCGGAACCCCTGCCGCAGCATGCCGCCCAGCGCGGTGGCCAGCCCGGGCCGGCGGGCCGCTTCCAGCCGTAACTCGATCAGGGCGCGGGTCAGGAACGGTTCCCGGGTGGTGCGTTCGACGATGTAGCGCAGGTAGCCGGTCATGTCGGTCGCGGTGAAGTCCGGGTCGGGGGCGAACCGCTCGAAGATCCGCTCGCCCAGCGCGCCGAGCAGGTCGTCGCGGGAGCGGAAGTAGTTGGAGGCGGTACCGGTGGGCACCCCGGCCTCGGTGTCGACCGCCCGGTGGGTAAGCCCGCGGGCCCCGGCGTCGGCGAGCACCCGCAGCCCGGCGTCGGCGAGTTCGGCACGGCGTTGCGGGTTCTTGACCATGGCTATACTTTAACCACGACAGATGTAGTGGATGAAGGGTAGTGGACCATGCGAAAGCTCGTGTACTTCGTGGCCGCCAGCATCGACGGCTTCATCGCCGCGCCGGACGGGTCGTGGGATTTCTTCCAGTCCGGCGCCGACGTGATCGACTACATGCGCGAGACCTATCCGGAGACGCTGCCCAGCCACGTGCGCGGCCCCGGCACCCCACCCAACCGGGTCTTCGACACCGTGCTGATGGGCCGCAACACCTACGAGCCTGCCCTGAAGGCGGGCATCTCCCGGCCGTACGAACATTTGGAGGAGATCGTCTTCTCCCGGTCCCTGAAGCGGGAGACGGCCGACCCGCTGACCGTCGTGAAGCAGCTGAAACAGCGCCCCGGCCTGGACATCTGGCTGGCCGGCGGCGGTGATCTGGCCGGCCAGCTGCTGCCGGCGATCGACGAGCTGGTGATCAAACTCAACCCGATGATCGCCGGCGCGGGCATCCCGCTGGCCGCGACCGCGTTCGCGCCCCACCACTTCACCCTGCGTGACGCGACACCGTTGCCGAGCGGCGTGGTGGTGCTGCGCTACCAAAGCGCTATGAAACGGTGAGCCCCAGGTTGTCGCGGAGTGTGGAGCCCTCGTAGTCGGTGCGGAGGGAACCTCGCTCCTGCAGCAGCGGCACCACCTTGTCGACGAATTCGTCGATGCCGGTCGGGGTCAGGTGCGAGCCGATGATGAAGCCGTCTGATCCGTCGTTCTGGACGAACGCGTCGAGGCGGTCGGCGACCTGGGTGGGGGTGCCGATGAACTCGGTGCGGCTGAAGACGTGGATCGCCAGGTCACGCAGGGAGTACTTGTTGGCCTCGGCGATCGCCCGCCACTCGGCGACGGTTGCGAACGGGTCGGGGTGGATCCGGGCCCGGCCCTGGATGAACAGCGGCGCGTCCGGGGTGGGATCCACGTCGGGCAGCGGTCCGTCCGGATCGAAACCGGACAGGTCCCGGTTCCAGACGGTCTCCAGCAGGATCTGCGCGCCCCGCCCGGTGATCTGCGCGCGGCTGATCTCTCGATGCCGTTCCTCGGCTTCAGCGAGAGTGTCGCCGAGCACGAACGACGCCCCGGGCAGGATCTTCGGCGCCCGGCCGTACGGAGCCGCCCGCTGCTGGATGTCCCGGTAGAACGCCTGCGCCTCGGCGAGCGTGTGGTACGGCGAGAAGATCGCGTCCGGTCCCCCGCCGGCGGCGAACTCGCGGCCCTCCGACGAGATCCCGGCCTGCAGGATCACCGGCTGCCCCTGCGGGCTGCGCGGGGTGGTGAACCGCCCGTTGACGGTGAACTGTTTCCCGGCGAAGTCGAACGCCCCGGCGTCCGGCCGCCGCAGGAACGTCCCGCTCGCCTGGTCGGCGACGATGTCGTCGGGGTTCCACGAGTCCCACAGCTGCCGGGCGACGGCCAGGAACTCCTCGGCCCGCACATATCGGTCTTCTCGTTTCAAGAACCCGCCGCGCCGGAAGTTGCCGCCGGTGAACGCGTCCGACGAGGTGACGATGTTCCAGCCGGCCCGCCCGCCGGACAGGTGGTCCAGGGTGGCCAGCTGGCGGGCCAGCTCGTACGGCTCGTTGAAGGTGGCGTTGACCGTGGCGACCAGGCCGAGGTGCTCGGTGACCGCGGCCAGCGCGGTGAGCACGGTGATCGCGTCCGGCCGCCCGATCACGTCCTGGTCGAAGATCTGCCCGTCCCGTTCACGCAGCGCGAGACCTTCGGCGAGGAAGAAGAAGTCGAACTTCCCGCGTTCGGCGGCCTGTGCGGCATGTACGAACGACGCGAAGTCGATCTGGCTTCCGGCCGCCGGATCGGACCAGACCGTCGAGTGGTTCACGCCGCCGAGGTAGTGACCGAGAATGATCTGCTTACGAGTCATCGGGATGCCCCCTGGTAGCGGCTGGCCGGGCGGTCGAGTCCGAGGTGCCCGCGCAGCGTCGACGCCTCGTAGGAGGTACGGAACAGGCCCCGGCGCTGCAGCTCCGGCACGAGCTCGTCGACGATCGCGATCAGGTCCACCGGTAGGACACCCGGGCGCAGCCTTACTCCGTCGTACCCGAGCTGCTGAAGTTCTTCGATCTTGTCGGCCAGACCCTCCGTGACAATCCGGGCATCGCTAAGAAATTGCTCCCCATCCAGCTCATCCAGCCGCGCCTTGTCGGAACCGAGGAAGACCACCAGGTCAGCGAAGACCTTGGGCCCCTCCACCGCGATGTAAGAAGCGTCGGCCGGGGTCACGAAAACCACGTCCGCCTGCCGCTGCGCCAGCGTGTAAGGGATCTCCGAGTGTCCGAGAACGGTCACCAGCGGCTGCCCCTGTGGCGGTCGTGGGGTGATCGACGGCCCGCGCACCGAGAAGTGCGCACCCTGGAAGTCGATCCGGTGCAGCCGATCCCGGTCGATGAACCGCCCGGTGGCGGCGTCGCGGATCTCGGCGCCGTCCTCCCAGCTGTCCCAGAGCCGGCGCACCACCTCGATGTAGTCGGCGGCCTCGTCGAACCGTTCGGCGACGGCCTGCTCGATCTCCGGGCTGCGCAGGTTCTCCCGGCTGATCTCCAGGGCCGGGCGCCGCCCGAAGTGGGTGGCGTCCCGGAAGCCGCCGACCCGGAACTGCACCCCGGCCCGGCCGGTGCTCACGTAGTCGAGGGTGGCGATGTTCTTCGAGGTGTGGAACGGCTCGGTGTCGGCGGTGGTGACGGTGGGCACGATGCCGAGGTTCGCGGTGTGGGGTGCGACACGCGCCGCGATCAGCAGCGCGTCGAGCCGGCCGCGGACCTGGTCGACGCGGTCGTCCGGAATGAAGTGGGTGGCCTGCTGGAGGGAGAGGGCGTCGTCGATGGTGACGAAGTCGAGCAGGCCACGCTGGGCTTCGGTGACCAGGCCGGTCCAGTAGGCGGCGGTGAACAGGTCGTGGGGGCGGGCGGACGGGTCGCGCCAGGCGGCCGGATGCCAGCCCGCGCCGTCGAGGGCGACGGCGAGATGGAATCGTGTCACCCATTGAACCTATAGGAGTTAGAGGAAACGTCAACCGGTGCTGTGACCACCGTGACCATGGCGGGTAAACCTACCCGGAAGATAGGGTTGACGAGCCACCACAAGATCAACATCGGGGTCGTCATGACAAGCACCACAGAGGCGCACACGCGCTGGCAGCAGGCCCGGCACCGGGCTGTGACCGCCCCCACCGGCAACCTGGCCCTGATCGAGACCCGCTGGGGCGCCAGCGACACCGAGGCGGCCCTGGAGGGTCAGCCCGCCACGGTCACCGCCACCCGGCTGGTCCGCCGCGATCCGCGCACCGGCGCCGAGGAGCACGGGGTGCGCCTCTGGGACGCCGCCTCGCCCGCGATCAAGACCTTCGAAAAGATCGACACTTTCCCGTACGACCCGGAATGGGTCCTGGAAGGCCGGTACGTCGACGTGCCGGGCGAGCGCCGCGTCCCGTTCCAGCACGCCCAGGACACCGGGTTCACCCGTGACCTGCCGGTTCCCGGTGACCTGCACGTCACCATCGCCGGGCAGGACTACGTGCTGAACGCGTTCGACGACGACGGCACGCTGCTGCTGGTCTTCGGCGACCCCACCAACGGCAAGGTGACGTACGGCGCGGGCCGGTTCCTGGTCGTCGAGCGCAAACCGTTCACCGACACGGCCGTGCTCGACTTCAACCGGGCCTTCGTGCCGCCGTGCGGTTTCTCGGAGCACTACAACTGCCCGATGCCGCCGCCGCAGAACCGGATCGCCGTGCCGGTTTCGGCAGGCGAGAAGCTCCCCCTCTTCAGCAACTAAAGGGATTCAGCAACTAAAAGGAAACATCATGAAAAAGGCCATAGCAGCGCTAGCCCTGGCGGGCATGTTGGCGGCCTGCTCCTCCGGCGGCGAGGCGACAAACGCCAGCCCCGAACAGAAGATCATCCAGGTCGGCTCGGTCTACGAGCCGCAGAACCTGGACAACACCGCCGGCGGCGGTCAGGGCGTCACCGAGGCCCTGAGCGGCAACGTCTACGAGGGCCTGTTCAAGCTCACCGACGACGGCAAGGTCGAGCCGCTGCTCGCCAAGGACCAGAAGGTCAGCGACGACGGCCTGACCTACACGTTCACCCTCCAGCCGAACGTGAAGTTCCACTCCGGCAAGGCCCTGACCTCGGCCGACGTGAAGGCCAGCGTCGAGCGGGTGACCGCGGAGAACTCGAAGTCGGCCCGCAAGAGCAACCTTGCGGTGATCAAGTCGATCGCCACGCCGGACGACACCACGATCGAGTTCACTCTGTCCAGCCGGTCGATCTCGTTCGTCTACAACCTCAGCTACATCTCGGTCGTGAACACCGCGGCCGGCGAGCTGACCACGACGGCGGACGGCACCGGCCCGTACAAGCTGGGTGAGTGGAAGCGCGGCTCGACGCTGGCGCTGACGAAGTTCGACGGCTACTGGGGCACCGCGGCGAAGAACGCCGGTGTGGTGTTCCACTACTTCACCGACGCGACCGCGCTGAACAACGCGCTGCTCACCGGCGCTGTCGACATCGTCACCAGCGAGCAGAGCCCGGACGCCCTGGCCCAGTTCGACGGCAACGCCGACTTCAAGGTCAACGACGGCAAGTCGACGACCAAGCTGCTGCTCGCCTTCAACGACAAGGTCGCGCCGTTCGACAACGTCAAGGTGCGCCAGGCGGTCAGCCAGGCCATCGACGACCAGAAGCTGCTCACCTCGGTCTGGGGCGAGTACGGCACGCTGATCGGCTCGATGGTCCCGCCCACCGACCCGTGGTACGAGGACCTGACCGCGGTCAACGCGTACAACGTGGAGAACGCCAAGAAGCTCCTGGCCGACGCCGGGTTCGCGGGCGGGTTCACGTTCAGCCTGGACACCCCGAGTTACGACCCGCACCCGACGGCCGCCACGTTCATCAAGACCGAACTGGCCAAGGTCGGCGTCACGGTGAACATCAACACGATCACCGCCGACGAGTGGTACACCAAGGTCTACCAGAAGCGGGACTTCGCGGCGACGCTGCAGGAGCACGTCAACGACCGTGACGTGGTCTGGTACGGCAACCCCGACTTCTACTGGGGTTACGACAACAAGCAGGTCACCGACCTGGTGAACAAGGCCGAGCAGGCCGCGACCGCCGACGAGCAGACCACCCTGCTCCAGCAGGCCAACAAGATCATCGCGGAGGAGGCGGCCAGCGACTGGCTCTACCTCTACCCGCAGATCGTGGTCGCCTCGTCGAAGCTCTCCGGCTACCCGGTCAACGGCCTGAACGCCCAGTTCTTCGCGTACGGGATCGTCAAGAGCTGATGATCCGCTACCTGCTGCGACGGACGGCGATCCTGCTCGGGTCGCTGTTCCTCGCGGCGGTGGCGCTGTTCGTGCTCCTCCGGCTCCTGCCGGGCGACCCGGCCAACGCCCTGCTCCCGGTCGGTGCGACCGCCGAGCAGATCGAGGCCGCCCGGCGGGAGCTGGGCACGGACGCGCCACTGCTCTCCCAGTTCCTCACCTGGCTGCACGACGTGGCCACCCTCGACCTGGGCCACTCCCTGATCAGCACACTGCCGGTGGGCGACGAGATCGCCGGCCGGCTGCCGGTCACGGTCCCGCTCACCCTCGCCGCGTTTGTCCTCGCGGTGCTGATCGCGGTGCCGGTCGGGGTGCTCGCCGCGGCCCGCGCCGACCGCTGGTACGGCCCGGTCATCAACGCGGTCGCCCAGCTCGGCATCGCCGTCCCGGCGTTCTGGGTCGGCCTGCTGCTGGTCACCGTCTTCGCCCTGAACCTGCGGCTGCTGCCGGCCGGAGGCTTCCCGACCGACGGCTGGGGCGACCCGGCCGCGGCGGTCGAGGCCCTGATCCTGCCGGTGGTCACCATCGCCCTGGTGATGTCGGCGTCGCTGATCCGTTACGTGCGCGCCGCCACCCTGGACGTGCTGAACGCCGACTTCCTGCGCACCGCCCGCGCGCTCGGCGCCGGGCCGGTCGAGGCGTTCCTGCGGCACGGGCTGCGCAACGCCGCGGTCCCGGTGATCGCGGTCCTGGCCATGGAACTGGCCACCACTTTCCTGGGAGCGGTCGTCGTGGAGAGCGTCTTCACCCTGCCCGGCCTCGGCGGCATGCTGACCAAGGGCATCAGCCAGCACGACTACCCGGTGATCCAGGGCGTGATGCTGGTTAGCACCGCGACCGTGCTGGTCGTCGGGTTCCTCGGCGACCTGGCCCAGCGCCTGGTCGACCCGCGCCTGCTGCACCGGGCCGCTTCATGAGCGAGCTTGCGAGCGAATCATCCAGCACAGGTCAAAACTCATGCGGGCGCCGGAGCGAAGCGGAGGGGGCCGCATGAGCTGCCGGTCGCTGCACCTGTACGCCGGATTGTTGCTGGTGCTGATCGTGGTGGGCGGGGTGCTGCTGTCGTACGTCTGGCTGCCGTTCTCCCCGGACGACACCTCCGGCGGTCGACTCGCCCCACCCGGCGGGGAGCACCTGCTCGGCACCGACAAACTCGGCCGGGACCTGTTCACCCAGCTGCTGATCGGCGGGCGCATCGCGATCGGCACCGCGCTCGGCGCGGTCACCGTCGGCGGCCTGCTCGGGGTGACCGCCGGGCTGCTCGCCGGGTTCGCGTCCCGCTGGCTCGACGACGCGGTGGCGGTCGTGCTGGACATCCTGATCGCGTTCCCGACCCTGCTGCTGGCCATGCTGATCGTCGCCGGAGCAGGCGCGTCGCTGGCCACCGCGGTGTTCGCGATCGGGCTGGCGATGGCCGCGATCGTGGCCCGGCTGACCCGGGTGCTGGTCAAGCAGGTGCTGTCGAAGGACTACATCACCGCCGCCCGGGTGGCGGGCATCTCCTGGCCGCGGATCGTGGTCGACCACGTGCTGCCGAACATCGCGCCGACCGTGCTGGTCAACCTCGCCCTGCAGGCCGGTCTGGCGGTGCTCGCCGAGGCCAGCCTGTCGTACCTCGGCCTCGGCACTCCCCCGCCGAACGCCTCCTGGGGCCGGATGCTGTTCGAGGCCCAGGCCACCGTGCTGACCGCGCCGGTCGCCGCGCTCGCGCCCGGGATCGCCCTGGTCATGCTGGTGATCGGCGTCAACCTGACCGCCGACGGACTACGCCGGAGCGTCCGATGACCCTTCTCACCGTGGACGGCCTGACCATCCGCGACGCGTCCGGAAAAACCCTGGTCGAGGACGTCTCGTTCGCCGTCGGCGCCGGGGACCGGGTCGCTCTGATCGGCGAGTCCGGTTCCGGCAAGTCGCTCACCTCGCTCGCCATGATGGGCCTGCTCCCGCCCGGGCTGACCGCTTCCGGTCAGATCCGCCTGGACGGCGCCGACATGATCACCGCGCCGCAGGGTCGCGGGCAGGTCGCGGCGGTCGTCTTCCAGGAACCCCTCACCGCTCTCGATCCGCTGATGACCGCCGGGCGGCAGATCGCCGCGCCACTGCGGCGGTTCCAGGGGTTGCGCGGCGCGGCCCTACGGTCCGCGGTGCATGACAACCTTGCTGCGGTACGCCTGACCGACAGTGATCGGATCGCCCGGTCGTACCCGCATCAGCTGTCCGGCGGCCAGCGCCAGCGGGTGGCGATCGCGATGGCCCTGGCCTGCAAGCCGCGGCTGCTGATCGCCGACGAACCGACCACCGCGCTCGACGTGACCGTCCAGTCCGAGATCCTCGACCTGCTGGACCGGGTGGTCACCGAACAGGGCACGGCGCTGCTGTTCATCACCCACGATCTGCCGGTCGCCGCCCGGGTCGTGCACGACACCCACGTGCTGCGCGACGGCCGGATCGTCGAGTCCGGTCCGATCGCCCGGGTGATCGCCGAGCCGTCCCACCCGTACACCCGCACGCTCGTCGACAGCGCCCGCCGCTTCGACACCGCCCTGCAACGGAGACGGCCGTGATCCTTTCCGCCGATCGTGTCGGATTCGCCTACCGCACCGGCAGGCCCGCCCTCACCGACGTGTCCCTGGACGTCCGGGCCGGGCGCAACGTGGCCCTGGTCGGCGAGTCCGGTGCGGGCAAGACCACGCTGCTGCGCCTGCTCCTCGGCCTGACCAGACCCACTTCGGGCACCATCCGGTACGACGGGAACCCGCTCGCCCGCGGGAATCTGCGCGACTACCGGCGGGCCGTGCAGGCGGTGTTCCAGGACCCGTACTCGTCACTCGACCCCCGACAGAGGATCGGCCGGATCGTCGCCGAACCCCTGCGCGGCCTCGGCCTGGACACCGATCCGGCCCGGGTCGCCGACGCCCTCGACGCGGTCGGGCTGCCCGCCGACACGGCCGGCCGCTATCCGCACGAGTTCTCCGGCGGCCAGCGGCAGCGCATCGCCATCGCCCGCGCCATCGTCGGCAATCCGCGGCTGCTGCTCGCCGACGAACCGGTCAGCGCCCTGGACCTGACCACCCGGGTCCGGATCGTCGACCTGCTGGCGTCACTGTGCGCCGAACGCGACCTGACCATCCTGCTGGTCTCGCACGACCTGGGCGTCGTCGCCGAACTGTGCGAGCACACCGCCGTCCTGGAACACGGCCGTCTGGTCGAGCAGGGCGACACCGCCTCGGTCCTCGGCGCGCCTTCCCACCCGTACACCCGGAAGTTGCTCTCTTCGGTTCCTCGGCTGCCTTAGTCGGGTGACCGACAGGTATCAGGGGGTCACGACGTCGTTCCTGTGAGGGAAGGCACCACAGGGACAGACATCATCCGAAAGGGCTCTCCGTGACCAGTCCTGTGCACCTCGAACCGTTCACCGACGAACCGCGCCATCTCGAAGCCGCCCGCACCGGCGACCCGGAGCTGGGCCCGTTCCAGCTGCTGCCCGGCACCTGGGCCAACGTGCCCGGGCTGCCGGGCCGCGGCTGGAACATGATCGCCTTACCGTTCTCACCACCGCCCGGCGTCGGCGGGCCGCCGTTCCGGCTGCTGGTCAACCAGTACAACGAGGAACTCAAGTTCCAGCTGGTCGACAAGAAGATCCCGAACCGCGGCATCAATCCGGCTGACCCGGCCAACGGTGACCAACGGATCATCGCTCTCGACTACGAACAGGCCATCTCGCAGATCGCCGCCGACGACTTCCCGCAGAGCGGGCTGGCCGGCGACCCGGACCTGGCCATCCACCACGAACCCGGGCTCCTGCTCAACATGGCCGACCAGACGTTCCCCGGCGAACCGACCATCGCCCGGCTCGCGACCATCCCGCACGGCGACGCCGTTCTCGCCATGGGCAATCCGTCCGTGCTGAACGGCCCGCCGGTCATCCCCACGGTCAACGCCCTGCCCGTCGGGGTCAGCCAGGACCTGGACAGCCGCTACCTGGCCGCCTACAAGCACTTCCACGACAACCTGTTCCGGGGCCTGTTCGACCCGACCGACCCGACCGCGCTGCTCAAAGCGGCGAACGAGGGCGTCAACATCGTGCGGACCACGGTTCTCGAATTCGACTCCACCGTGGAACGGGGCGGCATCAACAACATCCCGTTCATCGTCCGGCAGGCCAACGCGTCCGAGATGAAGGCGACGTTCTTCATCCAGGAGATCGAGAACGAGGACGGCACCAACCGACTGCGGCTTCAGTACGTGCAGGACGTGCTGCTCGACTTCTTCCCCCGCACCGACGGCGGGCCGGGCCGCATCAAGTGGCCGCACGTCAGCATCAACACGATGGAGAAGGTCTCCGACGTGGTCGACACCTCGTCATACGCCCGGATGCCCGGCCAGGACACTCTCTGACTTCGGTCTGGTCCGGACGAAGTACACCAGCGCGAGGACGAACAGCACGACGGTGGTGAACACGTTCACGCGTACGCCGAAAATGGTGTTCGCCTCGTCGGCGCGCAGCAGCTCGATCCACAGCCGGCCGGCGGTGTAACCCATCACGTACAGGGCGAACGCTCGCCCTCGGGTGAACCGCCGGCGACGGTCCAGCCACCAGACCAGCGCCGCCACACCCAGATTCCACAGCGCCTCGTAGAGGAACACCGGATGGTAGAGCCCCGGCAGCAGACGGCCGGTGCTCATGTCGTGGATCTCCAGCCCCCACGGCAGCGTGGTGAGCAGCCCGTACACCTCGTTGTTGAACCAGTTGCCGAGCCGCCCGACCGCCTGCGCCACCGGCAGCGCGGGCGCGACCGCGTCGGCGACGTCACTCAGCGGCACACCGAGCCGGCGGGCGGCGATCCAGGTGCCGAGCGCTCCCCCGGCGACGGCGCCCCAGATGCTGATGCCGCCCTCCCAGATGTAGAGGGCGCGGATCGGGTCTCCGTTCTCGCCGAAGTAGGCCTGCGGGGAGGTGATCAGGTGGTAGACCCGGGCGCCGACGATCCCGATCGGCACTGCCCAGACCGCCAGGTCAGCGGCCAGTCCAGCCCGATGACCGCGGGCCTGTAGCCGCCTGTCGGTCATCCAGACGGCGAGCGCGATGCCGGCGATCAGGCACAGCGCGTGCGCCCGGATCGGGATCGGGCCCAGATGCCAGACGGCGGTCGTGGGGCTGGGGAGGGCAGCGAGAGTCACGACAGGCGACGGTAGTGGCCCGGAGCTGTCATAACGCTGAGAAACCACCGTCGAGAAGGCGGTAGGCGTGTTTGGCATGATCCACCGCGTCCGGGTGGACCTGGTCGGCGGTCTCACCGGCGGCGAGACGGCGCCAGTTCTCCCGGGCCAGCACCCGCTGCACGGCGATGATCTGCGCGGCGGCCAGCCGCCCGGTCAACGGCCGCGGTCCGTCGATCACTGCCGCCAGGGCTTCCTCGTCGCGGGCGACGTAGGCGGCGACTCCGGCGGCCAGACTCGGCGTGGTGAAGATCAGGTTGTGGAAGGCGAGCACTTCGGGCACGTCGTTGAGCCCGGTCACCGGGTCACGGCGGGCCAGCCCGTCCAGGAAGTGCGCTTCGAGAGCCTGCACCGGCGACTGCCCGCCGGCACGCTCCCGGACGACCCGGGCGGCCTCACCCTGATGATCGTCGATCCGGTGCAGGAGCAGCTCCTCCTTGGACCGGAAGTAGCGGAACAGCGTCGGCTTGGAGATCTCGGCGGCGGCCGCGATGTCAGCCACCGAGACCCGGTCGAAGCCGCGCTCCAGGAACAGCGTGATGGCGATCCCGGAGATGGCGTCGTGGGTGCGCTGCTTCTTGCGCTCGCGGAGGGACATGACCGAAGTGTAACTTGGACAAAAACGTTACCGGGTTACACTTTTGCGCATGCTGTCGCTCGCAGACGAACTCGACTACCTCCGGCGGGTCCGTGCCGCCCAGAACTGGATGCTCGACCACGCCCGCATGCGGGTGGCCACCGGCGAGCAGATCGCCGGTGACCGCTACACCGCCGAAACCCTCGGCCGGATGCTGAAGAGCCACGCCAAGGAACTCGCCTCGTCGCCCGAGGCCCCGCCCTACTTCGGCCGGATGGACCACGACGGCCATCAGTACTACATCGGCCGCCGCCGGATCACCGACGCCACCGGAACCGCCCTGGTCATCGACTGGCGAGCGCCGGTGTCCTCCCGCTTCTACCGGGCCGGCGCCCGGGACCGGCTCGGCGTCACCGCCCGGCGCCGCTACGGCTGGATACTCCCCCTCCCGACCACCCCAACCGGATCCACTCCCCCGGCCACGCCGACCGGATCCGCCCTCCCGGCCATGCCGAGCGGATCCCTTCCCCCGGCCACTCTGACCGGATCCGCTCTCTCGGCCACGCCGACCGGGTTCGCTCTCTCGGCCACGCTGACCGGATTCGAGGACGAGGACCTGCTGTCGTTCGGGGAACCGGGCCGACTGCTGGCCGAGGAGATCGAACGCCCCCGCGTCGGACCGATGCGCGACATCGTGGCCACCATCCAGCCCGACCAGGACGAACTGGTCCGCACCTCGCTCAACCGGTCACTGTGCGTCCAGGGCGGTCCCGGGACCGGCAAGACCGCGGTCGGTCTGCATCGCGCCGCGTACCTGCTCTACACCTACCGCGAACAGCTCAAACGCAACGGTGTCCTGATCATCGGCCCGAACCCGGCGTTCCTGAACTACATCGCGGCGGTGCTACCGGCCCTGGGCGAGCTCGACGTGCGCCAGCGAACCCTCACCGGCCTGCTCGGCACACCGCGAGCCCCCGACGACCCCGCCGCCGACCTGATCAAACACGATCCGCGGATGGCCGCGGTACTGGCCCGCGCGGTCCGGGCAACCGTGCGCCCGCCGACCGGCGATCTGGTCGTGCCGGATGGCTCGGTCCGCCTACGGATCCCCGAATCCGACCTGATCCGCATGGTCGACAAGATCCGCTCCGAGGATCCACTCCACGGCCTGGGCAGGGAACGCCTGCGCGCCAGAGTGACCGCCCTGCTCGCCCGCCGGATCGAAAGCCGCGGCGAGAGCACCGGCTACGCCTGGACCCAGCGGATCAGCAGGTGCGCACCGGTCCGGGCACTCCTGGACCAGGCATGGCCGAAGATCTGCCCGGCGGACCTGCTGGCCGATCTGCTGAGCGACACCACCACCCTGGCAACCGCCGCCGCCGGCATCCTGACCCCCGCCGAACAGGTCACGATCCGGCACCGGCGCCGCTCCCGCCGCTGGTCGGCCGCCGACCTGGTACTGCTCGACGAGATCGCCGGCCTGCTCGACCACCCGGAGCCCTTCGGGCACATCGTCGTCGACGAGGCCCAGGATCTGTCCCCCATGGAGTGCCGGGTGATCGCCCGCCGCAGCCGGCACGGCTCCCTGACGATCCTGGGCGACCTGGCCCAGGGCACCACCCCGTGGGCAGCCCGGGACTGGCCCGCCCACTTGTCGCACCTGGGCCACCCGGAGGCCCCGACAATCGCCCTGACCAGAGGTTTCCGAGTCCCGGCAGAGGTGCTGAACTACGCGAACCGCCTGCTGCCGTCCTTGGGCGTGCGAGTACCGGAGACCACGTCGTTCCGCACCGACGGCTCCCTGACCATCGACGCCCACCCCGACGTCCCGGCCGCCGTCCGGTCCGCCCTGACCCACGAGGGCTCAATAGCGGTGATCGCCACCGCCCCACGCCTACAAACGGTGATAACCGAACTGACCGCCGCAGGCCTGCAGCCAGCGATCACCGAACCCACCGCCACAGGCCCGCAGCCGCCAAACACCAAACCCACCGCCACAGGCCCGCAGCCGGTGAGTGCCGGACTCACCGCCGCAGACCCGCAGCCGGCGAACACCGAACCCAACGCCGCGGGCCTGGCACCCGTCACCCTCGATCCCGGCCCGGACCCGAGCCCGGTCGCGCCCCGGGTGACGGCACTCCCCGCCCACCTGGCCAAGGGCCTGGAATTCGACCACGTGATCGTGGTGAACCCGCAGGAGATCACCGAAGCCGAACCCCGGGGCCTGAACCGCCTCTACGTGGTCCTGACCCGAGCCGTCTCCCGCCTGGACGTCCTCACCGGGGTCAGTCCCCCTGAATGAATAGATATCCGCTCTGCTCTTCGGCCTCCACGTCGGCGTCACGAACCTCGGCGTTCAGAACCGTCCTTCCACGCTCGTGGAGCTGATTCTCGACATGGATCACCAGAGCCATCGCCCCAGCCTCCTCGGAACTTGCGGCGCGCTGTCTATACCTTCCCGGCCCCGCGGAGGGACGCTGAAGCAGGTCAAAGGGCATCACCGACTCGTGTGGCGTGCAGGGTGGCCAGCAGCTGGAGACGGTCGGCGTCGGGGCCGGAACGGTCAGCGGTGTAGACCACCATCACCGGCCCCGGGCTGCCGGGGAGTGGATAGGTGTCCCAATCCAGCACGATGTCGCCCACCCCGGGCACCCGGAACGTCTTGCTGCCCCGCACCGACTCACGGACGTCGTGCCGCGCCCACAACCGCCGGAACTCGGCACTGCGGATCGACAACTCGCCGACGATCGCCGTGGCCCGCGGATGGGTGGGGTCGGCGGCGACCGCGGTGCGCATCATCCCGATGTACTCCAGGGCCTGGGTCTCCCAATCCGGGCAGGTGCGATCGCCGGTCAGGGTGTCCTCGAACATCAGCAGCAACATGTTCAGCCGCTCCGGTGGCAGGTCACCCGGACTGCCCAGCAGCGCTTCGGCCATCGGATTCCAGTCCAGCACGTCCAGGTGCCGGCCGAGCACGATCGCCGGGGTGTGCAGCGCCCGCAGCAGCCGCCGGGTGCTCTCCGGAACCCGCTCAGGCGCCCGGTCGACGGTCACCGGCGCTGGTCGCCGAGCGGCCCGGGCCAGCGTGAACAGATGCCGGCGCTCCTCCTCGTCGAGCACCAGCGCGGCCGCGATCGCATCCAGCACGTCGTCGGACGGCCGCACCTCCCGCCCCTGCTCCATCCGCTGGTAGTAGTCGGTGCTCAGCCCCGCGAGCAGCGCCAGCTCCTCCCGCCGCAGCCCCGCCACCTTGCGCCGCCCACCGGGCTCCAGCCCGACGTCGCGTGGCCGCAGCCGGCTGCGCCGGGCTCGAAGGAAGTCACCGAGCTCGCGTGCGAACGGATGCGTGCTGTTCATGAGGCAAGTCTGCCTCGCTCCGGGCGTACGAAGGTAGGACTGGTTGTCCTAGGCAAGCGAGTACGACGGGCACTCGCCGGACCCCTCCTAGCGTCATGGCTCCCCACTTCCGAGGAGCTGAGATGAACAACCGCATCGCCGTCGTGACCGGCGCGAACTCTGGGCTGGGCCGGGTCACCGCGGCCACCCTGGCCGGGCAGGGCGTGCACGTCGTCATGGCCGTCCGCAATGTGGCCGCCGGCCGTGCGGTGGCCGGGCAGATCAGCGGTTCCACCGAGGTCCGCGAGCTGGATCTGGCGTCGCAGGCGTCGGTCCGGGAGTTCGCCGCCAAGCTGACCACGGACCATCCCCGGCTGGACCTGCTGATCAACAACGCCGGAGCCGTGCTGCTGGGCCCGCGCCGCACGTCGGTCGACGGCTTCGAGCTGCAGCTGGCCACCAACATGCTGGGCCATTTCGCCCTGACCGGCCTGCTGCTCCCGGCCCTGTCCGAGGCCCCCGCCGCCCGCGTGGTCAGCCTGAGTTCGATCACCCACAAACCCGCCACAATCAACTTCGACGATGTGATGTACGAACGGAATTACAGCGGCAGTACGGCGTACGGCCGATCAAAGCTCGCCACCACCATCTTCGGCGTGGAGCTGGACCGCAGGCTGAAAGCGGCCGATTCCCCGGTGATCAGCGTGCTGGCGCATCCCGGCATGACCCGCACGAACCTGACCCCGCGCGCCTGGGAGCATCTGGGCCGCCGGGGCCGGATCCTGGCGTGGGTGGGTCTGCTGGCCACCCAGTCGGTGGAGCAGGGCACCCAGCCCCAGTTGACGGCGGCGACGGCCCCCGGGGTGAAGGGTGGCCAGTTCTTCGGCCCGCGCGGCCCGTTCGAGATGTTCGGCAACGTGACCGAGGTGCGCCCGAGCAGTGAGGCCGCCGACCCGTCCGTGGGCCGCCGCCTGTGGTCCGAGGCCGAGACTCTGACCGGCGTACGTTATCTGCCCTATCGTGACTGAATGCTGCTGGCCACCGACAGCCCGAGAACCCTGGGATCCGAGCAGGGTTCACGCCTGAGTTTCAGCCGGCCCGAGAACCAGGCCCGAAGGGTCCTGACGGTGGATGAAGCCCCGGCGTTCGAACTGAGTTTCTGGTGCGGCACATGCCAGTTCCTGTTCGAACGTCTGGAGGGCGCCACAACGACGTTCTCCGGCTCTCCGGACCACCCCACCGTCCAACCGGGCCCCGGCTTGGACGAGGCAGCGATCTCCCGTTTCGGCGAACTCCTGCCGAGGGCCAGCTACCAACCCCTGTTGCTGCAGGTGAATCCACGCCTGATCCACCCCGCAAAGCCAGGCGACTATTTCGCCGAGGAACAGGTGGCAACGTGGGGCGTCGACTCGTTCTGGGGCTTACCGACATATCCCAGAACCCAGTACTACCGAACCTTCGAAACCCGGGTGAGCAGTGACGCCCACCTGTACGAGTTCGTGGTCCCGATGGTCCCACCGTCGTGGAACGACCGTGCCCGGGTGGACGCCTACGCAGCCGACCTGGCAGCCGGCGCCCCCGGCACAGCCGTAGCAGTCTCGCTCCTGGACGTTTGCGCCCCCGCTGTGGACCAGGGTTCCGACTACTACACCCACTGGGCCTTGGTCCACTTCCTGTTGGACGGCCACCACAGGATGCAAGCCGCCGCCGAAACCGGCCGCCCACTCCGGTTGCTGTCCCTGTTATCCCTGGAAGCAGGCTTGGCAGCCGCCAGTCAGACAGCCGAGCTACCGACGATCCGGGCCGCGGCCGCCCGACAGCGCCCCACCCCCACAACGCCCGATTCGTAGACACCGGCGACCCGGCGCTCTTTTGTCGTCGATGCCGGGAGTTCCGCGATCTCTCAGAGCGGGGGCCGAGGTGTGCTCTGCAGGTGGCGCAGACAACCTGCCGCACTTACGTACAAGACAATTCCCGCCTCTTGCGTTTGGAGTCATCACGACCGTACAAAAGCGGGATCTTCTTTCCAAAATCAATACGCAAGGGCCCCGGCTCCCCCCAGCCAGGCAAGGTTCTGAAGCGGTTGCCAGGTCAATTTAGAGTGACGGCTATGGATTTTGTGATGGTACTGCGGGGGTATGACCGGAACGAAGTCGACTCGGCTCTTGAGCGGGCCGAGAAGGCTCTGGCCAGTGGGGACGGGGCTCGGTGCCGGGTGGCTCGGGACAAACTCCGGGGGGCCTCGTTCACCGTTGTTCTGCGTGGGTACGACCGGCGTCAAGTTGAATCGGCGGTTCACGGGCTGGCGCTCAAGCTCGATGCGTTCACCGCCAGCCCTACCGGGGATCTGCGGACGACACTGGTGACTCTTCTGGGGCTTTCCGAACCCAGCGATGAGCAGATCATCGACGCGGTCAAGCGCCTTCAGGACCGCTGACGCCGCCCTGATCCCGGGGAACGGGCGCCGAGCGGATGTGCGGTCACAGTAGATCGACGCCACGAGGTGTGATGGGGTGTCAGGATGCTGGATGCGGTTGTCGACGCGGTGGCGGGGTGGCAGCGGCCGGGGATGCCGGTTCAGCTTCATCCGGGTGACCTGGGGTGGAACTGGAGTTTCGGGACGCGGGCACTGACCGATGCCCTCCGGGTGTGGACCGCGAATGATCGGATCCTGGCGGTGGGGCTGATCGA
This sequence comes from Actinoplanes couchii, assembly GCF_016862075.1. GTDB lineage: Bacteria > Actinomycetota > Actinomycetes > Mycobacteriales > Micromonosporaceae > Actinoplanes > Actinoplanes couchii. The sequence continues at coordinate 15,997 of NZ_BOMG01000125.1, read as the reverse complement.
TGGCCCGGGGCTGGTGCGGATGGGGATCGACCCGGAGGTCGGTGACGACGAAGGGTTCGCCGCTCGGCTGCTGGACGACCTGGAACGGGACGGTACGACCGTCGTCGAGGCGCGTTTCGGGGACGCCTTTCGGGGGCTGTTGAGGCGACGCGGCTGGACGGATGGGGACGCGTGGTCTCCGCTGGTGCGGGATCTGAGTCAGCCGGTGGAGGACTGCGGGCTGCGGATCGAGGTCGTCGGCGAGCAGTCCGTCACTGATCGGGTTTCGGTGCAGCGGGCCAGCTTTGACAACTCGACGTTCTCCGCGGAGCGGTGGCGGACGATGGCTGCTGCCCCGCCGTACCGGAAAGCGAAATGTCTTGTCGGTTTTGACCTTGCGGGTGTCGCGGTGGCCACGACTACGGTGTGGCCGGCGGGGGCCGGGCGACCGGGATTGATCGAGCCGCTGGGTGTGCACCGGGAACACCGGCGGCTCGGGCACGGGCGGGCGATCACCCTGGCCGCGGCGAGCGCCCCGCGGGAGATGGGCGCGTCCAGCGTGACCGTGTGTACCCCGAGCAGCAATGTCGGCGCCGTGGCCGCCTACGTCTCGGCCGGCATGCGAAGACTGCCGGAGCCCACCGACTTCCGGCGGCCGGCACGGTCACAACCCTGAAAACGGCCGACAGGGCCACGCCGCTGAAAGCGAACGCCACGGAAACGGCCGACAGGGCCACGCCGCTGAAAGCGAACGCAGCCCTGTCTCAAAACGATCAGAACCCCGAGGATCAGCTACAGGTGGCGCCGTTCAGCTTGAAGCCGGTCGGGGCCGCCGAGTTGCCGGTGTGGGTGGCCTGGTAGCCGATCGACACCGAGCCGCCGGCCGCGACCGCGCCGTTGTAACTGGCGTTGACCGCGCTCACCGCACCGCTGGACGGCGAGTAGGTGGCGCTCCACCCGGACGTGATCGTCTGGCCGCTGGGCAGCGTGAACGCCAGCGTCCACCCGTTGATCGCGGTGGTCCCGGTGTTGGTGACGGTGAGCGTGTTGGTCAGCCCGGTGTTCCAGGCGTTGACCGCGCTGGTGACACGGCACGCGCCGGTGCCGGGGTTGGTCGACGGTGACGGCGACGGCGACGTGGGCACCGACGGTGACGGCGACGTGGGCGTGGTGCCGACCCCGGCCATGATCGCGTTGATGATGCCCTGCTGGGTGACCGTGTTGTTGCTGCGGTCGAACAGGCCGAACCCGTGCTGGCCGTTCCAGCCGTTGTCCCAGTACGCGGTGGCCGCGCCGTACTTCTTCGCGGTCGACACCAGGGCCCGCGCGTAGTTCGCCCGGTACGTGTTGCTGGCCGAGTCGTACGTCGTCTTGTCGATCGAACCGTACTCACCGACGAAGACCGGGTAACCGCGCGTGACGAAGGTGTCGTACATCTTCTTCAGCTGGCCGTCCATGAAGTCCTCTTGGCCCCACGTCGACTTCTTCGCCGGGTTGGTGGCGGCCGCGCCCCATTGGGTGATGGTGCCGTCCTCGGTGCCGCTGAAGTCCCAGGGGTCGTAGTAGTGCACCGAGATCATCAGGCGCTGCTCGGCCGCCGGGATCGTCGATGACCGGTACTGATCGGTCGGGATGACGAAGCCGTAATTGCCCGCGGTGTAGTCGATGTTGGTGTTCCAGCCGGGCACCAGCAGCCAGCGCGAGGCGTTGGTGCCGCCGGTCTGCCGGACGGTGTTGACGAAGATCTGGTTGTACGCGTTGATGTTCGAGTAGCACGGCTGGGTCGGGTTGCCGTACTGGCCGTCGAAGTTCTCGTTCATCGACTCGAAGATCAGTTTCTCGCTGTAGCCGGCGAACTGCGTCGCCACCTGCTGCCAGACCTTCTGGTACTTGGCCTGGATGGTGGTCTGCGAGGACGCGTCACAGATCAGCCAGGAACCGGCGACGGACTTGTACCCGTCGCCGTGCATGTTGATCAGAACATAGAGCCCTTTGCCGTACGCGTAATCGACGACCTGTTTGATCCGCGTCAGCCACGCCGCGCTGACCGTGTAGTTCGGGGCCGCGCCGATGTGGTTCAGATAGGCGACCGGAATCCGGATGGTCTTGAAGCCGGAGGCGGCCACCCGGTCGATCAGGGCCTGGGTGATGGTCGGATTTCCCCAGGCCGTCTCGCTGGGCACGCCGTTGTTGCTGGCCTCCAGCTGGTTGCCCAGGTTCCAGCCGGCGCCCATGTCGGCGACCAGCTGGGTGGCGTTCAGGTCGGCCACGACGTCGGCGGCGGCCGGCCTCGTCACGCCGTACAGGGCTCCGGTGAAGGCCAGGGCGGCCGCGAGAATCGCGAGCCCGGCCTTCCGCGGGGTGGACGTCATCGATGTTCCCTCTCGTCGGGGGTCGAGGCCGGTCCCGGGTTTCGGGGATGGGACCGAACTTTTGGGAGCGCTCCCGACATGGTAAATCATCTATGCCTGGGCGAGAACCGGCTCCGGCACCGGGGCGGGGCGGCGGATCAGCAGCAGGACCATGGCGGCGCCGGCGGCGAAGACCACCGCGCTCATCACGTAGCTGATCCGGAACGCGCTCTGGGTCGGCACGGAGAGGATCGTGATGACCAGAGCGCTGCCGACCGTCCCCCCGATGGTCCGCATGATCGAGTTGATCGAGTTGGCGATGCTCGTGTCGTGCGGGTCGACGTGACTGATCAGCAGGGCCGGCATCGCGGCATAGGCCATCGCGGTGCCACAGCTCAGCAGCACGAACGCGACGATCACCTCGGCCCGTCCCTGATGCGCGACGGCGAGCGAGATCGAACTCGACGCCGACGTCACGCAGGCGATGACCAGTACCAGACGGGCGCCGATCCGGTTCACGAGGCGACCGGAGAGCGGTCCGACGATGATGCTGACAGCGGCGCCGGGCAGCAGGAAAACGATGCTGGTCTCCAGCACCGAGGCACCGAATCCGAAACCGGCGGTCTCCCGCGGGATCTGCACCAGATAACTGGTGGCGAGGTTGGTGGCGAACATGGCGAAACCGACAGCCATCGCCGCCAGATTCGTGACCAGAACCGGGCGGTGACTCAGCAGCGTGACCGACACCAGCGGCGCGGCGGTCCGCCGCTCGAAAAGCAGAAAACCGGTCAAAATCAGCACGGCGACCACGAAGAGGCCGAGTACGCCGGGAGAGGTCCAGCCCCAGGAATGGCCCTGTGAGATCGGCAGCAGAAGGCTGATCAGGCCGGCCGACAGGACCGCGGCACCCGTCCAGTCGACGCGCCCGCCGCCACCGGGGCGCCGGGGCAGCGTGCACGCCAGCGCCAGGGCGATCAGGCCGACCACCACCGACACCGCGAACGCCCGCCGGTAGTCGCCGTCGCCCTGGGCGAGCAGCCCGGCCGCGACCAGGGCGACCCCGCCGCCGACACCGAGGGTGGACGCGACGATCGCCATGCTGCCGGTGAGCCGTGCGGCCGGCAGCTCGTGCCGGAGCAGGCTGATGCCGAGCGGGAACAGGCCCATGCTCGCGCCCTGCAGCACCCGGCCGAAGATCAGCCAGCCGATGTCGTGCACGGTGGCCGTGATGACGCTGCCCACCAGGGTGATCAGCAGGGCGGCGATGAACACCGGCTTGATGCCGTAGACGTGCCCGAGCCGGCCCAGCAGCGGGGTGCACGCGGACGCGGCGAGCAGCGTGGAGGTGGTGACCCAGCCGGCCGTGGTGGCGTCGACGCCGAGCTGGTGGGCGATCTGCGGGAGCACCGGGACCGGGATGGACTGGATCATCGACAGCAGGAAGCTGCTGGCCGCGGCTGCGATCAGCAGCATCGTCGGCCGCGGGGGCGGGTTCATGTGCGTCATGCTAAGCCGTAGAATTGACGTGGCGTCAAATTTTTTGGTCAGGCGTCGAGAATCACAGGGGTGCCGGGGTTCAGATGGGTAAGGTGGCGATCATGAAGCGGCGGACCGGCCCGTCCAAGGGCGACCTGCGCGAGGCGGCGATCCTCGACGCCGCCCGGACCCTGTTCGCCGAGCAGCCGTACGACGCGGTCACCATCGACGACCTGGCCCGCGCGGCCGGCCTGTCGCGGACCGGGTTCTACTTCTACTTCCGCACCAAGGCGGCGGTGCTGACCGCGCTGATGGCCCGGTTCTGGGACGTGCTGGGCGCCTCGCACGTCTGGTTCGACAGCACCGGCCCGTCCCCGGTGCTGCTGCGCGAGCAGCTGCTGGCGTCGGCCCAGCTGTGGCGCGAGCACGCCGGGGTGCTGTCGTGCGCACCGGGCACGGCGGAGGTGCGCGAGTTCAACGCCCGGGTCACCGCCCGCCACGACGAGCGCTGCGCCGAGAAGATCAGCCGCGACCAGCAGCTGGGCACCGCCACCACGACGATCCCGGCGAACCGCCTGGCCGAGATGGTCGGCGCGATCCGGGACGCCCGCTGGTCCCAGATGGCCAACGCCTCCGACGCCGAGCTGGACGACGCCGTCCAGGACATCGCCGAGGCGATTCAACGCCTGGTGTACGGGCCTACGCCGGTGTCGTGACCCGGCCGGCGATCCGACCGGGTCCAGCAGCCACCCGGTCTCGTTGCCGAGCGCTTCAGCCACCGCTGACCCCATTGCCCGGGCATGGACGACGTTGAACGGGGTACGGTAGCGCCGATCGAGTAGGTGCGCGGACCAGAATTGTGTGGTGAGCGGGTGTGACGACCCCACCCGAGGATCTCTTCGCCGGCGGAGGCGAGACCGGGCGCCTGATGGGTGCTCTGGACTGGTCGGCGACCGCTCTCGGCCCGGTCGTGTGGTGGCCGCACAGCCTGCGGTCGGCCGTCCGGATCGTGCTGTCCTCGCGCTACCCGATGCTGCTGCTGTGGGGGCCGGAGCTGATCCAGCTCTACAACGACGCGTACTCGGCGCTGATCGGCGACAAACACCCCGCCGCCCTCGGGCGCGACGTGCGGATCACCCTGGCCGAGGGCTGGGACGTGCTGGAGCCGCTGATCCGCGAGGCGGTCACCACCGGGATCGCCAGCTGGGTGCCCGCCCTGTGCCTGCCGCTGAACCGGGCCGGGTACCACGAGGAGGCGTACTTCAGCGTCTCGCACGCCCCGGTCCGGGACGACAACGGCAACACCGCCGGGGTCCTGACCGTGTGCAGCGAGGTCACCGAGCAGGTCGTCGGCGAACGGCGGCTGCGGCTGCTGCGCGACCTGACGGCACCTGCCATGGGCGGGGCCGGTGCCGACCGGGTGGTCGTCGACCTGTGCGACGTCATCGGCGCGCGCCCGGCCGACGTGCCGTTCGCCGCCGTCTACCTCACCGACGGCGGCATGCTGCGCCGGGTGGCGATGGTCGGCGCGGACGAGCGGGCCCTGCCGGAGACCGTCACCCTCGGTGGTGACGACGACGATCCGTGGCGGCTGCGGACGGCGGCCGAGAGCGGGACGCCGGCGACGGTCCGGGCCGGCGAGCTGCTCACCGTCCACGGCGGCGCCTGGCAGGATCCGGTGGGTACGGCGCTGGCCCAGCCGTTGCCGTCGGCGGATCCGGCCCGGCCCCTCGGGGTGCTGGTCTCCGGGATCAGCCCCAGCCGGCCGCTCGACGACGGCTACCGGTCGTTCCTGCAGCTGCTGGCCCAGCAGTTCGCGGTGGCGGTCGGCAACGAGCGCGCCTATCAGGAGGAACGCGACCGGGCGGCGGCTCTGGCCGAACTCGACCGGGTGAAGACCGACTTCTTCACCAACGTCAGCCACGAGTTCCGTACCCCGCTGACGTTGATGCTGGCGCCGCTGGCGGACGCCCTTGCCGACCACGACGATCCCCTCGGCGAAGCGCAGCGAGCCCGGGCCGACACCGCGTTGCGCAACGCCAACCGGCTGCTCACCCTGGTCAACGAGCTGCTGACTTTCGCCGGGACCGGCTCCGGGCAGGCCGTCACCGAGCCGCGGGCGCTGGATCTGGCCCGGTTCACCGGCGAGCTGGCCGGGGTGTTCCGGGCCGCCGTGGAACGCACCGGGCTGCGGCTGGTCGTCTACTGCCCGCCGCTGCCCCGGCCGGTCGCCGTGGACCCCGGCCACTGGGAGAAGATCGTCACCAATCTGATCTCCAACGCGCTGAAGTTCACCTTCACCGGCGAGATCCGGGTGCTCCTGGAGTCCGATCTGACCGAGGTCCGGCTGCTGGTCAGCGACACCGGGATCGGCATCGACGACGAGGAGTTGCCGCGGCTGTTCGAGAGATTCCACCGGGTCCGGGGTACCCGGGCCCGCAGCCACGAGGGCACCGGGATCGGGCTGGCACTGGTCCGTGAGCTGACCCGGCTGGCCGGTGGCGACGTGTCGGTGGCCAGCGTGTCCGGCGAGGGGACGACGTTCACGGTGGCGCTGCCGTGGGCCGCGCTCACCCCGGTCACCGCCGCCGAGGAGCAGCCGCTCCCGGAGCAGATGCCGGCCGCCGAGGCCGCCGCCGCGGTCGCCGGTGGCTGGACCGATCCCGATCAGGAGCCGGAGGTCGCCGGGATCGGGGTCGTGCGGATCCTGGTGGCCGACGACAACGCCGACATGCGCTCGTACCTGGCCCGGTTGCTGACCGCGGAGAACTGGCGGGTGGAGACGGTCGGCGACGGCGAGGCCGCGCTGCACGCTATCCGCCGGTCCCGCCCGGACCTGCTGATCACCGACGTGATGATGCCCCGGCTGGACGGGTTCGCCCTGGTCCGCCGCCTGCGTACGGACGAGTCCACCCGGACCCTGCCGATCGTGATGCTGTCCGCGCGGGCCGGGCAGGAGGCCGGGGTCGAGGGCCTGTCGGCCGGCGCCGACGACTACGTGGTCAAGCCGTTCGGCGCGCGGGAGCTGATCGCCCGGATCCGCGGCACGCTGAAACTGGCGAACCTGCGGTCCACCGACTCCGGTCCGGCGCCCGCCCCGGCCGGCGCCGTCGAGCTGATCTCCACCGGCTGGGAGCTGGAGCAGGCGTTCCACCTGGCCACCGATCTGGTCCGGGCGATCACCGGCGGGTCCGCCGCGGTCACCGTCCTGGACCGCGGGTCGAAACCACTGTCGTTCAGCAGCGTGTCCACCGACGAGACCACCGGTGACCTGCTGCGGGCCGAGATCGGCGGATCCCCGGCCGGGTTCCGGCGCGGCGAGATCAAGCTGTGGATCGACGAGCCGACCACCGCGACCGGGGCGTTCCTCGCCGCGGCCGCGGACGTGCTCGCCCTGATCGCGCAGAACGACAGGCAGGCCGGGCACGACCAGCACGCGCCGGTGCCGGAGGGGTGGGAGCTGCACCTGGCGCCGCCCCGGGCCGGCGGCTGGACCGACATCGGTGTCACCGGCGACGGCGAACTGCTGCTCAGTGTCGGCGAGACGATCGGGCACGGGCTCGGCGCCGTGGTCACCGCGGAGCTGTTGCGGGCCGCGGTCCGGGCGTACGCCGTCGAGGAGTCCTCCCCCGCCCGCCTGGTCAACCGGTTCTTCCCCACGCCGCCGGACTCCCTGCCGGCCACCCTGATGATCGTAACCGTGGAGCCGCCGACCGGCCGGTTCGCGTGGGCCGGCCACGGGCATCCGGGGCCCGCGCACGTGGGGCCGCCCGGCACGCCCACCCGGAGCCTCGCCGGTGACCTGCTCGGGCACGGCGAACAGCTGGTGCTCTACTCCGGTGACAACGCCGCCGTCACGATCCGGCGCGGGCCGGAGGTCGCCGGGCCGGCCGACACCGAGCTGCCCGATCTGGACGTCACCTGGGTCTATCCGCTGGCGGCCGGAGCGTCGTCGGCGGCCCGGCGGGATCTGCAGGCCACCCTGCCCGACGAGGTGGACGCCGATCTGCGGTACGACCTGCAGGTGGCCGTCACCGAGGCGATCAACAACGCGGTCGAACACGCCCAGCAGCCCAGCCGGCCCGAGGTGCACGTGCGGATGCTGGCCGCCGGTGGTCTGCTGCGGGTCGAGATCCAGGACTTCGGCGGCTGGCGGGCCCGTCCACCGGCCCGGGACCGCGGGCGGGGCGCGATCCTGATGAACGCGTACGGCGAGGTGAAGGTCACCGCCACGTCGACCGGCACCCGGGTCACCATCGAGCGCCGGTGGGTCGCCCCTCAGCCCGGCGGCAGCACCGCGATCTCGGCGTAGAAGCGGCGGATCCGGCGGACCGCGTCCTCGAACGAGTCCAGGTCCATCGGCTTCTTCACGTACGCATTGGCGTGCCGGACGTAGCTGGCGGTGATGTCCGGCAGCGCGTCCGAGGTGGTCAGCACCACGACCGGGATGCTCTTGAGCGCGTCGTCGCCCTTGATCTCGAGCAGCACCTCGTGCCCGCCCATCCGGGGCATGTTCAGGTCGAGCAGCACCAGGTCCGGCCGGGGCGCGTCGGCGTAGTCACCCTGCCGCCGCAGGAACGCCAGCGCCTCGGCGCCGTCCCCCACCCGGCTCACCACGGGCGGCACCGGCTCGGCGGCCAGCGCCTCCTCGATCATCATGGTGTCGGCGTCGTCGTCATCGACGATCAGCACGTGGCCCACGCTCATCGCAGTCGGTTCCCCGTCGGTCGGCGGTACCGGCCCGAACAGCCCGGCTCCGGCAAGCTACTGCACCGAGGACACGATCCGGTCACCGGTCCGCCGGTTCCCGCGTGTCACGCCGCCAACCGGTCGGTGACCAGCGGTCCCACCCGGTTGCGGCCGTCCCGTTTGGCGCGGTACAGGCTCAGGTCCGCCGACCCCAGCAGCTCCCGGCCGGACCGGTTCTCACCCGGACGGGACACCGCCAAGCCGACGCTGACGGTCACCCGCCCGTCCGGGGCGGCCGTGTGCTCCTCGGCCAGGTCCCAGACCGCCCGCCGGATGCGTTCGGCCACCTCGACGGTGTCGTCGCCGGCGACGATCACCGAGAACTCCTCGCCGCCGTACCGGGCCGCCACGTCCCGGTCGCCGATCGCGCCGGCGATCGCGCCGGCCACCGACCGCAGGCAGTCGTCGCCGCCCAGGTGCCCGTAGTGGTCGTTGTAGCTCTTGAAGTGGTCGACGTCCACCATGATCACGCCGCCCGGGGCGTCGTCCAGCTTCTCGTCCAGGCGCCGCCGGTTCGCCAGCCCGGTCAGCCCGTCGGTGCGGGACTGGTTCTCCAGCCGGGTGTTGGCCTCGGCCAAGGCCCGGGTGTCGTCGTCGATGCGCTGCCCGAACGCCTGCCGGATCCGGTACAGCACGAACCCCAGCATGATGCTGGTCAGCGCCACCCCGACGGACTGCAGCGCCAGCCGCCCCTGGACACCGGCGGCCATCTGCCCGGCCAGCGCCGTCAACGGCAGCAGCACGATCATGCCGCGGGACTGGCGGGCCGGCAGCATCATCGTGCCGTAGATGATCGCCGTCATCATCGCGGCCGTGGACAGCAGCGGGATCTCCGGCGTCAGCCAGCCCCAGACCACGTTCACCACCGCGCACATCACGATGGACGCCCAGCGTTCCAGATCCCCGGGGGTACGGCGCAAGGCGATCCCGGTGACCGTCAGCAGGATCGCGGTCAGGGCCATCCACCACCGGAACGGCCCGGTCAGCAGCCATGCGCCGACCGTGTAGATCGGCACCGTGGCACTGCTCAACAGGGCGACCCGGCGCTCAGCGGTAGCCACCAGAGCCGCCGAGGCCCTGGGGGCACGCGCATCGTTCATGCCCGGTCACTTCGGCCGCCGGGGCCACCCGCCCCAGCGTTCACCGGATTGCAGATCGGTAGCTTCCCGTCCAGGTCAACCGAAAAGCTCGTTGTGGCCGCCGATCGACCGGGCGGGCGGGCCGGTTCGCCCTGCCTACGGTTAGATGCTCGGCAAGCGCACAACCTAAGGACAATTCGACGATGAGCTATCCCCCGCCCGGGCAGCCCGACCCGTACGGTCAATATCCGCCACAGCCCTACCCGCAGCAGCCGCAGTACCACGGGCATTATCGGCCGTATCCGCCTCAACCTGGTTATTACCCGCCGATGCCGATGGTCGTACCGACGTCCGGTCTGGCTGTCGCGTCCATGGTTCTCGGGATCATCGGGATCTTCGGCGGGTTCTGCGCCTTCGGGGTTCCGTGCCTGATCGCGGTGGTCCTGGGGCACATGGCGCTGCGGGAGACCCGCAACGGACACCGGGCCGGGCACGGGATGGCGATCGCCGGCCTGATCCTCGGCTACCTGGTGCTGATCCCGTCGATCGTGGTGATCGCGATGGGTGGCATCGGCGCGGTCCTCACCGAGTTCGCTCCGTCGATGGCCCCCTGAAAAGGTTCTCCTCAGGCTCCGGCAAAGCTGTCGGAGCCGAGGACGGCCAATAACGCCAGCTTGTCGTAGCTCTCGGTGCCGGGCGTGGCCGTGAAGATCAGCAGAGACTGTCCCTGATCCGGGTCGAGCAGCGTCTGGCAGAACAGGTCGATCCGCCCGACCTGCGGGTGGACGAACCGTTTGGCGTTGCTCCAGCGCAACCCGATCTCCTGCCGCTCCCACAGCGCGGCGAACTCACCGCCGGATCGCTGCAGTACGGTCACCAGCTCGGCGGCCGGCGAGCCCAAGCCCTGGGCGGTGCTGACGGCTCGCAGGACCGAGGCGTACACCCGGCTGTGAAGCTCGTGATCGTCGGGCAGGTAGCGGGACCGGGACGCCGGGTCGGTGAACCACCGGAAGAGCGCGCTGCGGGCCGGGCCGGTGTAGCGCGTCTCGTCGCCGAGCAACGCCACGGCCGGCGGCGTCTGCAGCAGCGTCTCCCCCATCGGGCCGATGATCTGCGCCGGGGTGTCCTGCAGCCGGTCCATCACCCGCAGCAGACCCGGGCTGATGTGCGCGTCCCGCAGATGCCGTGGCTGGCGCGGGTGCCCGCACAGCTGGAACAGGTGATCCCGCTCGTCCGGGGTCAGCCGCAGGCCCCGGGCGATGGCCGCGGCCATCTGCGGTGACGGCTGGGAGCCGCTGCCGCGTTCCAGCCGGGCCAGGTAGTCGGCCGACATGTCACACAGCTCGGCGACCTCCTCCCGCCGCAACCCGGACGTCCGCCGCCGCGCCCCGCGCCGCAACCCCACGTCCTCGGGTTGCAGGGCTTCCCGCCGGCCGCGCAGGAAGTCGGCCAGGCCGTCCCGGTCCAGTGCTGTCATGCGTCCATCGTCCGGCAGGTGGGCGGCGTTATCCACGCCCTGCCATTCAGTGGCTCGGTGGGTCCTTCATCCGCGCCCGCTCGGGCCCGTCTACTGGTTGCCGACCCCTTGGCGGCCGGCCCTTCCACCAGTCGCCGATCTCCTTGGCGACCGGCTCCTCTGCTGGTCGCCGATCCTTTCGGCGGCCGGACCTTCTGCTGGTCGCCGACCCCTTTGGAACGAGGACTTCGCATGACCAGATGGACCGCCAATCAGCTTCCGTCCATGACCGGCACGACCGTGGTGATCACCGGTGCCACCGGGGGCATCGGCCTCATCACCGCCCGCGAGCTGGCCCGGGCCGGCGCCACGGTCGTGGTGGCCGCCCGCGACTTGGCCAAGGCCCGCCGAGCCGTCGCCAATATGCCCGGAAATTTCGTAATTCATCAGCTTGATGTGGCCGACCTGGATTCGGTGCGCGCGTTCGCCGACTCGTACACCGGCCCGATCGACATCCTGATCAACAACGCCGGGGTGATGGACATCCCGCAGTCCCGCACCGCCCAGGGTCTGGATCTGCAGACCGCGACGAACTATTTCGGCCCGTTCCTGCTGACCAACCTGCTGCTCCCCCGCCTGACCGACCGGGTGATCACGGTGGGCAGCCAGCTGCACCGTTTCGGCAGACTGCGCCTGACCGACCTCAACTGGCAGACCACCAAATACAATGGCCTTTCCGTGTACGAGTCGTCGAAGCTGGCCGTCGTGTTGTTCTCCCTGGAACTGCAACGCCGCCTGACCGAGTCGGGAAGCCCGGTCCGCTCAATGGTCGCCCACCCAGGAATCGCCAGAACCGCCCTGGTGAGCCATTCCCCACTGGGTTTCATCAACCGATTCCCACTGTTCGTGCAGGACGCCGAAATGGGCGCGCTGCCCCTGCTGTATGCGGCGAGCCAGGACGTGCCCGGAAACGCCTACGTCGGCCCGGGCGGCCTGTTCAGCTTCACCGGCTACCCGAAGGTCCGCAAACCGAGCCGCGCAGCCCGGAACCCGGCCACCGCTCGCGCCCTGTGGCAGGCGACCACCGGCCTGACCCACCTGTAGGTCTTACGCTGCCCCATTTGCCGCTGCCACCCCGAATCCGCCTGGACGACCCGGAATTCTGGCGCATCTATCTGTTCGAAGAGGATCCGTCCGAAGATGCGCCGATCGTCGTGGAGTTTCCGGTGGGTGGCGACTATGCGCTGGTTCTCGACATCGCGCTGGACATTCCACAGATCAATCTGGAGATACGCGTTCCCGACAGCGCCGAGAAGCTGGAGCTGGCCTGGGATGATCAGGTGAACTGGCATCCGGACGCCCTGCGGTGGACGGAGTTGGACCTGATCGCCCGGGCCACCGCCAGGCTGGATCCCGTACTACGTCATCCCGGCCCGGTACTGGCCCTGGCCTCCCGTTTCGTGATCCTGGGCCCGGACACCGACCTGGACGCGGTCACCCCACTGATGGACGCAGCGGCGGGCCCGTCCCGAACCCGCGACTGGCGGCACCGGGCCGACGGCCGCCACAACGGCATCACCTGGGCCAGCAACGAAGCCGGCGCCTGGACGGTCGAGCAGGACGAGTCGAAGTACACCGACCGGGCCCTCTACAGCACCCGAACCCCGAACGGCGACTTCCCGTTGGCAGCCTGGCAGCAGCTGCTGACCGCCGCCGAGTCCACCTTGGCGACGGCCACCGCGCTTCCCAACGGGGCATGGGCCGACGAGGAGCACACAAAAGCCCCCAGAGGTTCCCTGATCGCAGCCCGTTCCGGCCCCAGCCCACTCCAAAATTCCCGCCGTCACCTGCTGAAACTACGACTGCCGACAGACAACCGCCCGGAGTCGTACGCCCAGGTAGTAACCGCCAACCTGGACCACACACTCCGTACCGCAGACCGGGGCCGCGCCGAATCCAGCAGCTACATCATGATCCCGGGCGAGGGCCGGCTATCCGCGGCGGTGACCATCACCGTCATCGACGACGTCGAGGCCGCGCTACCCCTGATCCGCGAGGTCCTGTCCCGCCACGACGCCGACCCGAGATCCCACCTCTCCCACAACGGCAACCAGCTGTCACTGCTCTGATTCAGCGATGTGGGCCTGGATGATCGGCGCGGCTTCCCGGAAGGGGATGTCGAAGAACTCCCGGTCCTTCCGGATCCGATAGGGAGCCAGCAGCCGGTGGATCTCGGCTTCGACGGTCTGCGCCCGAGGAACCGCCCAGACGGCACGCGCACCGTACGGCACGAGCACTCCGGTGGCCCGGTTGATCTCCTTGACCCGCTCCTCGACGGAACGGTCCGTGTACCCGATCTTCAGAACATCGGGCTGTTCCCGGGTGGAGAGGATGTAGACGTACCCGACGCCATCGGGTTCCGCCTGTTCACCGGCGAGGTATCCGGTGAGCCGGCCCAGCCCACCGGAGTTCCGAAAGGTGGTCACACCATTGGTCACCCAAGCCATCTCCCGATCCCGCAGCCCGTTGCGCAGGCTGGTGAGCCCATTCGCCGCCGCGGACGCCGCCCGCCGGCTGGGCCGCCCGAGCTGCTGCCAAACGGTGAACCAGTCCCACTGATCCTGCCGATGGGACCGATTGAACAGCCCTTTGACCACCGAGATGTCCTCAAGGGCGGCGACATCGGCCATCCCGGGATTCTCAACGCTCCGCAGCACACTGCGGGCCGAGGCGACCCGTTCCGCCTGCACATGGGGTTTGACCGGCGCCATGCCAAACCCCCACTTCTGCTCGTACCGTCGCGCCTGCCTGCTGTCATCCCTCACAAGATCATTTTCCCAGACCCCACGTGTGGCCGTCGCGGCGAGCTTCTCCGGAGCCGGACAGCCAGTTCAGTCGAGCCGGGCCCGGTCGAAACGGTCGATCAGGCTCGGCTTACGCGCATGACGTTCCCGCAGCCGAGCCATCTGCTCCGCGTACTCGAAGATCTCGCCCTCGCGTACCGCCAACGCCTGAAGATCCAGCAGCAGGACCACCGCAGCGTCGTAGTCCTTCGGGCGCTTCGTCGCGATCAACTCGTCCACCTGGCCCCAAACCCGAACCGGGTTCCGCGCCAGCTCATTCAGCCGCTGCGCTCGGTCCGCGGTGGCCGCTTCCTCACGGCGTGTGCGTTCGGCCGTCTCCTTCTCGCGGGCTCTCTGCTGCCGCACGGCCCAGCGATCTTCAGCAGCGGTGAGCAGCTCTCCGGCGGTCCGGGGCTCCCCTGCCGGGTTCTCCTGCGCCGTACCGTGGAACTGCCGTAACAGCTCCGACCGCAGCAGCCCCGCCTCACCGCGCAGTAACCGCACCAACACCTCGTCCTTGTCCGCCGTAGGCAGTCCCTTCACCCATCGGCGGAGATCAGCGGCCGACGGCGCCCTTTCGGTCAGCGGCCGGCTCACCACTGACGCCACGGCGAGCAGGTCGCTGTCGATTCGCAGGAAGTCGGCCAGCGCCTGCAACGGCCCGCTCAGCTTCGCCAGTCCCGCAGGGACCGGAGGCTCCGCCTCGTCATCATCCAGCTCCCGGTTCTGCACACACAGCAGCCAGGCCAGATACAGCAGCCGCCGGTCACCGCCGGCCAGCTCCGCCCGAACCGGCACGATCGCCGCGAGCCGCTCCTCCTCGTCCCACCACTCCTCGTCGCCGTCCTCATCCTCACTGCGAAGATCCAGGACCACGTGTGTACGGGTAGCGAAAGAGCCGGCCGAATCCCCGACACAGAACCGCGAAGCCGTCGCCGGGTCCAGCACCGTTCTGGGCAGCCGCAGCATGAACCGCCGTGAGCCCCAGTTGGCCAGATACAGGTGAGCGTCGAAGTACCGCTCCATCCACTTGGCCGGATCAGCCTTCAGATCACCCCACTGATAGTCGTTGACAAAACTCGACGACGTGATCCGCCCCCGCGACGACACCGCCCGTAACTCGCCCTGCTGCTTGACGGTCAACGCCTGATCAAGCGCCACGAACTCGTAGTACTGGTACTCGCTCACGAGCCGGCCACCCACCACCGGTACGCCTCGATCCACTGCACACCATCAGGTAAAGGATCCGGCAACGGAAGATCCAGAATGCCAACAGCCTGCCGCAGCCGCCCACGGTGACAAATCGCCACGATCCCCGACGACCGCAGATCCACCTTCCGGACGACTACCGGCACTCCAAGGACCTCGGCGTCGAACGGCACAGCCAAATTGTCCTGGATCATGGCGAAGAGGCCACTGAGCTGCTCATGCTCGTCATAGCAGTCCACCACCGCTTCGGCCACCAAGGATTCGAGCTCAGCATCACTGAACGAAGACACCTGCGCAGGATAGAGAAGCGCCCCCGGCCTCCCGTCTGCAGCCGACAGCAGCGCCAAATGCCAGGCCGACGGATCACACGCAAGATCAAGCAGGGCGGGCAGAACTCGAACCCGCGACCGAGGGATTATGAGCTAGGTACTTGGCAGGTTTAACGGCACCGAGCAATACCGACGGGTGCCTATCTATCCAGGTAGGCACCCGTCTCGGTAATTACGAATCCGATCACATGCCAACGGGTCCGCAGACGTCCGGGCACGCGGCGGGCACGTAGCTAACGATGGTTTCGGCACATCGGCAGCCCGTTCGGCGCGCACAACGTGGCGCGCACGGGCGGGTATCGGGCACACCGTCTCCCACCCGCCGGATCAGGCCATACCCAAGCCGAGTAGAGCAAGACCTTGAACTCCCGCCGATGGAACAGACGCAGCAGATCCTCGCCTCCGCGATCGTCCTCGACGATGGTCGGGTCGGCTTCCACGTCATCGACGGCGAGGAGAGCGAGTGCACCGAAGTCGACAAGGTAGCCGACCGGGAAACCGACCTGGACGATTGAGGAACGGCCCT
>NZ_BOMG01000124.1 GCF_016862075.1 Actinoplanes couchii | reverse complement strand
ACCGGGTGGGCCTTTCTGCATTTCCGGGATATGTGCCGGCCGTCTGGCTGCATGAACTGGCGGTGGATGCAAGGTTAATCGCAGTGTCGTTACTTTTCCGTTATTCATGGTCGCGAACCGAGGGCCGTGGGGACGCATCGCACCTTGTGACAGGGACGAAGCGTGGAGCGGGGGAGATCGGAATGCGACGCAAGATGGCGCTGGTGGCGGGGATCGTCGGGCTGATGGTGGCCGGCGGTTGCAGCAGCGGGCCGGAACGGGTGAATGGAGCGGCCAAACCGGCCGGAGCAGTCGAGAGCACGACCGCGGCGCCGAGTCCCACGCCCTCGGTGGTAACAACTTCGCCGTCGGCTCGGGCGGGACTGGGGGAGTCGGCTGAGCCGTCGACGTCCGAGTCCAGCACGCCCAAGGCCTCGAAGTCGTCGGGTTCGGGTGGCGGGAAGCTGGTTCTCGGGCCGAACGGGCTCGGGGCGCTCAAGCTCGGCATGTCGATGAGTGCGGCCCTGAAGACGGGACTGCTCGTCGGGGACGGGGAGCCCACCACCCAGGGATGCAACACCGACTACCAGCCGAAGGCCGCCGGTAGTGCACGGGCGCCGGTGTTCTTCAACCAGGGGGACGGGCTGGGCCTGGTCTCGTTCACCGCCTATCCGGGGGTGGCCACGCCGGAGGGGATCAAGCTGGGCAGTTCGGCGGCCGCGGTGGGGCGGGCCTACCCGTCCGCCAAGAACATGACCGGGCCGGAGGCCGACGGGCGCTGGTATGCGCCGGTGCCGGGTAACAGTGAGGCCCGGTACAACATCACGCTCACCGGTGGCAAGGTCACCCACTTCAACCTGCAGTTGAATCGTCAGGGCTGCTACGAGTAGATCGTGCTGAACACTGTGAAGGCCACGGAATCCGGACGGGAACCGTGGCCTTCTTGCGTTTGCGGGATTACTCCGCCTCAGGAATCGAGGGCCGCCAGCGGCGAAGCCGGGGACATGGTGGTGCGGTTGTGGGAGGAGTAGGCATACCGAAATCAGGATCTGGTTTGAATTGCACTTCGTAGTTCGCGCATCAACGGGGCCGCTTCGGTTTCCGGGCGGTCGGCGAACATCGCCAGAGCCAGACTTCCGTGGTCGGCCCAGCCGCAGACCGAGAGGTCGCCGTCGGCGGATTTCACCACGCCGCATTTCATCGTGCCGCCGAAATCGCCGGCCTCGACCTCCTTGAGATCGGCCACCTTGCTCTGATCGTCGTTGACCAGGGTGAACGCCGAATCCAGGTCGCTCTCGGGAGACCACAAGAGCGTGGTGCCGCCGAAGAAGAGGACCGATTTGCCGTCGGTCGCCTTGTAGACCGCGCCGACCGCCTTGTCCATGGTGATCTCGGCGGACAGAGCGGTCTGCAGGTAGTCGGCGGTGGCGGTGGCCTCCTCGCTGTCGTCGAGGGTGAGCGCGCCGATCGCCGAGGGCGTGGACAGGGTGGTGTGGCGCTGCGAATTAACCTTCCACCCGAACCAACCGACCGTGCCGGCACCGGCCAGAGCCACCGCGAGCAGGGAACTCAGGACGATGGTGCGGGCCTTGCGGCTCTGCGGCGACGCGGCCGGAGCGGGATCGGAGTCGTCGGTGAGCCGGAACGCGGAGTTGCCGTCATCCGCGGTGATCTCGAACGGGACGTCACCGGTGGAAGAGGGTGTCTGCTGGCCGTGGTCCGACATCAGGTGAGCCTATCTCGCGGCGTTCGCGGGCATGGGGAGCGCTGTGGACAACGATCCGCGGGGTGAGTTATCCACAGGGAAGGAGGTGCGATTTTTGTGCGGCCACCGACGCTTCGTATTCTTGTCGAGTGACCGATGAGACCAAACCCCGTACCCCCGACAGCCGGCCCACCGGTGGCCTCTCCGCGCAGTACCAGCCGGGCGAGGTAGAGCAGCGGCGGTACGAGCGGTGGGTATCGGAGGGTTACTTCACCCCGGACCCGAAGAGTGACAAGCCGCCGTTCACGATCGTGATCCCGCCGCCGAACGTGACCGGCTCGCTGCACGTGGGGCACGCCCTCGACCACACCATCCAGGACGTCCTGGTCCGGCTCAAGCGGCTGCAGGGCTTCGAGGTGCTGTGGCTGCCGGGCATGGACCACGCCGGCATCGCCACCCAGAATGTGGTGGAGCGGCAGCTCGCCGTCCAGCAGCTGTCCCGGCACGACCTGGGCCGGGAGAAGTTCGTCGAGAAGGTCTGGGAGTGGAAGGCCGAGTCCGGCGGCGCGATCCTGGCGCAGATGAAGCGGCTCGGTGACTCCGTCGACTGGACGCGCGAGCGTTTCACCATGGACGAGGGCCTGTCCCGCGCGGTGCAGACGATCTTCAAGCGGCTGTACGACGACGGCCTGATCTACCGCGCGAACCGGATCATCAACTGGTGCCCGCGCTGCCTCACCGCGCTCAGCGACATCGAGGTCGAGCACACCGACGACGAGGGTGAGCTGGTCTCGATCCGGTACGGCGAGGGCGCGAACGCGATCGTCGTCGCCACCACGCGTGCCGAGACGATGCTCGGTGACACCGCGGTGGCCGTGCACCCCGACGACGAGCGCTATAAGCACCTGGTCGGCACCGAGGTGGAGCTGCCGCTGACCGGGCGGCGCATCCCGATCGTGGCGGACGAGCACGTCGACCCGTCGTTCGGCACCGGCGCGGTCAAGGTGACCCCGGCGCACGACCCGAACGACTTCGAGATCGGCCAGCGGCACAACCTGCCCAGTCTGGCCGTCATGGACGAGCGCGCGGTCATCACGGTGCCCGGCCCGTTCGAGGGCCTGGACCGTTACGAGGCCCGCCCGGCGATCGTCGCCGCCCTGCGTGAGGAGGGCCGGATCGTCGCCGAGAAGCGGCCTTACCTGCACTCGGTCGGCCACTGCTCGCGGTGCAAGACGACGGTGGAGCCGCGGCTGTCGCTGCAGTGGTTCGTCAACACCACGCCGCTCGCCAAGGCGGCCGGTGACGCGGTCCGTGACGGCCGGGTGAAGATCGAGCCGGCCGAGCTGTCGAAGCGGTATTTCGCCTGGGTCGACAACATGCACGACTGGTGCATCTCGCGGCAGCTGTGGTGGGGCCACCGGATCCCGGTCTGGTACGGGCCCGAGGGGCAGATCGTCTGTGTCGGCCCCGACGAGCAGCCGCCGACCGGTGAGGGCTGGCACCAGGACGAGGACGTCCTCGACACCTGGTTCTCCTCCGGGCTGTGGCCGTTCTCGACGCTGGGCTGGCCGGAGCAGACCGCCGAGCTGGAGAAGTTCTACCCGACCAGTGTGCTGGTGACCGGCTACGACATCCTGTTCTTCTGGGTCGCCCGGATGATGATGTTCGGGTTGTACGCGATGGACGGCAAGCAGCCGTTCGACGTGATCAACCTGCACGGCATGGTGCGTGACCAGTTCGGCAAGAAGATGTCGAAGTCGTTCGGCAACGTCGTCGACCCCCTCGACTGGATCGAGCGGTACGGCGCGGACGCCACCCGGTTCACGCTGGCCCGCGGCGCCAACCCCGGCTCCGACGTGCCGATCAGCGAGGAGTGGTGCCAGGGGTCGCGCAACTTCTGCAACAAGTTGTGGAACGCCACACGGTTCGCGATGATGAACGGCGCCACCGTGACCGGCGAGTTGCCCGCCTCCGCGGACCTGTCCGCCATCGACAAGTGGATCCTGTCCCGCCTGCAGCACGTGACAGCCGAGGTCGACGGCTACTTCGCGACGTACGAGTACGCCAAGGTCTGTGACGCGCTCTACCACTTCGCGTGGGACGACGTGTGTGACTGGTACCTGGAGCTGAGCAAGCCGGTGCTGGCCGGCTCGGACAGCGCGGCCGAGAACAGCCGCCGGGTCCTCGGGCACGTGCTCGACCAGCTGCTGCGCCTGCTGCACCCGGTCATCCCGTTCGTCACCGAGGAGCTGTGGATCGCCCTCACCGGCGGCGAGACCGTGATGAAGTCGTCCTGGCCGGTGGTCGACCAGGCGCTCATCGACGACGCCGCCGAGGAGGAGCTGGCCGCCCTGCAGAAGGTGGTCACCGAGGTCCGCCGGTTCCGTTCCGACCAGGGCCTCAAGCCGGGCCAGCGGGTGACCGCCGCGCTCACCGGCCTGGGCAACGTCGGCATCAGCGTGCACGAGCCGCTGATCCGGTCGCTGGCCCGGCTCGTCACGCCCGGCGCCGACTTCACCACCACCGCCACCCTCGCGGTGACCGGTGGCATCACCGTCGACCTGGACACCCGCGGCACCATCGACGTCGCGGCCGAACGGGCCCGGCTGGAGAAGGACAAGGCCGCCGCCGAGAAGGAGGCCACCCAGTGCCGGGCCAAGCTCGGTAACGAGTCCTTCGTCGGCAAGGCCCCGGAACAGGTGGTTGCGAAGATCAAGGACCGGCTGGCCGCCGCGGAAGCGGATCTGGTCCGGATCGCCGCCGCTCTCGACGCACTGCCGACAGCATGAGCAGCGAATACGAAGAGGTCGAGGCCGCGCTGAACAAGCGCGGTTTCACCCGCATGGTCTTCGACATGCAGAAGATCCGGGATCTGATGGACGTGCTCGGCACCCCGCAGCGGGCCTACCCGGCCGTCCACCTGACCGGGACCAACGGCAAGACCAGCACGGCCCGGATGATCGACTCACTGCTGCGGGCACACGGGCTGCACACCGGGCGGTACACCAGCCCGCACCTGGAGACGGTTCGGGAACGGATCAGCCTCGACGGTGAGCCGGTGTCCGAGGAGCAGATGGTCAGCACGTACAACGAGATCGCTCCGCTGGCCGATCTGATCGACGCGCGCAACGCCGAGCCGCTGACCTACTTCGACATGACGACGGCCATGGCGTACGCGGCATTCGCCGACGCGCCGGTGGACATCGCCGTCGTCGAGGTCGGGCTCGGCGGTGAGGAGGACGCCACCAACGTCATCGACGCCGGCGTCTGCGTGCTCACCCCGATCGGCCTCGACCACACCGAGTGGCTCGGCGACACCATCGAGGACATCGCCTGGCACAAGGTCGGCATCATCCACCAGGGCGCCACCGTGATCACCGCGCTGCAGGACGAGGACGCCATGCGGCCGATCCTGGAACGCTGCGCCGACATGGGCGCCACCCTGGCTCGTGAGGGCCGGGAGTTCGGGGTGGTCGAGCGGGTCCAGGCGGTCGGTGGGCAGGTGCTCACCCTGCAAGGCCTGGGCGGGGTGTACGACGAGGTCTTCCTGCCGCTGTTCGGTGCCCACCAGGCGCAGAACGCCGTACTCGCGCTCGCCGCCGTCGAGGCGTTCCTCGGCGCCGGGCCCGAGCGGAAACTGGAGATCGACCTGATCCGGGAAGGGTTCGCCGCGTCCGATTCGCCGGGCCGGCTGGAACGGGTCCGCAGCGCCCCGGCCATCCTGCTCGACGGCGCGCACAACCCGCACGGCATGGCCGCCACCGTCACCGCGCTGGAGGAGGAGTTCAGCTTCCGGCACCTGGTGGCCGTCATCTCGGTCCTCGGCGACAAGGACGTCACCGGGCTGCTCGACCTGCTCGAACCGGCCGTCGCCCGGATCGTCGTCACCCAGAACAGCTCGCCGCGGTCGATGCCCGCCGACGAGCTGGGCCAGCTTGCGATCGCGGTCTTCGGCGAGGACCGGGTCACCGTCAAGAACACCATGCCCGACGCCATCGCCGAGGCGGTCTACCTCGCCGAAGACGACGCGTCCGGTGAGCTGAGCGGGGTCGGGGTGCTGATCACCGGGTCGGTGGTGACCGTCGCCGACGCACGGAAGCTGCTCAAGCGATGACCGAGCAGAAACCTTCCGGGCTCAAGAACCCCGTTGCTGCGGTACGGGGTCTGGGCGCGGCCACTCTCGGGTTCGAAGTGATCGTGCTGCTGTTGATGATCGCGCCGTTGAAGATGCTCGCCGGGGCGGACAGCGGCACGCCGATCATCGCGGTTCTGGTGCTGGCCGTGGTGGCGGCGCTGCTCACCGGGATGATGAAGCGGGACTGGGCCTGGCATGCCGGCAGCGGTGTTCAGGTGTTGCTGCTCGCCGGTGGGTTTCTGCACTGGACGCTTGCCGCGGTCGGGGTGATCTTCGGGCTGGCGTGGGTTTATGCACTGCACGTTCGGCGGAGCATTCTCGGCTGAACTTTTGGCGGGGCTCTTCGGGGCTCCCGGAGCTTTTAGGTTTTCGGGGCTTCGGGGCTTTGGGGGCGGCTTTTACGGCCGCCCCCTTCTGCTATTGAATGGCCCGCCACTGGGTGATGGCGATGTTGTGGTTGTCCGGGTCTCGGAACGTCGCCGACCATAGTTCCAGGCGGTCGCCGCGGTTCACCGGGCGTGGGGAGTGGACGAACTTGACGCCCTTGTCGCGTAGCTCGGCGTGTACCGCCTCGATGTCGCCCACCTCCAGGTTCAGGTAGATCAGGCGGCCCGCTTCGGCTGTCAGGTTGTGCACCGTCCGCAACACCAGGCGGGTGTCGCCGGACGCCAGCACCGCACTGCCGTCGCCGTTGTCGATCTCGTGGAAACCGAGGATGTCACGGTAGAAGCGGGTCGACCGGTCCAGTTCGGTGACCAGGACGGTGATCCCTACGCCGTGGATCGCGCCGGCCGGGCCCGGGCGTGCGCTCGGGTAGGCGGTGATCACGTCGCCGGCGTGTTCGTCGGGCTCTCGGCGGCTGAAATCGCCCCACGGGCCGCTGCTCTGGGCTGGTTGCGGCTCGTCGACGTCTTCCAGGTGGGTGGTTGCGAAGGCCTCGGGGGAGACGGCGGCGCGGCCTACCGCTATGCCGAGGATGCCGTCGCGCAGTGCTGACGGCTGCGGCATTCTCGGGAGTTGCTCGGAGGCGGCCGGCTTTTCGGGCGCGGGGTCGTTCCGATCGCGGTCTTGGTCACGGTCCGGGGTTCGTGCCGGGGAGCTGATCGACTCGCTGGGGATCCGGCCCTGAGGCTGAGCCTCGGCTTGCTGCTGGTCTTGATGCCGGTCCTGGCTCTGGTACCGGTCTTCGTCCTGGCTCTGGTACCGGTCTTCGTCCTGGCTCTGGTACCGGTCTTCGTCCCGGTTCCGGTCCCGGTCTTTGTCCTGGTTCCGGTCCCGGTCTTTGTCCTGGTTCCGGACCTCGTCCCGGTTCCGGTCTTCGCCCGCGTCCTGGTTTTGGGGCTGGTCCTGGGCTTGGCCTTGGTTCTGGGCTTGGCCTTCCGCTGGGGCGGGGGCCGGCTGCCGGACGCTTACGAAAGGTAGATCGCCGCCGATCGGGAAGTCTCGGTCGAGCGGGATGTCGATCTGGTCCGGGCCCGGCTTGTCATCTTCGTCGGTGATCCATACCTGGTCCTTGGCCCGGGGGCGGTCGGTGATTCCTGCTTGGTCCTCGGCCCTGGGGCGATCGGTGATTCCTGCCTGGTCCTTCGCTCGGGGGCGGTCGGTGGGCTCGGGCCAGGGCTGATCGGCTCGCGGTGCGGTGGGTGACGGGGCGCTCGGGAACGGCCTGTCCGGTACCGGCGCGGCCGGCGGCTGGCCGACCGGCGTCGGGGTCGCCGACGGGGTGCGATCGGGTTGGGGCTCGGGCCGAACCGATGCGGGAGTCGGTTCCGGACGGGTCGTGGTGAAGGCACCCGGCGGGGAGCCCTGCGGGAAGCCGGTTGATGGCCGGGGTTCGCTCTCCGGCCGTGTTGTGCTCTCCCGGCGACCTTGCTCGTGCTGGCGCGGTTCGTTGTCCTGGAAGGCCGTGCCGCGCGGGGCCGTCCCACTGTCCTGGTAGGCCGTGCTGTGCTGGTCCGTCTCGCCGTCCTGGTAGGCCCTGCTGTGCTGGTCCGTCTCGCTGTTCCGGTCGGTTGTGCCGCGCGGGGCCGCCCCGCTGTCCCGGTGCGGCTCGCCACCCTGGTAGGTCGTGCTGTTCGGGTGGGTTCCCCCAAGCAGGCGCGACTCGCTTTCCTGGTGTGACTCGGTTTCCTGCTGTAGCTCGTCGCCCGGCTGCATGAAGAAGCGGGTGCGGCTGCCCAGCGGGCGGGCGTCCACGTTCGGCGGGACCGGAGCTGAGCCGTGGGCTGTGGGCGTGGTCCGCGCGGTGGGCGGAGACCAAGGGGACTCGGCGTGGGTTGCCGTAGGCCCGGTGGGTGATGGGACCGGGCCGCGGGTTGACGGTGACTCCGGCTGGGCGGTCGCCGAGGGCGGAACCGAACGCGTCGGCTCTGGCTGGGCGGCCTCCGAGGGCGGAACCGAACGCATCGGCTCAGCCTGGGCGGCCGCCGAGGGCGAGGGCTTGTGTCCGGGCTCGGCCCGCGAGGTTTCCGAGGGCGAGACCGAACGCATCGGCTCCGACTGGGAGGTCTCCGACTGGGGGGCGTCTGGGGGCGGGGGCTGGTGTGCTGGCTCGGCTTGCGTGGTTCCTGCGGCTGAGGCTCGGGTTGTTGGCTCCGGCTGGGTGGTGGCCTCTGCCGGTGGGGTCTGGGGGGACTGCTCCGGCTGCGTTGTGTCCCAGGGGGCGGACTGGCGCGTTGGGGTGGGGTCTGTGGTGTCCCGGGGCTGGGGCTGGCGTGGGGGCCGGGGAGCCAGACGTTCGGGGACCGGTGGGGCCCAGCGTTCGTCCTCTCGGGCCGGGCGTGGAGACGGGGCCGGGCGAGGGGACGGAGGTGAGGGCGGGGCGCTTCGAGCTGGGCGGGACCACGCCTGCTGGTCCCGAGTGTCTCGGGGATCCCGGGTGTCTTGGGAATTCCGGGTGTCTTGGGAATTCCGGGGGTCTCGGGGATCCCGGGCGTCCTGAGAACTCCGCGGGTCCTGGGGATCCCGGGGGTCTTGGGGATCCCGGGCGTCCTGAGAACTCCGGGGGTCTTGGGGATCCCGGGGGTCTTGAGGACCCCAGGGGCCTTGGGGGTTCCGGGCGTCCTGGGAATCCCGGAAGTCGCGGGACTGGGAGGACTGCAGGCGGGTGGAGCGGGTCGGCGGTGGGGGCGGCGGGGCCGCGTGGCTTGGCCTTGCCGTCGGTGGTGGGGGCGGGGTGGGCAAACTGGCCGGGCGGGCTACCGGGGCAGGGGGCGGGATCTCGCCGAACGGTCGGGGGGAACGGGCCGCGGGAGAAACCGGATCGGTCGGGCCGGTGGATCGGGGGCGGCGGAAGCCCTCGGACTGGGTGGTTTCTGCATCCTGGGTTCGGCGCGACGGATCGGCGTCGGTGGTCCGACGCGAAGTCGCTGCGGGGGACACCGGCCTGACGGACTCGGCGCGCGCACCGGAATCCGTGGCGCGGGTCTCCGGACGGTCCCGGCCTTCTCGGCCTTCCCTGGACTCTCGGCCTTCCCTGGACTCTCGGCCTTCCCTGGACTCCCGGAGTTCCCGGCCTTCCCTGCCCTCCCAGGACTCTCGGCCTTCCCTGCCATGCCGTTCTTCACGGTCTTCTCGGGTTTGCGAGGTGGAGGGGGCGGAACCCATCGGGATCACGATGTCTGGACCGATGGGCCTGGCGGGTTGCGTCTGGTCGCTGTGCTCACCGGGCCGCGAGGGTCCATTGGTTTCCGTGTGCTGCGCCGGGCCGTTGGTCTCTGTGTGCTGCGCCGGGCCGTCGGTCTCCAGGCGCTGCGCCGGGCCGTTGGTCTCTAGGCGCTGCGGCCGGGCGCTTGGCTCGGTGGGCTGGGACGGGTCGCTGGATTCGGTGCGCTGGGACTCGTCGGCGGTGGCGGACTGCCAGGACGTGTCGGTGAAATGGGCGCGGTGGGGGCCGGCTTTCGACTCGGTTCGCTGAGCCGGAGCCGGAGCCGGAGCGGATTGGGTGGATGTTGTGGACGTCGTTGCTGGTGGGTCGTCCAAGTCCAAGTCGATGGCTGTGTCGGCTTCGGACGGGGGGCGCTGGGTGGGTGGGGTTGTTGTCTGGGGCTTGGCCGTTGGCTCGGAGGTGGTCACCGTGCCGGCGCTGGCGGGGGAATGAGCTGTGGTGGGTTCGGAGGGGATACCGGCGGTGGCTGGGGAATGGGCTGTGGTGGGCTCGGGGGGCGTACCGGCGGAAGGGGTTTGGGTTGGGGTTGGGGCCGGCCTTTTTCGTGGGCTCGGGCGGGTGCCTGTCGGGCGGGGTTGGGGGCCGGACCAGGTTGCGCGCGCTGTTGCCTGGCCGGAAGGTGGGGAACCTGCGGACGAGGGTGGGGAATCGCTTGTTGTCGATGTGAACGGGGATTCTGACGGGACCGCGCTCCAGGCGTCCGGCGTGGCGGGGGGTGCGGAGCGGGTCGGGGTGATGCGTGGTTCGTCCGCTACCGGGCGGGAGCTGGCCACCGGATGGGGGTCGGCCACCGGATGGGGGTCGGCCACCGGGCGGGGGTCGGCCACCGGGTGGGGGTCTGCGAACGGGTGATCGTCCGGGTCTCGGGACGGCCTGGTGGAAGGTCCGGTGGCTCGGGACGGAGCTGACCAGGGCGGTTCGTCTTCGCCGGGTCGTTCGGGGAACAGGTCGTCGTCCGGATTTGACGTGCGTGTGGATCGGGCGGCGTGTGGTTCCTCGTTCAGGTTCGGCGTGGGGGTCGGCCGTGGCGGGTGCGGGGTGTCGTCCGGGTCCGGGATTCCGGCTGTCCGGGCGTGGTGGCGGTCGTCGTCCCGGGAGGAATCGGCGGCGAACAGGTCGTCTGCCAGGTCCGGGGTGCGCGTGGAGTCGGCTGCGTCCGGGTCGCGGCGGGTGAGGAGGTCGTCCTCGAAATCGCGGTCGGTGCGCCGGTCGTCCCGGGTGCCGGCCGGCCGCGCGGTGCGCGGGTCGTCGAGGTCGACTGCCGTGTGTGCTGTGTGCAGGTCCTCGTCGAGGCTGCCGGGCCTGCGAGTGGTGTGCAGGTCGTCGTCCAGGTCACGGGGCGGGTGGGGGGTGCGTAGGTCGTCGTCCAGGGGAGTGGGGGGCGGGTCGAAGCGGTGTGCGCTTCCGGCCCGGCGGGGGAGTGGGGGTGGCTCCTCCTCGGTGTCCACCACCTGGCCTTCGACTATGGTCCCGGCGGGGGTGTCCCGGACCACCACCGGCGTGGCCGTGCGGCGGGCGTAAGTGGTGGCGGTGCCGCCGCCTCTCGACGGGGACACGCCGTCGCCGTCGGCGTCCCAGTCGTGGCGGCCCTCCCACGGGGCCGGGTCGACCCGGCCCAGCAGCTCGTCGTCCAGGTCGCCGGCGTCGGAGCGGGTGGTGGGCTGCGGCGGCGGGGGCGGGTCCTCGCCCAGACGCCTCGCCGGAGCGTCCTTCCAACTGACCCGCACCCGGCGGGTGTCGTCGACGTCCACGGTGATCGGCACGGTGGTGCCGGGCAGCGGCCACTTCTCCACCGGCACCCGGGACTCGCGGACCATCGTCTCGAAGGCGCCCAGCCCGGGAGCGACCACCACCAGCTCGATGGTGGCACGGCCGTAGGCGCCGGCGGCCGGCGGTGGCGTGATCGAGTTGACCTCGGCGGTGCCGGCCACGGTGGCGCGGCCGCCGCGGCGTGACACGTTCATGAAGGCGACGCCCACGGACAGGCCGAGCACGGCCAAACCGAATATGGCGACCGGAAAACTCGCCATACCCAGTCCGAAAACGATCACGAAGCACGCCAGCGTAGCCATGATCGCCGACACCAGTTTGCGTGCCGGAGCGATGGGCCGGCCGGTCTGGTTCGCCACTGTGGACCTCCCGGTAGTCCCCGTCAGGTTATGGCCACGCGGTGTGTCCGCGAAAGTGCGCCGGTCCCGACATCGCTGCTCGCGCCGTTCGCGGTACCGATAGGCTGAACTCCGCGTGTCGACCTGACCTTGCAACGGAGGAACCACGTGTCCAGCACCACCGAGCGTTCGCTCGTCCTCATCAAGCCTGACGCGGTCCGCCGCGGACTGCTCGGCGAGATCCTGTCCCGTTTCGAGCGTAAAGGCCTGATCGTCGAGGCGCTGGAGTTGCGCACGATGGACGGCGCCCTGGCCGACGCGCACTACGCCGAGCACGTCGAGCGGGATTTCTACCCGCCCTTGAAGGATTTCATGACGAGCGGCCCGCTCGCGGCGCTGGTGCTGTCCGGTGACTCGGTCATCGAGGTGGTCCGGGCCATGATCGGCTCCACCGACGGCCGCAAGGCGGCGGCCGGCACGATCCGGGGTGACCTGGCTCTCTCCAACCGGGAGAACCTGGTGCACGCCTCCGACTCGCCGGAGAGCGCCGAGCGCGAGCTGGCCCTCTGGTTCCCCAAGATCTGACACTCGAAAAGGCGCCCGGTCACCTGAGAAAAGGTGACCGGGCGCCTTTTTGCAGCGTGTCGGGGCTCGCCCGGAGCGGGGCACGCCGACGCCGTCTCCGCGCGGGCGTAATGCGGATGAGGGAATGGGAGGGCGGCCGGTATCGTTGTGGGCACGCAGGCTTTGAACCGGCCATCACCGGGGAGCCTCCGGAAGAACGAGCGAGAGCTCCAGTAGAACCGGGCGGACACCGGACCGCGCAGATCATCCGGCGAATGAGCGGGCGGGTCGCCACGAACCGTCAAGCGAGGTGGTACCGCGGGCCGAGACCGGCTCGTCCTCGCAGTCACGTCATGTGAACTGCTCGAGGGGACTACCAGAATGGCCTATCCGAAACACTCCGACGCCACCGGCGTACCGGCAAGCCCTGATCTTCCCGGGGTTGAACGTGCGGTCCTGGAGCACTGGGCCGCGGACAAGACCTTCGAGGCGTCCGTCGATCAGCGCCCGGCCGGGGAGAACGGCGCCAACGAGTACGTCTTCTACGACGGCCCGCCGTTCGCCAACGGTCTGCCGCACTACGGGCACCTTTTCACCGGGTACGTGAAGGACCTGGTCCCGCGCTACCAGGCGATGCGCGGCAAGCACGTGGAACGCCGGTTCGGCTGGGACACCCACGGCATGCCGGCCGAGGTGGAGACCGAGAAGCAGCTCGGCATCACCAGCAAGGCGCAGATCGTCGACCTGGGCATCGAGAAGTTCAACGAGGCCTGCCGGGCGTCGGTGCTCGCCTACACCAAGGACTGGGAGAAGTACGTCACCCGGCAGGCGCGGTGGGTGGACTTCGAGAACGACTACAAGACCCTCGACCCGGCGTACATGGAATCGGTCATGTGGGCCTTCAAGACCCTGCACGAGAAGGGTCTGGTCTACGAGGGCTTCCGGGTGCTCGCCTACTGCTGGCGTTGTGAGACGCCGCTGTCCAACACCGAGACCCGGATGGACGACGTCTACCGGGACCGCACCGACCCGGCGCTGACCGTGAAGTTCCGCCTGGAGACCGGTGAGGACATCGCGGTGTGGACGACCACGCCGTGGACGCTGCCGTCGAACCTGGCGCTGGCGGTCGGCCCTGACATCGATTATGCCGTTATGTCGGACAAGGATGGACAAAAGCTCCTTCTTGGCGCGAGCCGGCTCCCCGCGTACGCAAAGGAGCTGGAAGGTTTTGAGCAGGTCGGCACCGTGCAGGGGGCTGATCTGGTCGGGAAAAAATACACCCCGCTGTTCGACTTCCTCGTCGAGCCGGCCGGGGAGAACGCCTTCCAGGTCCTCGGCGCCGACTTCGTGACCACCGAGGACGGCACCGGTGTCGTCCACATGGCCCCGGCCTTCGGTGAGGACGACCAGAACGCCTGCAACGCGGCCGGCATCCCGACCGTGGTGACCGTCGACGAGCACACCCGCTTCACCTCGCTGGTCCCGGATTACCAGGGTCTGCAGGTCTTCGACGCGAACAAGCCGGTGATCGCCGCGCTCAAGGGCCGGGGCGTGGTGGTGCGCCACGACGCGTACGTCCACTCCTACCCGCACTGCTGGCGCTGCGACACCCCGCTCGTCTACAAGGCGGTGTCGTCCTGGTTCGTGGCGGTGAGCACGTTCCGGGACCGGATGGTCGAGCTGAACCAGGAGATCAACTGGACGCCCGGCCACATCAAGGACGGCTCGTTCGGCAAGTGGCTGGCCAATGCCCGCGACTGGTCGATCTCCCGTAACCGGTTCTGGGGTTCGCCGATCCCGGTGTGGAAGTCCGACGACCCGCAGTACCCGCGGGTCGACGTCTACGGCTCCTACGAGGACCTGGAGCGTGACTTCGGGGTCAAGGTCACCGACCTGCACCGGCCGTACGTGGACGAGCTGACCCGCCCGAACCCGGACGACCCGACCGGGCAGTCCACCATGCGCCGCGTCCCCGAGGTGCTGGACTGCTGGTTCGAGTCCGGGTCGATGCCGTTCGCCCAGGTGCACTACCCGTTCGAGAACAAGGACTGGTTCGAGGACCACTACCCGGGCGACTTCATCGTCGAGTACATCGGGCAGACCCGCGGCTGGTTCTACACGATGCACGTACTGGCCACCGCGCTGTTCGACCGGCCCGCGTTCCGCAACTGCCTGAGCCACGGCATCCTGCTGGGCGAGGACGGTCGCAAGATGTCCAAGTCGCTGCGGAACTACCCGGACGTCTACCGGGTGTTCGACACGTACGGCTCGGACGCCATGCGCTGGATGCTGATGTCCTCCCCGGTGCTCCGGGGTGGCGACATGCCGGTGACCGAGGTGGCGATCCGCGACTCGGTGCGCCAGGTGCTGCTGCCGCTCTGGAACGTCTGGTACTTCTTCAGCCTTTACGCCAACGCATCCGGCTATGAGGCGAAATTCCGGACAAATTCTACCCATCTGTTGGACCGCTACGTTCTCGCCAAGACCGGTGAGCTGGTGGCGGACGTTCAACGGCAGATGGACGAATACGACATCTCCGGTGCGGCCGCTTCAACAAGGAGCTACCTCGACGCCCTCACCAACTGGTATGTGCGTCGATCGAGGGACCGCTTCTGGGCCGGTGACGAGGACGCCTTCGACACCCTGGCCACCGTGTTGGAGACCCTCACCCGGGTGGTGGCGCCGCTCGCGCCGCTGACCGCCGAGGAGATCTGGCGCGGCCTGACCGGCGGCCGTTCGGTGCACCTGACCGACTGGCCGTCCGCGGAGACGTTCCCGGCCGACCACGACCTGGTCGCCTCGATGGACGCGATCCGGGACGTCGCCTCGGCGGCCCTGTCGCTGCGCAAGGCGAAGGGCCTGCGGGTCCGGCTGCCGCTGGCGAAGCTGACGGTCGCCGCCGAGGCCGGCGACACCGTGCAGAGCCTCGGCGACCTGCTCAAGGACGAGGTCAACGTCAAGGACGTGGTCTTCACCGACGACGTCGCCGCGTACTGCCGGCAGGTCCTGACCGTCGTGCCGCGGGCGCTCGGCCCCCGGGTCGGCAAGCAGGTCCAGCAGGTCATCAAGGCGGTCAAGTCCGGTGACTGGCAGCTCGTCGACGGCGCCCCGGTCGCGGCCGGCATCACCCTCGCCGAGGGGGAGTACGAGCTGAAGCTGGTCGCCTCGGACGTGGAGAACTCCGCGCCGCTGCCGGCCGGCGCCGGTGTCGTGGTCCTGGACACCGCGGTGACCGCCGAACTGGCCACCGAGGGTCTGGCCCGCGACGTGATCCGCGTGGTGCAGCAGGCCCGCCGGGACGCCGACCTGGACGTCAGCGACCGGATCACGCTGGTGCTGTCGGCGCCGGAGACGGTCCGGGCCGCGGTCGAGGCGTACCGGGAGTTCGTCGCGGGTGAGACGCTCGCCACGACAGTGGAGTTCGCCGATCTCGCCGAGGGCTTCACCGGTGAGGTCGGGGACGGCGACCAGGTGACGGTGACGGTCACGGCGGTCTGACGGTCGGCCGGCCCGGATGTCCACCAGGATGTCCGGGCCGGTCGGGCTGCACTAGAATCCTCGCCGCTACCGTCGGCTGACCTCACCGGCACACCGACCCCGCTCCACGCGTCCCGGAGGACGAAGTTGCCGCTGCTCTACTCGTTCGGCAAGCTCACGCTCGGCCCGATCCTGATGGCCGGTTGGCAGCCGCACGTCGAAGGCATCGAGCACGTCCCGGAGACCGGGGGCGCGATCTTTGCCAGCAACCACCTGTCCGTCTCCGACGAGCTCTTCCTCGCCGCTGTGGTCGACAGGCACCTGGCGTTCTGGGCCAAATCCGACTACTTCACCGGCACCGGCCTCAAGGGCGTCTTCTTCCGCCAGCTGATGGGCGCGGTCGGCGCCATCCGGGTCGAGCGGGCCGGCGGCCGAGCCGCCCTCACCGCCTTCGACGCCGCGATCCCCGCGTTGCGCGCCGGTGACGCGGTCGCCGTCTACCCCGAGGGCACCCGCTCACCCGACGGCCGGCTCTACCGCGGCCGCACCGGCGTGGCCCGCCTGGCCGTCGCTGCCGGCGTCCCGATCATCCCGGTCGGCGTCACCGGCACCGAGAAGGTCCAGCCCATCGGCCAGCTCTACCCGAGCCCGATGCGCGGCGTGATCAACATCAAGTTCGGCAAACCGATCGAGACCACCGGCCGCTCCGACGACCGGCACGCGCTGCGCGAGCTCACCGACCAGGTGATGACCGACATCCAGCGGCTCACCGGGCAGGAGTACATCCCGCGGTACGCCCCCAAACGCCCGGACCAGACCTGACCTTTTCCGGTACGCCTACACCTCCCGCCGAACCACACCTCCCGTGGTGGCGACGCGAGGTGGGCGGATGGTTCCGGCCACCCCGCGACCGCCGGGCGGATGCGGTGGTCAGACCAGCGGACTGGTCGTGGTCAGCACCCGGGTCCGGAGCTCGGCGACCAGCTCGGCGCTCTCGGCCACGTTGCGGCGGGTCAGCAGGACCGTGGCCAGACTGCCGTGGTCGGCCCAGGCGCAGGCGACCACCGACGTGCCGTCCAGCCGGCCGGTGCCGCACTGCTGGTGCACACCGAACACGCCGGTCTCGACGGGCCGCACGTCCGTCAGCTTCAGCGAGCCGGCCAGCCGGGCCAGCTGGGACTCGACGTCCGAGCCGGGGGTCAGCCGTAGCCCGGTCACCCCGAAGACGGTGACCCGCTTGCCCTTCCCGTCGCCGTAGATCCCGGCGAACGTGTCGGTGCCCGAACCGGCCTCCTGCAACTGCTCGGCCAGCTTCTGTGCCGCCTGCCGCCCGGCCGCGGTGTCCCGCAGCGTCAGGTCGGAGAAGTCGTCCGGCAGGATCGCGGTCACCGGGTACTGGTTCAGCACCGGGATGTGCGGCTGGACGTACGGGCCGACGGTGAACAGCGCGATCACCACCGCCACGACCAGGACCAGCCGGCGGAACCGGCGCCGCTTCCGCGGCGGCGGCGGAGTCCACGGCCGGGCGGCCGGTCGCGGCTGGACCGGGATCCGCGGCGGCGCGGCCGTCTCCGGCGCGGGCTTGCGCCGCCACGACCGCAGTTTCGCGGGCGTCTCGGCGACGGCCTGCCGGCTCTTCTCCGCGGCCTGCCGGCCCTTGTCGCCCGCCTGCTGCCCGAGGGTGCCGGCCTGCTGGCTCCAGGAGCGCAGCCGCTCCGGCGCCTCGGTCGCGGCCTGCCGGCCGGTCTCGGCGGCCCGCTGCCCCCACACCTGCCACTTCGGGCGGACCCGCGGCGGCAGGCCGGTGCCCCCGGCCGGCGGCGGGTAGGTCCCGGCCGGCGGGCCGACGGGCGGGGCCGGTGCCGGGGGTGCCGGCGGTGCCGGGGCCGGGTTGACCGGCTCACGCGCGGCGGCCGCGGCCTCCTTGCGCAGGCGCTCGGTCTCACGCTTGACCCGCTCGAGCAGGGACGGCCGCGCCGGCTCGGCAGCCGGCTCGGACGGAGCGGGCGTGGCGGCCGGGGCGGTCTCGAACAGCGTCCGGTCGGCGCCGGCCGGCTCGGTCTCGAACAGGGTCCGGTCGGCGGCACCGGCACCAGCGGCGGCGGCGCGCGACGGGGCCGGGGACGGGCTGGTCTCGAACAGGGTCCGCTCGGCCGGGCCGTCGAAGAGGGTGGGGTCGGCGGCCGGCGTGGTCCAGGCGGCCGGCCAGGCCGGAGTGTCCTGATCGGCCCACGGATCGACGGCGGGCACCGTGGTGCGGTCGTCGACGTCGGTGCCCTGCCCCTCCGTACCGGCAAACCGGTCTCTGACCCGGGACCATCGTGAGCGGCGCGGCCCACCCCGAGCCGGGACCGGCGCCGCCCCGCTCCACCGGCCGGGAAGAGCCGCGGTCGGTGGCTCCCCTTCGCCTGCTCCGGCGTTTCGGGTGGGGTCGGACATTCCGGCGGCCGTGGTGTTGTCGCCCGGCTGCTGGTCAGCCATGAATTCGATCTCCTCCCGCAATCCCGGACATGAGACTCCTTTCCCAGGTTAGGCCGGGTGCGCCACTGGGACGGGGTGGCCGGAGGGAGACAGCGGACACGAATGGCGGACAAGGAGGGCGTCGTGCGAAACGCTCCGGAGTCGTATGGTTACCCGGACCCGGCATCGATCGGCTCGAAAGCGCCGCTTCATGCTCCGGGTCACTATCCGGGTGTGCGACACATCATTCGCGTGCAGGAAGGGAGGGGCGCTCCCTCGGGCCGCAGCATGCCCGGGTGTGCGCCACGATCGCATGAGTACGAAGCAGAGAAACGCCGTGACGATCTCGGGCAACGCGGCCGGACGTCCGATGTTGTTCGCTCACGGGTACGGCTGCGACCAGAACATGTGGCGTTTCGTCACGCCCGCCTTCCAGGACACGCACCGGATCGTCCTCTTCGATCACATCGGTAACGGCAAGTCGGACCTGTCGGCCTACCGCGACTCCCGGCACGGTTCGCTGGCGGGTTACGCCGAGGACGTGCTGGACATCGTCCGCGAACACGACCTGCGCGACGTGATCTTCGTCGGCCACTCGGTCAGCTCGATGATCGGCGTGATCGCCGCGGTCAAGGAGCCGGACCGGTTCGGCGGGATCGTGATGGTCGGCCCCTCCCCGCGGTACATCGACGACGAAGCGGCCGGTTACGTCGGCGGCTTCAGCCGGGAGGACATCGACGGGCTGCTGGAGTCGCTGGACAGCAACTACCTGGGCTGGTCGAGCGCGATGGCCCCGGTGATCATGGGCAACCCGGACCGGCCCGAGCTGGGCGAGGAGCTGACGAACAGCTTCTGCGCCACCGACCCGGAGATCGCCAGGAAGTTCGCCAAGGTCACGTTCCTCTCCGACAACCGCTCCGACCTGCCGAGACTGCGCGTCCCCTCGCTCATCCTGCAGTGCTCGGACGACGTCATCGCACCCACCGTGGTCGGTGAGTACGTCCACAAGAACACTCCGGACAGCACGTTCACCACACTCAACGCGACCGGGCACTGCCCGAATCTGAGTGCCCCGCAGGAGACTGTTGACGCGATCAAGTCCTGGTTGTAGACAGCGGGCATGATCGGCGGAGCAGTGACGTGAGTGAATCTGGCGTGCCGGACGTGACACAAGAGTTGCGACTACCCTGGGACGACGATCCCGAAGACCTGTACGAGCATGCGCCGTGCGGGTACCTGACGACGCTCCCGGACGGCACCATCGTCCGGGTCAACGAGACCTTCCTGGCCTGGACCGGTTACGTCCGGGCCGACCTGATCGGTCACAAACGGTTCCGCGACCTGCTGACTCCGGGTGACCAGATCTACCACGAGACCCATTACGCGCCGTTACTGGCGATGCAGGGTGAGGTGCACGAGATCGCCCTCGAGGTGGTCCGGCCGGACAAGCGCCGGCTGCCCACCCTGGTCAACTCGGTGCTGGAGCGTGGCCCGACCGGGTCACCCCGGATCATCCGGACCATGGTCTTCAACGCCTCCGAGCGGCGCCGGTACGAGAAGGAGCTGCTGCACGCCCGGCGCGCCGCCGAGGCGTCCGAGCAGCGGGTCCAGGTGCTGCAGCAGATCGTGGCCGACCTGGCCGCCGCCCCGACGGTGGCCGAGGTCGCCGAGGCCGTGGTCCGTGCCCCGGAACCGGCGTTCCAGGCCACCAGCACCAGCATCTACCTGGTCGACGCCGAGCGGGACCAGATCGTCGCGGTCGCCTCCACCGACCCGACCACCGGCAACTGGGACGACATGCCCCGCTCGTCGACCCGGGCGGTGGCCGAGGTGGCCCGGCGCGGCGACCTGCACGTGGTCGGCACGGTGGCCGAGGCCGAGGAGCACTTCCCGGACCTGGCCGAGTCGATGCGCCGCTCCGAGCGCCGCAGCGTGGTGCTGCTGCCGCTGACCACCGGGCCGGCCGAGGGCGAGACCGGCATCACCGTGCTGGGCGTGCTCGCGTTCAGCTTCCGTGACGAGCGCGGCCTCACCGACGGCGAACTGCGGATGATCCGTCTGCTCGGCCAGCAGGCCGGCCAGGCGCTGGACCGGGCCCGGCTCTACGACGACGTCCGGCGGCGTGAGGAACGGGCCTCGTTCATGGCCCGGACCATGCGGTCGATGGAGGTCGAGCACCGGCTGCTGCAGCGGGCCCGCCGGCTGGTCGAGCGGATGGTCGCGGAGATCGCCGACTGGGCGCTGGTACGGCTCCAGGTGGGCCCGGCCGGTGTGGTCGAGTACCACGGCAGCCCGGCACCGGACCAGGCGAAACTCGACGTCCGGACGGCCGCGGCGATCAAGTCGGGCGAGCCGGTCTTCGCCACCGACGGCGACGGACTCGGCTGTACCGTCCTGCCGCTCACCGTCCGCGGCACCGTGCTGGGCACGCTCGCCGTCCGGATGGCCCCGGACCGCCGCGGTGTCGAGGCCGAGCGCAAGTTCCTGATCGATCTGGCCGACCGGTCCGCCCTGGCCCTGGAGAACGCCCGCCTCTACGAGCAGGAACGGGCCATCGCCCGGACCCTGCAGCGCAGCCTGCTCGCCGACTCGGTGCCCGGCTCCGACCCGCGGTTCGCGGTGGAGACCCACTACCAGGCCGCCGCACAGGACATGGAGGTCGGCGGCGACTGGTACGACGCCTTCCTGATCACCGCGAACAAGCTGGCCGTGGTGGTCGGCGACGTGGTCGGGCGCGGCATCGAGGCGGCCACCACGATGGGCCAGCTGCGCAGCGCGATCCGGGCGCTGGCCTCGGCGGAGAACGGGCCGGCCCGGCTCCTGGAAGGACTGGACCGGTTCTGCGACCGGGTCGACGCGGCCCGGATGGCGACCGTGGTCTACGCCGAGATCGACCTGCTCAGCAGCGAGGTGGCGTACGCCTGCGCCGGTCACCTGCCGCCGCTGCTGTACGAGCCGGCCGGCTCCCCGCAATACCTGCTGCAGGCCCGCTCGGCGCCGATCGGCTCCCGGGCCGGTGACCGCCGCCGGGTCGAGCACCGGATGCGCCTGGCCGCCGGCAGCCGCCTGCTGCTCTACACCGACGGCCTGATCGAGCGCCGCAACCGGGGCATCGACCAGGGCTTCGAG
Source organism: Actinoplanes couchii (assembly GCF_016862075.1). Lineage (GTDB taxonomy): Bacteria > Actinomycetota > Actinomycetes > Mycobacteriales > Micromonosporaceae > Actinoplanes > Actinoplanes couchii. The sequence goes on along the minus strand of NZ_BOMG01000124.1, from coordinate 28,262 downwards.
ATCCTGGCCCGGGAGTACGCCCGGATGCGCGACGCCCCGCTCAAGGGCCTGGCCGCCGGGCTCGCCGACACCCTGGTCGGCAAGGACCACGGCGACGACGTGTGCATGCTCTGCCTCACCCTCGGCACCGAGGAACGGCTGGAACGCTCGATCGGCGCCGACCCGCTGCAGATCGCCCTGCTGCGCGCCGACATGCGCGGCTGGCTGGCCGGGCACGGGGTGGAGACCGAATGCCTGAACGCGGTGCTGCTGGCCTGCTCCGAGGCGGTGGCGAACTCGATCGAGCACGGCTACCGGGACGACCCGTTCGGGGTGGTCGACGTGTGCGCCACGATCAGCCCGGAGACGGTCGAGATCCGGGTCGCCGACCGGGGCGGCTGGCGCGGGCCGGGCAACGACTTCGCCCGGGGCCGCGGCCTGCAGCTGATCTACGAGTCGATGGACGAGGTGGCCTTCGACCGAGGCGACGACGGAACCAGAGTGACGATGCGCAGGCATCGGGGGGACAACCATGACTGATCAGTGGGTCAGCTTCTCCCGGCGCGGGGTGGCCGAACTCGTCCACCTCAAGGGTGAGATCGACCTGGCGAACGCCAACGACATCGGCCGGGCCATCGTGGCGCGCACCACCACGGCCGACGCGGTGGTGATCGACCTGACCGCGGTCTCGTTCCTGGACAGCGCCGGGGTGCGGCTGCTCGACTTCATCGTCGGCGACCTGGACGACCGGGGGAAACCGATCCGTCTGGTCGTCGGCGAACGGGGACCCGCCCGGATGACTCTGCAGCTCTGCGCCTTCCGCACTGACCTGCTGGCCACCGACCTGGAGAAGGCGGCGACGGAACTGGGCCGTTAGCCTCTACCGGTCTCGCGTACGCTGGGCACCCATGAGCGTCAGTTCCGTCTTCCCGCAGCTCGAGCAGCTCCTTCCCCGGGTCAGCAAACCGATCCAGTACGTGGGCGGCGAACTCGGTGCCGTCGTCAAGGACTGGGACGACACGACCGTCCGGTGGGCACTGATGTACCCGGACGCGTACGAGGTCGGTCTGCCCAACCAGGGCGTGCAGATTCTGTACGAGGTGCTGAACGAGCAGGAGGACGTGCTCGCCGAGCGCACCTACTCGGTCTGGCCGGACCTCGAGGCGCTCATGAAGGAGAACGGCGTCCCGCAGTTCACCGTCGACGCGCACCGGCCGGTGAAGGCGTTCGACGTCTTCGGGCTGTCGTTCGCCACCGAGCTGGGCTACACCAACATGCTCAGCGCGCTGGACCTGGCCGGCATCCCGATGGAGAGCGCCGACCGGGACGTGACACACCCGATCGTGCTCGCCGGCGGGCACGCCAGCTTCAACCCGGAGCCGATCGCCGACTTCATCGACGCCGCCGTTCTCGGTGACGGCGAGGAGGCGGTCCTGGAGATCACCGGGATCATCCGGGACTGGAAGGCCGAGGGCTGCCCGGGCGGGCGCGACGAGATCCTGCTGCGCCTGGCCCGGACCGAGAGCATCTACGTGCCCCGGTTCTACGACGTGGACTACCTGCCCGACGGCCGGATCCAGCGAGTCGTGCCGAACCGGCCGGACGTGCCGTTCCGGGTCGCCAAGCGGACCACGATGGACCTGGACGCGTGGCCGTACCCGAAGAAGCCGCTGGTCCCGCTGGCCGAGACGGTGCACGAGCGGTACGCCGTGGAGATCTTCCGCGGTTGTACCCGGGGCTGCCGGTTCTGCCAGGCCGGCATGATCACCCGCCCGGTGCGGGAGCGGTCGATCACCACGGTCGGCCAGATGGTCAAGGAGGGCCTGGAGTTCTCCGGTTACAGCGAGGTCGGTCTGCTCTCGCTCTCCAGCGCCGACCACTCCGAGATCGGTGACATGTGCTCCGGCCTGGCCGAGCAGTACGCCGACACCAACGTGTCGCTGTCGCTGCCGTCCACCCGGGTCGACGCGTTCAACATCGACCTGGCCCAGGAGCTGTCCCGCAACGGGCGGCGCACCGGTCTCACCTTCGCCCCCGAGGGCGGCTCGGAACGGATCCGCAAAGTCATCAACAAGATGGTGACCAAGGAGGACCTGATCCGGACCGTCGTCACGGCGTACACGAACGGCTGGCGGCAGGTGAAGTTGTACTTCATGTGCGGTCTGCCCAGCGAGACCGACGAGGACGTCCTGGAGATCGCCGAGATGGCGCACGAGGTGATCCGGGCCGGCCGCGCGGCCGCCGGCACCAAGGACATCCGCTGCACGGTGTCGATCGGCGGGTTCGTGCCCAAGCCGCACACCCCGTTCCAGTGGGCGCCGATGGAGCGTCCCGAGGTCATCGACGCCCGGCTCAAGATGCTCAAGAACGCGATCAACAGCGACCGTTCGCTCGGCCGCGCGATCGGGTACCGCTACCACGACGGCGAGCCGTCACTCATCGAAGGCCTGCTGTCCCGCGGCGACCGTCGCGTCGGCAAGGTCATCCGCCGGGTCTGGGAGAAGGGCGGCCGTTTCGACGGCTGGTCCGAGCACTTCTCCTACTCCCGCTGGGTCGAGGCCAGCACCGAGGTGCTCCCCGAGTTCGGGGTGGACCTGGACTGGTTCACCACCCGCGAGCGCGAGGAGCTGGAGGTCCTGCCCTGGGACCACCTGGACTCCGGCCTGGACAAGGACTGGCTCTGGCAGGACTGGCAGGACTCGATGAGCGAGTACGAGCAGGACGACTGCCGCTGGACCCCGTGTTTCGACTGTGGCGTCTGCCCGTCGATGGACACCGAGATCCAGATCGGCCCGACCGGCAAGAAACTGCTTCCCCTGACCCCCGTGACGAACCTGCGGGTCCCTGCTTAGGAGAACGAGATTCCCCCGAAGAACCAGCCCGTCGGCGGACAGGCCCCGGTCGTCCAGCGGATCCGGATCCGGTACGCGAAACGTGGCCCACTGCGTTTCACCTCACACCGGGACTTCGCCCGCGCGTTCGAGCGGGCTCTGCTCCGTGCCGCCGTGCCGATCGCCTTCTCCCAGGGCTTCAGCCCGCACCCGAAGATCTCGTACGCCAGCGCCGCCCCGACCGGGGTCGGCAGTGAGGCCGAGTACCTGGAGATCGGCCTGCAGCGGGAGGTGGACCCGGCCGAGCTGAAGGTCGCCCTGGACGCCGCGCTCTCCCCGGGCCTGGACGTGCTGGAGGCGGTGCTCGCGGAGCCGGGCGGCGGCAGTCTCGCCGACCGGATCGACGCCTCGCACTGGCGCCTGGAGCTGCCCGGTGTGGAACCGGCAGTGGCGGCGGAGGCCGTGGCCGCGTTCCTGGCGGCGCCGGAGGTGCTGGTCGAGCGCATGACCAAGCAGGGCCGCCGCAGTTTCGACGCCCGCGCCGCGGTCTTCCGGTGCGCGATGACAGATGAGCCGGACCTACCTTCCGGGGCCGTTGCGGTACCGTGTGCGATAATCGACCTTGTCGTACGGCAGGTGATTCCCGCCGTTCGGCCCGATGACGTCCTCTCCGGTCTGCGTGTGGTGGCCGGCCTGGAGCCGCCGGTGCCCCCACGGGTGACCCGGCTGGCCCAGGGCACACTCACCGCGCAGGGGGAGATCGTCGATCCGTTGGACGCGGATCACGTAGGGGCGTCAGCATCGGAGAGCGCCAGCCGGTAATGCCCGGCCGGTGTTCGTTCGGACTTGTTTCAACCCGGCATCGCGCCGAAGACCAAAGGTCCGTTGACCGGCGCCGGGTTGAAAATGGTTCACCTGGCAGACTTCGGTAAGCCCGGCCCAACTTCGGCCGGGCCCGAAAAACTTTGCAGCGACCCTGCGTGGCAGCGCTCACCCGCGCCCGGGGTCGCCGAGAACTGGAGAGCGCCCCATGCTCGATAACGAGCCCCCAGCCAACTCGGGAGAACAGGGCGGAGCTGTGACGCCGCCCGCGGACGCCACCGGCACCACCCCGGTCCGCCGGACCCGGGCACCGCGCCGTAAAGCGGCTGCTCCCGCGCCGGAGAGTGCGGTCGTCGACGCGACCGCCGCTGCCGCCGATTCTCCCGCCGCGCCCGAGCCGGTCGCGGAGACCGCCGAGGCGCCGGCCGCGCCTGTGAAGAAGGCCACCCGGGCCCGCCGGAAGAAGGTCGAGCCCGAGGCGGTGGCTTCCGCCGACGCCGGTCCGGCCGCTGAGGTCGCTGACGCCGGTCCGGCCGCTGAGGTCGCTGACACCCCGGTCGCGCCGGTGAAGAAGGCCACCCGGGCCCGCCGGAAGAAGGTCGAGCCGCAGCCCTCGCTGCTGGACGCCCCGGCTGAGGACCCGACCCCCGCCGACGTGCCGGTCGAGGTCGCCGTGGCCCCGGCCGTCGCGGCTCCGACTGCCGGGTCCTCGGCCGCTGCGACTCCGACCGCCGTGTCCTCGGCCGCCGTGGCCGACAAGGCTGTGGCCGAGGAGACCGTCGAGGAGGAGGACGAGGCCGCCCTCATCGAGGACGCCGCTGTGGAGGCCGCCTCCGCGGCCCGCGCCGCCGGTGTCCCGGTGGTCGGTGTCCTGCCGCTCGACGACGACTTCGTGGAGGAGCAGCCGGCCCGCCCGTCCCGGGCCCGCCGGGCCGCCCTGCCGCCCGCCGTGCTGTTCATGCCGCCGGAGGCCACCGAGGCCGCGGCCACGACGGCTCCGGCCCGCCGCCGCCGGGGTGTCGCCGAGACCCCGGAGACCGTGGAGGCCGAGGCCACCGCGCCGGCTACGCGTCGCCGCCGGGGTGCCGCCGCCGAGACCCCGGAGACCGCCGAGACCGAGGTCACCGCACCCGCGTCGCGTCGTCGTCGTGGTGTCGTGGCCGAGACGACGCCGGCCGCCGTCGCCGAGACCCCGGTGGATGCCGGGACACCGGAGACCGAGGCCGTCGCCGAGCAGCCCGCCGCCGAGGAACCGGCCGAGGGCACCCGCCGCAGCCGCCGCCGTCGCCGGGGCGCCGCCGAGGAGCCGGCCGAGGCCGTGGTCACCGAGACCGAGCCGGTCCTGGAGGAGCCCGACGAGAGCGCCGACGACGTCGAGGACGGCGAAGGCGACGAGAACGACGACGACGAGGACGGTGCCGCCGGGCGCCGTCGCCGCCGCCGTGGCCGCCGGGGCCGGGGCCGGGGCAAGGGCCCGTCCGACGAGGCCGAGGACGGCGACTCCGACGAGAACGAGTCCGAGGACGGCGCCGAGGCGTCCGCCGAGGACGGCGACGACGAGGAGGAGTCCGAGGACGGCGAGGGCGACGGTGTCACCCGCCGTCGTCGCCGGCGCCGCCGCAAGGGCTCCAGTGGTGACGGCGAGACCGGTGGCATCGAGGACGGCGTGCACACGGTGGTCCGGGTGCGCGAGCCCCGTCGTACCTCCGACGAGGTGCAGGGTGTCTCCGGTTCGACCCGGCTCGAGGCCAAGCGCCAGCGCCGCCGGGACGGCCGGGAGCAGCGCCGGACCCGCCCGCCGATCCTGAGCGAGTCGGAGTTCCTGGCCCGCCGCGAGGCGGTGGACCGGGTGATGGTCGTGCGGCAGAAGGCCGACCGGACCCAGATCGCGGTTCTCGAGGACGGCATCCTGGTCGAGCACTACGTGTCCCGGACGACGTCCGGCACCATGGTCGGCAACGTCTACCTCGGCAAGGTGCAGAACGTGCTGCCGAGCATGGAGGCCGCGTTCGTCGACGTCGGCCGGGGCCGCAACGCCGTGCTGTACGCCGGTGAGGTCAACTGGGACGCCACCGGGCTGGAGGGCCGGGCCCGCTCGATCGAGCAGGCGCTGCGCTCCGGCGACTCGGTGCTGGTCCAGGTCACCAAGGACCCGATCGGTCACAAGGGCGCCCGGCTGACCAGCCACATCGCGCTCTCCGGCCGGCACCTGGTCTACGTGCCGAACGGCAACGCCTCCGGGATCAGCCGCAAGCTGCCGGACAACGAGCGCAAGCGGCTCCGCGACATCCTGAAGAAGCTGGTCCCGGACGGTGCGGGCGTGATCGTCCGGACCGCGGCCGAGGGCGCCAGCGAGGACGAGCTGGCCCGTGACGTCAAGCGGCTGCAGGCGCAGTGGGAGGACATCCAGGCCCGGGCGACCGAGGGCAACGCCCCGCGGGCCCTGTCCGAGGAGCCCGACCTGGTCATCCGGGTGGTCCGGGACCTCTTCAACGAGGACTTCCGGGACCTGGTGGTCCAGGGCGAGCAGGCGTACGCCGAGATCGAGAACTACCTGGAGTCGGTCTCCCCGGACCTGGTGGAGCGGCTGCGGCGGCACACCGGTACCCAGGACGCCTTCGCCGAGTGGCGGATCGACGAGCAGATCATGAAGGGGCTGGACCGCAAGGTCTTCCTCCCGTCCGGTGGCCACCTGGTGATCGACCGTACCGAGGCGATGACCGTGGTCGACGTCAACACCGGTAAGTACACCGGCGCGGGCGGCAACCTGGAGGAGACGGTCACCCGCAACAACCTGGAGGCGGCCGAGGAGATCGTGCGCCAGCTGCGGCTGCGCGACCTCGGTGGCATCGTGGTGATCGACTTCATCGACATGGTGCTGGAGAGCAACCGCGAGCTGGTGCTGCGGCGGCTCACCGAGTGCCTGGGCCGGGACCGGACGAAACACCAGGTCACCGAGATCACCTCGCTCGGCCTGGTGCAGATGACCCGGAAACGGATCGGCGCCGGCCTGCTCGAGGTGTTCAGCGAGAACTGCGACCACTGCAAGGGCCGCGGGCTGATCGTCCACCCGGAGCCGGTGCCGGAGAAGCGGTCGAACGGCAGCGGCAACAGCAACGGCAGCGGTGGCGGCGCCGGAACCCAGGTGAAGGCGGTCGCCGCGGCGGTGCGCACCGAGGCTCCGGTCCAGCAGCAGCCGCAGACGCAGACGTCGTCGCGGTCGCGGCGTCGTCGCGGTGGTGCCGAGAACACGCCGGTGGCCGTGGAGGCCGTCGAGGTCGCCGAGCCCACGGTGGTGGAGGAGGCCGGACCGGTCGCCGAGATCGCCGCGGTGCCGCCGGTGGCCGAGGCCCCGGTGGCCGAGACACCCGTGGTGGCGCCGCCTGTGGTGGTGCCACCGGTGGTGGACGTGCAGGTGGTGGAGGTGCCGGTGACCCCGGCGGCTCCGGTCGCGGGTTCCGGGATCGTGCGGCGTGTGCAGCCGGCGGTGACCACCTCGGACGACGACGAGTACGACATGAGCGGCTACGACCTGTCGCGGTACGACACCCCGGCCTACGACCCGCCGGCCGCCGAGACGAACGGTGTGAACGGGGCGGAGGCCGAGCCGATGCGGCTGGTCAGCGCCGACGACCCGGACGCGGCCGACGATGACGAGGACGAGGACGACGACGTGGTGGGCGCCGGAACGGGCACCCGCCGCCGGTCGCGCCGGGGCGGCGCGAGGCGGCGTACCCGGCCCTGAGCAGTGTGAATCCGGCCCGGCAGTTAACTGTGAAGAAAGTTAACTGCCGGGCCGTTTTTTCGGTTACCCTCGGCGGCATCGATCCCCGTGCCCCCGAGGAGACCGGCCATGCGCACGCCCGCCCTTGTCACGGTGGCGATCGTCACCACGTTCCTGACCGGCTGCACCAGCGGTCCGGCCGCCGGAGGAGACGTGCCGGCCGCGGGTGAGAGCCGTGGGGGAGTGGTGAACGCGACGCCCGCGGTGGGGCCGGGCACGTCGGCCGCCGCGGCCGCGGAAGAACGGACCGAGGCGCCCACCGATGCCGGGCTCTCCGCGGACACCGAGGCCATCTGTGCTCAGGCCGGCCGTAGTGCGGACGGCTTCGAGAAGACCCTCGCCGAGGACCGGGAACTGTTGGCCCAGGTGGCCGGCGAGAGTGCCGAGGCGAAGGCCCGGGCCAAGGAGAAGGCGGCTCGCGACGTGGCGAACTTCTCCTACGCCCTGCTCGACATGTCGGAGTTGGCGGGTGATCCCGGTCTGAAGAAGGCGCTCGCCGCGATGGGGGCCGAGGTCAAAGGGCTCGACATCGCCGGGCTCGGCGGCAAGCGGCTGCAGAGCCTCCGGAGTACCCTGGACAAGGCCTGCGGGCGCGGGTGACGGCCCTGGTTTGGGCCTCGGGCCTGCCATGAAGTAGTCTTTCCGACGGCGCCTTTTCGGCGTGAGTCCGTGCGCGCTTCAGCAACACGACAAGCGGCGCCGGATCAGCAACATCCGCCAGCAGCCATGCGGCTGCGTAAGTCTCAGGGAGTCCGCGTCGATGTACGCGATCGTCAAGACCGGCGGCAAGCAGTACAAGGTTGCCGAGGGCGACGTGATCGAGGTTGAGAAGCTCGTGGGGCAGCCCGGCGACGCTCTGACCCTCGCCGCGATCCTCCTCGTCGACGGTGACAACCTGGTGACCGAAGCGGCCAAGCTTGCCAACGTTACGGTGTCCGGCGAGATCGCCGAGCACACCAAGGGTCCGAAGATCCGGATCCACAAGTTCAAGAACAAGACCGGTTACCACAAGCGCCAGGGGCACCGTCAGCCGCTGACCCGCGTCAAGGTCACCGGCATCAAGACCGGGAAGTAGGCGCGCCATGGCTCATAAAAAGGGTGCATCAAGCTCGCGTAACGGCCGTGATTCCGCCGCCCAGCGACTCGGTGTCAAGCGATTCGGTGGCCAGCTGGTCAACGCCGGCGAGATCCTGATCCGCCAGCGTGGCACGAAGTTCCACCCCGGCGACCTGGTCGGCCGTGGCGGCGACGACACGCTGTTCGCGCTCGCCACCGGCAACGTCCTGTTCGGCACCTCGCGCGGTCGCAAGACCGTCAGCATCGTGCCGGTCGCGTAGTAGTTTTTCTACAGCGGGCTGTGGACCCTCGGGTCCGCGGCCCGTTGTCGTTTTTCCGGGCCCGACGGGCGGTGAGTCGCGGTGCGGTTCGCGCCGAACTCACCCCGCATCAAGTAGGAGTCGTCAGTGACCACGTTCGTCGACCGGGTAGTGCTTCACCTCCAGGCGGGTGACGGCGGCCACGGGTGTTCCTCGGTGCACCGGGAGAAGTTCAAGCCGCTCGGCGGCCCGGACGGCGGCAACGGCGGGCACGGCGGCAGCATCACGCTCGTCGTGGACGCGCAGCAGCACACGCTGCTGGACTTCCACTTCCACCCGCACATCAAGGCCACCAACGGCGGCGGTGGCGCGGGCGCGAACCGGGACGGCGCGACCGGCCGTGACCTGGTGCTGAAGGTGCCGGACGGCACTGTCGTGCAGACCCAGGACGGCGAGGTGCTGGCCGACATGGTCGGCGCCGGCACCGAGTTCACCGTGGCCCGGGGTGGCCGGGGTGGCCGGGGCAACGCCTCGCTGGCCAACGCCCGCCGCAAGGTGCCGGGCTTTGCCGAGCTGGGCGAGCCGGGCGACGCGCTGGACGTGGTGCTGGAGCTGAAGAGCGTCGCCGACGTGGGCCTGGTCGGTTTCCCCTCGGCCGGCAAGTCGTCGCTGATCTCGGTGATGTCCGCGGCCAAGCCGAAGATCGCCGACTACCCGTTCACCACCCTGGTGCCGAACCTGGGTGTGGTGCAGGCCGGTGAGGTGATCTACACGATCGCCGACGTGCCGGGGCTGATCCCGGGGGCGGCCACCGGCAAGGGCCTGGGCATGCAGTTCCTGCGGCACATCGAGCGGACCTCGGTGCTGGTGCACGTGCTGGACGCGGCGGCGCCGGAGATCGAGCGTGACCCGCTGGCCGACCTGGACGCGATCGAGGCGGAGCTGTCCGCGTACGGCGGGCTGGAGGACCGGCCCCGGATCGTGGTGCTCAACAAGATCGACATCCCGGACGGGCGCGACCTGGCCGACATCGTCCGCCCCGACCTGGAGGCCCGTGGCTACCAGGTGTTCGAGGTCAGCGCGATGACCCGGGAGGGCCTGCGCGAGTTCGGGTTCGCCCTGGCCAAGGCGGTCGCCGACTTCCGCGCGGCCAAGCCGGTCGAGGAGGCCACCCGGGTCGTGATCCGCCCGCGCGCGGTCGACGACACCGGCTTCACGATCGAGCAGGACGAGGACGGCGTCTTCGTGGTCAAGGGCACCCAGGTCGAGCGCTGGGTGCGGCAGACCAACTTCGACAACGACGAGGCCATCGGCTTCCTCGGTGACCGGCTGGACCGGCTCGGTGTCGAGGCCGCGCTGGGCAAGGCGGGCGCCGTCTCGGGCAGCCCGGTCCGGATCGGTCAGCGGGAGTTCGACTGGGCGCCCAACGCCGGGGAGTACGTCTCCGGCCCGCGTGGCACCGACTCCCGCCTGGAGGAGCTGGACACCCGGCCGTCGGCGGCGCAGCGTCTCGCGGCTCGCAAGGCCCGCCGGATCCGCAACGAGGACGAGATGGTCCACATGGCGGCCGACGGTTCTATTACCACAGTGACCAACTCGCAGCTCCCCGTGCTGGTCAGTGATGAGGACGACACCGACGAATAGTCGGTCGGTCAGATCAGCGCAACCCGCCGGAAAGGGACGTCACCTAGAGTCACCTCCGTGCTGATCGAAATCCGTACCGCCCTGGACCCGGAGCTGGCCGCCCTGGTGACCGCTCAACAGCGAGAACTGGCCGATTCCGGTCGTCCGGCGGGACGAGTGTTCGAGCCGCACGATGACGTCCAGTATCTGGTCGGTGTGGTGAACGGCCGGGGTGTCGCGGTCGCCGCCTGGCAGGAGGCCGGGCCGGGCGGGGCCGAGATGCGCCGGATCTTCGTGCGCCCGGCGTTCCGCGGCCGCGGCCTGGCCCGCCAGCTGATCGTGGCGGTCGAGGAGGAGGCGCTCGCCGCGGGCCGCCCGTGGATCCGGCTGGAGCTGGAGTCCCGACAGATCGAGGCGATCGCCCTCTACCAGTCCTCCGGCTACCACCAGGTGCCCTCGGACGACCCGGCCCGGCTGCGGTTCGAGAAGAGGCTGCCCGCCTTAGTCCAGTAGGCCCAAGGCATCGCGGGTCCGCCGTACGACGGCAATCGCTCGTGGCCGGACGGCCGCGACCCCCGCCGCCAGGATCGAGCGGACGTGCCCGGGGTCGGCGGCCAGCTCGGCGTGCCGCGCCCGGATCGGCGTGAGTACCGCCTCCACCGCGTCGGTCGTCTCCCGCTTGAGCCTGCCGTAGGAGTGCGGATCGGACGGCGCCTGCCCGGAGCAGGCGGCCAGGATGTCGATCAGGTTGCTGACACCCGGCTGTTTTTCCTGGTCCCGCCGGACCTCGCCGATCTCGTCGGTGACCGCGCGGGCGATCACCTTACGCACCACCTCGGGCGGGTCGAGCAGCGCGATCCGCCCGGTTCCACCGCTCTTGCCCATCTTGGTGGTCGGCTCGGCCAGGTCCATCACCCGGGCCGCAGCCTCCGGGCGGACCCCCTCGGGCACCGTGAACGTCTCCCCGTAACGGGTGTTGAACCTGGTCGCGAGGGTGCGGGCGAGTTCCAGGTGCTGATTCTGGTCCTCGCCGACCGGCACCTGGAGGATGTCGTGGAGCAGGATGTCGGCGGCCATCAGCACCGGGTACGTCAGCAGGCTGAGCCGCACGTGACCGCCGCCCGCCGACTTCTCCTTGAACTGGATCATGCGGGCCGCTTCGCCGTACCCGGCCACACACTCCAGCAGGTAGTGCAGCTCGGTGTGCTCCGGGACCTGCGACTGCACGATGATCGGCGTGCGTTCCGGGTCGACACCGGCGGCCAGCAGGACGGTGGCCTGTTCGAGGGTGAGGGCGCGTACCCGCGCGGGGTCGTGGTCGACGGTCAGCGCGTGCAGATCGGCGATCATCGCGATCGACTCGGTGTGCCCCTGCGCCGCGATCAGCGGGCGCAGAGCGCCCAGCAGATTACCGAGATGCAGGTGGCCGGTGGGCTTGAAGCCGGTCAGGCGGCGGGTGGTCGTCATGGCGGGTCTCCCTTGTTCGCCGTACGAATGACCGACCGCACCGGGAGACACGAGTAATCAAAAACGGCCGCCCGATGTCGGACGGCCGCGGAAGTAATTCGCGCGTGTGAATGAGCCGCCCCGTCAGGGCAGCCACCACTTGCTGTTGTGCACGCGCATGAACCCAGCCTAACAGTGCCCGGCACCCGGGCGGCGCGCTCAAACCGGCATGATGGTCGGCATGCCCACCCTCACCCGTGCCGAAGCCGTCGAGCGAGCATCTCTCGTCGACGTCGAGGAGTACCATGTCGACCTGGATCTGACCGGTTCCGGAGACACCTTCCGATCACGTGCGGTGGTGCGTTTCCGCGCCCGCGCCGGTGCCGCCACCTTCCTGGAGTTCGAGCCCGTCGAGGTCGCCTCGATGACGCTCAACGGGGTGCCGGTCCCACCGGAGGCCTCGACGGGCACCCGCCTCGCGCTGACCGGTCTGGCCGACGTCAACGAGCTGGTCGTCGACGCCACGATGCGGTATCGCAACGACGGCGAGGGTCTGCACCGCTACGTCGATCCGGCCGACGGCAACACCTATCTCTACCAGCACATGTTCATCAACAACGCGGGCCGGGTGCTGCCCGCCTTCGACCAGCCCGACCTGAAGGCGGTCTTCCGGGTCAGCGTGACCGCGCCGGAGAGCTGGCTGGTCGCCACGAACGGCGCCCTGGTCTCCTCGGACGCCGGCCGCTGGGAGTTCGCCCCCACCAAGCGGATCTCCACCTACCTGGCCACGCTGATCGCCGGGCCGTACCACGCGGTCACCGCCGAGCACGACGGCATCCCGCTCGCGCTGTACGCGCGGGCCGCCCTCGCCGAGCACCTGGACGCGCAGGCGCCGGAGATCTTTGAGCTGACCCGGCAGTCGCTGGACCGGTTCCACGAGATGTTCGAGATCCGCTACCCGTTCGGGCACTACCAGCAGGCGTTCGCGCCGGAGTTCAACTTCGGCGCCATGGAGTACCCGGGCCTGGTCGTCTTCCGGGACGAGCTGATCCCCCGCTCGGCGGTCACCGAGACCGAGCGGGAGCGCCGGGCCAACATCATCGCCCACGAGATGGCCCACCAGTGGTTCGGCGACCTGGTCACCATGGCCTGGTGGGACGACCTGTGGCTGAACGAGTCGTTCGCCGAGTACCTGGGCTCCCGGGTCACCGCCGAGGCCACCCGGTTCACCGACGCGTGGACCACGTTCGCGATGCAGCGCAAGGCGTGGGGGCTGCGCGCCGACCAGCGCCCGTCCACCCACCCGGTCGCCCCGTCCGACGTGCGGGACACCGAGGAAGCGCTGCTCAACTTCGACGGCATCTCGTACGCCAAGGGCGCCGCCACCCTCAAGCAGCTGGTCGCGTGGCTGGGCGACGAGGCGTTCCTGGCCGGTCTCAACGACCACTTCAAGACGCACGCGTACGGCAACGCCACGCTCGCCGACCTGCTCGGGGCCCTCTCCAAGTCCAGTGGCCGGGACCTGTCCGGCTGGGCCGAGGTGTGGCTGCGCCGCGCCCAGGTCAACACCCTGCGCGCCGAGGTGACCCGGGACGGGGCGGACTACGCCGAGGTGGCAGTCGTGCAGACCGCCCCCGAGGGCTTCCCGACGCTGCGCCCGCACCTGATCGGGGTCGGGCTCTACGACCGGGCCGCCGACGGCCGGGTGGTCCTGCGGGCCCGCCACGAGGTCGAGCTGGACACCTCCGGGCGTACCGTGCTCGCCGATCTGGCCGGGCAACCCGCCGCCGACCTGCTGCTGCTCAACGACGGTGACCTGGCGTACGCGAAGATCCGTCTCGACGAGGACTCCGCGGCCGCCGTGCCGGCGCTGATGCCGCACCTGGACGACGCGCTGGCCCGCGCGGTGATCTGGGCGTCGGTCCTGGACTCGGTGGTGGACGGCGAGCGCCCGGTCGCCGAACTGGTCACCCTGGTGCTGACCGCGCTGCCGGTGGAGTCCGAGCCGTCCGTCGTCGAGGACATGCTGCGCACCACCCGGGGCCTGGTGGACAGGTACGCGACCGCGGAGGCCCGGCCGGCCGCCCTGGAACTGCTCGCGCAGGCCGCCGACCGGCTGCTCGCGGTCGTCCCGGCCGGTGACTCCCGGCAGCTCGTCGCCGCCCGCGGGCTGATCGGCGCCACCGTCGACACCGGCCGGCTGCGGAGCTGGCTGGCCGGTCAGGACGTGCCGGACGGGCTGACCGTCGACGCCGACCTGCGCTGGCTGATCCACTACCGGCTGGCGGTGCTCGGTGCGATCGGCGCCGACGTCATCGAGGCCGAGCGGGAGCGGGACCGCAGCGCCTCCGGCGAGCAGTGGGCCGTCCGCTGCCGGGCCGCCCTCCCGGACGCGAGCGCCAAGGAGGCCGCCTGGACCGCGATCGTCGCCGACGGCTCGCTCTCCAACCGGCTCGCCGACCTGACCGCCGCCGGTTTCTGGCAGCCGGAACAGGCCGAGCTGCTGGCGCCGTACGCCGAGCGCTACTTCACCGACATGCCGGGGATGATGCGGATCCGGAGCGGGATGAGCGCCGAGCGCATCGCGGTCACGGCGTACCCGGCGGTGATCGTCTCGGACCGGACCCGGCAGCTCGCCGCCGGGCTGCTGGCCGAGCCCGGCCTGCACCCGATCCTGCACCGGGTGGTGCTGGACGCCGACGACGACATGCGGCACGCCCTGACCGCCCGCGGCTGACCGGAATCGCCGTCCCGCCCCGCTTCACCCCCGTAGCCTGAGGCCACGGGGGTGAAGCCGTGGAGTGGTCCGAGGAGCTGTCCGGTGGCCTGCTGCAGGCCGCGCCGGACGCTATCCTGGTCCTGGACGGCGGTCGGATCGTGCTGGCCAACGACCGTGCCGAGCAGATGTTCGGCTGGCCCCGCGCCGAGCTGGTCGGGCAGCGTGTCGAGGTGCTGCTGACCCCGGACTCGGAAATGCACTTCCCGGAACGGCAGCGGCAGATCCTGGACGGTGAACCGGGCGCGCTGGCTCGGCTGGTCACCACGGTCCGCCGCCGGGACGGCACCGAGCTGCCGGTCGAGTCGTCCACCACCGTCGTCGAGACCGCGCGCGGCCGGGTCGCCGTCTCGGTGGTGCGGGACATCACCGAGCGCCTGCGGGCCGAGGAGGAGAAGGAGCGGCTGCGGGCCGAGGCGCACGCCCACCGCAGTCAGCGCCTGGAGAGCCTGGGCCAGCTGGCCGGCGGCATCGCCCACGACTTCAACAACATGCTCGGCGTGATCCTGAACTACGCCCACTTCGTGATCGAGGAGGCGCAGTCCACCGATCCGGACGTCGCGATGATCGCCGCCGACGCCGCCCAGGTGGTCCGGGCCGGCACCCGCGGCACCGACCTCACCCACCAGCTGCTCTCCTTCGCCCGGCGCGAGGTGGTCCGGCCGCGGGCGCTCGACCTGAACCGGCGGATCGCGGAGACCCGGGAGATGCTGCGCCGCACCCTCGGCGACCAGATCGAGCTGGTGATCCGGCCCGGGGCGGACCTGCCGTCGGTCACCGGCGACCCCGGCCAGTTCGAGCAGATGCTGGTCCACCTGGCGCACAACGCGCGGGACGCGATGCCCGGCGGCGGCCGCCTGGAGATCGAGACCGCGCTGATCGGCGGGCACGTGGTGCTGCGGGTCGGCGACACCGGCCGGGGCATGGCCCCCGACGTGGCCGAACGCGCCTTCGAGCCGTTCTACACGACCAAGGGCAGCGGCGAGGGGACCGGGCTCGGGCTGGCCACCGTCTACGGCATCGTCACCCAGGCCGGCGGGGAGGTGTCGCTGACCAGCGAGGTCGACCTGGGCACCACGATCACCGTGCTGCTGCCCGCCGGGGAGCCGATCGTGGCCGGAGACGAGCCCGAGGAGACCGGTGGGGTCGGGGCTCGCGGGGAGACGCTGCTGGTCGTCGAGGACGAGGACGCGCTGCGGGACGTGGCCGGGCGGATCCTCACCGGCGCCGGGTACCGGGTGCTGTCGGCCGAGGGCGGGGCGCAGGCCCTCGAGTTGGCGGCGCGGCACGACGGCGAGATCGATCTGCTGGTCAGTGACGTGGTGATGCCCGGGATGCTGGGCAAGGAGCTGGCTGAACGGCTGGTCGTGATCCGGCCGACGACCAGGGTTCTCTACATGTCCGGCTACGCCCAGCCCATCCTGGCGTCCCAGGGCACCCTCGATCCGGGCGTGGCTCTACTGGAAAAGCCCTTTACCGCCAACGACCTGCTCACAGCCGTACGCAAGCGGCTGGATGGTTGATCTATTGTTTTTGAATGCCAGGTAAGCGTGTGGGAATCATGGGCGGAACATTCGACCCCATCCACCACGGTCACCTGGTGGCCGCGAGCGAGGTCCAGGCCCGATTCGACCTGGACGAGGTGATGTTCGTCCCGACCGGCCAGCCGTACGAGAAGGGCCGGGTCTCGCCCGCCGAGGACCGCTACCTGATGACGGTCGTCGCCACCGCGTCGAACCCGCGCTTCCACGTCAGCCGCGCCGACATCGACCGGGACGGCCCCACCTACACCGTCGACACGCTCCGTGACATGCGCGCCGTCTACGGGCAGTCCGCCGAGCTGTACTTCATCACCGGCGCCGACGCCCTGGCCCGCATCATGTCCTGGAAGGACGCGCTGACCATGCTCGGCCTGGCGCACTTCATCGGGGTGACCCGGCCGGGCTTCGAGCTGTCGAACGACCATCTGCCGGCCGACAGTGTGACCCTCGTCGAAGTCCCGGCGATGGCCATCTCGTCCAGCGCCTGCCGAAACCGGGTGGCGGCCGGCCTGCCGGTCTGGTACCTGGTACCGGACGGTGTCGTGCAGTACATCAACAAGCGGGGCCTGTATCGGGACTCGGGTATTGCCGGACCGGTGTGAGACGCTTGACGTCCTGACTGACCGACCGAGGAGACCCCTTTTGCCCGTCACCGAACGCGCACTCGAACTGGCCATGGCAGCCGCCCAGGCGGCCGCGGACAAGAAGGCGCACGACATCTCCGTCATCGACGTCGGCGAGCAGCTCTACATCACCGACGCGTTCGTGATCGCCTCGGCGTCCAACGAGCGCCAGGTCATGGCGGTTGTCGACGCCATCGAGGAAGCACTGCTCAAGCTTCCGGAGAAGGCCAAGCCGGAGCGTCGCGAGGGTCACCAGCAGGGCCGTTGGGTGCTGCTCGACTTCGTCGACATCGTGGTCCACGTCCAGCACGAGGAGGAGCGCGAGTTCTACGCCCTCGACAAGCTCTGGAAGGACTGCCCGGTCATCCCGTTCGTCGACCGTGACCTGGCCGAAGCCGGCGCCGAGGCCCCGTGACCCGCCTCATCGTCTGGCGGCACGGCAACACCGATTGGAACGCCGGCTCCCGTTTCCAGGGCCAGGCCGACATCCCGCTCAACGACCTGGGCCGCCGGCAGGCCGCCGAGGCCGCCGAGGCGCTGGCCCGGCTGGCCCCGGACGCGATCGTGTCCAGTGACCTGAGCCGGGCCTTCGCGACCGGCACCGCCCTCGCCGGCCACCTCGGGCTCACCATCCGGTCCGACCAGCGGCTGCGGGAGCGGTTCTTCGGCGACTGGCAGGGCCTGACCACGGCCGAGATCCGGGCGGCGCACCCCACCGAGCACGCGCTCTGGACCTCCGGCGCCGACGTCGTCGGCTGTGGTGTGGAAACCCTCGACGACCTCGGCAAGCGGGTCAGCGAAGGCCTCCAGGAAGCGGTCCGGCCCGGCGGCACCGTCGTGGTCGCCACCCACGGCGGGGCGGCCCGGCAGGGCATCGGTCACCTGCTCGGCTGGCCGGCCGGGCAGATTCGCACCCTGCGGGGCATGAGCAACTGCCACTGGGCGGATCTGCGGCACGACGAGTCCCGGGGCTGGCAGTTGGCGGCGTACAACGTCGGGATCCTCCCCTGAGGGAACCGGAGCGGCTCCGGTAACGTCTCACCACCATGCTGATCCGGAAGACCGTCGCCCCCGCGGCCCTGTTCCTGGCGCTCACCGCCGGTTGCGCGAACAACGCCCCCGTCGAGACCGGCGGTGCCCCCGAGCCCGCCGTCTCGGCCTCGAGCGCCGCGATCGAGCCGTCCACCGCCCCCGCTTCCCCGGAACCGGGTTCGGTGACCCTCACCGGCACCGTGAGCGCCGGGGTCGAGCCGAACTGCCTGCTCCTCAAGGACGGCACCGGCGACCACCTGCTGATCGTCAAGGACGAGACGCTGCTCGCCTCGATCAAGGAGGGGGCGAAGGTGACGGTCGTCGGCAAGTCCCAGTCCGGCGTGATGACCACCTGCATGCAGGGGCAGCCGTTCGAGGTGTCCTCGGTAACCGTGAACTGACGGGGTACCTTGCCTGCATGACCATCGCGGTTGTGACCGACTCCACCGCGTACCTGCCGGCCGAGTTGAACGGCACGTATGACCTGACCATCGTGCCGCTCACCGTCGTGATCAACGGCTGGGACGGTCTGGAGGGCATCGAGGTCTCGCCGGCCGAGGTGGCCCGCGCGCTCACCGCGCGCCGGGCCGCCGTCAGCACCTCCCGGCCGGCGCCCGCCCAGTTCGCCGCCGAGTACCGCCGCCTGCTCGACGCCGGCGCCGACGGTGTCGTCTCGGTGCACCTGTCGGCCAAGCTCTCCGGCACCTACGAGGCCGCCCGGATCGCCGCCGGCGAGGTCGGCCCCCGGGTGCGGGTGGTGGACAGCGGCACCGCCGCGATGGGCCTCGGCTTCCCCGCGCTGGCTGCCGCCGCGGCCGCCCGCGACGGGCACGACCTGGCGGCCGTCAGCCGGGCCGCGTCCGCGGTGGCCGGGCGGGTGACCACCCTCTTCTACGTCGACACGCTGGAGTTCCTGCGCCGCGGCGGCCGGATCGGGGCCGCGTCCGCGCTGCTCGGCACGGCCCTGTCGGTCAAACCGATCCTGCACGTGGAGAACGGCGCGATCACCGTCCGGGACCGGGTCCGCACCGCCGGCCGGGCCCTCGGCCGCCTCGTCGACCTGGCCGTCGAAGCGGCCGGCGACGGCGAGGCCGACGTCGCCGTCCATCACCTGGGCACCCCGGACCGGGCGTCAGCGCTGGCCGGCGCCCTCGGCGAACGGCTCGGCGACCGGCTGCGGGACTGCTACCTCACCGAGGTGGGTGCGGTGGTCGCCGCGCACACCGGCCCCGGGTTGGCCGGGGTCGTCGTTCATTCCAGGACCTGATCTCCCGATACGGGCCACCCGCTCGCGGTCCACCGCGGCGGCTGCTCGTCGGTGCGGGTCAGGTGCGGCACCAGCTCCGCCCACGGGACGACGGTCTCGCCGACCAGCACCTCGTCGGCCTCCGGCAGCACGACCGGCTCGTCCCTCGGCCACGCCGCCCGGGTCCGCCAGCCGTCCACCAGCGTCAACAGGAGACCCTGGGCGGCGTACTCACGCATGGCGAGCAGGCTCTCCGCCCGCCGGACCGTGCGCTGCAGCTTCTCGTTGCGGTAGGGGACCGTGCAGCCGTTCTCGTCACTGACGTACGCCATCGGGCTCAACGCGTGCGGCGACCGCAGGAACAGCGCCTCCGCCTCGGCGAACAGCGCCGCCAGGTGCGGGCCGCCGTCCGCCGTCACCAGCAGCGTGCCCCGCTCCGGCGCGAACGCCACCGGAACCCCGCCGACCTGCTCCGACAGGCGCTGCAACCAGCCCGGCAGCAGCAGGTGCGAGGTCCAGTAGGCGTTGCCGTCGTCGACGAAGCGGACCGTCGTCGCCGAACCGTGCAGCACCGCGCCGGACAGGTTGGCGCGTGCGGTGGCGAAGATCCGGTCCGGGGTGGAGCGCCAGGTCGCGGACTGGGCCGGGGTGACGTACGTCATCGTGTCGGGCTGATCGACCACCACGAACTCGGACAGGAACGGCAACGCCGGGCGGCTCAGCGGCGCGCCCGGCGCCGCCCCGCGCAACACCGGCCGCAGCATCGGCGCCGCGTCCCCCCACACCGGCGGCACCCGCAGCAGCTCGCCGATCAGATCGTCCAGCGACCGCTGCCCGGCCAGGAACGGGGCCAGCGGCAGGATCGTCGGCTCGCTGTCGCCCGGCGCGGTGAACCGCACCTCGAACGGCCGGGACAGGTAGCGGGCGTCCGTCACGCCGGCCCGGCGCAGGCGGCGCAGCATCCGGCCGGCCAGCCGGGCGCGGGCGATCCTCCGCAGCAGGCCCACCGCCATTGACCTCTTTCTTTACAGAAAACGCGCCAGGATCGCGCGGGCGTCGAGATCATCGTCGGTCACCACGGTGGGCGTCAATCCGTGCCGTGTGGTGATCTCGATCGCCGGTGTGGTCTGCGCCTCGGTAATCTCGGAAATCAGCAGGCCCCGGGGGGACAGCCAGTGTTTTGCCTCCTTCGCCACCCGGCGGAAGATCTGCAGGCCGTCGTCGCCGCCGTCCAGCGCCGTGTGGGGTTCGTGCACCCGGGCCTCGGCGGGCAGGAACGGGATGTGGGCGGTCGCCACGTAGGGGACGTTCGCCAGCAGCAGGTCGATCCGGCCCCGCAACTCCGGTGGCAGTGCCTCGAACAGGTCGCCCCGGTGGACGTTGCCGCCCAGGTTCCGCCGGGCGCAGGCCACCGCCCGGGGGTCCAGGTCGGCCGCGTGCAGGGTGATCTCCGGGCGGCGGTGGCGAAGGGCCAGGCCCAGGGCGCCGGAGCCGCAGCACAGGTCCACCACTGTGGTGGCCGGCTGGGCGGCCGCTGTTTCCACGAGTAGTTCGCTGCGGACTCTGGGGACGAAGACACCGGGGGCGAGGTGTACGCGTACCCCGCAGAAATTCGCCCAGCCGACCACCTGTTCCACGGGCTCGCCGGTCGCTCTGCGGTCCACCAGGGCGGCCAGGGCCAGGTCGTCGACGGCCGCCTCCTGCAAGGCCTGCGCCTCGTCCTCGGCGAAGACACAACCCGCTTTCCGGAGCTTTCGTACGGCTTCGGCTGTTGCTTCGGGGGAGATCACTGGGCGTTCCTCGGTTCTCGGTTATCCACAGTGCCGGGTTGTCCACAGGGGCTCGGGCGGGTTCGCCGGGAAGTTCCTACGGTCGGGCCGTGCGAGAGGCGAAGGATAGCGGGGACGTCGTGGGAGCGCGGCTGCGGGCGGTGCTCGACTCCGGTGCGCGCCGACGGGTGGGGGTGCCGGAGTCCGGGCCGCTGGAGTGGGCGGACATCGTGCCGGCCTGGGGGTCGGAGGAGGAGGATCTCAGCCCTTTCGGGGAGGGGTCGCGGGGTGGGTTCCCTCCATCGGGAGCGTCATCCGAGGGGTCTGCGGGTTTCGGGGCTTCCGGGGTCTCCGGCGCCTCTTCCACTGAGCCGTTCGGGGTGATCCCGGTGTCCGTGCCGTCCTATCCATGGGACGCACCCGGCGCGATTCGGGCTGTTTCCCCTGGACCGTTGGACGAATCCATCCATCCCTCGGACGGTGTCGTTCCTCCGGGGCCCGTCGGTGGCTCTCCCCTTCCCGGCCGTCCTTTGCCCGGGACCGGGGGCTTTCCGGTTGTCTCCTCCGGGGCGGCTTCTCCTCATCCTTCTTCGCTCTACTCCTCCTCGCAGCCGTCTTCTTCTTCCTCGTCGTCGTCTTCCTCTTCGGTGGTGGGTTCCGGGGGGCTTCCCGGTTTCTCCGGGCGGTGGGAAGCGGCTGACCCGGTCGAGTCCGGTGGGCCGGGGCTCAGCTCGGCGGGAGCGTTCGAGAGCACTCGGCGGCAGTGGCTGGACGCCTTCGATCCCGGGAGGCCCGGTGTGCGGGCGCTGACCGCGGTGGCCGTGGTCGTCGTGCTGGTCGCGGCCTTCCTGGCGTGGCGCTCGCGGCCCCGCCTCGACGAGGTGACGAATGATCCGGGCGGATCCGTCGCGGTCGGCACGGGCGCCGGCGGAGCGAACGGCGCTGCCGACCCGAACGGCGCCGCCGGCTTGAACGGCGCTGCCGGCGTGAACGGTGGTGCCAACGGTGCGGCCGGTGCGAACGGTGTGTCCGGTGCGGCCGGTGTCAACGGTGCTGTCGGCGGGAACGGTGGGCCTGGTGCGTCGGCCGCCGAGGTGGTGGTCGCGGTCGGTGGGAAGGTGCGCAAGCCGGGTCTGGTGCGCCTCAGTCCCGGCGCCCGGGTCGCCGACGCGCTGGAGGCCGCCGGTGGTGCCCTACCCGGGGTCGACGTGGCCGTGCTCAACCTTGCCCGCCGGGTCACCGACGGCGAACTGATCATGGTCGGAGTCACCCTGCCACCCGGCACGACGACCGCCCCGCCCGCCCCGGCTCCGGGCAACGGCGCGACGGGAGCGGCCGGCTCGCTGGTCAACCTCAACACCGCAACCCTGGCCGACCTGGACACCCTGCCCGGCGTGGGCCCGGTGCTGGCCCAGCGAATCCTCGACGCCCGCGACGCCCAGGGCGGTTTCAAGGCAGTGAGCGACCTACGAAAGGTGGACGGAATCGGATACGCCCGCTACGAACAACTCAAAGACCTGGTGACGGTCTGATGCCCCACGAATCCCCTGAGCACCGACAGCCTCCGGGCCCGCGCTCTTCCGACCCGGGCCCGAGCCCGCGATCCTCGGCTTCGCGGTCGCCGGCTCCGGATTCGCAGGCCCGGATTCCGGATCTCCGGCTTGCCGGATTCACGGTGGGGCTCTGGATGGCGGCGTTGGCCGCGCTTCACCTGTCTGCCGGTTGGGGCCTGGCCATCGGAGTCACCGGTTTGACCGCCGCGCCGTTGCTGATCCTGTTTCCGCTGCTCAGTGGTCAAAACGCACCACACTCCTCCGGCCCACTGGCATCCTCGCCGGACGCGTCCGCGGTTTCGCCGGGTGCTCCCGCGGTCGGGAGTGGCGGCCGGGGCCGGGCCGGCGCCGTCGGAGGCGCTGGGCGTGGGCGGGGCGAGCGGGAGGCGGGTGGGTGGTGGCGTAAGGGGGCTCGGTGGATCGGGGTGGCGGTGGCGCTCGGGGCCGGGTGCGGGGCTGTGGCCACGGCGGGGCGGGTTTCGGTTCGGGAGGCTCCGGTGCTGGCCGGGCTGGTCGGGAGTGGGGCGACCGTACAGGCGGAAATGGTGGTGCGTGATGATCCGCGGGCCCTGGCGTCGACGTCGGGGCCGCCCACCTATCTTGTCGCCGTTGATCTGGTGAGTGTTGACGCGGAGGGCTCGGCGGCTGTCCGGCTGGATGCGCGTGGGCTGGTGCTGGGGTCGGATCCGGGGTGGCGTGGGCTGCTTCCGGGGCAGCGGGTCGTCGCCACGGGGCGGCTGATGCCACCGCGGCCCGGTGACCTGCGGGCCGCCGTCCTCTCGGTGCGGAAGGCGCCCGAGCCGATCGGCCGCCCGTCGTGGGCGCAGCGGGCGGCGGGAGTGCTGCGGGCCGGGCTCCAACGAGCCTGCGAGCCGCTGCCGGACGACTCCGGGGGACTGCTGCCGGGCCTGGTGGTCGGTGACACCAGTCGGCTCGACCCAGGGCTGGAAGAGGATTTCCGTACGACCGGAATGACGCATTTGACTGCTGTGTCCGGAACCAACGTCGCGATCGTCGTAGGGGTCGTCCTCTTCGTGGTCCGGCGTGCCGGGGCCGGGCCGGTGCTCTGCGCGGTCCTGTGCGCGGTTGCGCTGGCCGGGTTCGTGATCCTGGCCCGCCCGTCGCCGAGTGTGATCCGGGCCGCCGCGATGGGTGCGATCGGGCTGCTGGGGCTGGCCACCGGGCGGCCACGGGCGGCGGTTCCGGCGCTGGCGGCCGGGGCCGCGGTGTTGCTGATCGCCGATCCGGAGCTGGCGTCCGATCCGGGGTTCGCGCTGTCGGTGCTGGCCACGGCCGGTCTGCTGCTGATCGCCCCGGTCTGGCGGGACGGTTTGCGGCGCCGGGGCTGTCCGGCCGGGGTGGCGGAGGCGCTGGCGGTACCGGCCGCGGCCCAGATCGCCTGTGGCCCGGTGGTCGCGGCGATCTCCGGCACCGTCAGTCTGGTCGCGATGCCGGCCAACCTGGTCGCGGTACCGGCGATCGCACCGGCCACGCTGTTCGGGGTGACCGCCGCGGTGCTGTCCCCGGTCTGGCCGGCGGCCGCCGAGTTCGCCGCCTGGATCGGCCACTGGCCCACCGAGTGGCTGGTTCTGATCGCTCATCTCGGCGCCCGGGTGCCGGCCGGGGCGCTGCCGTGGCCGGGCGGCGCGTTCGGCGGGGTGCTGCTCGCGCTGCTGACGGTGGCGTTCCTGTGCGCGGCGCGGCGGGCGATCGTCCGGCGGCTGGCGACCGTGGTGGCCCTCGGCGCGATCCTCGGCGCCCTGCCGGTGCGGCTGCTGGCCTCCGGCTGGCCGCCGCCGGGCTGGCTGGTGGTCGCGTGCGCGGTCGGTCAGGGTGACGCCGTGGTGCTGCCGGCCGGCTCCGGGCGGGCGGTGGTCGTCGACGCCGGTCCGGAACCGAACGCGATCGACCACTGCCTGCGCCGCCTCGGCATCCGGCACGTGGCGATCCTGGTCGTCAGCCATTTCCACGCCGACCACATCGGCGGGGTGGCCGGGGTCTTCCGGGACCGTGCGGTGGGCGCGGTGATCGGCCCGGACTGGCCGGAACCCGCCGGTGGCCGCGCCGCTGTCGAGACGGCCGCGGGCGGCGCCGGGATCGCGCTGCGGACGGTCGGCCCGGGATGGGTCTGGACGGTCGGTGACCTGCGGCTGGAGGTTCTCGGCCCGATCACGCCGATGCGCGGCACCAATTCCGACCCCAACAACAATTCCCTGATCGTACGGGCGACGCTCGGTGGTCGTTCGGTCCTGCTCCTCGGGGATGCCGAGACCGAGGAGCAGGAGGAGTTGGTGACCGCCTTCGGGGCGGGGCTGCGTTCGGACGTGCTGAAGGTGGCCCACCACGGCAGCGCGCTGCAGGCGCCGGAACTGTTCGACGCGGTGGATCCGGCGGTGGCGCTGGTGTCGGTCGGACGGGACAACGACTACGGGCATCCGAACCCGGTGCTGCTCGCGCGGATCGCCCGGGGCGGCGCCCGGGTGCTGCGCACCGACGAGGCGGGGGACGTCGCGGCGATCGTGGTCGACGACGGCCTGGCCGTGGCCGGTCGCGGTGACCCCCCGTAATCGCTTCGTCGCTGCACACCTGCCGCAGTGACGGAGGCGACACGCCCGGAAGGGGGACTCCGGTGGGCAGACTTTATGCCTGATAGGTCTCTATAGAGAGGCAAACAGCCAAAATGTCTACCGGGTGTGTTAGGCCTGAGCAGGCGACTGTACGGGCGTGAAGACATGCCCGGCCGGCGATATGTCTGGTTTCGCGTTCGGTGATCAGCGGCCTGCGCTAACGAGTGAGGCTCGTGGAACTGTCGGTGCCCCGTGCGACGATGTTGCACGTGAATGCCGCGCTGCCCCCCTCGCTGCTGCTCGTCCAAGGAGACGAGGAGTTGCTCGCCGCTCGTGCCGTCGCCGAGACGGTCGAAGCGGCGCGGGCCGCCGAGCCCGGTGCCGACGTCCGGGAGTACGAGGCTGGTTCACTGGTCCCCGGCGAGGTCGCCGAGATGCTGAGCCCGTCACTGTTCGGTGGTCGGCGTGTCCTCACCATCCGTAACGGGCAGGACGTGCGCAAGGATCTCAGCGCCACCCTGCTGGCCTATGCGAAGAATCCCGACCCCGACGTCACCCTGATCGTCACGCACGCCGGCGGGGCCAAGGGCAAGGCGTTCGCCGACGGGCTCCGGGCGGCCGGCGCCACTGTCGTGCCGGTGATGAAGCTGAAGAAGGACGCCGAGCGCACCGCCTTCGTCCGCAACGAGTTCCGCCGGCACGGTGCCCGGTGTGACGAGTCCGCCGCGTCCGCGCTGCTCCAGGCGGTCGGCAACGACCTGCGGGAGATCGCCGCGGCCTGTTCCCAGCTCCTCGCCGACACCGACGGCAAGATCACTGAGGCCGTGGTGGCGCGCTACTACAAAGGGCGTGCCGAGGTGACCGGCTTCGCGGTGGCCGACGCCGCGATGGTCGGTGACCTGCCCGGTGCCCTGGAAGCGCTGCGCTGGGCCCTGCACGTCGGCGTCGACCCGGTGCCGATCGCCGATGCCCTGGCCGACGGCGTCCGGACCGTCGCGAGAGTCGCCTCCGCCGGCCGCGGCAACCCCTACCAGCTGGCCAGCACCCTGGGCATGCCGGCCTGGAAGATCGAGAAGGCGCAGGCCCGCAGCCGGGGCTGGACCCCCGAGGGTCTGGTCGACGCCATGCGGGCCGCCGCCGACTGCAACGCCGCGGTCAAGGGCGGCGCCGAGGACCGCGGCTACGCCCTGGAGCAGACGATCTTCGCCATCGCCACAGCCCGCCGCGACGGAGGCACCCGATGACCCGTCCCCGCCCGGCCGGCCAGCCGCTCTACGCGCGGGTCCTGTGCCTGCGGCACCTGGCGCCCAGCGGCCTGCTCTGTTTCGTCTTCCTCGAGGGCGCGGTGGTCCTCGGGGTCCTGCTGGCCCTGGCCGAGCTGGTCAGCTGGTGGGGCGTGCTGGTCCTGCCGTTCACGGTCGCCCTGATGGTCAAGTTCAACGACGTGGTCGCCGGGGCTTCCACCGCACACCCGGTCGCCCGCGAATCGGCCTCACCCGGGGCGTCGATGCTGCGCCCCGCCTCGATGGCCGCGTCTTCGTCCGCCGCGCACCCGGCGGTTCCCTTCGACGCTTCCGCTTCCACCGCTTTGACCGCTTCCACCGCTTCGACCGTTTCCACCGCTGCGCCGGTCACGGCCGGTGACTCGCCGATGGTTCGCCCAGTCGGCGGCTCACCGATGGTGCATCCGGTCAGTGGCGCGATGGCGGCGCATCCGGTCAGCGGGGCGATGACGATGCATCCGGTCAGCGGGGCGATGGCGGCGCACCCGGCCAGCGGTTCGCCGATGGGCTGGTCATCCGGCTCGTCCGGCGATACGAACCTCTGGTTCGGAGACGAGGATCAGCCGGGTCGCGGAGCTTCTCATGTCGCGCCGCTCTCCGCCTCGCCGTCCGAGCGCCGGGGAAATAGCTATTCCTTCAGTACGCCGGGTTCCTCCGGCTCCTTCACCGCACCGGGTACTTCCAGCGAGTCGGGTTCCTTCACCGCACCGGGTTCCTTCAGCGAGCCGGGTGCCTTCACTGCGCCGGGTTTCCGGGCGCCGGATGAGTCATTGAGGTCCGGCTCGGCCTTCTCCGCGGATGACGCCGGTTTCTCGGCCTTTCCCGCGGACGATACGGGGCGATTCGAGCCATACGTCTCGGCTGCCGAGTCTGGCCGGCACGACGCTCCGGCTGTGCCTGGCGATTTCGGCTACCGCAGGCCCACGGAGTTCGGGCGACACGGCGGTTTCGCCCCGATCGTCTCCCGCGACCCATCGGCGGTCGGGTATGGCCCGGCGGTCTCACCCCAGTTCCTGGTCGACGGGCACCAGCATGACGGCCTGACCGAGATGCCCACGGTCGGTTATCCGGGCTCTTCCGCCACCGGCACGCCCAGAGGCAACCATCCGCTCCCTGGTCACGACCACCCGCTCCCTGGTCACGACCACCCGCTCCCCGGTCACGACCACCCGCTCCACCCGCTCCCCGGTCACGACCACCCGCTTCCTGATCATGACCACCCGCACTCCGGGAACGATTACTCGCTCTCTGGGACCGATCACCCGCTTTCCGGGACCGACCACCCGCCCCTTGGGCACGACTACCCGCTGCCAGCTCAGGGCCACTCGTCATCGGCTCACGGTCGTCTGGAACCAGCGAGCGGCCAAGCGCTGCCCGCGAGCGATCATCCTTTGCCGGTAAGCGATCATCCATATGGCTCCGCCGCTGGTCAGTCTTATGCCGCGGGTGGGAACAACTACTCGGCTGCGGGTGGCCAGTCCTATCCGGTGACGAGCGGAAATCCTCACACGACCGCAAGCCGGCACCCTTATGAGAACCAGGGCCAGGTCGGCGCCCCGATGGTCGGCGTCAACGAGGATTTCCGGCCATCGGTCAGCAACGCAACGACGCGTCGCCCCTGGACAGAACAGCTGGACGTGCGCCAGCAGATGGCCCGCCAGGCCGCGGCACGCCGCTACGAGTGATCCAGTAGCGCCGCCCGTTGCCCGCCGGCTGTCGCTGGATGTCCGTCGCCCGCCGCTGGTTGCCCGCTGCCCGCCGCTGGTTGCCCCTCGCTGTGCCCGTCGCCCGCTGCTGGTTGCCCGCTGTCCGTTGCCCTGAGGTGGTTGCCCGCCGTTGGCTGTCCTCCGCCCGCCTCTCGGAGGTGGCTGCCCACCACCGGCTGCCCGCTGCCCGGAGTTGGTTTTCCCGTGCCGCAGCCCCGGATGGTCACGTCGGTCGGCTAACCGGTGTCGCTGCTGCTCGCTGACTTTTACTTTCGGACCTGGGCCCGTCGGCCGGACCTGGGCCCGTCGGCCGGACCTGGGCCCGTCGGCCGGACCTGGGCCCGTCGGCCGGACCTGGGCCCGTC
>NZ_BOMG01000123.1 GCF_016862075.1 Actinoplanes couchii | reverse complement strand
CCTGGGCCCGTCGGCCGGACCTGGGCCCGTCGGCCGGACCTGGGCCCGTCGGCCGGACCTGGGCCCGTCGGCCGGACCTGGGCCCGTCGGCAGTTGCGGTGGGCTGCCGTGGCGCGGCCGGTGGATGGCAGTCGCGGTGGTGCTGCAGTGTCTCGGAGGCCCAGGGCAAGGCTGTGGGTGACCGGACGGCCGTGATGGCGAATCAGGCTGCGGGTTGCGGTGACCAGGTGACCGCGACCAGGCGACCAAGCGGCCAAGTGATTAGGTGACCAAGCGGCCAAGTGATCAGGTGACCGGGCTCGGAGCTGAGGTCTGCGGGCGGGACCGATGGCGGGATCCGGGAATGGAGTATGCGGCGTGGGCTAGCCGTCGGGAGCGGGCTCCGGTCTGCGGACTGGTCCGGCCGCGCGATTTCAGCAGGTGGGGCGAGAGCCGGGAGCTCTTTGGGGCGCGGTGAGAGCCGGAAACATTTGGGGGCGCGGTGAGAGCTGGGGGCGACCGCGAGCGTTTGGGCGCGATGGCCAAAACGCCGATGACCGACAGCCGATGGCTAGGAGTCGATGGCCGACAGCCGATGACCGACAGCCGATGACCGACAGCCGATGACCGACAGCCGATGGCCGACAGCCGGTGGTCGACAGTCGATGGCCAGGAGCCGATGGCCGGCAGCCGGGGAACGGTGGTGGGGGTGGGGGCGTGCCCTGGGTGGGCGTACGGCCGAAAAAAGGAACCGGGCACCGCTGTGGACCGTTGGCGGTCCGGCGGTGCCCGGGTTCGTTGTTGCTGCCCGTCTGAGGTGGCGGGCTTAGATCACCGACCGCATCGATGCGGCGGCCGATCTGATCCGAAGAGGATCAGGCGGACAGCGTGGCGATCTTCTTGGCGATGGCCGACTTGCGGTTGGCCGCCTGGTTCTTGTGGATGACGCCCTTGCTGACAGCCTTGTCCAGCTGACGCGAGGCGTCACGCAGCAGCGCGGTGGCCGACTCGATGTTGCCCGAGTCGCCCGCCTCGTGCAGCTTGCGGATCACGGTCTTCAGCGAAGACTTGACCGACTTGTTGCGCAGACGGGCCTTCTCGTTCTGCCGGTTGCGCTTGATCTGGGACTTGATGTTCGCCACGCGACAGCCTTGTCCTGACTAGTTCGGAAAAATGGTCCAAACGAGTGGTCTCGCGCGGCCGTCTCACCCAGCAAGGCCAGGACAGGAAACAACAGCGTGCAACCACACGCGAGGAATCAGACTACCAGCACCCCTCCGAGCCGCCAAAACGGCCGGGATCAGCGGCGGAACCAGTGCCGCTTCGCCGCGTTCCAGCCCCGGCGCTCGGCCAGCCAGGCCAGTGCCTGTTCGCCGCTGAACCGCTGGTGCTGATGACTGTGCGGGGACGCGCTGCTCGGTCCGCCACCGGCCCGGACCAGCCAGTACCCGGACAGGGCGGCGAGCGCGCCGTCGACCCCCTCGTCCGGCGCGCCCCAGGCTCGCAGCACCGCGTCGGTGTCCAGGCCGCTGGCGTACGCGCTGACCAGCAACGTCACCGTGTCGAACCAGGGTGCGCCCAGGCAGGGCCAGGTCCAGTCGCAGATCCAGGCCCGCCCGGTGGTGTCGATCAGCACGTTGTCGACCCGTAGATCGCCGTGGCACATGCCGTCGCCGGCGGCGATCCCGGGCAGGGCGCGTTCGAGTTTCGCCAGCTCGGACAGGTACTGCGGGGCGATCGTGCTGGTCGCCGGGCCGGGCATCGGCTCGCGTTTGCGGGCGATCAGTGACCACCAGCTCATCTCGTCATGCAGAATGTCCGGCAGCGTGGGCATGCCGATCTCCAGCAGGCGCGGCGCCGGGTAGGCGAGCGCCGTCGCCGCCGACGACCAGGTGCGCAGCGTGGTGTCCAGGTCGGCCTGGGTCCAGGGGAGCGCCGGGATCCGGCCGTCGACCGCCTCCAGTGCGAGCACGAAGTAATCGGAATCGGTCAGCGTCCAGAGCGGGCGGGCGGCTGTCACCTCGCGGGGGAGAGCTTCGGTGAGGGCTGCCTCCCGGGCGTACCACTGCGAGGTCGGGTCACTCAGCGGTGCCGCCTTCACGAATGCCCTGGTCCCGGCCTCGGTCTCCAGCAGCGCGGCGAAAGCCCGGGTGAAACCGCCGCCTGCGCTGCGCGCGACGGACACCGGAGAGCCGAGGCGCGCGGTGATCGATTCACGCACGGTTTCCGGCAGGTCAGACCATTGCGGTCGTACGGCGGTCGCGTCGTACGAAACGTCGGGCAGAGTGATCGGCCGCATGTCCCCATCCTGCCGTCCGTGGAAATGTCGTACCCCACTGGCAGGATCGCAGCATGCGAACCGACGATTTCTGGGCGGTCATCGACCGCGCGACCGCTGACCGGCCGGCCACGCCCGCCGAGGTGGCCGAGCGCGCCGTCGCCGAGCTGGCCGGCGGCGACCCCGAGGAGATCGTCGCCTGGGGCCGCCACCTGGAGAAGGTGATGGTCGCCTCCGGCACCGAGGATCTCTGGGCCGCTGCCTACCTGATCAACAGTGGTGCCGACGAGTCCGGGTTCGACGCGTTCCGGGGCTGGCTGATCGCGCACGGGCGCAAGGCGGTGGCCGCCGCGGTGCAGCGGCCCGACGTGCTCGCCAACGTGGCCGTGATCAAGGAGGCGGCCGACACCGGCGCGGTCTTCGAGGCCGAGGAGGTGCTCGGCATCGCGGCCCGGGCCTACGAGCAGGCGACCGGTTCGGCGCTGCCGTCCGGGGAGCGACCACGCACCCGGCCCGAGGTGGCCGAGCTGTGGGATTTCGACGACGAGGACGAGATGCGGCGTCGTCTGCCCAAGCTGTCCGCCCTGTTCCTGGAGCCACCGATGTGATCCCCGCGCCCGGGTGACCGGTGACGGTCGGCACGGTGGATCGCGGTGGTGGGAAACCGGGTCGAGCAGGGCGGCGGGATCGGTGAGACTCGCGG
>NZ_BOMG01000122.1 GCF_016862075.1 Actinoplanes couchii | reverse complement strand
CCTGATGCGTCTGCTCGGCGCCCGGCTGACCCACATCGGCCTCGGGCAAGTGCACATCGAGCTGGCGAACCGGCCGGAAGTCACCCAGCAGCACGGCTACATCCACGCCGGAGCCACCAGCGCCATCGCCGACAACGCCGGCGGCTACGCCGCCCTGACCTTGTTCCCCGACGACAGCGAAGTGCTCACTGTCGAGTTCAAAATCAACCTGCTCGCCCCGGCGTCCGGCGACCAGCTCGAAGCGATCGGCACCGTCCTCAAGTCCGGCCGGACGCTGACCATCTGCCGCGTTGACGTCTTCGGCATCCGCGATCAGCAGCGCACGCGCGTGGCCGCAGCGCAACAGACCTTGATCCGCGTCACCGGCCCGGCTGGCTGATCGACACGCTCGCGTCCACGAGGCGCAACCGACCCCGACCAACCTCAGGAAGCCGACCATAGTGCGGTCGAAACTCGTGGAGATCGATCAACCCTCAGCTCTGAATAGTGGAGTCAAAACTCACCGACCGCTGGTGTCACTTGTCGCGAGCAGAGCCAGCCGTCGACTCGAGCAGGTCACCGAGCCGGTCGCGCAGCAGACGGTGGTGCTGGTCGAGCGGTCCGTTCTGTCCGCCCGCGACAGTCGATGCCACGGCCCCGGCCGCTGCGTTGAGACGGCACACACTGATAGGGACAGCCGTGCCGCTGCCTGAACGCTGATCGGCGCCGGTGATCTGCTGCTGGTATTGAGTGAGTTCCACCGTCGTGTCGTCCTTCCCCGGTGTGCCGCTCGGTGATCACGGTCGGCAACGATGCGATCCGATGAGTTCCATCAACGCGCGGTACGAGCGAGCGGGGAAGACCTTTATCCATCAGAGAGAATCGATTCTCAGGCGTCGACAACACCTGCCCGGCCGCCACACACTGTCCGTAACTGCGGCTGCCGACTGGTGGAGGCCGGCATGGAGATCCACCACGGGTTCTGGACGTCGTCACCAGTGCTGGCCGCTGCGGCCGGCGACGACGCGGGCACGGTCATCCGCCTGGCGCGCCGCCGAGCGGATCTGAATCAAACCCAGCTCGGCGCCTTGTGCGGGTATTCGGTTTCGACGATCTCGCGGATCGAGCGAGGCCAGCCGCCGTGCCAGGACATCGATGTGCGCCGCAACATCGCCGGCGTGCTCGGTATCCCTCCGGATCTGCTCGGGCTTGCCTCACCCCCAGGACTGTCGCCGATAGCGGTCACCCGTGTGGAGAGAACCCAAACCGGCCACGCCGGGGTTAGGGTCGTCTCGACCACAGGCGAGAGGGGTGATCCGGTGCGACGACGTGAGGTCCTGTCCGGTCTGACCGCGAGCGCGGCAGCCGTCGCCCTGCCGTGGTCTGAAACCGTTCACAGCACGCCACCGGCACTTGCGGATCTCCTCAACGCCGAATCGACAAGTGTGGCCGCCCTCGATCCGGCGCAACTCGGCGAGCGACTCAGCGCGGCCCGGCGCACGTTCAGCGCCAGCAATTACGACGAGCTGACCGCACGGCTGGTCACGCTGATCGCCGGCGCAGCAGCGGCACGGCGACACCACGCCGACCGTGACGAGCAAGCGGCCACCGTGGTGCTGGCCGCCGCTTACCGTCTGGCCTCGGAGTTGTGCGTCAAACGTAACGACGACGCGCTTGGTTGGGTCCTGGCCGATAGAGCTCTGACCGCCGCCCGCAGTACCGGTCTGGCGGGGCCGATTGCCCATGCCAGCCGGTCGGCGGCCGTCGCGATGCGCCGCGCTGGACACCATGACGACGCGATCATGCTGCTGACCGCTACCGCGCAGCAGGTGCAGCCGGGCTCGGCGCCGTCGGACATCGCGTTGGCCACGTACGGATCTCTGCTGTGCACTGCGGCTTACGCCAACGCCCAGGCCGGTCGGCGGCCACAAGCCGAGGCGCTGCTGGACGAAGCGGCGGCTACGGCCTCGCGAACAACCGGGCCCGTAATCGCCGGAGAGATCATGTTCAGCCCGACCAACGTCGCCGTCTACAGGATCGGTGCTTACACCGCTCTCGGTGACAGCGCCGCAGCTCTCGACCACGCCCGCACCGTCGATGTCTCGCTGCTGGCCAGCGCAGAACGGTACGCACGCTATTGCATCGACACCGCTCGGGCGTGGGAGCACCACGGCCGCCACGACCGCGCCACCCAAGCGCTGCAGGCGGCGGAGAGCCGCGCTCCGCAGGAGCTTCGCCGGCCGTCGACGCAAGAGTTGATCACCCGCATACTGTACGCGCCGACCGTGACACCGAGCGGTCTGCGCAGCCTCGCCACCCGCGCCGGAGCGATCAGTTAGCGGACCTCGGGCGCGACGGGTGCGCAGGTTACGTGGGCTGAGTGCGTTGCCGGCCCCTGTGCCGCACCGCCGGCAACTGGCCCTATGGCGGCCCATTGACCCGTGGCAAGGTCGTCGCCTCCCGCTGAACGCCTCCGCCTGTCTGCAGCCCTCTTTCCCGAGCAACACTTGACGTCTCCCCCGCTGAAGCTGAGGGAGACGTCAAGTGCGCCCGGCACACCTGGAACGGGTTGCGGCCGGCCGGCGATCAGGGCCGGTTGCGGGCCATGTGCCGGGCCGCGCGCATGCCGAACACCACCGCGGGACCGATGGTCGAACCCGGCCCGGGATACGTGCGGCCCATCACCGAGGCGGAGTTGTTGCCGGCCGAGTAGAGGCCGTCGATCACACTGCCGTCCTCGCGCAGCACCCGGCCGTCCGGGTCGGTGACCAGCCCACCCTTGGTCCCGAGGTCACCGATGACCACCCGGAACGCGGTGAACGGGCCCTTCTCCAGCGGGCCGAGGCACGGGTTCGGGTGCACGGTCGGGTCGCCGTAGTAGCGGTCGTAGGCGGAGTTGCCCCGGCCGAAGTCGCCGTCGACACCGGCGCGGGCGAAGCCGTTGAACCGGTCCACCGTGGCCCGCAGCCGGGCCAGGTCGACGTTCATTCCGGCCGCGAGCGCGTCCAGGGTCGGTTCCTTGATCAGGATCCCGGCCGCGCGCATGGCCTTGTTGTTCTTCGGGTCCATGGCGAAGGTGCGCAGGTAGCGGCGGGCGTGCCGGGCGTCGGCTACCAGCCAGTACGCTCCGTCCTTGTCGTGGTCGAGCATGTGGTGCCCGAGGTCGACGTAGGACTCCGACTCGTTGGCGAAACGATCTCCACGGGCATCAACCATTATTGTGTACGGCAGGGAGCGCTCGCCGACGATGAACGCCGGGTCATGACCGGGCGCCCCGGCGACCGAGGCGCCCCACCAGGCGTCGTCCATCAGCGCGACGGCGCCGCCGGCGGCCTGGCCGAGTTGGATCGGGCGGCCGAGGTTGGCGGGGTTGCCCGACGGGGAGCCGTCGATGCCGTGATGTTCCTGCCGCCACGCGGTGTTGTGGTCGAACCCGCCGCCGGCCAGCATGACGCCCCGGCCGGCGCCCACCGTGACCGATCGGCCGTCGCGGGTGACGCGGACTCCGGTGACCCGCCCGTCCTCGACGAGGATCTCCTCCAGCGGGGCGCCGAGCCAGAGCGGCACCTTGTTCTTGAGGACCACAGCCTGCAGGAACGAGACGGCCAGCCCGGCGCCGATGCCGGCCAGTTGGCGGCCGCGGACCACGCCGCCGAGGGCACGGAACACGAACCGCGCTCCGCGGACGAAGCCGCCGGGTGTGGACCAGGCCCGGCCCAGCAGCCAGATGTCGTCGGTCTTGACGGGCAGGACGGCCGGGGCGTTGAGCGTCGTGCGCCAGTCGCCGATGGCGCGGGCGTTCTGTGGTTCGACCTCGATGGCGCGGCCGATCTTGCCGCCGGGCAGTTCCGGGTAGTAGTCGGGGTAGTCGGTGGCGCGGACGAAGGTCATGCCGTGTTTCTCGGCGGTGGTGACGAAGTCCGCGACCCCGTCGACGAACGCCTCCTTGCGGGCGCGGGTCGAGGCGTCACCGACGGTGGCCTCCAGATAGGTGAGGGCTTCGTCGCGGGAGTCGCGCACTGCGGCCCGGCGCATCAGCGGGTTGTCCGGCATCCACATCCCGCCGCCGGACATCGCGGTGCTGCCGCCCCATTTGTCGCTGCCGTCGATCAGCAGCACGGACAGTCCTTCGTCGGCCGCGCCCAGCGCGGTGGCGAACCCGGCGCCTCCGGTGCCGATCACGACGATGTCGTAGGTGTGGTCGAAGACGCTCATGGGCGGCGTGCCTCCTGACTCCGGCAGCAACCGGACAAGAATGTCCGGTTGTTAGGATTGCCAGCATGACCACCACCAGCGGCCGCGTCAACAGGGGACCGGCCGCAGCCGCACAGAACCGGCAGGCGATCCTCGACTCCGCCCGCCGGCTCTTCACCGACCGCGGCTACCACGTGCCACTCAACGCCATCGCCAAGGACGCCGGCGTCGGCCAGGGTGTGCTGTACCGGCACTTCCCCACCCGGCTCGACCTGGCCCTCGCGGTGTTCGAGGAGAACTTCACCCAACTCGAAGCCATCAGCGCCGACCCCGGCCCGGACGCCTTCGGCAGACTCTGGAAACGCATCGTCGAACTCACCGTGGAGTCCGCCGCGTTCGTCGAGATGGCGGTCGACGCCCGCCGCGGCCTACCGGACTACGCCGGCGGCGAGCATCTCCACAACCTCGTCCAGCGGACCCTGCCCCGGGCCCAGGC
Organism: Actinoplanes couchii; assembly: GCF_016862075.1. Lineage (GTDB taxonomy): Bacteria > Actinomycetota > Actinomycetes > Mycobacteriales > Micromonosporaceae > Actinoplanes > Actinoplanes couchii. The sequence goes on along the minus strand of NZ_BOMG01000122.1, from coordinate 54,904 downwards.
GGCCGGCCTGGCAGACACCGGACTCGACGTGGAGGACGTGCTGACCGCCCACCGCATGATCTACGGCGTGGTCACGACGTCGATCCAGCCCGCCGACATCCGGTCCTCGATCGAACGAGCCACCAGACTCTTCCGCCCACACGGCCTATCCTGACGACCCGGCACGGATTCCGCTTCGCTTGGACCCCCGCCCTCGCCGAAGGCCGCCAAGGGCGGGGTGAGGGTCACGTCAGCCAGGCGGCCAGGGGCTTTCCGTTGCTGGCGCTGATGACGATGCGGGCGCCTTGGCCCACTCCGGCAGCTGCCGGGTGTTCGTAGAGGAACCGCCAGGTACCGCTGTCGGGGGCGTCGATTTCGGCGGCCGTTTCCGGGGCGTCCTCGTCGACGATCTGGTCGTGGGCTGAGCCGTTGCCGTAGATGAACTGGACGCGGGCCGCGCCGAAGGTCCACGTACCCCGGGTCATCCGCACTGTGACGTCCACCGCGTACGGGGCGTCGCCGTACTCCGCCTTAACGTCGGTGGCCAGTGCCACCGTCACCCGGGCATCGAACTTCTCGGTATTGATCAGTCGCTCGGTCCCCATCGGCTTGGCGCCGGCCGAGATCTCGGATCCGCTCTTGTTGGGCGGCGCATCCGGGTCGTTGGAATCGATCCAATCCGTTTCCGTGTCCGCGCTCGCATCCGCCGTGGGAACCGACGCGCTCGGCGGTTCGCCAGTATTCGACGAAACCGCCGGCGTGGTGCCGCATCCCGCTACAAAGGCGAGCAGGATGCCGATCGTGAACAACTTTCGCATTTGATCATGATTGCATCAGCTTTCCCCCACCCGGGGCACCCCCTCACCCGACTGTCCAGAAGCGACAGATGCCCGACGAGTTGCAAGCCGCCTCTTGCCCACCGACTCCTAATATTGTATTAATATTCAATATTAAGATGACCTGACGGGAGCATGGATGTCGTCGAGTGCTGAGCGTCTGGCCTGCAGACCGGTGGTGGCCGGGTTCCATCCGGATCCGAGCGTCTGCCGGGCCGGTGACACCTACTGGATGGTCTGTTCGAGTTTCGAATACGCCCCCGGCGTCCCGCTGTTCCGCTCCCCCGATCTGCTCACCTGGGAGCAGGCCGGCAACGTCCTGAGCCGCCCGTCGCAGCTCACCATCGACGGCACTCCGTCGTCAGCCGGTATCTACGCCCCGACGATCCGGTTCCACGACGGCCGGTTCTGGGTGATCACCACGAACGTGTGGGACGGGCAGGGACAGCTGCTGACCTGGGCGACCGACCCGGCCGGCGAGTGGTCCGACCCGATCCGCTTCCCGGATGTCCCGGGCATCGACCCGGATCTGGCCTGGGACGACGACGGCACCTGCTACCTCACCGTCTCGGGCGGGCCGGAAGGCATCTTCCAGTACGTCATCAACCCGTCCACCGGCGAGGTGCTCTCCGAACGGCAGCGTCTGTGGAGCGGCACCGGCGGCCAGTTCCCCGAGGCCCCGCACCTCTACCACGTGGACGGCCACTGGTATCTGATGATCGCCGAGGGCGGCACCGAACGCGGCCACGCCGTCACCATCGCCCGCGGCCCGTCCCCGGCCGGCCCGTTCGAGCCCGGCCCGGACAACCCGGTCCTCACCGCCCGCAGCACCGACCTGCCCGTGCAGAACACCGGCCACGGCGACCTGGTCCAGCGCCCGGACGGCAGCTGGGCGATGCTCTACCACGGCGTACGCACCCGCGGTTTCACCCCGGCTTGGCACGTGCTGGGCCGCGAGACCTTCGCCTCCGACATCGCCTGGGTGGACGGCTGGCCCCGGCTCACCACCCCGATCGAACCCGCCGAACCCGCCACGGTGAAACACCACGAACTCACCGGCGACACCCTGCCCGCCTCGTGGGTCTCCCCCGGCCGCTTCCCCGGCGAGATCCTGCACCGCGACGACGACGGCTGGCGACTCGACGGCCCCGGATTCGCCGGCCGCCGCCAGCAGCACCTCGCCGCCGAGATGACCGCAACCCTCGACGTCCGGCACGGCACCGGCGGCCTCAGCATCCAGCTCAGCCCACGCCACCGCCTCGACATCGAGGCCGACACGGGTCAGGTCCGCGCGATCGGCCACTCCGCCGGTCTCACCGCCACCCTCGGACAGGCCCCGATCAGCGAACCGAGCCGCGTCCGCCTGACACTGCGGGCCGTCCCGGTCTCCCCCTACGCCGGGCCCGACGAGATCATCGCCGAGCTGATCACCGAGACCGGGCCGGTCGAACTGGGCCGCCTCGACGGCCGTCACCTCTCCACCGAGATCGCCGGCGGTTTCACCGGCCGGATCATCGGCATCACCGCCACCAACGGGCACATCGGCATCCGGTCGCTGACCTACACCGGCACCGACCAACCCCAAACAAGATAAGAGCAACAATTTTCGTACGGGCTATGCTCGGCGATGTGACGAGCGAGAACAGCCGGGGCCCGCGCGGCCCGTACGCGAAGAGCGCCCAGCTCCGCAAGGAGATCCTCGACGCGTGCGTGACCGTGTTCGCCGACAACGGCTTCCACGGCTCCACGATGAGCGCGATCGCCCAGCGGGCCGGCATCGGCCAGACCCGGCTGCTGCACCATTTTGCCAGCAAGGCCGAGTTGCTCACTGCGATGCTGGCCAGCCACGAGCAGCGGATGGCCGAGATCATCGAGAGCACCGGCAGCGGTGAGGACGCGTTGCGGGCACACGTGCGGGAGGTGGGCCGCAACCGGGAGCGGCGCGACCTCGTCCAGTTGCACTCGATCATCTCCGCCGAGGCCGCGGTCGCCGCGCATCCGGCGCACGAGGTGTACCGCACCCGCTATGACCAGCTGCGCCTGCACCTGACCGGGGTCTTCGCCGAGCTGCGCGGCGCCGGCCGGCTCAAGGTCGGCACCCGGCCGGACATCCTCGCCAGTCAGTTCATCGCGATGATGGACGGCCTGCAGCTGCAGTGGCTGTACAGCCCGACGACCGTCGACGTCGCCGATCACCTGGACGCGTTCCTGTCCACGCTGCTGATCGACGACGCCGACTAAATCTGATAAGGATTTACAGTTTCAAGCACATGTAGCGCACACCCGGATACGGGGTCGGCACGTGCTCGAAGCCGAGCCGGAGATAGAACGCCTGGGCGCCCTCGTTGTCCGTGGCAGCGCCCAGATGCACTCCCGGAACTCCGGCCGCACGCAGCCCGTTCAGGAATGTGGTCATCAGTTCCCGGCCGAGGCCCTTGCGCTGCCACTGCGGCAGCAGGTCCATGTGCAGGTGGGCCGGGTAGCCGTCGAGTTCCGGCACCAGCATGCGCTCGGGGTTCCGCAGCAGCATCAGCGAGAACTCGTCGGGGGTGGCACCGGCCGAGTGGCGGCTCTCGACCTCCGGTAGCCACGTCGCCTTCCACCACCGTACAAAAGCCGGGGTGTGGGAAGTGCCGACGATGTAGCCGACCGCCTGCCCGGAGCCGTCGTCGATGACGTAGGCGTGTTCCGGCTCGGCGACCGCGTAGGGCGCGGCCCACAGATCGCCGATGAGCCGGGTGGGATTGTCGGCGCCGCTGGTGCGAGCGCAGATGTCGTAGACGGCGTCGAGATCCCCCGGCCGGTAGGGGCGGATCACCGGGCGTTCACCCGCACCTTCGCGGTGCCGGCCCGCACGATGATCTCACCAGGGCCGGTCGGGCGCACGATCGCGAGAAGACGCCCGTCGTAGGTGGTGCAGGTGTCACCGCCGAACGGCTCCTCGGTGTCCGGCCGCCCGGAACCGAGCCCGGCCAGCACCCCGGCACCGGACACGGTGACCGTCACGGGGACGTCCCGGTCGACGGCGAGAGTCCCGTCGTCGTCCTGGAGGGTGATCGTCACGTAGGCCAGGTCGGTGTCGTCGGCCCGGATGTCGTTCCGGTCCACGGATACGACGACATGGACCTCCTCGCCGGCGGTCCGCAGCACCGAACGCCCCTGCTCGGCACCGTCGCGGTAGGCGACCGCGACGACCTCGCCGGGCTGGTAGGTGGTCTCGAACCGGGCCAGGAACGCCTTCTCCACGCCGACCTTCACACGCCCGGCCGAGACGTCGTTGACCAGCAGCTCCACCTCATCGGCATCGGAGTACACGTCGACCGTGACCGGCGAGCCGGCCGGAACGTCCCAGGTCCAGCCGGCCACCGAGTCGCTCCACGCCCACGGGCCGCGCCGGGTGGCTTTGCCGTGGTGCTGCGGCCGGTGCACGGCCAGGTAGGGCGTGTGCCGCAGTCCGAAGACGGTCTCCCGGTAGTAGGACATGGGGCGCCGGAACCCGGTGATGTCGATGTCGCCGCAGTTCGCGGTCAGCCACGGGTAGGGGTTGGCGGTGCCGAGAGCGGCGGGGTCCTCGTCGTCCGGGTAGGCGATCCGCCCGATCCCGGCCTCGCCGAGGTAGTCCCAGCCGGTCCAGGTGAAGTCGCCGATCACGTGGGAGTGCTCGGTGACCAGTCGCCACAGCACGTCGATGTGTTCCGGGAAGGTCTCGGAGCCGACCAGGATCCGGTTCGGGAACAGCTCGCGGTCCAGGTCGTACCGGGAGTCGCCGTAGTTGAATCCGGTCACGTCGAGCACCGACGCCGATTCCTCGGTGGCGTCGGTGACCAGCTGAGAAGCGTTCGCCCTGCGCATCTGCTCGCCGGCCGAGGCCATCATCGCGTTCACGTCGACGTCGCCGGTGGCCGCCTGGGCCATCATGGCACCGAGCCGGTCGAGGACGGACACGAAGCCGTTCATGCCGTTGGTGACGTACCGGGTCGGATCCAGCTCCCGGATCTTCCCGGCCAGGCGGCGCCCCCAGGTCGAACCGAGCGGCCGGCCGGTCTCCGGGATCTCGTTGCCGATCGAGTACAGGATCACGCTCGGGTGGTTGAAGTCCTTGGCCACCATCGCCTCGACATCGCGCTCCCACCACTCGGGGAAGTTCAGCGAGTAGTCGAAAGCGGACTTGCCCTGGGTCCACACGTCGAACGTCTCGTCCATGACGAACATGCCGAGCCGGTCGCAGGCGTCCAGGAGTGCCCGGCTGATCGGGTGGTGGCCGCTGCGGATGGCGTTGAATCCGGCGGCTTTGAGGATCTCCACGCGGCGTTCGTCGGCGCGGGTGACGGTGGCGGCGCCGAGCGGGCCGTTGTCGTGGTGCAGGCAGGTGCCGCGCAGTTTCACCGGCTCGCCGTTGATCCGCAGGCCGTGCCGGGGGTCCAGGCGCAGGGTGCGGATACCGAACGTACTGCGTACAGCATCGCCGTCGTCGATCGTGGTCACGGCGGTGTAGAGCGTGGGGGTGTCGACGTTCCACAGCGAGGGTTCGGGCACGTAGACGCGGATCGGCACGGTCGCGGGCTCGCCCGGAACGACGGTGACGGGCGCGGTGCCGGTGGCGACCTCGGTGCCGTCCGCGTCGAGGATGTAGGTGGCGACCCGGGCGGTCCGCACCCGGGTGGTGTCGTTCTCGACCGTCGCCGACACGACCACGGCGGCGCGTTCGGTGTCCACGTCGGGGGTGGTGATCCGGACGCCGTCGAGGGCGAGGCGCACCGGGTCGGTGACGATCAGGTGGGTGTTGCGGTAGAGGCCGGCGCCGCTGTACCAGCGACTGTCCTGGTGAGCACGGACCTCGACGGTCAGAGTGTTCGGCTCGCCGTAAACCAGGTACGGGTCGAGGCGGACGGCGAAACCGGTGTAACCGTTGGGCCGCTGCGCGAGGAAGTCGCCGTTGAGGGAGACCATCGCGTCGCGGTAGGTGCCCTCGAACTCGACGATCACCGTCTTACCGCGATACTCCTCCGGCACGTCGAACGTCTTGGCGTACTCGAACAGCCCGCCCGGGAAGTACCCGGTGTGGTTGCCCTGCGAGCTGCCGGCCGAGCGCGGCAGGTCACGGACGATGTCGTGCGGCAACGTCACCGGCTTGCTGTCGCGGCTGCCGCCGATCGCGGCGAACAGCGGCAGTTTCGGGCCGGCGGTCCACCCGGCGTTGAACGAGGTTCGGATCATGTGCGCTCCCGCCGTGAATCTTTAACTACATTGCAGATTTTGTACGCCGGAGCTGCCACGAATGCAAACCCTTCCCCCTTCGTCCGGCACATGTTAGCGTCCCCCAATCTTGAACTTCTGAACAATTTTAGGCGGGTCCGGAGGACCACGATGATCCCTGAACCTTTCCACCGCACCACGACGACAGGTGCCCTCACCGTGCACGCCGGGACCACGATCAGCGGCCCCGGAATCCGGCAGTTCGTCGACGACCTCGCCGCCGACGGTGGCCCGCGACTCACCATCGCCGACCACGGCACCATCATCACCGAACTCACCGACCACCTCGACGAGTTCCGGGATCTGCCGGAACCCATCGGCGTGAGCCCGTCCGGGCACTCCCCCGCCGACGAGCGCTACCTCCTGGAGATCACCGGCGACCGCGCCGTCGTCCGCGCCACCGCCGCCGAAGGCCTGCACCGCGGCCTGACCACCCTGCGCCAGCTCCTCAACGGCGGACCCGTCGTCACCGTGCCCGGCCAGCGGATCGTCGACACACCCCGGGTGGCCTGGCGGGGCTTCTCCCTCGACGTGGCCCGCTGCTTCCAGAGCGTCGAAACGGTTCGCGGCATCGTCGACATGCTGTCGCTGTACAAGTTCAACGTCCTGCACCTGCACCTGAGCGACAACGAGGGCTGGCGCCTGGCGCTACCGGAGTATCCCGAACTCACCACCGCCGAGTCCTGGACGATCGAGGAGATCAAGACCCTCATCGCGTACGCGGGGGGCCGTCACGTCACGGTCATCCCCGAACTCGACACGCCCGGGCACAGCGCCGCCGTCCTGCGCGCCTACCCCGAACTCGGCGTGTTCGAGCCCGACGGCGAGTTCCCCACCGCCTACCTCGACCCGAACCGCCCCGGCGTCGACACGTTCCTGAACACCATCGTCAAGTATCTGGCCGAGATCGCGCCCGGCCCGTACCTGCACATCGGCGGCGACGAGGCCTTCGGCATGCCCGACGACCTGTTCCACCAGCACGTCGCCGCCACCCTGCAGAAGGTCCGCGCCACCGGGAAGACGCCGATCGGCTGGCAGGAGACCACCCGGCCCGGCCTGCACAGCGGCGAGATCTTCCAGTACTGGGCCGATTTCGCCGACGCCGTCGGCGACCAGGACGCGGCAGCGCAGTCCACGATCCCGCCGGAGACCCTGGCCAAACTCACCGCGTTCTTCCGCACCGCCCGCGAAGACCTCAGCCGCGGCTTCGCCCAGGGCGCCCGGGTGCTGCTCTCCCCCACCCGCATCGCCTACTTCGACGGGCCCCATGCCGGTGACGCCGCCGACCCGGCCCAGCACGCCGTCCGCGACCGGGTCGGCTACCGGCACTATCCGCCGCGCACCCTCGAGGAACTGTTCGCCTGGGATCCGGCGACCCTGCTCGACGGGGTCGGCACCGACCGGATCGCCGGCGTCGAAGCCGCCCTGTGGGCCGAGACCGTCTCCGGCGCCGCCGACGCCCAGTTCCTGATCACCTCGCGACTGCCCGGCTTCGCCGAACGCGCCTGGTCCCCCGAGGGCAGCAAGTGGGCCGACTACCGCGACCGCCTCGCCGCCCAGTCCCCCACCTGGCGCCACCGCGACTGGACCTATTTCGCCACCACGACCGTCGACTGGAAGTAACTTTCAACGCATCAAGGAGCCATCAGATATGACCCTTTCCGCGAGCGCCCCGGAGGCCGTACGCCAGCCGGTCGGGCCCAAATACATCTGGCTGATGGTGCTGGCGTCGTTCGGCGCCTACCTCGCCTTCATCACCCCGATCGCCCTGTCGCTGTCCCTGCGTGTCGAACAGCTGGCGCCCGGCAATGCCGAATACCTCGGCTACCTCACCGGCACCGCCTCGATAGCCGGCCTGATCTGGTCCCCGATCCTCGGCGTGCTCAGCGACCGCACCCGCTCCCGCCTCGGCCGCCGCCGCCCCTACCTGCTCGCCGGCGCGGCCCTCGGCCTGTTCGCCATGCTCGTCATGGCGTGGGCACCGAGCGTCCTGATGCTCGGCGTGGGCTGGACGCTCGCCTCGATCGGCTGGGGCACCGTGGTCAGCGCCCTGCTCTACACCCAGGCCGACCGGCTCCCCGAACAGCAGCGCGGCAAGGTCGCCGGGCTCGCCGGATCCACCCAGATGATCGCCCCCGTGCTCGGCGCGGGCCTCGCCTCCACCCTGGTGAGCAGCAGCTACCTGCTGATGCTGGTCCCCGCCGGCGTCGGTTTCCTGCTGGTGGTCGTGTTCGTACTGTTCGTCGGTGACAAGGACAGCCGCGACATGGTCCTGGCCGCGAAACCGGCCGGCACCGGGCTACTGCGCACCTTCGTCTTCAACCCGCGCCACTACCCCGACTTCGCCTGGCTGTGGCTGGGCCGGGCCCTGTTCAACACCGGCATGATGCTGGCGACCACGTTCACCGCCTTCTTCTTCGCCGACCGCCTCGGCCAGAGCGTGAAGGAGACCGCCGGTTTCGTCGCGATGCTGGCCGTCCTCGGCGTCGGCGCCTCCATGATCGGCGCCATCGGCGGCGGCTTCCTCTCCGACCGGCTACGCCGCCGCCAGTTGTTCGTGATGATCGGCGGCATCCTGTTCGCCGTCGGCGCGCTGCTGCAGGCCTTCGGCCCGGCAACCCCGGTCCTGGTAGCCGGCTCGATGATCGCGTCGATCGGCATCGGCACCTTCGCCGCCCTGGAACAGGCCCTGATCCTGGACGTACTCCCAGAACGCGACACCGACGGCGGCCGTTTCCTCGGCATCGCCAACTACACCACAGGCCTCACCCACGCGATCGCCCCACTGATCGCCACCGGCCTGCTCTTGGTAGGCGTCACCGGAGACGACAAGAACTACCCACTCGTCTTCATCGTCGCCGCCATCTGCACGGTCGCCGGCGGCCTCACCATCGCCGCGAAGGTCCACACCTCCCACGCCTCACCCGAAGCCCACTGACCACCCCGCGGCATTCAGAGAACGGTCCTGACCCGCGTGAACGTGGGTCAGGACCGTTCTCTTCCGTGCGGTCTGCATGCCGCTTCCGGGCGAACCTTTAAAGGAGGTTCTCTTCCCGCACACCAGCGACGAACGCGGCGCGCTCGCCTGGGGTGAAGAACAGGATCGGGCCGTCCGGGTCCTTGCTGTCGCGCACGGCGAAGCCACCATCCGGCAGATCGGTGACCTCGACGCAGTTGCCGCCACCGTTGGTGCGGGTACCGGTGCGCCAGACGACCGCGGTGCGGTCGAAGGTCTCGGCGTACGTCTTCTTGTTCATTCCTTCAACTCCTCGACTGCCGCCTTGATCATGGTGATCGAGTCGCGTGGTGGACATGCCTTTGCCAGTACATCCTCCCAGGCGTCCCGGTAGCCACCGGCTTCGATCGGGTTGTCGATGAACTGAACTCGCGAACGGAGGTCGACACAAACGACTTCACCGGCCGCTGCGTCATGTAATCGCAAGATCTGGAAGCCGCCCTCGGTCGGCATCGGTGCGCCGGCCGCCCAGGGAAGTACCTGCACGACGATGTTCGGACGCCTGGTGGCTTCCAGAAGGTAGGCGAGCTGGTCCTGTGTGACCTGGCGATCCCCCACGATCTGATGCAGGACGCTCTCGCCGATCACCGCGTGGAGTTGCGGTGCGTCCGGTCCCCTCAGCAGTGCCTGGCGTTCCATCCGTGCCTCGACTCGTCGAGCCACCTCGGCTTCGCCTTGGCCCTTGCGGTACACAGCGACGAGTTCGCGCGCATAGGCCTCTGTTTGCAGCAGGCCGGGCACGAAGTTCGGCTCCCAGGAGAGCAGACTTTGAGCCTCGGGTTCCAACCCGAGATATGTCGCGAACTGCCGGGGCAGGACGTCCGTGTATTGGTGCCAGTCGTTGTGCCGGCGTCCAGCGCTCGCGAGTCGGACCATGTAGTCGACCATGTCGCGATCGTTGCAGCCGTAGAACGTCGCCAGGTCACGCACGTCCCGGGCGCGAATACCGATCAGGCCCCGCTCGATACGGCTGACCTTGGACTCCGACCATTCCATATGCTGCGCGACGTCATCCAACGTCAGCTTCGGATCGTGCTCGGTGCGGAGCTTACGCAGGGCAGCACCGAGGCTGCGGCTGCTCGCTGAACCCACTGTCACCTCCTGTACCAGGTGCGCCAAGTGTTGCAAATTGCACGTACAGCCGTAGCCCGGCATCCCTCGTTAGCGCCTTGCACATCTTGCAGGCTTGCATATTGAACTTGCAAAGCATACGTTCTTGCAAACGCAATCGGATCGAGTCAAGTTGATCTCCGTTGGTTCGTAGAAGTTCGTCGGACGCGACCCGTAAGGGAGGCGCGATGCATGCACGACGTTCCCGCAAGTGGTGGCAGATCTTCGGTCGGCCACGCTGCTCCTGCAGCCTTCCCTGGGAGTGCTTGGAAAGAAGGCTGGACGCGGCTCGCCGACATGAGGACAGGGCCGAGCAAAAGTGCAGGCCAGAGCAGCAACAGAGCGCGAGAGGCGGCCCACCATGTTAGTTCCTCGGACAGAACACCAGGGAAGACGCCCCTCGTGGCAATGTCACGCCTGCGGCAAGGCGTGGCCGTGCGTGGTCGCCAAGGCCGAACTGGCCGAGCAGTACCAGCGTTTCCCGGCCGGCCTCATGGTCTATCTCAGCTCGTGCCTGATCGACGCGATCGACGACTGGGCGACCGGCTCGGGCGGGTTGCCGCCCGACCTCTACGAACGATTCCTCGGCTGGTCAGACGAATCTGCACCGACGGCATGAGCAAGCGCGACAGCGCGGGCACCGGAGCCCGGGGAGGGACCGGCATGAGATGCGACCGGAGGCAACGACGGCTGACGCTACAGACAGTTGGTGGTCATGGGCGCTCGGGAGATCGCTGTCCGGGACGAACCTGTCACGCCAGCGCATCCATCAACGTGCGGAACGCCCCGACCTCCCCGCCCTAGCGGCGTCGCCGTGCATGGGCCGGGTCTGGCGAGCCACCGTTATCGGACCCTGGTTCCTCACCTATCACCTACCGCGACCCTGACGAGAGGACTTGAGCAAGATGCCGATCGAACAACCACTGTGGCGTGCCGCTGGCAGCGTCGCCGACCTGCTGCTGGCCGACGACTACGCCTCGATCGAAGAACACGAGATCGAACCGCTCGCCAAAACCATCTGGCAGTTCCTGATCGACCGAGGCATCCCTCTCCCCGGCGACTCGGAGGCAAACGCCTGCACCCCCGGCGCCGCTGAAAACGGATGACGATGTGCGGCAGTTTCCTGGCCGAGCGCGACCGCAGCCGGGAGAGCCTGCTCGCACTGGAGCCACCGGTACCCGGACGTGACCATGAAACTGGGCCATCAGGCATGAACAACGGCACGAGGGCACGAGGTTTCGACTGGTACCGGAAGTCGCGCACGGAGGCGCGGTCCCGGTGACGGCGGAGAGAGCGAGCATCCGGCCGGTGAGGCCGGCGGCGACCTCGGTGGACAGGTACCGGCCGTCGAGACGGGCGGCCGCCTCGGCCCGCCCACCGCGGGACGCGCGCTCGAAGGTGCCTGACGCCGAAACTCGTCCGGTGACCGTTCCTCGAACTTCAGCCGCGGCCCAGCACGTCCCCAAAAATGCGCACCTACTCGGCATGCTTGAGCGGATCGGGGCCGGTCAGGCCGTAGTTCTCCTCGACCGTGTAACGAACCCACCCGAGCAGGCCACCGAGCGCGAGGAAGAGCACGAACAGGCCCAGCTTGCCCCACGGGACGTCGTCCAGTTCGGTGTCGAGCCCGATCATCAGGCTGATACCGAGGTCGCCGCCGAAGAAGACGACTTTCTGCAGGGTGATCAGGTGATACATCGTCCCGTGGTTCTCCCAGAAGACCATCGTGTTGAAGATGGTGCCGAGCAGAGGCGCCAGAGCGAACAACCCGAGAATGAAGGAGATCCTCAGGCGGTCAGCAGTCGTCATCGCTGGTGCCGGCCTCCATGCCGTTCGGCTCCTGAGGGTGGTCACGGTCGCTGATCGCTTCTCGGCGCGTGCTCCACCTCACTGCCGCGCGGTCAGTCCGCCGGGGCCGGGCCGCCGGCCAGGTAGGTGTGTGTGCGTTCCCATTCTCGTTCGAGCAGTCCTCCGAGGGCGAGAGCCTCGTCCATCAGGTCCCGGGCCCGGGACGGATCGCCCTCGTGGAACACCTTCATCGCCTGTTCCACCGTGTATCGGCCCTGTTGTTCGCGCAGCTCACGCCACTGCTCCACGGTGCGGCCCGGCGTGTACCGGATCTGTCCCGAATCAGCCAGCGCGTCGAGCCAATCCCGTTCCTGCTCGTCGGTTCCGGCGATCGTGTGCACGAACTCCGGGCCCCACTGCTCGTACTCCAGAACCAGCCGCAACCGGCGCACCGTCACCCTGCGCCGGCCCAGATCGACCCGCGAACCCGGCTCGGCTATCGGCCCGTCGTCACCCATGATCTCGCCCCCACCCGTTGATCTACACCAGCGAGTATGCCCCCGACCTGCCAGAACACTGTCGCACCGGGTGTCCACGCCGTCGTCGACCGCGGATCCGGCGTACCGTCTTTCCCGTTTGCCCCACTAAAGCGCCTCCAACGGCGGGAGGGTGAGACGGAAGCAGGCGCCCTCGCCGGGGGCCGTACGAACGTCGACGTCGCCGCCGTGGGCCCGGGCCAGGGAGCGGGCGATCGCCAGGCCGAGGCCCGCGTTGGCGCCATCGGTGCGGCTGCGGGCGCGATCCGTACGGTAGAAGCGGTCGAAGACCCGGTCGGCCTGGGCAGCGGTCAGGCCGGGCCCCTGGTCGGCGACCTCCAGGATCACCCCGCCCGGGGTGGTGCCGACGCCGATCCGGACGCTCGTGCCCGCCGGAGTGTGCGCGGCCACATTGCCGATCAGGTTGGTGACGACCTGCCGTAGCCGGGCCTCGTCGGCGTGGACCGGGGCCGGGCCGGGTGGGCCGGAACCGTCCGGCCCGGTCAGCGACACCGTGCGGGTGGGGTCGAGGGCGCGCAGATCGTGCCGCGCGTCGGTGGCGAGGGTGCGCAGGTCCATCGGGGCCGGGTCGAGCTGGGCCTGCGGGGCGTCGTCGAGTTCGGCGAGCAGCAGCAGGTCCTCGGTGAGCGCGGTGAGGCGGGTGGCCTCCCGGCCGATGCGGCGCATGGCCTGATCGGTGTCGGCGGCGGTGGTGAGGGCGCCCATCCGGTGCAGATCCGTCGAGCCCTTGATGACGAAAAGGGGGGTGCGCAGTTCGTGACTGACGTCGGAGACGAAGGTACGCATCCGGGCCTCCGAGGCGGCCCGGGCAGCGAAAGCCCGTTCGAGCTGGCCGAGCATGGTGTTGAGGGAGGCGGCCAGCCGGCCGAGTTCGGTGCGGGGCGGGGCCAGGCCGGGAACCCGGTGGGTGAGGTCGCCGGCGGCGATCGCGGCGGCGGTCCTCTCGACACGGCGGAGCGGGCGCAGTCCGCGGCCGAGCGCGAACCAGCCCGCGGTGGTGAGCACGGCGAGCAGGATCAGGGAGCTGATCAGGCTGATCTCGCGCAGTTGCGCGACGGCGGCATCGGCGTCGGTCATCGGGGCCGCGGCGATGACCGTGCGGTCCCCGGCGGCGGTGGGCCGGGCGGTGGCCCGCCAGCGGCCCGAGCCGTCGGCGGCGGGCAGGAAGACCGCGGTGCCGTCGGCCGGCACGGTCCGCAGACCGGCGGTGGACGGGAGGGTGTCCCGGCCGAGACGGGTGGAGAGCACCCCGTCGGTGGGGGTGCCGTCCGGGCCGAGGTAGACCAGGTAGGGCGCGCCGATCACGTCCAGGGCCGGGTCGAGCAGGGTGCTGCTGGTGGCGCGCGGGCCGGTGACGGGCAGCCGGGCGAGCAGGTCGGTGAGCGAGCGCAGCTGGGTGTCCAGCCGTTGGACCTGGTAGTGCTCCATCCGGTCGGCGACCACCGCGCCGGTCAGGGTGAGCCCGGTCAGCAGCAGCGCGGCGGTGATCAGCAGCAGACGCAGGCGCAGGCTCATTGTTGCGGGGCTCTCATGACGTACCCGACGCCGTGAATGGTGTTGATCTGTTTGGGTTCCTCGTTGTCGATCTTGCGGCGCAGGTAGGAGATGTAGGTGTCGACGATGCTGGCGTCGCCGCCGAAGTCGTCGCGCCAGACCCGGTCGAGGATCTGCGCCTTGGTGACCACCCGCCCGGCGTTCTCCATCAGGTGGCGCAGCAGCCGGAACTCGGTGGCCGACAGCCGCACCGGCTCGCCGTGCCGGGTGACCCGGTGGCCCTCGGGGTCGAGGGTGAGCGGGCCGACGGTGAGCAGGGCGCCCGGCTGCCCCGAGGTGCGCCGCAGGATCGCGCGGATCCGGGCGATCAGCTCCGGCAGGTCGAAGGGCTTGGTCACGTAGTCGTCGGCGCCGAGCGACAGCCCGGTGACCTTGTCGGCCTGCCGATCACGGGCGGTCAGGAAGAGCACCGGCGTGCGCTGCGGGCCGAGCCGCCGGACCACCTCGAAACCGTCCATGTCGGGCAGCATCACGTCGAGCAGCACCAGGTCCGGCGGGTCCGCGGTGGCGGAGGCGATGGCCTCCCGCGCGGTCGCCGCCGACGTGACCCGGAAACCCGCGAACCGTAGTGTCGCGGCGAGTAGCTCCCGGACGGTGTCCTCGTCGTCGACCACCAGGAGCCGCTGCGCCGTCATACCGGTCAGCCTAGTCACACGTCACGCCGGCATCACACGTCACGACGGCATCACACGTCACGACGACATCACACGTCACGACGACTTCACACGTCGCGGCGGCGGAGAACCACGAACGCCGCCGCCAGGACCGCGGCGCCCCCGAGGGCCATCCCGCCCAGACCCCACCACGGATGCGGGAAATCGGGGTCCGGGACGGTGCCGAGCGCCGCCGCACCGCCGAGGGTCGGCCAGAAGACGAACACCTGACGGATCCAGGACGGGAAGACACCGGCGATCCCGGGAATGATGAAGACGATGCCCACCAGGGTGACGATCGCGCCCGCGGTGGCCCGCATGATGGTGCCGAGCGCGACGCCGAGCAGCCCGATGACGGCCAGGTAGAGGCCGCCCGCGGCGACGGCGGCGGGCACACCCGGGTCACCGAGCGACGCCCGGGGCACGCCGTTGCGGGCGAAGCCCCACTGTCCGACAAGGAACACGCAGAGCATCAGCGCCTGCCCCGCGACCAGCGAGACGGCGGCGGCCAGGACCGCCTTGGCCGCCAGTACGCGATGGCGGGCGGGCGTGGCGGTCAGCGTCGTACGCATCAGCCCGGTGGCGAACTCCGAGGTGACCACCAGAGCGCCGAGCACGCCGAGGATCAGCTGGGCGACGACGTACACGGTCATACTGTGTCTGGTCGGATCCCAGTCCGCGCCGGCTTCGGCGTAGGCGTCGTGCACACGGTTCAGTGACAGCAGGGAGATGCCCAGCCCCACGGCGAACAGGCCGGCCAGCATCGACCAGGTGGACCGCAGACTCCGCAGTTTGATCCATTCGGCGGTGAGGACCCGGTTCACGCGGCCACCCCCTGGAATTCGACGCTCTCGCTGGTCAGCCGCAGATAGGCGTCCTCCAGCGAGGCACGCACCGGGCTCAGCTCGATGAGCGCCAGGCCGTGGTAGGCGGCGAGCCGGCCGATCTCCTCCGCGCTCATCCCGGCGACGGTCAGCGACGCCTCCAGGCCTTCGCGGACCGTCGCACCGGCGGCGGACAGCCGCAGCGCCAGCGTGCCCGGATCGGCGGCCCTGACCCGTACCGAACCTCCGCCCGCGCCCCCGGTCAACTCGCTCGCCGGAGTGTCCGCGATGATCCGGCCGCGTCCGATCACGATCAGGTGGTCGGCGGTCTGCGCCATCTCGCTCATCAGATGGCTGGAGACCAGCACGGCCCGGCCCTCGGCGGCGAGCGCCCGCATCAGCTCCCGTGCCCAGCGGATCCCCTCCGGATCCAGGCCGTTCACCGGCTCGTCGAAGATCAGCACCCGCGGATCACCGAGCAGGGCCGCGGCGATCCCCAGCCGCTGCCGCATCCCGAGCGAGAAGGTTCCGGCCCTTTTCACAGCGACACCCGCCATTCCGGTACGGGTGAGTACGTCCTCGACGCGCCCGGGTGGCAGCCCGTTGCTGGCCGCCAGCGCCAGCAGATGGTCCCGTGCCGTCCGCCCGCCGTGCACGGCCGCGGCGTCGAGCAGCGCCCCGACCTCGGTCAACGGCACCGGCAGCGACCCGTAGTGGCGGCCGCCGATGGTGGCGGTGCCCCGGTCCGGCGCGGCCAGCCCCACGATCATGCGCATGGTGGTGGTCTTCCCGGCGCCGTTGGGCCCGAGGAACCCGGTGACCTGCCCCGCCTCCACGGTGAACGTCAGGTCGTCGACAACAGTGTCGGGGCCGTACCGCTTGGTGAGCCCCCGTACCTCGATTCTCGTCATGCCGGAGATGGTGCAGCGGCCCGCTGGTTTTCTTCGGAGAGGTTCTTAAAGAACTCTGTGAGGCCGGCACGGGGGTGATTTCCGGGAAATCGAGAGGTTCCAACCCTCAGGGGATACGATTTACCACCGGTCATTTCGCTTGCTCGATCAGACCGCGAGGCAGAATGCGTAGATACGGGATAGTCGGAGGATGTGCGCTCCTTGTTGCTGCCGTGATGGCAACTGGAGCCCTTGTGGTGAATCACCGGGTCGGGAATCGATCGGCATCGTATGAGGCCCCGTCGCCGGCGGCTCCGACGATGACGGGATACCGCTTCGTCTGCTCGGGATGGAACGACTACTGCGGACGTCCGGTTCCCGCGCTCGGGCAGCGGAACCTCCCCGAATCGGGCGACGGGATGTTTGGAGAAAAAGCCAGGGTTTCCCATATCGCGACCAGTGGAGGCTTGTGCCTCACCCCGACGGATCCGAGTTGCAACAAACACAAGTTCAGGCATCCACCCACCGATGAAGACGTCCGCCAAGCCCAGAAGAATCTCGCGGATGCCGGATATGGTGACGCCCTGGTGCGACTGGCCCGCCCGAACGACCCCGCTCCCCCGTCTTCCCTGATCTATGCGGTCGGAGTCGGCGATTCCTGCATCATCGGGCACTCTGAATTAATCCCCGTGGACGGGCGTGGACCCATCGACGAGGTAACCGGGAAATTCCCCTCCGGCCAGTGTCTCAACGATTGAGCAACCCATCGCCGGCACGAGCCACGAACGACCACATCGAGGACGGCGCCGACCTGGCCCTCACCACGTCGAATGCCGGGCTCCCGGCCGACCCGGCCTGGTGGCTGAACCTCCAGGCCCCACCGCACCTCCTCGACCCGCACGCCGCCTAAGTCACACTTGGATCCGGACCTCGGCCACCAGGCCGCCGTCCGCCCCGGGGCGCAGGTGCAGTCGCCAGCCGTGCCGGTTGACGACGGCGGCCACCAGGGCGGCGCCGAGACCGGTGCTCTCGCTGCGCAGGCGGCCGGCGCCGCGGTGGAACGGCTCGACGATCCGGGCCACCTCCTCGACGGTCAGCGGCGATCCGGTGTTGACGATCAAAAGCCCTTCGCCGGTACGTACACAGAGCTCCACCCGGCCGCCCCGGTGGTTGTGGCGGACCGCGTTGTCGATCAGGTTGCGCACCATCAGCCGGATCAGGGCCGGGTCGCCCTCCGTCACCAGCGGCTCCAGGTCGTGGTGGATCGTCACGTCCCGGGCACGCGCGGCGGATTCGTGAGCCGTCACCTCCTCCCCGACGATCGCGGACAGATCCACCGGCTCATGATGTCCCCGGCCGGCCTGTGCGTCGGCGAGGTCCAGCAGGGTGCGCACGGTCCGGGAACTGCGGCTGTTCAACGTACGCAAATCGTGAAGAAGTTGTCGTTGTGGTCCTTCCGGTGTGTCGGCGAGAGCGTCGTCGAGAATCGCCTGGGTGGTGGCCAGCGGCGTCTGGAGCTCGTGCGAGGCGTTGGCGGCGAACCGGCGCTGTGCCTCGAACGCGGCGTCCAGCCGCGCCAGCATCGTGTTGAAGGTGACCGCCAGGTCGGTGACCTCGTCCTGGACCCGGCCCACCGGGATCCGGCCGCCCAGGTCGGTGGCCGCCGCCCGCTCGGCCGCGACAATCATCGCGGACAGTGGGGCGAGAGCGCGGCGTACCGTCCAGCGCACCGCCACCGCACCCACCGCCGTCACCAGGACCAGCGCGATCATCGAGAACGTCAGCAGCCGTTCCAGCTCCTGCCAAGGCTTTATCGTCTCCGGTGGGGCCGATTCCAGCGGTGCGGCGGCGGAGTCGGCCGGAACCGACGGAACACCGCTGACCAGGGTGTCCGGCACCAAGGTCATCAACAGCGTGATGATCGTGGCCATCGCCAGGGCGAGGCCCGCGACGACGGCGATCATGCTGCCGATGACGCGGGTGCTGACCTCACGCCGCGACAACGCGGTATCCGACGCCGGGGACGGTCTCGATCGGCCATGGCCGGCCCAGTTTGCGGCGCAACGTGGAGATCACCACCCGAGGGGAGTTCGTGAACGGGTCGGCGTGCTCGTCCCACGCCTTCTGCAGCAGGGTTTCGGCGCTCAGGACACCGCCGTCCGCCCGGAGCAGCTGCTCCAGCACGCGGAACTCCTTGGGGCTCAGCGCCAGCGGGACGCCCGCGCGGAACGCCTGGTGGGTGAACGGGTCCAGACTGACGTCGCCGCACGTCAGCTGGGGTGGTGCCCGGTGGCCCGAGCGGCGTTGCAGGGCGCGCAGCCGGGCCACCAGCTCCGGGAACTCGAACGGCTTGGTCAGGTAGTCGTCGGCGCCCCGGCTCAGGCCGTCGACCCGTTCGGCGAGGGTCGCCGACGCGGTCAGCATCAGCACCCCGACCTGCGGATGGTCGGTGATGATGTGCCGGCACACCTCGTCGCCGGAGAGTGCCGGGAGGTCCCGGTCGAGGACCACCGCCTCGTACGGCTGCGACCGCAGCGACTCCAGCGCGGACTCGCCGTCGTGGACCACGTCCACCGTCAGGCCGGCCCGGTGCAGACCGTTGCGGATCGCTCGGGCGAGGAGGATCTCGTCCTCGACCAGGAGCACTCTCATGGTGTTGCCTTTCTGCTACCTGCTACCTGCTACTTCGCGCTACTACTTCGTGAGGATCCCGGGTTCGGACATCTCGAACGACACACCGGGCGGAACCGGCCCGTCGACCGGCTGACCGATCTCGCCGATCGCCGGGGCGGTGGTCCCGCCGGCGCTGGCCATCGACGCCGCCAGCGCGACCCCGCCGCCGGCCAGCGCGACGGTGAGCACGGCACCGGCCAGAATCTTCTTCGCCCTCATGACGTTCACCTCTCTACCGGATCCGTCCCTCGGAACCGGCGGAAGCCAGTCAATGTCAGTGGCCGTTGCGAGACCGTAAAGATCACCGGGCGGTCAGCGCAACAGCACCGGCAGGCGCTGAAGGCCGCGGATGATGGCGCTGGACCGCCACGGCAGGTCCCCGGGTGCGGCGGCCAGCCGCATCTCCGGGAAACGCGCCAGCAGCCGGTCGAAGGCGATCACGGCCTCCAGGCGGGCCAGCGGTGCGCCCAGGCAGTGGTGGATGCCGTGCCCGAAGGCAAGATGCTGATTGCGGGTACGTTCGAAGCTGAGCACGTCGGGCGCCTCGAACTGGGCCGGATCCCGGTTGGCGGCGAGCAGCCCGACCATCACCAGATCACCCTTGCGCACCTGGTGCCCCGCGAACACGAAGTCCTCGACCGCCACCCGGCCGGTGGACGTCTCGACCGAACTCTCGTACCGCAGGAACTCCTCGACAGCGTTCGGGAGAAGCCCACGGTCGGCGCGCAGCCGCTCCCAGTGCTCGCGGTCCTCGAGCAGCACGAACGTGCCGTTGCTGATCAGTCCCATGGTGGTCTCGTGGCCGGCGACCAGCAGCAGGAACGCCATCGACGTCAACTCGTTGTCGGACAGACGGTCTTCACGGTCGCGCACCCTCACCAGGGCCGACAGCAGGTCGTCGCCCGGACTGACCCGTCGCAGAGCCACGAGATCCTTCAGGTACGCCGTGAGCCCTTCGACGGTGTCCTGCAGTCCCGGCCCGATCACCTCGCCGGTGGCGTCCGCACCCGCGACGATGGCCGCGGACCAGGTTCGGAAGCTGTCCCGGTCGCTCACCGGGATACCGAGCAACTCGCAGATCACCTGGACGGGCAGCGGGAACGCGTACGCGCCGATCAGGTCGACCGGCCCGTCTCCGGTCATCTCGTCGAGCAGCCCGTCGGCGATCGCCACGATCCGCGGCCGCATCGCCTCGATTCGCCGGTGGGTGAACGCCGCCGTCACCAGTTTGCGCAGCCGGGTGTGGTCGGGCGGGTCCGAGGCCAGCATGTGCCGGTTGGTCGCGAGGTCCGCCTCGGTGTAGGAGGCGACGTCGCGGGGTGCTTTGGAGAGCCGGTCCTCGGCCAGAGCCGCCCGTGCTTCGCGGTAGCCGGTGACCATCCAGGCGTCCTCGCCGGTCGTGAGGCGCACCCGCCGGACCGGGTCGTCGGCACGCCATCCCGCGTAGGTCGGATGCGGATTCGCGATGAACGCCGGGTCGTTGAGATCATCATTCGTCATGGTTTGCCTCCATGATTGAGAATGGTGTGATTCGAGCCCTTTCGCCGAAGCTATGTCTAATGTGGCCGGAGAGCCAGGGGCCGCCTTCGCGGGTTCCGCGAAACCGCGTCTTCCGGGCCAGCCACCAGTTCCTCGGCGGCGATCAGCTCCTGGACGCCCGGAGAGCAAAGCGCCGGGTGGGCGGGTCGGCGGGGCGGCGTACCAGGAAGGGGGCTTCGCAGAACGTTGCCAGCAGGTGGGCCGACATCAGGCAGAGCGGGAGTGCCACCGCCACCGTGAAACTGAAGGCGGCCGGGCCGGAACCCGTGGTCAGGGTGTGGGTCAGGGCGACGATCGGCATGTGGATCAGGTAGAGGCTGTAGGAGAAGCCGCCGACGAACGGTAGCGGCCCGTGGTTCAGCAGGCGTCCGGGTGGGCGGGTCGCGACGGCGGCCAGGAACATCGCGATGGCGGGGCCGGCGGCCAGGTCCAGCCAGAAGTAGTGGGCCACCGCCCACTCCGGGCCACGGATCGCGATCACTGTCAGCACCGGAGCGGCGGCCAGCGCGGACAGGCTGTACCAGGGCAGGCCGCGGATCCGGTCGCCGGCGTGGACGACTCCGGCGGCCAGCAGGCCGAGGGTGAACAGGGGGGCCAGTTCGACGGTGTACCGGCCGGCGGTGGGCGGGCCGAGAACCATGACCGGCACGGTGGCCACGGCGAGGGTCACCACCGCTCCGGCCTTGCGGCGCAGCAGCAACAGGAGCGGGAACACCAGGTAGAGACCGGCTTCCACGGCGATCGACCAGAACGCGCCGTTGGGTGCGGGTGCGGCGACGATGTCCTGCAGCATCAGGCCGTACACCAGCAGGGATTGGGGTGTCGGCGGTGAACTGAGCGGCAGGGTCGGCACGAGGACCGCGATCACGGCGCTGACGGCCAGGGCGGCCCAGTAGGCGGGCAGGATCCGCCGGGCCCGGCGGCTGAGGTAGCGGCGCAGGCCGCCGAGTCGCCAGCCGTTCCGGGCCGGGGCCAGACCCAGGGAGAACCCGGACAGAACGATGAACGCGACGACGGCGAGCCGGCCGTGCAGCAGCCAGCCGAGCCAGGCCGGTCCGGTGTTGTGCGGGTAACCGGGAAAGGCCAGCAGCCAGCAGTGGTGGACCACCACGTACAGGGCGAGCAGGCCACGGATCCCGGTCAGGCCGGGAACGGGTGACATAGCGGAACTCCAAAAGGGCGTGCAGGGTCGGCCCCTGGTGTGGCCAGGGGCGGACGAGGACCTGCTGGGGTTAAGGGAGGGGGATTTGCTGCCAGGTCAGGCCGGTTTGCGAGCGGTACGCGGCGGTCTCCGTCACCACGACGTACGGTGCCGTCGTTCCGGACTGGCTGACCCGCACCCGGTACAGAGGGTTTCCGGGGAATCCGCGCAGGGTGACCGGCGTGTACCGGCCGGTGCCCTGACCGGCGACGAAGTCGGTATGACGAGGGACGACGTGAGTACCGTCGGCGGCGACGAAACCGGTCCTGAAGGCGCCCTGGATCGGGTCGCCGGCCTGCCAGGTCAGCCCGCCGTCGGTGGTGTGGTGCACGGCGGTCAGGTCTTTCGAGCGGTAGGTCAGCAGGTAAGCCACTGCGCC
Organism: Actinoplanes couchii; assembly: GCF_016862075.1. Classification (GTDB taxonomy): domain Bacteria; phylum Actinomycetota; class Actinomycetes; order Mycobacteriales; family Micromonosporaceae; genus Actinoplanes; species Actinoplanes couchii. Next base: position 32,649 of record NZ_BOMG01000122.1, on the reverse strand, counting down.
GGAGCCGGCGGCCAACTGCGGCACGAAGTAGGTGCCGGGGCTGGGTTCGTCCGGGACCGCGTCGGTGAACACGTGGGTGTGCCAGGTCCGGCCACGGTCGGAACTGCTCGCCACCGCCGGCCGTTCCATGTCCGAGTCGACGCCGGGCACCCACAGTCGCCCGTCGAACGGCACCATGACATCGCCATCCCCCGAGAACTCGCGGCTCAACCCGGTGGGCTGGTTACGCAACGGCCCGAACCGGCCGGTGTCCGGGTCGACCACCCCCACCATGCAGGTGGCGACCCCCAGAAGGGCGCAGCTTACCGGCTGCACTCCGTCCGGGACGGCGTCCACCGGCTGGATCCCGATCTCCGTCCGGGTCCAACTCCGGCCGCCGTCCCGGGTGATCCAGAACCTGTCCCGCTCGGTGGCGCCCACGTTGTTCTCCCGCCACAGCACCAGCCCGGTGGACAGCGCGGTGAACGTCCCCTCCCGGGACGGGTCGGCGTCCGCCGCCATCGGCGGCAGGTCCCGGGACTCCCAGGTGGCGCCGCCGTCCGGCGACACGTGCAGCTCGGCGGCACTGTCCGGGCGCGGTTCCTGAAGGGCGTACAGATCGTTCCCGGCGCTGGTCAGCCAGATCAGCCGAGGATAGCCGGGTTCCGGGTCGACGGTCGCCACCTGGTCGGGAGCGGCCGGGCCCCGGTTCACGGCGAAGCCGAAGCCCGCGGCGATGACCACTGCGACAACCACTGCGACGGTACGACGGCGGCGTTTCCGGACGGCGGCCCGGTCGCGTACCGAATCGAAGTCGGGCTGGCGCACCGCGTCGCCGACCTCGGCCCGCAGCCTGTCGAACTGGGAGTCAAGCATGGCGGACCTCCTCGGTCATCGGGGCCGGCTCGTCGTCGGACAGGAACCGGGCGAGCGCCGCCCGCCCGCGAGCCAACCGGGCTTTGACCGTGCCCTCCGGGATGCCGAGGGTGGCGGCGACCTCCGCCACCGGCAGGTCCGCGAGGTGGTACAGGACGACCACCTCGCGGGTCGGTGGGGCCAACCGGCGCAGGGCGGTGAGCAGGGCCACCCGGTCGCCGGACACGCCGGGCACCGCGGACGGCGCGATCTCGACCCGCCCGGACCGGACCAGGCGGTCGAACAACCACCGCCGCCGGTAGCGGGTCCGGGCCACGTTGAGGGCGGCCACCCGCAGCCAGCGTTCGGCGTCGTCGGCGCGCAGGAACGAGGCGGGTGACCCGAGGACCCGGGCGAACGCCTCGTGCACCGCGTCCTCGGCCTCGGCCAGGTTCCCGACCAGCCCGGCGATCTGCGTCACGAGCCGTTGGTAGTAGGCCTCGTACGCCTGCCGCACCGATTCCTCGGCACTCAAATCGCCCTCCCCCTGTCGGCGTCTGTCAGAGGAAGGACCAACAGCTCCACCGCCGGGTTGCGTCACCCGCCGACATTTTTCCGCCGAAGCGTCAGCGACTGTAAGCGGCGGCCGGTACCGGTGTCGATCGGCCGTTCACTCCTGGCGCAGCTCCTCGTTGCTGGTGAGGCGCCGGGCCGCGGGGAGCAGACCGGCGACCGTGCAGACCAGGATCAGGGTCAGGCCGCCGACGACCGGGGTCAGCAGTGGGCCGGGGTCGAAGCGGACCGGGATGCCGTCCATGCGCATCAGGACCGTGCCGACGATCGCGCCGGTTGCCACGGCCAGGACCAGGACGGCCAGCACCGGAACCATCGCCTGCGCGACCGACGACCAGACGATGGTGGCCCGGGAGGCGCCGATGGCGGCGAGCGCGCCGATCAGTTTGCGGCGGTCGTGGAGGCGGTCGGCGACGTCGAGCAGCAGGCCGAGGCCCATCAGCAGCAGGATCACCGTCGCCCCGAGTGTGACACGCACCTCGGAGACCCGGGACAGGGCGGCCGGAGCCGCGGCGGGGGTCAGCAGGACGGCGGTGCCGATGTCCTGGGCGAAGGTTCCGGTCAGGACGGCGGGGCGGGTCTTCTTCGGCAGGTTGACCGTCACGCCGCCGTCGAGCGGCAGCTTCTTCGGCAGGGTACCGACGGCGAAGGCGTCGGCGCCGTCACGTCCGGTGACGGTTACGCCGCCCGTGATCTGCTCACCGCCCGCGACCTGCCGGAGCCCCTGGACGGGGCCGACCACGACCGGCTCTCCGCGATCCTCGCCGCGGCCGGTCTGCACCGCGGGTGAGGGCCTCGGCGGTTCGTTCGGGCGCATGAAACCACCCGCCGGGAGCTGTCTCCCGGCGGGGCATGCGGTGCATCACAAACACGTCGTTGCTGGTTGGCGGAGTGCAGGACCACCGTCGACAATGGACGATGACAACTTCACTCATGGCGGGCTGCCGATGTCTTGACGTGGGGCGGCATCATCTCTTCACGCCTGTGGCCTGGATCACCCGCCGAGGAAAGAGGCTGATCGATGCGATTCAGGAGATCGTCCGCGGCGTTACTGGCCGTGACGGTGGCTGCGGCCGTCGGCGCGGTGAGTCCCGTGCCCGCCGCTGCCGCACCCGTCCCGGCGGCCGCCGCACACGACACGACGGTGGTCACACTGATCACCGGTGACGAGGTCACCTTCACCGACGACACCGTCAGCGTGCATCCCGCGCCGGGCCGCGAGCGGGTGCGTTTCACCAGCCAGCGCCTCGGCGAGCACCGGTATGTGATTCCACTGGACGCGCTGCCGCTGCTGCACGCGGGCCGGGTCGACCGGCGGCTGTTCGACCTGACCCAGCTGCGGGAGTTCGGCTACACCGGCCGGGCCGAGCTGCCGCTCATCGTCGCGTACGCCAAAGGCGGCCGGACCGCGAGCCGAACGGCGATCGCCCCTGCGGCCCGCGTCACCCGCGACCTGAGCGGTGTGGGCGCCCTGGCGGTGCATTCGGCCGTGCCCAGCCGGGCCGAGCTGTGGACCGCGATGACCGCCGGGCACGGGCTGAGCGCCGGCCTCGACCGGATCTACCTCGACGGCAAACGCGAACTCGCCCTGGATGTGAGTGTTCCGCAGGTCGGCGCGCCGGCGGCCTGGCAGCGGGGCCTGGACGGCACCGGCGTGACCGTGGCCGTACTGGACAGCGGCATCGACGCCGCCCATCCGGACTTCGCCGGCAAAATCGTGGCGCGGGAGAACTTCACCGCGGCGCCGACCGTTGACGACGTCTACGGGCACGGCACCCACGTCGCGTCGATCGTGGCCGGCACCGGGGCCGCGTCGAGCGGCGCGTACCGAGGGGTGGCGCCGGGCGCCCGCCTCGTGATCGGGAAGGTGTGCGAGGACAGGTTCTGCGACGATTCGGCGATCCTGGCCGGCATGCAGTGGGCCGCGCCGCTCGCCCCGGTGATCAACATGAGTCTGGGCGGCTACGACGCGCCGGGCATCGACCCCCTCGAGCAGGCGGTCGAGGACCTCACCGCGGCCCACGGCACGTTGTTCGTGGTGGCGGCGGGCAACATGGGCCTCGACGGCGACTACACGGTGGCCTCGCCGGGCACCGCGGACGCGGCGCTGACCGTCGGCGCCGTCGACGACGAGGACCAGATCGCCGGTTTCTCCAGCAGGGGCCCGCGGCTGGGTGACGAGGCCATCAAACCGGACATCACCGCGCCCGGCGTGGAGATCGTGGCGGCGGCCGCGGAGGGCGGTGTCTTCGGCGCGCCCGCCGCCGACGGCTACATCTCCGGCAACGGCACCTCGATGGCCGCGCCGCACGTGGCCGGGGCGGCCGCGCTGCTCACCCAGCAGCACCCGGACTGGTCGCCGCGGCAGCGCAAGACGGTGCTGATGGGTGCGGCCGAGCCCACCGCGGGGGCCGGTGTCTTCGCGCAGGGCGCGGGACGCCTCGATGTGGACCGGGCGACCCGTCAGGCGGTTTCGGCCGACGAGGGCAGCCTCAGTTACGGGCTTCAGCGGTGGCCGCACGACGAGCCGCCGATCGCCAGGACGCTCACCTACCGTAACGGCGGCACCGCCGACGTCACGCTGAGCCTGGCGGTGGACGCCGACCGGGACACGTTCGCGGTGTCCGTGCCGCGGGTGACGGTGCCGGCCGGCGGCACCGCGCAGGTCACGGTCACCGCCGACACCAGCGCCGGCAGCCGGTTCGGGGAGATCACCGGCCGGGTGACCGCCACCGGTGACGGTGTCGTCGTGGTCACGCCGGTCGCGGTCAACCGGGAGGCGGAGAGCTACCCGGTCACGTTGCGGCACACCGGCCGCGACGGGCAGGAGTCGGCGAACTACTGGACCGTGCTCACGTCGCTGACGACCGGCGCGGTGTTCGAGGCCTACGCCGGTGACGGCGGCGGCAGTCTGCGGCTGCCCCGCGGCGACTACGCGTTGTACAGCCAGGTCTACGGCGAGAACGACACGACGCTGCTGGTGCAGCCGACGCTCGTGGTGGACGGCGCCGCCACGGTCGACCTCGACGCCCGCCGGGGCAGACCGGTCGTGATCACGCCGCCGCGCCGTGACGCGGGTCAGGCGATGCTCGCCGTGCACGCCAGCTGGGCGCGCGGCGAGGTCGGCACCGGTGTGACCGTGACGTCGGCCGTGCCCGGTGACACCTTCACCGCGCAGGTGGGCGGTGGCCGGGCCGACGGGTTCTGGGGTCTGATCAACTCGGCGTACGCCCGTCCGGACGGTGCGGGTGGTTTCACCGGCAGCCCGTACTCGTACGAGGCCACCTATCAGCGCGCGGGCACCTTCTGGACCGGGTTCACCAGGACGCTCACGCCCGGCGCGATGGCCCGCGTCGACGCCCACTATCCGCGCGAGGCGGCCGGGGACGTGACCGTGGTCAAGACGAACCGGCCGGTCACCGCCCTGCTCGGCAACTGGACGGCGGATCTGCGGTCGGCGGTTCCCTTCCGGCGTACCGAATGGTTGAACACCGACGGCGACCTGCGGTGGGCGGCCGATTTCGAGCAACGCCACCGGCCCACCCCGGAGGCCTTCCCCGACACCATCACCGGCTCGTCCGCACCCGCGACCAGGCTGACGGCGGGCCGAACCTACCGGCAGGACTGGAACCGCGCCGTGTTCGCGCCGTCGGTGGCCGGTAACGACGCCGTCGTGCGCCGGGACGACGTCATCGTGGCGGCGGCGCCGCTGTTCGGCGACGGCGGCGGGCACCCCGGCTGGTCGCAGTTCGACCGGGGCCGCGCCGCGCTGTACGCGAACGGCACGTTGATCGGCGAGGAGGCCGCCGGGTACGCCGAGTTCCCGGTGCCGGCCGCCCGGACGCCGTACCGGCTGGAGATGTCGGCGGCCCGCGGCGCCCCGCACCGGCTGTCCACCTCGGTCGCCGGTGTCTGGACGTTCACCTCCGCGGCCGGGGACCAGCGGCTGCCGTTGTCCACGGTGCGGTTCAGCCCTGACCTGGACGAGCAGAACACGGCCCCGGCCGGCAGCTTCGCCGTGCCGGTGACCGTCGAGCCGCAGCCGGGCTCGGCGGCCCGGCCCACCCGCCGGCTCACCGCCGAGTTCTCCACCGACGACGGCCGCACCTGGCGACCGGCCCGTGTGGCCGGTTCCGGCGACCGGCGGGTCCTGACGGTCACCAACCCGGCCGGGCCGGGTGCGGTGTCGCTGCGGGTGCACGCAATCGACCAGGCCGGCAACACCACGACCATCACTGTCGTACGGGCGTATCTGGTCAGCTGAGCAGCGGCGGCCGGGTCCTCAACGAGGTGAGGGCCCGGCCACCGTGGATCCCGCTCACGAAACGGGCGGCGGCCGGAACCGTAGCGTGTTCCCGGACGGGTCGTTCACCAGCAGCCCCTGCGCGTCGGCCAGATGCGGGTATCCGGCGGCGGTCAGCCGGGCCTGCAGCGCCGCGACGTCGGGGCAGTGCAGTTCGACGCCGAGCAGGCGGGCGTCGTCCTCCGCCGCGCCACCGCCACCGACCGGGCTGAACCGGTTGGTGAGCACCAGCAGCGCCCGGTGCTCGGTGACGCCGACCGCCAGGAAAATGTCACCGAGCCGGCCCTGGACGGTCGTACCGATCAGATCGCAGTAGAACCTCTCGGTGTCGGCGAGCCCGGCGTCGGACACCTTGAGCTGCACATGCCCCATCGTGGTGTCGCGGGGCAGGCCGGTGAACGGCTCGCCGGTCGTGAAGTCGGCCGGGAGCATCGGACGGGCGACGATGGCGGGCTGGTCACCCGCCCATTCCCACTGCTCGCGGGGGCGCGGTGTGGTGATCTCGATCCCGTGACCGTCCGGATCGGTGACGTAGATCGAGTGCGCGAGCGAGTGGTCGGCCAGCTGGTACTTCAGGCCGAGTTCGAGGTAGTGGGTGACGAAGCGGTCCAGATCGGCCCGGTCGGGAACCTGGGGCGCGAAGTGGCTGAGGCCGGTGGCCTCGCGCGGCGCCGGTGCCGCGCCGGGCCGGGAACGGAGCACGACGAGCGTCCGCCCGGGTACGCCGAGGTGGGCCGCGTCCGGGCCGCTGTGGAGAACCCGCAGGCCGATCACGTCGGTGTAGTAGGTGATGCTGCGGCCGAGGTCGGCGACGCTCACCTCGACGGCGCCGAGGGCGAGGGCACGGTGCATGTCAGGCCTCCGGATGCGGGGTGGAGAAGAACGCGGCGAGTTGCCGGGCCGCGTCCGGGCCGAAGATCAGGTTCAGGTTCGCTGCCGACATCTCGGCGGCGGCCCGGGCCCGCGGGACCATCGCCTGTTCGTACCGGTCCAGGGCCTTCTCGGGGTCGCCGGGGTTCTCGATCAGGGCGAGCGCCAGTTCGGCGCCGTCCTGCAGGGCGAGGTTGGCGCCCTCGCCCGCGTAGGGGGACATCACGTGGGCGGCGTCCCCGACCAGCGTCAGGCCGGGAACGCGCGGCCAGGAGTGCCCGGGCGGCAGGGCGAAGATCTGTCGTGCGGTGATGGTGTCGTCGCACGCCCGGACGAGGTCGGTCAGGGTGCCGGACCAGCCGGACAGCTTGCTGATCAGGGCGGCGCGGGCGGCTGCCGGGTCGGCCCGGTCGACACCGGAGGTCCGCAGCCAGTCCTGCGGGGCCCGGAAGGAGACGCCGAGTTCCAGGTGGTCGCCGCCGTGGCCGAGGATCGCCCGGTCGTCGCCGCCGAGCGCGAAGATCATTCCGGGTCCGACGGTCGCGGCGAGGTCCGGGTGGCGGTTCCGGGCGTCCGGGATCTCCACTTCGAAGTGCGTGATTCCCGCGTACGCCGGGACGGCCTCCGAGAGCAGCGGCCTGACCCGTGACCAGGTGCCGTCCGCACCGATCAGCAGGTCGGCGGCCGTCGCGGTGCCGTCGGCGAAGGTGAGTTCGTGGCGGCCGTCGTCGAGGGTGCGGGCCGCGGTGACCTTGTGGCCCCAGCGGATCCGGCCCGGGTCGAGTGAGCCGATCAGCAGGTCGCGCAGCGCGGTCCGGTCGATCTCGGGGCGGCCCCCGCCGCCTGCCGCGTCGAGGTGGACGTGGCCGTCGCGGTCGAGGATGCGGGCGTGCTCGGCTTGGGGGTGGACGTGGCGCAGGAACTCGTCGTGCAGGCCGGCCGCCCGGAGCGCCTGCTGGCCGGAGTCGTGGTGGATGTCGAGCTGGCCGCCCTGGCGGCGGGCTGCGGGGCCGGCATCGCTCTCGTACACCGTGGCGGTGATGCCGTGTTCTTGCAGGATGCGGGCCAGGACCAGGCCGGACAGGCCGGCGCCGACGATCGCTGTCGATCGGGACATGGCTGATTCCTCCGTTGCTCTCGGGAACGGCGAAAACGTAACACGACCATGGTCGTAACGTCCATGGTCGTTGACGACCACGGTCGTGATAGCGTCTGCGGCATGAGCGTCAACGGGAACGGCCGGGTGGTGCGCAGCCGCCGCGAGCGGCCCGCCAAGGCCGCCCTGACCCGGCAGGGCATCATCGAGACGGCCCTGGCGATCCTGCACGCCGAGGGCCTGGGCAAGGTCACGATGCGGCGCATCGCCACCGACCTCGACACCGGCCACGCCTCGCTGTATGTGTATGTGCGCGACGCCGAGGACCTGCACGCCCAGATCCTCGACGCACTGCTGGCCCCGGTCGTCGCCGCCGACCCACCCGCCGGCGACTGGCGCGACCGGGTCAAGGCCCTGCTCTTCGGCTACCGCGACGTCCTGCACGCCCGGCCCGAGATCGCCCGGATGGCGCTGTCCACCCAGCCCAGCGGGCCGCACTTCACCGCCCTGGTCGAGGCACTCCTGAAAGAGCTGCACGCGGGCGGGGCGAGCGACCGGGCCGCGGCCTGGGGCGTCGACCTGCTGCTGCTCGGCCAGACCGCGACCGCCGTCGAGCAGAGCACCCCGAAACCGGCCCGGCACGCCACCGCCGACGTCGACGCCATCACCGCCACCATCGCCGGCGTCGACCCGGCGGCCGCCCCGCACATCACCCGGCTCGGCGCCGAACTGGTCTCCGGCACCCCGGCCGAGCGCGCCGACTTCGCCGTCGACGTGATCCTCGACGGCATCCTCGCCGCCTGACCCCGCCCGCCCGTACCGGCGCCTTCGACGCAGCTTGCCCCACCGGACTGAGGCTCGGGTCGTTCGTCACCGTCGACTATCTGCCATCTCGCGTCATACCTGCATATCGAGTAATCGCACGTAGAAACAACGGGCCAGGACGGCGAATCGCTCGTCGATGTCGCCGCCCCGCCCGCCGGGTGGATCAGGACGCCCAGACTCCCGCGTCGGCCGCCGACGCCGCGAATGTGCTGAACGAACGCGGCCCACGTCCCAGTGCCTGCTGGACACCATGGCTGATGTAGTCGCCGGAGCCCTCACGGATCGCCCCGAACAGCTCCGCCACCACCTCGGCGACCTCGGCCGGCACGCCTGCCGCCAACTGCGCTGCGACATAGGCGCCCGGGTCCACCGACTCGTAGCGAACCACCGGTCCGCCCGCCGCGGTGATCATCTGCACGGCCTGCGCGAATGACATCGCTTCCGGTCCGGACAGCTCATAGATCTTTCCGGCATGCCCGGGCTGCGTGAGTGCGGCGACGGCGACGTCGGCGACATCCTTGAGGTCGATGAAGGCCTCACTGCCGTCGCCGGCCGGCGTAGTCAGCACACCGGAGCGCATTTCCTCGAGGAAGATTCCCTCGCTGAAGTTCTGCGCGAACCACGCCGGCCGCAGAATCGTCCACTCCAGTCCCGACGCTCGTAGCGCCTCTTCCGTCTCCTGTTGTCCCGCATCGACGGCACCTTGCGCCCCGCGGACCGACAGCAACACCGCACGCCGCACGCCGGCCTTCTCGGCCTGCTCGATGAACCGTGCGACCGCGGCCGGGTCGGCAGGCTCCTCCCCACTCATCGGAACGACATAGACCGCACCGACGTCTTCGAGAGCGTGGTGCCACGTGTCGGGAGCCGCGAGGTCGAACACGGTCCGGCCGGTCCGGGATGCCGCGCGTACGGAGTGCCCGAGACCTTCCAGGCGATCGGCCACGCGGCGGCCGGTCTTGCCGCGGGAGCTCAGAACGAGAGTTGATGACTTTGCCATGCGATCCATTTCAGCGGTCACTGATGGATTCCCCCATGGAAGATCCTCCAGTTCTCATGTGAGATCGTCTCAGCATGGACCTCCTGGATGACTACCTGGCCGGCGTCCGTGCCACCGGTGCGGTCTTCTGTCAGTCGGTCGCGCAGCCTCCGTGGTGCATCCGATTCGTCCAGCCCGCCCCGCTGGTGCTCGGCGTGCCGCTGCGCGGAGGGGTCTGGATCGAGCCGGACGGTTCCGAGCCGGTTCATGTGGCGCAGCAGGCGGTGGTTCTCATCCGGGGAGGTCAGCCGTTCACTGCGGCCGACGCGATGGGAACAGTTCCCCAGGTGTTCGTCGACGGCTCGAACCGGTACTGGACCGCCGACCGTTCCTCCAGCGATCTCGCATTGGGCCCGCGCACGTTCGGCTTCGACACCGAAGGTTCGGACCTGTTCGTCACCGCCGACTTCCCGCTGCTCAGCGCGGCATCTCGGCGCCTGTTGGAGACTCTCCCGACAGTTGCGGTCGTCCCCGGGGAGCACCGTACGACGCCCCTGCTCGAGGTGCTCGCAGCGGAGGTCGACCAGGAGGAGCCAGGGCAGCAGGTGATTCTCGACCGGCTGCTCGACCTCCTGCTGGTCCGCGCGCTCAGAGCCTGGTTCACCCGTGACGATGTCAAGCCGTTACCCGGCTACCGGGCGCTCTCCGATCCGTCGGTCGGGGTGGCGCTGCGCCGCATGCACGGATCCCCCGCGCAGCATTGGACAGTCGCGTCCCTGGCGGCCGAGGCCGGCATGTCACGAGCGGGCTTCGCCCGGAGGTTCCATGACCTGGTCGGTCAACCGCCGCTGGCTTACCTGATCACCTGGCGGATGACACTCGCCGCCGACTGGCTTCGTGAGCCAGGGGCCACCGTCGCGAGTGTGGCGCGCAGACTCGGTTACGCGGACCCGTTCGCCTTCAGCACCGCTTTCCAGCGCGTCCACGGCGTACGCCCGAGCAAGCTGCTCGGGCGTACGCCGGATTCAGATGCCCGTCCTGCACACGGATGAGAAGCCCCTGCGGCCTCCGGCCGCGCGGAACCGGTCTTCTACTCGGTCATCAGGCGCGTGGCGAGCCGGGACGGGACCATCCGGATCGCCACATCGCGAGCCAGGCCGGGTACGCCGCGGAGGGTGGACATGCGACGGGTCAACCGAGCCGTGCTCTGCATGCGGGAGGTGGGCGGCCGGCGCTCGGCGTCGTACCGGCGCAACATCGCGGTGACCTGTTCGGCGCCGATGCCGCGTGAGGCGTCGCCGAGCGAAACGGCGTCTTCGAAGGCCTGGCCCGCGCCCTGGCCCAGATCAGGGGTCATCGCATGGGCGGCGTCGCCCAGGAAGGCGACGCGGTCGACGGCGAAGGTCGGCAGCGGCCGGGCGAGTCCGGCGGTCTCCGAGACATGGATCGCCTCCGGTGCGGTGGCGGCGATGAGGCGGGCGACGGCCGGGTGCCAGTCGGCGCGCTGCCGGTGCAGCCAGTGCAGCAGGTCGGCCGGGTCTGCCGGGGTGCCCTGGCGTGCGCTCCACAGGGCGTACCAGTAGATGCTGCCGTCGGCCATCGGCAGACAGCCGAAGCGGCCGCCGGTGTGGCGATCGAGTAACTCGCCGATGACCGGCGTGACGTCGTGTCCCTGGCCGGGGACGATGGCCTGCACGGCCATCTCCCCCGAGCGGCGCAGGCCGGGGTGATCGGGGAACAGGGCGCGCCGGGTGCGGCTGCGGGCGCCGTCGGCGGCGACGACGAGGTCGGCGCGCAGGGTGGTGGTGTCGGTGATGACGATGCCGTCGTCTGCTCGGATCTCCAGGACGTTGGCGCCGGTGTGTACGGCGCCGGCGGGGAGGGCTTCCATCAGCATCCTGGCGAGGGTGCGCCGGGGCAGGGAGACCACGGGGTCGCCCTGGGCTGTGATGACGGCGTCCTGGTCGATGCGCAGCAGGGGGCGGCCGTCCCGGTCGCGGGTGGTGCCGTCACCGTCGCCGAGGACTGCCTGGGCGCGGATGGCGTCGCCCAGGCCGAGGCGGTCCAGGGCGCGGACGCCGTTGGGTGCGACGCCGATGCCGGCGCCGGACATGCGGGGCTCGGGTGAGCGTTCCAGAAGGGTCACGGTGTGGCCGGCCTGGATGAGGGCGATGCCGGCTGCCATTCCGCCGAGTCCCGCTCCGACGATGGTGATGTCCATTTCCGATGCTCCTTCGAGGATGGTTCAGGGATGTGTCTGGTCGGCGTGCCGATGGCGGGGTGAGGGGATCAGTCGCCAGGCGATGACGGCGGCGAGCAGGACCAGGACGCTCGAGATGCCGATGGTGGTCTGCACGCTGCCGGCGAAGGCATCCTGAGCGGCGGTGATCGCCCCGGATGTCAGCGCTTCACTGCTGTCGGAGTGCCGGAGCAGGACGGCGAGCGACTCGCTGGCGGCGTCCCGGAGGTTCTCCGGTGTTCCCGAGGGCAGAGTGAGGTTCCAGCCGTAGATGATCGCCTGCACCGAGCCCAGCACGGCGATGCCCAGGGCCAGTCCGAGTTCGTAGGTCGTCTCGGCGACGGAGGCGGCGGCGCCGGCGCGTCCCTTGGGGGCGGCGGTGACCACGGCTTCGTTGGACAGTGTCATGGCGACGCCGACGCCCAGTCCGATGATGGTGAGTCCGATGACGATGCCGACGTAGCCGTCGTGGCCCAGTGCGAGAGTGAGCAGGGCGAGCCCCGCGGCCGCTGTGGCGAGGCCTGCCGCGATGGCACGTCCGGGGCCCAGGCGCCGCATCAGGATCGCGACCACGACGACGACGCCGATGGAGGCGATCGTGGTCGGTAGCTCGACCAGCCCTGCTTTCAGGGGTGACAGATCACGCACGAGCTGCAGGTATTGAGAGAAGAAGAAGAGCAGCCCGCTGAAGGCGAAGATCGCGGTACCGGCGGCGGCGATGGCGCCGGTGAAGGCCGGATTGGCGAACAGCTCGACGTCCAGCAGCGGCTGCGGCAGCCGCCGCTGTCGCCGTACGAAGATGGCGGCCGCTAGCAGGCCGATGCCGGCTGCGGCGATGGATTGACCATCGAATTGGGCTGAAATGGTGTGCTTGACCGCGTACACCAACGGGACGATCGCCAGGAGGGAGAGTGCGGCCGAGGGCCAGTCGATCGTGGGCCTCTGCGGATTGCGGGACTCCGGCAGCAGCCACAGGCCGAGCACCACCACGATCACCATGACCGGGAGGTTGACCAGGAACACCGAGCCCCACCAGAAGTGCTCCAGCAATGCGCCGCCGGCCAGGGGCCCGAGCGCTGCGCCCGCGGTCGCGCCGGCCGACCAGATCGCGATCGCGCGGGTCCGTTGCTGCGGGTCGTCGAAGAGGTTGCGCACGATCGACAAGGTCGACGGCATGATCGTGGCGCCGCTGATGCCGAGCAACAGGCGGGCGGCGATGAGCAGCTCCGCGGTCGGCGCGAAGGCCGCGATCGCCGAGGAGAGGCCGAACGCGACGCTGCCGATGAGCAGTAGTCGCCGCCGACCGATCCGGTCGGCGAGGTTCCCCATGGTCACCAGGAGCCCGGCCAGGGCGAATGAGTAGATGTCGCCGATCCACAGCAGCTGGGTGGTGGTCGGCTCCAGTGCGGCCGTCAGGGAGGGCACCGCCAGGGCGAGCACCGTCCCGTCGATGGCCAGCAGGGTAACGGCGAGAGTGAGCACGGCTAGTGCGGCCCATCGCCGGCGGGCGCTGAGCGCGTTGGTCGACCCGCGAACAGACGCGGAGGCCACATCATCCATGCCATCACCGTACAGACCAATCGGTCGGTAGAACAAACCAATCCATCTTCTGTACATCTCACAGTGAGGTTTTTAACAGGCTTTATGGTCGACAGTGCGGACTATAGGATGGCCTGCATGACCGAAGTCAGCGGCAGAGCGAGCCGTAACTCCGAACGGACACGCAGGGCGATCCTGGACGCAGCAGCACGACTCCTGGCAGAACGTGGCACCGCGATGTCTCTGGCAGACGTGGCCGCGGCGGCGAAGGTGTCCAAGAGCGGGCTACTGCATCACTTCGCCAACCGGGACGAGCTGATCCTCGCCGTTGCCCAGGACATCAACGAGCAGTTCCGCAACCATGTGATGCGCCATCTCGACCTGTCGGAGAACCGTCCGGGCAAGATGCTGCGGGCATACGTGCGCGCCCTGTGCGGCGGTGAGACCGATGCGGCCGAATACCTCGTCTCCACCACTGCCTGGAACGGCATCAGAGGAGTTCAGGGCATCGCCGACCTCATGGGCGAGGACCGGGACTGGTGGGACCAGCAATTCACCCTGGACGGCATGGATCCCGACATCGCTCACATCGTTCAGCGAGCCTGCGAGGGCATCGCCGCGGCGGCCGCCTTCGGTGACGAGACGCCCGAGAGGATGACCAGGGCTCGCAACCGTCTCCTGGCCATGACCGATTCCGCCCCACTCACCTCCTGAGCGCGGGGGCACTCGCCGCGACCAGCGTGCGGAGCCAGCGGTTTCCCGCGTCGTCGTGGTGTGCCGGGTGCCACCACATCGCCTCGTGCAGGTCGGGGATCAGGAACGGCGACTCCCGTACCGTCAATGTGCCCTGGGGTAACTGGTCGGCGAGGCGCTGCTGGACGAGGGCGACGAGATCGCCGGAGCTGCCGAGGATCATGGGCAGTGCGAGGTGGCTCTGCGCCAGCACGCTGATTCGGATGTGGTGGCCGGTCTCGCTCAGCCGGGCGACGGGTGCGAGCGGGATCCCGGAGCCGTGGTGCGCCGCCACCCAGCGTCGGGTGGTGAGGTCGGCGGGTTCGTCGTCGCCGGTCAGGCACACCCAGCGGTCCTGCCACAGGTCCGCCGAGGGGAAGCCGTCCAGGTGCCCGCGGGGCAGGATCACCAGGTCGTTGTCGCGCAGGATCGTTTCCGGATCGTCGTCGGCGTTGTCCAGGTGCTGACGGAACTCCACGGTGACTCCCGGCGCGGCACGCAGCGACGTGGCCAGGGCGGCGCCGATGACGGCCACGGCGTAGTCGGAGGCGATGACGGTGAACCGCCGGGTGCTGCTGCCGGGGTCGAAGTCACCCTGCACGGTCAGGACCCGTTCGGCGGCCGCGAGGGCTTCGGCCGTGCGGTGCAGCAGCAGTTCACCCAGGCGGGTCAGCTGCAGTTCACCGCCGGAGCGTACGAGCAGCGGGTCGCCGTAGTGGGTCCGCAGCCGGCGCAGAGCGGCACTCATCGCCGGCTGGCTGACACCCACGCGGTGCCCGGCGCGGGTGACGTTGCGTTCGGTGAGCAGTGCGTGCAGGGGTCTGAGCAGGTTGAGATCGATGTCCACTGGTGCTTCCCTGGGCTCGGGCCGGCCCGGTGGACCGGCCCGAGTGTTGTATCAGGCGGTGACGCGGAAGGAGTAGGTGCCGGAGCCGACCTCGTAGACCTCGGCGTCGAGCCGGTGGCCGGCGTAGCGCACACCGGTGGACTGGTGGGCGGGACGGTTGCCCTCGGTCACCTTGCCTTTCGCCGTGGCGGGCACGTACACGGTCGCGGTGGTGTTGGCCGGGATGGTCACGTCGAGCTTCAGGCTGCCGTCCTTAGCCTGGGTCCAGCCGGATCTGATCAGGCCGCGGACGGTGTCGACCGAGGCGGCGGCGTGCTCGACCCCGTACTGGCCGCCCGGCAGTGGCTGGATGGTGATCTTCGAGTAGCCGGCCGCGGCGGGTTTGATGCCGGCGAGTTCCTCGTAGAACCACTGCCCGATCGAGCCCTGGAACTGGTGGTTACGGGTGCGGGTCGTGGACTCCCAGTACTCGCCGACACCGGTGTAGCCGAGGCCGATGTGGTAGCCGTACGACGGATAGGTGGTCTGTTGCGCGACCTTGAAAAGTGCCTCTTTCGCGTACGGGACACCGGCGTGGGCGGCTTCGGAGAGCACCGGCCAGATCCACCGGATGCCGACGAACCCGATCATCGCGTGCCCGGTGCGGGTGACCGCCACGTCTTAGGCGAGCTTCTCCTGCAGGGCCCGCTTGTTCTTCTCCTCGACCAGACCGAAACCGATCGCCCACGCCTGGAAACCCTGCCGCAGTTCCTGGGTGGTGTTCTCGGCGTAGAAGCCGCGGGTGGTGTCCCACCAGCGGGCGTTGAAGTCCTTGCGGATGTTCTGGAACAGCGTTTCGTACTTGGTGGCGTCCCGCAGGTAGCGCGGGTTCCCGGTGTCGGCGTGCAGCAGCCGGGCTGCTTCGGCCGTCTTGGTGGCCAGGTACGCGGTGAACGCGGTCGAGGAGGCCGCCTGGAAACCGCCGACGTTGAGGTTGGTGCCCTCGGCGGCGTTGCCCTCGGCGCCGGTGACGAACGCCCAGTCCCCCAGGCCGGAGTTCAGTGTCCAGTCGTTGGATCCGTCCCACACGAACCAGCCACCCGAGCCCTGCTCGTACGGCCGGCCGCCCTGGATGTTGCGGTCCATGTAATTCGTCATGGCGTCGTAGGCGGTGCGGATCGGCTCCAGGTCGGCGTACCGCAGATGTCCTTCGGCCGGCACGACCTGCAGGAACGCGTCCCAGATGGGGGTGGCGCCGCCGCCGTCGGGCTTGAAGACGTTCAGCGACGGCGAGTTACCGCACGGCGTGTAGTCGTTCGGGTCGGTGGCCGGATCGGTGGGTGAGCAGTAGCCGTATCCCTGGGCGCCCGGGATGAGCAGGCCGATCTGGCCATTGGCCAGCTGGGAGTCGACCGCGTCACGTGCGGACTTCTGCAGCGACCGCTGGATGTCGAAGATGTTCGCGACGGTGGGCAGGATGATCTGCGCGTCTCCGGTCCAGCCGTCCTTCTCGTAGGTCGGGGTGTCCATCGAGTAACCGGCGATCCAGTCCCCGGCGACCGAACCGCGGACGTTGGCGTAGATCTGGTTGAGCAGCGGCACCGACGACGCGAAGGTCCCGATCTCGGTGAAGTCGGTGCGCAGCTCCTGCACTGAGGCGACGTCGACCTGCACGGTGCCCGGCAGGGCGGTGCCGTTCGAGCCGTCGATCTGCACCCATTGGAAGCCGGCGAAGTTCCAGTTCGGGGCGTACACCTCGGGCTGGGCCGCGGTGCCGGTGCCGTCGGAGACGTAATACTCCTGCTGCAGGTTCCCGGCCAGTTGCAACGCGCCGTCCTGCCCGGTCCCGGGAACGGTGGGGTCGTCCTTGGTGGTGTCGTCGTTACGGCGCTCGACGTAGACGATCCGGATGACCTGGCCCGGCTGGGCTCCCCAGATCTTCACGGTCGCCCAGCCGGTGCGCTGGCGGCCGGTGTCGAAGGCGTGCACACCGGTCGCGGGCGACCAGCGCGGGAACGGCCCGGCGTGCTCGCGGATCTTGGTGGTCGCCTCGGTCTGCTGGGCTACCAGCTGACCCTTCGGGCCGGCGACGGCACGGGTGTTCTTCCACGCCTTGTCCGAGAACCCGACGGTGTTCCAGCCGGGCAGCTCACGGCGTGCGTCGTAGGTCTCGCCGGTGTCGAAGTCGTTGTAACGGGTCGGCCCGTCGATGCTGGTCTTCCAGGTGTTGTCGGATCGGATCAGCTGCTCGGTACCGTCGGCGTACCGCACCCAGAGGTCGGCGCGCAGCGTCTCGAGGTTGCGCCACTGCGCCGTCTCGAAGCGGTGGTTGCTGGGCTGCGACTCCGAGTCGTAGCGCCCGGCGCCCAGTTCGGTCGCGACGACGTTGGTCCTCGGCGACCGCTTGTCCTGCTTGATGAGCTTGGTGACGTCGTCGGTCGTGTACTGGACGGTGTCCTCGTAGTCGGTGAAGCCGGGGTTCAGATAGGCGTCCTGGTCCGGTTTCTGTCCGTTGACCGTCGGCTGATTCCAGCCGAGGCCCACCGAGTAGAGCCGCGCGCTGGTGACGGCGCCGTGTCTGCTGACAGGCGCCACTTCAAAGGCCTTGCGCATCAGGTACGTCGGACGGATCGGCTTGCAGGAACCGGCGTTCGGGGAGCTGCCGGGCGGGCGGCGGATCTCGGTGGGCGTGGTGGTGCCGGTCACCGGGGTTCCGGCCGGTTGGGCGGCGGCGAGCGCCGGTCTGATCGTCACTCCGGTGCCGGGGCTGGTCACCGCGGTGCCGGAAGTTGCCGCCGTGGTCAGCGCGGGGGTGATGCCGATGCCGGTGCCGAGGCTGCGGATCGTGGTGCCGACGGCTGCCGCGGCGCCGAGGGGCTCGCTCAGGGTGATGCCGGTGCCGGTTTCGCCGGCGGTACCGACGGCGGTGACGACGCGGATCTCGGCGCCGATCAGCACGGACACGCCGACGGTGAAGCCGTTGACGTTGTTCACCTTGACGTTCGTCGCTCCGGCGTCGGCGGCGGCGGCCAACGTGCGGGCCTGGCCCTGGGCTGTGCCGACCGTGGTGATGGTGCCGGTCTGCTCGCCGATGGTGATGGGCGCGCCGGTGGTGAAGCCGTTGACCGAGGCCACGAAGAGGGTGGTCGAGCCGGTGGCCGCCGTGGCTGCCAGGACGGTGCTGGTGGCCGCTGTGCCGGCCGTTTCGACGGTGACGGTCTGTGCGGTCTCACCGGCGCCGATGACGAGACCGCCGCCGACGGCGATAGCCGAGGTGGAGGCGACCTTGATGTTGGTCGTACCGGAAGGGGCGGCTTGCGCGAGGGTGGTGCTCGCCCGCAGACAACAGGCGTCGTCGGAGGCGCCGTCGGCGGGGGTGGGAACAGTGACCGGGCGTGGCTCGCCGGAGATCCACTGACCTTTCCAGTCGGAGGCGTCGAGGTAGGCGGTTTCGAACCATGCCGGGGCCGCCCACCGGGTGGTATTCGGGGTCTGGGATTGGACGCTCCAGTAATAGCGGGTCCGCGATTTCAGGGCCCGGCGTCCGGCATAGTCGGCGGAGGTGTCACCGGAGACCACGAGGCCCGAATCCCAGACGTCGCCCTTTCCGGCGGCCGCTTTGGCTGCGGTCGTCGCGACCACCAGCCGGAATTTGCGCTGGTGGACAGCGCGTTGCGAGGAGCTGAGAATCCAGGAGAACGTGGGCTGCGGATCGTCGATACCGAGCGGCGACGGGCTGGCGTTGACCTCCAGCCGACCCACCGTCGTAGCGGACGACGCGCCGGCTCCCCCGCTCGGAACTGAGACTCCGGCGATGACGAGCGCCGTCACCGCAGCGAAGGACATGCCCCTTCGCCTGCTGGTATGTGTTTTCACAAGGCTTCCTCCCGCGTGAGGGTAAGGGTGTCCCCACTAGGTTTTGAATCGATTCAATCGAATAGCGGATCGAAGTTGTGTGGTACCCGGCCGTTAACCGCAGACTTTAGGGTTCGAACATTGCCCGACGCCAGAGGCTGTCCGAAATATCCAGGAAACAAGTTCGAAACCATAATCGGCGCCTATGATGGCATAATACTTGTCAATACCTTTAATGCAGCACCCACGGGATTCGAGGCGTCTGCCCTGCCGATTTTGTATAACCAAGATTCCGGCCGTGAAAGCATCGGAAAAGCTCTCAACGATACGGGCCTAATTGCCCTCCACAGCGAAATCCAGGCCTGGCGATCCGGGGCGATCATTTCGGCCAGCCAGCCGCGGTCGACGTGCTTGACGGCCTACTGTCGGGCCCGCCAGCGCCAGCGGTGTTCGTCCTGGCGCCGGCCATCCTCGGCGACAGCGCCACCGCGCGGTATCCCGGTATGTCGCTGGGTCAGTCCTCGGCAGGGTCTTCACCGGGGGCCGGCATGGCGCAGCGGCTGGACAGGAACACCGCGATCTGGGTTCCCGACTTGGTGGTCGTCAGTGACGCGGTGTGGCCGATGGTGGGCTGGCGGGCGTCGAGCTGGATCCGGGTGCCGTCGGCGAAGCTGCTCTGGCTGGTGAACTCCCAGCCCTGGGCGGTGAGCGCGGCTTTGATCCGGTCGAAGGCGGCGGCCAGGTCGTCGGCGGTGACGGTGACGGTGAAGCCGGAGCTGAGGTACCAGCGTCCGTCGTCGGCGGTCTCCCCGCCCGGCCGGTGCACGGCAGCGGGTCGGCGCGCTGCAGGGTCATCTCGGCGCCGACGGCGTCGGCGATCGTGCGGGAGACGGTGTCGGACTGCTGGGTGACCTCGGCGAGGGTGCGGGTGGGCGCTTCTGTGTGTCCAGAGGATCGTTCATGTGGCGTACCGTCGAATTAGGCGGCCGGTTGTAGCGGCCGGCCGCCGCACCCTGACCGCTACCAGGGGAGCGCCGATGGACCCGTACGCCGATCCGCTGGCATTCGGCCAGCGACTTCAGATTCTCCGCGTGCGCCGGGGACTTACCCGAGACCAGCTCGGTGCTCTGGTGGGCAAGTCCGGATCGTGGATCAAGGGGTTGGAGACCGGCCGTTTGAAGACACCGAAGCTGGAAGTCGTTCTCGCCCTCGCCGAGTCGCTTCGGGTGCACAACGTGGCCGACCTCGCTGGTGACCAGTCGCTGCACGCCGATCTGTTCGTCGGTCCGGGTCATCCGCGCCTCGCCGCCGTCAAGGCGGCGGTGGACGCCTTCCCGGTCGCCGCGGTGCAGGAGGCGTCATCGATCGCTCACATTCGTGCGCGGCTGGCGCGTGCGTGGTCAGCGCGGCACTCGGCGCCCAACCATCGTGAGGTGGTGGGTGCGTTGCTGCCGGGCCTGCTCCGGGACGCGCAGATCACCGTCCGGCAGGCCGACACCGGCCCGGAACGGCGAGCGGCGCAGGCCGTGCTGGCCGAGGTCTACTCGCTGAGCCAGTTCTTCGTGTCGTACCAGCCGGACGCCGCCCTGCTGTGGCGGGTGGCCGAGCGCGGCATGGTCGCGGCCCAGGAATTGGAGGACCCGCACGCGATCGGCATGGCCGCGTGGTTGACCACCCAGGCACACCGCGACGCGGGGCCGGCGCACTTCGATGCCGCCGACGCGGTGAACCTGGCGACGCTCAGATACCTGGAACCCCTGATCCGCGATGAGGAGGTGCCGCCGGACGTACTGGCGATCACCGGGGCGCTCACCTTCGAAGCCGGCTACACCGCCGCCCGGCGTGGGGCGACCGGCACCGCCTGGAGGTATTGGGAAACCGCCCGCGCGATGGCCGGCAAACTGTCGGAAGGCTACTACCATCCGGTCACCTCGTTCTCGCAAGCGATCATGGGGGCTCACGCGGTGACGGTGGCTGTGGAGCTGCGTCAGGGCGGCGAGTCGGTTCGGCAGTCGGCGGCGGCAGACGCGGTGACCATTCCGTCTCGTCCGCGGCGCGCCCGACACCGGGTCGAACAGGCCCGGGGCTACCACCTCGACAGGCAGCCCGACGCCGCATTGGCCACTCTGGAAAAGCCAACGAGGCTGCGCCCGAAACCATCAAATACAACGGGTTCGCCAAGCGGATCGTCCTCGAAGAGGCCGAGTCCAAGAGCCCGGCCCGGCGCCGGCGCGCATCCGAACTCGCTGTCAAAATCGGCCTGCTAGCCGCATAGGTAGGGGGCACAAACTGTGCCCCCGGCTGCTCCCGCCCGCCCTTAACTTCGATCACAGCGGCGGCAGGCTTGGACCTTCCGACACTTCCAGGCCCGTCGCTGTCCGAAGCGCCGGGCCGGCCACTTTCACGTTCCCTCCGGGGAACCCACTTCTGGGCCGGTGTCGCCCGAAAACCGTGAGACGGCCAGCCCCGTCGATCCGGAATCAAATGCTCCCTTTCGTCAACGATGGGTGGTCGCCACGATGCCTGAGGATTCGATTCGCTTGATGGGTGCCGGCGAGCTTGCCGTCTGTCTCGGCGGTATCAGCCGCCAGCGCGTCTCTCAGCTGGTCAGGCGGGCCGGCTTCCCGGCACCGATCGCGCGCTTGAACCAGGGCAAGGTCTGGGATGCCGAGGAGGTGGAGGCCTGGGCAAGCGCCCACCGACCTCACCCGGACACCGATACCCCGTCTCATATGACGCCCTCGGAATAGTGACCGGTCAGCCGGCCGCAACCCAGCGTGGCGGCCGCTGGCAGGTCGTCGCTTCACAGAACTCGCGCCTGGCCTCGCACGCCGGCCAGCAGGTGCTCGACGACCTCGCGGCCCGATCTGCTGTTTGAGAAAGGGCTGATCAGCTCGCGGGCGACCCGGAGAGAGCAGCGACTACCGCACCAGGCACGAACGCACCCTGCAGGCCGCCGGCCCCGGCGAGCTGACACACCCACGACGCTGGTGAGCCCGGCCGGTCAGGGCTTGCGGCCGACCGCGGTCCACACGTTGATGTCGGTGCGCTCCGGGATGTTCGCGCCGGGCTCGGGGCGCCACTCGCTGGCCGGCACCACGCCCGGTTCGACCAGTTCCAGACCTTCGAACAGAGCGGCGAACTCGTCGTACGGCCGGGTCCACACGTCGGAACGCCCGCTCCGTACCAGATCCTGGTAGAGGGCCTGCTGCTCGGGAGTACCGAAGTCGGAGGTGGCGTGCGTGGCCACCAGGTAGCTCCCGGGCGGCAGCGCGTCCAGCAGCCGCCGCACGATCGGCTGGGCGGCCCCGTCGCCGTGCACGAAGTGCAGCACCGCGATCAGCATCAGCCCGACCGGCTGGGTCATGTCCAGGGTGTCGGTGAGCGTCGGATGCCGCAGGATCGACTCCGGATCGTTGAGGTCTGCCTCGATGTAGGCGGTGTGCCCCTCCGGGCTGCTGTTCAGCAGGGCCCGCGCGTGCACCATCACCAGCGGATCGTTGTCGACGTAGACGACCCGGCTCTCCGGGGCGTGCCGCTGCGCCACCTGGTGGGTGTTGTCCGCGGTCGGCAGGCCGGTGCCGATGTCGAGGAACTGCCGGATGCCGGCCTCGGCGGTCAGGAACCGGGCGGCCCGCTGCAGCAGGGCCCGGTTGGCGAGCGCGCCCAGCCGTACTTTCGGGAAGTGCTTCTCCAGTTCGTCGCCGGAGGCCCGGTCGGCGGCGAAGTTGTCCTTGCCGCCGAGCCAGTAGTTGTAACGCCGGGCGGGATGCGGCTTGGTCGGGTCGATACCCGGGGCGGCTGCGCTGCTGTCGTTCACGTGATCATCCAACAACGACAGTCCGGATTACGCCAGACGCTGTTCGATCGACTGGTGGACTTTCTTCGACGGCCACACCGGCACGGCCCGGATCGGTTCGGGGCAGGCCCGCGCTTGCCTGGGTGCGGGTTCGTCTGCGGCCGAGGTCTATTCGTCCGGGCTGGTTGCCTTCCCGGTCAGGGGGTTTCGTCGAGACGTTCGAGCCAGTGGTCGAGCAATGCCGCCTCGACCGGCGCGAGCTTGTCGGTTCCGGTGAGGGTGAGCTGAGCGCGCAGCTGCCACGCGGCGGTCCGCATCGGCGACGTCCGGCTGGGCGGGCCTGGATCCGCCGGCCTACTGAGCACCGCGGCGAAGATCGCCTCCCGGGTACGATCGGACAGAGCCGGGTCGTCGAACAGGTGCGGTTGGGCGATGTGACTCAGGGCGACACCGATGTTGGCCGGCAGAATCAGCTGAGCAGCCAGCCGCGGCGTGGTCGCGAGTGTGCCCGTGGCGGCACAGCGCAGCAGTGTCGCCTCGAGCAGCTCCAGAATCCGCCGGTAGGCGTTGGACGCGGAGTGCGGCCGGGGCACGAACATCAGCTGGTAGACGGCGGGGTTCTCGGCGGCGAAGGACATGTGGTCGCGCCACCCGGTGTGAAGGTCTTTGACGGGGTCGTCGGAAATCTCCAGGGCTTGCTTACGCCGGGCGTAGCGCTCGAAGGCATCATCCGCGACGGCGTCGAGCAGGCCGTTCTTGTCGCCGAAGAGCCGGTAGAGCACGGGTTGGGTCACACCGGCCTCGTCACACACGGCCCGGGTGGAGATGTCACCTTCTCGGGCTGAGGCGATCTGACGCCGGGCCGCCTCGACGAGAGCTCCGCGCACCATGGCGTCGTTTGCCGTCCCTGTGGCGCCGCTGCGGCGACGTCGTCCGTCGGTGGCAGCTTCATTCCGCTCTCGCATGAAATCAATGATACGTCACATCGCTAGCGGCGATTCGGGCGTCGTGCTAGCTTCGTCTTATCAGCGATACGGTGAATACATAGCATCACTATGAAGCAGGAAGGTGAGTGTCATGGCAGGTCAACGGGTAGCCGTCGTCACCGGCGCGTCACGAGGCATCGGCCGCGCGATCGCGACCACTCTCGCCGAGGCCGGGCAAGCCGTCGTCGTTGGTTATGCCGGCAATGGAACGGCGGCGCAGGAGGTGGTCGACCAGATCACCGCCGCCGGGGGCCGAGCGATCGCCGAGCAGGCGGATGTGGCCGACGAGCACGACGTGTCGGCGCTGTTCGCTGCCGCTACCGAGGCCTTCGGCGGGGTCGATGTCGTTGTCAACTCCGCGGGACGGCTGGCGCTCTCGCCGATCGCCGACCTCGATCTCCACGCCCTCGACGAGTTGCACCGGACCAACATCCGCGGGTCCTTCGTCATTGCCCGCGAGGCCGCTCGCCGCATTCGGTCCGGCGGCGCGATCGTCATGCTGTCGACCTCGGTGGTCGGTCTGCAGTTCCCCGGCTACGGCGCGTACGCCGCCAGCAAGGGAGCGGTCGAGGCCATGACGTTGATTCTGGCCCGGGAACTCCGCGGCCGCGATGTCACGGTGAACGCGGTCGCGCCCGGGCCCACCGCTACGAAACTCTTCCTCGAAGGCAAGGACGAGCAGACGATCGAGCGTCTGGCCAAGCAGCCGCCGCTGGAGCGGCTCGGCACCCCCGCCGACATCGCCGAAGTCGCTGCCTTCCTCGCAGGCACGGGCGGACGATGGGTCAACGGCCAGGTCGTGCGCGTCAACGGTGGCATCATCTGATGGCCTCCGACCGGAAAGCCATCCCGGTCACCGGCGAAAGCCTGCCGGACGACCGTCGCCCCTTCCGGACCCACGTCGATCCGAGCCGCGACGGCAGTGAGGTCGTCTCCGCCGTGGCCGACCGCATCCGGGCCGAGTTCTACCACCGACTTGGCATCGAGGGCCTGTTGCCCTTGAATGCCTCGCTCTGAAAACCACCACCGAGCAAGGAGAAACGCCATGCCATTCGCCAACCTCAAGGTTCCGGCCGAGACCCTGACCCCGGAATCGAAGAAGAAGCTCATCGACGCTGTGACCGACGCGTACGCCGATGTCTACGGCGAGCGCGCCCGCGCCACCACGCTGGTCCTGGTCGACGAGGTCGTCGAGGGCGGCTGGGGCCTCGGCGGCAACGTTCTGACGGCCGAAATGCTCGGCCGCAGCTGATCCGGCGCGGCGTGCGGCCGGAGCAATCCACCGACCGCACGCCGTTTTCGTCGACGAGGAATCCAAACGGGGCGTCCCCGGTAGCGGCGGTGCCCCGTACTGGTGCTCGCCATGCCGGTCGGCCCGGATGAGGAGGTTCAAGACGAACAGCGCCGCATCGGTTCCCGGCCACGCACGGTCGGCGACCACTTCGCCGTCGAACAGCCGCTTTTGGTCGCCGGCGGCGCCGGCGGTGTTCCCCGTCCCCGTTCTGGACATGCTGCATCAGACAACAGTCGTGATTGCTGTCCAGGCCTGGGTTCGTCGCCGGGTCGCGGACCTGCGTCCCGGAGTCCGGATTCACGATCCAGTTCTGGGGGACATTGCTGCCGCCGCACCCACGGCCGGCTCAGGCGAGCGCCTTGAGGACCTCGTCCGCGAGCGGGGCCGCGGAGGCCGGGTTCTGCCCGGTGTAGAGGTTGCGGTCGGTGACGGTGTGCGGCTGGTAGCTGGCGCCTTCGACGTAATCGGCGGCCAGTTCCTGTTCCAGGCGGTCCTGTAGGAGCCACTTGGCCTGGTCGGACACTCCCCCGAGGGCCTCCTCGGCGTTGCTGAAGCCGGTGAGGCGGTACCCGTGGAACGGCGAGGCGCCCCGGGTGTCGACGGTGGCCAGCAGGGCGGCCGGGCCGTGGCAGACCAGGGCCAGGATCTTCCCGGATTTCAGGGTGCCGGCGAGCAGCTTCGCGGAGGCGGTGTCGGAGGACAGGTCTTCCATGGGGCCGAAGCCGCCGGGGTAGAACACGGCGTCGTACTCGGTGAGGTCGACGTCCTCGATGGGCATCGGCTTCGCCAGTTCGGCCGCTTCCGCGAGCGCGGCACGCATCCGGATGGCGTTCTCCTCGCCGCCGGCGTACTCGGGCCTGAGGCTCAGTTCGTCGACGGTCGGCGACACGCCACCGGGGGTTGCGGCGGCGATGTCGTAACCGGCGGCCTTGAACTTCTCGTACGGGAGGACGACCTCCTCCGCCCAGAAGCCGGAGGGGCGGCGGGTGCCGTCCTTGAGAGTCCAGTGGTCGGCGGCGCTGATCACGAAGAGGATCTTCTTGGTCATGATGAGTCTTTCCTGAAGATGAGGGGAATGCGACCGGGCAGGGGGTCGCCGTCAGCTCTTGCCGGTGATGTCGAGGACGAGACGGACGGCCTCGGGCACCTCGATGTGGTCGTCGGGGCCCGCACCGAAGTGGCTGCCGCCGGGCAGGACGGTGCCGGTGGCGCCGAGCTCGGTGACGTGGATGGCGACGTGCTCGAACGGGTCGGGCGTCAGCACCGGGTCGTCGGCGGCGGCCAGCACGTGGAAGTGCCGGGCCGACCGGCGGATCGTCGCCCAGTCGAAGGGCTCGGTGAAGAACTCGGCGAGGGCGTCGTAGCCGACCTCGTGTGCGGGCGCCGCCACGAGCACCACGCCAGCGAAGACTCCGTCGCGCTCGGGATCGTGCTGCTCCAGGAACCGCAGGATGTTGACCGCGCCGATGCTGTGCCCGACCAGCACGGTCTCGCCGGCCGGGGTGGCCAGTGCCCGCTCGGCGAATGCGGTCCGCCACGGCTGCAGCCGTGGGGTCTGCGCGTCGGGCAGGTTCGGAACCTCGACGGTGTGGCCGCGCTGCTGGAGCTGCTCGCGCAGGTACGGGTACCAGACGCTGTGCTCGTCGTTGCCGTAGGCGTGCGAGATGACGATGGTGCTCATGAGGTTCTCCAATCGAAACGCGACGTCGCGTTTCGATTGACCGTAGCATAGGTTGGAGCCCGGACAAGGACGTGATCGACGCGGGGATGTGGGCTTTGGCACGTACGGGTGGGCGCGTTCGCAGCACCGAGGCGCACGGCGCGGTGCTGACGGCGGCAACGGAACTACTGGAGGAGCACGGCTACCAGGCAATCACCATCGAGGGCATCGCCGAGCGTGCGGGGGTCGCGAAGAGCACCATCTACCGATGGTGGAGTTCCAAGCCCGCCCTGGTCATGGAGGCGTACACCACCACCGTGGCGCGCCGCATGCCCGAGCCGGACACCGGATCTCTCGCCGGTGACCTGACCGACTTCGTCGAGCACCTGTACCAGGGGGCTCGTTTCGCCCCGCGCGTGCGCGCCCTGCGAGGGTTGATGGCCGAGGCGCAGCTCGACGCCGGCTTCGAAGACCCCTTCCGGGCCTGGGTGCAATCACGCCGTGACGTGGTACTACGGCTGCTGACGCGGGCCCGCGAACGGGGCGAGATCCGCACGGGTGCCGACCTCGACCTCGCCGTGGACCAGATCTTCGGCGTCTTCTGGTACCGGTTGCTCGTCGGACACCTGCCGCTGGACGCATCAGCAGCCGCCGATCACGTACAGCAGCTGCTCGCCGGTTTCAAGAAGTAGGTGGGCCTGGATGCGGTGGTCGGCCGGACCGGCCCGGCCGACCACCGCGGCATCCTCAGCTAAGGGCGGTGCAACCAGGTGTAGAGCTCGGTGGGCAGCTCGGCGCGGGCCCGGTCGTGATACCGAGCGAGCTCGTCGTCGCTGAGCAGGCCGGTCCCGTCACCGGACCGGCCGCCCCGGAAGAAGGCCTGGCTGCTCTTCAGCGGCTGACTGGGAACCAGCTCGTCGGCCCGCTCGGCCATCCGCTTGAAGGAAGCCGCCTCGACCAGGGCCGGCCAGCGACTCTGCGGCACCTCGACACCCAGGCGCTCGGCGATCCGGCGCATCTCCCGCTCGAGGTCGTCGGACAGGTCGGCGTAGTGCACCAGGACGACACCCGGGTCGTCGCGCCGCTCCCAGACGGTCCGGATCATGCGCAGCTGACTGGTCAGCGTGGACTGCTCCGGCGCCGACGGGTCGTTCTCGGCGATCCAGGACGTCAGGTAGTCGTGCGCGCTTCCGGTCGGGCTGGGATCGTACGACGGCGGCAGCCCGAGACGGGTCATCAGCGCGGGGAAGTCGATGTTGCGAAGGTGGTGGTACCACGAGACGGCCGCGTCCAGGGGGTGTCGCACCCCGGCCACCACGGTCATCCCGGGTACGACCGGGATGCCGTCGATCGGCGTGTGCGACTTGATGACCCGCCGGTGCTCCTGGGCCTCCAGCGCGGAGACGACGTCCTCGACCGGGCTGTCGTTCGACTCCAGCCAGGGAGACAGTGCTCCCAGCCGGGCCGGCAGTTCCCGATCCTGGAAGAGGAGCAACGTGCAGATCGTCTGCAGCCAGGAGGTCCCGGACTTCACCGGCGCCGAGATGACGATGTCGTCGGCACGCAACGGCAGGGCGGCCCAGCGGCGGCTGTCATAGGTGACATCCGCGTACACAGCAAGGTTCACTTCTTCTCCATATCTAACTCAGTTCCAGAACGATCCGTCCGGCGACGCCACCGTGTTCGAGTCGGCGGTGTGCCTGCGCCGCGTCCTGCATCGCCAGCACCTCCGCGACGACCGGCCGCAACACGCCGTCGTCGACCGCCCGGGTCAGGGCCGTCAGCTCGGCCGTTCCCGGGTTGTTGGTGAAGGCCACAATTCCCGGCCGGAGGGTCGAGACGAACGACCGCACCAGGTGGTCGGGATCCATGGCGAGCGCGATCAGGCGTCCCCCGGGCTTCACGACCTTGCGGTACGCCCCGAAGTCCTTGCCCACCAGGTCGAGAACGACGTCGAAGGTGCCGAGCCCGGCCACCTCCGTCGTCCGGTAGTCGAGGGCGACGTCGGCGCCGAGCCCGGAGACGAGCCCGAGATGCTCGGCCCGGGCCAGCGCCGTCACGTGCGCCCCGAGTTTCCGGCCGAGTTGCACCGCCAGCACGCCGGCGCCACCGGCGGCACCACGAACGAGCAGGCGGGTGCCTTCACCGACCGGGATCTTCCCGGTCAGCGCGCGCAGGATGGTGGTGCCGGCAGCGGGCAGCGCCGCCGCCTCGGTCAGGCTGATGGACGCGGGCGCGGGTGTCACCAGAGGTGCGGGCACGGCGACCAGTTCGGCAGTGCTGCCCACCGTCAGATGCGGCATCACACCCCAGGCCCGTTCGCCGGCCCGCGCCGGGTCGACCCCGTCACCGACCGCCTCGATCACGCCGGTGAAGTCGGCGCCGATCCCGCGGGGCAACGGGCCACGCAACACCCGGCGGAGCTTTCCCGCACGGACGTCGAGCTCGACCGGGTGCACCCCGGCCGCATGCACCCGCACCAGCACCTGCCCTCGCTGTGCCACCGGCTCGGGAATGTCGACGGGGCGCAGCACCTCGGGTGGGCCGTACCGGTCGTATCTGATCGCTCGCACGGGATCAAACCGTACGGAGACCGGGCGTTTGCAGGTATCAGTCGCCTGACTGCATCATGCAGTCATGATCATTGGGCGGGCCGCGGAGCTGCACAGGTTGACGGCCGGCGCCGATCCGCTGCTGCTGGTGACCGGAGACCTCGGCTCCGGCAGGACCACCATGCTGGAGCACACGATCCGCGCGGCGAAGGACGCCGGTACCCGGGTGCTCCGTGCGGTCGGCAGCGAGGCGGAGTCGGTCCTGCCGCACGCGGCCCTGCACCAGTTGCTCCGGCAATCACTGTCCGTGGTGGACCCCTTCGCCGTCGGCCTCGCCGTACTGGATGCACTGACCCTGCTGCAGCCCGTGCTGATCGCTGTCGACGACGCGCAGTGGATCGACCGGGCCTCCCTCGACGCCCTGGCCTTCGCCGGCCGGCGCCTGAGCGGCACCCGGGTGCGGATCGTGATCGCGCACAGCGGAGAGCCGCCGGTTCAGGGATTCCCCGCTGTCACGCTCGGCCCGCTGGATCCGCGCGCGGCCGCGCAGCTTCTGGACCGCCAGCCGTCCGCCCCGACCGGCCCGGACCGGTCCGAGATCCTCACGCAGGCCGACGGCAACCCCCTGGCTCTGATCGAATTCGCCCGTACGCCGGCCGTCCTCGCCCTGGGCCCGTTGCCGGTTTCCGAGCGGTGGCACCGGCACTTCGCCCCGCGCGTGGCGGAGCTCACCGGTCGTGAGCGCGAGACCCTGCTTCTCGCGTACGCGAACGGGGAAAGGACCGGCCCCGCCTGGGCACACCACCCGCTGGCCAGATCCGTCGTCTATCACGGCACCGACCCGCAGGAGCGTCGTGCCGTGCATGCCGCGCTCGCCGCGACGCCGGGGCTCGAACCCGACCGCCGTGCCTGGCATCTGGCCGCCGCCAGTCCCGGGCCTGACGCGACGGTGTCGGCAGCATTGGAGCAGACCGCGGACCAAGCCCGCCGCAAGGGCGGCCATGCGGCGAAGGCCAGGGCGCTGCAACACGCCGCCGCACTCGCTCCGGAGCCGGCGGAGCGGGTGCGGCTGTTGATCCGGGCGGCGCAGGCGGCGGTGGCCACCGGGGATCTGATCTGGGTGGAGAGCCTCGCCGATGCCGTACGGGAACAGACCGGCGACCCGCACCTGCTCGCCCAGGCCGCACTCCGGGTCGGCATGCTGGCCGGCATGACGAACCGGCACCCGGTCGTCTTCCAAAGACTGGTCCGAGCCGCGGTTCCGCTGCTCGACCTCGATCCGGTCGTCGCCGGAGACCTGCTGGCCGCGGCCACCGTCGTGCGTTACCAGTCCGGTGACGACGAACAGGGGCGCCGGCTGCAGGCGCTGGTGTCCGCCCTGGGCCCGACCCGTCCCGGCCTGCGCGAGTGGCTCGCCGCTGTCGGTGACCCGCACCCCGTCGCGGGGCGCGGTGACCTGCTCGCTGCGCTTCCCGGTCCGGGTGAGGAAGGCTGTGCGCTGCCCGAGTCGCTCAGCCACTCCGCCGTCATGGCCTGGCTGCTGGACGAGACCTCGGTGGCCGTACGGCTCTTCGACGAAGTCGCGCAGAGGCCACCGGCGCACGGCTCCCCGGTGGACTGCCTGGGCGGCGCGGCGCCGTACGCCTACCTGGAGCGAGGCCGCTGGCAGCAGGCCCTCGACGCCTGCGACCTCGTCACCGCGACCGGGAACGCCCTCGGCCTGGATCACGCGGTCGCCACAGCGGCCGTCGCCGAGGCGACCGTGCTGGCCCTGCGCGGCCGGACCGATCAGGCCCGCGCCCGTGTCGCCGACGGCCTCGCCCTGATCGACCCGTTGGAGAGCCGAGCCGTCGCGGTGTCCGCCCGGCGCGCGCTCGGCACCGCGGCCATCGCCGACGGCGACTTCGCCGGCGCGTGGGAACAGTTGCGGGGCGCCTTCACCGCCGACGGCTCCCCCGTGCACTACCACGTCAGTTTTCCGCTGCTCGCCGACCTGGCGGCGGCCGCCACACACACCGGCAACCACGAGGAAGCCGCACGGATCGTCGAGCGCAACGCGCCGGGCATGGACAGCCCACGTCTGCAGGCGATTCTGCACCGGGCCCGGGGCCTGCTCGCCGGTCCGGAACAGGCGGAGAAACACCTGCGGGCGGCCCTCGCGGATCCCACCGTTCGTCATTGGCCGTTCGAGTACGCCCAGGCCACCCTGGATCTCGCCGAATGGCTACGCCGCCGGCGCCGGATCACCGAGGCCCGCACACCGCTCACCGAAGCCCTTGCCCTCTTCGACCGTCTCGGCGCCATCCCGTGGTCCGACCGTACCCGTGCCGAGGCCCGCGCCGCCGGACTGACCACCGACCACCCGCGCGGTCCGGCCGCAGGTCCCGGCGCCGCCGTCGGCGAGGCGCTGAACACGCTCACTCCGCAGCAACGCGAGGTCGTCCGGCTCGCGGCCCGAGGGCTGTCCAACCGCGAGATCGGCGAACACCTCTACCTCTCGCCCCGCACGGTCGGGTCACACCTCTACCGCAGCTTCCCCAAGCTCGGCATCACCACCCGCACGCAGCTCATGTCCTTGGAGATCAATTCACCGGGGGCGTGAGGCAGCTGCCGGCAGACGGTGCGGGCACGCCAGCCGGCGTTCTCCACCTCAGAGTTCCGCGCGTGACCAGGCAGACCAGAGCGCGGCGTAGATGCCGCCGTGGGCGATCAGCGCGTCGTGTGTTCCGGTCTCGACGATCGTGCCCGCGTCGAGCACGGCGATGCGGTCGCAGGCGCGGGCCTGGCTCAGGCGGTGGGCGACCACCACCGCCGTGCGGCCCTCGATCAGGGTGGCCGCCGCCTGTTCCAGGTCCAGCCGTCCCGGCCGACCTGTTCGGCCCAGCGGGCCCGCACGTCATCGCCTTTCGGGAACCGGTACGAATCGATACGGGAGCCGTAACGTTCGGTCCAGCCGGCATCGATCAACGGTGTCAGCCATCCCGGCGCGGCCGCGGCCAGGACCTCCAGGGCCGCCCGCAGAGTCTCGCCGACGAACTCCATCCGGTTCAGCGCCCGCACCGCCGCGAGAACATGCGTGGAATCGGTGCGCTGCCGGCCCTCGGCCCGCAGCAGACCGTGCTGCGAGCACCGGTCCAGAACGACGTCGAGGACCCTCTCCTCGATACCGTGCTTGATCAGCCGGGCCCGGAAATCGCCGAGCAACGTGAAGTCGAAACCCGGGATCGTCGAGCTCCAGCCCGAGCAGATACTTCCAGTCCATCCTGGCCCGAACCTGGTCAGCGGCCCGCCGATCACTGAGCCCTTCGGCATACTGCAACACCGACACCAGCGCCAACGCCCCCGGCGACGCCGCCGGACGACCACCCGCCGGGAACGCCTGCGCGAACGTCTCATCGACGAAGACCGGGCCCAGCGCGTCACGGATCCGCATGGCCAGAGTTCCCTTCGGGAACGACGCCCGGACCACCCGCGCAGTCCACTCCGGCACCCCACGGTCATCCCACGACTGCAGCGACACACCCAACCCTTTCCACCCGATCAACCCGACAATCATGCCAACAGGCGGAATCAGGCACTTTGATCATTCGCCAACGGAGTCCTTCAGGCCGGAGAGGAAACGAACTCCTGCGGAGCAGGTCAGGAATAGCTGATTCGCCGTCAGGGCGGATCGGCGTGCACCCTGAC
>NZ_BOMG01000121.1 GCF_016862075.1 Actinoplanes couchii | reverse complement strand
ACTGTTCGGAGATGACCAAGCGGATCACCCGTCAGGGTGCACACCGATCCGCCCTGACAGCGAATCGGCCATTCCTGACCTGCTCCGCAGGGGACCGTTTCCTCTCCGGCCTGAAAGCCGGAGTATCCACGGAGGAATCTGATGACCACTGACACGGGGTTCTATTCGATCATCGACTACACGGTCGACGGGCCTGACACCCAACGTGAAATTGTCACCGCCTTCGCCGAGATTCAGCAGCGGTGGGTTCGCTTCTATCCTGGCTACCGTTCGGCCCGTTTCCACCTCAGCACCGACGGCACCCGCGTCTACAACATCGTGCATTGGGCGAGCGAGACGGATTACCGCAACTTTGTGGCTACTTCCGATACCGAAGGCCGGATGGCGGCCATCCGCGAGGCCCTCGATGGACTGTCCGGCAAGGCCGAGCCCCGCATGAGCGGCAGCCCGACCTATGTCGTCGGCCGTGAGGTCGGCCCCGGCCCACAGCAGACCGATGCCTGATCCCGGGACACCCGCTCATGAGCGGCGATCACCACTTCCGGCTGATGATGAACCATGACGGTAGAGATATACGCGGACGTCCTGTGCCCGTGGTGCTACATCGGCAAGAGGCGTCTCGCCGCCGCCTTGGCCCAGTTCACCGGCCGCGATCGGATCCGGATCCTCTGGCGAAGCTACGAACTCGCTCCGGAGGAAAGCAAGGTCCCCGGCTCGACGGCCGCGGAAGCGATGGCCCGCTGGTGGGGAGAGCAGGCCTCGGCCAGGATCGCGAATATCCGCGCGCTCGGTGAGGCGGAAGGATTGCAGCTGAACCTGCACCGTGCGCGGCCGGTGAACACGTTCGACGCCCACCGGCTGTGTCACCTCGCCGCCGACCATGGTGTCGCCGACGAGATGATGGAGCACCTGTTCCACGCCTATCACACCGAAGGTTTTGACGTCGCCGAGCCGCAGACCCTCGAACGGCTGGGCGACGAGGTCGGGCTCGACCCGGCCGAGGTACGCACCCTGCTCGGCGGGAACGACCATGCCGAGCAGGTCCGCGCCGATGAACGCAGGGCCGCGGCCTATGGCGTGACGAGTGTCCCGTCATTGGTGATCGGCGGCCGGCCGCCGGTTTCCGGTGTACAGACTCCCGAAGAGCTACGCCTGTTGGTAAAGCCGCATCTGACCGCGACAGATGCCGCACTGCCCCACCTGCCCGATCGTGAAAGGCACGTCTGATGCTGGGTGCCGCCTGGCTCTTCAGCGGACGGCCATGACCTCGAGACGGCCGTCGCGGAACCGGTGCAGGTAGGAGCCTGCTAGCTCGTACGGCGAGCTGAGCAGTTGGTAGTCGATCTTGCCGATCAGGCGGCGGCGGCCGGTGGACAGCTCGACGTGGTGAACACCCACGTCTGCCAGTGGGGTGGTCTGGGGGCGCAGGACCAGCAGGCGCCCGTCGCCGAAGTCGGAGGCCGCGGGCCGGCCGGGGACCTCGTCACCGAGTCGCCGGCCGGTTCGCGCGTCGACGACCGACACCAGTGGTTGCCGGCCCTCGGCGGCGGTTCGTGGTTCGTGGCTGGTCACGATACGGTCGCCGAGGACTGCCCAGATGCCCTCATCGGCGGGTAGCGTCCACCGCCGGCCGCCGGTCTGCGGGTCGATTCCGGCGATTCCCGTCGCGCTGGACAGGCAGACGACAGGTCCGCAGCCCTGGGTGTGACCGCCATCGGTCAGCTCGGTCCGCCAACTCTCGGTGAGCGTGTCCAGCCGGTACGCGGTGAGGACGAACCTGACGGCGGAACTGGCCTGGACCAGCACGTGGTCACCGGCGAAGGACAGGTGCCGTTCGTCACCGTCCTGCTTCGGCAGACTACGGCTGAGCAGCGGGGTGCCGTCGTCGTAGCGCAGCAGGCCGAGTTGTCCACCGGAGTCCACGGCGATGACCCCGGGACTGCCGTCGCGCAACCGGGCCCGCACCACCCCGCCCCGGGCCGCCGGGCGTTGCCAGATCGTCCGGCCGTTGCGGGCCCCCGCCAGCCGCAGCCTGGTCGATCCGGGCTCCGCACCGCGCTCGCGCAGCAACACGGTGTCCGCGGTGTGTGCTTCCACCTGGCCGGACGCCTGCCACAACCGGTCACCGGTCGCGGCGTCCAGGACGTCGTGGTCGTTCCCGGACGGCACCAGCAGGACACCCGCGCCGGGTAACAACGAGATCCATCCGGCCGCGACCGCGGCGAGTGTCGTCTGCCGGGTCCAGCGAACCTGCCCGGTGGCGAGGTCGTAGGCGGTCAGCCGGCCGGCGTCGGCCACGGCCTGATGTATCCACACGGTGGCCTGATCGGTCTGACTGATCAACGTTCCCGAGACCGGGGCCGTCCACACCGTGCGGATGGTCGGATCCCCGGCCGGCGGGGAGTGCAGCGTCCCGAGGCAGACGACGGTGACGAGCCCCACCAGGATGCCGCGCCACCGCTGGACGACCGGCTCCCGGTCCGGGCCGGGCCGATACGGATCCCCGAGATCCCCGAGATCGATGATCGCCACATCGATGACCTTATGGGAATCGAGATGATCACCCGACGTGTGCCGGGACGTTCCCCTTCTCGTACGTCTCGTCCGGGACCGGCTCCAGCCAGGTGGTGGGGTCACCGCCGTCGGGTTTGGCCTCCAGCATCGCCAGGTGGCTCATGAAGGTGCCGGCCGTCGCGCCGTGCCAGTGCTGCTCGTCCGGCGGGCACACCACCGTCTCCCCGGCGTGGATGCGCAGCACCCGGCCGTCGCGGGTGCCGACCAGGCCGACGCCCTCGGTCACGTGCAGGGTCTGGCCGACGGCGTGGGAGTGCCAGTGCGTCCGCGCGCCCGGCGTGAACCGGACCAACGCCACCGTCATCCGCGACGGCCCGCTGCCGGTGTGGATGGGCGTCATGTAGACGTCCCCGGTGAACGCCTGCGCGGGCATCTTGACTGTCGGACGTACCGAAACGAGTTCCATGAGACCAGCAAACCCCTTCGCGTCCGCCGGAGGGAGACCCTGGTGAAGCACGTACCGACAGAGCACCCCAGCGCCGGCAGCAGCTCAGCTGACAACACCCTCGCCGAGTCGTTCAACGCCACCTTCAACGTCTCGGCACCAATGTGGGCCGGTGACTGCACAGGTCAGCGCACGATGCGCCGACGGTACTCGATCAAATCCTCGATGGAGATCACGGTCAGCCCATGGTCCGTGCAGAAGCGCGCCAGCCGGGAGCCCCTCATCATCGATCCATCCGCGTCCGCGATCTCGCAGATGACGCCCGCGGGGATGAGCCCTGCCAGGCCCGCCAGGTCGACGGCCGCCTCGGTGTGGCCCGGACGCTCAAGCACCCCTCCGGCGAGTGCCCGGAGCGGAAAGACGTGGCCCGGTCGGACGAGGTCGTCGGGCCGCGTAGCGTTGTCCACAAGAAGCCGGATCGTTCGGGAACGGTCAATCGCTGAAATACCGGTGGTGATGCCTTCCCGAGCATCCACCGAGACGGTGAAAGCCGTGCCGTGCCGTTCGGTGTTCTGGTCGACCATGTCGCCTATCTCCAGGCGATCGAGCATCGCGGACGTCATCGGGGCACAGATCAGGCCACGGCACTGCGTCATCATGAACGCAATCATCTCCGGAGTGACCCATTCAGCAGCAATGACGAGGTCGCCCTCGTTCTCCCTGCCGGCGTCATCGACCACGACCACCGGCCGACCAGCCGCGATGTCCGCGACGGC
The DNA here is from genome assembly GCF_016862075.1 of Actinoplanes couchii. Classification (GTDB taxonomy): domain Bacteria; phylum Actinomycetota; class Actinomycetes; order Mycobacteriales; family Micromonosporaceae; genus Actinoplanes; species Actinoplanes couchii. The sequence continues at coordinate 57,352 of NZ_BOMG01000121.1, read as the reverse complement.
CTGCTCTACGGAGTCCAGGATGATGGGCTCGATTTCTGTCGTCACCATCTGCTCGCCTTCACGCACGTCGGGTGCGCTGAGCGGAGGCGCACACGGCGGGAGAGCGGCACGAATGACGTACGCCATCCCCGCCGACGGCACTCAAGCCGCCAGCCTTGGCAGCAGACGAGCCGACTCCCGCGCGCTGTGCTTCCATCCGGACTTTCACCGTCGGCCCCAGAATCACACTGGGTCCACCGGACGATGGCTTCGACCGGGTCGCGGGCTGTCGGCCGAGGCCGAGTCACCGCCGGTTCGGAATTTCACCGATCCCGCCAGCGCGTGGTGGGTAGTTGTCCTACAGCATCGCACGACGTCGGATCCCGGCCGGGGCGGGGTGTGCGGTTCGACTGGTCTCGCCCCAGCGCTCGCTGCAGCCGTGGCGCCGGAGAATTCGCAGTCGCCTGTCAGCTAGGCGCCCAGCAGGTGCAGGGCTTCGTGTGCGGGTGAGCCGGGGCGTGCGGTGTAGGTGACGATGGTCAGGCCGGGGTCGGCGGGCAGTTCAAGGGCGTCGTAGTCGAGGTCGAGGTCGCCGACGGTGGCGTGGTGGAACTGCTGGACGCCGCTGCGGTAGTACTTCACTTCGTGGTCGGCCCAGCCGATGCGGAACCGTTCGCTGCGGATGGACAGGTCGCCGACCAGTTCGGTCATGGCGGGGTCACCGGGTTCGCGGCCGGCTGCGGTGCGCAGACTCCCGACGGCGTCGTGGGCGATGCCGGTCCAGTCACGATAGAAGCTGGTGGCGCGTGGGTCGAGGAAGACGAACCGGGCGAGATTCCGCCTGAGTTCAGGATTGTCCAGGACTGGTGCGTAGAGGGCGCCACCGAGCCGGTTGGCGGCGAGAATGTCAAGGCGCTGATTGCGGACGAATGCGGCTGCGCCGGTCATGCTGTCGAGGACCTGCCGGACGCTGCGCCGTAGTCCGGGATCGGTGGCCGCGTGGCGTAGCCCCCGGTATGGGGGTGTATTGACGGCACGGATCAGATCGATCAGGTGGGTGCGTTCCACGTCGTCCAGCTGCAGCGCGCGGGACAGGCTGTTGACGACCTCGTCGGAGACGCCGCGGGCGTGGCCACGTTCGAGCTGGGTGAGGTATTCGACGCTGATGCCGGCCAGTAGCGCGAGTTCCTCGCGGCGTAGCCCGGGGACGCGGCGCCGGCCGCCGTAATCGGGTAGGCCGGCCAACTGCGGGGTGATGCGGGCGCGGCGCGTCATGAGGAACTGGCGGATGTCGCCACGCACGTCCGGACCGGTCATCGTCTGAGCGTAGAACGCCCGGCCGAGGATAGGGGGTTGCTGGTAGTACCCCCTATGAGCAGCGTCTGCCACCCCGCCGATCCAAATGTTTGCCTGGGAGCGTCACCGCTGAGCTCGCGTGCCGGGCTCAGCGGTGGTGGTCCTGTCCCAGACGTGTTCGTTCTGAAAGGCGCTGCTGTCATGTCGGATTCTGTTGCTACCGAGACACCCCGGCGGCCCGGCGCGCCGCGCATCGAGGCCCATGCCGCATGGACGCTGGCGGCCGCGGTACTCGGCTTCTTCGTGATAACCCTGGACGCGACGATCGTCAACGTCGCGTTGCCGTCTGTCCAGTCCGGGCTCGGGGGCGGCATCACCGGCCTGCAGTGGGTGGTGGACGGCTACACGCTGATGTTCGCCGCACTCCTGTTGTCGGCCGGCGCCCTGTCCGACCGGATCGGCGCCAAACGTGCCTTCGGCGCCGGGCTGCTGATCTTCGTCGTGGCGTCGGTGATCTGCGGGATCGCACCGGACCTCGTCGTCCTCGTCGCAGCGCGGTTCCTGCAGGGTGCCGGAGCCGCGGTGGTGATGCCCGCCTCGATGGCCCTGGTTCGCCACGCCTACGACGAGCCCGCAGCGCGGGGCCGGGCGGTCGCGGTCTGGGCGATGGGCGGTGCGGTCGCCGCGGCGGCCGGACCTGTCCTGGGCGGCCTGCTGAGCCTGGCCTCGTGGCGTCTGATCTTCTGGGTCAACGTGCCCGTTGTCGCGGTGACCTTGGCGCTGCTGGTGCGGACCCGGCGCAGTCCGCGGCACGTCGTGCCGTTCGATGGGACCGGGCAGGTCTTGGCGATCGCCGCGATGAGCGCGCTGACCTTCGGCGCGATCGAGGCCGGCCCGCGTGGGCTGACCAGCCCGCTGGTGCTGACCGCGCTGGCGGTAGCAGTGCTTGCCAGTGCCGCGTTCCTGGTTGTACAGGCGCGCAAGCGGCATCCGATGGTGCCGTTGAGCCTGTTCCGCTCGGCCACCGTCAACGTCTCGGTCGTGATCGGGTTCGTCTTCATGGTGGGCTTCTACGGGCTGCCGTTCCTGTTCAGCTTGTACTTTCAAACCGCACGCGGCCTGTCTCCGCTGGCCGCCGGGGTGGCGTTCCTGCCGATGATGCTGCTCAGCGCCGCGCTGACGCCGTTCACCGCACGCATCGTCGAACGCGTCGGCCCGCGTGTTCCGGTGGCCGCCGGATTGCTGCTGCTGGCCGCCGGCGCGGTCGTGCTCGCCATGATGCCGGTTTCAACACCGGTGTGGCTGGTCGCGGTACTGCTGGTACCGGTCGGGCTCACCGGGCCGATGATCATGCCGCCGACTACCGCGGTGCTGTTGGAAAACGTCCCTGCCCGACGGGCCGGCGTCGCCTCGGGGGTCTTCAACACCAGCCGCCAGGTCGGCGGGGCGCTCGCCGTCGCCGTCTTCGGCGCGCTGATCTCCGGCTCCAGCGGATTCCTGCACGGTGCCCGGATCAGCCTGATTGTCACTGCCGGGCTCGGTGTGGCCGCCGCCGCTGCTGCCGCGCTGGTGCTCAAGGCACGGATCCCGGTCGAGGAGGCAGTCGCATGAGTTCGAATACCGTGGCATGCCTGCTGTCCTACGGCGGCACCAACAACTTGCCTTCCACCAGAACCGTGCCACGTATAAGGAGGCCGGACCGGGTCGGGCCGCACCTGTCGGGCTTCCGATGCAGGCCTGACGGTGGCAACGGACATCGGTTCTTCTCACCGATGTTCGGTGAGAAGAACCGATACGGCCGGCAGCGTGCCGTCAGTCGTGCTGGTGCTCGGCGGTGGGGATTGTGGCCGCCTGCTCGCCCGGAGCTACGATCACGAACTGTCCCATCATGCCGATGTCCTCGTGCCAGAGCATGTGGCAGTGGTACATGTACGGCGTCACCGGGTCCGTGGAGCCGGTGAACCGCATGATGAGCCGAAGCGGGATCCCCGGCGGCGTGTAGACGGTGTCCTTCCATCCGGCCAGTTCCGCGGGCGGGTCCTGCCCGTCGATCGTGAGGATCTGGAACCGCACACCGTGAACGTGGAAGTTGTGCGGCGTCCTGGTCGTGTTGGCGACCTCCCAGATCTCCGTGGTGTTCATGGTGACGACCTGGTCGACGCGGGACATGTCCATCTTCTCGTCGTTGATGCGGTCGAGGTTGATCTCGAACCGGCGCGTGGTCCTCGCCGCCGACGCGGGGAGCCGGTCGAGGCGGGTGAGCCGGTCGGGCGTCGGCGGCGAGGACCGCAGGCCGGCGGCGGCATCCAAGCGCAACACGTCGAACATGTCGTCCGCGCCCGTTCCCGCTCCGGAAGCACCGAGGTCTTGCGGGTAGGACCGGAACATCACCTGTTCCCCGCCGGTCAAGCTGACGATGATCTCCGCACGTTCGCCGGGCGTCAAGGTGATCCGGGCGGTTCGCAGTGGTGCCGCGAGCAAGCCACCATCGGTGGCGATGAGATCGAACTCGCGGTCGTCGGCGAAACCGAAAGCATAGCTGCGGGCCGTGGACGCGTTCAGCAGCCGCATCCTGACGCGGTCGGAGGTCGCGGTGAACTGTGCGCCGGCGGTGCCGTTGACCAGGATGGTGTCGCCGAGCATGCCGGTGCCGACGTGGGTGGTGTCGATAAGCCGGCCGGTCTCGTCGAAGGTCTTGTCCTGCACGATGACCGGGATGTCGTCGACGCCGTAGGTGCGGGGCAATGCCAGCCGGGCTTCGTCGTCGTCATCGACGATCAACATTCCGGAGAGGCCGCGGTAGACGTGTGCCTCGGTCTGACCGTGCGGGTGCGGGTGGTACCAGAGGGTGGCGGCCGGCTGATCGACCGTCCAGACCGGCGACCACGTGGCGCCGGGGTCGATGCTCTGATGCGGGCCGCCGTCAGCGGTGGCGGGCACGTGCATGCCGTGCCAGTGCACGCTGGTGGCTTCGCCGAGGGTGTTACGGACGTTGACCCGGACCTGTTCGCCGCGTCGGACCCGCAGAGTCGGGCCCAGTTGAGTGCCGTTGTACCCCCAGGTGTCGGTCTCCCCGGCCGGCACGATGGCCGAACGCCCGGCCTGGACGATCAGGTCGAAGGTACGGGGTTGTCCGGCGCCGGGCGAGGATTCGACGAGCGGCGGGACATGCAGTCGGTTCCGGTCACCGGCACTGTCACGGCCCGGCTGGGGCCCATCGGCGGCGGTGCTGTCTTCGGCACATCCGGACAGCAGGGCGGTGGCGCCCGCGCCGAGACCGGCCACGGTGAGCTTCAGAAGGGCACGCCGGTCCATTCCGTTTCGGGTCGGGGGTGTCATCAACGATTTGTCTCCCGGTATTCGATGCCGCATTCGATCAGACAATCGAAGCGATCGGCGCGGCCGGTAGGAAGAGGCTGCCGATACAGGTAATGGCAGTACCCCCTTGTTTCTCAGGAAACTGCCAGTCGAAAGCGCTCAGGGATTCACCGGGACGACCTTCCGTTCCTTCCGTATCAGGAGTTCCTCGAGCCGGTGGTGGAACCGCCGTCGGTGTCCTGGTCGTGGCGGTAAAGTTCGCCGTCCTCGGCCCGCTCAGCGCGGTATGGCAGGTGCTACCCGGATGCCGAACAACTCCGGCACCGGCATCCACGTCGCGCAGCTGATCGCCTCTGGTGTCATCGTTTCCCGGCGCGTTGGTGATGGGTGGCGCGGAGCATCGCCCGGTACATCTGCCGGGGTGCAGGCGGGTCGGGCAGCGGTTGTGCGGTTCGGGCGGCGCAGGCCTGAATGAGGTAACCGACGAGGCGGCGCCAGACGTCGGGGGCGGCGTCGGAGGTGACAGTCAGCACGCCCGCGTTGGCCATGAGGAACACCGGCATGTCCTCGGTGACGAAGTCGGCGCGCAGACCGCCGGCGGCCTTGGCGCGATCGATCAGCGTGGTGAAATCGGCGAAGGCCCGGCTGCGGTCCGCCTCGAACTGTTTGGCGGTCGGAAAGGTCATGGTCAGCACGGTGGTGAAGCCACGGTCGCCGGCCTGCATGGCGCAGATCTGCTCGACGTAGGTGCAGAACCCGTGCCAGGGGTCCGGGTCGGTCAGGGCCTGCCGGGCGGCGTCGGCGTACGCGTACATCTTGGTCGCGAACGCGGCGGTGACGAGGTCGCCGCGGGTCGGGTAGCGGCGGTAGAGGGTGCCGACGCCGACCCCGGCGCGGCGGGCGATCTCTTCCATCGGCACGTCGATGCCGTGGGTGGCGAAGGTCTCCCGGGCGACGGTGAGGATGCGCTGGCGGTTGCGTTCCGCGTCGATGCGCAGGCCGGTGTGGCGGGGGGCCTCGGGTGCCGGCGGGGAGCTCATGTGCCCAGCTTACGAGGAAGTGGAAAGCATCGTCCACTTGTCTGCTACAGTCGCTCCATCAAGTGGAAAGCACATTCCACTTCCTTGATGGGGAGCAATCATGCAGGCAATCGCTCTTTCCGCGCAGGGCGCCCAGCCGACGTTGACCGAGCTGCCGACGCCGCAGCCGGCCGCCGGTGAGGTCCTGGTCCGCGTGCAGGCGTCGTCGGTCAACGGCTTCGACCTGTCCGTGGCCGGCGGCCACCTGGCCGCCATGATGGAGCACCGCTACCCGGTGGTGCTGGGCAAGGACTTCGCCGGCGTCGTCGAGGCGATCGGTGAAGGCGTGACCTCCTACCAGCCGGGTGACCCGGTGTTCGGTGTGGTCACCAAGGCCTACCTCGGCGACGGGGGCTTCGGCGAGTACGTGACCGTCAGCGAGCAGGTCGGCCTGGCCAAGCTACCCGAGGGCGCCGACCCGAAGTCCGCCGGCGCGCTCGGGCTGGCGGGAACCGCCGCCGTCGACACTCTCGCCGCGACCGCGCCGCAGTCGGGTGAGACCGTCCTGATCAGCGGCGCGACCGGTGGCGTCGGCGCGATCGCGATCCAGTACGCCGTCGCCGCCGGCGCCACGGTGATCGCCACCGCCCGCCCGGGTGCGGAGACGGACTTCGTCCGTGGCCTCGGCGCGCACGAGGTCGTCGACCACTCCGGTGACGTGCCGGCCCAGGTGCGCGCGGTGAGCCCGGACGGCGTCAACGTGATCCTGCACCTGGCCGGAGACGGCGCTACTCTGGCCGCATTGCTGACCGAGAAGGGCCGGCTCGCCTCCCTCCTCGGTTTCGGCGCCGACCAGCACCCGGCCGCGACCTTCGTCTACGCCAACCCGGCACCCGCAACCCTGGACCGGCTCGCCGCCGACCTCGCGGCCGGCCGTCTCACCGTGCCGGTCGCCAAGAGCTACACCCTGGCCGAGGTGCCCGCCGCGTTCGACGACTTCGCCGGCGGCACCCTCGGCAAGATTGCCATCACAGTCTGACGCAGAGCTGCCCTGGAACCAGGACACCTCCAGCGACGCCGCACAGCTCATCGGCGGTGCCGACCTATTCGGCGAGCTCGGGCTGAACCTGCCCGCGGCCAACCGGCTCGGCCCCTTCATCGGGAAAGACCCCGGATCCGCCCTCCGTCAAGTCACCATCAGGAGCGACCTGTCATGTCCGTTCTCGTCCTCGGCGCCACTGGCAAACTCGGCCGCCTGCTCTTGCCCGAAATTCAGAAGCGCGGCCTCGCCGCCGCCGACATCACCGCGGCAGGCCGCAGAAAGGACGTCCTCGACACCCTGGCCATCAACGGCTATGGCACCGTCCAGGTCGAGCTCGGTGACACCGAACAGGTGCACCGGGCGATCGCCGGCCACGACCGGGTGGTCCTCATCTCCGGTATCGAGCCCGACCGGCTGCAGCAACACCAGAACGTCATCGGCGCGGCCAAGGCCGCTGGTGTCCGGCACCTCTATTACACCAGCGGCCTGCGCATCGACGACCCGACCTTCGCGCTCGGCGCCGACCACAAGGCCACCGAGGACGACCTCAAGGCATCCGGGCTGACCTTCACGATCCTGCGTAACGGCTGGTACATCGAGAACTACATCCAAGCCATGCAGGGTGCCGCATCGAACGGCGTTTTCCTCGCCGCCGCCGGTGACGGGCGGATCGCGCCGGCCGGGCGCCGTGACTTCGCCGAAGCCTTGGCCACGGTGATCACCGGCGACGGCCATGACAATCGTACGTACGACCTCAGCGGCGACCGGGACTACACCTACGTCGATCTCGCCGCCGCCATGACCGAGGTACTCGGTACGCCGATCACTTACCAGTCCGTTTCCGGCGAGCAGTACAGCACCGTCCTGACCCAGGCCGGCCTGGACGAGGGAACCGCCGGATTCCTGGCCGCCCTCGACGGCAATCTGGGCGCCGGCATCATGGCCCGCACCGGGGACGGCCTGAGCCGGCTGATCGGGCACCCGACGATGTCGCTGGTCGAAGGTCTACGCCAGGTCTGATTCCGGCGACCGGCGGTGGTCCGGCTCAGGCTTCGGCTTGTGCCCCGCTACGGCGTACGAGGGACTCGGTCACCTCTTCGGGTGTGGCCGGAGGTGGCAGCGGCGCGGCTGCTTCGGCGGTGAACGACTGGATCAGGTAGGCGACCAGCCGCCGCCAGGTTTCCTGGGCGGCTTCGGTGGTCGCGGCGAGGACACCGGCGTTGGCCATCAACACCATGATCATGTCCTGGTGGACGAAGTCGTCGCGCAGCTTGCCGGTGGCCTTGGCCTTCTCGATGAGCTCGGTGAAACGGGCGGCGGCCCGGTTGCGTTCGGCCTCGAACGCGGCCGCGGACGGGAAGACCACAGTCAGCACATCGGTGAAACCGCGGTCGTCGGCCTGCATCTGGCAGATGGTCTCCACACAACGACAGAAGCCGTGCCACGGGTCCGGGTCAGCCAGTCCTACCTCGACGACGTGGGCGTAGGCCTGCATCTTGTCGGCGAAGACTGCGGTGATCAGATCGTCGCGGGTAGGGAACCGACGGAACAGGGTGGCGATACCGACGCCGGCACGCCGGGCCACCGCGATCATCGGTGCCTGTAGCCCCTGCTCGGAGAAGACAACCCGTGCGGCGTCCAGGATGCGGCCGCGGTTACGTTCAGCATCGACGCGTAGGTCACGGTCCACCGCCGAGGGCTTCTGCAGCATTCCACCAGCATAGCGAGACAAGTGGAATCACTTCTCCACTTGCTGGCCCGGCCGGACGGCGCGTCGGAGACGGGCGCCTCTCGCCATGTCGAGAGAACGCCCGTCCAACTCCACTGGCAGGGAAAGGACTGTGCGTCGATCAGCCGACGCGAATGGTCACCCGGTCGTAACGAGTCAGGGGGTGCTCGCCGTTGTCGGTGCCCTGCAGGATGACCGAGATGGTCTGGCCGGGCTTGGCGTCGACCGGGACGGTTACCTTGCCGCCGGAGGTGGTCACGGTGCCGGGGTAAGCGCCTTCCTCGGGGTACTGCCACCACGTCGTGCTGACGCGGGCGTGGTCAGGGTCCGATGTACGGGCGGAGAGCCGCACCGTTGCGCCGGGGCGGGCCTTGACTGTGCCGGGACCGGCCACCCGGACCGACGGCGGGTGATTGCCGGCCGAGTACCGGGACGTCAGCGTCCACTGGATGCGGGCGGCGAAGTCGTTCTGGGCCGCCCCTGCCCAGCGCAACGTGGTCAGGTTGGCCACGTCGGCGCCGGTCGCGTCCTTCTCGGCCGGAATCAGCCGCCACAGGTTGGGCGACTCGCTGACCTGATACGCCCGTCCACCCCAGCCGCCGGTGGCCGGGTCGGCCGGCTTCTGCAAGCCCGTTCGCAGGAGCTGGTTGAAGACGACGTTGTCACCTTCGGACAGAAAGTCGTACTCGGCCATCGGCTTGCACCAGCCGCCCGGTGCCTTGACCGGGTCGCCGAAGACGTCGAGCGGATCGCCCGGCGTGGTCTGGCCGTCGAGCCACGACCGGTAAAGCGAACCCCACGGCCCGATCTGAATGTTCCGCTTGATCCAGGCCCCGGTGAAATAGAACCGGTCGGCCGGCAGACCCCGTACGTTGCCCTGCCCGTTGTTGTTGCAGTTGAAACCCCACGTGGCGTAGCCCGCCGAGAGCTCGTCGACGCGGATCGCCGGCCAGGCCTGTGAGATGTAGTTCGCGTACGTCTCGTCCTGGAATCCGCTGGCCAGGATGACCGCCTTCCCCGAGACGGCTGCCTTGACCGACGCCCACCGCGGCGACGACCGGTAGCGTTCCTCGATCGACTTCAACGCTCGTGCGATGGTGCTGGTTCCACCCCAGGCCTGCAGATACAGTGGCCGCCGATCATTGTCCAGCAACAGATCCCGGATCAGGTTCGAGCCCGCTGTGTCTTTGGTCATCTCCCCCTCGAAGTCGATGTTGCCGAGCTTGACAAGGGACTTGAGCTCGCCCGGGCTGGGGTAGGCCGGGTCGTGCCGGCGCAGGTTCGGATAAACTTTGGCGTACGAAGGGATCAGCTGATCCTCGATGGTCGTGTTCCCGGTCCAGCGCCACGACGTCTGCGGCGTCTTGTATTCGCGGTTGGGCAGGAAGAACTCGGTTCCCTGGCCATCCCCGGCCCAGTGGAACTTGCTACTGGTGTAGACGATGCCCCTGGTGTCCAACTCGTTGGTATAGAGGAGATAGCGCACTAACGAAGCGATGTCGTCCGACTCCATGTCGGTGGTGACGACCGTACGCGGCTTCGACGCGGACCAAGAAGCAGAAGCAGAAGCCGAAACCGATAAGACGCCTGCGCCGACGACAACGGCCGTAGCAAAAGCGCGTAGACGCATCACAGCTCCCCGAAAAGCGCGTTCTGGACGATCCGCTGCGCCGCCATGGCGTCCTGCCGCTCCTGGGCCTCGGCCAGTGCGGTCGTGTCGAGGCGGTTCAGTGCCCGGTAGATCCGCTTCAGCGTCCCGATGGCCGTGTTGGCCGCGTCGACGCTGTCCTCGCGGAACGGGAACTGGTCGAGCTGCCACACCCCGTCCCAGTTGTTCTTGCGCAGCGTGTAGAAGAACTCGAAGAGCTCGGTGAGGTGGACCGTGCCGACCACGAGGTCGTCGTCCCAGCCGCGCAAGTTGTCGTTGACGTCCATCCCGTACAGCCGGCCGTGGTCGATGATCAGCTGGGCCGCGTCCGAGGGTGACTCCCCACCGTACAGGCTGTGCCCGAAGTCGAGCAGGATGCCCACGTTGTCCAGTCCGATCTCCTGGATGCCCAGCAACGAGCGGGCGGCCGAGTCCCACGTCATCTTCACCCGCGGCTCGCGCGGCTTGTACTCGATCGCGAACTTCAGGTCCGGGTGTGCGCCCGCCAGCTCCCGCATCCCCTCCACGGCGAGCTTCCACAGCGTGCGGTGGTCGACCTGGAACGGGTAGTCCCAGCCATCCTGCCCGGGCCAGATCTTCACGTAGTCGGCGCCCAGTTCGCGCACGACGCCCGCCGCCTCGTGCATCAGATCGAGGGCCACCTTGCGTACGCCGGGATCGGGGTTGGTGAACGAGCCGCGGCTGAACTTCCGCAGGTAGATCTCGGGTGTGATGCCGATCGCGGACAGTCCCTGGGCGGTCAGTGCGTCCTTGACCTCACTGAGACCGACGCCGGGTGTGAAGGGGTAGTTGAGGTCGACCACCGAGAGGTCGTCCACCTGCCCGGCAAGTTCGATCGCGTCGAGCGTGGTGCGCGCCGGGCCGTAACCATCGGAGGCATAGCGGTCGACGTAGGTGGCGAAGTGCCAGAGGCCGGCTCCGAAGCGGGGGTACTCGGTCATGGTGTTCAGCTCCTGTGGTGAGGGGTGCGGGCCCGGGCCACCGCCGCGCGCCACGCGGAGCGCTGCGCGGCGGCGTCGCCCGGCTGGGGACGGAACTCGTCGTAGGAGATGGGCGTGGTGAAACCTCCGGCCAGGAACGCGGCGCCGAGGGCGGAGAGGTTGGTGGACCGGGCCCGCAGGACGGGTACCCCCGTGAGGTCGGCTTGGATCTGCATGAGCACGTCGTTCCCGCTCGCGCCGCCGTCGGCCAGCAAAGCGTCGACCGGGCCCATCACGTCCACGACGTCGGCCACCTGGTGGGCGATCGACTCGATGGTGGCCCGGGCCAGCTGTTCCGGACGAGTTCCCAGCGTCAGCCCGCTGATCAACCCCACCGCGGTGTCGTCCCACCACGGCGCGGCCAGCCCACCGAAGCCCGGCACCAGGACCACCCCGTCACTAGCGGTACCGGCAGCCATGTGCCCGATCAGGTCGGGGTCGACGCCCAACAGCGAAGCCAGCCACGCGACGGTCGCGCCGGACGACCGGATGTTGCCCTCCGCCGCCAAAGCATCGTTCCAAGCGATGGTCGAACAGACGCCCTCCGAGAGCGGCTCGCCGAGTCGCATGACCGACGAGCCCGTTCCGTAGGTGACCTTGACGCCACCGTCAGTCCGGGCCCCATGGGCATAGAGTGCGGCGTGCGAGTCGCCGAGCACAGCGGTGATCGGCAACCCGGCCAGTACTCCTCGGTGCGCCCCGATGTGCCCGAGGTTGCCGGATGACGCCGTGACAACTGGCACGGCGGTCGAGGGAATGCCGAACAGGTCGAGCAGTTCCGGGCTCCAGGTCCCGGCGCGCACGTCGAGCAGTTGCGTGCGCGACGCGTTCCCCGACTCGACCTGGTGGCTGCCAGTCAGGGCGTACAGCAGCCACGAGTCGATCGTGCCCACTGCCGCGTGCGGTGTCTCATCGAGCAACCACCGCAGCTTGGCCGCACTGAACATCGGGTCCAGGGGCAACCCGCTGATTTCCCGTACGCGGGCCGCTTGTCCTTTTTTCCGTAGAGCGTCGCAGATGGGCAGCGCCCGCTGGTCCTGCCATCCCAGCACCGGCCCGGCCGGCTCGCCGGTCCGCCTGTCCCACACCACCGCCGATTCGCGCTGTGTGCTTAACCCGACCGCGCATACACGGCCGCGTGGGATCTCGGCCAGGCACTGACCGGCCGCCGTGAGCACGCTCGTCAGGATCTCGTCCGCGTTCTGCTCCACCCAGCCCGGCCGCGGGTACCGGATCGGCACCGGCGCCGATCCGGTGGCGACCACAGTGCCCGAGGGATCGACCAGCAGGCATTTGGTGGAGCTGGTGCCCTGGTCGATCGCGAGGACGAGGTCGTCAGACATCGGCGCGGGCCAGCCCGATCGCGGCCTGCCGGACGTCGTCGGAGGTCAGCCCGAAGTGCTCGAGCAGGAACGCGGTTGTGCCGGTGGGCGCGAACTCGCGGTGGATGCCCAGGATCCGCATCGGCACCGGATTGCGCTCGGTGACGACGACCGCCGCGACCGCCGCGCCCAGGCCGCCGGTGGTGGTCGCCTCCTCGGCGGTCACGATGCCCCGAGTCTCGGTCGTCGCCCGGCGAATCGCGTCCTCGTCGAGCGGCGCGATTGTCGACATGTTCAGCACTCGCACGGATACTCCCTGCTCAGCTGCTTCCTCGGCTGCCTCGAGAGCGCGGGAGACCATGGTTCCGGCCGCCACCACCGTGACATCCGTGCCATCGCGTAACGTGGTCGCCCTACCGAAGGTGAACGGACGATTTCCGGTCACTGCGGGGACCTTGAACCGGCCCACGCGTAGGAAGACGGGCCGGGCCGGATCAGCCGCCCAGCGCACTGCTGACCGGGTCTCGGCCGGGTCGGCCGGCACGACCACGTCGAGCCCGGCGATCGCTCGCAGCCACGACAGGTCCTCGATCGAGTGGTGCGTCGGCCCCAGTTCCCCGTACGCCATGCCGGGGCTCATCCCGCACAGCACGACCGGCGACTGGCTGTACGCCACGTCCGCCTTGATCTGTTCGAGCGCGCGCCCGGTCAGGAACGGCGAAGCGCCACAAACGAACGGGATGTAGCCGCTGAGCGCCAGCCCGGCCCCGACACCGACCATGTCCTGCTCGGCGATGCCCACGTTGATCAGACGATCGGGGAACTCCTTCTGGAACTGCACGAGGTTGCTCGATCCGACCGAGTCGTTGCACACGGCGACGATGCGCTCATCTTCGCGCGCCAATGCGCTCAGCTCTTCGGCGAAGGCGACGCGGCAATCGAACGTTTCACTCGGCGAGACGGCGGGCGCGTTCATCGGGCCAGCTCCGCTTCCGCGGTGACGATCTGCTCGGCCGACGGCACCTTGTGGTGCCACTCCACGCGGTCTTCCATGAAGGAGACGCCTCTTCCCTTGACTGTGTTGGCGATGACGCAGGTCGGGCGCTCGCCGGGCGGGGCAGTGAACGCGTCGTACAGGGCAAGATGGTCATGACCGTCGACCTCGAGGACGTCCCAGCCGAAGGACCGGAACTTGTCGTCGAGCGGGTCGAGGGCGTTCGTCTCTTCGGTACGGGCACCCTGCTGCAGGCGATTGCGGTCGACGATCGCCGTGAGATTGGCCAAGCGGCGGTGCCCGGCAGTCATCGCCGCTTCCCAATTGCTGCCTTCCTGCAGCTCGCCGTCGCCCAGCACCACATAGACGTGACGTGACGACGACGAGAGCCGGCCCGCGATGGCCATGCCGACCGAGACCGGCAAGCCGTGGCCGAGGGGGCCGGTGTTGGTCTCGACGCCCGGCACCTTGACCCGGTTGGGGTGGCCGTTGAGTGCCGAGAGCGGCGCGGCGAACATGTCGAGCTCGGTGGTCGGGAAGAACCCGGTCGCGGCCAGGGTCGCGTACAGGGCCGCGGCGGTGTGTCCCTTGCTGAGCACGAAGCGGTCGCGGTCGTCCCAGTCGGGCTTCTCGGGGTCGATGCGCAGCACCGAGAAGAAGAGCGTGGTGAGGATGTCGAGGACGGACATGTCGCCGCCCACATGCCCCAGGCCGGCCCGGCCGATCATGTGCAGGTCGGTGGTGCGGGACTGGTTGGCCCGCTCCCGCAGCATTTCGCGGCGGCGCTCGGGGCTGGTTTCGGTGAACTCCTGCCGGAATCGGCGCCAGGCGGCGGCGGTACGGGGATCGGCGACCAGCATGGGTGTGCCTTTCTACGGGTGGTGACACGACCTGGCCGGGCGGGCATTGTGAGGCCACCCGGGAATCAAGGTCAGGAGCCTTCGACGGCGAAGTTCTTGACCGTGTCGGCGTTGTCGGCGGTGACGAGTACGCAGTCGATCGACTGCTTCTCGGGCTGGTCGGTCTTGCCGCCGGCCTTGATGTAAACGTCGGCCTGGTCCACCGCCATCTGCGCGATCTTGCTGGCCGGCTGCAGGACGGTCGCCCTGATGGCCTTCTTCTGGATCGACGAGACGACGTCGGGGCTGCCGTCGAAGCCGACCACGACGATGTCCTTCTTGGCCGCCTGCACCGCCGCGTACGCGCCGAGGGCCATCGTGTCGTTGCCGGCGATGATGCCCTTGATGTTCGGGTGGGCCTGCAGGATGGTCTGGGTCTTCTGCAGCGCCTCGGCCTGGTCCCAGTTGGCGCTCTGCTGAGCCACCATCTTCAGATCGGGGAACTGGTCGAGGACGCCGTGGTAGCCCTTCGAACGGACGCCGGCGTTGGTGTCGGTCGGCTTGCCCAGCAGCTCGGCGTACTCGCCCTTGTTGCCCATCAGCTTGGCGAACTCCTGGCCGCCGAGCCCGGCGCCCTGGGCGTTGTTGGAGACGATCTGGGCGACCGCGACCCCGGTCTTGTTGATCTCTCGGTCGATGAGGAAGGTCGGGATGTCGGCGTCCTTGGCCCTCTGGATGGCGGTGACCGAGGCATCGGCGCCGGCGTTGTCGAGGATGATCGCGGCCGCCTTACGGGAGATGGCCGTGTCGAACTGCTGGCTCTGCTTGGTGGGGTCGTCGTCGTGGCTGAGGACCAGCGTCTCGTAGCCGAGGCTTTCGGCCCGGGCCGCGGCGGCGTCCTGCTCAGCCTTGAAGAACACGTTGTCGGGTGACGGCGTGATGATCACGATCAACTTGGACGCGGCGGGGGCCGCGCTCTCGCCCGGCGATCCGGACCCGTCTCCGCCACCGCCGCATGCGGCAAGGGCGAGGACCGAGGCGGCGCTGACGGCGAGCAGGGCTCGGCGGGCGGGGAGATGTTTCATGACTATGTGTCCCTTCGGGTGCGATGGAACGGGAGAGGCGGGGTAGAAGCGCTTACGCGGTGCGTCTGGTCAGGTCGGACTGCAAACGCTGCTGGGCCTGCTCGGTGATGACGGCGACGATGATGACGGCGCCCTTGACCACCGACTGCCAGAAGGTGGAGACGCCGACCAGCACCAGGCCGTCGCTGAGGAAGCCGATGACGAAGGCGCCCATGACAGTGCCGATGATCGTGCCGCGCCCGCCGGCCAGCGCGGTGCCGCCCAGCACCGCGGCCGCGATGGCGTTCAGCTCATAGGTCGTAGCAGTGTCCGGATAGGCGGCGCCCAGCTCCGATGTGAGCAGCAGGCCGGCCAGCGCGGCACAGGCACCCGAGATCACGTACACCGCGATCTTGACCCGGTTGACCCTGATCCCCGACAGCACCGCGGCCCGCTCGTTACCGCCGACCGCGTAGATGCGCTTGCCGAACGGCGTCTTGGTGGTGACGACGATGGCGGCCGCCGCCACCACGACCATGATCCAGACGGCGACCGGGATGCCGAGCACGCTGTCCGCCCCGATGAAGCCGAAGCCGGTGTTGCCGCGGGCCTCGGTGCCGGCCAGGTCGGGGTACGTGCCGCCGTCGCTGTGCAGCTGGGCAGCGCCGCGGGCCACGTAGAGCATGCCGAGCGTGGCGATGAACGGCGCCACCTTCAACCGGGTGATCAGCAACCCGTTGACCGCGCCGACCAGCGCCCCAGCCACGATGCCGATGAGGAGGACCATGGCGACGGAGAAGAACACCGTACCGCCGGGGAAGTTCAGCCCGTTGAAGAGCAACCCGCCGGCGACCATGCTGGCCAGGCCCGCGATCGACCCCACCGAAAGGTCGATGCCGCCGGTGAGGATGACGAAGGTGACGCCGATGGCCAGGATCGCGTTGATGGCCACGTGCTTGGTCATCAGGATCAGGTTGCTCTGGGTCAGGTACTCCGATGAGATCGAGCTGAAGATGATCACCAGGATGACCAGCACGACCAGCGTACGGCCACGCACGAGCAGCAGCGCGGCCCGTTTGAGCGCCGTGCTGCGCGGCTCCTCGGGTCGAGGCGCGGCTGCGGTGGAGGCCGGCGCGGCGACGTCGGTGTTGGTCATGATGTTGCCTCCAGGACGCTGCCGAACGAACAGGTGGTCACGTGGTCGCCTCCAGAACGCTGTCGGCTGCGGAGGCGGTGACGAGTGCCTCCTCGGTGACGTTCTCGGCGGTGAACTCGGCGGTGATGCGTCCGCGGGCCATCACCAGCACCCGGTCGGCCATGGCCATGACCTCGGCCAGCTCGCTCGAGATGAAGAGCACCCCGAAACCCTGCGCGGCCAGTTCGGCCATCAGCCCGGCGATCTGCGACTTGGCGCCGACGTCGATGCCGCGGGTGGGCTCGTCCAGCAGCAGCACGACCGGCTCAGTGAGCAGGGCCCGGGCCAGCACGACCTTCTGCTGATTGCCACCGCTGAGCGAGGTCACCAGCGCTCCCAGGCCTGGGATCTTGATGGCCAGCTCGCCGACCTTGTCCTTGGCCGTACGCTGCTCGGCCTCACCGGCCAGCAGGCCGCCGCGGGTCATCCGGGCGATAGTGGCCAGCAGGATGTTGTCGCGCACGGACATGGTCTGCACCAGCCCGTCGCGTTGCCGATCCTCGGGTACGAGTGCCAGGCCCGCTGCCATCCGCGCCTGCACCGTGCCCTTGGGCTCGGTTGCTCCCTTGACGACGACGTTGCCGGCGATCGGGCGGCGCATTCCCATCAGCGTCTCCATCAACTCGGTGCGGCCGGCACCCATGAGGCCGTAGATTCCCACCACCTCACCCGCTCGCACCCTGAGCGAGACGTCGTCGACCTTGACCGTGCCGGGGACGGTGAGCCCGCGTACCTCGAGAAGCACGTCACCGACCGGGGAACTGTTGCGGACGTAGAGCGAGTCGGGGTCGCGGCCGACCATCTGGCCTACGATCCAGCCGGTGTCGGTCTTGCTCATCGACTCGTGGGCGACCAGTCGGCCGTCGCGGAATACGGTGACCCAGTCGCCGATACGCCGGAACTCGTCGAGCTTGTGCGAGATGTAGATGACCGTGACATCGTCGCGGCGCAGGTCGCCCATCACCTCGAAGAGCACGTCGACCTCGTGGTTGGACAGGGCCGACGTGGGCTCGTCCATGATCAGTACGCGCACGTCCTCGAGCAGCACCCGGCCGATCTCGATGAGCTGCTGCTGACCGATCGGCAGGTCCCCGACGAGCGTGTCCGGATCGAGGCGCTCCTGGCCAAGTCGCTTCAGCACCTCGCGGGCGCGGCGACGCTGACCGCCGGCGTCGACGAAGAGGCCGCCCCGGCGCAGCTCCCGGCCGGCGAACAGGTTCTCGGCGATCGACAGGTTGGGGAAGAGGCTGAGCTCCTGATGGATGATGCCGATGCCCCGGGCCTGGGCCGCCCGAGGACTGTCGAGCTGCGCGGGCTCGCCGTCGAGCAGGATCTCGCCGCTTGTCGGCTGCTCAGATCCGGAAAGGATCTTCATCAGTGTCGACTTGCCGGCGCCGTTCTCGCCCACCAGCACGTTGACCTGCCCGCGGTACGCCGTGAACGTGACGTCCTTCAGTGCCCGGACACCGCCGTAGTTCTTGCTGATGTTGCGAGCTTCCAGAATCTCGGCCATCAGCTGCTCGTCAGCTCGGTCGGGACCAGGAAGATCGTGCCGGGCGCGAGCGACGAGAAGGCGCCGTAGAACGTGACCTTCTTGCCCTTCAAAGCGGCCCTATCGCCCGCCTCGGCGATGACGTCGGTCTTGACGCGGTCGTTGATCTGGTTCGCGACCTCGGCGTAGTCGATCTGGTTGGTGAAGTCGCCGAACGCGATGAACTTGACGGCGTCGCGGATCGCGGTGCCGGCGATGACCGGGCCGGTCGCCATGGTGACCTTGACTGGTTTGTCGCCGGCCACCGCGGGCACCTCGACGGTGACCGGGCCGGTCGGTGTCGAGGTGTCGACCTCGGTCACCGTTCCGGAACCCTTGACCATGAAGGCGTATGGGCTACCGGTGCCGGTCTGGTTGCCGTACTTCTTTCCGGCCGCCTCCTGGTCGTCGGCGATAGCGGCGGCCACCGTTGTGATGTCGACGGCGTTGTCGTGCACGGTCGGCACGATCTTCTGCGCCCAATTGTCGTCGACGTACGTCTTGGGGTCCGTGGCCGATGCCGCGGCGGAGGTCTGGCCGTCCTTCTCGTACACGTAGACGCCCGGGATCTTGCTACAGGCCGCCATCGCCGGCGCCAGCGTCGCCGCCGTGGTCGCGGCGAGCAGTCGGCGTGCGATCACCGTCATGTGAATATCCATTCATAGGCGATTGGGCATGCTTTCACTGTGAACGCTCGATGTCCTTCTTGTCAACGGGTCGTTCCCGTCTTGCTTCGCCGCGCGTCTTCCCCCGATGTCGGCGTCCTCGACGGCACGGTCAGAGCGTCGTGGCAGCGGGTGCAGCGGAGGTTCGGTCAGAAGGCAGCCATCTCCAACATCCTCAACCGGGACGCGACGCCTTCCCGAAGACACGATGGGCGGCCGAGCTGCAGAGCGACTTCGCGGCCCGGAGGTCACTCC
Organism: Actinoplanes couchii; assembly: GCF_016862075.1. Lineage (GTDB taxonomy): Bacteria > Actinomycetota > Actinomycetes > Mycobacteriales > Micromonosporaceae > Actinoplanes > Actinoplanes couchii. The sequence goes on along the minus strand of NZ_BOMG01000121.1, from coordinate 38,455 downwards.
GACGGAACGAGTACAGGCTGAATGGATATTCTCTGCGCAGGACGCACACGGGAGGACGGCGTGGCAGAGCACTACCCGGCGGCGAGCACGGCCGCCCTGGACAAGGTCGCCACCGACCAGATCCGGTTGCTGACCAAGGTGGCCCGCATGTATCACGAGCGTGGGATGCGGCAGCCGCAGATCGCGGCGCAGCTGCACATCTCGCAGCCGCGCGTCTCGCGCCTCCTCAAACGGGCTGTGGACCTCGGTATCGTGCGCACCACGGTGATCGCGCCCGGCGGGGTGTACGCCGAGCTCGAGGAACAGATCGAACAGGAGTACGGGGTCACCGAGGTGATCGTGGCCGACACCGATGACCACGCCGACGAGAGCCACGTGATGCGCTCCCTGGGCGCCGCCGCGGCCGTGTACCTCGAGACCACCCTGCTGGGCGGCGAGCGCATCGGTGTCTCGTCGTGGAGCTCGACGATCCTGGCAACGGTCGAGGCCATGCACCCCCGGCCTACCCCGGTCGCCGACCAGGTCGTCCAGATGCTCGGCGGCGTGGGTAACGTGACCGCGCAGACCCAGGCCACCCGCATCACCGGTCGGCTGTCCGCGCTGACCGGCGCCCAGGCCGTCTACCTGCTGGCACCGGGGTTGCTGGCGTCCGGCGACATGCGGCAGATGTTCGTGACCGACCCCAACATCGAGCCCGTGCTGCGGGCCTGCGAGAACCTGACGATGGCGCTGATCGGTGTGGGCAGCATCGAGCCCAGCCCATTGCTGCGCGAGAGCGGCAACGCTTTCGCCGAGAGCGAGCTGCCCGCCCTGCGCTCGGCGGGCGCCGTCGGAGATGTCTGCATGCGCTTCTTCGACGCCGACGGCAACCACATCGAGTCGGCCTTCGACGAGCGCGTGCTGGGCATCGGTGCAGAGTCCCTCCGTAACGTCCCCCGGCGCGTGGCCGTGGCCGGCGGCCTGCGTAAGAGCGCGGCCATCAAGGCTGCCCTTCGTGGCGGTTGGGTCAACGTGCTGATCACCGATCTGCAGGTGGCCCGCAGCCTGGTTCTTCCAACCGCCGACTGAGGTCGTCGATCCGCTGCGGGGGTACGGCCGTTCGTCAGCCTTTGGACGCGCCGGCGGTGAGGCCGCCGACGATCCAGCGTTGCAGGAACGTGTAGGCGATCAGGATGGGTACGACGGCTATGAGGATGCCAGCGGCCAGACCGGTGCTGTTGTTGGCGAACTGGCCCTGGAAGTTGAGCAGCCCGACCGGGATCGTCTTGCTGGCGTCGGAGTTGAGCATGATCAGAGCGAACAGGAACTCATTCCAGGTCGCTACCGCGTCCAGGATGAACACGGTGACCAGCGCGGGCACGGACAGGGGTAGCACGACGGTCAGAAAGATGCGCCAGGGACCGGCACCGTCGATCTTGGCCGCTTCGATGATCTCGTCGGGGATCTGGCGGATGAAGGCCTGCAGCACCAGCACCTCGAACGGGATACCGAACGCCAGATAGGGGCCGATGAGCCCGATCAGGCTATCGGTGATTCCAGCGCTGCGTGCCATCACGAAAACCGGCACGATGGTGATGTAGATCGGGATGGTCAGGCCGAGAAAGACGATGTACATGATGGCCGCGCCGAACCAGATGCGGAGCTTGGCCAGCGCATACGCGAGCATGGCGGACACGAAGACACCCAGCGGCACCTTGAGCATCAGCAGGATCGTGCTGTTGCGGTAGGTCGTGGCGAAGTTGCCGATGCCCCACGCGTCGGCGAAGTTCTCGAATGTGAAGGCACCGGGCCAGGACAACGGCCCGTGGGAGACGAAGTCGGAAAGCGGCCGCACCGCGGTGGTGACGAGCAGCGCGAGAGGAGAGATCCACAGCAGTGCTACCAGGGCCACCACGATGGTTGTGCCGATGCCACCCTTCGGCTTGGGCGTGTTTCGGGAGGGGCCGGCGTCCGTGATCCTCGGCCCTGTCAGGGCTGTGCCGGGAGCGATGGAGGTCATACCGCGTGCTCCTTCGTCTGGGAGCGGACGTACGGGATGCTGACCGCAATCGCCACGACGGTGATCACGACGGCGATGGCGGTGCCGTAACCGGCCTGGTTGTATTGGAAGACGTTGAAGTACATCCAGGTGCCCATGACCTGAGTAGCAGTGCCCGGTCCGCCGTACGTCATGGCGTAGATCAGGTCGAAGACCTTGAACGAGTCGATGACCGACAGCGCGATGACGACGTAGTGGGCCGGCCGCAGCCCGGGCATGGTGATATGCCAGAACTGCTGCCACCGCGACGCGCCGTCGACGGTCGCGGCCTCGTACAGGTCGGGATTGATGCTTTGCAGAGCGGCCAGGTAGAGCAGCATCGGGAAGCCGACGCGCAGCCAGATAGCGGCCACCATGGTCGCGCCGAGCGCCGTCGAGTCTTGGCCCAGCCACGGTTGCGCAAGCTCGTCGAGGCCGATAGCCCGCAGAAAGGCGTTGATCGCGCCGTACTGCGGGTTGTAGAGCCAGCCCCAGATCGAGGCGACCGAGACCAGCGGCAGGACTGCCGGCGTGTAGAAGATCAGCCGCAGGAACGGCTTGCCGCGGACCTTGCCGTTGAGCATGACCGCAAGCGTGAGCCCGAGAAGCACGGGGACGACGACGGTGACGACGGCCCAGATCAGGTTGTTGACCGCGGCCTGGCGGACCACGGGATCGCTCGCCATGCTCCGGTAGTTGTCGAGGCCGACGACGTTGTAGGCGGCACTGAGTCCGTCCCAGTCGGTGAGGCTGAACCACAGTGAGGACAGCGCCGGGTAGACCAGGAAGACGAAATAGACGATCAGGGCGGGCAGGGCGAATACCCAGGCCACCGGCCCGCCGCGCCGGGCCTTACGGGCGCGGCGAGCGGCGTGAGTCGCTGTGGTCATCGTCGGCTTCAGCTCTTGGCCCAGGCCTTGATGACGTCCTGCATCTTTTTGGCCGCGTCGGCCGGACTGTCCTTGCCCTGCAGCACGTCGCTCTGGATCGCGAAGTACTGGTCTGCTTGCTTCTTCGGGAATGCCTGGTCCTGGATGGTGAAGAACGGCTGCTTGCCGGAGCCCTGCGACCACTCGTACGACAGCGGCAGTGCCGCCTTGTCAGGTTCGGCGCCGGCCACCACCGAGGCGGTGATCTTCATGGCCTTCTGGGCCTCGGGCGTGATCAGGAAGTCGAGCAGGGCGGCAGCCATGTCCGGATTGCCGGCCTTGGCGTTGATCATGTAACCCTCGACGAAGCCGGAATGCCGGGCCGGGTTCTGGTCGGTCGGTAGCTGGAACGAGGCGTAGTCGGCGGCCTTCTTCCCGCCGGCCTGGATTGCCTGCGCCTCGGTCCACGGGCCGGTGATGGTGTAGGCGGCCTTGCCTTGGACGTACCAGAGCTCCACCTCGGTCGGGTCGAGACCGACCACGCCGTCGGGGAGCCACTTCTGGTCCTGCCACTTCTTGAAGTTGGTGAAGGCGGTGACCACCTCGGGGCGGTCCCAGCTCTCGGCGCCGATGAGCAGCTTGTCGTGCAGGTCGGGCCCGGCACTGGTCTCGAGGAGGTACTCGAACAGGCGCATGACATGCCAGCCGTACTTGCCGCCCGTGGCGAGCGGGGTGATGCCGGACTTCAGCAGCTCGGCGTTGGCCTCCTCGAGCTCCGCGTACGACTCGGGCGGAGCGGTGATGCCGGCCTTGGCGAAGGCGGTCTTGCTGTACCAGCAGCCGATGCCGAGCCCGACGAACGGCATACCGCCCTTCACGCCGTCGAAGGTCATGCCCTCGATGGCGGCCGAGTTGAGCTTCGAGTCCCAGCCGTACTTCTGGTAGTACTTGCCGAGGTCCATGGTTTGTTTGGCCTTGACGAACGGTGCACCGATCTGACCTCCCCAGATCCGCCACACGTCGGGGCCCTTGCCGCCCAGCAGTTCGGTGCGCAACTTGTCGGGGTAGACGGCGGCGCCCGATCCGGGCAGTGAGTCGACGGTGGTCGTGGTGCCGTTCTTGGCGTCGAAGGCCTTCACTTGCGCCCGGAGCAGATCGATCGTCGAGTTGTCTTCGTAGGTGAACAGCCGAAGTTCCTTGGATCCGGTACCTGAGCCGCCGGTGGTTGAACCGCTGTCAGTGGATCCCGTACCCGTGCAGGCGGCCAGACCGGCGGAGACAGCAGCGCCCCCGGTGAATCCTAGGAACCGGCGCCGGTTCAAGAGGTTTTTGGTCATGGGGTGTCTCCTTGAAGAGTCGCTATCGCCGCCCGAAGCGGCGGATCTTGGCGAACATGTCTTCGAGCAGGAACCGGACGTCCACGGTCTCGACGAGCCGGATGGGATTGCCGGTGCCCGGCAGGTAGTGGCCCTCGGCGCCGAAGCGCGGGGCCGGCACGGTGCGGAACTGACCACCGCGTGGGTAGAGCAGCAGCGAGATTGCCGGCGAGTCGCCGAGCGAGCGTGACTCGATCGGCTCGGAGTGGTAGGTCGCGTTCCACTCGACCAGTTGCCGGATCAGGTAGTCGGCGAGCGCGGACGTGCCGCCGATCTTCTCCTCGAGCTCGGCATAACCCACCGAGACCTGTGAATATACGCTGGATGGCACCTGCCAAACCGTGATCCCGGAGCCGAAGACCACATTGGCGGCGGCAATGTCGTTGCCGAGGTTGAACTCCACGCCCGGGTACGTCTCGATGCCTCCGTAGCCGACTCCGCCGATCCAGATCACCACTACATTGCGATCGACGATCTCCGGGTCCAGCAAGATCGCTGACGCCATGTCGGTCAGTGGGCCGAGGAAGGCGACATGCAGCTGATCGTCGGGGCCGGCGAGCTTGCTCTCCTCGATGATCAGCCGCGCTCCCGGGCTGTCCTGGGGAGTGCTCTCGTCGGCAATGGGACCGGCCGATCCGTTGGCCACCGTGACCTTGTCTGTCAGATCCATCAGCCGGAGCAGCAGGTCGATCTCGGTGCGGGAATCGGCCATGCTGTGGTCGCTCCGATGGTCACCGAAGTGCGCGGCGACCAGTCCCCGGACGTCCAGCGTCGGGGAGAGCAGAGCGTGCACGATTGCGAACTGGTCATCGGCCTCGTTCTTGGCATCGGTGTTGACGATGACCCGGCGACGGGTGACGGCGGACATGGCTGGCTCCTCATACGTTCAAGATCATGGATGTCATATCCATGCGACACAGAGCTTCTGTTCGGAAGGATCTGACGACGAGGCCTTCGGTGCGGGTTGCGAAGGAGGGATTCCACGAGCTCGCCTCGGCCGGCGGGGTCACCGCGGGGCGACAGATGAGTTATCGATAACCTGTGCGCTAGGTTATCGATAACAGGTGGGCACGGACAGGCCCTGGTATGTAACACGTGTGTAACGAGATGTTCTTGTTTTGACCTTGCGGAATACTGGGCCAGACGTCTGGAGCGGGCGGAGTGCGGAAGAGGAGCCACATGTCGGAGCAAGGAGCGCGCCAGCCGCAACCGCGACCCAAGATGGTCGATGTCGGTCGTCTGGCGGGCGTTTCGGCTCAGACGGTTTCGCGGTTCTACACCGGTAAGGGGTACGTCGGGGCCGAGACACGGGAGCGGATCGAGTCCGCGATCGCTCAGCTCAACTATCAGTTCAACGGGTCAGCGCGGAACCTGCGGGTGAACGCGACCCGGACCGTCGGCGTCCTCGCCACCGGCCCCTCGGTCTACGGCACCTGGTCGATCCTCCAAGGCCTCAACGAGGCTGCGCACGACGCCCGATATGCAGTCTTCACGAGCTGGGTGGAGTCCGGCTGGACCGACGCCGGCACTCCTCAGGAGATCCACGAGGCACTGGATCGGTTCCTGTCGGCCCGGGTCGACGGCATCCTCATCTCGTCGCCCTACCTGGGCATCGAGGACGCCCTGGACCGGGTCTGGGAAACGGTGCCGGTCGTCATTCTTTCCGGCCGGGCCTGGGCGAACGCCGACTCGGCGACGGTCGACTCGTGCGAGGCCGGACTGCTGGCCATGCATCACCTGCTCGAACTGGGACATCGGCGCATTCTGCACATCGCCGGGCCTGAACGGGTCAACGAAGCCCACGACCGGGAACGCGCCTACCGGCGGGCGATGGCCGAGGCCGGGGCAACGCCGCTTCCGGTTCTGCGCGGTGACTGGTCGGCGCAGTCCGGCGCCGATATCGGGGAGGGCATCGATCTGCGGGATTTCACCGCGGTGTTCAGCGCGAACGACCAGATGGCGCTGGGCTTCATGGGCGCGCTGCGGCGTCGTGACCACATCGCACCGGACGACTACTCGATCGTCGGGGTGGATGACATGCCCGACGCCCGCCATTTCGCCCCGCCCCTGTCGTCGGTCTGGATGGACTTCGTGGAACTGGGCCGGGTCGGCTTCCGGATGCTGGCCGAACGCATCACGACCGGGGAACGCGTCGCCCGGCAGGTGATCCACCCCAACCTCGTTCCCCGCGGGTCAAGCGCGCCCGCGCCCTGATGTCCGTGCGGAGCAGCTGACGTATGCCGCGCTCCTGACAGAGGCCCTCGATCTTGGCGTCAACCGGATCTGGTCGACAGCCATGTCTACTGTGTCGCCGTTTTCCACTGAGGTCCTCTCCCGTGCGCCGGGCCGGCAGCACGGACAAGGAACAACGCAATGGTGCCCATCCACAGGTATCGAAGACGCGAGCCCGCCATGAGCACGTAACACCGTTGACGTAAGCGTAACCGCCACTCTAAGGTGGATATAAATGTAGCACTGAATATCTAATCACCAGAAGCGGGGGTCGCTCCCTCGAGATGGGCAGCGATCAATCCCTGGGAGGCACGAAGCAGATGGCAACCAACAGACGCCGGGTTTTGCAGACGATGAGTGTCGTTGCGGGAGGGACGCTCACCGGGACCATGGCCTCCGGGGCCGCTGAGGCCGGGTCGAAGGACACCGGCTCCATCCCGCGCAAGCCCTACGGCTCCGCGCTGGGGCCACGCTGCCGTGTCATCCACGTCAATGACTTGAATGGCGACCCCGACGGGCTGTTCGCCCTCGCGCACGCCGCCCTGTCGCCCAGTGCGCAACTCGTCGGTGTCGTCGGCAGTATCGGTGGGGTCGGTGGCGAGACGAACACCGCGCCTCTGGCCAAACAGAAGGCTGACGCGCTGTTCAAAGCAATGGGAATCACGGGAGTCAAGACCTTCGCGGGATCCAGCACCCCGCTGACGGCCAAGAACGTCCCCGCAGACAGCCCCGGAGCTCGTGCGATCATCGCCGAGGCCAACCGCATCGACACCAAACTCCCGCTGTACGTCACCACAGGCGGCGGGCTGACCGACGTGGCAACGGCGCTGTTGCTCGACCCGTCCATCGCGTCAAAATTCACGTTGGTGTGGATCGGTGGCGCCGAATACCCCAAGGGCGGCAGCGAAACAAATTTCGGCCTCGATGCCCTGGCAGCGCAGGTCGTTTGGAACGACACCACGGTTCCGCTGTGGCAGGTGGATCGCAACGCCTATTTCAGCTGCCTGATGTCCGACCACGAACTGCAGCTCAACCTGCTTCCCTGCGGTAAGGCCGGCGCGGCGCTGTGGGATTCACTGTTCGAGGACTGGATCCCGCGATTGGGCGAGCGCGGCCGTAACTTCGGTGAAACCTACATCATGGGAGACAATCCGCTGGTTCTGTTGACCGGCCTGACCGGCGGCTGGGATGCGAGCGGCAGGACCGGTAAAGGCCTGACCCAGTTCGAGGAAATCCCCATCCCGACTTTGGGCCCCGACGGTAGCTACCAGCCCAACCCGAACGGACGCAAAATCCGGCACTACACCCAGCTCGATGTGCCGTTGATGACTCAAGACTTTTTCGCGAAGATGCTTCTGAACTACGGCCCTGGCCACCCACGCCGATAGATGAGAGCGCCCGGCACTGCCCGGTGACCGCTAGTTCGCCGACGGGACGTATGTGAAGGTCAACGGGGTGTGGCGGTACGTGTCACGGCCGCGTTTGCTGAACTCGCCGGGCGATCTGACCACGGCACCCGACCGGGCTGAACGCGTCTCCCGATCGAACAACGCCGCAAAGCCTCTTCGTTCTCGAGCACGGAGTGGTGACCGAACCGGCTGCCCGAATTGCCCAAAAGAGTAGCGGGTGTTACGCAGGGTGGCCATGACGGCGGGTCCGGTTCCGATCCGGGCTTGCTGCAGATCATCACGGAAGGTGACAACCCTGACGTTATGGACCTGATTCTCGATCAACCATTCTGCCCTCGCCCATTTCTGCAGGTCAGCCGGCTGGGCGCCGGCAGCGGGCAGGAACGTGGCCAGGTAGACGGTTTGGCGGCTGGTCGGTGCCGTCGACGGAGCGGGTTCGGATGATCCGGGCGGCCGGCTGGGCCCCCGGAAAGGCGATCCTCGGCGTGGCCAGTCTGGGTGTGCATCGTGTCGGCGACGAAAGAGTTCCATGAGACCAGCAATCCCCTTCGCGTGCGCCGGCGAGAGACCCCGGTGAAGCACGTACCGACAGGGCACCCCACCTGAGTGCCTTTCAGCCGTCCGCGCCGGGCACATCGATGGCTTCCTGGCCGGTGTCCGCGAGCCGACGGCTGCCCACGGTCCACACGATGAGGCCGGCACCGACGATGGCCAGGGACACTGTCATGATCGCGGCCCACCCGCCGGCAGCCCACAACGGGCCCGCGATGGCTGAACCCACCGCCCCGCCGAGGAAGTTCGAGACCACGAAAGCCGTGTTGAGGCGGCTGTGCGCGGATCCGGGCAGCGCGAACAGCCGGGTCTGCCCGAGAACCATGACGCTCTGGGCAGCGATGTCGAGAATGACGACCACCACGATCAGGGCGACGACGGAACGGCCGCCCGCCCACGCCCCGCCCAGCGACAGGGCCAGCACGGTCAGCGCGACACCGGTGGCCGGTACCGACCACCCGCGGTCGTGCAGAGCACCGGCACGCCGCGCGGCGAGCGCTCCGGCCAGCCCGGCCAGACCGAACAGGCCGATCTGGCTGACCGAGAAGGAGAACGGTGGCGCGGTCAGCAGGTAGGTCAGCGACGTCCAGAACAGGGAGAAGACCGAGAAACTCGCGGCGCAGATCGCCAGGGTGGGCAGGACCGCGCGGTGCCCGGCCATCGTGGTGAACACCGAACCCAGAAGCCGCGGATACGGTACGGGTTCGCGCGGCTCCAGCGGCGGGATGACCGTCCGCAGCACCGCCGCCAGGACGAGAGCGGCCACGGCGGCGATCACGTAGATCGCCCGCCAGCCGAACAAGTCGGCGACGAAGCCGCTGACGGTACGGGAGAGCAGGATGCCGATCAGGCCACCGGACGTGACCGCGCCGACCACCCGGCCACGCCGCTCCGGCTCGGCCAGCTCACTGGCGAGCGGGGCCAGCAGCTGCGCGCCGACGGTGGTCAGGCCCACCCCGCCGAGCGCCGCGAGCAGCACGCCGTACGACGGAGCCGCGGCGGCGCCCAGCAGTGTCGCCGAGGACACGGTGAGGATCAGCGGGATGAGACGGCGGCGGTCGAGGATGTCACCGAGCGGCACGATGAGGAAGATGCCGAGCGCATAGCCGAGCTGAGTGACGGTGACCAGCGTGGCGGCGCTCGACGACGAGACACCCAGGGACGAGGCGATGACCTCGATCAGGGGCTGTGCCCAGTAGAGGTTACCGACGGCCATGCCCGCGGCGACCGCGAAGACGAACGTGCGGGCCGGCGTCATCCGGCGGCCGGGCGCCGGGAGCGTGCCCGCCCCGGTCATCGGATTCCTCCGGGAACACTCCGGGCCTCAGCCGGGAGAGAGGTCGAGTCGAGCAGCAGCACGGCGTCGTGGTCGGGGGTGCCGGGCGGGGCGGTGTAGACCGCCATCCGGTGGCCCGGGCTGCCTTCCAGAACCATCCCCTGGAAGGAGAGGGTGAGCACGCCGACCCCGGGGTGCCGGAACGTCTTGGTCGTCTGCTTGCGCCCGGTCACGTCGTAGCGTTCCCACAGCCCGGCGAAGTCCGCGCTCTTGAGCAGCAGCTCACCCACCACCCGGGCCAGGTCCGGGGCGTCGGGGTCGGTGCCGGCCACGGCCCGGAGCCGGGCGACACACCCGCGGATCTGGGTGTCCCAGTCGGCGAAGATGTCCCGGCCGGCCGGGTGCAGGAACAGGTAGCGGGCGAGGTTGCGCTGCGAGGCCGGCCAGTCGGCCAGGCCCGGGTAGAGGGCGAGACCACCCGGGTTGTACGCCAGGACGTCCATGCTGCGGCTGATGACGTAGGCCGGGTTCGGGCGCAACGCCTCCAGCATCAACTTCACGTGCGCCGCTACGGTACGGCTGGGCGCGGGCACCGATTCGGGCAGGTAACGGGCGGCGCGTACCGCCAGGGTGCGCAGGTGAAGGTGTTCGGCGTCGTCCAGGCGCAGAGCCCGGGCCAGGGAGTCGATGACCGCCGGGCTGGGCCGGGTCTCCTTGCCACGCTCCAGCCGGATGTAGTAGTCGATGCTCACTCCGGCCAGAGTGGCGAGCTCCTCACGGCGCAGCCCGGGAGTGCGGCGTACGCCGGGCCCGAGGATCAATCCCGCACTCTGCGGACTGGTCTGGGTACGGCGGGCGCGCAGGAAACGTCCCAGCTCGTCACCGCTGCTGTGGTGCTCGGTTGCCATCAGCCCAGTCTTGCCGTTTCCCAGCCGTTCCGGGCCTGCTGAAGGGGGCCCTGTCACACCCCCGCTGGCCGTTCCCCCGCAGATCCCGGCCTGTCTTTCGGGTACGCCGGACGGCAACCTGAAGGAGCACCCCACCGTCAGGAGAAGCAGCCATCATGAAACACATCGAAATAGGCGGCCTCGACGTCGCGCGCATCGGACTCGGAGCCATGGGCATGTCCCACGGCCTGACCGGCGCCGGCACCGACGACGCCGAGTCCATCCGCACCGTGCACCGCGCCATCGATCTCGGCGTCACCCTGATCGACACCGCTGAGATCTACGGTCCCTACCTCAACGAGGAACTGCTCGGGCAGGCCCTGCGGGGCCGCCGCGACCGGGTCGTCCTGGCCACCAAGTTCGGCCTGGTCTCCCACGCCGGAGCTGGAGTCTGGACGGTGGACTCCGGCCCGGCCAACATCCGCACCGCCCTCGAAGGTTCCCTCAAGCGGCTGAACACCGACTACATCGACCTGTACTACCAGCACCGGGTCGACCCGGGAACCCCGATCGAGGACGTCGTCGGGACACTGGCGGAACTCGTCACGGAGGGCAAGATCCGCCACATCGGGCTGTCCGAGGCCGGGCCGGACACCATTCGCCGCGCCCACGCCGTGCATCCGGTCACCGCCGTGCAGTCCGAGTACTCGCTGTGGACCCGGGGCATCGAGGACCGTGTCCTGCCCGTACTGCGGGAACTGGGGATCGGCCTGGTGCCGTTCTCCCCGCTCGGGCATGGATTCCTCACCGGAACCGTCCGCACCGAGAACGACTTCGACGAAGGCGACTTCCGCCGCGGTAATCCCCGCTTCACCGGCGAGAATTTCCGCCGCAACCTGGCCCTGGCCGACGAGGTCCAGGCCATCGCCGCCGACGTCGGCGCCACCCCAGCGCAGGTCGCCATCGCCTGGCTGCTCGCCCAGGGCGACGACATCGCCCCCATCCCCGGAACCAAGCGGGTGATCCGCGTCGAGGAGAACACCGCCGCCGACCGCCTCCAGTTGCCCGCCGACGTCCTGAACAGGCTCTCCAGCCTCCCTCCGGCCGCCGGCGACACGCACACCGAAGCCGGCCTGCGCATGCTGGAACGCTGACCCGCCGGCTTCGGCTTGCCATATGACTGAGGTCGCGGCGGCAGAGTGCCTAAGCTGGAACTCCGGGCCAGCCGAAACGGGAAGGCCGGGCCTGTGCCGTGACGCGACGGCGCCAGACGAGGCTCCGGGCAGGGAATTTCAGTGATGACCTTGCGTCTGCGGGTGGCGGTGTTCGCGGCGCTGGCCGCGGCCGGTCTTCTGCAAGCGGTGGCAGCCGTGGTGCCGCCGGATGCGCGGGTGTTGCTGGTCTTCGGAGCCACGGCGGTGGTCTCGGCGTGGGGGGCGTGGGCGTGCCTCGTCCGGGCCCGGTCCGCCACCGGGCGTGTCGCCCGGGCGTGGCGTGCCGGTGCGGTCAGCGGAGTCATGATCGCGGTGGCCCAGGCCGCGGCCGGCCCGTTCATGTTGCTCGGCATCAACAACGGCGTCACGCTGCTGCCGGTCATCGCCTCCATCGTGGCGAGCACCCTCCAACTGGGCCTGCTGGCCCGCCCGAGCCGGCAACCCCTGGCCCGGCTCACCCGGCTGCTCGACTCCGTCGCCGTAGCCGCCGCGTTGTCGGTTCTGAGCTGGCTCTGGGTGGTGGTGCCGATCCTGCCCATCGCCCCGGAACTGGCGCCGGTGGTCTTCGGGATCGCTGTCATGCCGTACCTTCTCGCCGCGGCGTGGGCGCTCGTCCTGGTCGCCAACACCCCGGGACAGCGCAACGGGTACGCCGTCCATCTGCTGGGCTGTGCCGCCGCTCTGCGTGCGGCGGGCGCCGGGCTCGCCCTGCACAATCAGTACGCCCAGCAGCCGGTGGACCATGCCGGGGCCGCCGCGATCGTCACGCTGCCCGCCCTGCTCGTCGTGCTGGCCACCACCCAGGACGTGCCGGAACCCGAACACACGGTCCGCCGGGCGGTGTCGCTGTTCTGGACGTCGGTGCCGTACCTGCCGGTGCTGCTCTCGATGATCGCGATCGCCGGATCGTTGATAGCGAACGACCGGGTGAGCGTGCTGCTGCTGTGGACGTTGCTCGGTGTCGTCGCGATCGCCGTCGGCCGGCAGTTCATCAGCCTCGTCGTCATCCGGCTGCTGGTGACCGAACTCAACGCGCAACGTGACAACCTGCAATACCTGGCGCACCACGACACGCTCACCGGACTCACCAACCGGGCCTCGTTCCAGGAACGCGCCACCGCCCTGCTGGCCGCCGCACGACCCGACGCGATGACCGCGGTCATGTTGCTCGATCTGGACGGCTTCAAAACCGTCAACGACCGGTACGGCCACGCCGCGGGCGATCATGTCCTGATCAGTGTCGGACAGCGGCTCACCGACACCGTGCGCCCCAGCGACGCGGCCTCCCGTCTCGGCGGCGACGAGTTTGTCATCCTGCTGTCCGGAATCACCGACACCGACGACACCGCGACGATCGCCACCCGGGTCCTCGAGCAGCTCAGCGAACCCATCACCTACCACGACACGACGCTGCGCATCGGCGCCAGCATCGGCATCGCCGTCGTCACCTCCCCCACCGACAGCCTCGACACGGTCCTGCACTACGCCGACAACGCGCTCTACGCCGCCAAGAACGCCGGCAAGAACACCTACCGAGAGCACTACCTCCTGCCGGAGGCCGTCCCCTGAGGCGTCCCGGATTTCCAGAAGAGTCGCTCCGCCCGGTCCGGGTCGTCGACGATGCGGCAGCGGGCGTCGATCCACATGGTGGCGCGGGTTCGCGGCGTGTAGGCGGGCCAGCGCGGGACCTGCGGCGCGTTCGGGTGGCCGTCGTGGGCGAAACCGGCCCACAACGCGCTCATGTGCCGGGCGGTCGCCCTCTCCCCCGCCGGGCGGTCGGCGGGGGTGTTGGCGAACTTGAGCGGAATGTCCGAGGCGTGCGGGGAACCGAGCGGGAAGTCGGTGCCCGGAACCACGGTCGGGTCCGGGTAGGCAAGCTGGTACATGAACACCGGCGCGTGATGGTGAGCCTCGGCGATCTTGATGGCGTCGCGCCAGATCGGCGAGGTGGTGATCGCAAAGTACAGCTGGGCTGGGGTGGCCCGCGGCCGTGACCTCCGGAAAGTGGCGATGATCCGGTCGAGCTCGGCGCCCTGGTAGGTGCGGCTGAGTTCACGGCGCAGCCCGGCGTCGTCGATGCGGAAGACGTCCGGCGGCCCGAACAGGCTGAAGAACACCGTCTCGTCGCGGGTGGTGCCGACCATCAGCGGTTTCCGGCCGGACTCGAGAGCGGCGATCGGGTGCCGCGGGATGATGCGGCCGTCGACGAACGCGCCGAAGCCGGGCAGCACCGGGTCGGGCTCTCCCCACGGGGCGACGCCGTTGGCGGCTTCGGACTGCTGGATCTCCAGCAGGCGGGCGGCCGGGATGTCGTGCAGGCGGGGGATGTCGGCGCGGGTCAGGCCGAGCAGGTGCAGGGTGCGTTCGGCACGGGCGGTGGCCCCGGCCCGGGTCGGAAACCGCAGCGGCGCGGCGCTCTCGATCGAGCCCTTGTGGAACAGCTTCGCGGCGGCGGGCATGGTGTGCACGGCCGCGGTCTTCGCGCCGCCGCCGCTCTCGCCCCACACCATGATGTTGTCCGGGTCACCACCGAAGTTCGCGATGTTCTCCGCGGTCCAGCGCAGCGCGGCGAGGATGTCGAGCATCCCGGCGTTGGCCGCGTAATCACTATCGGCCAGGTCATCGAGGAACAGGTAGCCGAGCAGGCCGAGCCGATGGTTGGACTCGACGACCACCACGTCGTAGAGCTTGGCGAGGCGGGTGCCATCCTGGCCGGTCGCCGACCCGGAGCCGATCATGTAACCGCCGCCGTGGTTGTAGAACATCACCGGCCGACGCCGACGGTCCGCGGCCGGGGTCCAGATGTTGAGGTAGAGGCAGTCCTCCGACGGTGCGGGCATCCGGCCGTTGCCGTTCGGGCCCATCTCACCGCCCGCGGCTTGAAAGGCAGGATTCGGAAAATCAACTGTTTCCCGTACGCCGGACCAGGGCCGCAGTGGTTTCGGGGCCCGGAAGCGCAGCTGTCCGAGAGGCGGGGTGGCGTAGGGGACGCCGAGGAACTTGACGATCCCGTCTTCCCGGCGGCCTCGGACCTTGCCGTATCGGGTGCTCGCCTCGTCCCGTCGGCCGGTTGTGTGGGTGGTTGAGCTGGTTGCCTGAGCGGGAGTGCTGAGCAGGGGCAGGGCGGCCACTGACAGCGTGCCGCCGATCACGGCTCTGCGGGTCGTCATGAGATCTCCTCGGGCGGAAGGGGGTCGAGGCGGCCGGTTCGGGCGATCCGGGCGAACGTGTGGGCGCTCGGTTTGGGGTGGCGGGTGAAGTCGTCGGCGACCGCGATCAGGCCGAACTTCGGGCGGTAGCCCTCGCTCCATTCGAAGTTGTCGAAGGCCGACCAGTGCAGGTAGCCGCGCACGTCGACGCCCTGGTCGATGGCCCGGGACACGGCGGTCAGGTGGTCGGTCAGGTATTGCTCGCGTTCGGTGTCGTCCTCGGTCGCGATGCCGTTCTCGGTGACGTACAGGGGCAGGCCGGTACGGGCGGCCCGGTGCAGGATCTCGCGTAGCCCGTCCGGGTACACCGCCCAGCCCATCTGGGTCAGCGGGGTGCCGGCCCGCGGCGGAGCGAAGAAGGTGGGCGACGCACCGTCCACCCACTGTTTGCGGTAGTACTGGACGCCCAGCCAGTCGCCGGCGTCGGGGCCGGTGAGGTTGTCCAGGTAGCGGTCGACGATCTCGTGACGCATGGTGTCGAAGAACGGGTCGCCGGTGCGGACCGGGGCGAGCAGCGGCAGTTGGACGGCCAGTCCGATCTGGGATGAGGGTGCGGCGGCCCGGACCGCGCGGACGGCGGCGAAGTGGGCGTCGAGCAGGGCCGCTCCGGCGTGTTTCCACCGGACCGGGTTGGCGATGCCGGGTGGGTGGTAGCCCTCGAGGTAGCCGTGCAGGGCGATCATCTGTGGTTCGTTGATGGTGCACACGAACGGCATGAGGTCACCGAGTTCGGCCGCTACCCGGGTGCAGTAGCGGGCGAACACCTCGGTGGCATCGGGGGCCAGCCAGCTGCCGCGGGCGGCGAACCAGCGTGGGTTGGTGAAGTGGTGCAGGGTGACGAAAGCGGTCATGCCGGTGTCGGCCAGAGCGGTGAGCACGCGCCGGTAGTGGGCGATGGCGGCGCGGCTGAACTGTCCGGGTGCCGGTTCGATGCGGGACCATTCCAGGGAGAGCCGGTGCGCGTTGTGCCCTAGCGACCGGAGCAGGGCGAAGTCGTCGGGGTACCGATGGAAATGGTCGATGCCGTCACCCGAGGATGACCTGGCGGCGGACGTCGGATCCTGCTCGAAGTCCCACCAGTCGTTGTTGGTGTTGCCGCCTTCGACCTGGTGGGCGGAGGTGGCGGCGCCCCAGAGGAAGCCGTCGGGAAAGGTCACGGGTCTCCTTGGTGAGGCCGGCCCGGCCGTCGCGGGGGAATGGAGGCGGCGGCCGGGCCGGGGTCGGTCACCTGGTGGTGAAGGTGTAGGTGCCGGACGGCACCCGGTGTACGGCATAGCCGCCCTCGGTGCGCAACCACTCCGCGCGCGGTGGCGGGGGTGCCGGGCGGCGGCCGAGGGTGGGCAGCCACACCTCGGCGGTGCTGTTCGGCGGGATGGTCACGGTCAGCCGCAGCCGGTTCCCGTCGCGGGTCCACTCGGAGCGGGCGGTGCCCTGCGGGGTGACGTAGTGGCCCTTCACGTGCGTCAGGTCGCCGACGATCTTGGGCTGGATGACCAGGTCGCGGTAGGCGGTGGTGCCGTCGGCGGCCCGGATTCCGGCGAGTCCGGCGTGGAACCACTCCTCGATCTGGGCGAGGATCATGTGGTTCTTGGAGTCGCCGCGGTTCCAGCGCTCCCCGATGGTGGTCATGCCGCCGGGGTTGGCGACGGTCGAGGCCATGAAGTAGCCGTATCCGGGCTGGTCGTCGGTGTGGATGAGGTCCCAGAGGACGTCGTCGCGGCCGCCCGCCGACAGTGCCCGCACGATCGGGGCCATGCCGATGGTGCCGCCGGTGAAGTGGGTTCCGGCCGCGCCCACGAGTTCCACCAGTGCGTCCAGAACCGCCTGGCGTTCGCTGTCGGGGACGAGGCCGGCGTCGAGCGCGAGTGCCTGGGCGGTCTGTGAGGTGGTGCCGTTGTCCGCGTACCGGCGCCGGGCCGGATCCCAGAAGGTGGTGTGGAACGCCGCCTTGATGTCGGCGGCCAGTGATCGGTAACGGTCGGCGTCGGCCTGGTGGCCGGTGAGCCGGGCCAGTTCGGCCAGTTCCTTGACCGTCAGGTACCAGCCCCAAGTGCCGGTGATCCGTCCGGACACCGGTTCGGCCGACACCCAGTCGGCGAGGGCGGCGTCGACGATGTGCCCGACCGCCTTCTCCCGCTGGATGTAGCCGGCGAACCGGACCATCGGCTGGTAGTAGCGGGCCGCGGTGGCGGTGTCGCCGTAGAGCTGCCGTAGGAAGCCGGGGACCAGGATGATCGCGTTGCCCCAGTTGATCTCGTCGCCGAAGCGCCCGGTGTAGCCCCAGTCGTAGACCGGAGTCTTCAGCGCGACGTTGCCGGCCATCGGGGTGTCCGCGATCGATTGGCCTTCGACCAGGTGCCGCTGGTGGGTCCGTAGGTAGGCGGACAGGTCGAAGTTCCGGTGGATCGATCCCATCGGCATCGTGTAGTCGGCCGGATAGGAAAGTTTCTCCCGGCCGGGGCAGTCGGTGAAGATGCTCATGATGTTCCCGGCGAACGAGTACCAGGCCATCTGATGGATCCGGTTGACCCGGGCGTTCGACGTGGTGACCGCGCCCGCGACCGGCGTCTCGGCCTGCACCCGCAGCCCCGTGATCGTGTCCTTCGTCGGGACATACGACAAAGGCAGGCCGGTGACCTGCACCCACTGCATGCCGAAGTAGTTGAAGTCCGGCCGCCACGTCTCCCCGCCGCGCAGCCCGGCGGTGGTGTAGGTGTTGAACAGGTCCACACCCCGGCTGCCGCCGCCACCCATCAGCGACGCCTGGTCCACGGTGCCGGTAGCGGTCAGTGATTCCGCCGGGGCGATCCGCACGGTGGTGCCGGCCGGCACTCCCCCGCCCAGCTTGAGCTGGGGGAACCCGACGATGTTCTGCCCGAAATCGAACACCCAGGTGCCGGGCGCCGGGTTGGTGATCGTCTTCGGGCGGAACGTCTCGGCGATCGTGATCGGTGGTGCGGTGCGCCCGACCAGGCGGGTGGCCAGGTTCGGTGGCGGGGCGATCCCGGCCGCGATCCAGCCGGTGGGGGTGCCATCACGGCGTTTCGCGGTCGCCGTCAGGTCGGCGCCGGGGCGGTCCCAGCCGGGCTGCTCGCGGCGGGCGTCGTGATCGCTGCCGGAATACCAGGCGTCGGTGGTCAGTGGTCCGAGCGTGGCGCGCCACTCGCGGTCGCTGACGATCACCGTTTCTTTCCCGTTGCGGTACGTGATCTCGAGGCGCGCGATGAACCGGGGCGTGACGGCGGCTCCCGCGCTGGCGTCACTGGCCGCGACGTTGTTGCCGGACCCGGTGACCGTGGCCCCGGCGGGGTGTGGCTTGCTCAGTCCGGGCGTGAACGTGATCGCGTCGATGGTGATCGCGGTGATCGTGCGGGATTCCACATTGACGCCGCCGTCACCGGTGTCGATGTTGATCGTGCCGTCGACGTGATAGCCGGTCGTGCTGGTCAGCGGCACCGTGGTCGCCCCCGGCTCGACGGCCGCCGTGGTCGTTCCGGTCCCCTTGAGCTGGCTCTGCCACCACGAGTACGGCGCGTTCCGCCCGACGGCCGGGTTCGTGACACTCCGCCGCACGTAGGCGGGACCGTTGCCCAGGCGTACGCCGAACAGGTTGTCGCCTTTGCGCAGTTGACCGGTGACGTCGTAGACCCGGTACTCACTGGAGAGCTGATAGTTGGCATAGCTCGGGGCGAGAACCTCGTCGGTCGGCGCCGACCCGTTGACGGTGACCAGGTGCATGCCGACACCGGATACATAGAGACGGGCCCGATCAACATTGACGCGGGATTCAACATGAACCCGGCGGGCGAAGATCGGCATCGGCTGGGTTTCGACATGTCCGGGGTATTCGATCCACCGGGCGGCGCCCCAGTCCTCGTTGCGGAGCAGACCCACCTCCCAGGTCGAGGCCGTGCTCCAGTCGGTGGCCCGGCCGTCCGCGCCCCACGCCCGGACCTGCCAGCCGAGGCGTTGCCGGGAGATGAGGTCCGGCCCGAGGTACGGCACGCCGGACTGCACCGCCGAGTTCACCTTGCCGGAATCCCAGAGCAGCCGGGCGCGGCCGAGGTCGTGGACCCGGATCTGGTAGGCGGTCTGCCGGTCCGCGGCGGGCGCCGACGTCTCCGCGAATCGCCAGCTCAGGACCGGTTTCACCGCGTCGATCCCGAGCGGCTGGTCACCCCGGCCGTCGACACGCAGGCCGACGACCCGCAGGTTGCGGCCTTGACGAGCCTCAGCCGGGACGCCGGTCAGGACGGTCGCCGAGGGGATGGCGACGGAGAGGCCGAGTGCGGTGCGCCGCTTCACGAGCCGGCCTTGTAATCGGTGTCCATGTCCTTGAGCACGTCGGCGGCGGTGGCCTGGTCACTGAAGACCTCCTGCAGCCCGCTGAGCATGGTCTGCTGAACCTTGGCGTTGGGCCAGAGCTGGTCCATGAACGGCACGGTCCGGTTGTCCTTGACGAAGGTGGACAGTTCGGCCAGGCCGGGGTCCACGGCGGAACCCGCGTCGGGCAGGGTCGGCAGGCTGCCCTGCGCCTCGTTGAAGATCTTCATGCCCTCCGGCGACATCACGAACGTGATGAACTTGAGGGCGAGTTCGGAGTTCTTGGCCTTGGCGTTCACGCCGTATCCGGCTCCGGCGGCGGCGGGCATGACGAACTCGGCCGCGTTGTCGGTGGCGGGCAGGGCCTTCATGGTGAACTTGCCGTTCGGGTTCTTGCCCTTGAGCAGGCCGATGATCCAGTTCCCCTGGATGATGCCGAGGGTCTTGCCGGTGGCGGCGAGGGTCTGGCTGGACTCGTAGCTGGTTCCGAGGGGGTCCTTCTGGAAGCAGCCGGCGGTGTTCATCTCCTGGTACTTGGCCATCGCCGTGGTCCACGCGGACCCGGCGAAGGTGGTCTGCCCGGCGGCGAGTTTGGTGTCGAAGTCCTTGTCGGCGCCGTAGACGGTGGTGGCGGTCAGCGCGTACAGGGCGATCTGGGTGACCCAGTTGTCCTGGATGCCGAGCGCGAACGCCGGGGTGCCCTTGCCGGCGGCGGCCTTGCAGAAGGTGAGCAGTTCGGTCCAGGTGCCGGGTGCGGTCAGACCGGATTTGGTCAGGGCCTCGTCGTTGTAGACCGCGCCGATGCCGTTCAGGCCGAAGACCGCGTTGTACGTCTTGCCCTCGTACTGGGCGACCTTCTTGAACGCGTCCGGCAGCTGCCCGGCCCACGGCTGGTCGGACAGGTCGAGCAGGTAGCCGGGCTTGGCGATCACATAGGTCGCGCCGGGGTTGCCGTTGCCGGGCCACACGGTCATCACGTCCGGGGCGGTGCCGGACGCCAGCTGGGTACGGATCTGCTGCTGGTACTGGTCGGCGCCGCTGGTCGACAGGTTGATCGTGACACCGGGGTTGGCGGCCTTGAACGCGTCGACGACCTTCTCGATCGAACCCTGGTCGACCGAGGCGATCGTCAGGGTCTGATTGTCACCGCCGCTGCTGGAGGCGGAGTTGGTGCCGCTGGAGCAGGCGGTGAGCAGGGATACGACCGCGACGGCGGCGAGGACTTTTCTCATGATCTTCTCCTGCGTTGGAGACGAGTCAGACAGGGGCGGTGAAGGTGTATCGGCCGGAGGTCAGCCGCAGGGTGAGCCCGGCGGCGGACGGTTCGGCCCGCAGAACCCCGGGCGTTCCGGCAGCGTGCACACCGCCGGGGTCGCTGGTGGGGATCTGAAGGATGGCGGTGCTGCCCGGCGGCACCGTGGCGGTCACGGTGAGCCGGTCGTCGTCGATCGACCAACCGCAGGCCACCAGGCCGCGAGCGGTCTCCTGCTCGGCGTGTGCCCTGGTCAGCCGCCCGCCCGGGGTGGGGCGCAGCAGCAGCTCGGAGTAAGCGACCGAGGCCGGGGTCTGGTCGATGCCGGCGACCCGGCCGTAGAGCCAGTCGCCGACACTGCCCAGGGAGTAGTGGTTGAAGGAGTTCATCGCGGCGGACTGGAAGCCGTGTTCTTCGGTCCAGCCGTCCCAGCGTTCCCAGATCGTGGTGGCGCCGTGCCGGATCGAGTAGCCCCACGACGGGTATTCGTCCTGGTGCAGCAGTGCGTAGGCGAGGTCCGCCCGGCCGTGCTCGGTGAGCACCGGGCAGAGCAGGGAGACGCCGACGAATCCGGTGGTCAGCCGGTTGCCGCGGCGCTCGACGTCGGTGGCGAGATGCCCGACGGCGAGGTCCACCAGGTCCGCCGGGAGAAGATCAAAGGCGATGGCCAGCAGGTACGCGGTTTGCGTCCCGCCTTTGACCTGGCCGTCGTCGGTGACATAGGCGTCGTTGAAGGCGTCCCGGATCTGATCGTGCAGCTGCCGGTATTCCTGCGACGGCCGGCCGAGCACGTCGGCGGCGTCGGCGACGATCCGGGTGCTGTGCGCGAAGTAGGCGGTGGCCAGCACGTCGCGCGGGGTGTCCGCGTCGACCTGGAGCCAGTCGCCGTAGGAGTTGCCGTCCCGGTGTTCCCACAGCAGGTTCGGGTTGTGCCGGTGGATGTGGTCCACCCAGCGGGTCATCGCGTCGAAGCCGCCCTCCAGGACGCGCCGGTCGCCGTAGGTGCGCCACAGCAGCCACGGGATGATCACCCCGGCGTCGCCCCAGGCCGGAGCGCCCTCGCGGTCGAAGGAGATGATCGGGGCGACGTCCCGGAACGCGCCGTCGTCGTTCTGGCCGGCGACCACGTCGCGCATCCAGCGGGCGAAGAACGCGGACACGTCGGCGTTGCGGGTGGCGGTCGGGGCGAACACCTGGGCGTCGGCGAGCCAGCCGAGGCGTTCGTCGCGTTGCGGGCAGTCGGTGGGTACGGCGACGAAGTTGCCGCGCTGCCCCCACCGGATGTTGGCGTGCAGCTGGTTGACGATCGCGTCGTCGCAGTCGAACCGGCCGGTCCACGGGGTGTCGCTGTGCAGCACCCGGGCGGTGACGTCGGCCGGGTCGAGTTCGCCCGGGTAGCCGGTGATCTCGGCGTACCGGAAGCCGTGGAACGTGAAGTCAGGTTCGAAGACCTCGACCGGGATGCCGGCGCACACGTAGGTGTCGGTGGCGGCGGCGCGGCGCAGGTTGTCGACGTAGAGGGTGCCGTCGGCGGCGAGGACTTCGGCATGGCGCAGCACGATCCGCTGCCCGGGCTCGGCGTTGCGGATGGTGAGGCGGATCCGGCCGACGAGGTTCTGCCCGAAGTCGGCGATGGTGCCGGTGACGACGGCGGGCAGTTCGGCGGTGACCCGGATCGGTTCGTCGGGTTCGGCGACCAGCGGCCCGGTCCCGGTGTCCAGCACGGCCACCGGGCGCGGGGCGGACAGGGCGCGGCGGCCGTCGGTGAACTGGCCCATCATCAGGTCCGCCGACCGGACCGGCCCGTCGTGCTCGGTCCAGTCCCGGCCGGTGGCGATGACCTGCCGGGAGCCGTCGGCGAAGTCGAGCACCAGTTGGGCGAGCAGTGCGGGGGCGTCGCCGTAGTGGCGGGCGGGCCGGCGCGGGTCGAAGCCGACGTAGCCACTCCACCAGCCGTCGGCGACGGTCACAGCCAGGGTGTTGTCCCCGGCCCGGACCTGGTCGGTGACGTCGTAGGTCTGGTACTGGAGACGATGGTGGTATTCGGTCCAGCCCGGTGCGAGTTCCCGGTCACCAACACGGTCATCGTTCAGGTACGGCTGGTACACGCCGCGGGCGGTGGCGTACAGCCGAGCGCGGACCGGCCGTTCGACCACCGGGAACGTGTGCCGCAGGTGCAACGCCGCCTCGGCCGGGCCGGGATTGTCCAGGTCGTCGTTGGTGGGCGGGTCGACCGGCGGCAGAGCGACCGGGTCGCGGCCGATCCAGGTCGCCGTCCAGTTCTCCGGGTGCAGCAGGCCGGTCTCGAACCAGGTCGCAGCGGTTCCGGCCAGGTCGTCGTACTCGTCCCAGACCTCGACGCGCCATTCGTAGCGGGTCGACGGCTGCAACGGCGGGCCGTCCCAGTCGATGAGGATCGTGTCGGCGGATTCGCGGCGGCCGGTGTCCCAGACGGTCGAACCGCTGCTGGTGGCGGTGATGCGGTAGGCGGTCTGGGCCGCTCCGGTGCGTTCGCTGCGCAGTTTCCACGACAGCCGGGGCCGGGGTTCGTCGAGGCCGAGGGGTTCGGTGCGCTGTTCGGTGGTCAGTCCGTAAGGGATCATCCCTTCAGCCCTCCGGCGAATCCGTTGATGATGCTGCGCTGCAGCAGGAGGTAGACGGCGAGGACCGGGATGACGCTGATCAGCAGGGCGGCGAAGATCAGGTTCCAGTCGGAGACGAACTGGCCGACAAAACCGGCGACCGCGACGGGCATCGTCTGCTGATCACTGCCGGACAGGTAGAGCAGTGGGGTGAAGAAGTCGTTCCACACGCTGACCGTGTTCAGCACCAGGGCGGTGACCGTGATCGGTTTCAGCATCGGCAGGACCACGTAGCGGAACGCGGTCAGTGGTCCACAGCCGTCGATGGTGGCCGCCTCCTCGAAGTCGCGGGGCAGGGCGCGGAGGAAACCGACGTACAGGAAAGTGGTGAAAGGAACTTGAAGTCCGGCGTAGAACAGCACCAGCGACCAGATCGAGCCGAGAAGTCCCAGGTCGCGGACGGTCTGGTAGAGCGGCAGCGCGGCCAGTTGGAAGGGCAGGATCAGGCCGAGCATGATCAGGAGGAAGGTGCCGCGGGACCAGTGCGCGGTGGAGCGGGCCAAGGGGTAGGCGGCCAGCGACGACACGGTGAGCACGATCAGGACGCTGATCGCGGTGACGGCCAGGCTGTTGATCAGGGCGCCGCCGAGTCCGCCCTCCTGCCAGGCCTGCGCGAAGTTGGCCAGGGTCGGAGAACTGGTCGGCGCGATCGGTGACGAGGTGTCCGACGGGGCCCGGATGGCCAGGTTGATCAGGACGTAGACGGGGAAGGCGAAGACCACGGCGACCGCGATCATCACGATCTCCAGGGCGAGGGTGCCCTTGGTGTAGCGGTTCACGATGCCGCCCTCTCGTTGCGGGACAGGACGGTGTACTGGCCGGCCGAGGCGATGGCGACGATGATCGTGAGGACTACGGCCAGGGCGATGCTGTAGCCGAACTCGCCGAGGGTGAAGGCGTCCTTGTAGATCAGGGTGCTGATGGTGTCGGTGGCGTGGCCGGGGCCGCCGCCGGTCAGGGCGTACACCTGGTCGAAGAGTTTGATCCCGCCGATGATCGACAGCATCAGGTTGATGGTGATCGCCGGGGCGAGCAGCGGGCGGACGATGGACCAGAAGCGGCGGACCGGGCCGCTGCCGTCGATCGCGGCGGCTTCGTAGATCTCCTTCGGCACCGACTGCAGGCCGGCCACGAAGATGACCATCGAGTAGCCGGCGAACTGCCAGACCACCACCAGCACGATCATCCAGAGGGCCAGGTCGGGGTCGCCGAGCCAGTTCTTTCCCGCGATGCAGAACAGGGCGAGGAGGCTGTTGACCGCGCCGTCCGGGCCGAGCAGATTGCGCCACAGGTAGGCGGTGACGATCGGGGTGACCACGGCCGGGGCGAACAGCAGCACGCGCAGGAAGTTGCGGCTCTTGATCGCCGAGTTGACGCCGAGGGCGAGCAGCAGGCCGATGCCGTTCTGGATGACGGTGATGGCGACCGCGATGAGCAGGGTGTGCCAGACGGCTTGCAGGGCGTCCGGGTCGTCGGTGATGGCGGTGAAGTTGTCCAGGCCGATCAGGGTGAAGGCCGGGTCGAGGCCGTCCCAGTCGGTGAAGGCGTAGTACACACCCCGGGCGCTGGGGATCAGCACCACGAAGGCGAACAAGGTCAAAGCCGGAAGAGCGAACCACCACGGGGCGGTACGAGTTCTTGTCACAGAGAACCCACCTTGCTGAATCGTTTCATGACCGGTTGCCCGGCCGCAGCGACGGCGTCGGGGTGATGTGGGTAACGTTTTCCAAATGTTTCGCCGACCTTACGAGCGCGTGCCGAACAGCGTCAAGAGGTTCTCTGGGTTTAACGGCGCTTCCGCGGCATCCCCATCATGGATAACGTTGCCCCAAACGATGGGTCGGTAGGCTCTGCTCGGACAACGATCAACCCATAGAGGAGAACCGGTGGACAGACCCGCGCCCCGGCGCGTCACGATCGTCGACGTCGCACGCCACGCCCAGGTGTCCACCACCGCCGTGTCCAAGGTGCTGCGCAACGCGTACGGCGCCAGCCCCGCCATGCGCCTGAAGGTCCAGCAGGCCATCGACGACCTCGGCTACCGGCCCAACGCCGCCGCCCGGGGCCTGCGCGGCCAGACGTACACCATCGGCGTGATGCTCCCCGAGCTGCGTAACCTGTTCTTCGCCGACATCCTCGACGGCATCACCGCCCAGCTCGGCGACAGCGTTTACCAGGTGCTGCTCGCCCCCGGCTGCAACGGTGAGAAAGCCGAGGCCCGGGTCATCGACGCGATGGTCGACCGCAGCATGGACGGCCTGATCCTGATCGCGCCGGTGTCGGCCAAGGCCCGCCTCACCGAGGTCGCCCGCCACACCCCCACCGTCGTCGTCGGCCGGCACGGCTCCTCCACCGCCTACGACACCGTCACCGACGACGACATCGCCGGCGCCGCCCTGGTCGTCGACCACCTGGTCGGCCTCGGTCACCGCCGGATCGCGCACATAGAACACCACGAGACCGACCGGGTACGCCTCGCCGAGATGCCCAACACCCAGCGCGCCAACGGCTACCGGCAGGCGATGACCGCCCACGGCCTGGAAGCCGAGATCGACGTGGCGTCCACCTCGTACACCCAGGCCGGTGGTTACCTCGGCGCCCAGCAGCTCCTGGCCCGCCCGAACCCGCCGACCGCGATCTTCGCCGGCGCCGACGTGGTCGCCCTCGGCGCGATGGAGGCGATCGCCGAGGCCGGCCTGACCATCCCCGGCGACATCTCCCTGGCCGGGTACGACAACAGCGCGCTGGCCGCCTTCGGCCCGATCTCGCTGACCAGCGTCGATCAGGACGGCCGCCAGATGGGCGCCGACGCCGCCCGCCTGCTCGTCGACCGGATCGGCCAGCGCGACCGGCGGACCGCCCAGATCACCCTGTCCCCCACGCTGGTCACCCGCCGCACCACCGCGGCCCTCCCATGATCGTCGACGGTCCGTACGGCGACATCCCGATCCGCGTCCACACCCCCGACCGGCCCTCCGGTGCGGGCCTGATCTGGGCACACGGCGGCGCCTTCTTCGGCGGCGACCTCGACATGCCGGAAAGCGACTGGGTCGCCCGCCGGCTCAGCGAACACGGCATCACGGTCGTGACCGTCGGCTACCGGCTCGCCCCGATCATGGACTGGGCGACCGGTGAGCAGGCACCGCACCAGGACGGCGAACGCTTCCACTATCCGGTCGCGTCCGAGGAGGTCGGCGAGGTGTTCACCTGGGCCGGCCGCTCCGGTATCAACGTGTCCGGCTGGGTTGTCGGCGGAGCCAGCGCCGGAGGCAACCTGGCAGCCGGAGCCACCCTCCGGTTACGTGATACCGGCCGTGCGCTTCCCCGCGGTGTGGTGCTGGTCTACCCGGTGCTGCATGCCGAACTGCCGCCGATGTCGACCCGCTACGGGCCTCCGGCCAGCAGTACGGCGCCGAACTCGCCGCCGCCGGAGTCGACACCACCGTGATCCGCGAGGACGGCACCCACCACGGCCACCTCAACGAACCCGGCAACCCCGCGGCGATCCGCAGCATCACCCGCATCGCCGACTGGATCGGGTCGGTGGCTTTCTCCGCCACCTGCCGTGAGGCCCAGCGACCTACGCATCCCGCACGGGAGCCGGAAACCCGGTGCACGCTGGATCGGGTCCGGCCGCAGAAGTCGAAGAAGCAGCCGGACCCTCTGGTGTCTTAGCAGGTCAGGCGGTGTAATGGTGCTCGGCGCCGTCACGTCGGGTGTAGACGTCCCAGTAGTGCTGGGCGATGGTGTCGGCCTGGGTTTCCGGTCCGCCCGATCCGATCCACACGTTCAGCGGCACGTGTGCGGCGTAGACACCCGTACCGGCAAGAGTTTGATGCAGTTTGAGGACCCAGGCTCGCAGGGCAGCGGAACCCACCGCGGTCGCGGCGAACTCGGGCGGTCCGGTGAGAGGGTCGGCAGAGGAGCCGCCGGTGGTGAACAGCAGGGTGCCCGCGTCGTTCTTGATCATGTCGGGCAGGACCTGCTGGGCGGCAGTGAGACCGCCGTACAGGTAGTAGTCGATCTGGGGTTGAAGGTTCTCGACGGTGGCCTCCAGCGGGCCGGCCATGGTGATGCCGGGAACCGGGTTGTGCGGGGCCGGCGAGTACTCCAGAACGTCGACGGCACCGAACCGGTCCTTGATCCGGGTGAACGCGGCGGCCAGGGACGGACGGTCCATGATGTCGGCGGTGAACCCGGCGGCATCGATGCCCGCGGCCCGCAGTTGTCCGGCGAGGTCGTCGAGGCGGCCCTGGTCACGGGCGACGAGAGCGACGGAGAATCCGCGGCCGCCGAACACCTTGGCGATGGACAGTCCGAGGCCGGGGCCTGCGCCGACGATGGCGATGGTGGGCATGTGAGGGGTCCTTTCGGGTTTCAGAGTTTCGCTGTCGAGACGCGGGTGAGGGCTTGGGCGTACGCGTCGGTGGATTGGGCTCCGGTGACGGCGTAACGGTCGTTGATCAGGACGAACGGGACTCCGGTGACACCCAGCCGACGGCCGGTGTCCTCGTCACGGCGAACCTCGGCGGTGTACGCGTCGCCGTCCAGCACCGCCCGGACGCCATCGGCATCCAGCCCGATGCTCGCGGCGACCGTGACGAGCGTGTCGTGGTCGTAGGGGTCGAGTCGTCCGGCGAAGTAGCCGCGCTGGACGGTCTCGAAGAAGGCGACGCCGTGACCCTGCCGCTCGGCGAACTGCAGCACCCGGTGTACGTCGACGGAGTTGGCGTGCGGCCGGTCGCTGGTGAACGGCAGGCCTTCCTCGGCGGCGGTCCGGGCGATGCCGGCTTCGGCCTGGGCCGCTTCCTTGTGGGACACGCCGTGTTTGCGGGTGAAGATCTCCATGATCGTCGTCGGCGTGGTCGACGCGCCCGGATCGAGTTCGAAGGAGCGCAGTCGCAGCTGGGTGCTGTCGGTGAGTCCCTGCCGGTCCAAGGCCCGGGTCAGGCGGTGGATGCCGAGGTAGCACCACGGGCAGCCGAGATCCGTCCATACCTGCAGGTTCATGACGACCTCTCGAATAAGTGGAGCCGATCCTTCACTTCCACGCTAACACGGAAGTGGCGGGGCTCCTCCACTTGTGCGATGGTGATCCTGTGACCACGCGAACACCCGGCGAACGTCCCCTGCGCACCGACGCCGCCCGCAACCGCGCGGCGATCGTCGCCGCAGCGCAACGGGCGTTCGCCGAGCAGGGACTGCAGGTGCCGTTCGACGAGATCGCCCGGCGGGCCGGGGTCGGGGAAGCCACCGTGCACCGCCGTTTCCCGGACCGCGACGCGCTGATCGCGGCCGCCTTCGGCGACAAGATGACCGCCTATGCCGACGCCGCCGCCGAGGCCTTGGCCGCGGCGGATCCCTGGCAGGGCTTCTGCGGGTACGTCCGCCGGGTGTGCGCCATGCAGTCGGGCGATCGGGGCTTCGCCGACCTGCTCACCATCACCTTCGCCGCGGCCAACCCGGCCGTCGAGGATCTCGAACAGCGCCGCGACGCGGGCTTTCGGGACTGGATCGCCATCGTCGCCAGAGCGCGTTCCAGCGGCCGGCTACGTCCCGACTTCCACCCCGACGACCTCGTCGTCCTGCTGATGGCCAACGCCGGCGTCGTCGCCGCGACCGCCGGCACCGCACCGGACGCCTGGCAGCGTCACGTCGAGTACATGCTGCAGGCCTTCACCGCCGGTGATACCCAGCCGCTACCCCCGCCACCCGCCCGCGCCACGCTCGTCCGGGCACTACAACGCACCCAGCGAACGTGACGGCCACATACGGGGTCATGACGGTTGCACAGATAGGCCGGCTTCCACGCCACCCGGGACGAAGATCACGCAAGCTACGGTCTGACCAGGATCACTCCGGTCGCGGCAAATAGCCGCTCACCGGCCGCGGACCACCCCCGCATCGATCGGCGGTACCGGCAGGCGTCTGCCCAGCTCCCGCTGCGCTGCACGCGCGACACCCTCGTCGGAGTCGTGTGTTCGCTCCCTCAGCCACGCCGAGATCAGGGGGTCGTCGAGCCGGATGGAGCCCAGCGCCCGAACGGCGGCCAACCGTACGTCCGGCCTTGGGTCCTCGGCCCCGACTCTGGCCAGACTCTCCCGTTCGTCGGGATACCGCGACCAGCCCAGCGCCCATGACTCCACCGCGGCGCTGCGCACCAAGGCGTCACCGGAGTGGAGCGCGAGATTCTTGACCCAGTCGAGGATGTGCGGTTGGTGGCCGCCGAGGTGCGTGACCAACCAGATGGCTTGGCTTCGAGGCTCCCAGTCGTTGTCCTCGGCTACCCGCTTCACAAGCCATTCGACGGCCCCGGGGCGACCTTGCGTCATTGCGGCAACAACGTATATCGCTGCTGCGCGGACGGTGGGGTCCGGGTGATTCTCGGCGCGGTCACGGGCCCACTCTTCAGTGATGTCGCTGCTTGCCCAGTATCGATGGTTCTCGAGAAGGGACAGTTGCACCGTGAGGTCGGCATCGTCCACGGCTCGAAGCCGTTCGACGACTTCGGGCAGGTGCGTCCAGGACGTGCTGATCTCCTCGATCACCGCGTGACGGACCAGTGAGCTGGGGTCGTTGAGACGCTCCCACAGCCAGTCGAGAAGACCGGGGCGGGTTGCCCAGTGCCTGGAGTGCATCGTGAGCGCTGTCGCCCGTCCTCCTGGAAGTGGCGCGCTCTCGGCCATGGTGATGAGCCACTCCTGGATGCCGTCGTCAAAAGGCCAACGATTGAGGATCCTGGCCAGGATCGCTCTCTGCGCGTCCCTGTCGACGGTGTTCGGGAAGGCGGCTTGGAGTTCGGCTGGACCGGCGGCGCTGTGGATCAGCGCCTCCACGCGGACGATCTCGGGCTCGTCGGATGCTGCGACCTCGCGGAGCCATCCCTCCAGGCCTGCGTCACAGGCCGCGGCACCAAGTTCCCGCACTACGCTTCGCCGGACCCTGGGGGAAGTCTCGCGGTCGAATCGCTCCTGCAACCATGTCACGGCCGTAGCGAGGTCCACGCCCCCGCTCGCGTAGGCCACTGCCTCTTCGCGTACTCGGTCAGACGCATCGGCTTCGGCCAACCGCACCAGGATCGCACGAGTGGATTTGGGACCGTAGATCCAGAGCGGATGGGGCAACAACTCGTGGATCTCGCCGAGGCTACCGCCCGAGATCGTGGCCTCAATCCAGCCGCGAGCGACCGGTGACCTTCGGCTCCGCTCGACGATGGCGACGAACGCAGCCAGGCGGACATAGTCGGAGTGATCTTCCACCAACCTGGTCCGCATCCAGTCCAGTTCTTCCCACGAGTCACCCATGCGCACGGCCAACCGCTCGAAAGCTGCGCCCCGGATGGACGGGTCGATGTCCGATTCAACCAGGTGCAGGAGCAGGTCATTGCCTTCCTCGCCCCCATGAACGCCCCAATAACCGATGGCATGGTGACGAGCCGACGAATGATTGCCGGGCGTGACGACCGCTCGCATCTGCTGGGTGAACCATGGCTCACCGATCCACCGGATCGACAGCGCTTCGAGGGCGGTCGACTCATCAAGGACCCCGTCTCCCCGGCTGCGAAGCCAAGCCAGCGTCTCCTGCCGCTCCGGCCAACCCTCCACGATCATTTGGACGATCTCCGAACGGACGTAGGACGACGACTCCGTTCGTACGATGGCCATCAGCCAGTCCAGCAGGTCGGGTTCTGTGGCCTGTCCCACCATTGTTCGCACGGCTTGGATACGGACTGAGTCATCAGGGTCGGTGAGCGCTACAGACCGAGCCCAAGGACCCGGGGCCTCCGCGTGCGACAAGAGCGTGACAAAAGTCGTCCGCACGTATCCCTCCCGCTCGGTGGCGAAGGATTCGCGGATCCAGTCGCACAGTTCAGGGCTCATCGAATGCTTCGCCAAGGCCTCAGCCGCGGCTCGGCGCGCAGAGCCGCCGGGGTCGCAGCGTGCCCAGAGGCGCAGATCGGCCTCGGCTTCCGGACCCAGGTCCGCCTCGCCGTATGCCTGCACCGCAGCTCGGCGGACGGCGTGATCCGCCTCCGACCGCACCCGGCCGCGCACCCATCGAATCATGTCGCGATCTCCGCGCCACGCGGAACCGACCGCGGTGACTGCCTCCTCGCGGACGTCACTCATGCCGTTCTCGGCCAAGGTCACGAGCCACTCCCGCACACCTGGCACATGTGCCCAGCCTGCGCCGATGGCTTTGATCGCGTGCGTCTTGGCCTGGGTCGAAGGCGAATCCGCCACGAGCGCCCGCAGCCGATCCAGCAAACCGCTGTCGGGGGACCACCGTGATGCCAGCACCTCCGCGACCGACCGTCCGGCAATGTCGCGGGCAAGCAGATCTTCCAGCCATGGCAAGGTCTCACCGTCGTCCGCCCACTTCTCACTGACGACAGCTACCGCCGTGTCGACGAGACCGATATCGGATCCCTCCGACGCCATGGCCCGTACCCATCCCGCGTCGGCAGGGGTGAGCCAGCGCTTGAGCCCCGTCAGTGCCGCCGACCGCACCTCGGAATGCTGGCCGCCGGCCGCCAGCTCGCGCAGTAGGGTGCTGACCTCCGGAATCTCATCCTCCCCGCTGGTCAGCCCGCTGACCGCCGCAACGCGCACCGCCGGCGTGGAACCCGATCTCGCCTGCTCCATCAGTACGGCACGGAGGTCGGCATCGTCGTCGGAGAGCAGCACCGCGATGCGGGTTGTCAGGACGAGCGACCTTGCGTTGGAATAGTTCGCCTGCAGAGTCAGGGTTTGGTGGTGCTCGGCGAACCACGACAGGTAGACCTCCCTGCCCGCCCAGTAGGGACCGAAAGTCGCCAGCACCGACGGCAGGTTCTTCTCCAGCAACTGAGTCAGGTCACCGTCATAGTTGCGCTGCCGCAGGCTCGCCACCAGCAGAGCCTCCGTCACCGTGCGCATCACCGCCCGGCTGGTGTCGGCCAGTGCCCCCAGCCGGCGGACTTCGCTGAGGCACTGCAGGGCCAGCACGATGTGGTGCGGGAGGGCGCGCTTCTGCCGTCGCCAGTCCGGGTTCAGCTCGAGGAGATGCTCGATCACCAGCCGCGCGAAATCTTCGCTGAGCATGCCGGTGGTGTGCCGCAGCACCTCGTGCCAGGCAGGATCGTTCCACCGGGCTGTAAACAGCTCCAGTAGGTCGGTCTCGTTGAGCTTGCGCTCGGCAAACCGGCGTACCAGATCTTCGGCAGCCAGATATTCCAGAAACGCCCGGTGCACAAATCCGTAAACCCCGGCACCGAAGCGCGACAGGATGAAGTTGCGGTGACGGAACTGCTCCAGCATCTGCTCGGCACCCGGCCTGGCCTGATGCATGGGCAGTTCCAAGCGATCGTGCAGGTACTGCTCGAACTCCTCGATGAGGTCGGCGCCCGGGATGTGATTGCCCGCCAGGCCCTTGGGTGCGGCCTGCATCCGCCGGGCGACGCGGCGCAGCAGTTCGAGTTTGTCCTCCTCCACGATCGTCGGCAGGTCAACGGTGAAACGGTTGGCGAGCAGGTACTTGTTCGGATCCCAATGCTGCACCAGAACCGTCACCGCGTGCTGCTGCACCGCGCGGCGGTCCCGGGGCAGCTCCCGACGCCGGCCGATGATCGCCAGGATGGTGAGCAACAGCGGGTTACCCGCCAGCTCGGACACCGCCTTCGACTCCGCCACGGCGGCCATCAGCCTGCGCCGCAGACGGGCCGACTCCACGGGGTCCTTCGGCAGCGCGGTGTCGAACCATCGCCGCACGAAGTTCTCCACCTGCTCGGTGGTGAGGTCCTCCAGTTTGTGGTGGGCGAATCCGGCGGTGTCCAGCACGGCCCGCTGGTAGCCCACCACTCGCGAGGTGACAACCACCTTCACCTTCGGATATTTTGCCGCGAACGCCCCGATTCTCTTACTGATCGTCGTGCGCTCGTCTGAGTCGAACACCTCGTCCAAGCCGTCGAACACGACCAACGCGCGCCCCTGCTCCAGTAGTGACTCGGCATTCGCTCGGGGGAGACCGAAACTCTCCGAAGTGTGCATGTGGGCGATCAGATCGAGGAAGTCGCCGCCGCCGGAACTGTGGTAAGCGAATATCCGGAGCTCAACGACCAATGGCACCCGCCCGCGGAGCGGTTCCAGGTCCGGCGGCAGGGTCACCGCATCGGCCAGCGCCAGCGCCAAGTAGCGGGCCAGTGTGGACTTGCCCGAGCCGGGGTCACCGAGCAGCACCGTCCGCATCGCGCTCGGATGGGCCAGAACGACGAGCACCGACCGCCGGGGGCGCTGCTGGTAATCCTGGCGGAGCCGGTTGAGCAGGTCGCGGTCGAACCCGGCGGGAAGGTCGGCAGGGCTGAAGTGCCCAGAGTCGATCAGCCTGAGCCAGACGTCTCTGGGCAGCTCGGCCCGGGGCGGGTTCGCTCGCACGTCCTGCCCTACGAACACCTCCCGCAAGCGCACCGGCAGGTGCTCATCCTGGTCGTTGAGCGGGATGAGCGCATCAAGCTGCAGTGGTCCGAACTGCTCACGCACCGCGTCGAGGTAGTCGGCGACCGTGGTGTCGGTCAGCTCCGGCGCTGAACCGAGCGCCTGCTGGTACCGCTGCCACCAGTGCCTGCGGTCGCGCAGCTCGAGGGGCAGCTTGCGGTTGCCGTAACCCAGACACGCTTCGATGAAAGCCTCCACCGTCGCGTCCCTGGGCGAGGTCTTCCCCTTGAGGAGGTTGCCCACGTTCGACTTCGACAGTGCCTCGTGCCTCTTAGCCAAGGTTTCGTAGCCCGGGCTTCCTACGAGCTCCCGCAGTTCGCGCAGGACCCTGCTGCCGCGCTCGTGCCGGCTGCCTTCGTCCACTCTCCAGCCTTTCCAGCCTGGCCCTCAGTGGAGGGCGCCCACGAGATCGTCGAGTACATCCAGGTCAGAGGATTGTGGGAGGTTCACGATGTGGCACGACATGCTGGAATGGCTGCCGACGGTCACCGCCATCGTACGATTGATCGCCGCTGTTATTAACCTGTCCCGTTCCGCCCATCAGCTCCGAGCTCGGGTGTCGGTTCCTCGACGGGAAGCCCGCCACAGCGGCCAGCCGAAAGCTCGCGGGACCGCTCGGCGGATGCGCCCGGATTCTGGCTGGCGGAACACCTTCGGCGGAAAACGCGGGAAGAACCGTCACCTTCAGAGGCACGGCAAGAGCGGCGCCTGACCGCGTAACGGCTCTCGGTGACGTGCGACCGTGGCCCGGGGACCGCTCTTGCACTCGGCAGCGGTGTGCAGCTCGACCTGCACACCGGGCAGGCTCAGACCTCCTGGCAACCCACGATGTCTTCGATCAGCATGGCGGTCCGCTGTTCGACGGCTACCACGTCACCGGCGATCCTCTCTGCCCGACAGGGCAGAGAGGATTTTTCGCTCCCGCGTATAGTACTCGTCTAGGCGCTGGCGGCTGTCCCGGATCGCGGAGTCGGCCTGCGCCAGCGCGGTCCGCACAACGTCGGGTGTCAGTTCGGTGCAGTCGAGCACGCTGGACGCGACAAGCGTGCCGGCGCCCATGTCGAACTCCGAACAGCCCTCATTCACGGTCCATGCACCTAGACCCCGCTGGTCCTCCGGCAGCAGGATCCACCAGTCCGCGGTCGCCTCCAGCGCCGTCCAGTGCTCATCGGAGTCGTCGTTGTCCGGCTGCCAGCCGGGCTGCCCGGCGACCAGGTGGTAGCGACCGTCGACACGAGCGCAGGCAAACCATACGTCGGCGGACTCGAAGCGAAACACACTGCGACGCTCATCGCGGGCGAACTCGGTGCGGATGGCAAGCCGGTAGCCGGCCTGCTCAGCGGCGGCGAGCAGGTCTCCTGCCGGGCCAGGCCGGAACGCGGCCCCGACCGGTATCACCGCCACCGGCCGGTCGTGCAGCAAAGTCCATCGGGCATCCGGAACCAGCTCCCGGAACGCCTGCACCACGCCGGCGAAGGAGTCGTAGACGATCCACTCCCCCTCCGAGACGTCACCACCGTCCAGGGCAGCCGTGAGCCGGGCTAGTGTCTCGGTCTTTTCAGGATCAACGGCATCCTCGAGATAGGCCAGGGCCCCGGTAATCGCATTCCACTCGTTCGTCCATGACGCCGGCTTCCACACTACGGTTCCGCACCCGCAGGCCTGCGGCCGGTCGGAGCACGTCGGACAGCGTAAGGTCGCCAGGACGTCCTGCGCCTCGGCTCGCAGCCGGGCCACCTGATCGGCGATCTGTTCAGGCCGTCCGACGAGGAATCCGGCCCAGCCGAAGTCGGTGTACACCTTCACCTCGAAGTACCGGCCCTCGCGGCGCCAGTCGGTGATCTCCCAGCCGTCCGGCCCGAGCACGTCGGTGAAGGCCCGGACGAGTCGTGGGTCGATGTGGCTGGTGTCGCCGGGATCGAAGTCCGGCTCGGGCGCCGGCCGTCCCATCGCGGCCGCGGCGGTGCTCGCGGCCCGGTGTGCCGCCCGTGCCTGTGACGGTGTCGTCGCCACGACGGTGTACCCGGTGAAGTGCCCGGCGACGCCGCCGGCCGTCACCAGGTGGTGGCCATCGGGCACCGGCAGTTCCACGTCGGACGCCGGATGCCGGGAGCAGGCGAGGACGTCGAATCCCCGCACCAGCGCCGGCCGCACCTGCCGAACCTGACCGCACACACAGCAGGTCACCGGCACACGAAGGTTGGACATGACGGCCTCCTTCTCTGCCGACCACTATGGAGAACGGGTACGACAAGTTCGGACGCCGACGCCGAGGCGAGGGCGGTTTGATCTCCCGCCGGCAAGCGAGCAATCCTGTGCGGACAGACTCTCGGCTTGGCGTACAGGCCGGTTAGAAAGTCGGTCTCCTTGGGGAGGTCGAGCATCCGATCATGCCCCAGCGGCGGGTCACCCTCCGGCCCGGGTCACGATGATCCACATCCGGCCCTTGCCGGTTTCCACCGCACCCGCCAGCGGCGCTGGAGATCGAGTTCTTCCACGCGGGCCAGGCCCCACTCTCCACCGGAATAGACGGAACTGTGCGGGTTTGGGAAGAACGCGATTGGGGACGTTCCCGGGCCCGGGCTTATACACGGACAGCGATTCGCGACCTCAAGACATTGACGAACTTCTACGTCAGGACGTAGCGTCCGCGAAACATAGCCATCCCCGGTTGGAAAGTTTCTCTCGATCCCCTCCCCCAGCCCTGGAGTCACCGTGTTCACCTTCGGCACCCTCAGCCGGCCACGGGTCCGGCGCCCCCTGACCATCGCAGCCCTCACCGGGCTGCTGCTGTTCTCGTTCCTGATCATCGCCCGTCCCGCCTCCGCGCACGGCTCCGCGATCGACCCGCCCTCGCGCCACTACGGCTGCGCCAAGCGCTGGGACACCACCTGGACCAACCCGGTCATGGCCTGACTGGACCCGATGTGCTGGCAGGCCTGGCATGCCAACCCGGCCGCGATGTGGACCTGGAACGGCCTCATCCAGGACAACGTCGCCGACAACCACCAGGCCCGGGTACCCGACGGCAAGCTCTGCGGCGGCGGCGACAACACCTTCGACGCCCTGAACGCCCCCCGGATACTGGCGCGCCCAGGACGTCGCCAACACGTTCACCTGGACGATGCACGACA
The DNA here is from genome assembly GCF_016862075.1 of Actinoplanes couchii. Lineage (GTDB taxonomy): Bacteria > Actinomycetota > Actinomycetes > Mycobacteriales > Micromonosporaceae > Actinoplanes > Actinoplanes couchii. The sequence continues at coordinate 1,591 of NZ_BOMG01000121.1, read as the reverse complement.
GGCCCGGCACGGTGCCGCGTACATCCGCTTCTACGTCACCAGGCAGGGCTTCGACCCGGCCACCCAGCAGCTCACCTGGGCCGATCTCGAACTCGTCAAGGACACCGGCCCGTTCCCGGAATCCGGCTGGCCGACCCGGCCCAACGACCCGTGGCTCAACGGCGTCGACTACTCGTTCCAGCTCAGCGCGCCGGGCCGCACGGGCCAGCACGTCGTGTACGCCGTCTGGCACGCCGGGCACGCCGACCAGAACTACTACATGTGCTCCGACGTACGTTTCCCCGGCGGCCGCCCGGACCCCGGCAACGCCACCACACCGCCCCCGCTCGACCCCGACAGCGGCTGCCACGCCACCTACCGCCTGACCCAGCAGGAAACGTCGACCGGGCGCTTCCAGGCCGAGGTCACGGTCACCGCCGGAGCCGCCGCGACCCGGGCCTGGGCGGTCACCCTGCAGTTCCCGAACGGCCAGGTGATGGATTCGGCCTGGGACGCGACAGTGGCCTCGGACGGCCCGAACTGGCGGGCCACCAACGTCGGCTACAACGGCACCCTGGCCGCCGGAGCCGGCGCCACCTTCCGGTTCCCGGGCTACTGGCTGGTCACCAACTATCCGCCCCGGCTCAGCTGCAAGGCCACCACATAGATCCCCTCCCGGTACGATTCCCGGCACGCCGCCGTCCACCCACCGGTCGTGCCGGGCCGTATCGTCGCCGGTCAGGTCGGCATCGTGGCACGAAGCGCCCGGACCACGAAGCTGTCTATGATCAGTTCGTGTTTCCCGATGACCGATGGAACGCGCGGGATCGCCATCTCGACGAGCGGCAACAACAACTGGACAGCAGGGAGCGGCTGCTCGACGCCCGTGAACAACGCCTGTCCCATCGGGAAACGCAGCTGGCAGCCAGGAATGACGTTCTGACGGCCAGGGAACGTGCGATCACTGATCGCGAGACGGCGGCGGACCAGCGCGAACAGGTCGCCGATGAGCGTGACCTCGCCGCGGACGGACGGGAAGAGTACGCCACGGCCCGCGAGCGTTCTCTCGACAACCGGACGGCGCCCGAGACGACCAACCGCGATCCGATGCAACAGATCGAAGACGCCTTCGCCCGGGAAGTCGCACGCCTGGACCGCAGCAACGCCTTCCTGCATCGCTCCCGAGAGGCCGTCCAACGTGCGCAGGCACGTCTGGAGACGCTACGGGCCGCCGCCCGTGAACAGCCGCGCCCCGCAGACGGAGGCGATGGCGAGCGGCGCTGATGCCGCCGGGTCCGCGACCGGGTCAGCCGAAGAGGGCGGCGGGAATGTCGGCGTAGAAGAGGGCGGGATCGCGGGACAGGGATGCTTTGACGTTGGCGGTGGGAGCGTCGGCGATGACTTCGAGCTTGCCGGCTTCCAGGCCGTCCAGGGCCGCGGCGATCACCTCGTGGGGCGGCAGTTTGGGGATGTCGTAACCGGCCATCATGTCGGTGTCGGCGACGGCCAGGGCCAGAGCGGTGACCTGGGTCTTCTGGTCGGCCAGTTCGAGCCGGACACCGTTCGTGAGAGACCATTCCGCAGCGTCTCGGTTTTCCTATGCGATCCTGTG
>NZ_BOMG01000120.1 GCF_016862075.1 Actinoplanes couchii | reverse complement strand
ACTGCTGGGCATCGACAGCACCGCGGATCTGCCGGCGATCGTCGGCCTCACCGTGGCGATCCTCGTGGTGCAGGCGGTGTGGAGCGGGTGGTGGCTGCGCCGGTTCCGGTACGGGCCGGCGGAGTGGGCGTGGCGGTGCCTGACCTGGTGGCAGCGGGCGCCGATCCGGTCCGGTCGAACCGCACACATCGGGCGCTGAATCAATGCGACACATCCGGTCGCGCTGGCGAGCAATTGATGCGAGCGCAGGTACACGTTCTCGTCGTTTCGCAGGCTTCCCTGCGGAACGCACCAGTGGAAACTCTGATAAACGGATGCCCGGTACAATGCTACGCCGGCGTAACGGCTGCTCGTACCGTTGTTGAAGATGGATTTGACAGGCTAGCTCGCCGACCAGGATCACCTGACGGGATGAGGGGACAACCCGCCGAGGAGGAACCCGATGTCGCCAGGTCGCTGGTTCGCCGATCGGCCGGTCAGTATGAAGATCATGACCGTCGTGGCGGTGGTGGCGGTCGCGACGCTGTCGATCGCGTACACCGGGTTCACCCGGCTGCAGACCCTCGACACCAAGAGCCGCCTGCTTTACACCGACAGCATCAACCCGCTCGTCGACCTGGCCGCTCTCTAGCAGCTGTTCCAGGGCATGCGCAGCCGGAGCCTGGAGTACGGGGTCGCCTCCACCGCGACCCGGGCCGAACTACGGGAGGAGATCAGCGACCGCGAGACCCGGATTACCGCCTACCTGCCGTACGCCGCCGCCCCGGACCAGGTGAAGGCGTTCACCGACAATTTTTACCGCGTTCGTCGACCTCGCCGAGAATACCCTGCTGATCATCGGGAGACACGATCCGATGACAGGCAGCCGGCCGTGACTGGGTGGCCGGCCCTGGTCGGCGAGGACCAGGGCGGCGGCCTCACGGTGACGAAGGCGTCCGGGCACTGCGCCAGTAGATCAGGTCCGCCCTGTCTTGATTCGCTTGAAGTTGATGTTCTTCACCAGCATGCGGTGGCCTGCGGACTGAACCTCGACCCACCCGCCTTGTGACCGTTGCTCAGAGAACCGAAGCCCGGGGGTGGATTGCCAGCGTGCCGCAGTCATACAAGTAGAAGCATCGCCGCCCGGGCCGACGCCCTGCGCCTCACCGTGACCGCTCGTCTACTCATCAGCCAGCACGTCACGGAACAACTCGCGGAGCAGCGGGTTGGTGAATCGTGCTCGCAGATCGGCCAGGCTGTAGCCGCCCTGTCCAGCGATCGCGGCGAGTCCGGCTCGCAGACCGACCAGTTGGGCACGGCACGCCTCGTCGCGCAGGTATTCCACGACCGGCCGGCCGTGCAGCGACAGGCCTTGCCACTGTTTGCCCCAATGCGGGCGGACATTCAACGTGCGCCCATCCTGATCTTGGTATGAAGTCCAGGCATCGGCGACCCGTTGCAGGAATCGGTTCCACTGCTCGGCGGGCACGACGGTGGTGGTGAGCACCTCGATGGAGCAAGTACCGAAGTTGTTGCCGTATTGCGGTGCGAGCAGCACGTCCGAGCCGCCGGTCACCCGCATTTCCAAGGTGAGCCGCAACGGGACGTCCGGTGAGTCGTGGATGATCCTGAGCGCGTCCCACCATGCTCTGCGGCACACCGACCAGTCCGGGCGACTCGGATCGTCAGGCCGGCAGGGAATCGGAATCTCCAGTTCCATGTCGCGGACCGGCATGTTGTGCACGCCTCGCAGGAAGTGCAACGCATCGATCAACGGGGTGACCACGGTGGTGCCGGAGGGCCGGGACGCCATGGCGAGCCCGCCGAGGATCTTGGCCTGTACTCTGCCGGGCAGGTGACGGAACGCATGCTGGTCGGCGATCTCAGCGATGTACTCGGAGGTCTCTTGCAGAATCACGTCGATGGGGCTGGGGTAGTCTACGGAGTCGGCCGGGTGGCCGTCGTTCTGCCAGCAGTTGACCCAGCATTCGCTCTGCTCCGCGAACCAGAACCACTCGCTGTAGTACGCGTTCTCGCACTGCCATTCGAATCGTTTGATGGCCTCATTCACCTCGGCATCGGTGACCTTCCGTTGGTCGATATCCGGCGGCAGGACAGCGCCGGGAAGCGGCGGGACGCCCAGCATTAACGGCCGTTTTTCGGGCTGCATCACCGCGTACGACATCGGGTCGAGGCGCAGGGTGAGCGCAGTGACGATGCCGAGCAACCCAAAGCAGCCAGCCGCTGCGATGAGTGTGGCGCGGTCGGAGACCACTTGTAGTTCACCTCGTGCGTTGACGAACTCCACCTCGGTCACGAGATCGTTGAGGGTGCGGTTCTTCCAGCCCGCGCCGTGGCAAGTAGTTGCGTTGGTCCCGCCGAAGGTAACCTCGACAATGATGGTGTTGAGCGGCACAGTCCATTCCCGGTTGCCCTGGCCGGAGGTCAGGGCCCACTGACGGAACTGCTCGTTGGTGGTGGCTGTGCCGATGCGACAGAGTGCCTGCCTACCGTCCCGGCCTACGATCTCGATGCCCTGCAACGCGTCGGCCGGATCGATGCCGGGGTGCACTGCGGGCCGGGCGGTGGCGACGTCGGGGGCGATCATGGACACCAGGACATTCCCGGGCTCTGCGTACCCATCGGTCCAGCTATGGCGATAGCCGCTTGCCCGGACGGTCAAGCCGTGTCCCGCGGCCCATTTCACGAGTTCGCACAGGCCGGTCTTCGATCGTGGATAGACGGTGACCAGCGGGGTGTTCTCCACGGTGCCGCCCCAGTTACGGAACGGGCGGTGCCACCACACTCTCATCGGCTTTCCGTCGGCCTCGCGTACGTCGTCGAGTTGGTCGCTCTCCGGTGTGACGGCAGCGGGTTCCGGCACCTCGCCGTGGGGGTCCTTATCCGACTCATCGAAGCCGCCCCAGATGAGTAGGTCGCGGAGCCGTTCACGGGGGTGGGTGTCGCGATGGTCCGCGAGAAGGGTGTGGATGTGCCGTTGAAGGGCACCGGACAGGCCGAGGGCGGCCGCGTCGCGGGCGATCCTGTCGCGCCATCCGGCGTCGCCTGCGCTCATGCTGAACCCACCGATCACACGTTATGTCGTTTATAGTAAATAACATACGATAGCTGGTCTTTTTGTTACTTTAGGGTAAGGATGCCGATGCTGGTGGGGCGCGAGAGCGAGATGTCCATCCTCAGCAACGCGCTGAACGCTGTACGCACCGGCCGGGGGCAGTGCATCGAGGTGCACGGCGAAGCTGGTATCGGCAAGAGCACGCTGCTGGAGTTCGCGACCGATCAGGCATCCGGCTGCACCGTTCTGTTGGCGCGGGGTGTTGAGTCCGAATCGGAGCTGGCCTACGCCGGCCTGGCTGACCTGCTGCAGCCCCTCCTGACCGGCCTCACCGTCTTGTCGGAGCAGCAGGCGGCGGAGCTGTCAGCCGCGTTGGGCATGGGACCGTCCGCAACCGGTAACCGCTTTGCGGTCTTCCTCGCAGCGCTCAACCTCCTCAGCCGGGCCGCCAGTGAACGCCCGGTCCTGGTCATCGTGGACGACTTCCAATGGTTCGACGGAGAGTCGGTCGCGGCCGTCCTGTTCGCGGCCCGGCGGCTGCGCGCCGAACCGGTCGGGATCCTCCTCGCTACCCGGATCGCGAAGTCGCCGCCCGGATTCACCTCGCTGTTACTACGCGGGCTCGACGTGACCAGCGCAGCGACCGTTCTGACGACCATGTCGGGCCATCAGGTCGCACCTGACGTGGCAGCACGGCTGACCACAGCGACCGGCGGCAACCCACTCGCGCTGACCGAACTCGCCCGGTTACTGGGTGCCGACAAACTGACCGGCGTCGCACCGCTCACCGAGCCTGTCACCGTGCATGCCCACCTCGCATCCGCGTTCTGGCAGAGCCTCTCCCTGTTGCCGACCGCGACCCTGAACGCTTTGGTCGTACTCGCCGCCAGCGAGGCACCCGACACCACCACGGTGACCACCGCTCTGCAGACGATCGGACTCGACATCGAGGTTCTCGAAGCGGCCGAGGATGCCGGGATCCTGCGAACCGACGGCCACCAGGTTCGCTTCACCCATCCACTATTGCGTTCGGCTGTCTACCACGGTGCTACAGCAGCGGCCCGGCGCACTGCCCACACCGCACTCGCCGACGCACTCGGCACGGTCGGGGCCGCTGACCGCCAGGCATGGCATCGAGCCTCGGCGTGCATCGGACCAGATCCGGACGTGGCCGACGCATTGGCACGGGTGGCCGAGGAAGCCGGGCGCCGCGCCGGTGCCGGCGCGGCATGCAGCGCTCTGGAACGGGCCGCAGCACTGACCGTCGACCCGTGTTTCCGGGCCGAGCGACTGTGCGCGGCTGCTGCCTTCTCTGCATGGGCCGGTGGTTACCGACGAGCCGCACATCTTCTCGAACGAGCCGCTCGGGAGGACGACGATGCCGCCAGGAACCAGCGGATCGCGACCCTTCGGGCGTCCGTCGAAATGGCATGCGGCTCCCATCAACTGGGCCAACGCCTACTCGCCGACGTCGCCCGACAACAGACCCACGACGGAGACAACACCGGTGCCACGGTGAGCTGGGCAGGCGCCACGATGGCCGCGATGCTGTGTGGCGACCTGCCGACCGCCCGGAACCATGCGAAGGCGACCGCGCACAGCGCAGAGCTGGCACGACTACCGGCTGGTCATCCGATCCGGACAGCCGCTGACGCCACTACCGGCGTGATCCAGTGCTACATCGGCGAACTCGACCAGGGATATCCTGCCGTACGCGCGGTCCTGCAACCCGGAAACGAGAGCCTGACCCGGATGGTGGCCAGCGTGCCGGTGTTCGCCGCGCACATCGCCGCCACGATCGGCGACACCCACCATGCACGTGGCGCGCTCGAGAATCTCGTCATGCATCAGCGCACCGCTGGCGAACTGGGACGGCTGCCGGTGTACCTTACGCTGCTAGCCAATGTCGCGTTCCAAGACGGCCGGTGGCTGGAGTCCGAAGTCCTGGCCGACGAGGCGCTCGAACTCGCCCGGGAGACCGGCCAGGACACCGTCGTAGCCGTGGCACTCGGCGCCCTCGGCAACCTCGCGGCGGCCCGCGGCGAGGAGCAGTGCCACGCATTTCTGACGGAAGCCGACGAGAAAATCACCCAATCCGGGAACGGCGTGTTGCAGTTCGACACGAACACGGCACGGGCGCTCTTTCATCACTCCACGGGCCAGCCCGACCTTGCCCTGCCGCCGCTGCGCCGACTGGTGGCGACCGCGGCGCGGATCGGTGTGCGGGAACCACGCCTATCGCCCTGGCTGCCGATGCTCGCCGAGACACTTGCGCTAACCGGGCAGCCCGACGAAGCCGCCACAGTGCTTGGCGGCCTCACCACAGCAGCCACCGGGTTCAGTGGAAAAGCACTGGCGGTAGTGGTGGAACGTTGTCACGGCATGCTGTCGGCCGACGACGACGCCGATGCCCGATTCCACGAGTCGATCCAACTGTGCGGTGACGAACTCCCGTTCGAACGGGCTCGAACCCAGCTCGCGTGGGGACAGCGGCTCCGTCGTCGCCGACGCCGGGCCATGGCCCGGGAGCCATTGAGGGACGCGGCGGCCACGTTCGACGCCCTCCGCACGGCGCGGTGGGCCGATCTCGCCCGTAGCGAACTGATCCTCTGCGAAGGCCGGTCGGAAGCACCGCCGGCCTCCGTTTTTCCCAGCCTCACCAACCAGGAGACGCGAGTAGCACTGCTCGTCGCACAGGGGGCAACCAACCGTGAGGTGGCGGCAAGCCTGTTCCTGAGTGAGAAGACCGTCGAGGCACACCTGGGCCGGGCCTTCCGGAAACTCGGCGTGCGATCCAGGGTTGAACTCGCCCGCAACCTGCCGGTCTGACTAACCCTCCCCTAACCCCAATGTAGGGACTCCACGGATTTACTCGCTTTTGGCGGCTTCATAAGGTGAATCCAGTCGGCCACCGCAGGCCGATCCCAAAGACACCTTCCACCTCAATTTTCACGGCTTTCTCATCGCGAAAATGCCGCGACACTCATTCGTCTTCTTGAAACCGGCCTGGCATCACCCTGCGCAAATCCGGAAGCTGCAAGCGGATGACGGCACCCTGAATCGATGCGTGATCCACCCGGGCCTGACACCTTTCCGCGTTCGACCTGTCTCTGGGCCGCGAGGAAAGAACGAAATGGGGATACCAATGACAACCACGGCGCAACGCGCGGCAGCACCGGGTGTGCGAGCAAGTCAGATGCTGGTCGGCAACGACGTGGCCAACCTGATCAATCTGTTTCGCGGCGAGGTCACCATGCCGCTCGACCTCGTCAGTCTACCCGGCCGTAACGGCCTGAACGTGGCGATTACGGCGCTGTACGGCAGCGGCGTCCACCAAGCCGCGACTTCCTGGAACCGCAGCGAACCGACAGGGATCCTCGGGACCGGATGGTCCATGCCGCTCGAGCAGATCATCGTCGACCGGCAGAGCGCCGGAACCAACCTCGACGACACCTTCTACCTGGTCTCGGGCGGCGTGCCCCGGTTGCTCACCCGAGTCGGGCTCGCCGGGACGGCACAGCTGTTCCAGTCACAGGAGCACAATTTCTGGCAGATTCGGTACGTGCCCGACGCGGTCCGGCCGCAGGCGGAGTATTGGGAGGTCACCCGCACCGACGGGACCGTGTGGGTGTACGGGTCCGGTGCCGTCCAGTGGGGCGTTCGCTGGGGCAACTGGATCGGCCCGTCCACAGCCGATAACGGCACCAGGTATCCGGTGGCGTGGAACCTCCATGAGGTACGCGCAATCACCGGAGATCGGCTATCCCTCGAGTTCGACTATGACGAGGTGCCCATCGGCGATGGCACCACGGCCTACACCCGCGCCTGCCGGCTTCGCCGGATCGTCGCCCCCGACGCCACCACCATCGATCTGCGTTATCTACCGAAGGAGCCAGCCGAGGCACCGCCACCTGAGATCCCACCCCCGGGCGGACGGCAGGCCTACCAGTACCACCTGGACCCCTTCCACTTGGACCGGGTCGAGGTCAACGACCCGGCCGGCAATCTGATCTCCACCACCCGCCTCGGGTACGAGCTACGCAATGTCAGCCCTCAGCGCCACAACACCGACTATCTCAAGCGCTTCCTGACCAGCGTCCGGCAGGAGACTGCCGACGGTGCCGCCCTGCCCGATTTGCGGCTGGACTACCACGACGCGGACCAGGCCTCCCCCGGTGCGCTGGCCACGGTCACCAGCCCACAGGGCGGCCGGCTGCATTTCACCTACGCCTGCACCCCGCTGCCCAACAGCATCCTGCACCAGTCGATACCCAGCCCCGGCACCGGCTGGACACCCCGCATCTGGCACGGCCACCGCTATGCCGTCGTCACCTGGGTGAACACGGCAACCGGCGCGGTCACGGTCACGGTGTGTTCGTGGAACGGCAGTTGGTCCAGCCAACAGGACACCCGCGACTGGAGGGCAGTACCGAACAGTCTGCGGGTCTCCACCGGAGACGATTTCTTTGCCGTCTGGTACCAGGACTCCCACACCCAGCAGTACCGGGTACAACTGTTGCGCGCTGACCCGTACCGGTTCGGTACCTGGCAGCGCACCCCACACGAGGTGATCCTGTCCCGGCCGATGATCGCGCCCGCCGTCAGCACGGGGGCGGGTTTCGTCTCGGTCGCTGACGCCGCAGCCGGACAACTGGCTGTAGTGTCCTGGGACCCGATCGGGAATCAGTGGACCACTGCCGGTTTCGGTCTGCCCGCAGGCACCGGGCACACCGCCCTGGCTGCCGGGCTGAACTTCTGCGTGCTGTGCACCGCACCGGCTAGCGGCACCGGGCTCACCACCACCCTGTATTACAGCGGTCCCGACCGGCGGTGGCTGCGCGGCGGATCGGTCACCGACACCGTGAGTGTGGACTGGACGCTGACCCGCGCCGATCGGATGCTAGCAGCCGGAAACTCATTCGCCGCGGTGGGTTTCGTCACCGGCGTCGACGAGCTGGCTGCAACCGTCGCCTACGCCACCCGGTTGCTGCCATGGTCGACGAACTACCAGTTCGGGACGATCCTCAAGGCCGAGGGCAGCCAGCCGCTGGCGACCCGCAACCCGGTCGGGTACGTTACGGTCAACGGCTCCACAGTGGCCAACGGCCAGCATTTGTTCCGATTCGAAGGGTCGACCTGGCGTCAGGTGAGCACCGTGGCGCCGGTGCTCGGACCACGCTACGTCTATGCCTACGACACCGACGCGGCATACACGGTAACGGTACAGGACAGCGGCGCTTGGACTGCGGACCTGCGCCAGTACAACCCGTACACCGGCTCGTGGAGCACACCCACCCGAATCTCCGGGTCCGGCAGCGCGGTGCCGGTGATCGGCGGCGGCTATCGCACCGATGGTCGCAGCCTGTTGCGCCGCGAACCGGACGGCAGTTGGGTCACCGTATACACGCTGCCCGCTGACGCCGACCTGACCACACTGATCAACCACGCCCCCAGCTATCTGGTCTACCAGAACACCGCCGGATCGACCAGGGTGCTCACTCTCGCCGACGGCGGCGTCCGCACGTCCGTCACGCTTCCCGGCGAACACGTGATCGTGGCCGATCCCCGACCCGGCCAACATCTGACCGGACCGACCGCTCTCGTCACCTTCCGCGGTTCCGACTTCGACAATGCGACCAGCCTTACCCTTTACCGGTTAGTGGACGGACAGATCACCAACCGTCTGGTCGCCCGGCAGTTGGTCAGCGTCGCCAACGACACCGGGTACGGGGTCACCCCGACCACCGTGGACTACGACACCGCCACCGCCACATACGACCCGTACGGCCTGGTCACGCAGTACGTCCGGGTACGTGTCACGGTTGGCGACGGAAGTGACGGCGCGGTGGAACGGGTGTTCTTCAACGGGCTCAGCCCGAGTGTGCCCGGTGTGGTGTACCCGGTCTCGGACGCTTACACCAACGCCCGCACGTTCTTCAGCGCTCTCCATGGGCAGCTGTACCGTACTCGTGGTTTCACCGCCGACGGTCGGCTGATGAGTGAGAGCCACCGCTATCCGTACGTCAGCACCGGTGACACCGACCTGCGCATCTGCGGCACCTACACCCGGATCCGCCGGCAGACCGAGGCTGCCGCCGCGGAACTGTTCCCGGTCACACTGGACTACACGGCGGCGCTGGATGCCCGGACCGTCCCGGACGGGCTGAAGGACCGGTTCAGTGCCGCGGGGCTATCCCTGGCAGCACCGGTGACCGTCGTCGTGGAGCAGACCGGGCGGCGGTGGGCCGTGCTCGACGCGTCCGGCGCGCGCTACCAGGTGGCCACCGACGAGCAGGAACTACAGGTGTACGGGTGGCTGACCAGTTCGGCGGAGTTCGGGTACAACACCCGGGGACAGGTGTCCCGGCGGGTCTCGCACGGCATCGACGGCAGCGGGGTGACCCGGAAGCGACACGTCGACACCACCTACGGCTGGGAGGTGTACCCGGACCTACTGGCCTTGAACTGTCTGGACCCCGTCGCCCAGGTCACCGCCATCGACGACACCGCCGGATTGGTCACCGACAGTCGGGTCACCACCTACACCGACGTGTGGGGCCCGTGGGTGGCCGACTCCGAGTACGTGTGGCAGGGCGGGAACCCACGAGCGGACTTCCACGCTTGGGGACATGAGGACGAACCGGGTGACGGCTGGCTCCGGACCCGTGCCGTGCTGGCCATCGGTGACCACGCACAACCGTTGTCCGCTGCCGACGAAGGTGGTCACGTAGCCACGGTGATCTTCGATCGGGCTGGCCAGCTTCAGGTAGCCAATACCATCAATGCCGACCCGGGCGCCGGTGAGGCCAGCTCCTACGGGTTCGAGGCGTACGAGTCGACCGGCGGCTGGACGCTGACCCCGGCCGGTCTGGACCCGGACCGGTATCTGCTGGCCGGTGACGCCCACACCGGTAGCCGGGCCCTTGTGATCCCATCCGATCCGGATCTGACAGTCGGCATCACCAACCGGCTGAGCCCGGCCCGGGGCAATCTGGTCTATCTGCTGTCCTGCTGGGTGAAGACCACCGCCGGATTCGTCGTCGACCCTGACCGGTCCGCCTGGCGGATCACCGTCGAGGGTGAGCAAGGCACCGCCGTACCGATCGTGCTTCCCATCCCGGACACCGCAGGCTGCTGGCAATGGCTGTGCCAGAGCGTCGACCCGGACGCCCTGGGTGTCGGCACGATCCGGTCGGTCAACCTCGCGTTGACCAACCGACAGGACCACGCCGATCTGCTGGTCGACAACCTGGGCTTCGCGCCGGTATCCGGAGCCCTGCAGGCTACCGTGTACTCGCCGGACGGCTGGCAGTTGTGGGCAACCGTCGACCTGTTCGGCCAGACCAATCGGCTGGCCTACGATCGTTGGCAACGCGCGGTCATCGAGGTCGGACCGGACGACAGCCCACGGTCGATGGTGGCCACCCAACTATGGCGCCAGACCAGCGATGGCGAATTTGACCCCGCGACGCCCAGTTCGACCGTGCACGTGGTGCTGCGTGGCGGCGGTACCTTCACCGACTTCCGACGGGGCGAGCAGTGGCGCGATGGCTGGGACGCCACCGGCACGTGGCAACGCGGCCCCGGCCGGCTCAGCTTCTCCGGCGGCGGCCGGGCCACACTGACCTCACGGCCGTTGCTGGACGGCGGCGACCCGTTCGACGCGGTGGTCTACCGGTTCGCGCTGGCCGATCCGGCCCCGACGATGCCGCTGCATCTGTCCTTCGGTGGCGGCTGGTCAGTGGACTGGGCGGCTGGCACCTGGTCCCTGCTCGCGCCGGACGGCGAGCCGGTCGGCACATGCGAGTCGGCGCCCGGCAGCGACCTGATGCTGCTGCTGTGGCAACACCGGTTGCTGCTGCTGGTCGACGGCCGGGTCACCCTCCAACATGTGGTCGCCCCGGCCAAAACCGGAGCCGGGTTCACTGGTGCGGTAACGCTGGGCACCGAAGGCCCCCTGGCGCTGAGCTGGCTTGCGGTCGGCAGCGCCCCGGCCGCCGGTCTGACCTGGCTGGACAATGTCGGCCGGGCCAGGCAACTCCAACGTCTGGACGACACCGTCACCCGGGTCTCGGCTACCCTCCACGACCAGGCCGGCCGGGCGTACGCCGACACCAGAACCGCCCGGTTCGACCAGTCACCGGTGGGCTACCGTGCCAGCCTGGTCACCGAACTGAACCCAGCGACCGGGGCGTTGAACGATTGCGAAATGACCCGCCAATATCCCGATGACAAGGGATATCCCTTCGCCCGGACGAGGTTCGAACCGGCACCAGGGGGTCGCGCGATCGAGACCGGTCTGCCCGGCGAGGAGTTCGCCATCAACCCGGCGGTGCCGGCGGCCCAACGGCACACCACCCGGCGGCGGTTCCAGCTCAACACCGCCGAACCGCTGATGGCGCGACTACCGGCCGGCCGGTACCCGGTGACCGCCACTCTGGACCCTGATGGGCGACTCATCCGCACCTGGCAGGACCAGTTCGGCCAAGTCGTTGCCGAAGCCGCCGGTGACCTGACCGGGACATCCGGAGTCGCTTCATTGGAACGCACCTACTACGACGTCTTCGGCAATCCGGTCCGCCGGGAACAACCCAACATGTTCGATCCGGGTGTGGCCGATCGCGAGCATTTCGTGACGACGACGACCTACGACGCGGCGGGCAATCCCACGTCGGTGACTTCCCCGGACGTTGACGGCCCGGTCCAGTCGGTCTTCGACCGGCTCGGGCGGCTGCGATTCAGCAGCAGCCCGGTCGCGGCCTCCGCCGACTACCTGTGCTACCTGTGCTACGACGACCTCGGCCGGATCGTCGAGGAAGGCACCTGCCATACACCGTGGAACCTCGACCTGCTGCGTCGGCACGCGGACGACCCGGCCTGGCTACCGGCAGTCGGCAAGTGGCTGCACCGCTACCGCTATGACGGTGATGGTACAGACCTGAACCTGCACGGCAGGCTGTGGCAGGCTCGGTCCCGCAGTGAGTCAGCGGCGCGTAAGGGCAGCGACACCGGGGTGGTCACCACCCTCGGGTACACCTCTACCGGGCTGGTTGCCACGAGAAGCACAAGCGTTGACGGCTACGACGGCGGGCAGCCGCACACGATCGGGTACCGCTACGACGGCCTGGGAGCGATCACCGCCATCCGCTACGAAGCTCAGCGGGAGCCGGCGGCCTTCACCGCCCGGTATCGGGCCAACGGCTTCAACGAGATCGTTGAGGTCATCGGCGTCGCCGCTGACCGACCGGGCGTTCTGGCCCGGTTCGACTACACCCCGGACGGGAGCCTATCCAGCGAGGTGATCGCCCCGGGCACCTCCGGTGAGCTGCCCCGTTCCTACCGGTACACCTCGACCGGCTGGATGGCCGAGGTCAGCGACCGGTACCTGACCGAGACGACCCAGTACACCAGTGACGGGCTCACCGGCGTCGGCTACTACAGCGGTATCGTGGCCCGGGTAGCCAGCGTCTTCTCCGACGTGGACGGCCCCGGCTTCGTCACCGATCACGACTACCGATACGGCTACGATCCGCTCGGCCGCCTGACCACTGCGGTCGGCAGCGCCAGTGAGAGGCACAGCTTCCTGGATCTGGGCTACGACGCCAACGGCAACGTGCGCCACCGCGACGACCAACTGTTCACCTATACCGAGGGGACCAACCGGCTCCGCGCGATCGGGACGGGCGGGCCGGACGGGTACGCCTACAACGCCGACGGTGATCTCGCCGAAGCCCCGGCCCTGTCCCTGACCGGCGTCACTTATGACCCGGTGTCGACCCTGGTCACCGACATGGACACGGCCACCGGCACGGTACACTTGGACTACGCAGCCGACAACGGCCTGGTCTGCCGTAGCTACCCGGACGGCCGGCGACTCTACATCCCCGGCGCCGACGGTGAGCCGCTCGTTCTCGGCCACACCGGCAACGACGGCGGGTCCGCCCTCAGCTGCCTGATCCCCGGACCGAACGGACCGGTCGCGGTCTGGTCACCGACCGGGACGGCATACGTGCTGCGTGGTCGATTGGGCACCACTCGGGCGATCTACGACGGGACGGCCGTCGTCGGCGCGTTCAACTACCTGCCCTACGGCGGGTTCCTCGGTGCCCCGATCGAAACCGGTGCCACCGGCACCTTCCCGTATCTGTTCGCCGGAGCCGAGCGGGAGACAGTCACCGGCCTGTACATGTTCCCATTACGCCTCTACGACCCGGTCAGCGGGCGGTTCCTGTCCACTGACCCGGCCGGCCAGTTTTCGAGTCCCTATCTCTACGCCGGCGGCGACCCGGTCAACGGCTGCGACCCCACCGGCGGGTTCGCCTTCTCCTGGCAGTCGTTCCTGGCGGCGACGGCGGGTGTGGCACTGGTGATCGGTGGGGCGGCCCTGACTATCTTCACCGCCGGAGCCGCCACACCGCTGGTGACGGCTGGGGGCCTCCTGCTCGGTGGCGCGCTGATCGGGGCCGGTTTCGGTAGTGCCGCCTACGGAGTCACCCATGTCGATGCGGAGAAGCAGCCTTTCGACGCAGTCGAGTGGGGTATATCGGTGGGCCTGGGCGCGGCCTTCGGTACCGCGTCGGCCGGGCTGGGTTTCGCCATGGCGCCGCTGAGTTCGGCAGCCGCGTTCGTCGGGGAGACCGCCATCGGCGCCGGCTTCGGGGCACTGGACTCGGTTATGACCAACGGCGCCATCAACTCCTACTACGGCCGGAACTTCGGTGCGGGCGCCGCCACTGCGGCCTGGCAGGGGGCGCTGGGTGGTGCGGTCGGCGGGGCAATCGGCGGAACGCTGGGGCGCGGCCCGATCGCGCGGACTAATCGGGTGGTTCGCGCTGGCCGGACCGGCCCGGGCGGCCAGGTCGGGCACGTCGTGCAGGACACCTTTCACAGTGTCTGGCACTCGGTGGCTGCCGCCCGGCAGCAGCCGGGGGCCTGGTCGTTCACCCATCTGGTATTCGCCGGCTCTGGTTACAAAGGCAAAAGCAGCGTGTTCCTCGGCGGCATGGGCACCTCAGCGAGCAGACGCTCGCTAACCGAGATCATGAACTACGCGGGTACCCGGCGCACCGCGATGATCGAGGTGCCCGGCCTGAACGCCCAGCGTGCCGTCGCCTATGGCAATGCAGCCCTGGCACAAGGCTCTCTGGGCCCGTTCAACTTCCTCACGAACGGTTGCACCTCCTACGCGCGTGGCGTGCTACGTGCGGCCGGCCTCGAACCACCCGTGTGGGCCCTCACCGCCACCGGCATCGATTTCTGGCTACGAACCCTCGGAGCACGGGCGATCCGATGACCGCCCGGCTCTCCGCCTGGAAAGGAGACACCATGTCCACCACATCACCCTCGATGGTGCCGATCGGCACCATCGCCACATTCGCCGGCGGGCTCGACACCGGCTGGCTCAAGCAGCAGGGCTGGCTATACTGCGACGGCTCGGAGGTGATCAAGTCAGATTACGCCGACCTGTTCTTCGCCATCGGCGGCAACTACGGCTCCACTCGTACCACCTTCTTCCTGCCCGACCTACGTGCCCGCTTCGAACGGGGCGTGGACGCCCAAGCCAAGCGTGACCCCTATGTCGGCGACCGGCAGGCCGCCAACAGCGGCGGCCTGACCAGCGACAACCCCGGCTCGGTGGAAGGTTGCTACACGGCTCGCCCCGGCAACGCCTTCACCACCGCCAGTGGCGGCGCGCACAGCCACGGCGTGCCGCACATGCCGACCGAGAACAGCGCGGGCGCCATCGCCGGCAGCCACTACGGCATCTGGAACGACAACACCAGCCAGACCGACGCAGCCGGCGACCACAGTCACACCATCGTCACCGGCGGTGACATGGAAACCCGCCCCATCAACAAGTACGTGTACCACGTCATCAAATTCCAGGGCTAGGAGACGATCATGGCACAGACGCCACACACCCAGCAGCAACCGCAGGCCACCATGACCGACGGTGATGTCCTGGTCGGCACCGTCGTGAGTTACGGCTGCGTCGTGACGGTCAACTCACCGCCGCCCAACGGTTGGCTGTTGTGCGACGGCAGTCCGAGATCCCGTAAGGACTACAACGACCTGTTCACCGTCATCGGCACCCTGCACGGTGGCGGCGACGGGGTGACCACGTTCAACTTGCCCGACCACCGTGGCCGGTTCTTGCGCGGCGTGGACGACGGGACCGGCCATGACCCCGACGCCAACACCCGGCTGGCCGCGAACCCCGGCGGCATCGCGGGCGACGCGGTCGGCTCGGTGCAGAACCGGGCGACCGCCCGGCCCGTCGGCGACAACACCGGCTTCGCCACCGACCTTCAGGGCAACCACTCGCATACCGTCGCTCACCTACCGAACTCCAATTCCTGGTACGCGCTGGCTGGCAGCCATTACGCCAACTGGAACGACGGTTCCCCGCAGAGCGGCACCTCCGGCACGCACACCCACACCGTCACCGGCGGCGGCGACCTGGACACGTGCCCGATCAACATCTACACAAACACCATCATCTACTACGGAACGAAGGCCCCATGATGACGACCAAAAGCCAGGCCAAGCCGCTGGTACCCGTGGGTCAGATGGTGGTCGGCACGGTAACCCCGTACGCCGCACGGGTCGACGCCGCCGCCATCGAAGAACGCGGCTGGCTGTACTGCGACGGGCGTGAGCTCAGTCGTTCGGACTACGAGGACCTGTTCAGAGTGATCGGTACCCTGCACGGTGGCGGGGACGGATCCACCACCTTCAACCTGCCCGACTATCGTGGCTATTTCCTGCGCGGGGTCGACGCGGGCGCCGGACGCGACCCGGGTGCGGCCACCCGTACCGCGGCGGCACCTGGCGGGATGGGCGGCGACGAGTGCGGCTCCGTGCAAGGCGGCGCCACTGCCGCACCTCGACAGTCGTTCACCACCAGCACCGACGGGCAGCACACGCACGACGTCTGGCACATCCCGACCAACAGCTCGCTGTACGCGATCGCCGGATCGCACCTGTCGATCTGGAACGACGGCAATGCCGGCACCGACACGGCCGGCGCTCACCAGCACACCGTCACCGACGGCGGCGACCAAGAGACCCGACCAGAGAACGCGTACGTCGCCTTCATCATCCGCTACCGCGCCTGACCGGGTCCGGGATGGCGACCGCACTCCGGCCGCCATCCCGTCCGGTAACCGGGTGTAATCTCCACCTCCGACCGCCAGCAGCAGCGGGAGGCAGCACGCCCCGAGACACTCCCGAAGAGCCATCCCACTGGGGAACTCCATGTCGATCGGCGCCAGCCCGGCGGCGCCCGGCTCACCGACTGCGACCTCATCCGTCCCGGCTGGCATCTACGGCTCCCCGACGACGCCCGGCGAGAAGCCCGAGCGCCACACCAGCCGGCCCCCACACCACCACCCCGATCTCCGGTAGCCGATCGGCCCGTCACTACGCCGAGCCCGGCACGCCGACTCCGTCGCCGCCGTCGGCAACCACGTCGCCCGAAGCTGTTACCAGCGACGACGGCATCCACCTGCCCAGCGGCACTGTCATCACCTGGAGCCTCGCCGTTGCGATCAGCGCCACCGGGGCCCTGCTCTGGCGCCAGCGCAGCCGTAGACGGAGTCATCCCGCCGCTAGCATGCGGCTTCCGGCGCCCCGGGCTACCCGAGCCGGTCGACACCCTCCACCGGCACGCCCGCCGCCGTCCCGGCACACCCGCCATCACGGTGCTGCCGTCGCACCCGATCGGCGTCGACGGGCCCGGCGCGCCCGGAGCCGCCCGCGGGCTGCTCCTCGCCGCTCTCACCACCGGTGCACCGGACGACCCCGCCCAGCGCGCCGAGGTCATCATCGACCGCAACACCTTCACCGATCTCTTCGGTACGGGTATCAACAGCTGGTCACGGCTGCACATCGCCGCCGACTTCACCGACGCCGTCAACGCCGTCGGCACCCGCATCCTGCACCGCGCCCGGATCCTAGAGGAACACCACCTCACCACCCTTGCTGCCGTGCGCGAACACGCCCGCCGAAGAAGCAGTCCCGCCGATCCTGCTCATCGCCCCGGCCACCGAACCCGCACCGACCATCCAGCCCGTCGACCAGACCACCGGCGAACCCACCAACACGCAACCCGTTCAGATTCGGGTCCTCGGCACCCTGCGCATCGACGGCATCACCCGGCCCGGCAACAACCTGCGCGCCAGAGCCGCCGAACTCGCCGTCTTCCTCGCCTGCCACCCCGACGGCACCGACACCGACACCATCGGCGAACACCTCCTCGGCGACGTCCGCCTACGCCAGGCGAAACAGCATGTCGACACCAACGCCTCCAATCTGCGCCACGTCCTGACCCGAGCCGGCGGCCCCCACCCCGACGACCACCTGCTCAAACGAGGCACCACCAGCCGTTACCGCCTCAACCCCACCACCGCCACCGTCGAGCTGTGGCAACTACACGACCTGCTGCAGCGTGCCCGCCTCACGCCCGCACCGGAGCGCATCGGCCTGCTTCAGCAGGCTTGCGACCTGTACGTACCAGGTCGCCTCGGACGTCTCGGATACACGGTGAGCCTGGAGTATCAGGAGCTTTCCGAGGAAGAGCTGTACGAGGGGATGCAGGAGGCCTCGGAACGCCCGTTCGACCTCGAGCGCGACCTACCCCTGCGAGCATGGCTGTTCGCGCTGGGACCGCGGGAGCACGTCCTGCTCCTCTTGATTCACCACATCGTCAGCGACGGCTGGTCGCTGGAGCCGCTCACCCGAGACCTCGCCCGGGCCTACGCGGCGCGGCGCCACGGTGCCGCGCCGGACATGCCCCCGCTGCCTGTCCAGTACACCGACTACGCACTCTGGCAGAGACGGTTGCTGGGCAGCGCGGAGGACCCGGGCAGTCTGGCGTCGAGACAGCTCACGCACTGGCGTTCGGTACTCGATGGCATGCCCCAGGAACTGCGGTTGCCGGTGGATCATCCGCGCCGGCCGATCTCCGACTTTGTCCCAGGCGCCATCGAGTTCACCCTTGACGCCGATCTCCACACGGCACTGACGGAGATCGCCCGTGCGGAGAATGCGACGATGTTCATGGTCTTGCAGGCCGGATTCGCAGCGCTGCTGAGCAGACTCGGTGCGGTCCCCGACATTCCGATCGGAATACCCGTGGCCGGGCGCATGGACGACGCGCTGACCGACCTCGTCGGATACTTCGTCAACATGTTGGTGTTCCGCGTCGACACCTCCGGCGACCCGAGTCTGCGAGATCTCGTCAAGCGGGTCCAAACCGTAGCCCTCGATGCCTACGACAACCAGGACATCCCCTTCGACCACCTGGTCAGAGAACTCAATCCGGCCCGCTCGCAGACCCGTCACCCGCTTTTCCAGGTCATGTTCACCCTGGCGAACAACACCGACGCCGGGCTCGACCTCGACGGATTGACCGATGTGCCGTTGGACGTCGACGCCAGCGGCTCCGTGTATGACTTGACGTTGAGTCTGCGGGAGAACTTCGGTCCGGACCAGGAGCCGGCCGGCATGGACGCGTCCCTGGAATACCAGCTCGACCTGTTCGAACCGGAGACCGCACAGCGCGTGGCCGAAGGCTACCGGCGGATGCTGACCGCCCTCGCCGCGGACCCGGACGTGCCAGCCGGCACCGTTGACGTACACACCGCCACCCGGGAGGTGGCCTCGTCATGAGCGCCAGAGCCTCATTCTCGCCGACATGATCGACGAGTGACATCATCGGCGCATGATCGATGCGCAGACGCTGCGGGACACGTTGCCGGGTCAGTGGCGGGTGCTGGCGAGCACGTTCCCGATGTGGTTGTCCGGGCGGAGGATCAACCCCACCTTCTCGTACGGGCTACTGCCCGGCCCCGATCTACGTTTCAGTGACGACGTCGGCTACCGCACCCCGGCCGGCAAACAGCGGCGCATCTCGGGAGTCGACCGGTTCGACCCGGACAGCGGGTGGTTCACGTGGCGGGGCCGCGGCGTCCTGAGCGTGCTGACCAGCCGGTGGCGAGTGGAACACCTCAGCGACGACCGGGACCTGATCGTGCTCACCTTCGACCGCTCCCTGGTCACCCCGGCCGGTCTGGACGTCATCGGCCGGGGACCGGACCCACGCCCCGGCGCCCGTGACCGGCTGCCGGAACTGACCGCCACCGATCTTCAGTGGCTGCCGTAGTTCACAATGCACCGGTGACATTGCCACCGAAAGCGCCCGGACTGCCCCTGCTCGGCAACGCCCTGCGCATGATGGGCGACGTCGAACAGTTCTTCGCCGACACGTACCAGCAGCTGGGTCCGGTCTTTCGAGTAAAAGCACTCAACCAGGCGTTCGTCATCATGGCCGGCGAGCGCGCCAACCGGTTCCTGCTCGAACACGGCGAAGACGTCTTCTCCAGCGAAGTCAGCTTCGGCGGGCTCAACCGGGAATTCGGGATGCGCGTGCACGTGCTGCGCGGCCGCCCGCACCGCCACCTGCGCAAGGTCCTCGCCACCGGACTGTCGCGGGAACTGCTGGCCGCCCGCTGGGACGACGTCGTCCGCGAGACCGAGCAGGCCTTCGACGGCTGGCAGGGACAGCGGGCACTACCGGTGGTCGACGCCTGCCAGCGGCTGGCCGCCGCGCAACTGTCGGTCGCGTTCACCGGCGCCAGCTCGGCGGACCGGTTCGAGACTCTGCGATCGGCGTTCGAACTGGTCCTGGACGTCACCATCGCCGGGAAATGGCCCGCGGCCACGCTGCGGCTACCTCAATACCGGCGGGCGCGCGCCGAGATCCACGCCTTCGCCCGCGACGCCCTCACCGAACGGGCCGCCCATCCGACCGGTGGGCCGCGGGACCTGCTCGATCAGGCGCTCGACGCGGTGGACGAGAACGGCGAACCATACCCGCTTGACGTACGGGCGGGAATGGCTCTGCAGGGCTACTTCGCCGGGGTCAACACCGTCGCCTACCTGTACAGCTTCATGATGCGGGCGCTGCTGGACAATCCCGCCGTGCTCGCACGGGTCACCGCCGAAGCGGGCGCCGAACCGATCACGTGGGAACGGCTGCGGGAGCTTCCGGCGCTGCGGGGGCTGGTGATGGAGACACTGCGCGTCTACCCGCCGGCGCCTGGCTCCGCCCGTACGGTGACCAAGGCCTTTGACTTCGAAGGGTTTCACATCGCCGAGGGGTCACGGGTGCTGGTGGCGACCTGTGTGCCGCACCACTTGGCCGAGCACTTCCCCGACCCGCAGCGCTTCGACATCGACCGCGATTTCACGGCGGCCCGCCGGGCCTCGGTCTACGCCCCGTTCTCGGTCGGCGGCCACACCTGCCTCGGCGCGGGGATGACCGAGGTGCTCGCGGTCGCCACGGCGGCCCTTCTGGTACGGCGACTGACCGTCACGCCCACCCACCCGGGCCGGCCGTTGAGCATCACCGCCACCCCCGGCCCCAACCCGGGCCGCCGTTTCGCGGTATCGGTCGCGGCGGCCGGCGGGGTGCGCTGAGTTCAGGACCTCTGTCGAAGAAGGCTCGGCCAGCGGCGGAGGACGCCGTCGCGGATCTCGGCCAGTTCGGCGGTGCCGGGGTGCCGGCGCGACGGGCTGAAGCCGGGGATCCGGCCGGTGCGGTCTCCGGTCGTGGGATCCCAGATCTCCAGGCCGTCCGGGGCCACCGCGAACAGGCGCCCACCAGAGGCGAACAGGGCGCTGCGCGGGCCGGCGAACGTGTGCTGCCCGGTGCCGGAGGCGGCGTCGAAAATCTGGACACCGGCGAGCATGCTCACGTCGTCGGGGCCGATGCCGCTGACGGCCAGCAGGTCGTCACCGATCCAGCACATCGGTGCGTTCCAGTAGTAGTCGCGGCTGGTCAGGGACCTCAGGGACGGGCCGTCCTCGGATTCCCCGACGTTGCCGCCGAGCCACGCCCGCAGATCCCAGACCGACGGGCTGCCGACCGGATGCCAGACCCAGCCGTCGTCGGCGATCCACCGGCCGTTCGGGGAGACGTACAACGCGCCGTGGAAGTAGCCCAGGGAGTCGTCCGTCGTCCGCGCGGTGAGCAGGGCACCCGTCTGCGCGTCGCTGACGTCGAGACGGTTCCACGCGGTGCGGTGAACGACCACGGTCCGGCCCGCATGGACGGCGAAGGCGACCGAGAACGGCACCTGCTCCGGGTGGTAGTCGCCGCCGTCCAGGGACAGCGTGGTCTCGCCGGTGTCCAGGTCGAGCACCGCGCCATAGCGGCCGAAGTCGTTGGCCACGGCGGCGAACCGGCCGTCCGCCGAGACATGCAGTCTCAGTCGCGCTTTCTCCTCCTCGACGGCGACGCCGTGCTCCCGGACGACCGCGCACTCGTCCGGCCTTGCGGCGGTGGCGTCGAACCGGACCAGCCAGCCCGACTCGGTGAGCAGCAGCCACCGGGATTCTCCACCTACCGAGGGCAGAGCGGCGAAGTCCAGGATCGGGCCCAGCCCGGCGGGCAGCGGGCTGTCGGTGACGGCGCCGACGGGTTCGGGCCGGTCGACGATGCCCGGCTCGCCGCGCCACGCCAGGAAATAGCCGTCGTCGCGCAGGTCGAAGCAGGGCTGGCAGACCGTCGTGAGCGTCACCGGGGTACCGGAGGCGCACACCTCGCAGCTCAGGTCGTAGTCCATGCGATGCCCGGTCAGCACCCGGACCGGGGCCAGGCCGGGGTTGTCGATCAGGTGCCGACACATCCGGCGCGGACCGGCCGGGGCATCGTGTCCACAGGCGAGGGGTGTCACGGGCACCGATTATGCACTCCGTCCCGGAACCGGCCGATCCGGCGGTAACGTCGTGGACGTGCCAGCGGTGATCGAAGTCGTCTCCGTGATCGCCGCTGCTCCGGACCGGGTGTTCCACCTCGAACTCGACGTCGACGTGCACGCCGAATCCCTGTCCGGCAGTGGCGAGACCGCGACCACGAGCACCGGGCACCGTCAGTTGGCCCTCGGCGACGACGTGACCTTCGACGCCCGCCACTTCGGTGTGCGCTGGCGCATGACCAGCAGGATCACCGCCTACGAGCCGCCGCACCGCTTTGTCGACGAGCAGACCCGCGGCCCGTTCCGCGCCCTGCACCACGAACACCGTTTCGAGGATCTCGGCGACGGCCACACCCGGATGACCGACCGGATGACCGTCAGCGCACCACTGGGGCCACTGGGCGCCCTGGTCACCAGGGTGCTGCTGGCCCCGTACCTCAAAAAGCTGTTGACCCAGCGTGCGGCGCACATCAAGCACTTGGCCGAAGCGAGCGCACCGCCAAGCCCTCGGTCGGCACCCGGGTCCTGAGCGGCAGAGTCGCAGCCGGCGTCTAGCGGGTTGAGCCCGCGACAACGCTACTGCTGTTGGTCCTCTGGGACGCGGTTCGGTCGGCGGGCCGCCCACTCTCGTACGTCGGTGATGCGCCAGATCCGGCCGACGGACAAGTGGGCGATCGGAGCGGGAAAGTCCGCGCGTTCGACCAGCACTGCCACGCGCTGGCGAGTCACGCCGAGGTATTCGGCGATCTCCGCGGCGGCCATGACCTCGTTCATCGACGCCGATCCTAGGCCTTGGCGGACCTCTTGGAAGCACATGAGATCCCGGTCGGCAATCCGGCAGAGCCGGTGCCGCGGCCCGTAACGAGGGGAGCGTTCTTCTAAGATCGACTGTCGTCTTCGGGAGGAAAGGGCCACCTGTGTCGAAGAGGGCGACAGTGGCGGCGCGATCTTCGTGACCAACGGCGGCCCGACGGTGCGAGCCGTCGGTGTGCAGAGCGGTGGGGGCACCAAGGGCATCGGATCCGGAAACCTGATCATCTACCAGGACTTCTGGACGGCCGACAAGCACTGGAAGATCCGCCCCATCACGTAGTTTCGAAAGTCCGGGGTGCCCTCTTGCGGGCACCCCGGGATGACACGAGAGGCAAAAGAGTTGTCAAGGACGCTGTGGTGCGCCGCGCTGACGGTGATCGTGGCACTGTCGGCAGGTTGCGACGCCTCCGATCCCGGCCCCCGCACGGACGGATACCAGCTGCCCGCCGGTGAGAGCTGGGCCGAGCAGCGCAAACTGGCCGAATCCATCCTGGCCGGCTACCCCGCGACGGCGAGCCCGTCCCAGGACCTCCGCGGTACGGCCATCGAATCCGCCACCGTCGACCCGGCGGGCACCACCATGGTCGTCACCTTCACCGGCGTCCCCGACCCGGCGGCATCGCCGTGCGGTGCCGACTACGCCGCCGAGGCCGTGGAATCAGCCGAAGCCGTGGTCGTCATCATCCTGGAACAGCGGCATGCTTACGACGAGATCTGCACGGGGCTCGGCATGACCCGGACCGCCACGCTCCACCTGTCCCAGCCGCTGGCCGACCGGGCAGTCCTCGACCTACCGCAATCCCCGCCGATCACGGTCTCGGCCGCACCCTCGCCCAGCTGAACCCGTTGGTAGCCCGCGACCGCCGCATTCGGCCCGGCGGTCGCGGGGCCGGCCCCGACCCCACGCGAACCTGATCCGTCCCGGCGCCAACTACGGCTGGCCCGAGGTAGAAGGCGAGGGCGACACCGACGGCGGCCGCTACACCGACCCCCTGGTCACCTGGCCGGTCCGCGAAGCCTCCCCATCAGGAATGGCCATCGCCGGTGACACCACCTACGTCGCCGCACTGCGCGGCGAGCGCCTGTGGACACTCCCGCTGAACGGCGACACGACCGGCGAACCCGCCGCTCGCCTCAACGAGGAATACGGCCGCCTGCGCACCGTGCAGATCGCCCCGGACGGCGCGTTGTGGCTGACCACGTCCAACATCGCCGGGCGCGGTGACCTCCGCGACGGCGACGACCGGATCCTGCGTTTCCCGGCTCGCTGACCACGTCAGGAGACGGGCACCGGGGTCTCCCTCCGGGTGGGCCGGGCCAGGACGGGCAGGCCCACCATCGACAGTCCGGCCCCGGCGATCATCAACAGCGCCATCGGTACGGCGGTGTCCTCGCCGCCGAGCCCGGCGATCGGGGCGATCGTGCCGGCTGCCGGCCACTGCACAAAACCGAGCATCGCCGAACCGGTGCCGGGATGCTCGGGCGCCTCGGCCGAGGCCAGCGCCCCGCCGTTGGGCTCGATCAGTCCCTGGGCGCAAGGTCTTCCAGCCGATGAGACCGGCCCCAACGACCGGCGCCTGTCGGCCTACCACATCCGGTGGGCCGCCGAGGCCAGCCTGCGCCGGCTACGGACCGACCACATCGACCTGTACCGGATGCGCCACGTCGACCGGGCCACCCCGTGGGAGGAGACCTGGCAGGCGATGGAACAGCTGATCCGCGACGGCAAGATCAGCTACGTGGGCAGCAGCAACTTCGCCGGCTGGGACATGGCCACCGCCCAGGGCATCGCGACCCACCGCAACCTGCTGGGCCTGGTCTCCGAGCATAGCCCTTACCACCTTCCGCTCGTACGATCGAACTGGAGGTCATCCCGTCAGCGCGGAGATGGCCATGCACCGCTCGCCGGCCGATCCGAAACCGGCGTTGACGGCGGCGTCGGCGGCCAGGTCGAGGTCGGCGTCCGGCAGGACCAGCATGTGGTTCTTCGCGCCGCTGTTGCCGGCGGCGATCGCGACGGGGCCGAGGGGCTGCGGGATGGAGAACATGGTCGGGGAGCCTGGCCACCTCCGCGTAGTCGGCCTCGTCATCCACCAGCCGGAAATCGGTACCCCTACGTGCGGTGTCGCGGATCCACTCGCCGGGAAACGTGTGCACATCGCCGGGGGTGGACAGACAACACTGGCGACCAGGACGAGTACGGTGTGCGGCCGGCGGCTTGCTCCGGCCGCACACCGTATCGGATCAGCTGCGGCCGAGCATGTCGGCCGTCAGGATGGTGCCGCCGAGGCCCCAGCCGCCCTCGACGACCTCGTCGACCAGGACCAGCGTGGTGGCGCGGGCGCGCTCGCCATAGACATCGACGTAGGCGTCGGTCACAGCGTCGATGAGCTTCTTCTTCGATTCCGGGGTCAGGGTCTCGGCCGGGACCTTGAGGTTGGCGAATGGCATGGTGTTTCTCCTTGCTCGATGGTGGTTTTCAGAGCGAGGCGTTCAAGGGCAGCAGGCCCTCGATGCCAAGTCGGTGGTAGAACTCGGCCCGGATGCGGTCGGCCACGGCGGAGACGACCTCGCTGCCGTCGCGGCTCGGATCGACGTGAGTCCGGAAGGGGCGACGGTCGTCCGGCAGGTCGATGATGCGAGCGATCTCGTCGGCCACCGACTGCACGTCGGCGTCGGGCGGCACGAGTTCGGGCAGGCGCTTGTCGATCGTGGCGCGGATCTCACCGTAAAGGCTGTCGTAGGCAGCCGCGGTGGCTTCGTCGGCGGGGTGACCGGCGTGCAGGAAGTGGTTGGTGCCGGAGGTGAAAGCACCGGGCACGATGATCGTTGTGCCGATGCCGAAGCGGATCAGCTCGGCGGCGTAGCTCTCGGCCAGCGCGTCCATCGCCGCCTTGGCCGCGAAGTAAGGTGCCAAAAACGGTGGATGGCCTCCGCGGCTGGACGAGCTTCCGACCCAGACCAGCAACCCTGAGCCTTGGCCGCGCAGGACTGGCAGGGCGGCACGGTTGACTCGCTGGGTGCCTACCACGTTGATGTCGTGCACAGCGGTGATCTGCTCGGGCGTGAAGGCTTCGGCGGGGCCGAGCACCATGTGGCCGGCGTTGTGCACCACTACGTCGAGGCGGCTGTGACACTCGACGATCTCGGCGACCGCAGCGTCGGCCGAGGCCTGTGACTGCACGTCCAGCTCCACGGAGGAGAGCAACAGGCTTTCGGTGGTGGCCAGTCTGCGGATCTCCTCCACCGCGGGCGCGTTGCGTTCGCGGGTGGCGCGCATCCCGGCGATGACCACGTGACCGGCTCGGGCCAGGGTGTGGGCGGTCAGTCGGCCGAATCCGCTCGAAGCACCGGTGACCAGGATGACTTTCCGGTCGGCGGCCATCAGATGATGCCACCGTTCGCGCGCACGACCTGACCGTTGACCCATCGTCCGCCCGTGCCTGCGAGGAAGGCAGCGACTTCGGCGATGTCGGCGGGGGTGCCGAGCCGCTCCAGCGGCGGCTGCTTGGCCAGACGCTCGATCGTCTGTTCGTCCTTGCCGTCGAAGAAGAGCTCCGTAGCGGTGGGGCCGGGCGCGACCGCGTTCACCGTGACATCGCGGCCGCGGAGTTCCCGGGCCAGAATCAGTGTCATGGCCTCGACCGCTCCCTTGCTGGCGGCGTACGCGCCGTAGCCGGGAAACTGCAGACCGACCACCGAGGTCGACAGCATGACGATCGCGCCGCCGGACCGGACGCGGCGAGCGGCCTCGCGGGCGATGACGAAGGACCCGCGGATGTTGGTCCGGTGCATGTCGTCGAGCGCGTCGAGATCGAGCTCGGCGATCGGCGAGAGCGCCAGCCGTCCCGCTGAGTTGACAACGACATCGACCCCGCCGAAAGCCTCGTCAGCGGCGTCGAACAACGCCGCCACATCGCGCTCGTCGGCCACATCCGCCTGCGCGGCGACCGCTCGGCCCCCGGCCGCGGTGATCTGGTCGACCACCTCCTTCGCCGCGGTCTCGTTACCGGCATAACCGACGACGACGGCTTGCCCAGCCTTGGCGAGAGTGGTCGCGATGGTGCGGCCGATGCCTCGTGACGCGCCGGTGACGACGGCGACCCGTTGATCTGCCATGACACTCACTTTCCTTGATCTATAGCGCTGCTAGCTTTTTACCGTATCGCTGATAAGACGAAGGTAACACGACGATCGAAGCATCGCTAGCGATGTGACGTAGCATTGATTTCATGCAAGAGCGGAATACAGCTGCCGCCGACGGACGACGTCGCCGCAGCGGTGCCACAGGGCCGGCAAACGACGCCACGGTGCGCGCGGCTCTCGTCGAGGCGGCCCGGCGTCAAATCGCCTCAGCCCGAGGAGGCGACATCTCCACCCGGGCCGTATGCGACGAGGCCGGAGTGACCCAACCCGTCCTCTACCGGCTCTTCGGCGACAAGAACGGCCTGCTCGACGCCGTCGCGGATGATGCCTTCGAGCGCTACGCCCGGCGTAAGCAAGCCCTGGAGATTTCCGACGACCCCGTCAAAGACCTTCACACCGGGTGGCGCGACCACATGTCCTTCGCCGCCGAGAACCCCGCCGTCTACCAGCTGATGTTCGTGCCCCGGCCGCACTCCGCGTCCAACGCCTACCGGCGGATTCTGGAGCTGCTCGAAGCGACACTGCTGCGCTGCGCCGCCGCGGGCGCACTCGCGACCACGCCGCGGCTGGCTGCTCAGCTGATCCTACCGGCCAACATCGGCGTCGCCCTGAGCCACATCGCTCAACCGCACCTGTTCGACGACCCGGCTCTGTCCGACCGCACCCGGGAGGCGATCTTCGCCGCCGTGCTCAACAGGCCGGCGGATCCAGGCCCGTCCAGCCGGACGGAGCCGACACGGACCGCCGCGTGGCAGCTGCGGGCTCAGCTCACACTCACCGGAACCGAAAAGCTCGCGCCGGTCGAGGCGGCATTGCTCGACCATTGGCTCGAACGTCTCGACGAAACCCCCTGACCGCGAAACCTCGACACCGAGGAATCGGCCGTGCATCATCCGGCGACCGTGATGGTCACCTCGCCGGCCTCCAGGCCTCGGAGATGTTGCTCCGTGGCGTCGTAGCGGCCCAGGCGGATGACGTTGTCGCCGAAACCGACGCCGGCGATGTTGTAGTAGAAACCGAGATTGCCCCACGGTACGAAATAGATGAGGTCACCGTCCTCGGGATCGGAACCGGAACTGCCGCTGGTGTCCAGCTTCCGCGGCAGGTAGCCGACCTTCTCGCGGCCGGCGAACTCCTCGAAGCCGATCCGCAGCGGCAACATGCTGAGGAAGTCACGGACCGCCGGGCTGCCGGAGTCGACGTGCGCATCGATCGTGGTGCTTCCTGCGGTGAATCGGATGGTCGTCGTGGTCGCCGGTTCCGTCAGAGTGAGGGTGGGGGTTCCCGACAACCCGGCGGTGCTGGATGTCGTCGCGGGCTCCGGCGGTGTGGTGCAGCCTGTCGAGGCGATGCTGATTTTGCCAGCGAGTATCAGGTTCTGCCTTATTGCGTTATTGATCTTGTCGAGGCATTCGGATCACATTGGAGTGCGCTCGGCAGATTTCGGCAAGGCCGGGTCATCGGTGATGCCGGCCGGCCGGGGGATCCGCTGTTGCCTGGTTCGCTTCGGCGACGTGACGCAGATGCAAGCGTGAGGCGATCGCGAGGTACTGAAACGTCATGGTGGAGGATGCCGGCCCGAGTTCTATCTGGAAGCCATCCTCGTACTGCTGTTGGTTCCGCAGCAGCCACCACCAGGCGGAGTCGCTGCCGAGAAGGTTCCCGTAGCGCTCGTTCATCGAGATCGATACCGATTCTGACGCCCAGTGGCGAAGCGCTGGGCGATGCGATGCATCGAAGGACACCTCGACGGAGTCGTCATCCGGATCCACCTCGACCTGGAGAAACCCCTCTTTGAACCGCAACTGAACCGCTACGAGCCATGACGGATCCTCCGAGAAGGTCACATGCACGATGTCGGCCAGGTCGGTCAAGGCGGCTGGCGCCGTAAACGCAGAGCCGGGTGTCACCCGATCACGATGACACACCTTGATCTCGCTCGCTGACGGAACATCGGTGTCTCTGTGATCGATCGTTGAGTGACAGTATGACGAGGCCAACTACCAGCTGTTGCCGCATCTTGAACAAGTGACGATCGAGGAAATCACTGGGTCTGGTAGTGAGGTTCGTCTGCAGGCAGCGGCTCGGGGAACCAGATCGCAGTGCCCGAGGTGTTCGACCTGGTCGGTGCGAGTGCACTCCCGGTATCGGCGGCTGTTGGCTGATCTTCCGGTTGTTGGTCGGCTGATGGAGTTGTCGTTGACGGTTCGCCGGTTCTTCTGCGGCAAGGCTGTCTGCGGGGCGAAGACGTTCGTCGAGCAGGTTGACGGTCTGACCCGCCGCAGAGCCCGTCGCCGTGAGCCGCTGCGGGAGATGCTGACCTCGATTGGGCTGGCTCTCGCCGGCAGAACGGGAACACGGCTGGCATCGAAGATCGGAATCCGGACGAGTCGCAACAGCCTGTTGCGACTCGTCCGAGCGCTGCCCGATCCTGCTCACGGTCCGGCGGTGATCCTGGGAGTTGATGACTTCGCCATCCGGAGAGGTCAGAACTACGGAACCGTGCTGGTCGAACGAGTCCCAGAGGGTGATCGATCTGCTGCCGGGACGGGACGCCGCACCACTGACCGCATGGCTGCACGATCACGAATCGCCGATGGTCATCTGCCGGGACCGAGCGAGCGCCTACGCTGAGGCCGCGAAGACTGCCGCACCTGATGCGGTGCAGGTCGCGGACCGCTTTCACTTGTGGCAGAACCTCGCCACCGCTATCGATCGCCTCGCGCGACGACACCGAACCTGCCTGACCGAACAGCCCACCGCCGATACCGGCAACGACGCCGAGGCAGTCCCCGAACCGACGGGAACGACGGCGCAACGCCGCCGAAGACACCACGCCCTGGTCCACGAACTGATCGCGCAGGGCGCTGGCTTCCGGCAGATCGCCCGGCACCTGGGCTGGAGCCACAACACCGTCTCCCGCTACGCCCACGCCGCGACCTGGCAGGAACTCATGACCACCCACAAGCGGCGCCCGAGCTTGCTGGACCCGTTTAAGCCCTACCTGACACCCGAATCGACGACGGCTGTCTCAAGGCCAAGCCGCTGCACCGCGAGTCACCGCCCAGGGTATTCGCCGGCGGGTACGGCATCGTCCGAGCCGTCATCGAACAGCACCGCATCCGGCCCGATCGGCCAGTTCCGCATCGGTCATCGGGTAGCGCGCCACGGTGAGTGGGCGATCGGGGCGGGAAAGCCCGCGCGTTCGACCAGTACTGCCGTGCGCTGGCGAGTCACGCCGAGGTACTCGGCGATCTCCGCGGCGGCCGTGACCTCGTTCATCGACGCCGATCGTAGGCCTTGGCGGACCTCTTGGAAGCACATGAGATCCCGGCCGGTAATCCGGCAGAGCCGGTGCCGCGGCCCGTAACGAGGGAGCGCTCTTCTAAGATCGACTGTCGTCTTCGGGAGGAAGGGTCACCTGTGTCGAGGCAAGAGATCACCGAGTTGTTGTACGGGTGCGCCGGCGCGGTGGACGCCCTCGACGTCGAAGTGTGGTTGGGCTGCTTCACGGAGGGCGGCACGGTGCGGGACGCCTCCGGGACCTACGCCGTACGCCGAGATCCTGAGCGGATCGGTGACGGGCTGCCGGTGGACGGGGTTCGGCGGCACTTCCTGTCAGGGGTGATCGTCGAGGTCGACGGAGACGCGGCCGTCAGCCGGTGTTCGTTCCAGATCGTGGTGACCCCGCCGAACGGGCCGAGTGTGATCGCCCGGGTGGGGGAGTACCGCGACCGGCTCCGGCGGGTGGACCGGGACTGGCGGATCGAGGCGCGGGTCGTCGTGGACGACAGCGCGGGGCCGGCGCAGACCGGTGTCGGGGACTTCGCGGAGTCCGCGCTGACCTCGATGGAGCCGACCGTCGTGAAGGGCGGTACCGGGACGTTCAAGGTGACCGTGCCGGCGGGCCCGCTGTGGAACGACAGCCACGCGCAGGAGGTCGGGCCGATGATCGCGGCGGCGCATTTCGGGCGGTTCACCGGGCAGTGGCGCACAATGGTGCCGGGGCTGATGAGCGTCGTGGAGATCGAGGTGACCGCCGAACCGACCGGCACCTCGGAGTTCACCATGGACGTGCCGGCCGGGCCGATCTGGAACCACGACGACGCCAAGCAGAAGTGCCCGGCGATCTGCGCCAGTTACGGCGGTACGTGGAACGGGCACTGGACGACCGTGGTCCCGGGCCGGTTCAGCGTCGCGGGCTGCACTTTCCGGATCTGATCAGGGCCGGGTCAGGACATCCAGCAGACCGACGATCTCCAGAACCCGGCGGACCGGCGACTGGAGGTCGGTGACCCGCAGGCGGACGCCTCGCCGGTTCGCGAGGTCGAGGGCCTCGTCGAGTACCGCGAGGCATGAGGAGTCGCAGAACGTGACGCCGGCCATGTCGATCTCGATCGAAGTGATCTCGTCGCAGGACAGCAGTTCCCGGACGGCGCGGTCGAGATGCGGTGCGGTGGCCAAGTCGATCTCGCCGGCGGCGGTGACCTGCCCGGCTCCGGTGGATGTCCGGTTACTGCTGACGTGCAACGTTTGCTCCGTCCCCCGGACGATGTGACGACCTGATACGTGAAGGCGAGCGTAGCCATCCTCAGGTTCCGGAACGGCCGGGTAGGGGTGTCGACTCGCTTTTCGTTGCCGTATAGCAACTATTCGCCGAGGGTGGTGAGGCGGAACGTCACCCACACCCGCTTGCCGGTTCCTGTCGGGTGCCGGCCGACGTCCTCGGCCAGGCGCTCGGCCAGGACCAGGCCCGGACCCCCGTTCCCGGCCGGTTCGGTGGCGACGGGCGTGCGATGTTCGGTCAGGTCCTCGCAGTTGGCGGAGACAGCAGTGACGCCTTCGACGGTCTTCCGCAACGCACTCAACTCCGAAGCGGCCACCAAGATCCACTCCGCGAGCTCCTCATCGATGACCGGCAGCCGCCGCACATTCCATCCCGTCACGAACGATCATTCCTTTCGCAGGGATGTCTCCAGGGCGCCAGTTCATCCGCCGACCGGACGGGTACAGCGCCGGTGTGGACGCGCCACGCCGGCTTCCCGGTCGAACTACCAGGATGCGGCGTCGACCGTCGCGGAGGTCTTGTGAATGTTTGGTGCCTTGCCTTTCCTGAGTTCCGGCCGGAGCGGCACGATCGTCGCTGTCGATGTCGGCCGGACGATCGCGGGGGATCACCATGGCGCAGTTGTCGGAGTTGCTCGACCAGCAGGGGACCGGGTCCGGGCCATCGCGGCGGTCCCGGTCCTGGGCCGTCATGGGATGTCTGGTCCTGACCGCCGTCGTCGCGATCGCCGCGGCCGTCTGGCACTCGTCGGAAGGCGATTACGTCGACCATCTGTACCGGGTGCATCGCGTCGCCCTGGGGGAGTTGGCCGAGGACTACCGGTCCGGAAAACTGCCCGCCGAACCGGATCTACCGGCCGACCTACGTACGCTGTGCCCGTCGGGATTCGCCTACGCGAACGACACCGTCCTGTTCGTGCAGGTGTGGGAGAACTGGCGGTCCGAGTCGGGGATCGGGCTCGGCTATTTCACCCAACCGCCCACCGGACGTCCGAGAGTCACCACCGCCGACGGGGACTACGGGTACCCGGTGCGGGAAGTGGGCGACGGCTGGTGGTGGGTGGCCTGACCACGTGATCGGGCGCCTCGCCAGGACTCGTCGTCCTCGCCATTGCCACCAGCGGCGATCAGCCCCGATAGTCGTCGATCTTGTCGTGCATCACCCATAGGTCGTCCTGCAGACCGGCGATCCGCTGCCGCAACTGCTCCCGCTACCGGGTCAGGATCTCCAGGCGACGGACGCTGTTATCGGGGGTGCCGGGGCCCATCCGGACGAAGTCGCGCACCTCGGCCACCGGCATGCCGGTCCGTCACAGCGCCTGCACCAGCCGGATGAACGGATCGTGGACGGGCCGTACCGGCGGCGGCCGTCTGAGGTTCGCCACACCAGCGGGATCAGGCCCTCATGGTTTCGTACCAGCGAAAGGCGCCGGGCTGAGCCCGGTCGGCTTGGACACCTCCCTGATGCCCAGGGCGATCGACGTCGTCACCCGGCCACGATCGCCGTTTGGTCAAACCTGCCGTGCCGTCGGAAAGACCCCCGCGCGTGCAGGGACGACTAGAGGTCCGGCAGGTCTTTGATCTTGCAAATAGAAAGTCCCCCGCGCGTGCAGGGACGACACGGTGGCGGCAGCGCTGGCCGAGGCCGGGGAGGAAAGACCCCCGCGCGTGCGGGGACGACCCGTCCAGGACCCGGTTGGGGTGCACGGTGCCGGAAAGACCCCCGCGCGTGCGGGGACGACGTGCGGCGGGCCCCAGCCGCAGTCGCTCACCGCGAAAGACCCCCGCACACGCGGGGGTCTTCCACCCTTGAAGTCCGGGGCGTTGCCGATTACTCAGTCGTCCCCGCTAACGAGCGAGTCCGGGAAACGGTGGTGGGGTCATGAAACGGCGGCTATTTGAAGACTTCTCTCGCCTGCCACCGCCCGAAAACGCCAAATCATCAAACTTAATGGATACTGATGTGGACGTGGTTAGTGTGCCAGCCCGACGGGTCGTCGCCGCCGACGGGGTTGTGGTAGGCGTGCCAGCCTCTGCCGTCGTCGGTCCAGATCATGCGGAACCAGATGACGTAGCGGATGGCGAGCCGGTCGGCGTTGGCGACCGTCCACGCGGCCATCGTGTCGCCACGGAGTTTCTGGGTGCCGGATGCTTCGCCGCCGGCGGTCATCATCCAGTCGCAGGCGCGGCCCTGAGGGTGTTCGCCGTGGTCGTCGACGCGGTAGCAGGACGGCTTCGGGAATCCGGCGGCCGTGGCCTGCTGGACCAGGTGGAGCAGGCGGGGTGTGACACAGCCGGTGCCGGTGGTCGGATCGGGGCGGATGACGCAGCTCTCCTCGGGCCAGGAGCCGTCGGTGTTACGCGGGGCCGGCTCGGCATCGCCGATCATCGCTGGCAGACAGCCGAGTGTCGACCCGCTGGCCGGCGACTGCTGCTGAACTATCGCGACGGCGTCGTCTTCCCATTTGGCGTATGCGTCGGGATACGCCGACCGTTGGACGGCCTGCGCGGCCTCGGTCAGCGGCATGCCCTGCCAACCGGCGACCGTGGCGAGCCGGTCGTAGAACTTGCCCGCGGCATAAGCAGGGTCGTGCAGCTGGGCGGGTGTGCCCCAGCCCTGGCTGGGGCGTTGCTGGAACAGGCCGACGGAGTCGCGGTCACCGCCGGTGAGGTTGCGCAGCCCGGACTCCTGCATCGCGGTGGCGAGGGCGATCACCCAACCCCGGGCCGGCACCCCGCGTTGCGTGCCGACGGCGATGATCGTGCGGGCGTTGGCCAGCTGGTCGCTGTCCCACCCGCTGACCCCGGCCCGCTCACTGCCGGAGGCCGCCGACGCGAGCGGCACGACACACCCGGCACCGCCGCCGGACAGCAGGGCCGTACCGGCTACGGCGGTGAGGACGAGGACCCCGGTGAGTCCGGCGACCACCCCGATGATCATTTTGTGCACGACCTGGCTCCTTCCTGATCGGGACACGAAAAAGGGCTCTGGTGTGCCGCCCGGGGGAGGGGAGGCACACCAGAGCGGAGGGGGTTATCGGCTGTTTTTCAACTTCAAGATCAGCTGGTCGTACGCTCGTGGCACGGCCGGCAGTGAACGGCGTGCCCGGGTGGCTGGCACCGCCACCGCAGTCGGCGCGCACCGATTAGGTTCTCGCGCCGAGCCCGTCGGTATGTGGGAAGACCGACCCACGAGAGGCTGGAATGATGCGCACAGTGACCTTCGGCATGAACGTCACCCTGGACGGCTACATCGCCGCGCCCGGCGACGACCTCGGCTGGAGTGGGGGTGACGGACCGGACTCGTCGCCCGGCGACGAGCTGTTTCAGTGGTGGTCCGATCGGGTGGCGGCGACGGACCTGGCGCTGTACGGGCGCAAGGTGTGGGAGGGGATGAGCTCCCACTGGCCTACCGCCGACCGGAGGCCCGGCGCCACGACGGCGGAGATCGAGTACGCCCGCCGCTGGCGGGACATGCCCAAGGTGGTGTTCTCCTCGACCGTCGACACGGTCGACGGGAACACGCGCCTGGTCGCCGGGGACGCGGTCCCTGAGATCACCCGGCTCAAGACCGAGGGCACCGGCCGGATGGACATCGTCGGCGCGACGCTCGCCGGTGCGGCGATGCGTGCCGGGCTGATCGACGAGTACCTGCTGGTCACTCACCCGGTCCTGGTGGGCGGGGGAACGCCGTTCTTCACCGTGCTGGACAGCTGGGTGAAGCTGACCCTGGTGGAGACCCGGACGTTTCCGGGTGGGGTGCTGCTGACCCGGTACGAGACAAGGCGATGATCACAGCGTCTCCGGCAGGCCGAGCCACGGTTTGCCGGTGGCGTCGAACCCGGTGAGCTCGGCGATCTTCCCGTCGACGATGTTCAGGACCGCGATGGCGGACAGCCGGTGGTTCGGGTCGCCGGGGGTACGCAGGTAGAGCGCGGCGGCCGGCGTGTGGTTGACCATCGTGGTGACACCGCGCCAGTCGTCGTGGCCGGGCTGGAAGAGCCCGCCGGAGACCCAGCCGTCCACGGCGTCCCGGGCCGTGACGCTCGAGGTGCCTGCCTCGGGCAGCATCACGAAGTGCAGGTCGTCGCGCAGCAGGGAGGTCAGCTTGTGGAGATCGTTGCGTTCGTGGGCGTCGATGTACGACTGCACCACGGCGCGTTCGCCGGGCGACAACTCGTGGGCGGCGGGGCTGCGCCAGTCGAGGCGGCGCCCGGGTAACTGCCCGCGCATCGTCACGCGGGCCCGCTGTAGCGCGCTGGTCACCGACGCGACGCTCAGTTCGAGGGCGCCGGCGGCCTTGGTTGCCGGCCAGCCGAGGACGTCACGCAGGATGAACACCGCCCGCTGCCGTGGCGGCAGGTGCTGGACCGCGACGATGAACGCCAGCTCGATCGTCTCCCGTGCCACCACCGACTCCTCCGGCAGCATGTGGTCGGGGTACGGCTGCAGGTACAGCACTTCGGAGCCGAACTCCGTCAGTCCGGACGGTACGGGGGTGCGGTCGTTGCGTTTCTCCAGGAAGTCGAGGCAGGCGTTCGTCGCGATCCGGTACAGCCAGGTTCGCAGCGCCGCGTGCCCCTGGAACGTCTCCCGCTTGTTCCATGCCCGAAGGAACGTCTCCTGCGTCAGGTCCTGGGCGTCCTCGTAGTTCGCGAGCATCCGATAGCAGTGCACCTGCAGCTCACGCCGGTGGCGCTCGGTCATTCGTGCGAACCGCGCCGGGTCGCCGGAACGGACCGCCGCGAGGAATGTGGTGTCGTCGGCGCCCAGCGGCCCAGCGTCGGTCACGTCGGTAATCCTTCCACCGGTGCGAAAAGCTAACAGAACTGACGACGCGGCGGATGATTTCTCATCGGCGGGTCCACGGAAAGCCGCCCCTCAGCTAGGAGTCGATGACGTTGAGGACGTCGGCGGCGTCGGTGACCAGTAGGACGCGCGGGTCGCGCAGCATGCGGTGGCAGGCCACTGACAGGGCTGAGGTGACCGGTCCGGGTACGGCCATCGCGGCGCGTCCGAGGGTCATGGCGGTGGTCAGGGTGGTGACGCTGAGGCTGCGCGGGGCGGCTTCGACCAGCACCGTGCCGATGGTGAGCGCTGCCAGCAGACGCTGGCGTGCCTGGAATCGGGGCCGGGTCGGGTCGGTGCCGGGCGGTGCTTCGGTGAGCAGCAGCCCGTGCTGGGCGATTCGGTCGAAGAGTGCGTTGTGGCCGGCGGGGTACCAGCGGTCGATGCCGCCGGCCAGGACGGCGACCGTCACCGTATCGTCGGCCAGGGCGGCGCGGTGGGCGGCGGCGTCGATCCCGAATCCGCCGCCGGCGACGACGGTCCAGCCGTTGCGGGCGCAGCCGGAGGCTATGTCGGTGGCGACGGTGACGCCGTAGGCGGTGGCGGCGCGTGCGCCGGTGATGGTGACCGCTCGGGTCAGGGCGGTCGGTAGGTCGGCGGTGCCGTGGGCCCAGAGCGCGAGCGGCGGCACGAAGTCGTGTTCCGGGGTGTCGGCGGCCAGGTCGAGGGTGTGCGGCCAGCCGGGTTCGCCGGGGATCAGCAGCCGGTCGTCGGTGCGGCGCAGCGCGATCCGGGCGCGGCGGGCCGCCGGGGTTTCCGTCCAATCGGAACGGTTGCCGTTCAGTAACCGGTAGGCGGCGATGGGGCCTTCGCTGTCGACCAGGTGGTGGGTGCGCGGGTCGCCGGGACCGGTGAGGTAGGTCAGGGCGACTCGGGCGAGTCGTTCGTTGGTGGTCACAGGGGGTTCCTTCCGGGAATCAAAGGGGGAGTCCCGGGCACGGCCATGCAGGCCGTGCCCGGGGTGCGCGGGTTCGCGCGGTGGCCGGGCGACGGCCAGAAGGTCGAGGAACGTGGGGGAGCGGTGGCTAGTTGGGCCGGTAGCGTTCCGGGTTGTCGCCGATCAGGACGGCGTCACCGCGGGCGGTGAGGCGGCGCAGGGCGGCCAGGATGGCAGCCGGGGTGTGGCCGGGCAGGTGGACGGCGGCGCGGCCGGCGGTCCAGCCGGTGATACCGGCGAAGCCGGGCAGCGGCTGGGTGCGCATCATCCGGCCGATCGCGTCGTCGAGGTTCGCGCCGCTGTCGACGGTGGGCCGGTCGCGGTTCGGCCGGCACCGGATGCAGTAGGACGGGGTCTTCTGTCCGCAGCCGTCACACACGGCCGGCATCCGGTCCTGGCAGCTGCGGCACACCTTGGGCCGGCCGGCAGCGCTGCGGCCTTGCGGCGGGTACGGCGGGTTGATGTCCACGAGGTAGGTCCTCCTTGTCGATGAGTTCAGTCGGCCAGGGCCGCGCGGTCGGCGGCGCTGAGGTCGGCCGGGGTCCGGTTCTCCCAGCCGGGGGAGTCCCACCAGTGCCACCAGCGCAGCAGCGATCGGCAGGCGGCGTCCTGGGTGTCAGCCGGCGGCAGTTGGTGGACCAGGTGCCCGGCGCCGGCCAGGTGGTGGGGGTCGGTGAACGCGGTGACCTGCCAGCCCTGCTGGCTGTGCCAGATGCTGCCGACCAGCGACCGGGTCCGGGACGGGATCGCGAAGGCGTCGGCGGCGACCCGGTCCGGGCAGACCCACCAGGCCAGCCGGGATTCGTCGGTGGTCAGTTCGGCCATCCCGCAGCGGGGCTCGTACGGGCGCAGCAGCAGATGCTGGCGGCGCGCTTCGAGGGTGATCGGCCGGTGCCGGCGCCACATCGCGTACAGGGTGAGCAGGTGTTCCCGGCTGCGGTCGAACCGGTCCAGGCGTATCGCCAGGCCGGTCAGGGCGGCGGGCAGGTTGTCGTGTTGCACGGTTGCCCGTTCCAGGACGGTGGTCAGGTGCCGGCCGCCGGCGACGGCGAGGTCACCGAAGATGGTGGCCAGGTCCCGGGCGTCGGTGTCGAAGGTGACGGCGGCCCGGCCGAGTGCGGCGGCGATCTGGGTGACGGGGTCGTCGTCGGTGGGGGTTTCGCGCAGCCACAGTGGTTCGGGTAGTGCGTCGTTGGTGGCCGCGGCGATGGCGACCAGCGAGGGATCGTACGACAACGGGTTTCTCCTGTTCGTGAAGCCCGGGCGACCGGGGCGTGGAACGGCGAACAGCCGACCGCGGGTGCGGTCGGCTGTTCGAGGTGATGGTGGTTCAGTGGAGCCGGACGGCCATCACCTGGTGGTGTTTCGGCAGGCTGTCCAGGTAGGAACCGGCTTCGGCGTAGAACCGCAGCCGGTCGGCCAGCGATGCCGACCGCGGCTCGATCAGCCGTCGTCCGCAGGTGACGACCATGTCGCCGAAGGCCGCCCGCCGCCAGTGCAGCGCGGCGTAGGTCGTCTGCCCGGCCTGGTAGGCGTCCAGCTCGTCCAGGTCGAGGACGACCTGGGCCCGCGGGTGGGTGTTGTAGGCCATGATGGCCAGCACCCGCGGCTGAGCCTCGAACCGGCGCCGCAACTGCGCGACGTCGACCGTGACCGGCTTACCGGACCGGCCGCGCTTGGCCGCGCGGGCTGTCTGTTCGGCGTGGGTCAGCATCTCCGCCCACGGCCGTGCCGGCGCAGTACCCCGCACCACCAGCTGCCACATGTTCCACCGCGTGAGGGCGGCCGCATTGGCAGCCTTGATCGCGGTGGTCGCGTCCAGGCGGCTGCGGCGGCCTCCCGCGGCTTGTACGACCGCACCGCAACGGCGGGTGGCGCCGATCAGGTGGCGGGCCGACCAGCGGGTGAACCAGCCGATGATGCGGCGCCGCCGGACCGGGAACATGGTGTCCGGTGAACCGGACGGTAGGTGGAGGTCCTCGAGGATCTCCGAGGCACTGAACCAGTCGAGTAGTTGGTCGTCCGGTGAGCAGACGATGACGGTACGCACGGTGGACATGCGGGTGCTCCTTACGCAGCACGGGCAGGGTGTTGCCACCGAAGCCGTCGCGGGGCGGACACCAGCCGACCGAAGAGGTGGGCATGTGGTGTCGCAGAGAGGCGACGGGACAGGGGGT
Source organism: Actinoplanes couchii (assembly GCF_016862075.1). Classification (GTDB taxonomy): domain Bacteria; phylum Actinomycetota; class Actinomycetes; order Mycobacteriales; family Micromonosporaceae; genus Actinoplanes; species Actinoplanes couchii. The sequence goes on along the minus strand of NZ_BOMG01000120.1, from coordinate 21,828 downwards.
GCGGCAACAAAAAAGGATGTGCCCGCACGCTAACCACCCGACCTGACAGATCCCCGTGCCGAGCAGTCACGTCAGAGGGTCGTGACCAGCGCTGACAGGTCCTGCCAGGTCCAGGTGGCCGTCGACGAAGTTGGGATTGCCCGCCACCGGCCGGCCGTGGTCGCTGGGCAGGTCGGCCAGGTGCAGCCGCTGCCGGCCGTCGGCGAGCAGCCACACCGCCCCGGCCGGGTCGCTGCCGTGCACGGCGGTGGCCACCGGTATTCCCGGCCGGTAGCGGCGTAGTTCCTGCTGCAGGTTGGCCTCGCGGACCGGCCCGGGCAGCCAGAACAGCACCGGGTACGCCGGGCCGTCGCGGTGGGCCAGGTCCTCGTAGGCCTGCAGTTTGCCGATCAGGCGGGGCAGGGACTCGGTGCCCATGTCGCATTCCAGGAACCAGCCGGCGAGGCGGTCGTGGTGCTGCCACAGGCCGTGGGCGTCCGGGCGGATGCCCCGGAACCGGGCGGTCGCGGTACGTTCGGACCACCACCGCACCAGCCGCGCCTGCGGGTCGGTGCGGGCGTGATGGAACAGTTGGACCCCGAACTCGTTGGTGGCCGTCAGATGTTGCAGGTTGACGTAGCTGCTCAACCGCAGCAGCTGGTCACGGTGGGCGTGTTCGCTGGGCATCGGCCGGCCCTGCCCGCCGGCGACGAACCGGGCACCGTACAGGCCCAGCGCCCAGTGCCAGGGGTACGAGCCGCCGCCGACGCGGGCGTACCGGAATCGTTGCAGCAGCCCGAGTCGCATCAGGTGCAGCAGCCGGGTCTGGCAGGTGCGTGTCGCGGTGAAGTACAGGCGGCTGATCTGGTCGCTGGTCAGTGCCCGGTGTTCGTCCAGCATGCCGAGCATCGCCTGGTCTCGTGGGGTCAGGTGGGCGTAGAACTCGAGAATCTGTTGCAGCCATGGAGGCATGAGGTCGTCCCCTCAGAGAAGGATCTCCCCGGACAGGGGAGTCCGGCTGTCCGGCCGAAACCGGTAAAACCCTGTTCCCGCGGGTCAGCGGCCTGACAATGGACGGTGGCGGCGGCGTTCGGGTCGGCGTTTCACCACCCGGGCAGGCGCCGGCCCGTACGCCGTCCCGGTTGCCGGCCTGAACGCCGCCCTGTCAGGAGTTGCGGCGCCGCATCGCCCGGCGGGCCACCCGCTGCATCGGCGATTCCCCGCCCGGGCGGGCGTGCAGCTGCTCGTGCCGGGCCCGGATCTGCGCTGCTTGTCCGCGTACTTCCGCTGGTGGGTTGGTGGTGAACGTGAACGCGGGCATCTCCCGGTTGGCCACCAGCAGCCGTGCCGCCGCCGTGTAGGCGTTGAGATGCGACAGATCGTGGGCGTCCAGCTCCGGCAGGGTGTGCCGGGCGAGGTCCTTGGCGTCGGCCGGATCGACGTTGAACACGATCTTGCTGCGGGCGTTGGCCGAGATCGCGTCGGCGGTCTCCCGCGGTAGCTGGGCCAGGTTCTGATGCGCCAGGACCAGGTCGAGGCGGAAGCCGCGGGCCTCGGCGAGCATGTCCTCCACCGAGCCGGGCAGGTTTAGGAAGTTCTGTGCCTCGTCGATGTACAGCGACGCGTCGCGGCGCTGGTGTTCCGGTTGCCGGGCCCGGGCGATCGCGGCCTGCCAGGTCCGGGCCACGATCAGCGAACCCAGGATCCGGGCGGTGTCCTCACCCAGCATTCCCTTCGGTAGCCGGCACAGCAGGATCCCGCCGTCGAGGATCTTGCCCAGGTGCAGTGAGGTGTGTGCGGTGCCGATGACCTCCTTGACGAAGTCGCGCAGCAGGAACGCCCGTAGCCGGGCCAGGACCGGGCCGATGACCTGTGCCCGCTGGCCCTCGTTCATCGCGTCGTACCAGGACCAGAACCCGCCGAGGCCTTCCGGGTCGGACAGGTCGTGGGTGAACCGGCCGCGGAAGGTCCGGTCGTTGAGCAGCGGCGGCACCAGCGACAGCGTCGGTTCGGGCTCGCGCATCAACGTCAGGCAGGACACCCGCAGGGTGTCGTCGATGCGTGGCCCCCAGTGCCGTTGGAAGATCTTGGAGAACACGCCGACCAGGTTGTCCACCGCCAGATGCGGATCCCCGCCGTCGTCGAGCGGGTTGAAGTGCGCCGGGTTCGGCTGGTCCGGGTCGATGATCGCCACCCGGTCGGCCATCGTCGCGGGGATCCGGTCCAGGACGTCCAGGACCAGGTCCCCGCGCGGGTCGATGACCACCACCCCACGGCCGGCGTGCACATCCGACATGATCATGTTCAGCAGCAGCGTCGACTTGCCGACGCCGGTCTTGCCGATCACATGCACGTGCTGGCGGGAGTCGACCACGTTCAACCCGACCGCGTGGCCGCCGATCTGGGCCCGGCCGAGCACCTTCACCTGGCGCCCGCCGGACGGGATCGCCGCCGGCGCGGGCATCGCCTTGGCCCTGGCCCGGTCCAAGCCGGGAACCGCCAGGTCCTGCGGCAACCCGGCCAGGACCCCGAGTTCCTCCACCGTGGCCAGGAATCCGCGGCTCAACCGGCGTGCGCCCAGCACCGCCACCGGCTGTCGCATCGGCAGTGGCCGTAGCCGGTTCGGGCGGGTGTAGGCCGCCGCGGCGGCGGCGAACCCGCGGGCCACCGTGCCCAGCCGCTGACCGCTGCCGGTGTCACCGGCGGCGGCGTACCGCACGGCGATCTCGAAGTGCGGCACCCGGACGGCTTTCTCCCCGATCGCCCGCTGCCGGGCCTCGGCCACCGGATCCCGCAGCCGCACCCCCACGCCTGCCCGTGTGCCTGCCGACGGGCGGCGGCCCGAACCCGGAAGCAGCACCTCCAGCAGCCACAGGACCGGCTCGGTCAGGATCTGCACGAGCACACCGGGCCCCGGCCGGGGATTGGCGGCCAGGCGGGTGGCCCGCCGGATCCGCCTGGCCGACGCCGGGCGGGCCAGGATCTGCACACACGCGAACTCCCCGTCGCGGATCCCGGCGCCCGCCGCCAACAACGCCCGCAGCGGGTCGCTGTCGTGGTCGGTACGCAACGGCAACGCCTCGCTGTGCTGCGGCCACAACGCCCCACCGGCCTGACCGGCCACGTCGGCGGGGATCGGGTCGCCGGCCGGGCCGACGGTGACGGTGCACGACGGCCACGCCGCGAGCACCGCGTTCTGCACCATTACGGCGGGCACCGTCCCGGGCACCCACACCCGGATCGTCAACGTGCGCCCCGCCCACCGGTACTCCCACGCCACGTGCGGCAGCCCGAACAGCCACCGCCGCCACCCGGAGCCGGCCAGCACCCCGGACACCCCGGTCCACCAGCCGGCCGCCGCCGTGGCGGTCACCTCCGGCGGCGCCGCGATCGTCACCCACCGCGCCCCGCCGGTCAGCCGCCGATGCCGCCACACCCCCAACCAGATCGCCCCTGCCGTGTACGCCGCCACCACGCCGACCGCCGCGACGACGATCGGCCACGGCCGGTCGATGAGCTCCTGCATGCTCACCGGTCACCGCCGAGGCCGGTCACCGCGAGGCGATGCTCACTGGCCGAGGCCAGCGACCGGAACGGCACCCGGGCACGGCCCGCCACCAGCAGACCTTCACCGCGCTGCGCGGTCAGCAGCAGCCGGGCCTCCCCGTCGGTCAAGCCGAACGCCTCGCTCACCTGGTCGATGGCCTGCGAAGATTGGCGCATCAGGATCTGGGTGGCCGCGTTCGACACCACCGCCAACCCGAGTTCGGAGGCGAGCAGGTCGGCGGCGTCCTGGGTGGCCACCGTCAAACCGGCCCGCCGTTTCCGGGCCGCCTTGGCCATCCGCACCAGGAACTTCGCGCCCTCAGGGTCACGCATGAGCAGCCACGCCTCGTCGACCACCACCAGCCGCCGCCGGGTGTCCACGCTCTGGTCGATGGCACCCCAGATGTGGTGCAGCGCCAGCATCGTGCCGACGGTGCGTAACTCGTCCGGGAGATGCCGCAGGCTCCACACCACCAGATGCCCGGCCGGTACGGTGGTCGTCGGCCCGTCGAACAGGTCCTTGAACGCTCCGGACACCCACGGCCCCAACCGCGCCGCCAACCGGGCCCCGGCCGCCTGCGGATCAGCACGCAACACCCCGGCCAGATCCTTCAACAGCGGCGCCGGCCGGCCCCACGTGCCCGGATCATGACTGATGCCCGCCGCCGCGTACACACCCGCGATCGCCCGATCCAGGGCGGCCCGTTCCTCCGCGTCGAGGCCGGCACCGGCCATCACCCGGATCACCGTGTGCAACGCCAGCTGGTGGTCGCGCAACGCGGTCGGCTCCCGGTTCACCGCCGGCAGATCAAACGGATTGAGGCGTACGCCGGGCGCACCCAACCGGATGACCGTGCCACCCACGTGCTCGGCCAGTGCAGCGTATTCGTCCTCCGGGTCGACGACCGCGACCTGCACCCCCTGATACAGACTGCGCAACACCTCCACCTTCACCAGGTACGACTTACCGGCCCCGGACCGGGCCAGGACCACCTGGTTGTGGTTGTCCTGCTCCCACCGGTTCCACATCACCACCCCGTTGGAGGTGGTGCTCACCCCGTACAACACCGCCTCCGTACTCGGCACCACCCCCGGCGCGGGCACCGCCAGATCACCACTGCCGAACGGGAACGCCGCGGCCAGCGCGGCGGTGTCGAACACCCGCCGCATCCCCAGAGCGTCGACCCCCAGCGGCAACGTCGACAGATAACCCAGCTGGTGCCGGAACGTCGCCGGCTGCAGATCCAGCAACACCGACGCCGCCGCCGAGCGCACCCCGGCCACCGTCTGCCGCAACTCGGTCCGGGTTCGGCCGTGCACCGTCACGTACACCCCGGCCTCGTGCAACTTCGACGCGCCCCGCGCCACCTGCTGCGCCAACCCGGACGCGTCCGCGGCCGCCGCCTCCACCAGGGGATCGGTCAACCGGCCCCGCACCTGGTCGATACGCCGGGTGGACTCCAGGCGGGCCTGCTGACGGGTCAGCATCGGCGCCGCCACCACCGCCGGCACCGGCCGGGTGTGCACGGCCACCGTGACCCGGCCCGGATACGACAACAACGGGCTCAGCCAGGCGGGACCGACCTCAGCCGGATACCCGCACACCACGAACGTGGCCGCGAAACCGTCACCCACCCGTACCTCATCGGTGAAGATCTCCAACGCCGCCGCCGTCGGCTGCGAACCCGCCGCACCCCGCCGCCACCTCATCGGGCCTCCCCGCGCACCGCGATCGGAACATCGGGCACCGCCCTGCGGCCCGGGACCGGCGCGTCGAACGGGTCAGCGGCCGCCGCCAGCGCCGCGGTCACCGCACCACCATCCAGGGGCTGCGCGCTGACGCCGAGACCGGTGAACGCCCGCACCGTCGCCTCACCGCCCGGCCCGGCACCGACCACCGTCAGCACCTGACGGCGCAACGGCTCCCGCTCACCGTTTAGATCCAGCAGGAACCCCGCATACTCGGCGGCCGCCGCCCGCAACGCCGCATCCGGCAACCCTTCGGCCTGGTCCCGGGCCGCTTCGGCATAGCCGGACAGGTCGTGCCGGGCCGCGGACACCACGATCTGCGCCGGCCCGGTCAACGCGTTGAGCCACGCCCCGAACCCGTCCAACAGCGCCTGCTGCTCGGTGCCGGTCCGTAACGCGATGTCCGTGGTGCCGCAGGCGATCACCTGACGGGCGGCACCGTCGACGCTCACCGTGCCGTCGACGGCGATCACCGTCGCCGGCGACCGCAACACCCCGGGAACAGCCGGGCCCGCCACGGCGAGCAGCTGCTGCCCGGCCGGTGTCCCCGGCACCTGACGGCGGGCGCCGGCGGCCATCGACAGACCGTGGCGCAGCCACACGTCCAGGGGCAGCCCGTCGCGGCGGCCCAGGACCACGAGCACCGTCACCGCCGTCACCGGCAGCGCCGCGACCAGCCACACGATCGGCGGCAGCAGCGGCCCGAACCGGCCGTACACCAGCCAGCCCCCGGCACCGATCGTGCCGAGGATCGCCAGCTGCCGAAACGTCAAACCCCAGGCGATCGTGTCCGGGGCACCCACATCGGCGGGCACCTTCACCCGCGAAACATCGTCATCCATCACACACTCCGCTTTCAGAAGAAGAAGATGAAACGAAAAGAGAGTCAGCGCAGGCCGGCCCGGCGCATGACCACCTGCATCGCCGCCGCCCGCACCAACACCGCCGCCGAACCATCCGGCCGCGGCTGCGTCACATACCGCGCCACCATCCGCGGAATCCGGATCGTCACCACGAGCAGACACAACACCGCGAACAGGTGGACGACCTCCAACCCGACGCTGGTCGTCAAACCCAGCAGGTGCGGCAGCGAATACACCGGCCCGAGCAACAGCCCCACCCCGGTGGAGAAGAACGCCGCCTGCAACCCCGGAACACACAAGCAACCCAGCAGACTGCGCCACCACAACGCGGCCACCGGCTGGGTCTGCGGCAACCCGTGACATGCCAACGCCACCGGCGCCACCCCCGCCACCACGATCAGCACGGCGATCCGCAGAAACAACCCGACCAGCAGCTGATAGATCATCACGACGATCAGCAGGGCCAGCACCACGGCCAGAATCCCCGCCGCCGGGTTGACCATCGCGATCAGCAACCGCTGCTGAACCCACTGCACGACCTGCGGCCCGGACGCCGCCTCCCCGGCCAGCGCCACGGACAGCGCATTCGCCACCTCGATCAACTGCTGGCACAACACCAGCCCGAAGTTCGCCGCGATCAACCCGACGACCAGCCGGGGGAGCAGGTCCTTGACCTGATAGCGGATCTGCAGCGTGCCGTAGATCATCTGCAGCACCCCGGCCGTGACAACCGCCAGCACGTAGACGGCGTTCACCACCGCCAACGACCGGCCCGCCAACTGCTGCACCTGCGGGAACACCGTCACATCCGGCGACCGGAACAACGTGTCGGACAGCAGCGACATCAACGCGCCGAGCATGTCGACGACCCGCTCGGCCAGCCACTTGATCAGCCCGTCATACAGCCAGTCCGGCATCGGTCAGGCCCCCAGGATGCCCCGCAGCACCTGCAGCAGCACCGGAGCCATCACCGCCAGGGCGTACCCGATCAACGCCGACCGGAAGTTCGACTTGGCCTGCTCCAGCCGGCCCGGATCCCCACCGGCCGAGGTGTACTGCAGGCCCGCGAGCACCATGAACAGCGTCGCGACCCCGACAAGGATCCCGATGATCCAGTTACGCAGCCCGTCGACGACCTGCGGGATCGACTTCACCGCCCAAACCTCCGGCGGTGCGGCGGCGATCAGATCAGAAGTGAACGAGACAACGGCATAGATGTGCATGAGCGGTCTCCGCAACAGCGTCGAGACCGTCCCGGCGGCAACCATGCCGGCCGAACCCACCGGCGGCGTCCGTCTCCCTGCCACGAACGAAGGTCGAGGAGAGTCACACCGAACCGGCGACAGCCCGGCCGCCACGACAACACGCTGCCACCGGGACGGGCACACCCACCGGGCATGCGACACCCCAGACCCGTTCTGTCAGCCGCAACGAACCCCCACCACCCCTGACAGCACCCAACAGAACCCGACACCCCAGCTCAGGCGGCACCCAGCCAGACCCCGAAGTCTGTCCGTCAGACAGAAGCGAGCCGGCGCTGTGTTGTGGTCTTGCCAGGACGTCCACCACAGTGTTCGGTGCTGGGCTGTCAGGTGGCATTCGATGATTTGTTGTCTGGTTACGAATCACTGGTGAGGCGTCCCATTAGCGCCTTCCGGCTCCTGTCATCTATTGAAGTAGCCACGGAAGGCCGACTGTCACCCGTTCTGTGAATAAACGTGCTCGGGATTCCGTTTGACGTAGGCCTGACCGTGAGCCGCAGCTTCTGACGGGTGTGATCTCGCTCGGCTCTGTCCAGAGTAGATCTATCGCGTGACCGCTCGCCGCGCGTACCTCAGCGACATCTCCGACGCCCGGTGGGTGCTGATCGGGCCGACCCGGATGGGCCCTCATCTGACCGGAACAGACAGGCTCTCACCAGCAGACATCCGTACCAAAACGCGGGTTGATCAACCAATTGATCAACCCGCGTTCAACACCAGTCACCTAGGGTCAGTAGTCGGTGGGTAGAAGGAAGAGCCGCGCCAAACTGACCCATAGTGTCCAGAAGGCGGGGGTTGGTCCGTCGTGCAGTCCGACGATCAGTCCAGCCACGAACAATGCAGCAACAGGGACGAGCGCGAGGTTCGGGATAGCGAGGAGCACTAGCGTCAGTGTCGGCCGACGGCGCCCGACCAGTGTATAGCCAGCAACTCCGGCTAGCAGGCCGATGGTCAGCCCGACCAGCATGCCGACACTGGCCCCGGTCGTGGGGCGGTAGAAGGTGATGACCGACCCAATCGTGTCGTGCGTGTAGGCGAGAACGACCTTTCCTCGCTCGGCACGCCAGTTCGAGCAGGAGGGGTAGCCCGAGATCTCATGGAAACCTTCCCATCCGGCAGTCGCTGCGCCGATGCGCGCTTGCTCGTCAAGGCGGCACTCGTCGAGGCTGGGGCCTGCATGACCCTCGTCCGCCTCGTAGGCGATGGCAACGAATCCAGGGCCGGATTCCTCGTCGCCGAGCGGGGAACCATAGATGTAGTCGCGTCGGTCGATCCCGCCCGTTGGGGAGACTCCAGGAAGGATCTCCTGCGCCAGACGTAATGCCTCGGCGTTGGCTGGCAGCGGGGAGGGATTGCTGTCGCCGAGCCACGAGCCGGCGGTAGCGCCAGTGATCCCGAGAAGCAGTGCGCTGAGCACCATGCCTGCCCCGCGGAGCCATCTTCCCATGGTGTCACTGCCTTTCCTCGGCCGTCTGACGGGACGGTGGTCCCGCGCGGCTACACACCGTATAGAGGATCTTGAAATCGTGGATCACCCGATCAGCCCATTGCGTTTACCCTTAGCGCCCGTTCGCTCAGGCCGAGCAGGAGAGTTCCGTGCTTCAGACGGATCGATAACCTCCAAGATCCACTTAGGTTTGGAGATGTCTTGGGCAGATGGAGACGGGGATTCGCGGTGGGTGCCTACCGATCCCCTTGGAGTGCGTTACGCGGCATTGTTGCGTCGGGACTCGTGATGGGCTTGGTCGTCACGTTGGTGGACCAGGTGGTCATATCGCCGGCGGTTGCCGACCCGATTGGATCCCAGCCATCCGCTTCGGAGGTGGTTCTGGAGCGAGTAGATCAGACCTCCGCACTGATCACCGCACGTCTCAATGGCAAGAGAGTCCGAATCACCGGATTGACCTCGGAAACCGCCGAGTACTTTGCACTGCCCTCGGGCCAGGTCGAGGCCACCGTCCATGGCGGCGTGGTGCGGATGCGTCGGGGTGACGACTGGGTGCCGGTCGATCTGACAATGCATCGGCAGGCCGATGGAACGGTGACACCGGCAGCGCATCCCTACGATCTGAGAGTTTCCGGAGCCCGAGGCTCGGGGACGCATGAACTCGCAGCGGTGGGTGTGGGCGCCGATCGGCTGTCGGTCGGGTGGTCGGGTGAGTTGCCCGATCCCGTTCTGAATGACAACAAGGCTACTTTTGTGGACGCTTTGCCTGGCGTGGATGTGGTGGTCGAGGCTACCCGTGCGGGCATGGAGACCTTTGCCGTCGTAAAGAGTAATGCTGCGGTTGACCAGGTGGCTAACCTGACGATGCCGATCACTGGGCCAAACGCCGCTGAGGTAGTCAGCGATGAGCACGGAAACCTGGCCTTCAAGGATCATGGGGGCCGGGTTTTCGCTCGTACGCCCGCTCCCCGGATGTGGGACGCCCGCCGGAGCGCCAGCGGCGCTCCCCTCAGTCGGGAGCCGGTTGAGGCGAAGACGATCAGACGGACCGCGCGTACGGGAGCGGCGCGAGGCGTCGATCTGGCCTTAAGGCCAGACCGGGAGTGGCTGAGTGATCCGGGGCGCCAGTTCCCGGTGACGATCGATCCGCAGATCAATCCGGTTGCAACGACCTTCGACACGTACGTCAAGCAGGGGGACTCCACGGGTAATGGCGGTGCTGACGATCTCCAGATCGGCTACTTGCCTGACGGCGTGACCCGGTCGCTGATCAAGTGGAACACCAGCGCGCTGGTCGGCAAGCAGATCACCTCAGCAAACGCATACTTTTGGAACTGGTGGTCGCCGTCGTGTTCTGCTGCATCATGGGATATCTGGACGACCGGTGATATTCCTGACGCGGTGGTGTGGACGACTCAACCTGCATGGGTCACCAAAGAGGCCACCTCAACCGCTACCAAGGGGTACAGCTCCTCCTGCAACGATGGTTGGGTCTCGGTGTCCGCGACCAGTTTCTTCCAGCGGGCCGCCACTACCGGTGATACCCGAGCGGATATGGGTGTCCGGGCAACGTCAGAGACGGCGGCGAACGCTTTCAAGCAGTTTCGGTCGCGTAACGCCACAGACGCTGCACAAGTGCCCTATGCAGTCATCAATTACAATTCATACCCAGTGCTCGGCGCGCGCACGACATCACCGAGTTCGCCCTGCTCGACCGGTGCCGGACGCCCATACATCGCATCGCGGACACCAGTTCTCAAGGCAGTCGGAACCGACACCGACGGATCGAACGTTACCGCCCAGTTCGAGTGGTCGACCTTGGCAGGCGTCGTGATCTCCAGTGCTACCTCCGCAGCAGCAGCATCCGGCACGGTATTAAGCACCACAGTGCCGTCGGGCGCCTTCGCTGAGGGCGGCTCCTACCGATGGCGGGCACGAGTCGGTGACGGAACGACCTGGTCAACCTGGTCCTCCTACTGCGAATTCACCGTAGATACGACGGCACCGACAGCGGCGCCGACCGTCGCCTCGACTGACTACCCTTCCGGAGCCTGGTCGAAGGCGGCCGGACAGGCGGGAGCGTTCACATTTGGCTCCGGAGGCGTCGCCGATGTCTCGTCATATCTCTACGGACTCGACACCAACCCGCCCTCGACCACAGTCAACCCAGCTTCTCTAGCCGGCTCGGCGAGCGTATCCATCACTCCGCCCACCGACGGCCCTCACACCCTTTACGTGCGCAGCCGTGATCGGGCAGGCAATCTATCGGCGATCACCAGCTACCAGTTCGCCGCTGGATCCAGCGGCATCACGTCGCCGAAAGACGGTGACCGTACCGCTGGCGAAGTAGTGCTCAAAGTGTCGGCTCCGTCGAGTTCCACTGGTGTGCGATTCCAGTATCGGCGTTCGGAGGTGGAGCCCTGGACGGATGTTCCAGCGGCACACGTACGGAACCGATCGAACGGTGCTGGCGTCTCCTGGCCTCTCCCCATGTCCGAGGGAGCCGTACCCGACTTGGTATGGAAGGTGACTGACTCCGTCATTGACAACCCCACCATCAAGATCCGCTCCATGCTGACCTCAGCTACAGGGGAGTCTGCATCGGCACCGATCCGCCTTGTAATCGACCGGACAGCATCCAGAGCTACGACCGATGACGTCGGCCCGGGAACCCTGAACCTGGTAACCGGTGATTATCTCATCACCGGCACCGACGTCGACGTCTTCGGGATGAGCACGACGCGTTCCGCCTCTTCCCGAGTTCCGTCGCTTGGTCAGCAAGCCGGCCCGGCTGCGATCTTCGGCAGGCAATGGGGCTGGGGCTACTCTTCGGGAAGGTTGAAAGGGACCTGGCTGCGCAGACCGACTGCGAAGACTGCAGAGGTGGTTTCACAAACCGGCGCTTTGTTGAGATTCGCGCAGTTGGCAAACGGCGGATGGGAATCCGAGCCAGGAGCCGCCGATATGGTTCTCGCCTACGACTCCGCGAGTGACCGTTTCACGGTCACCAACACCACCAGCGGCGATCGGGCGACGTTCGGAAGGATCCCCACGGTACCGGACATCTACGCTCTGTCTTCTTCTACGACCTCGGCACAGAATTCGACATTCCAGTACGAGCACGAAGCCGTCACCGGCACGGATGGCGTTGTTCGATTTCGGCTACGCAGGATCAGCGCACCCACCAGCGCGGTCTCCGCGTCGACGTGTTTGACGGCTCCCGCGACTGTTGGCTGCCGAACCCTGGAACTCGAGTACGCCACCACTACGACCGCCACGGCAACAGTCCCCGGTGATTACACCGGTCAGGTCAGTCGCATCCACCGATGGCTCACTGCCCCAGGCGCTGCAGTCGCTACCCGCGCCACGATGACGCAATATGCGTACGACGCGACAGGCAGCCTGCGTGAGGTATGGGATCCCCGAACGAGCCCGGTTCTCAAGGTCAGGTACGCCTACGACAGCAACGGGCGCGTCAGCGCGTACGCAGATCCGGGGCAACTGCCGTGGACTTTCATCTACGGAACCGCTGGGTCGGCAACTGCGGGTGCCGGCACTCTGCTTTCAGCGTCTCAGCCTACCCTCCAGCCGGGTACGGCCGACACTGTCAACGGCGTGGCCCGTACCTCGGTGGTATACGACGTGCCAACCTCACGTGCCGACGGCGGTCCCTACGACCTTCGGGCCGCCGATGTCGCAACATGGGGCCAGCAGCAAGCACCGCAGAATGCCGTAGCGATTTTCCCGCCAGACGCGGTGCCGACGAGCAACATCGGTCGCGGCGTCCTGCCAAGCAACGCATACTCGCGCGCTACCGTCCATTACCTTGACCCCAACGGAAGGCAGGTCAACAACGCCGAGCCCGGTGGATACCTCTCCGCCTACGACTTCAACAACCTCGGATCGGTCGTACGCGCGCTCACTCCCGGGAACCGGGCACTAGCCCTAGGCGCAGGTGAAAACGATGGCACCAAACTGATTGAACTCGGTCTTGAACAACTGCCGAGCGCACAACGAGCAGTGATGCTGTCCACGGTGAAATCCTACCGCCTCGACGGAGTTCGTCTGTTAGAGACGACCGGAGCCGTGCACCTGGTGACACTTGCCCAAGGGATGCCAGGCTCCGGCGGTCTGCCTTCCCTGCCCGCCGGAACGGAGGTAGCGGGCCGCGTGCACACCAGTTTCAACTACGACCAAGGGAGGCCGACCGACGGCACGGCAGCGGTGGCAAACCTGCCTACTCGAGTGTCCACCGGTGTTCAGACGGCAGGATATGCGGCGGACGGCGAAGTCCTCCATCACGACACCCGATACGACTGGATACTCGGGGCAGCTACCGAATCGATCAGCGACCCCGCAGGTTCGCCGATCATCGACAAGAGTTTCTATAACAGCCAGGGCCAGTTGATCGAGACCCGGCTCCCGGCGTCGAACGGCAACGACGCTGGGACCACCATCACCTCCTACTACACCGCAACGGGAGCCGCCCCGTGCGGCGGACGTCCCGAGTGGGCCGATCTCGAATGCAGGATTGGGCCAAAGACCGCTGTCACCGGTGGCGGCACCCAACCCGACGAACTTCTCACCACCACAACCACCTACACCGCAACCGGCCAGACTGCGTCAACAGCCGAAGTCGCCAACGGAGTCACCCGGGTCACCACTTGGGGCTATGACGCCATGGATCGCGAGACCACGGTCGCTACCACCGGGGGCGTGGGAACCCCGGTGTCGACGCAGATCACCACATACGACCCAGTCACGGGACTGGTTACCTCGACCGCTAGCGCCACCGGCAACACGACGATAAATCGGATGACATCCGCCATCGACACCACAGGGGCCGTCCTCACCGGTTACGACAGTCTTGGCCGCATGACGTCCTACACCGACGCGACTGGCGCATCAACGTCGTACCGCTACGACAACCTTGATCGGGTCACCCTGACTCAAGACTCGATGGGAAGTAGTACTGCCTACTTCTACGACACTGCAGCGGATCCGCGCGGAGTGCTGACCTCCGTCAGTGACAGTGTGGCAGGAACCTTCACCGCCAGTTACGACGCTGATGGCAACATGGTCGCCCAGGTCTTGCCGGGCGGTGTGGTTCAGACGACGGCTGTCGACCCGGTTGGAATGCCAATGGCACGGTCATACCGGACGGCTGACGGGACCGTAATTCTAGCCGAGCGGCTAAGCGTCGATTACGAGGGTCAGCGGCTCAAACAGTCGAGCTTAACCGAGCGGACATTCACCAATGACGCGATGGGTCGGCTCACACAGGTCGACGAGACGAGCGGGAGCGTTTGTACACGCAGGACATATACCTTTGCCGAAGGATCTGGAAAGAACAGTAACCGCACATCGAAGAAAACGGCGGTCGGAGAAGCAGGCGAACCCTGTCCGGGAACGGGCGGCGCCATTGAAACCTATAGCTACGATACCTCTGATCGCTTGGTGAATGCTGGCTATCAGTATGACGATCTTGGGCGTACTACTGCCTTGCCGGACGGATTGAAACTTGAGTACTACACGGATGACCAGTTACGTCGGCAAACCTATGCAGCCGCGCGGATCACTTGGACGATCGATCCGCAGCATCGAAATGTCTATGCCGTCGCCGAGACGCAGGCCGACAACGCGTGGGATGTAACCCGGACAACGGTCAACCACTACCGCAGCAACGGCGACCGGCCCGACTGGATCGAAGAAGAAGCAGGAAGCGGCATAATTACTCGCAATGTAAGCGGTGTGGATGGCGACTTTGCGGCGACTACGGATAGTGGAGGTGCACTGCGCTTGCATCTGACGGACCTGCATGGCGACGTAAAAATGATCCTTGATCCCGTAGGCTCTACTGTCGATGTCCTCGATTTCGACGAGTTCGGGGTTCGGCACGAAGATTCACCGATCCAGAGATATGGCTGGCTCGGAAGCCAGCAGCGCTCCGCCGAGGCGTTTGCCGGCACGGTGTTGATGGGTGCCCGGGTATACGACCCCGGCACTGGCCGATTCCTGCAAACTGACCCCATCCGAGGTGGGGGTGCCAATGCGTACAGCTACTGTTCGGCTGGGCCCAACGACTGCTTCGACTACGGCGGCGCCGGGGACTGTACTGCCGCGATGTGGTGCGGTGTTCTTCACAACAACAGCAAGGTGACCATGTGGGCGGCTGGCATCGTAAGGTATTACGATAAGCATTATGGTAATTGCAAACTCTACAATCCATACAAAAACAAAAATCACAAAAAGGCTTTCTGTAGCCCGAAGGTAACCGTTAAGGCGAGAACCTCAAGTAAGAAGAAAATTAGAGACGCAGATGCCGGAACTGTCGTCTACATTCGATGGTATTTCGAAGGTAAGCTGATGAATCTTCAGCACTACGTGAAGTTTGACGACTTCGACGACATGTATTGCTGGGGCGGCGGAGGTGGGAAGAAGCCGTCTTGTGAGCGTGGTTGATCAATGAGTTGAACGAACGGCCAGTGCCTCAGGCACTGGCCGTTCGCGTTATGATCAGGATGACATCGACAGGCATTGGTGATCGGGGTCGGCGAGTTCGATCCCGCCGAAGGCGAAATCACCCCGCTGCCGTTCGCTGATGACACTCGACGCAGATCAGCGCCGCACTCAAGGACTACCACCACGGCGTTCCCCGCCGATCTGCTCGGCAATCCCGACCGGGAGAAGATCCACGACGCCTGGCTACGGATGAGGGAAGTAAACGGCTCGTATGGAAAGCCCGGGGCCAACAAACGTCGGGGACTGGGTGTCGGCCGCTCAGGATAGTGGCATACCCACCCTGTTCTTGGTGGACCTGCACGGCGCCGGTCGGGCACGGCACCTGCGCTTCGCCAACGCCACGGTGCGCCCGGACTACCGGGTCATGGGCCTCCGGAGTGCTGCTTCGGCTACTTCCGGGTGTGGGTGGCGGCGCAGGTGGTTCATCTCCTCGACCCACGGATCGGACCAGTACCCGTACTTTCCGCCGGCCGTGACCAGGCCCAGCGCGAGCAGCCCGCCGGTCAGGTCACCGCGGTCGGCCAGCTCCCGGGCGGCGGCGGGCGTGGTGTCCGGCTGCCGGCCGGTGATTCCCGCGGCGATCTCGGCGGTCAGCACCGTGTGCCCGGCCAGCAGGTCGGCCACTTCAGGGGTCGGCCCGTCCAGTGCGATCAGCAGTTCGGCGCCCTCGCCGCGGAAGCCGGGCCGGGTGGCGAGGTGCCGGGCCAGCCGGCGGGCCGGTTCCCGGTCGGCGCCCGGATTCGCGCGGGCCCACAGGGCGACGGCACCGAGGATCTCACCGGTCCGGCGCCGGGCCAGACGGTCCTGTTTGCCGGTGGACGGCCCGGTGTCCGCGGCGTCCCGGGCGGCGTACCCGTCCAGCAGTGGTTGCAGCACGTCGGCTCCGGGACCGTCCAGCAGCGCCCCGACCAGGGACAGGGGAAGCCCGTACAGGCCGCGGGGTTCCGGGTCGGCGAGCGCGGCGACGGCCAGGCCGGGGGCCTGCGGCGACCACGGCATCCACGTCCCGAGCAGGGCGTAGGCCCGTCGCCGCACCTGGGCGTCCGGGTCGGTGCACGCGGCCGTCACGAGTGCCGCGAGCCGCCGCCGGCCGGGTTCGTCGAGGTCTTCTTGGGCCCCGGTGTGCAGCAGGTCGAGCAGGGCCAGGGTCTCCGCGGGCGTTCCGGGCCCGGCGGCCTCGGTGTCGACCTCCCAGGCCGGCGGGGACAGCCGGGGCATCGCCGTGACGACGGCGGCCCGCACGTCCGGGTGGGTGCCCGGGGTCCGCCACAGCTCGGTGAGTGTCCGCGGGAACTCCGGCGGGCCGTACCGGGCGAGCAGCCGTACCGCCGCCTTCCGGCTGGTCACCTTGGCCGCCGGGTCGAACAGCACGCCGCGCAGCAGGTCCGGCAGGTCGGCGGCCCCGACAAAACGCGCCGCCCGGGCGGCGGCGGGTAGAGCTACCCGCGCCCGGTCGCCGCCGGCGTGCCCGAGCAGCACCGGCAGTGCCTCGCCGGGCCGGTCGGTCCAGGACAGCGCGGTCAGCGCGGCCTCCACCAGCGGCACCTCCGGCCCGTCCAGGAACCGGGTGAGCAGCTCCCGGCCGGTCACCGGCACCCGGGCCAGATGCTTCACTGCCGCCGTACGGGCCCGCTGCGTCCGCTCGTCGTCGGCGGCCACCGCGGCGACCGTCTCGGCGTAGGCGCGCTGCTGCCGGGGTGTCCAACGGCGGACGTGTGTCGGCGGCCCGGCCAGTGACGGGTCGAGCAGGGTGGTGCTGTACCCGGTGATCTCACGCCACACCGGGGCGAGCAGCGCGGCCGCCGGATCGGCGCGGACCAGTGCGGCGGCCCGTTCGGCGCGGGTCGCCGGATCATCGAGCCACATCGTGGCGGCCCGCTCCCGCACGTCGGCCGCGGTGGTCGGCGTGGTGGCCCGGCGCAGCAGCTCCTGGATCTCCGGGACGTGCCGGGCCCGGGTCTCCAGCAGCCCCACGAGGGCGAACAGCTCCTGCACGTCGGCGCTGATCCGGGTGGACAGGGCCGCGGTGACCAGGTGTTCCTGCCCGGTGCGCAGCGGGGTCTCCAGGTACCACGGGATGGGCACCCGGGCGATCATGCCGAGTGCCCAGCCGGTCAGGTCCCGGCCACGCACCATGGCCAGGGCCTGCCAGGCCAGCTCAGGAAGTGTGTCCCGATAGCGGATCGAGACGTCCGGGGCCTCGATCGCCGCGTCGGTGATCGCGGTCAGCGTGGGCACGACCTCCGGGGTGAGGTGCGGGATCAGCGCTTTCAGCTCGCCCAGCATCTGCCCGCGGACCTTCTCGCGCTCGTTGCGGGCCCGCAGGAGCCGGTCCATCACGTCCGGGAGCGCGGCCGGCTCGCGGACCGCCACCCGGATCATCGCGGCGTACGCGTCGCCGCGGGTGGACGGATCCCGGTCACGTGCCTGCTCGGCGATCTCCGGCAGGACCTCGGCGGCCGGACGGTACCGGCGCCACAACCGGGTGGCCTGCTCGTCCGCGGCGACCAGGGCCAGCACCCGGCGAACCTCCCGGGTCCGCAGCGGCTCGGGCAGCAGCTCGACATGCCCCTCCCAGGGGATGTCCTTGCCGGGTGCGGCCGCGTAGACCTCGGCGCGGCGCTGCGGTGCCAACAGTTCCAGGAACTCGAAGTTCAGCACGTGCAGCCCCGCCAGCCGGTCCGTGCCCAACCCCATCAGATGCCGCAGTACGTGCAGGCCACACTGGTTGAAACTGGTCCCGTCCTTGCCACGAGCGATCAGCAGCGCCGCCAGCCGATCCGGGGACCGTCTCGCCAGCGGCTCGGTGTCGACGTCCGGAAGGACCTCGGGAGCGTGTCGTTCCAGCAGGTCGAGCACCATCTCCGGCTTGGCGGCGGTACACGCCTGGACCGCGTCCAGCACCCGGGACCAGTCGTCACCGGCCGTCAGACGGTCGTCCGCCCAGGTCAGGACCACAGTGCTGTGCCGCCGGGCCAGAGCCTTCCAGGACCCTTTCACGTACGGCAGCAAGCGCGCCACCGTGTCCGCGGTGCACGCCGGGAGCAGCGCCGCCGCCTCCTGATCCCCGTGGCGCTCGCGGATCATGTCGATCAGCGGGTCGCCCGAACCGGGCCGCCGTCGCAGCTCCCGCACGATCAGCCGGCGCAACACCGGTGGCGCGTCCGCGAGCAGCTCACCGGCATCCGCCCAGCCCTGCCGCATCGCCTGCCGGACGGCCTCCGACCGTACCGAAAAATCGGGGTCGTGCAGTGCCTCGACCACGACGTGCCGGAGCCCGGACGCGGCCGCCGCGACCACCGCCAGATATCGGTCGTAGGGGCCGCCCGCCGCCATCTCGGCGATCCGCCCGGCCGGGTCGTCCCGCTCCCGCAACAGGTTCAGCAGCGCGGGGATCCGGTCCGGATAAGGCACATGATCGAGTTCATCGGACAGCACCCGCGCATTCTCCCGCACCGCCAGCCGCAGTACCCGTCCAGGTCGTCGGCAGGCGGCTGCTCCGGCGTCGCCGGGTACTCGGCGAACCAGACAGGTGTCAGCAGTTCGGCATGGGGGGAGTGGACCGCATCCGCAGCGTCGAACCCGGCAGGCCCTCGTCGGCGGCGCCCCCCAGGAACGACACCACGACCGCCACTCCGGACACGATGCAGTAGCCGGCCCAGCCGGGACCGCCGAGTGCCAGCAGACTCAGCGGATGCTCCCGCGGATCGAAACCGCCGCGCGTGTGGTCCTGCCTGTCCGCCTGACGACACTCACCGCGCAGCGGGCCGCTTTCAGCGCGCCGAGAACGTACGGCGGTAGTCGGTTGGTGTGGTGCCGGTGGCCTGGCGGAAGTGGTGGCGGAAGTTGGCCGGGGTGCCGAGCCCGCAGGCCCGGCCGATGTGGTCGACGCTGGCGTCGGTCGTTTCGAGCAGTTCGCGGGCTCGGCTGATGCGGGCGGCGGTGAGCCACCGGATCGGGCTGACCCCGAGCTGCGCGGTGAACGTCCGGGCGAAGGTGCGTTCGGACACCGCTGCGTGCGCGGCCAGGTCGGCGACGGTTAGCGGAGCGTCGAGGCGGTGCAGGGCCCATTCCAGGGTCGCGCTCAGTTCGCTGCGGTCCGGGGGCGCGGCCGGGTGGGTGACGTACTGGGCCTGGCCGCCGTCGCGGTGTGGCGCGGCCACGATGCCCCGGGCGACCGCGGTGGCGGTGGCCGCCCCGCAGTCACGGCGTAGCAGGTGCAGGCAGAGGTCGATGCCGCTGGCCACCCCGGCCGAGGTGATCAGCGATCCGGTGTCGACGTAGAGCACACCGGGGTCGACCTCGATACGGGGGTGCCGGCGGGCCAGTTCGTCGGTGAACAGCCAGTGAGTGGTCGCGCGTTTCCCGTCGAGCAGGCCGGTCGTGGCCAGGGCGAACGCGCCGGTGCAGATGGTGGCGATCCGCGCGCCCCGCGCATGCGCTTCACGCAGGGCGTCGGCGACGTCGTCGGTGGCGTCCGGTGGGGTGTCCTGCTGGAAACCGCCGTAGGCCGGCACGATCACCGTGTCCGCCGTGACCACCTGGTCGAGGCCGTGCGGTGTGACGACCGGCCAGCCGCTGATCGTCTCGACCGGCCCGGCCGTACGCCCGCACAGGATCACCTCGTAACGACGCTCGTGCATGCCGAAGGTCTGGAACGGCATGCCGAGTTCCATCGGCTGCACCTGGTCGAGGGCGAGCACGGCGACACGATGACGAGACGAACCGGCCATGGCGGAATCCTATCGACCATGGGCATTCCTGCTACTCGCCGTCGCGCAGCAGGCCGCGAAGGATGAAGGCATGACTGACACGCAGCCCTTCCGTATCACCGTGTTGCTCTTCGACGGCGTTGAGGAACTCGACTTCACCGGCCCGTGGGAGACGCTGCGGAGCTGGCAGATGGTGACGACCCGGAACGTGCGCGTCCGGACGGCCAGCCTCGACGGGGCGCCCGTACGCTGCTCACTGGGTCTGACCGTGACCCCGGACGGCGGGATCGACGACGAGCCCCGCCCCGACCTGATCGTTCATCCCGGCGGTCAGGGCATCGACACCCTGCACACCGACCGGGCCCACCTGGACCGGATGCGGGCCCTGGCCGCGCAGGGCACGATGATGACCTCGGTCTGCAACGGTGCGATGGTGTACGCCGCCGCCGGGCTCCTGGACGGGCGTCCCGCCACCTCGCACTGGCTGGTCCTGGACGAGCTGGAGAAACAGCACCCGCGGGTCGAGGTCGTCCGGGACCGCCGCTGGGTCGACGCCGGTGAGGTCGTGACCAGCGCGGGCATCACCGCCGGCATCGACATGGCCCTGCACCTGATCGACCGCCTGGACAACACCGACATCGCCCGCGCCGTGGCCGGCATCCTCGAACACCCGTGGGAACCCGAGGTCGACACCCTCGCGGCGACCAGCCCGGAGAACATGCGGCAGGCGCTCACCACGATCGTCCCGGTCATGCAGGCGGCGCGTTAGGACAATCGGATCACGACCTGGACGCCCCACTGACCCTGTCTGTGCTTACCCAGCACCTGGCTTCGTGCGTGTGAACAGGATTCTGTGGCCATCGCCGTGAGTACGGACACCTCCGGTTCATCGATGGCGGATTCTGTTTCCGCGAGGTTTGACACCACGGTGTCAGGAAGGTCGACGCCGCCGTACCGGTGGGAGGCTGGTTGGTCCGGCGGCGTTGGGGTGAGGCCGACGTCGTCCTTGCGTTGGAGCCTCTGGCTGAGTTCAGCTCGGGCTGTCCGCGTTTTCGGGGGTGTCGTGGTGGACGGCGTAGTGGATCCAGACGAGGCCGTCTTCCAGGGTCGTGCTGGTCTTCAGTTCGAGTTGTTGTCCGTCGGCGGGCAGGAAGTCCGGGCTGCCGGTGGCTTCGAAGATCGCGGGGGCGCCGGCGAGTCCGTCGATGCCGGGGTGCAGCAGCACGCTGATCTCGTCGATGAGCCCGGCGGCGAGGAACGCGCCGTTGATGACGCCGCCGCCCTGTAGCAGGACGGTGGACATGCCGAAGGTGTCGCCCAGGATGCCGAGGGCCGCGGCCAGGTCGCGGCCGTCTTCGCCGGCGAACAGGTAGGAGACGCCGCGCTCACGCAGATGCTGCAGGTACTCCTCGGAGACCCGGGTGCCGAGGACGCTGATCACCTCGTTGCCGGCGAGTTTGGCGTCGTCGTACCAGGTTTTGCCCTTGGCGTCGAAGACCACCGTGCGGAATCCGGACTGCTGGGGTGCCACGTGGGTCACCGGCGACGGCGTGGGCACCAATCCGTCGGCGGGAAACTGTTTGCCGGTGAAGTCTGCGGCGATGGTGCCCCGGCCCATGAGGGTGGCTTCGGCACCGAACTCGTCACCGATGCGCATGTAGGCGGTCATGGCGCCGTCCAGGGTGCCGTTCAACGGTGGTGTCCAGCGCTGGGCGAGCAGCGTCTCGGTTTTCCTATGCGATCCTGTG